>CAWJVO010000009.1:0-594307 GCA_963846325.1 uncultured bacterium
GAGTGCGATGTTGTTACTCCCCTGGACATCACCATGCAATGACCGGTAACCAATAGCAATATTGTAGGGCCAACCTGTTCACCCCCTACTGAATCGTATTGTGCATTTGGAAATGCATGGTAGCCGAGAGTAAGATTATTAAAGCCATCGTCCGGACTGATAAGACCAGCCATTTCATTATTTACTTTAAACTTCAATTTGGCAAAATCGGTTGTTCCAAGAAAATTTGATGAGTGATTTGTTCCGGGGTTTCCTGAAAGCCCCCATGATAAACCCGTTGCATCTCTTTTGGATATCACTCCATTTACATCGGAAACCAGAATGTTGTTTTCTGTACTTGTTGCAAGACCCTCCAGCCGCAAAGGATTTAGTCCATTAATATGCAGGAAGTTGGTCGGGTTTGTAACACCTATTCCAACTTTTCCAAAGGGATTGATGACCATTCTTTCCGAAGATATATTTGCTCCTGGTGTGGAGGAGTCAGGCTTTAGAGATATTGCAACCATCTGCCAGTCATCGGTCCAGGGTGCCTGAGCCCAGGTCATGGTAACATTTGAACTTCCTGGTTTATCACTTGCACTGCCCGTAACACCAAAAAGGCTCCTGAAAGCAAATTCCAAATCTGCGTTTGTCCGGAGGTTGCGGTATGCCCGTTTTCGCGTGAACCCACCACGTCAACAACCACTTCATCTGGACGGCTGGGAATAGTCAGAGTTGCAGGGCTTCCAAATCCCGCCACCGTTACAGGTGAGCCAAATGGATTTGACTGTTTGACATTGAACCAGGAAGAAGCTCCGGCTACGACATTTCCACCCGGTAAATATACTACCACATTGGCCATTCCGGACGGAGGATTGAGTAAATACCACATCTCTGCTTCGGTAGTACCACTGATTATTCCATCTATTTTGGATAGTGAAATTCCGGCATACCTTACGGAATCAGCTATTGTGCCGCTACAACAGATGCTGATTCCTACAATTAATAACCTGTTATTTCCCGTACCGACAGTATGGGAAAAAGTAAATACTGATGTTGGGCTATTGGGGGTATTTGCTGAGCTGGCAGCATCAAAAACAGGGGGAGTAAAACCCGTGGTGGCTGTTTTGAATACAATGTTCCCGGAATTGGCATTTCCTAATCCTTTTGAAGCTTCAATGATAAAATCTGCCCCGGCTGTGTTGGTATCTCCTGCTGCTAACCCTGATGGTAAATGCAGCAGGGATTCCCCCTTCTCCTGAACCAAAAATGGCCGTGGTTCCGGTAACATGAAAATTGGCAGATGGGTTGGTAATACCGATACCGATATTTCCTAAAGAATCAATGATCATTCTCCGGCTGTTGTTTGTTCGAAAAGTTAAACTATGGTTATCGGTAGTACCCAAAAAATTTGAAGCTGAATTGGTACCGGAGTTTCCTGTTAATGACCAGTCTGTATTAAGAAATGTACTTTTTTGAATAACACCGGCAGGTGTTGTGACCAAAAAAATTTTATCAGTTGAATTGTTTTGCAATCCTTCCAAACGCAATGGGTCAGAAGTTGAATAAATATGCAATTTATTTTGTGGATCAGTAACACCTATTCCAATATTCCCGGTTTCCGTAATTCTTAAACGCTCGTTGTTGTTGGTGGAAAAACAAAGGTAACCGCTGTCGAGGTTGCTGATCTGGATGTTAAACAGTGAATTGGTGTTGGTGGAATTGAAAATAAGCCCGTAAGAAGGGGAATTGGTTGATGTGGTATTGGTAAATTGCAGAAAAGTTCCCGCAGCATTGTTCAGATGTATCTGGGTGAGGTAATTGGGAGTAAATCCTGTGCCATCGGTAATACCAAATTTTTGCGCTTTAACATTCACAAAAACAATTAATAGCACTGTTGTAATCAAAAGTTTAATCTGATTGCCAGGTAACAGTGCTTTTACTATTCTCATTTTTTTCATAAATAGAAGTTATTTAATTAGTTGAAAAAAAATATTGATTGTTCTAGCCGATAAACACATCATCAGCGCTTTTTCAACACAATGAGGGTTATTTCAGGACGGAGGCCGATCCTGCCGGGGAAACCAATATAACCCACCCCGCGGTTGACATACTGTTGTTTCTTTCCTGATTTGTAAAGGCCGTTCCAGTTCGGGTACTTATATTGTATGGGGCTCCATTTGAAACGCCCGATTTTAACACCCATCTGCATGGCATGGGTATGCCCTGAAAGTGTAAGGTCAATATCGTAAAAAGGAACTACTTCCATGGTCCAGTGCACGGGATCATGAGAGAGTAAAATCTTTGTTTTCACATCTTTCACATTTTCCATCGCTGATTTTAGGTCGCCATATTTTTTATAAGGTGGCGCTCCCCCAGTTCTCAATACCTATCAATGCCACAGAGTCCTTTTTTCTTTTTATGATCACCGATTCATTCAATAATACCTGGAAGCCCATCTGATGTTCAATATAAGCCAGTTTTGCCCTGTCAGTGATTTTAAAACTGTCGCTCATGCACCAGGCATAATCGGCAAAATCGTGGTTGCCAAATACGGAGAATTTCGGAATGGCCAGATAAGTTTTGGAATGCCGGGATAAACAGGAATAGCTCTTCAGAGATGAGGTTTACCATATCACCAGTAAAAACAAGCATATCGGGATGCAGCTCATTTATTTCCCTAGCCAGTTTTTCAACAGGCCTGGTTCTGGCCATGTGCCAGGTGTAAATCGGAAATCTGGGCAACGGTAAAATTCTCAAATGAAGCCGGCAAATTTTCCAGGTACACTTCCTGCCTGATCACCTTGAAGTCGAAACGGTAGATCAGCATCCCGTGAACGATGACCGCGAAGGCCAGCAAGGATAAAAACGCCCCGGCTTTCACGACCCTCTTCCCTCCGATTTCAGGAAACTGAAAGCTTTCCATTTTTTTTCCATGGAAATAACCTGGAAAATCCGGTTAAAAGAAAGTGCAAAAAAATGAAACCGGAAAAAACAATTTTCGGAAGATAGGAAACCAGGAAAAACGCAAAAAGCACATAATAAATCCTGATGGAATAAAAATCCTTGCATGGAATGCTTTTAGCTGTGAAGAAAACCAGGAATAATCCAATGAGCAGGATCAGAGACCACCAGTGGGTTAAATAAGCAAACTTTTTTAAGGTACTGTTTCTGTATTTATTCAATAATGAACGGATTCCAAAAAAAACGATGGTATCAACGGCCAGAAAAAAAACAAGCAGAAAAACTATCCTGGATAAAAGGTCGGCACCGAAAGGGGTTATAACCCATAGAGCAGAGAAGTTAATTTTTAAACAAACTTACGTTTTATGTATGAAACCCGAGGCATACAGAATAATCTAAACGTACAGATATAATTTTGTGCCCTTCGCGCATTCCCTCAGTTCGTTTTTATGGGTAAAAATTGTATCATGGCAAATAATGAAAAGCTTCTCCCCGCTTCAAGCCTCCGGGCTTGAAGATTACTGGTTTCTGTATTTATTTTCGCATAAAGCCTCCGGGCTTTATGTTTAATCAATTAAAATTTATTTCATATATTTTTTTAATAGATTACCAAGCCAGAGGCTTGGTATTTGAAGTTTCAAAAGAATTTTTTCTTCAAGCCCGGAGGCTTGAAGCGGGGGAAAGAAATATTTTCTGACTGAAATACAACAAATCACAGTTCAAAGGTATGCAAAGGGCTGTTTTCATTTGCGCTACTATATAAATAATGATGTGGTTCATTGACAAATCCTGCCTTTACAGGATTCATATGGATATATTCAGTTTTCTGGTCAATGATTTCATTACTATCCAACAGAGTCGGACTGTTATAATTTTGCCAGAACTGGTGATTTTTATTCAGCGGATTAGACTGGCCAAACCCAATCAGTAAGGGAATAAGCCAACCTTTCCTGCTTTCAGCAGGATTGGAAGCAATCATTTTAAAAATCTCCTTTGAAGTATAGGATTTAAAATCCCTGATTACATTACTTAAAAAATCATTTTTATTCAGGCATATTAAATGGATATGATTTGACATGATGACATATTCATAAATCTGAAGACCTTTGTTTTTCTGGCAAAAGTCAAGGTTATTAATCAGGAAATCACAATATTCCTGCCTTGTAAACACATTAATCCACCCGGCAACAGACATGGTGACAAAATACAACTCACCTTTTAACGACGCTGTTTTATTCATAGAATTGATATTTAGGCAAATATAAGTTAAGCATGATATATTTGCCCTAAATTCCTGATGCACTTTACAAACGATAGGATTTTCAAGAAAAGAGAAGCTAATTTCAATAAGAACGTAAAACACCCCCGCTTCAAGCCTCCGGGCTTGAAGATTTTTTCATTTCTGTATTTATTTTTCAATAAAGCCTCCGGGCTTTATGTTTAATCAATTAAGATTTATTTCAATTATCTTTTTTAATAGATTCCCAAGCCAGAGGCTTGATTTTTGAAGTTTCAAAAGATTTTTTTCTTCAAGCCCGGAGGCTTGAAGCGGGAAGGCGGGAGCAACTTTGTTTACAGCTTGGAATTTCTTAAAAATTTTGAAATTTGTAGTTGAAGTATAAATGTGTACAAAAATAATTGTTATTCAACTTATTATTAACAAATAACAGAAAATACTTTCATTTCCTGTAAAATTAATTTTACATTTGTGATGAAAAATAACTAACATTTTTTTACAGCTGAAAAATTAAAGATTCAATAAAAAAATATTAACACTATCATCTATTATTATGTTCGAAAATTTATTAAAACTTGTTCAGGAATACGCACAGGATGCCATTGTCAATAATCCTGAAGTTCCGAATGAAAAAAATGACGCAGCCATCAAAGCAACTTCTGATGGAATTGTTACAGCTTTGAAAAAAGAAGGTTTAGCGGCGGGCTTGATGAACTGAAAAACATGTTTAATGACCCCAATGCAGCCAACAGCCCGATTATGCAAAATATCACCAATTCTGTTACGTCAAATCTTACTAAAAAACTCGGTTTGCCAAGCAATGTGGTTCAGACGTTGGTTGCCAGTATGCTGCCCGGCATCATCAATTCTGGATCGATTCGAGGGCGATTTGCTTGCTCACCTGAGCCGACGTGGGCTTCTCTTCGAGCAGCCGGCGAAACAGCTCGTCGCGCTCCTCGGCCGAAGCGTCGTTCCGTATGATATGCGCGAGATCGCTGACCTGGTCGGCGAAGAAAGACGGAGCGGTCGGAAGGCTCTTCACGAGCTCCTCGACGGCGCGTCCGTTGTCGCCCGCGTCGCTATAGCTTTTCGCGAGCATGACACGGGCTCTCAGATACGCCGGATTGATGGCGAGCGCGCGCGCGTAGCATTCGCGCGATTCCCCGACGCGTCCCAGACCCGCGTAAAGCCTGCCGAGGTTCGAATGGACGTCCGCGTAGCGGGGCTGGAGCTCGACCGCTTTTTCGAGCGCGAGCACAGCCTCCGCGTGCCTGCCCTCCCGCTCGGCGAGCTTCGCGAGCTCGACGTAGGACTCGACCATGTACATACGGATCATTTCCTGATCCTGGCTCTTCCCCTCGATGGCGATGCGCGACAGATACGATTCGAATTCCCGGCACGCTTTCCTGTAGTCCCCTTTGTTGAAGTGAGTGAGCGCCTTCTTCAAGGCGCTTCGCGGCACGAATCGGAAGAATCGTTCGGAGAACATCTCTGTTGACCTGCCTTGCACAATGCACGTGTATGCTGCTTCTGGAATAACCGTATGATTCAATGAGCAATAAGCGAGCCAACGGGGCCGTTCACGAGGAGCCGGAGGGGCGCAGGTCTGAAACGCGGGGAACGAGGGTGCGGCTCTCCCTTTCGACGGTGAGATACTCCCGGGCCGAGTAGGTCGGCGCGGCGGTAATCACGAGCTTCAATTCGCATTTTGCAAGAGCCTCTGCGAAGGGGCAATCGACCTCGATCCGCTTCGCGAATTTCCCCGGCGGGAGCATATACGAGGGAATAATCGTAAAGCGGATCTTCCCGTCGCCGTCCTCCAGCGCGAGAGATATCGACGAGCATTCGGTGAGCTGGAACGAGACGTCGACCCTGCATCGCCTGCGCGAGGGATCGAATACGAGATTCTCGGCGGAGTAGCGGAGAATGTCGGTGCCGATCCAGAAATACTGGGCGCCCGATCGCTCGGAGACGAAGATCTGTCCGAACCGGCGGTATATCGATATTCCGCGAGGTTCGTCGAACCGGGGCCCGCTCCCCGATCCCCGGTCCCCTATCGCGACGATATACGTAAGGTGGCGGTCGAATTTGTGGATCAGGCACGCATCGGTATCGGTGACGTACACGTTGCCGTAATAATCGATGGCGACGTGATTGAAGGATCCCGCGCCCGCGATCTCGCTCCGGCGCACGACGGCGAGCGCTTTTCCGTCGGCGGACAGCTTCCAGAGCCGCATCCCGAGGCTGTCGGTGATCACGATGAAACGATCGCCGTAATAGAGGTATTCGTCCCCCGCCGTGACCGCCGCTATCGCGTACGGCCGGAACAGCGAAACCCCCTGCAGCTCCGCGCCGAACGATTCCACGAGCGATCCGTCCGGACCGAACACGACGACGCGATCGTTTTCCGTATCGGCGACGTAGAGCTTCTCTCCGCTCCAGCAGACGCCCGAAGGCCGCCGCAAGGGCCGCGGGGAGGGAGATCTGATATCCTTGATCCACACGAGCTCGTCCGCCTCGTACCGGAGATGGGCGACCCGGTCGTTGTCCGTGTCGGCGACGTAGAGATTCCCTTCCTTGTCTCCCGACACGGCACGGGGATTCCCGAACCGCATCGGACCCTCTCCCGCCCCCCCGGCGATGCCGATCGAGACGAGGCTCTTGTTGTAGATGATCTCTCCGTCGCCGCTGTTGACGCCGTATACCGTGAGCTCGTCGTCGTCGCGCCGCGTGTCCGGCTTATCCTTGCTCGCGAGCTTCATGCAGAAAAGGCCCTCGGGGTCGTTGAACTTTTCGCGATACCCGGAATAGACGTCGAGATGGAACTGGGTCACCTTGTGGAGCCCGAGACAGTGCGACCAGGGAGGCGTCACGATCGTCGTTCCTCCCCGGTCGGCCCCGATCGAAAGCGACGCGAAGACGATGACCGCGCCGAGGATGAGCAGGAGAATACGAAGCCTCATTCGCCTCGCCCCTCCTTCCGCGCAATGGCGGCGTATGCCGCATATGAGTCGAGAACCTTCTTCACGTATTGACGCGTCTCGCGGGGCCCGATGAGTTCGAGCGCTACGAGCGGATTGTCCGCGGGCCGGAAATTCTCGCGCCACCGGGCCATTCTGCCGTGCCCGCCGTTGTACGAGGCGAGCGCCGCGATCACCGATCCGTCGCACCGGTCGAGCACGTAGCGAAAATACTCCGCCCCCGCCAGGATGTTCTTCGCGGGATCCCGCAGGTCGTCTTCGCTCAACCGGACGCTGTCACGCATGCCGGAGTGCCACGACGCGGTGGCAGGCATCAGCTGCATGATTCCGATCGCCCCGGCCCGCGAGACCACATCCGGATCGAACCGGCTCTCCTCCCGTGCGATGGCGAGAATGAGGTATGGCGACAAGCCGGCCCAAGAGGCGCCGGTTCCTATTTCATCCATGTATGGTACGGGATACCAGAGATCCGGCGGGAAGCCGCCCGCAGAATCGGTAGGCGTGACGCGAGAGAGCAACGTCATCGCGAGCGTGGCGAAGCCGCGCCGCGCCGCTTCCGCATGGAGCTTCGACAATCGTCCCGGAACGGGACGGAGCCGCATCCGTTGCTCGCCTCTCGCCGATTCATCGTGCTCCGGCCGCCGAAGCAGCAGGTTTTCGATCTCGATCATCGCGCGGGCGATTGCCGCCGCTTCATCGTCGAATCCGTGATCGAGCAGGGCGACATACGCGAGGTATGCCGAATGCCTCGCGAACGCGGAATCCACGCTCGCCGTATCGCACCTGGCGATGCGCTCCGCGGCGATTCGACCGAGCGCATCGATCTCCCTCGCCCCCGAGCTATCGGCTCGCGCGCTCAAGAACGTCTCGGCCCCTCTCGCGATCGCGGAGTAGAAGGAGCGCGGGGCCGCGTGGAGCAGGCTGTCCGACCATAACGCGCGCTCGGCATCGGAGCCGCTTGTTGTTACGAGCCAGAAGAGCGCGGCCGCCTGCTGTGAACCCCGTGTGCGGGGCAGGAGCTCCCGCAGAATCGCGTTCGCCTCGGCGTTTCGCCCGAGCCACGACCTGAGCGCCGCTTCGCTCAGCCCGCCGTCGATCCACGTCGAAAGGAAAATGCCGCGTTCCCCGCGAAAGCGTTCCCGGAGCATGCTCCATGCGCGGAGCGCCCTCTTCCATTCCTTTTCTCTGACGTATATGCGCGCGGCCAGGTCGAGAGCCGTGTCATCGCTGTAATACGCTCCCATCATGAAGTAATGCTTCGCCGCTTTGTCGTACTCTTTTAAATCGTACTCGATCGATGATATCGCCGAGAGCGCCGCTTTCTTCTCCCTCACCGGCCCGGCAGAGTCGAATATCCGCCAATACGCGCGCAGCGCTTTCTCGGGCTCTCCGGATTTCCGCAGCACATTCGCCCGGGCGAGCAGCGCTCCGGGGTCTCCCGGCGTTCTCGCGAGCACGGCATGTATGGCGTCGTTCGCCTCGGGGAAGAGACCGAGACCCGCAGCCTGTCCGGCGAGAGCCAGGAGATGCCAATCGGAACGAGCCGCGAAGTTCGGCTCGCATCGCCGGAAGAGCTCCCTGAAAATGGAGGAATCCGCGGTGGATTCGCCGCCGCTCAAGAGATGCTCGAACGCGCTCGCGGTGTCCCCCGCCGCGAGGCATGCGCGCGAGGCGAGGAGAGATGCGCGGGAGGAGAGATGGAAGGCGCGCGCCGGCGCTTCGGCCCGCGTGCGCGGGAGGCAGACGCCGCGGCTCGCGAGCGCTTCGCCTCGGAGGCTGCCCGCTTCACGGACGAAGCGGAATATTTGAGCGACCCTTCCGGAATCGACGAGCGCATAAAGCGTCTCGAGCGCCGCCTCGGCGCCCGCGTAGAGCGAGTCTCGGAGCAGGCAGTCAGCCCGATAATAGAGCCGCACGCTTTCGAGATATGGATTATCGGTCGCGCGCCCGAGGAGAACCGACGCGCTGTCGTATGCCCCGGCTCGATAGGCGCTCAATCCGGCCCACAGCGCCTCGTCCTCTTCCGCCGCCGACGGAGTCGCACACAAAGCGAGAATCGCGCAAAAAAGGAGCAATCGTGGCATAGTGCCGCACCCTTTTCCCGATAATGCGTCATTCAACGAGACACGCGATGAGAGGCAAGTCAGGTGCCAGGAAAAGCCCTTTATCCGCCGGCGGCTATTCCCATTCGATCGTGCTCGGCGGTTTCGAGCTGATATCGTAGACGATCCTGTTCACTCCGGGGACCTTGTTCACGATATCGGCCGACACCTGCTGGAGAAACTCGTGCGGTAGCTTGGCCCAATCCGCCGTCATCCCGTCGATGCTCGTGACGGCGCGCAGGGCAATCACGCGCTGGTACGTTCGCTCGTCTCCCATGACGCCCACGCTCCGCACCGGAAGCAGGACGGCGAAGGCCTGCCATACGCTGTCGTACAGACCTTCCCTGAGGAGACCGTCGATAAAGATCCGATCCGCCCTGCGCAGAAGATCGAGATCCTCGCGCGCGATCGCTCCCGGAATCCTCACGGCGAGGCCCGGCCCGGGAAACGGGTGCCGCTTCACCTGATGGTCCGGAAGACCGAGATACCTTCCCACTTCGCGGACTTCGTCCTTGAACAGGAGCGCGAGCGGCTCGATGAGCTCGAAGTTGAGATTCTCGGGGAGTCCCCCGACGTTGTGATGCGATTTGATCGTCGCCGACGGCCCTCCGGTCGAGCGGCTCTCGATCACGTCCGGATACAGCGTCCCCTGGGCCAGGAACGCGAAGGGACCGTGTTTCCGGCTCTGGTCCTCGAATATATCGATGAAGCACTTCCCGATGATCTTCCGTTTCGTTTCCGCGTCCCCGACCCCGGCGAGCCGGTTCAGAAACTCGTCCGCCGCGTCGACGAACACGAGGTCGGCGGCGAGGTGCTGGGCGAGAATCTCCTTTACCTCTTCAGCTTCGTGCAAACGGAGAAGCCCGTTGTCGACGAACACCGGGACGAGCTGCCCCCCGATCGCGCGGTCGACGAGGCACGCCATGACCGAGCTGTCCACTCCCCCCGAAACCGCGCAGAGCACCCGCGCGTCCCCCACCTTCGCGCGGATCTTCGCGATCTCGCGCTCGACGAACGATCCCGAGCCCCAGTTCGGCTCGCACCCGCACACGCGAAAGATGAAGTTTCTCAGGATTTCGGAGCCGTACGCGCTGTGAAAAACCTCCGGATGGAACTGGAGCGCGTAGATGCCTCGCGCGCTGTTTTCGAAGGCCGCGAGTATCGCGTCCTTCGACGTCGCGACGACGTCGAAGTTCTCGGGGAGCCGCTTCACGCGGTCCCCGTGGCTCATCCATACGCGCTGCTCGCGCGGCGTTTCGTGAAAGAGGGCGCTCTCGCGATCGATCCGTATCACCGCATGGCCGTACTCCCGATGATCCGCCTTCTCGACCTCGCCGCCGCACGCGCGCGTTATGAGATGAAGCCCGTAGCAGATGCCGAGGACGGGGACGCCGATCGAGAGGATTTCGGGGCTTATCTGCGGCGCGCCGGCGTCCGTGACGCTCGCGGGCCCGCCCGACAGAATGATCCCCCACGGCTTCTCCGCGCGGATATCCTCGAGGGAGGCCTTCGGCGGAAGGATGACGGAAAAGACCTTCTCCTCGCGGATCCTCCGCGCGATGAGCTGCGTGTATTGGGATCCGAAATCGATAATGACGATCGATTCGCCCTTCGATCGGCCGTGTTTCACCCGAAATCTCCTTAGTGTTTGAAATGCCGGACGCCGGTCAGCACCATGCTGACGCCGAGTCGGTCGGCCGCCGAGATGGCCTCATCGTCCCGCACCGACCCCCCCGGCTGAATGATAGCCTTCACCCCGGCCGCCGCGAGCGCCTCGATGCCGTCGGGGAAGGGAAAGAACGCGTCCGACGCGGCGGAGGCCCCTTCGACCTGCATCCCCTCGCGATGCGCCTTGTCAACGGCGATACGGCACGAATCGACCCTGCTCATCTGCCCCGCGCCGACGCCGATCGTCCCCTGCGCGTCGCAGATCACGATAGCGTTCGATCGAACGTGCTTCGCGATCTTCCAGGCGAGCCTGAGGGCGCGATCCTCCTCGGCCGACGGCGCGCGCGCCGTCACGACCCTGCAGCTCTCGAGCTCCGGAAATCCTTCGTCGCGATCCTGAACGAGGAGGAGATCCCCGATTTCCTTCGTGCTCAATCCGCCCCTCGATGTGTCCCAATCGTCCGGGGGAATCGTCACGAGACGCAGGTTCTTCTTCTTCGAAAAGATCTCGACGGCTTCCTGTTTGAATCCGCGCGCGACGATCACCTCGAGGAAAATCTCTCCGCACGCTTCCGCGACGCGCCGGTCGACGACGTCGTTGAACGCCACGACGCTGCCGAACGCAGACGTTTCGTCGGTGCGCCGCGCCCGCGCGAAGCTCTCCGCGCCGTTTCCGCAGTTCGCCGCGCCGCACGGATTCATGTGCTTGATGATCGCGCACGACGCCTTCCCGAGATCGCGGGCGAGAAGATACGCCGAATAGAGATCCTGGATGTTGTTGTAGGAAAGCTCTTTTCCCTGGAGCTGCGCGAGCTTCGCGAGCCCGGCTTCCGCCTGATCCGCCGCGTAGAGCGCCCCGCGCAGATGCGGATTTTCGCCGTATCGAAGCGCCTGCCGCCGCCGGTACGCCGTGATCATCGCGGTGGGCAGATCTCCGGGCGGAGCCATGATCCGTTCGAAATAACGCGAGATCGCCGCGTCGTAGCATGCGGTGTGAAAGAACGCCTTCGCCGCGAGCTTGCGCCGCATCTCGATCGTCACCGATCCGCCGTGTTCGGCCATCTCCTTGAGAACGGCGTCGTAATCGCCCGGCTCCACGACGACCGTCACGGAGTGAAAGTTCTTCGCCGCCGCCCGGATGAGGGCGGGTCCGCCGATATCGATTTCCTCGACGATGTCCTTCTCGCCGAATTTCGGATTCTCGGCGGCCTGGTGGAACCTATACAGGTTGACGACGACGAGATCGATGAGTCCGATTCCGTGCTTCGCGGCCTGCTCGAGATGCGCGCGATTCTCCCGCTCCGCGAGAATGCCTCCGTGGATCTTCGGATGCAGGGTTTTCACGCGGCCGTTCATGATCTCCGGAAACGCCGTTATATCGCTCACGTCGATGACGGGCACGCCGGCTTCCCGGATCGCCTTCGCCGTTCCGCCCGACGCGATGATCTCGACGCCGCGACTCGAAAGCGCCTTCGCGAACGAATCGAGCGATTTCTTGTCGGTGACGCTGAGCAAAGCTCTCTTGACCGGTACGTTCATCGTTCATACCTTTCCATGATGATTTCGGGAAACAGACTCGTGAGCGCCATCCGATAGCGCTCGGACGTTTTACGGACGATTTCCTCTTTCAGCTCCGGCGCGGGCGGATTGTGATCCCAGCCGATCGTGTCGAGGTAATCCCGCACGAACTGCTTGTCGAGACTCGGCGGAGACGCTCCGGGCCGGTATTCGTTCGAGAGCCAGAATCGCGACGAATCCGGCGTGAGGACCTCATCGATCAGGGCGACGCGACCGTCGATGAAGCCGAACTCGAACTTCGTGTCGGCGATGATGATTCCCCGCACCGCCGCGTATTCGCGCGCCCTTCGATAGATATCGAGACTGAGCCGGCGAATTTCCCGCACGACCTCGGGCCCGGCGATCTCCCCCGCCTCCTCGATCGTGATATTCCGATCGTGTCCCGAATCGGCCTTCGTAGACGGGGTGAAGATCGGCTCATCGAGCCGGTCCGACATCCGCAGACCCTTCGGAAGAGGTATGCCGCACACGGCGCCGCTCTCCCGGTACTCCTTCCATCCGGACCCGGCGAGATACCCGCGCACGACGCATTCGAGATCGATGCGGCGCGCCTTACGGACGAGCATCGATCGCCCTCCGAGCTCACGCTCGAAGGCGTCGTACGGCGGAGGAAAGGCTGAAACGTCCGTCGCGAGGATGTGATGCGGGATACCGGTGAGCCATTTCGCCCATGCGGCGGACAGAAGGGTGAGAACGACGCCCTTTCCCGGAATCGGCGTCGGCAATATGGAATCGTAGGCCGAAATCCGGTCGGAAGCGACGATGATGAGACGGTCTCCGAGATCGTAGATGTCGCGCACCTTGCCCCTGAACGCGGGTTCGATCCCGGGGAGGCCCCCGCTTCCGCCATTCGGAAACTCATGCTCCTTCACGGATATGAACCCTCCTTCCATCGATGCGCAGTCTTCCCTCGGCCCACAGCTTCACGGCCTCGGGATACGCCCGATGTTCCTCCTGCAATATCCGATCGCTCAGACTCTCGACCGTATCCTCGTCGAGGACGGGCACGACGCGCTGGACGACGATCGGTCCCGTATCGACACCTTCGTCGACGAAATGAACGGTGCATCCGGAGTATCGAACGCCGTAGGCGAGCGCCTGTTCCTGGGCGTGAAGTCCCTTGAAACCGGGAAGGAGCGCGGGATGGATATTCAGTATCCTTCCCCTGTATTCATCCATGATGGCGCCCTTCACGATTCGCATGAATCCCGCGAGACAGACGAGCGCGACGCCCCGGTCCGCGCAAAGCTTCGCCATGCGCTCGCTCGATTCGGGTGTCATCGAGCCCTTCTTCGGGCCGCAGTCGACGACGGCGTATTCGATCCCGAACGAATCGGCGACCGAGATCGCTCCCGCTTCGACGCTGTCGACGATGAGCACCCTGACAGCCGCCGGGTAATCTTCGTCGAGGCAGGCGCGCGCAAGGGATTCGAAATTGCTGCCCCTGCCCGATGCGAGAACCGCGATCCCCTTCCTTTCCTTCATGGGACAGCATGATATCCGCGGCTCGACGGCAAGTCAAGCGGAGTGATTGACCCCGCGATAAGCTTCCACGAGACGGCCGCGTCGCTTTCCGCCACGATGCCCCGCGGCGGCGGGAACGCGGGGCCGGCTATCTCGAGCCTCCAACGGCCCTCCTGAAAAACGTCCCCCGCGCGCACCGCCCTGACGCCGGCGCCCCCCGCGCCGAGACGGGCCGGAAGATTCGCGTCGCGCAGAAGCAGATAGTCGCTGCACAGCACCTCGTCGACGCGGATTCTCGTGAGAAGATAGAAGACGCCGTGGTTTCGACGGAGACGCGACGGCGCCACGACGCACCTTCCCGCGCTTCTCACCCCCTCCGCCCAGAGCGAGCGCGTGAATCGATACGCGTCTCCCGAGGTGAAACCCTCCCCCAGAAAGATGAATCCCCTTCCCGCGCCGAGATATGCCGCTCCCCTGCACGAGACGCGTGGAATTTGATCCGCCCGCGGCGAGCGATCCGCGCCGCCGGGTCCGTGCGCCCCGCTCCTTCCGGATCCCGGCGCGAGAAACGCGAGCGCCACGCATACGGCGCCCGCGCCCGCGATCGCTCGTTTCCGCGGACAGCTCTTCTGCAGCGCCCACGCGGCCAATAACGCCCCGCACAGATACGCGTCGATGCGGAAATCCCCCCGGTAGAGCGCCGCGTGCGGGCTTCGGGCGAAGACGCCGGGCGCCGTTTCCAGAAAGCGGCACAGCGGATTGATGCCGAGCGCAAGGAGCGCGCGCACCGGTCCCAGCGGCACGAACACATAGAGCAGCCCCGCGTAGAGAAGCGCCGTGAAGGGCAGGGAAACCATGACGTTCACCACCGGAGAATAGAACGACGCCCGTTTGAACAGGGATATGACGAGCGGCATCGTGATAAACTGCACGGAGCACGTTATGAGGGCCGGCAGGAATACCGCCTTCATCATCGTTCCGCGAACACCGCCCGGCAGGCGCGCTTCGGCCTTCTTCGAGAGCGGAGCCGCGACGAGCGCAATGCCGCATACGGCGGCGAACGAAAGCTGGAACCCGACGTCGAACGCGATCGGCGGATCGATCGCGACAAGAGCGCACGATCCCGCGACGAGCGAACCGATGAGGTCCGTGTTCATTCCGGCGAGCCGGTACGAAACGACCGCGGCGCTCAGGAAGAGCGCTCGCAGCAGGGAGGCCGGGAAGCCCGCCACGGCCGAATAGGCCGCCAGGATGACGAGCAGCGCGATATCGCTCCGGCGCCGCGAGCGGATGAGCCTCGAGAGCACCCCGGACAGCGGGATAGCGATGGCGCCGAGATGCATGCCGCTCAGCGCGAGAAAATGCGTGATGCCCACGTACGAGTACGTCTCGCTGATCTCGAAATCGAGACCGCTCCGGTCGTCGAGGATGAGGGCGCCGACGAGCCCCCGCGCGCGCTTCGATAGCCTGCCGTCGTCGAGCCCCTCGAGGAGCCGGGATCGGGCTCCGGTGAGCGAAAGGGATCGGATTCCGGCCGGGCGGGCCGGACGCGTGGCGCCGGGGCGATCGTGCGCGATGCGATCGAGCCCCGCCGTCTGCCAGACGACGATCGCCGCCGCGCCGCACATGACGAATGTCGCCGAAGCACGGACGAATCGCTCGGCGCCGAAACGCTCGAGCCGCGCCCGGGGCGAACGCCGAGAAACCGCGGCCGCCCCGAATGCGAGAACGCAGAGGAGAAGCGTCGCGACGAACGCCGCGCATGCTCCAGGCGGGGAAACAAGCCCCGCAACGAAAAAGGCAGCCCACCACCGCACCATTCCCCACCTCCCGCGCTGCCGTCCCGCACTATTTCATTCAAAGCCGCGCGGCGCCCCCGGGCGTCGCGCGGGATTTCCACGAATCAGTCGCCGCTGAACACGACGCGGTTCTTCCCCTTTTCCTTGGCCAGATAGAGCGCCTTATCCGCCATGCGCAGGAGATGGCTTTCGTTCTGCGCGTCCTGCGGATAGATGCAGCCGCCGATGCTGATCGTCACCTTCACCTTTCTTCCGTCCTCGAGCGAATGTTCCGCGCGCGCCACGATCCCGCGGATTCTCTCCGCGGTCCTCCGGGCCGATTCGGCGCCCGTTCCCGGCAGAAGCACGATGAACTCCTCCCCCCCGTACCTGAAAAGCAGATCGATCTTGCGGAGGGATTTTCGGACGGTTTGGGCGACGAGCCGCAGCACCTCATCCCCCACGGCGTGCCCGTATCCGTCGTTCACTTTCTTGAAGTCGTCGATATCGGCGATCAGAAAGCCGAGGGTCATCTTGTTGCGGTTCGCCCGCTCGATCTCGAGCGGAACCTGCATCTCGTAGTAGTTCCGATTATGCACCTGGGTGAGACGATCGATCGAGACCATCTTTTCGAGCTGAGCGTTGTTCTCGAGGAACCGCATGAGCCCGTCGGCCAGAATACGAAAATTCGACAGCGCGTTCCGGTCGGGGGGAAGCTCACCGGGCAGGTGAATCTCGAGGATCGCCCACTTGACGTCCCCCGCCTGCAGCGGAAACATGAGCATCGACTTCGCGCGCGCATCGATCCCGAAAGCGCTTTCGGCCGCCGACCCGTTCGTGATTCTGACGAACGTGTGCGGCATCCCGCCCGCGAGGCACGAATGGTAGAGCTTCCGTTTCAACGCTTCGTTCAGCGGCAGGAACGCGACTTTCTCCCGGCACAGCTCGGGGATCGCGGGAATCGCCTTGACGAAAAGGAGCTTTCCCTGGGCGCCGTCGAAGATGCGGCCCGCGAGCGAAAGCAGCTCCTCGATCCTGATAACCACCGTTTTGGGAGAATCGTTCGGGGTGAGCGACGAGATGATGCCGGCGAACACCGACGGGAGAATCCCCTCGGCGCGGGGTTTCGCGCCCGAGAGGCGCTCCCATTCGCCCGCAGTCATGGCGAGCGTGATCGTCATGGCCTGCAGCGTCGAACGGTACGAAATCGAGACGGCTCCGTCCGCCGCCGCGACCGTTCCGTTCAGGAAGGCGCCGCTGCGGGCGAGCTCCTCCATCGACAGGTACGCTTCCCTGACGAGATCGAAGCGGTCGCCCCTCGAAAGAACGCTTTCAAGCTCCGCCCGCCGCTCGATAGGGAGAAGATGGCGGGGAACGATCCGCGAAAGAAGGTATCGATAATCTCGTTCAATCCCTCGGTGCATGCATGCCTTCTTCGCACGGCGCGGCCGCCGGTTATCGTTTGTGCCACCTACGATTATACACTACCCGCGGGCGCATTTCCATCAAAAGAACCCTTGAGAGGGACACCGTTTCCGGCGTAGGATCGATCTCACATTCGCTTGAATATGCTCCGGTGATTCAATATATTCACGGAAGTCGCGAGGTATACGCATGAACTCAAGAAATATTTCGATCGTTCCGCTCGCCTGCGCCTTTCTCCTGGGCGTCCTGCTCTCCCCCGAAAGGGTGTCGGGGGCTTCAGGCGAAGGGGCCGTCTCCGCGGACGACCTCTATCGCCGCTTTCCGCAGCTTCTCGTCCTCGAGCAGAAGCTCGATCGCGCTTCTTCGTATTTCCACTTCGGGGAGCTCGATCTTGCCGCGTCCTCGGCGGACGATCTCCTGCAGGCGGTCGAGGCCCTCCGAACGGCCTTTCCGGACGGCGAGGCGTGCGAGCGCCTCGAATACCTTGAAAGCGGCGCCAGGTGCCTGCTGCAGCGCATGTCCGACGACGAAATGGAACGGGAAACGAGTCCCCATATGGCCTCGCTCATCGATTCCGTCGCTCTCAACAACGTGGTCGAGGAAGAGATCGAGATCGAATACAACCACAAGACAGAGCATTGGATCGACTATTTCCAGGGCGCGGGCCGCAAGCATTTCTCGCGCTGGCTGACGCGCGTCGGATCCTTCAGGGATATCATCGAGCCGATCCTCGTGGACGTCGGGATTCCGCGCGATCTCCTCTACCTCGCCGTGATCGAAAGCGGCCTCAACCTCAGCGCGAAGTCATATATGAAAGCGATCGGTCCCTGGCAGTTCATGACGGGAACGGGGAAGATCTTCGGGCTCCGGATCAACTGGTGGCTGGACGAACGCAAGGACATCGTCGCCGCGACGTACGCGGCGGCGAACTACCTGAAGTATCTCCACGACCTTTTCGGATCGTGGCCTCTCGCCCTCGCCGCGTACAACTCCGGGGAGCACCGCGTCGCGCGCGCGATAACGAATCAGCGAACGACGGATTACTGGCAGCTTCATCTCCCCACCCAAACGACGTGGTTCGTCCCGAAATTCATGGCCGCCCTCGCCATCGGCAGGAATCCGGAGGCGTACGGGTTCGAGAAACCTCCTTCCGATCCTCTCGAATTCGACATCATCGAAGTGGAGCGCCCGACCGAGCTCCGGAAGATCGCCGAAGCGGCGGATTGTACGTTGAGCGAGCTCAAGGAGCTGAACCCTCATTTCAAGAAATGGTGCACCCCTCCCGACATGGTTGTCGAGGTCAAGGTCCCCAGGGGCGCCGGAACGCAGTGCAGCGCCCGCCTCGCGTCGATGAAGAGCGACAGGCTGGGGTCGTTCGTTCAGCACAAGGTGAAAAAAGGGGAAACGCTTTCCGGCATCGCCGCCCAGCACGACGTGACCGTCAAGGACATCCGGAATTTCAACGAAATCGCGGCCTCGCACACGATCCACCCGGGAAATATTCTTCTCATACCGGTCAAGGATACGGTGCGATCGGCTCGCGTCGCGAGCAGGCCTTCGTACCGGAATCCGGAATTGCCCCGCGGCGCGGTATCTCTTCCGCTCCTGTCGGTAACCGACGGGAGCAAGCAGATGCGCTACATCGTCAGGAAGGACGATACGATCGTGAAGATCGCCGAGCGATTCCACGCGAGCCTCGCTCAGATCAGAGAATGGAACGATCTCACGCACGATTCCGTGCTCCGGCCCGGAGACACGCTGCGGATACACGCGGTCACGTCCACCGGCGCGGCAGGCCCGGCCGCCGCGAACCGCCCGGATACTCCCTCCTCGAAGGAATCCCCGGGCCCGGGAATCGAAGCGCCCCGGACGGGGGACCCGTCCTCCGAGAGCGGCCCGCGCCGAATCACCCATGTGGTCAGAAAAGGTGAAACCCTCAGCGCTATCGGACGGCTCTACGAGGTGAGGCTTTCCGACGTTCTCCAGTGGAATCCGCGATCCAACCGCAACAAGCTGCGTCCGGGAGAGAAGATCACGATCTGGGTCAAGGGGAACTAGCGCCGCATTTCTCCCGCGATGAAATAGCCGCCGTCCGGCACATTCCGCTTCGGGATTATGCCGTTCTCGATCGTTCCGCTCACGAGGCAATTCGTCCCGATACGGACCCCCGCGGGAATGACCGTTCTCTTGCCGATGAGCGTGACGCCGAAATCGAGATATGCCGGCTGCAGCTCGTTCGCGACTCCGGCGTCTCCAAGCCCCACTATCGCCCGGGACCCGATGACGCATCCCTTATCGACGATCGCGTTGAACACCTCGGCTCCCGCGCCTATCGTGCAGTCATGGAACAGGATAGAGTTTTCCACTCTCGCTCCCTTCTCGATTCTCACGCCGGGCGAAAGGATCGAGGAACGGACTTCCCCTCGCACGAGGCAACCGTTGCAGACGAGAGAATTGGATATGTTCGCCTCTTTCGTCGCCATAAACGGAGGAGAATCGTCGGGCGCCGTCAGGACGGGGGACGACCAGCGGTAGAGCTTGAGGCGCGGCCTTTCCGCAAGGAGCTCGAGGCTCGCTCGATAATAGCTCTTCAGCGTTCCGATATCCAGCCAGTACCCGGGGAAGCGGAAGGCGGAGATCATTCTTTTTGAAACGAGGCGCGGAATCACATGCTTTCCGAAATCGAGATCGGCTTGCTTCGCTTCAAGTTCTTCGAGAAGTGATATGAGATAGTCCTTGTTGAATAAATAGATACCCATCGATGCCAGGGTGCCGCTGCTCTCCTTCGGCTTCTCCTCGAACTTCGTGATGGCGCCGGTTCCATCGACCGTGGCGATGCCGAACTCGCTCGTCATCCCCTTCGGGACTCCGACCACTCCGACCGACGCGGGCTTTCCGCTCTCGGCGTGAAACGCGACGAACTCCCGGTAGTCCATGAGGTAGACGTGATCTCCCGAGAGAATCAGCACGTTGTCGCAATCGAGCTTCTTGAGCACCGGGATATTCTGGAATATAGCGTCCGCCGTACCGCGATACCAATCGGCCGCCTGATACCCCAGATGCGGATGAAGGACATGGAGACCGCCCGTCATCCTGTCGAGGTCCCACGGCTTTCCGATTCCTATGTGCCGGACGAGCGAGCGGGATATGTACTGGGTGAGGATATACACTTCATCCATACCCGACCTTATGCAGTTCGTCAGGGTGAAATCTATGATGCGGTATTTCCCGCCGAACGAAACCGCCGGCTTCGCGCGGTAGCGCGTGAGGAGGCTCAGCCGTTTGCCGACCCCTCCCGCTAGAATGAAAACGACCGTTCTGCTCAACGTCACCTCCGCGAACCGATGCGCGAATGCGGTTCGACGAGCGTTCCCCCACGCACCCGGGCGCCCCGGGAGACGCGCGCGCCCCGGCCTACAACCGCGACGCCTCCCGTCGCATCTTCGGGCCGCTTCGGCCCGCGCGCGCCCGATGCCGCGGACCCTCCGCGCGCCGCTCCGCCCACCGTCGCCTCGCCGCCGATCTCGACGAACTTGTCGAGGATGGCCCTCGTCACGCACGCGCCTCGCCCGATGCGCGAATAGGAGAACACGATGCTGTCCCGGACGACGGCGTCCTTCTCGATCGTCACGCCGGGGAAAAGAATCGATCCGGCGACTTCTCCCTTCACGACGCAGCCGTCGGCCACGATCGAATCGCTCACGCGCGATCCCTCCGCGCAGCGCGCGGGCGGGAGCTCGTTCCCCTTCGTGAAGACGGGCCATTCGGGATCGGTGATGAGAAGCCTGTTTCTCAGAAGCTGAAGCGACGACCGGTAGTAGCTCTGGATCGATCCGATGTCTTCCCAGTAGCCCTCGAACGTGTATCCCGCCACGTCGCCGCGCTTGAGGAGCGGCATGACGACGTCGAAGACGATGTTCGTCTTTCCCGGACCGAGCGCATCGATCAGAAAATCGCGACGGAACACGTAGATGCCGAGCGACGCGAAACGAAACGTGGAAGCGGCCGGCTTCTCGCGAAACGCCGTCACCCGCCCGTCTCGCGAGCACCGGACCATGCCGAAGCGCGACCGCTGGCTCGCCTGCACTTCCTTGATCGCGAGGGTGACCGCTTTGCCCTTCTCGGCGTGGTACCGGAGCAGCGGCCGATAATCCATGACGTATATCTGGTCGCCGGAGAGGACGAGAATCGTGTCCGCCTTCGAATTCTTGATGAGATCGATATTCTGGAAGAGAGCGTCCGCGGTCCCCAGGTACCAGGTCGCGGCCTCGCCGTTATGCGTCGGCTGCAGTATATACACCCCGCCGGTCTTGCGGTCGAGATCCCACGGCTTTCCCATGCCGATATGATCGATGAGCGACTTCGGCGAGTACTGCGCGAGAACCGCGATCTCATGCAACCCCGAATGGACGCAGTTGCTGAGGCAGAAATCGATGACTCGATAGCGCCCGCCGAACGGCACCGCGGTCTTCGCGCGATGGCGCGTGAGCACCGAGAGCTCTTCACCGGTGCCTCCGGCAAGTATCAGGACGAGGGTTTTCAAGGGTTATCGATTCCCCTGCATCGTTCCCATCCGTTCGTGGAGAAAGGCATCATCGGGCCGCGAGCAGCGAAACGCGATGGGTCATATCGAACTCGTCATGGTGGAGCAGCGCGTAATCGAGCCCGAGCGACATATGCCAGGGTCCGAAATCGCGAAGCATGACTCCCATTCCCGCTGTCGGGCGCCCCATGTCCATCCCGCCGCGCAGCGCCACGGTATCCCTGATGAGAATCTCGGCGCCGAAATGAAAATCCGCGCTCGCGTCGCCGAGCCAGAATTGCGCGGCGCCGCGCCTGTTCTCGTATCGGAAATCGCCGTCGACGGCCAGGACGAGCGTGCTCCCCATCCCCGCGAATCTCAACGGATACGCGCAGCCGACCTTGAGCGCCGGATAGATGAACTCCCGTTCCCCCGTGCTCCACCCGATATAGGTTCCGGTCGCATCCTGGAGCTTCACCCCCATGGCGAGATCCTTCCACACGTCTCGCTTCAGCAGCCCGAGATCGAGCCCGATACCGAGGCTGGTGACCCCGGTAATCTGATCGCTGCGGATGATCTTCACGCTCGCGCCCGCCGAACCGAACGCGAAACGCTGAGCGTAGGAAAAAACGGCGGCCACGTCGTTCGCGCTTTCGTACCGGAAATCCCCTGCTCCCAGGTTCAAGCCCTCCGGCTGCGGATTGTACGGCTCGTAGATATCGTCGCCGTCGGAGTTCGTGATCATGCCCGGCCTGAGCAGAATAACCGGAATATCGGGGATTCCCATATGAATGATCGAGATCCCCCATGCCGATTCGCCCGGCTTCATCGGAAACGCCGCCGAGAGAAAATTGGAATCGAGGAGGTCGCCGAACTGCTCGGCGTGCATGAGCACGGCTTCCCAGCTTCCACGGCGCTCCGGAGACGCAGAAACGTCGACGAGCCCCGCGGGATTCCAGAACGCCGTCGTGGCGTCGTTCGCCACCGCGATAAAGGCGCTTCCCATGCCCATGGCACGCGCTCCGCCGCCGAGAGCCATGAATTCCCCGGCATATTTTGCGCCTTGAGACGGGGATGGAGAGACCAGAAGAGCGAGGCAGATGCCCGTTATGATCCGACGCATCGGTTCCTCCAGATTTCCCAGGGGATTATGCACACATACTGCCGACATTCGTGCCGTTCAGGGACGTTCCTTCGTCGCTCCTTTAGAATTATAACAAGTGAGCCCCGATAATTCAAATCGAATCGGCGGGCTCACCCGAGCTTGTACTTCTTGATTCGGCGGTAGAGCGTGCGCTCGGAAACCCCGAGTTGCCGCGCGGCCTTGCGGCGGTTTCCCGCGTTCGCTTCGAG
Organism: uncultured bacterium; assembly: GCA_963846325.1. GTDB lineage: Bacteria > Krumholzibacteriota > Krumholzibacteriia > Krumholzibacteriales > Krumholzibacteriaceae > SSS58A. The sequence goes on from CAWJVO010000009.1 coordinate 23,052, forward strand.
CGCATCACGAATCGCGTCGCGCTCCATGGCGCCGAGATCGCGCGGCTTCGCCCCGTTGCCTTCCTTGACCTCGACCATGCCGCGCCACGTTACGCCGGCGGGGGCCTTCTCCCCCCTGAGAATCCGCAGAACCTCCTTCAGGTCGTTGTTCAACGAGAGCAGCGAGGTGAGGATGAGCTCCCGCTCCACTTCATCCCTGCTCTTCGGCACGTGCACGGGCAGATCGGGAAACGGCTGCACGGACGTTTCCTCCTTCAGGCGTTTCTCGACGTCGACCGCCCGGATCGTTTGATCCCCGCTCATGATCGCGAGATTGTCGATGATGTTGGCGAGCTCCCGCACGTTCCCCGGCCAGGGGTAGCTCATGAGCAGATCCATTCCCTCTTTCTCGATGCCCCGAATTCTGCGGCCATGCTTGGCGCCGGCATGCGCGATAAAATAATGGGCGAGAAGCGGGATGTCTTCCGGCCGCGCCCTGAGCGGCGGTATCCGGATCTGCACGACTCTGAGCCGGTAGTACAGATCCTTCCGGAATTCTCCCCGCTCGACCGCGGTGTCGAGCGAGCGGTTCGTCGCCGCGATGATTCTCACGTCGGAGCGCACGCGCTCGGAACCCCCGACCCGCGGGAACTCCCCCGTCTCGATGACGCGGAGGAGACGGACCTGCATGTTGAGCGACATCTCGCCGACTTCGTCCAGGAAGAGCGTTCCTCGGTTCGCGCGCTCGAACAGCCCCTGCCGTTTCGCCACCGCGCCCGTGAACGACCCTTTTTCGTGCCCGAAGAGCTCGCTTTCGAGGACGCCCTCCGCGAGGGATCCGCAGTTCACCGCCTCGAAGAGCCTGTCCCGGCGCTTGCTGGCGATATGTATCGCGCGGGCCATGAGCTCCTTGCCGGATCCGCTCTCCCCCTCGATGAGAACGGGCACTTCCGTCGGGGCCGCGCGAAGAACCGTTTCGAACATTTCGTTGATCTCGCGCGATCGGCCGACGAATTTCGCCGCGCTCTTGATCCTGCGGATCGCCACCGTCTCGGAAAGCGCCGCGGCGAATTCGCTTTCCTTCACGGGAACGGCCATATAGCGGTCGACCCCGAGAGAACGCTCGCGGGCGATCGCGTCGGAGGATCTCGAGGGGCCCAGAACGATGACGTCGAATCCGAAGAAATTCCGCTGGAGGCGCTTGAGTATCGTCAGATAATTCTTGAATCTGCCGCCGCCGTCGATCGCGAGCACGATCCCCCCGGCAGGCTCCTCCCTCGAGAGGAGGCCGGCGACGTCAGGAAACGTCCGCAGCGGCACTCCTTCGCCGGCGGCCGCTTTCCGGAGCAGCGCTTCGACGCTTGCGCTTTGAACGAGGCCCCACAGTTCCGGATCCATCCCGAACACCCCGAATCACTCGATGCGGTACAGCTTGATCTTCTCCCGAAGGGTCTGCCGGCTAATCCCCAGAACGCGGGCCGCCTTCGACTTGTTTCCCGCCGATTCCGCCAGCGTTTTCTCGATCAATATCTTTTCCATGCTCTCGAGGCTCATCGGATAGATCTCGCCGGAGCTCTTCGTCTCTCCGGAGGCCGCGACCGGAGCTTCCCCGTGCACGATCTCCGGCGGAAGATGCTCGGCCAGCAGCTCATCTTCAGCCTCGAGCAGCATCGCGCGCTCGATCACGTTCTTGAGCTCGCGAACGTTTCCGGGCCATCGATATCCCTCGAGCACCTTTCCGACCGCGGGGCTCACCTTCTTCACTCCCTTTTTGAACTCCCGGTTGAAAACGGAGATGAAGTAATTCGCGAGCGGCACGATATCCTCGGTGCGCTCCCTGAGCGGCGCGAGATGTATCGGAATGACCTGCAGCCGGTAGTAGAGGTCGTTCCTGAATCTGCCCTCTTCGATCGCCCGCTTGAGATCCCGGTTCGTCGCCGATATGATCCGTGTGTTGACCCTGAGGTCCTTGACGCCTCCGACGCGCCTGAAGGTCTTGTTCTCGATGACGCGGAGGAGACGGCTCTGGAGGGTGACTCCCATTTCCCCTATTTCGTCCAGAAAGATCGTGCCCCCCTCGGCGAGCTCGAAGAGCCCTTTCTTGCGGAACTTCGCGTCCGTGAAGGCGCCCTTCTCGTGCCCAAAGAGCTCGCTCTCGAGGAGCGTTTCCGGAAGCGCCGAGCAGTTGATCTCGAGAAACGGAAACTGGGCGCCGCTGCATTCGTGAACCGCGCGCGCGACGAGTTCCTTGCCGGTCCCGCTCTCTCCCTGGATGAGAATCGTGCTCGCCTTGCTCGCGCCGATCTTCTTGATCTTTTCGAAGACCTGCTGCATCACGGCGCTCCGCCCGATGAAATTCTTGAAATTGTAGGCTTCGCGCTCCCTCTTCCGAATATCCCCGAGCTCCGTGCGCATGCCGCTCGTTTCGAGCGCGTTCCGTATGGCGATCTTCATTTTCTCGAGCTGAAACGGCTTCTGGATGAAATCGTACGCCCCTCCCCGAACCGCTTCCACCGCCGTCTCGATTTCGCCGTATGCGGTCATCATGATGACGGACACGTCCTCGTCGATCGCCTTGATCTTCTTGAGCACCTTGAGCCCGTCGATATCGGGAAGCTTGAGGTCGAGGATCACGCAATCGACCGGATCTTCCTCGAATTTCTTGACCGCCGTGAGGCCGTTCGGCGCCTCCGACACCTCGTACTCGCCCGCGAGGGCCTCGCCGAGCGACCAGCGTATCGCCTTTTCGTCGTCGACGATGAGAATCCGCTTACCCATTGCCCATACCTCGTTCCGTTATCCCCGCCGCGGACCGCTTCGCCGTGGCCAGCGTTTTCCTCGGCAGCTCGATGAAGAAACTGGTGCCTGCTCCGGGAACGCTCCTGTGGTACATGCGTCCGCCGTGACTTTCGACTATCTTCCGCGAGATCGACAGGCCCATCCCGGTCCCCTCCGGTTTCGTCGTGAAAAATGGATTATACAATCTGTCGGCGATATCCTCCGGCACCCCGGCTCCGGTATCGGCGAGCTCGATTTCGACGAACGCCGCGTTCGCCGCCTCGCGAACGAATACGCTCACGGCGCCCCCTCCCTCGCACGCCTCGATACCGTTCAGGACGACGTTGAGGATAACCTGTTTCACCTGGTCGCTGTCCAGCATGCATCGTTCGTCCTTCAGGAGATTCTCGAATCCGACGCGCACTCCCTTCCCTTCCGCGGTATCCGATACGAGCGAGAGCGCCTCTTCGACGAGGCGGGGCAGCGAGATATCCTTCGGCCGCGGGGTGACCGGACGGGCGAAATTCAGCAGGCTCTTGATGATGTCGTCGAGCCGCGCGATCTCGTCGAGAATGACTTTCACGTACCGGCGGCGGCCTTCGTCGTCGCCGAGTTTCTCGTAGAGAACCTGCGCCGTCGTCGCGATTCCCGTTAGAGGGTTTCGTATCTCGTGGGCGACGCCCGCGGAAAGCTCCCCGAGGGACCGAAGCCGGTCGGCGCGACGCAGCTCCTCCTCCATTTCTTTCTGCGCGCTGAGATCTTCGAATATCACGACCGCCGCGCTACCATGATGGTCGTCGAGCTTCACCGTTCGCGCGTTGAGCCTGACCGCTAAGCGGCCTCCTTCTCTTCCGCTGAGCGTGCATTCGAGGGACGATCGCTCTCCCAGCCGCGAGATGATATGCTCGAAAAGCCCCCCGCTCCCGTAGGGATTGGAGAACAGCTCGTCGAATCGAAGCTCCGGTCCGCCGCGCTCCCCGATGAGCTCGCGCGCGCGCCCGTTCAGGTACGTCACCGTTCCCTCGTGATCCGTCGTCAGCACGCCGCTGTTGATATTCTCGAGAATCGTCTCGTTGAAATCCTTGAGATTCCTCAGCCGGCTGATGTTGACCGCGTTCGCGACTTCTTCGGTCAGGATCGTTTGGATCGTGTTGATGAAATGATAATCGTTGAAGTACGCCCGTCGCGAACGATACGCTTTCTTGATGAGCAGGAATCCGAGCCAGCGCCCCTTGTAGAGGAGCGGAACGACCGTATGCTCCCACCTCGCCGTCATTTCGAGGCACGTTTTCATGCGCCCCGCCCCCCTGCTGTCGAGGTTGAACATCTCCGACGGCAGCGTGTCCTCCTCCTGCGCGTCCGCGAGCCGGCGGAGCGCGCCGTCGAGAAAACGGCTTTCGAGCTGATACGACGTGCGGACCTTGAGAGCCTGTTCGTTGCTGCTGAAGAGAAGAAGCCCGGCCCCCTCCGCTTCGAGGTACTTGCAGAGCGCCATGAGAAAACGGTCGAGCGCGTCGCTCCAGTTCTCGTTCGAGCTGATATCGCGCCCCATCTGATAGAGCACCCGGAGACGCGTGACGTACCGCTTCAGCGAGTCGTTCGTTTGCGAAAGCTCGCCGTTGATCACGAGAAGTTTGTTCTCGAGCGCTTTCGCGCCGGCTTCGAGCGTGCGGTTCGTCCGCGAGAGCTCCGCGACCGCGGCGTCGTTCTCCTTTCGCGCGCGCACCTGATCGACGGCGGCGTCCACGACTTCCCCGATCTTGAGGAGATCGAACGGCTTCGTGATGTAGTCGAAAGCGTTGAGCCGAAGGGCTTCGATCGTGCTCTCGAGGGAGGCGAACGCGGTCATGATGACGCACTTCGCGTGCGGATTCGCCCGGGCGAAAGGTTCGAGAAGATCGAGCCCCGCTCTATCGGGAAGCTTCAAATCGACAAGCGCGACGTCGAATCGCTCTCCGGCGATGAGCGCGAGAGCATCCTGGGCGCTCGTCGCGGTCGTGACGCGGTATCCCCGCTCCGAAATGAACTGCTTGAGAATTTCCAGTATCGCCTGCTCGTCGTCCACGATGAGGACGGACGCCGATACGTGAAGGGCTTTGCGCGTCATGAACCCCCTGAAAGATAGCGGGAGACGACCGGAATTCAGGACGACAGCCTCGATCGAATGAAGGCATCGAGGATTTTCAGAGAGCTCTCCGAAACGAGAGTAAACAGGATGGCGACACGGTATTGCGCGACGGCGGGATCCTTCTTCTCCGGCTCCACGCGAACCACGACCCCGTCGCACGTCACCGGCAACTCTCCCGCGCGCGGGTCGGGGACGATGAGCTCGAGCCTGATCTTCGTCAAGGGCGCGATATAGTGCGGCGATTCGAAGTAAATGCCGCTCGTGCTTATATTGAGCGCTTTGCCCTTCGTCTCGCCCGGGCCGCCCCTGACCGTTACCGCGAGATCCGCCTCGACCCGCTGAGCTTTCCGTCGTTCATCGAATGCCTTCAACGCCGCTCATTCTCCCTCTGGGTATGAGGATCTACTAGCGTTTTTTCTTCTTGTGCCGGTCTTTGCGAAGACGTTTCTTCCTCTTGTGAGTGGCGATCTTCTTTCTCTTTCTCTTCTTTCCGCTTGGCATCGTTCCTCCCTGTCCCTATCGGGTTGCCGGTATTGGTAATCGCGAGAGACCCCTTCTCGCGGAATCCACGTCGGTTCGCCTGGATTCCGCTACGAGCGAATCATTTCTCCTGAATCACTTGTTCACGAGCGCCTTGAGCTCGTTCGACGCCTTGAAATAGGGAACGAGCTTCGCGGGAACTTCCACGGACGATCCGGTCCGCGGATTGCGCGCCTTTCTCGATTTCCTGCTCTTCACCTTGAAGCTGCCGAATCCGCGCAACTCGACCTTGTCCCCCTCGGCGAGCGCTTTGATGAGATTATCGATGATAAGGTTGACGACGATATTCGTGTCCTTCTTGCTCAGCCCCGTATCCTTCGAGATTTCCTCGACGAGATCTGCCTTTGTCATCTCTGTTACCCCGCTCCTTGTTTGAGAGTCCCTCGCGTGCGATTCCAGAAATTCTTTCGTCCGAGCGTGTGCGGCATCGCGTAATCTCTTTCCATAGCTAGCATATCGCGCGTGCGATGTCAAAATATATTTTGAAATCCGAGTCCCCGCTGACCGCGGATGAGAGAGAGTCCTGCCGCTATTTTCGGGGAATGCGAATCGATGTCTTGCATGCGCTACGCGATCTGTGATATCATAAAATTAAAGTTCCCCGTTTGTACCGTGTACCCCTGTGCGTGGGTTTCTACAACACGTGAGGATGAGAAACACGTCAAGGATAAGACACGGGTAAACAGGGAACTTTCCGCGTGCGGTTGAAGCATGGATCAAGAGTTGTGCCATTCCAGGCGCTTTGCGGCTCAATGGCGCAACATGTTACGCTATAATTGATTATACGCTTCTAGCGGAGAGTCTTCGGAGACCTTTCGAGCGTCCTCGAGTCGCCCCTCGGTCTATTATGTAAGCGGCGCATTGCGTAATACATGATTCCGGTGTCGGGATCTCTTCGCGGCGCGGCTATTTCGGTTCGCGATCCCGCCTGTACCATTCGAGGAACTTCCTGCAGCCCGGATCGCGGCCGCTCAACGCATCGCTCGCCTTCAGCGCTTTCATCAGCTCCCGATCCGTCGTATCGCATATGAGCGCGGAGATGCCCGCGGCGGACGCCATCGCCGCGAACGTCCTGTTCAGCAGCTTTCTTTCGGGAAGGCCGAACGACGCGTTCGACAGTCCTCCTATCGTGCGCCATGACGGGAATCTCTCCCGGATTCCCCGAATGCAATCGAGCACGGCGCCCATTCCGCCTGAAGCGGTCGCCAGGGGAGAGAATACGGGATCGATGAACAGTCTCTTCGGATCGATTCCCGCCCTCGTCCCGCTCGACGCCACCCGCTCCGCCAGGGAGAGCCTCTCAAGCGCCGACGGAGGAATCCCCTTCATGTCCTTGAGCATGACCACAACCCCGGCACCCGACTTCGCGGCGGCGGGCAGTATCTCATCGAGCGCCTCCCGGTCGGCGGATATCGAATTCAGCATGCATTCGCCGCCGAATTCCGCGAGCAGACCTGCGAGAATCCTTCTGTCGGGACTGTCGATCATGACCGGTACGCCGAACGCCGCGCGCACGATCCCCGCCCCCCAACGAAGCGCGTCCTCCTCGCCGCTCATGAGCATCGACGCGTTCAGGTCGATGCAGGAGGCGCCCCCTTCGATCTGCGCTCCGACGAGCGCCCGGAAAGCGCGCGCGTCGCGCTCCTCGAGAATCCTCCGCACCGAGGAGTGCGTGCTGTTCAGCTTTTCACCGATGAGAATTATTGCGTCCATGCGATTGGCCGATCGCGCCCTGATCCTCTGCGGCCGTTACAACGCGTTTCCCGCGAGGCGAGAGAAACGTTCGAGCGCCTTGAAAAGCTCTCCGTGCGCCGCCGAAAAAACCGCGTTTCGCCTGTCCATCATGATCTTCGCCGTTTCCACCGCGGACGCGAGCTCGCATCGAACCGGCTCCGGCTCGACCCGCCACGAGAAGCTCGGAACGAATCTGGGCGGAAATCCGACCGAGATGACGTTCGCGTTGAATCCGATCACCGTGCCCGTGTTGAGACGGGAACCGATGGCGATCTTGGAATGGTCGCCGATCGTGGCGCCGAGAAACCGGCGCCCCGTCTCGCGCATGCGCCCCGCGCTCCACGCCTTGACGAGACCGTAGTTGTTCTTGAGATCGCTTGTGCAGCTCCCGGCGCCGATATTGACCCAGGAACCCGTGTAGGAGTGACCCATGAAGCCCTCGTGCTGCTTGTTGCTGCACGGGGCGAAGATGCATTCCTCGACCTCTCCGCCGATCCTGCACATCTTTCCGAGCGTCGTTCCGTGCCCGATCTTGGCGCCCCCGCGGACGATCGCCCCCTCGCCGATCGCGCACGGCCCGCAAATGATCGCGTTCGGCTCGACGCGCGCGCCGTTCGCGATGACGATCGCCCCTTCGCTTGCGTCGAGAACCGTTCCCGATCGGACCTCGACGTCCGAACCTATCACGATGTCGTTTTCGTTGATGAGCTCGACGCCCTTGAAAAGCTCGGTCTCGGGAGCCGTTCCGCGAAGCGGATTCTTTTTGAAATCGTCGACGATACAGCTCCGGTTCTCGCCGATGAGCTGCCAGTAATGGGAGAGCAGCCGCACCGCCGTTTCCTGCAGCTCCACGCCGTTTTCCCGTGCCCATGCGCCGAGAGCCTTGCCTCGAGCGGCGGCCCTCTTCTCGTCTCCGTCGTCATGCGGCGCCGCGCTCCCGTCCGCCGCGGACGCGCGCTTGATCTCCCGGATGGCCTTCTCGACACTCTCGTCCGAGATGGGGCCGCCGAGGTAAGCGGCGAGTGAGGCGGCGCGTTCCCCGGACAGCCTGGCCGCCACGACGATGCCCTTCTTGTGAAGCATGCTTTCGCGCTTGAGAACCGCGCAGAGGTCGCTCAGCTCCCTCTCGTATGACAGAAGGCGCCCGTTGAGGAAGAGAATCTCTCCGTCGGGAATCTCGTTCACGCGCGCCCCCCGTGTACCCTCCCGCGATTCCTCTTCCGCGAGCACCGCGGCCAGGTATGGCCGGCACAGGAGAACGAGAGATTCGGGATTCAATTCATCGACGAGGCGGCCGCGGAGGCTTTGCGTGCCGATGCTGACGTCGAACACGGGGCGTCCGAGCGAGAGCGGAAAGAATCCCGGGAAGCGTTCGTCCTCGAATATGCAGAGAACCCCAGGCAAGGATAGAGAAGCCATAGGAAAGCGCCCGATCCCGATTCGGGGGCGCCGGGCCAGCGGCACTCCGGCACCCTCAACGATTATTGAATAAATAAAAAATGGTGGAGTTGACGGGGGTCGAACCCGTGACCTCTTGACTGCCAGTCAAGTGCTCTCCCAATTGAGCTACAACCCCATGTGGTTATAAGTTATCATGCAAAATGCGCTCCAAGTCAAGCTCAAAGTTCATCCGTTTCCGGTATTGACGGCCTCCGCCAAACGCGATATTTTCTATTTTCAAAGGAAGTTCCGCCCATGTGCCGGAGTGGTGGAATTGGTAGACGCAGGGGACTCAAAATCCCCCGGGCTTAAAGCTCATGAGGGTTCGATTCCCTCCTCCGGCACCATAGATATCCCCTGCAACGGCGCATAATAAAAAGAGCCGGCCTTTTCGACCGGCTCCTCGATAATCATCTTCCGACCGACGATCGCCAGGCGGCTATTTGTACAGCTCCTTGATCGCCCCCCACGTCGATTCATCGACGCCGACGGGGCAATAGATCCCCAGCGTAATAGTAATGACATTTCCCCAGGTGCCGTATTGCAGGTTAGAGGCGGCCGACCCGCAGGTGGCATCCAGAAATACCGGATAGTCGGCCGGCTTTGAGAGATACGGAGTCTCTCCGACACCGCTGCCGTTGCCGATCAGGAAGGTAAGGGTGCATCCGGGAGCGAACGTGCCGGATGTGTTGCCGTTCACTACCGACGCGACCGGCGTGCTTACCCCGCCGATCAGTATGTACTGAACGGTCGTGATCATCGTCGTGGTGCCGAGCGTCGCGACTCCGTCCCCCCAGGGCCAGCCGGCATACAGCGTGAGTGTTCCGCCCTGGAACGTCGATGTGTAGACGATCGTTCCGACACCCCCTGCCCGGTTATCCTGCACCAGGAAATTTACGCTCTCGACGGCGCAGCTGATATCCCACTGAGTGCCGAGCGCGGATCCGTTCCACGATTGAGCATGAATAACATGCGGAAGCCCCGAGTTGACTCCCGGCCGCCAGGTCGAAGCGCGACCGGTCAGGAACGCGCCGCCCATATCGGTTGAGTTATAGATGCCGGTAATCGGTCCGGCCGACGCCAGCGCGGAGACGAGAAGTAGCCCTGTCATCAGGCACACAAACAGCACTCTCGCGGATTTCATGATCGCCCCTCCAGATGTGAATTGCATGAAGAATCGAATCGCTTAGCCCCTATGATATCGTTGCTGCTCCGGACTCCTGCACCCTCCTCTCTCGAAAAAGCCCACGCGAGATCCGCACCCATGGCCGCAATCGGTTTCATTTCAAGGAACGAAATGATTATACTACAGCGCCTTATTTCGATCAAATGGAAACTCAACACGCAAAGGGTAGTAATTACTTTGAATGCAGCTATTTATATAGTAGATAACGGGTTGCGTAATCAAAGTTTTCTGGGTGGTATTACCTAGGAACGCCGATTCCGCCGCTTCAAGCGTTTCCGGAGACGTCCGCCCGACGATCAGTGAAAGCTGAATATCCCGGCCGATCCCGTCGGGATCCACGATGGCGCCGCGATCGAAACCGCGTTTTCGGCGCCTCCCGCTCCCGCCGGGCTTCCGACCGGAGCTCCCCCGGGCCGGCGATAGGCTATCCACCCGGTCGGGCTCTTCATCTCCCGGCATACGATATCGGTGCACGAGCCCTGCATCTTCCCCCGTGAATCTCCGAAGAATATCTTGAGAATATCTGAATGATCTATGATCACTTGGATCCTCTCCGCGCGAAGATAGCCGTCGAGGCCTCCGCACTTCATCGCTTCGAGCGCCCCCCTGTTGACCTTGCCGTCGAGGTTGATGATCTTCCGGTTCGATAGGTAGCCTATCGTGCCGCACTGAAATACACCGATCCTTTCGGCGTCGCCGGTATTTTCGTTCACCCATCGGGAAACGTCGTAGAACGGGTATATCGGCCTCGAGCGGAACGCCTGCGAGCTCGAAAAAGCAGCGAACAGCGCGGCATAAACCGCGCAGGCGAGAACGACGGCGCGTCTCATCGCGGGCGATCGCCTGGCGCACCACCCGTGCAGGTCATGCAGGAGGAAGGCGAAATAGATGCACGCGATCAGGTAAACGGGATAGAAGTAGCGGAGAAAGAAGAACATGCCGAAGACGTAGGATACGTATGAAGCGATAAGAACCGCAGCGAAGAGAATCAGAAAATGCATCTCTCCCCGACGCCTCCTCCCCTCGTCCCCTTTCCACCCGAGAATCGCGAAGCCGACTCCTCCGAGAGCGAGGAAACCGACGATATTACCGGCGGAATGAAAGCCGCCGGGCGATCCGAGCATCGCCCCGGCCCGGTCGATCAAGCGGAAGATCAGGTGCACGGGCGGGATGACCTTCATCGTCGAGATCGCGTGCGTCAGATGCGCCCATATGAACGGGAAATCGGGACCGCGCGAGGCCATGGAGCCCGAGCCATAGCCGAAATATCCCGCATAGGCCAGTGAAAGGAATCGTGTCGCGGTGCCGCTGTCCTGAAAAGGGCTTCCGCACACGGCCATATTGAACAGGAGCCACGGACCGTACAGAAGAAGAACGCCGAGCGGCACGAACGAAAGGCGCGCGACGCGTTTCGCGGGAACCCGCATCCGCCGAAGCAGAACGAGATAGTCGAGCAGCATCACGAGCAGCAGAAGGACTCCGTCGATCCTGGCCAGAACGGTGATCCCGAGCAGCAGCCCCAGAATCATGAAACGCCCGCGGGCCGGATTATCGGCGGAGCGAATTCTCGAGAGGTAGTAGAGAACGCTGAGAGCGATCATGAACGTCGAGAGAGCCGTTTCCAGGCCGTTCGCGCTCTGTTTCGTGACGATCGGGGAGAGCGCCCAGATCACCGCGGCGACGAGCGACGAGCGCCACCCCACGTGGCGCAGGCAGATTCGATAGATGAGATATGCCGTGACGCAGGTGAAGATCGCGAGAAGCGAAAGCGCGATATAGATGGGCGCGACGAGATTGTCCCCCGACAGCGCGAACACGGGCACCAGGAGAAAGACATAGAGCGGCTGGAATCCCGTCGTGGGATGAACGCCGTCGAAGGTGGCGCCGTTTCCCTCGGCGATGTTCTTGGCTATCTTGAAGGCATAAAAGCCGTCGTCGTAAAGAAACCCGTTCCGCGCGAGGGTCCCGAGGTTCTGCCACGCCACGGCGAGGTGAAACGCCAGGATGACGAGCAATGCACCGGCAACGAGTGCCGCACGATGTTGTTTAAGCACGAAAATCCCGCCCGTTAGCAAAAATCGCCGATACGATTCCTTTCAGGTTTTCAGATGTGCTGTGCTGGCGGGTATTGTACACGAGAACGGCGTCGATGTCAATGCGGGTTCAACGGAACGTTATCCTCACGTCAGTCATGCCGTTCGGCTCGAGGAGAATGAAAGGAACCGGATCATCCATCCGCATCACGGGAGATATTCTGGCAGGCGGCGCGACGCCGAGGCCGCGATCCCAGTGATACTTGAGCAGTATTCTCGCCGGAGGAGCCTGGCCGGCGACCCGTCCGATCGTTACCCGCAGCGCGCCGTACGACGAACGAACCGTCACGCCGCGCTCCATCGAGAAACCCGACGAAGGCGTCGTAACGCCATATAATGAAAAGTGTTCCGACGACCATATACCTTCCGCGCAAGGCAGTTTGCCGATAGAGGCGGCGGCCTCGGGCGTCGCCGTCAGTATCCAGCGGACGTTGTAGAGATCGATGTATTCGAGCAATCTCCCCGGCGGCATAACGCGGAGAGGCTCCCCCATGGTCATTCGCGTCTGAAACGTCGTGAAGCCGTGCTCGATGAACATGAACGGATACGGCCCGCCGATCTGCTCGATACCCGTGAACAGGGGAATCATGGACGGCAGGTGGCTGTTCCCATACACCCAGGCGGGGCCGTCCTCGATCATCAGGCGTCCCGAATCGTCCGCATGCATCCGAATCGCCTCAATGGCGCGCGCCACTTCCGGAGGGAGCGTCGTCGAGAGCGTGTGCCGGTAGTATGCGCGCGATTCGACGAGCCCGAACACCGGCGAGCACAGCGCCAGGGCGATCGCGATGCACGCTCGAGCAGAGCGGATGGCGCGCCGGGACGATAGCACCCTCCGCGCCTCCGCGAAAAGCGCCGCGCATCCGGCCCCGGCGAGCGGCGCCATGAAAACGAGCGACGGCACGAGGAAGCGCCCGGGCTCCATCTGGTCGACGACCGGCAGACGGATCCCGAAACCGGCGAGGAACAGGAGAAAGCAGCTCGCCGCCGCGGGAGGCACCGCCTCGAAGAGACGCCCCCGTCTCGCCATGACTCCGAAGCCGATTCCTCCGAGAAGCACGAGGAGAAGCGCCGGAATATTCCCGGGCTTCACGAGCACTCCCAGAAGCCCGCGGATTCCGTCGATCTGGAAAAAGGACTCAGAGGCCGTCTTGATATCAAGGTAGCGAAAGAGCGGAACGAGCCAGAGCGCGTTCGCCGCGAGCACGATCAGGCACCATGCGAGGAATCGCCCGAGAAGACGCCGCGCGCGCAGGCGCCGTTCCTCCTCTTCCCCGGCGAAGAATCTCCGCGCGCAGAAGAGCGCCAAAAACGGAACGGGCAGGATGATCGCGGCTGTCGGATGGACGAGAAACGCGAGCGGGCCGATGACGTAAAAACGCCTCACTCGCTCCCCGTCGAGAAACGACCGGAAGAGCCCCGCCACGTACAGGGAAAGATGACAGACGAAGAGATACGAGAACATTCCCGCGAAACGAAAATCTCCCGTGTAGGGCCTCCCCCAATGCCAGTATGCGAGGAATATCAGCGTTCCGAAGACGGATTCCCCGGCATCGAAGCGCAGACGCCGGCACCCGGCGTAAACCGTGACGACCGCGAGAAGGTGAGCCAGGAGAATAAAGAGCTTGTACGCCCGCGCCGTATCGATGAGCCGAAGGAGCGCGCACCACAGGCTCACTCCGTTCGTGTCGATCTCGAACACCGTTCCTCCCGGATATCCCGCGCAAAAATACGGATCGTACGTATGGAGCCGGAAGGATTCGCCGAAGACCCCTCTCCCCCTCTCGACCTCGTAGAAATGCACCGCGTGATCGAGCGTCAGAACGGGACGGTCGTTGAAGACGTCCTCGGGCGGAAAGAAGTACAGCGTCGCGACGACGTGGCAGACGATCATGACGGCGGCGATCGTTCTTCCGCGGGCCGCGAATACGCCGGCGACATTTGATAATCGAGCGAGCGGGCCGATGGCGAGAATCGCCGCCGCGCCGAGACATGCCGCGGCGGGGAGCGTCACCCCGTCGATTCCGAAGCTCCTCGCCGTCGAAACGATCCCCAGGACGCCGGCGGCGGCGAGCAACCAGAAATCGCGCGAGCGCACAGTCGTATTCATCTTTGCTTTTCGAGCGGGGCGGTTCGCTCAGAGCGCCTTCATGACGACGACGGTCATATCGTCGTGCTGCCGAGCCGATCCGACGAAACGTCGCACGTCCTCGACGATCGTATCCCTGATCTCCCCTGCCGACATCCCCGAGGTATTCATGAGGCCGAGAAATCGTTCCAGACAATCGTAATCGTAGAATTCCATGTCTCTGTCCCGGGCATCCGTGACCCCGTCGGTGAACATGACCAGCACGTCCCCCTTTTCGAGCCGGACGCTCCGCTCTTCGTAGACGGTGTCCTGCAGCGCTCCGAGGGGAAACCGGGCGCCCGCGCTCTCGAGCGGACGAACCTCCCCGGAGGTTTTGAGCAGGGGAGCGAGAAGCCCCGCGTTTGCGTACGTGAGCGTCCTCGATTCCACGTCGAGCGCTCCGAGCCAGAGAGCGGTATAGGTCTCTTCATTCGTCTTTTCGAACAGCGGACGATTCATTCCCGTCAGCGCCGATCGCGGAGAGAACTGCTCGTCCGCTTTCGAAGAGATCATGCCGTTCGACATGATGGCGATCATTGCCGCCTTCATCGCCTTCCCCGACACGTCGCCGACCGCGAGCCCGAACCTCGTCCGCCGGTCGTCCAGCCAGAAATAGTCGAAGAAATCCCCTCCCACTTCATGGGCCGGTATGCAGATTCCGGCGATATCGAATCCCTTCACGACGGGATCCGAGTGAGGCATGATGGACATTTGCGCGTCATGCGCCGCACGCAGCTCCGCCTCGAGGTAAATGGACGTGTGCCGGCGCCGGTACCAAATCAGCCCGAGCGCCGCCGCCAGCGCGATCGCGAGGGCCCGGAACCACCACGTTCCCCAGAACGGCGGCGTTATCGTGATGGCGACGGCCGTTCCCGCCTCGTTCCATATCCCGTCGTTGTTCGATCCTTTGACCCTGAATACGTATTTCCCCGGCGGGAGGGTCGTATAGTTCGCGAAGCGCTTGGCCGAATTCGTGTAGCACCCAGTCCTTATCCAGCCCCTCCATCTTGTACGCGTAGAGATTCTTCCCCGGGGCGGTGAAATCGAGAGCGGCGAACTCGAAGGAGAATACGTAGTCCCGGTACGATAGCTTCACCGCCCTCATCTCCGACGCGGGCGCGTCCAGATCGACTTCGCGGTTGAGTTTCATGAAGGACGTGATGACTATCGGCGGTATATAGGAGTTGTCCCTGATATTGCGGGGATAGAACGCATTGAATCCGTTGATGCCGCCGAAGAACATCTCGCCGCCGCCGCTCTCGAAATAGGCGCCGGCGTTGAACTCCTTGCTCTGAAGCCCGTCCTGCACCGTGTAATTCTTGAACGTCTCCGTTTTCGGATTGAATCTCGAAATCCCGTTATTCGAGCTGAGCCAGAGATTCCCTTCCTCGTCTTCGAGCGTACCGTAGATCGCGTTGCCGGCGAGACCGTCCTGCTCGGTATAGCGCTCGAACGTGCCCCGGCCCCGATCGAACCTATCGAGCCCGCCGCCCCACGTTCCTATCCACATCTCCCCGGCCTTCGACTCATAGATCGACATGACGTAGTCGCTGCTGATACCGCTTGAATCGGCGGAATTCTCGTTGTATCTGTCGAATGTTCCGGCCGTCGAATCGAATCTGTTCAGGCCTCCGCCGTGCGTGCCGATCCAGAACACTCCCGCGGCGTCCTGATAGATCGCCCTGACGAAATCGTTGCTCAGGCTGTTCGGATCGCGAGGATCGTTTCGATGGCGGACGCATCGTCCGGTGGATGGATCGAGGACGCTGATCCCTCCCCCCCACGTCCCGATCCAGAGCAGCCCTGCCCGGTCGATGCATATGCAGCGGATTTCATCGTCGCTCAGGCTGTTGGGATCGCCGGAATCGTTCCGGTAGGCGGTGAATCTTCCGGCCTTCGGGTCGAACGCGTTGATCCCTCCGCCGTTCGTCCCGAGCCAGAGCGTTCCCGATCGATCCGCCGCGATCACCCTCACGATATCGTTGCTCAGGCTGTTGGGATCGCCGGGATCGTGCCGGTAGTGCCCGAATTCGTTCTTCCCGCGATCGAGCCGATCCAGTCCGCCCCCGTGAGTTCCGATCCACAGGATTCCGTCGGCGTCCTCGTAGAATGACCAGACGAACTCATGGCTCAAGCTGTTCGGATTGTTCGCGTCTCTCTTGAAGTGCGCGAATTCCTTTTTCTTCGTGTCGAACTTGCTGATCCCTCCCCCCCACGTCCCGATCCACAGGACTCCCGACCGGTCCTCGCAGAGGGAATATATTTCGTTGTAGCTCAAGCTGAAAGGATCGTACGGATCGTTTCGAAACACGGTGAATTTTCCCGACGCTCTGTCGAACCGATCGAGGCCGCCGCCGTTCGTCCCGATCCACAAAGCCGATTTCGTGTCTTCCAGTATCGAATACACCGCGCGGTGGCTCAAGCCGTCCGGATCGCGGGGATCGCTCAGGAAGCGAGTGAAATCCCTGGTGCCCGGATCGAAAGCGTTCAGCCCGTTCTCGGTCCCTATCCAGAGAACGCCGTCCCGGTCCCGGTAGATCGAGCGAACGGCGTTGTCGCTCAGACTGCGCGGATCGCCCGGCACGTTCCTGAAGCGCGTCGATTCTCCGGTCGCCCGGTCGAAGCGGTTCAAGCCGTCATCCGTTCCGATCCAGAGAAATCCCGATCGATCCTCGCCGATTCTCCTGACCGCGTCGCTGCTGAGACTCCTCGGATCCTTCGGATCGGCATGATACCGGACGAACGCGCCCTTCGCGCGATCGAATCGATTCAATCCCCCGTCCGTTCCGATCCAGAGCGTGCCATGGCTGTCCTCGAATATCGTTCTCACGAGATCGTGACTGAGGCTGCTCGCGTCCCCCGGAATCGCCCGGTAGCGCGTGAACCGGCCCGTCGCCGGATCGTAGCTGTTCAGGCCTCCGTTGAACGTTCCGATCCAGATGAGGCCCGCGCGATCTTCACAGAGCGAGAGCACCCAATTGCTGCTCAGGCTGTTGGGATCCTTCGGATTCTGCCTGAGCACGGTGAATCGGTACCCGTCGTACTTGTTCAACCCGTCCTGCGTGCCGAACCACATGAATCCCCTGCTGTCCTGGAGGATGCATTCGACGATGCTCTGGGAAAGGCCCTCTTCGATCGAAATGCGCTCGAACACGACGGCTTCAAGCGGGGAAGCGGCGCCGCATTCCGCGCTCGCGACGATCAGCAGGACCGCCATCAGGGCAGCCGCGCGATTCACGTATTCGAAGCGTAACGTTCTCATGGGACCCATTCTATACGATCGGGCCCGAGGCAACAAGAGCGCAATGTCCGAAAAGCGCCCCCGGGCCCCGCGCCGGCCGAATTTGCCTTGACCCCGCGACGCCGGCTCCGTAGCATGCTATCGGGCAGGATGGAATGCAACCGGGGAGGATCGCCGTGTTCGCGGAAAAGATGAGGGAATCGTCTCACCGAATGAACCTGGAAATCGTTTCGCTGCTTTTCGCAGGGCTCTTCATCGTGTCCGGCTGTATCCCCGCCTCGTATGAAGGGGGCGGGCAGGAGCCCGTCAACGACGTCCAGTATCTCGAGAGCTACGGCGAATGGTTCGAGATGCCGCCATACGGCTTTGTCTGGCATCCGTTCGTGGTTCGCGACTGGGCTCCGTTCTCCCACGGGCACTGGATGTGGACGAACGACGGATGGGCGTGGGTATCCTATGAACCGTTCGGGTGGCTCGTCTATCACTACGGCTTCTGGGACTATCGGCGCGAGATCGGATGGTTCTGGATTCCCGGCGACGAATGGTCGCCGGCCCGCGTCGAATGGTATACGTCCGACGATTATTGCGCCTGGGCGCCCCTTCCTCCCCCGACGTCTTCTGGCCCGCGCCCTGGGATCCTTTCGATACCGACCTTTGGATCGTCGTCCCGATCGACCGCTTCACCGATGAAAACGTCGGCCGGCGCAAGATATCGAAGCTCCTTCCGCGCGAGCTCGCCGGGAGAGAGCGCCTCGGCGGCAAACAGCCGCCCGAAATCAGGGTCGTCAGGGAGCGCGCGAACAGGAAGCTGGCCCCGGTTACGATCCGCAAGGAATCCGTCGACATCCCCAGCCATTCTCCCGTGGTTCAACCCGCGTCGACCGCTCCGAGGGATTCGAGCCTCGAGCGCATGGTTCTCCCCCGGAACGACAAGCGCACGGTCGAAAAATACTCCCCCGAGGTCAGACGCGAGGTGCTCGCTCCGAGAAAAGCCACCCCGCCTCCGGAACAGAGATCTCCCGAGAGAAAACCGGACAGCGTTCGAACGAAGAGCCCGAATCGACGCTGAACGCCGTCGCCGGATCCGATTTTTCGGGAGAATCAATCCCCGCTTCTATACGTGAGGATTTCGCCTGCGGCGCGCCGTTCCTTAGGCTTCGGCTCCTCGGCCGCGAATCCCACGGCGATGAGCGCCGGGAGATCCCAAGTCGACGGTATATCGAGAACGCGCTTCGCCTTCTTCACGTCGAACCATCCGATCCAGCACGTTCCGAGACCGAGCTCCGCCGCGCGGAGGACGAAATGTTCCCCCGCGATCCCCGCGTCGAGGAGATGGTAGTCGATGCCCTTGATTCCCGCTCCGAGCCGGTGCGTCACGACGCTGCGCTTCATGGCGAGAGCGACGATGGCGGGAGCGTTCGCGGCGAATCGGTTGGGCACGACGGCCCCTCCCAACGCTTCTTTCACGAGCCTGTTCTTCGTCTCTCCCTCCGCGACGAAGAAACGCCAGCCCTGCGTGTTCGAGGCGCTCGGGGCGAATCGCGCCGCTTCGACGCACGACTCGATCATCTCCCGCGGCACCGGATCCGGCCGGTAGCCTCTGACGCTCCGGCGCCTCATGACCAGATCCATGAATGCGCTCATAACGCCCTCAGATCCGAGATGATTCTCCCGGCGCCTGCGACGAACGCGAAACCGAAGGCGAGATTGAGAAGGCTCGCGCAATGCATCTCTTCGTTGATGCTCGCCGTGCCGTCCGCGGGGATAAAGACCCGGAAATCCCGGAAATAGGCGTCCCGGGCGGTGGACTCGCAGCACAGATTCGTCATGATGCCGCAGACGACCAGATCCCTGATCCCGAGACATCGCAGAACGATCTCGAGGTCCGTGCCGTAAAACGCCGAGTACCGATGCTTCAATACGACCTTCTCTCCCGGCAGGGGCGCGACGTCGCGATGAATCTCGCTCTCCGGACTGCCCTCGACGCACATGCCTTTCCACCACGACCGCATGATGCCGCTATCCAGGTTGTCGGGGTGATGAACGTGCTTCGTGAAGATGACGGGGCGGCGGCGCGCCCTGAACGCGTCGATCAACCCCTTCACGGTCGGCAGGATCGCCGGAGCGCCGCACGTGAATGTGGGAGAGCCCGGATCGAGAAAAAACTCCTGCATATCGACGACCACGAGAGCGCTCGCGCCTGCGTCGAGCCGCATCTCGTGCTGATTGAACGGAGCGATATCCCGGAGCCAGGTCTCCGTTTTTCCGCTCAGGCTCTTCGAAGTGACATACGGATCCATGCGCGAACCTCCTCGCGGCGACGCGTTCGACGCCCGCCTTCCGGGGCTTCCGGCTTCAGGCGAGCCCTATTCTCCGGGGAATACCGACTTTCTCTTTTCCTCGAAGCGGTCCTTTCCCCCGAGGAGCAGCGCCCCGGAAGGAACCGCTTCGGCGGCGATACGGCACATTTCGTCGGATATGATCCGGATCTCCCACTGCGCGGCCGCGTCGCTTCTGAGCCGGGAGAAATGATAGAGCTCCCTCAGATTGATGCAAAAGAGAGCGCGCCTCCGATGAGCGTTCAACAGGGCGTACTCGGCGGCCCGCCCGAGCACTCGCCGGTGCGAACCGTGGAAACGCCCGGCCCGCTTCGCGGCCTCCCGCAGGAGCGAGACCTTTCCCGCTCTCGCGAACGTCGGGGGAACCGACAGCCCCAGGCCCGGCTCGTACGGCTGCGGCAGCAATGTCGCGATCCGGTGCCGCTTCAGCTGCGCGTAGCAGGACGCGGACAGGATGATTTCGAAAACGAACTGCACCGTTTCGAACTCCCGCCAAACCGCGTCATGCCGCTCGAGACGCTTCAGCGCGCCGAGGACGATCCGGGCTCTCCCCTTCTCGCCGAGACGCGTCGCGGCGGCGATCGCCTCACGCATCGAGACCCCTCGAGCCGAATAAATGATGCTCGCCGCGAGCCGCGTGTCCCCGTCCGGAGTGGCGTCGACCAGAACCACCGGAGCGCCTGCCGCCTCTCGCTTCGCCTCGCCCCGCGGCACCATCGCCGCGATCTCCCGCATCGCGGCGGGCATCTCGCGATGGTGCGGCCCCGGTTCGGTGTAGCGGATGAGGGACGGGATCAATCCCTTCGTCGCCTTGAACGTTCTTTCCGAGAGCTCGCGAAGCTCCGCGAGGGGATGCCCCGCGAGACGGCGTATCACGTATTCGAGCTCGCGCGCGTTCACCGTCATGCCGAGCTGGGTCGCGGTCGCGAGCGGCATGAGGTAGCGGGCGTCCTCCTTGGCCGATCCCGGATCCTCGCCGGAAGCCTCGATGCCGCGGTAGGCCGCCTCGTACGCTTCGTGCAGGCCTCCGACGAGGGAGCGGAACTCCCTTTCGAGCCGGGCCTCTTTGATTTCCCGGGGCACGACGACGTCGCGCGAGAGACGGATGTAGCGCTGGGATTTCTCGGTATACGACGCGAGACGGAAACGCTCGAGCTCCTCGACGGCCAGTCTCGAGAGCCCGCTGAGATCGAGATTGACGACGGCGTGCTCGGCAACCGAGGCGTGGCCGAGGCCGAACACGATCCGTTCGTTCGATCTCCTCGCCTTTTCCACGGCGCCGCGCGCCTCTTCCCGAAGGGCGGAAACGCCCCTCGGATCCCTGCTGATGCGCGCGTACGCCGCCGAAATGACCTCGGGCGTCACCGCCTCGCCGAATCGCTTTCGCGTCTCCTCGAGCAGCGCCGCTTCGGCGTTGAATCCCGCAAGCGTTACTTTCATCCCCGTCCCGACCTCTCCCGTCTCAGAAACTGAACAGGACGCTTCCGTAAAACTTCCAGTCGTTCTTTTCATAAACCGTCGTCTCGGCCGTGAAGGGGGCGATATAGGCGACGTCGTTGAGACTGTACGCGGCCTCGAACGATGCGGCGACCGGATAGCTGTAGAACGTGAAGCCTTTGAGACGCAGATCGAATCCGACGTCCTTCTGATTGCCGTTCAGATCGAGCTCGTCCGTCGTCCACGCCTTGCCGGCTTCGGCGAAGACTCCCGCGTAGAGCGAGCCGAGGTAGAGAACGGACGTTTGCTTGTTGATGCCGCGCCATACGGGGAACCGGTACGTGAGGCGGCCCATGGCCATTCTCGTTCCTCCGAGGCTGTAATACGAGTACCCGCGCAGGCCGTCTCGCCCCCCGAGATAGAGATAAAAGAAATCGTTTATCGCGCGCTTGTCGATCGCTCCCCCCCGGGCCTGGAGCGTGAGCGCATGCCGTCCGAGCGGGAGCGGTATGAATTCCTCGTAGAGAAACGTATAGCGGCCGAAATAGTCCTTGTCGTAGATCGGCCTGAAGAGACTTTCCACGAATTCCCCCGAGTGGAGCTTGTCGAACGCCTTCGTGAACTCGAGATCCAGAATCCTGCCGCTCCTCGGGTTGATATCGCCGTCCACCTCCTCGCGCACGCTCTTGTAATGCCACAGCAGCGACAGCTCGTCCGCGATGTAGTAGTTCCAGCCGATTTCCCCTTTGAATTCCCGCTGCCTGGCAAGCTCGAAGATCTCTATGTTGACGCCGTATTCGCCGTGGTTATACTGCAGCACCGCTTCGTTTCTGCTGAACGGGGTCGTCGGCCTGATCTCCATCTTCACCGTGAAGAACGCGTCCCAGAGATCGTAGCGGACCTTCAAGTCGCCCCTGCTCTTGACGCCGGGGTTCTGGGCGTCGAATTCGAGCGAATCCTGGTAGCCGTACCGCGTGCGGCTCCGGTAGACCTCGAAACCGAACGTCGGCTTGAACTGCTTCGTCTCGACGGCGAGATTGAGATCGAACTCGCCGCTCGCGGCGATCGATCCCCCGGCGAACACGCTCTGCCTCCCGAGATAATCCCCCATATCGAGAAAGACGCCGACGCGCGGATCTCCCTGAAAGATCATGAAGCGCGGATAGACGAACGTCTTCGTATACTCGATGCCGAATTTCTTTTCCGCCGGCACCGGCTTCCAGCTGCCTGCGCCGTCGAGCGATCCGGGCGCGATCGCGCCGCCCGGAGATCCGCTTGACGCAGCAGCGATCGATATCCGCTGCGCGGCGAGGCGTCCGTCGTCGATCCCTTCATCGACCGGGACCGCGCTCTCGCGCCAGTTTCCTATCGCACGGATTTCGTACCCCTCTGCCCCGTAGCCCGCGTACAGGAGATCCCGCCCGGCGGGCGCGGGCTCGAAGGCTCCCCCGACGCAATTTGTCGCCATCAGATCGCCCGATCCGTCCATCGGGTGATAGTAGACGTTGAATATGCCCGTCCGGTCGCTCGCGTAGAAGAAGCCGCTCCCGTCGTCGCTCCAGCGCGGATCCCGCTCGTCCGCGTCCGTCGAGACGATCGCCGTTTCGTATCCGGTCGCCGGATTCACGAGAACGATGTCCCTGCTCTTTCCCTCGAAACGCGTCGCGAGAATCCCCGCCGTCCCCCAGGAGAGCCCCATGTATTCACGTTCACTGATATCCGGGGTCACGAAGGAATGGCTACCCTTCACGGCGTCGACGACGGCGATTCGCTGCGCCCCTCCCCCCGATATCACGCATGCGATTCGCGCGCCGTCCGGGGACCATGCCGGATTCGACGCCCGCAGGCCGTGGGTGAGCCTCTTTTCTTTTTTCGATTCCAGCGAGTAGAGAAACAGATCGCCGCGCAGGTAGCCGCGATCGTTCGAACGGGTCTTTCTCGCGAAACAGATACGCGAGCCGTCGGGCGATATGCCGAACCGCGAGCTCACGTTCGAGACGATCGCCTTTTCCTTTCCCGCGCCGTCCCTCTTCACGAGATCGAGATCGGAGTAATCCCTCCCGACGTTCGAAACGAAGATGTATTCCCCGGGAGCTTTTCCGGGGATAGGAAAGTGGTTCTGGAAACCTTTCCCGGCGATCTTCCTTCCGTCCGTTTCCCGCTCGCCCACGCGCGAGATCACGGGGCCGTACTTCGCGGAGAGATCCTCTTTCCACATCCGGTAGAGCTCTTCGTCGCTCATGCCGAGCACCTGCTCGCACGCCCCGTCGAAGCTCCACCTTTTGATCGACGAGAACGCGAGCGCGAGCTCCCGCAGCTTGTCCGCGCCGAATTGCCGGGCCACGAAGCCGGCGAGCGAGAATCCCTGATTGTAGACCATCTCGGAAGCGCGGCTGTTCTTCCCGAAAACGCCCATTTCGTCGATCGTGAGAAGGGTGCCGCTCGCGAACGCCGTCCTGAGCATCATGTCGCGGTGGGAATCCCACATGTCGTGGCATGCGCCCGAGCATTGATACTGCGCCATTCCCTCGGCGAACCAGCCGGGGAGAATCTCCCCCGGAACGGGGACGGAAATCTGGAGATTGGGATAGCCGTATATGACGTCGGGTCTTTTTTCCTTCTCGAAATTCAGCGCCTGCAGATAGAGCGACGGGATCCTGCGCGGATACTTGAACGAGCTCTGAACCGAAACCATGTGGGTGAACTCGTGGGCGATGACGTTCGTCAGCCAGGAGGCCGATCCCCGGAACCAGAAATCGTACGGCGTGACGGTGAGATCGATACGGTTGAGATAATAATAAGTCGTGCCCTGCGATTCGTCTTCAAGGTCCGAGAGGTTCAGATAGATCTTCCCGTCCGGCTCGTATCCGTACATGCCGGTGATCGGCCCGTACACGCTCTCGGCCACGGCGGCCGCGCGCTCCGCGTACCGCTCGAGCCCTTTGTGGTATTGAACGTTGAAATGCTCCGTCGAGATCGTCAGCCAGGAAACCTCCGATTGATTCCAGGCGACCGAGCGCGACGGGACGAGCGAAAGCCAGAGAATCGCGGCGGGGAGCAACCATCTTTTCACTGCATGAGCCCCTTTCCTGCAGGGGAGGTTATCGGGTCGATGCACGCGTTTCAGGGGCTTCTTCACGGGCAACTGATCAAATATGCGCGCTGCGCTCCCATAATTCTACGAAAAACGCCGCGGCGCGGTCAACAGCTATCGCCTTCGGGCCCTATCGCTTCCCGCCGCTCCCGACGGACCGGTATTCGAATCGCGCCCTGCATGTGCCCTCGCTCGAGACCATGCACGGCCCGTACGGCGCCCGCGGCGTGCATTCCCCGCCGAAGAACGGGCACGCTTCCGGTTCCGCTTCGCCGAGAATCACCAGATGACACCTGCAGCCCTCCCGCACGTCCACCACTCCTTCCGGCTCCGGAAGTTCGAGGCGCACGGCGGCGTCGAGCCCGGCGTACTCCCGGCGCAGCGCGAGACCAGACCGCGGAATCGTTCCGATGCCGCGCCAGGGAACGTCGGTCTCTTCGAAGAAACGCGCGATGGCGGCCTGCGCCCGCTCGTTCCCTCCCTCCCGCACGACCCGCCCGTATTGATTCCGAACCGTTCCCCGCGCGCCTCCCGCGATCTGCGCGATGAGCTCTCGCACGGCGCGCAGCACGTCGATCGCCTCGAAACCCGCGATGACGGCGGGAATGCCGTAATCCTTTTCGATGAACGAGTACCCGGATCGCCCGATGATCGCGCTGACGTGTCCGGGCAGAACGAAACCGTCTATCGCCCCGGTGCTCCGGGCCATGAGAAAGCGTAGGGCCGGTGGAACCAGCCTCATCGAAGGCACGATCGAGAAATTCGGCGGGAGATCGTCGGCGAGCGAGGCGGCGATCGGTGCGGCCGTCGTCTCGAATCCGACAGCCATGAAGACGATTTCCTTGTCGGGATTCTGGCGCGCGATGCGAACCGCGTCGACCGGAGAATAGACCACGCGGATGTCGCAGCCTTCGGCCTTCGCCCTCTCGAACGAGCTCTCCGAGGAAGGAACGCGAACCATGTCGCCGAACGTGGCGATCACGACGTTCTCCCTCTTCGCCGCTTCGAGCGCGCGGTCGATGTCCCGCGCGGGGCAAACGCACACGGGGCATCCCGGGCCGGCGATGAGGCGCACCCCGTCGGGAAGAAGGGATCTCAGCGACGCCCGGGAGATCGTATGCTCGTGCGTTCCGCACACGTGCATGAGGACGACGGGGCGATCGACGCGCAGCGCCCGTATCTCGCGGGCCACGGCCTGCGCGAGCGACGGATCGCGATATTCGCCGAGGGCGCCGAAGCCGCTCACGTGACGTCCTCTCCCCTGCCCGCCCGGTACACCTGCCTGATGAGCTCGAGCGTCTCAAGCGCCTCCGCCGTATCGAGCTTCTCGATCGCGTATCCCGCGTGCACGAGCACGTAGTCGCCGAGGGCCGCGGTGTCGATGAGATCGAGCCGAACGCCTTTCCGCACGCCGCCGCTCTCGACGACCGCGTCGTTCCCGCTCCTCTCGACGATCAGCATCGGTATGCCGAGGCACATCACCGTTTCCCCGCTTTTTCGACGAATGCGTCGATCCAGGACACCCATCGGTCGAGCCCGGCGCCGGTCACGCACGATATCTCGATGATGTCGAGCTTCGGATTGATCTCGAGCGTCTCCCGACGCGCCTTCTCGACGTCGAACGACACGTAGGGCGCGAGATCCATCTTGTTCAGCAGCAGGAGCCGCGATTCGTGGAACATGAGGGGATATTTCCTCGGTTTGTCGTCTCCTTCGGAGACGCTCAGAAGCATGACGCGCGCGTCTTCGCCGAGATCGAATTCGGCGGGGCACACGAGATTGCCCACGTTTTCGATAAAGAGCAGATCGATCGAGTCGAGGTCGAGCTGATGAAGCGCGCCGTGAACCATCGCCGCGTCGAGATGGCACACGCCTCCCGTCTCGATCTGATACACGGGAACGCCGAGCGTCGCGATCTTCTCGGCGTCGGTCCTCGTCTGTATATCCCCCTCGATGACGCCCACGGAGAGCCTCTTCCGGATCAGGGGGATCGTCCTGAACAGCAGCGACGTCTTTCCCGCTCCGGGCGCGCTCATCACGTTGATCGAAACGATATTCTTCGCGGCGAGCAACTTTCTGTTCTCTTCCGCGATCGCCTCGTTCTTCTCTCGGAGATCCTCTCCGATACGAATCTCGTGCATGAGCCTTGGCCCCTTTCGCGTCTACCCGCCCGAATTCTCCGATTCCGCCGCGCCGTCACCGACGAGGATATAATCCACTTCCATCTCCCTGCCGCCGAGTATCTCGATGTCGCAGGAGCCGCATACCGGGCATATGCAGACGAACCCGGCGGGATTCGAATCGGCCGCGCACGCCGCGCAGCGTATCCGCAGAGGAACCCTCTCCACGCGGAGCGAAGCCCCTTCCGCCGCCGTTCCCTTCGCCATCACGTCGAACGCGAAGCGCAGGGCGTCCTCGCTGACGCCCGCCATTTCGCCGATCCTCAGATGGACGACCCGCACCGGAGCGCCCCCCTCGTCGCGCGCCGCCCGATCGACGATGGCGAGAAGATTCTTCATGAGGGACGCCTCATGCACCGGTATTCTTCCTCTCCGAGAGCCCGATCGAGACCGTTCGATGCGGCGCTCCCGTGATTTCTCCCGCGATCTCGTCGGCGAGGATCGGAATGACGCTCCGAACGGCATCCGTGCATCGCTCAGCGAGGGTGAGGGTATCTTCCGCCTGCACTCCGAAGATAACGACTTCTTCCGGCATATGAAACTGCAAACGGCGCCCGAGCGCGAGCGCCGTGACCATATCGATGTCGTGGAACGAGGCGAGACGCGGCGTGGTCCGTATGTCGTCGGGCTTCATTCTGAAGACGACGCCGGGCTCCTCGCCGTCGAGCATGATCGCGTCCACGATGAACGCGCGATCGTATCCGTTGAGCATCTCGATGAGATCGAGACCGGCGAGCTCGGCTTCGCGGACGTCCGCCGCCTCGCCGAGGCGCCCCATGAGCGCCCTGGCGACGTAGATTCCCGCGCCGTCGTCGCTGAGGATCGTATTGCCGAGCCCGAGTACGATTGTTTTCACGTAGCGGCAGCCTGCCCCGCCCGAAGCCTCTATCTCGAGACCGTCCGGACCGTCTCCCCGACCGCGTTCTTGATCTCGATCCTCAGGGGCATATGGCCGGGAAGGCTGTGCGTCGCGCAGCTGAAACACGGATCGTAGATGCGGAAGGCCATCTCGACCATATTGAGAAGCCCTTCCTTGACCTCGCCCCCCTTGCCGATGAATTTCATCGCGGCCTTCTTGACCGCCATGGAAATCGGAGCGTTGTTGTTCGTCGTTCCGACGATGAGGTTCGCCTTCGTAACGATTCCGCGCGCGTCGGTCACGTAGTGATGCGTCAGGGTGCCGCGCGGCGCCTCGATGATTCCCACGCCTTCCGACGGCGTCGTCGACGGAATCACGCGGACGTTCGGATCGAGGATCTCCTCGTCGTCGACGAGCTCGGCGAGCCGCTCGGCCGCGTAGAGAAGCTCTATCAATCGCGCCCAATGCATGGCCATAAGCTTGTGCACCGGCTTACCGCCGAAGGTGGCGAACATCTTCTCGTAGGCCGCATGCGCCTTCGGCGTCGCCATGCCGCTCGCCGCGTTGAAGCGCGCGAGCGGAGCGGCCTGGTAGAGCGACGTGCCCGTGCCTTCCTTGAATCCCTGCCATCCCAGCTTCTTGAGATACGGGAACTTCAGATAGGTGTACGGCTCGACGTGCTCCGCGACGTGGTCGAGATATTCCGCCTCGCGGTACCGGTCGATTTCGTTCCCGTCCGGATCGACGACCCGGACCGTCCCGTCGTAGAACGTCACGCGGTTCTTGTCGTCGACGAGCCCCATGTAATTCGTCACGAGCTCGTAGCCGTCCCCGAGGATGAGATCGAGGTACGCCTTGTTCTTGAGCACGACATCGTCGAAGAGCTTGAGACCGAACTCCCCGAACCCCACGAGACCCGGTGCGAACTTCTTGATGCTGTCCCGGTCCTCGCGGGCGAGCGCCCGCGTCACGCCGCCGGGAAGGTTCCACACGGGATGCGTCGAGCGGCCGCCGATCATCTGCTGGATGATCTGCGAAATCTCGCGCTGGCGGATGACCTCTTTTCCGATGTCGATCCCGACCTTGTTCACGAGCCCGAGAATGTTGCGCTCCGCGGGAGGCGCGTCGGGCCCCACGACGAAATCGGGAGCGGCGAGGGCGTAGAAATGCGCCGTGTGGCTGTGAATGAAGTGAGCCATGTAGTACAGCTCACGGAGCTTCGCCGCCGCCGCCGGAATCTTCACTTTGTATACTGCATCTACGGCCTTACCCGAGGCCATGTGGTGCGCGGCCGGTCAAACACCGCAGATGCGCGTGACAACCCGCGGAACCTCCTCGATCGGAAGGCCCTCGACGAACTTCTCGAATCCCCGGAGCTCCGGGATCTGGAGGTACGCGTTTTCGACCGCGCCCTCGTCGTTCAAGAAGATCGTGATTTTTCCGTGCCCCTCCAACCGGGTGATCGGGTCGATCGCGATGCGCTTCATGCTTTCCTCCTCCTCAGTATCGAAGAAGCGAGACTGAACCGATGGAAGGTCCTCAGCGGATCGACCACGGTATCCAGCATCGCGTTGATATCCTTCTCCTCTTTCGGCTCCATGACGGACGCGAGTGCGCCCAGCATCTTGATACCCTGGTCGGCGATGTCGTCGAGCGGGCCGTAGCAGCCGCGGCACGGCGTCCACGACTTGATGCAGCGCGATCCGCAGCCGGAGCGCGTCGCCGGACCGAGACAGATGAAACCCTGTTCGAGAAAACACGTATCCGCGTCGGGGAGCTTCTCGTGCGTCCGGTAGATCTTCGTGATCGTCTTCTCGCCCTTCTTCCGCGGGCATTCGTCACAGAGGGCGCGATCCCCGGCGCCGATCACGGAGCCCTTTTTCGGCAGCATATCGTCCGCGACGAGTCCGAGCGCCGAGTAGATCTGGAGCGACGCGGGCGGGCATCCCGGAATCGTATAGTCGACGTCGACGACCTGATCGAGCGTTTTCACCGTGTTGTAGAGATGCGGCAGATCCAGCTCGTGCCCGTCCGCCTTCGAGCTCTCGAGGGGAAGCACGCCTTCCGCGTTCACCGTCGATTCGGATTCGAGGTAGACGCGCCTCAGGACCTCTTCGCGCGTGTACATGTTCGCGAGCCCCGGAACGCCGCCGAGCTGCGCGCAGGCGCCGAGGGCCACCATGACCTTCGCTTTTCTGCGGAGGAGCTTCGCGATCTCTTCGTTCTCCGAATTGCGGACCCCGCCGCTGAAGAGCGCGACGTCGAGAAAGCCGTCCTTCATCGCGCGAACGTCGCTGTACTTGAAATCCATCGCGACGGGCCAGAGGTATATGTCGGCCATATCGGCGATCTCGAGGAGCTTCTCGTGCGTATCGAGAATCGCGACGTCGCATCCGCCGCACGCCGCGCCCCAGTAAATCCCTATCTTGAGCTTCATCTCGCCTCTCCGGTTGGTGCCTGATGTTCCTCGCCGTGATGCGCGACGTCGGTCTTCATGCTCTCGAAGAGCGATTCCTTGACCTTGAGGGGACCGAGCGCCCGGATTTCCTCCGTGAACTCGTCGACGACGTGCCCGAACCGCTCCCCTTCCGACGCCGAAACCCACTCGAGCCGCACGCGGCCGGCTTCGATCCCGTACTCGGGCAGTATTCTCTTGAGCAGGAGATAGCGCCGGAGCGCCTTGTAGTTGCCTTCCTGGTAATGGCAGTCTCCCGGGTGACACCCGCCGATGAGCACGCCGTCCGCGCCCTCGAAGAGCGCCTTTATCACGAACACGGGATCCACCCTGCCGCTGCACATGACGCGAATCGAGCGGATGTTCGGGCTGTACTTGACGCGCGCCGTTCCGGCCAGATCCGCGCCCGTGTACGTGCACCAATTACACAGGAAACCCACGATTCTCGGTTCGAACGCCATTCCTCATTCCTCTCGCTCGATGGTCCTCACCGGGAGGACAGGATCCCCTCTATCTCGGCGAAGATCTGCTTGTTGCTGAAATGCTTCGCCTTGATCGCGTTGCTCGGGCAGGCGGCGACGCACGTCCCGCATCCCTTGCAAAGCGCCTCGTTGATGACGGACACCTTCTTTTCCTCGTCGAACCGGATCGCGAGATACGGGCAGAGGTTGTTGCAGATCCGGCATCCGGAACACTTCTCTTCGTCGATCTCCGCGGTCGCCGATTCGATCTCGATCTTCTCGCGCATGATCATCGAGAGCACGGCGCTCGAAGCCGCGGAAGCCTGGGCGACGGTGTCGGGAATGTCCTTCGGCGACTGGCACGCCCCGACGATGAATACGCCGTCCGTGGCGGTCGATACGGGGCCGAGCTTCGGATGCTTCTCGATGAGAAAGCCGTCCTTGCCGATGCTCACGCTGCACATCTTCGCGACCGCGGCCAGCCCCTTCGGCGCTTCGATCCCGGTGCAGAGAACGACCATGTCGACGGGAATTCTCCGGACGACTCCGAGGAGCGTGTCCTCGACGCGCACGATGAGCTTTCCCTCTTCGCCTTCATGGATCGGCATATCGGTAATCTCGCCGACCTTGCCGCGGATGAACCGCACGTCCTCGCCGAGAAGCCTGTCGTAGAACTCCTCGTACCCCTTCCCGAAGCAGCGCAGATCGATATAGAAATTGTAGACTTCCGCCTTCGTCTTTTCCTTGATGAGATGCGCGAACTTGAGGGCGTACATGCAGCAGACGCGCGAGCAGTATTCGTGGTAGTCCTTGTCGCGGCTTCCGATGCAATGAATGATCCCGATCGCCTTCGGCTCGGATCCGTCGGCGAGGACGATCTTCCCGTTCGTCGACCCCGCCGCGCAGTTCATCATCTCGAACTCGAGCGCGGTGACGACGTTCGGAAGAATCCCGTACCGGTATCGCTTCATGACGGACGGATCGAACGTCTGGAGCCCGGCGGCGATGATGATGTTGCCGACTTCGAACTCGTGGATCCGGTCCTCCATATCGAACTTGATCGCGTGCCGCTCGCACACCTTTTCGCACGTCCGGCATTTGCCCTTCTGAAAATACGTGCAGGAGTCCCGATCGATGACGGGCACCGCGGGGACGGCCTGCATGAACGGCATGTAGATCGACGTCGTCGGTCCGAGCGAGAGCTTCTCGTGCGCGTTGCCTTTGCGCGGAACGCGCGTGCCAGGGCATTTCTCCCAGCACATCCCGCACCCGTTGCAGAGCTCCCGATCGACGTATCGCGCTTTCTCGCGGATCTTCACCTTGAAATTGCCGACGAAGCCGCTCACTTCGGCGAGCTCGGAATACGAGAGCAGGGTGATGTTCTTGTGCTGGCCGACCTGCACCATGCGGGGCGTGAGGATGCACGCGGCGCAGTCGAGCGTCGGAAACGTCTTGTCGAACTTGGCCATATGCCCGCCGATGGACGGATCGCGCTCGACGAGAACGACCTCTTTTCCCGCCTCCGCGAGGTCGAGCGCCGCCTGGATGCCCGCGATGCCGCCGCCGATGACGAGCGTGCGCGGATTGATGGGGACGACCCGCTTCTCGAGCGGCTCGAGCCATGTCGATCGCGCCACCGCCGCCGCGATGAGCGCTTTCGCCTTTTCGGTCGACGAGGCCTCGTCGAGATGCACCCACGAGCACTGCTCCCGGATGTTCGCCATCGCGAAGAGATACGCGTTGACGCCCGAGCGCTCGCACACCTTCCGGAACGTATTCTCGTGCATGAGGGGCGAGCACGACGCGACCACGACCCGATCGACGGCCCCCTCTTTGATGTCTTTCTCGATCATCGCCTGGCCGGGATCCGAGCACATAAACTTGTAGTCCCGCACGAGCGAAACGTTCTCCAGCTCCTTCGCGTACTTCACGACCTCGTCGATGTTGACCTTGCCGGCGATGTTCGTGCCGCAATGACAGACGTACACTCCGATGCGTTCAGCCATTGTTCGCTCCCTCGAATATCTTCTTGATCGGCTTGGTGAGCTTCACCGCGAGCCGGCCGAGCCCGAGGTCGCGGAGCGGCAGACCGAGGCTCACGCCGATCAGCTGGGTGAAATAGAGCACGGGGATATCGAATTTCGTCTTGAAGCGGGCGTTGATCTTGCCCTGGTACACGTCGAGATTCATCTGGCAGAGCGGACATATCGTCACGATGCAGTGCGCGCCGTTCTGCTGCGCGTCGAGGAGCAGGTTCCTGCAGAGCCGCATGGCCAGATCCTCCTGGGTCCCCATGAGCGACGCGCCGCAGCACGAGGTCTTCATCCGGTAATCGACGCACTCCGCCCCGAGCGCCTCAATCAGCCTGTTCATCGTCGTCGGCTCGTCGGGATCGTCGAATCCCGAATCGGGCCGGACGATCTGGCATCCGTAATAGGGCGCGACCTTGAGCCCCGCGAGTTTCTTCTTCGCGAGCGACGCGACTTTCTCGTAGCCGACGTCGTTGCAGACGACGTCGAGCAGATGCCGAACACGGAGGTTTCCGCTGTAGCTGAGGCCGCCCGCCTCGAGCGCCAAACCGATCTTCTTTCGAAGCTCGGGATAATCGGCGAAATAATGGTTCGTCTTGTTGAGCACGGTGTAGCACGCGCTGCACGGCGTCACGACGTCGCGGTGATGCTTCTCGGCGATGGCGAGGTTACGGGCCGAAATCGCGAAGCTCATGAGCTCCTTGACCGACATGTACGCGGTCGCGCCGCAGCAATTCCAGTCCTCGAGCTCCTCGAGCTCGATCCCCAGCGCGGGCGCGATGGCGGCGATCGAATCGCGATAAATATTGGCGGTCGCGTTGACGGAACACCCAGGATAGTATGTGTATTTCATCTATATCTCCCCGAGCTCGTCCACTTTCTTGAGTATCTTCTTGAGTTGAGCCATGTTTTTCATTCTATGCGGGAGAAGCGGCAGGCGTCTGTTCACGAGCAGCTTCCATCCCTGGGGCACGAACTTCAGCGCGTGAAAGAGATCGGCTTCGAGAATGTAACGGGCCATCAGCTCCGTCTCGTGGTTGCGCCCGTATGTGTTGACCATGCGCGCGAAGTTCTTGGAGAGAACGACCGCCTTCTTGCCTTTCGTCTTCCCCTCCTTGACGGCGAGCCTCTTCAGCGCGTACATGACGTCGGTGATCTTGATGTCCTTCGGACACCGGACCGCGCAGGTGTAGCAGGAAGAGCAGAACCAGATCGTGTTCGAGGAAAGCACCTCGTCCCTGAATCCCGCTCTGATGAGAGAGAACATCTTGCGCGGGCCGTGATCCATCACGTAGCTCAGAGGACATGAACTGCTGCACGTTCCGCACTGGATGCACTTCTTGATCTCCCGGCCTCCGGGCAACGCGTAGATCTCGGAGAGGAAATCGTGATCGAGCTTGTATTCGGCGATAACGTCCCTGTCGAGCATCGCGACCCCTGATCTTTCTTTAAATGGCTCTACGCCTGTTGCAGTATCATGTATTTGCTGCAGTTACCATTTCGGCAATCCATTTTACCGATATTTCTTGAAAAGTCAACAATAATGTAAATCATTTGAACGCGGCATGCAATCGATACCGTGCCGATCGGACCTTAACTGATTACCTGATAGATCGATCCCCGCTCCGATTCCTCTCAGGGCCGGTCTTTTTTATTGTCCCGAACGGGCCCGGCTGCGATATTATGGGAACGGAGGTTCCGTATATTCCCGTCGACGCCGCTCGCGTCGAGAAAGGGATCCGCGATGAAATCCGCCGGACTCATTCTCTGTGCCGTGGCGCTCCTCGCGCCGGGATTCGGCTGCGGCCCCGACAAGGCGGTCAGAAGCTACAATCTCGGCCTCGAGGCCGCCAAGAGAGAAGACTACCGGGAAGCCGCCAGGCTGTGGAACGAATCGGTGGCCCACCGGCCCGACGATCCCGAGGCACGCTATAACCTCGGAGCGGCGCTCATCGCGCTGAAGCGCTACGCCGAGGCCGAGACGCATCTCCGCGAGGCGGCGGCGCTCAGCTCGCTCGACGCCGACGCCCACTACATGCTCGGAAAGAGCCTCGAAGAACAGGACAAGCTGCCCGAAGCCAAGAACGCGTACGGATTCGCACTCGGCATAAAGCCGACGCACGTCCCCTCTCTCATCGGCCTCGCTTCGATCGCGCTCGAGGAAGGCCAGAACAGATCCGCCGAGAATCACGCGACGCAGGCGGTCTCGCTCGATCCGGGCAATCTCGAAGCGAACATGCTGCTGACCGAAGCGTATTTCCGGAACGGCGATTTCAACGCCGCGTACGGCCAGATACTCTCGGCTCGACGGCTCGGCCCCGTCAACGCCTCGCTCTTCGTTCTCACGGGCAAGATCGCCTACGCGAGGCGCATGTACGCCGACGCTCTCGATGCGCTGCGATCCGCGCGCGCTCTCGGATCCTCCACGGACGAGCTCTTCTGCTACCTCGGCCGCGCGAATCTCGCGCTCGGAGATACGGGCGAGGCGGAAAAGGAATTCCGGCTCTCCATCTTCAAGAACAAGGAGAACGCGGACGCGTGGAAAGGGCTCGCCGAAACCTATATCAGGGAAAAGAGATGGCGCGAGGCGGGCGAGGCGGTCGAACAGGCCGTCCGGATCTCTCCTTCCGATCCCGACGTCCTTCTCAACGGAGCCGCCGTTCGCATGGGCACGGGGGATCCGGGCGGCGCGGTGAGCGTTCTCGAAACGCTGCGCGCGCGAGCGCAGTATCCTCCGATAGCGGACTACTACATCGGCCACGCGTTTCTCAGGATGGGAGACGAAGCTTTAGCGCGCGAGGCGTTCCGGCGATTCGTCGAAACCTGGGAAGGCGACCCGGCTCTTTCCGCGGAAGCGAAAATCCTCGTCGACCGCCTAGCTCCCTGACGATATCCTCTCCTTCGTCTCCGACGCCTCGGGGCTGAACCGCAGCACCAGCACAATTCCCGCGAGAATCGCGGCGCCGCCCGCGATTTCGATCG
This sequence comes from uncultured bacterium, assembly GCA_963846325.1. GTDB lineage: Bacteria > Krumholzibacteriota > Krumholzibacteriia > Krumholzibacteriales > Krumholzibacteriaceae > SSS58A. The sequence goes on from CAWJVO010000009.1 coordinate 58,136, forward strand.
CGGACGCCCTCTCGCGAAGGATAGCGAACGCGAGAATGCTCGCGCCGACCGGTTCGCCGAGAGCCGCGATCGCGACGACCGTCGCATCGAGACGCTTCAACGCCCAGTTGAAGATCGAGTGCCCGAGAATCTGGCAGACCAGCGCCATGACGAAGCACGCCGCATAGGTCTCCCATCCGCACCCCGCCAGCGGAGCTCCCGAGGCGATCGCCGCGATCGCGAGAAGAATCGCCGCGCATGTGTACACCGGAAAGACATAGGCGAGGAGCGGGACCCGCCCGCGAAGCCTGCTCCCGACGAGAAAATATCCCGCGATCGCGACGGCGCCGCCGAGGGCGAGGATGTCTCCTCCCCAGCGCGATCCGCCGGCGAACGCGTCCCTTCCGGCGATGCCCCCCCCGCCGATGATCGAAAGGGCGAGACCGATCCAGAAAACCCGCGAAATCCTCTTTTTCAGAAGAACGATCGTGTACAGCGCGACCCAGAGCGGGCTCGTCGTGACGAATACGACGCTGCTCGTCACTCCGGTGAACGAAAGAGAGGAGATCCACAGGAAGAAATGCAGCGCGAGAAAGACCCCCGCGCACGCGAGAAGGCGGAGATCCGCGAGCGTGAGGCGCGCGAGATCCGCTCTCGTTCCGGAGGAGGCGAGAACGAACGGCAGGAGGATGAGGGACGAGAATACCATCCTGAGGGCCGCGACCGTCGGGGCCGGCGCCTGGGCGAGCCTCGCCAGAATGGAACCGAACGAGATCGCCGCGATCCCCGATCCCAGCACAAGGCATGCCTTCGCCGCAGGTGTCCGCACGAGGTCGAATTGTATTGAACGGACCGCGACGTTCAAGTACATTCTCTCTCCGATATGAACGGGGAACGGAAATCGATTCCTCCCGACAGGGTCCTCGGCGACGAATGGCTCGACTGGAAGGGAAACGACGCTCCCTCGCAGATTACGGAGGGAAAGGGGACGTTCCTTGTCCTTTCCTTCGCCGTGCTCGCCGGCTTCGTCCTGCTCGGCGTCCTCCTCTGGTATCTCGTCCTCCCTCGATTCGAGCAGTACGGGCGCTTCTACGCGACGCTCCTGACCGTCGCCATCGCCGGCGGCGCCGTCTTCTTCCTCGTCTGGTACGCGCTTCTCATCGGAGCCGTCGTCTCCCAGCGGATCTACCTCGCGATCTGCCTCCGCCGGGGAAGCAACCTCTTCGTCATGCTCTTCCCCGCCGTCGCCCGACTCGCCCGGTCGTTCGGCATATCGCGCGACAGGCTCGGCCATTCGTTCATCGAGGTCAGCAACAGGCTCGCGATCCCGCTGCGCGCGGACGGGAGCGTGCTCGCGCTCGTCCCCCGCTGCCTCTCCAGGGAACTCAAGAAAGAAGTTCAGCGCGTCTGCGCCGAATTCCCGGGCGTGATCCTGCATACGGCCCCCGGAGGGACGCAGGCGCGTTCGATAATCCGTGACATCAGGCCCCGCGCCATCGTCGCCGTGGCGTGCGAGCGGGACCTCGTCTCGGGAATTCACGACGTCGCGCCGCGAATCCCGATCATCGGGATACCCAACACGCGCCCGCTCGGCCCCTGCAAGGACACCGTCATCGACATCGGGAAATTCCGCTCCGCTATCCTCTTTTTCTGCAAGGAATAGAGCGGCGTGATGGCACGCTTATTGAATATCCTCCATTCGGAACGCTCATCGACACGGCGCACCGGCTCAAGAACGGCCAGATCGGCCAATCGCCGTGCACGGGAGCCCCTCGCCGCAAGGAGCATGGAATGACCGGAATGAACGAACACAGAGCCGCCGGCGCGGCCGACTCGCTCGCGCGCGGCGTCAGGAACCGAATCAAGTGCCTCATTCTCGCGGGGATGCTCACCGTGGCCCTTATTTTCGGAATTTCATTCTATTTCGCGCTGCTCTCGAACCAGTCCGCCGTGGCCCGGCAGTTCCCCGAGCTCGAGGAAGTCGCCGCAAAGCTCAAGGGCATCCTCATGGTGAATACGGTCGCCATCACCGCGATTATCATCGGGTCCTTTCTCCTCCTCTCGAGCATCGTGACGACGCGTATTTTTCACCCCCTCGCGCTCCTGCGCCGGGATCTCCTCGACCTGGCCGGCGGCAAGCTCCCCCGCCGCGGCGAAAGCCGCGAAAGCGGCGCATTCTCCGAGATCGAATCAGCCTGGAACGCCGCCCTTGCGCGCATCCACGAAAAGGAAACGAAGGAAATCAAGGAGCTCGCAGATTGCGCCGCGTCGCTCTCTCGCGGCGACTCCCCGGACAGGATCGCGGAAAAACTGCGTGCGCTCGCGGAGCGAAAGAAAGCGTTCGCCGGCGCCGCGGACCTTCATCCGGAATCGGCCGAAACGGAATCGAAAAAGGACCCTCTTTTCATCCAGCCGATCTGAGACGGATCAGTTCCGAATATTCTCCATCACCCCCTCGACATCCTCCGGCACATGTGATATAATTAAAATCAAAGAAAACAAGTGATTGATTCATTTGTTTATAAATTGTATCAAATGCGCTTCGTAATGGCTTAGGAGGAAAAGAGATGCTTAAGGGCAACCGCGTGGGGTGTTTGCTTCTCGCATCCGCTCTCGTGCTGATCCTCAGCGTTCCGACTCTCGGCGCTCCGGTGACGATCAAGAAGAACGTCCAAGCGCTCGAAGGCGGTAATTATCTTATTAAATTGGTAGTTACGGCCTCGAAGGATGGAGTGTACGGCTTCGAGCTCAAGGATCCGAAAGGCTCAATCGTCGATGTGTTCGCGCCGAAGGGATGGTGCATCCTTTCCGATGGCGAAATCGGACTCGCCAGGGCAGGCACGCCGATGACCGCCGGCAAGAGTCTTGAATTCGTGATATACGCGACGTCCGGAGACGCGCAGTTCGTATGGACCTTTTTCGGGGCGATGGATCAGATAGGCAAGCCGGAAGTGCTCTGATATTTCCGCAGCGACCTCGCCGCAACGATTTCACCCGGGGTGATTCTCCACACGTGAGGATGAATCGCCCTGGGTGATTTTTTATGAGCCGGGGGCGATCTAGGACATGATGTACTGTCCGATGTCGACGTCGCGCACGGCCTGGTCGAGAATGCTCGCTATCAGCCGTTTGGGTTTGTTCGTCGCGGGATCGATCTCGTTGAGATCGAAGACGAGCTCGCCGCTCACTTCCCTTCCCGACTCATCGGTCAGCAGACGCACGCGAGGCAGATCTCCGGTTCCTCCTCCGATACCTATGACGAGCGCCGTTTCCCCCGTGTTCAACCGGAGCAGGCTCCCGATCGGGATATTGCCCAGCACGCGCATGAACGCCAGGAAGTAGTCCTTTCGAAACTCGGTGCCGTTTCCCTTCTCCATGAGCTTGATGGCCTGGTACGGATTGATCTGCCGCCGGTACGGCCGCTTGGTCGTCAACGCGTCGTAGGTGTCGGCGATCCGAACGATCTCGCTCGCCTTGTGGACCTCGAATCCTTCCTTCACGGCGGGATAGCCGGCGAGATCGTGACGCATATGGTGCTCGAAGGCGACGCGTCTCGACACGAGATCGAATCGCTCTTCGCGCAGGATCCGCTCGCCGTCCACGGGATGGCGCTTCATGACCTGCCATTCGCTCGGGGTGAGTTTGCCCGCCTTGTGGATGATGGGCCGCGGCACATAGAGCTTCCCGATATCGTGGAGAAGCGCCGCGTGCGCGACCGTGTCGACGAATTCCTCGCCGAGCCCGAGATTCCTCGCGATCGCGGCCGCAATGACCGCGACGTTCACCGAATGCGTGAAGGTGTAGTCGTCGTATTCCCTGAGGGAGTTGAGGAACAGAATCGTCGAGGTGCCGCCCCCCTCGCGCTCGATGACCTCGACGATCTTCGCGCGGGCTCTGGTTCCGTCTTTCGACTGTATCTTCTCGAGCTTGTCGAGAACTTCCTGGATGGCCGTGCCCATCGCTCCGCGGCTTCGCGACGCGCCGCCGCTTCGAGTCGCCGCGCCGGCCGCGGGCTCGCGCGGCGCTTCCGCCCGTTTCCCCGCTTCGTCGGGCTGCTCCGCCCGATATCCGTGCCGGATGCATATCCGCTCGATTCGTCCGCCGAGCGAGGCGAGGTTCCCTGCCAGGTTCGGCCCGCTCCCCGCGAGAAGACCCGCAAGCGCCGCGATCTCGTCCTTCGTGACCCCGTTCAAAAACTCCATCTCGCCGATCGAATGCTTGACAAGCGCCTCGCGAAAGAGATGCATCGCCTTGTCGTGCGTATCGGTCAAATCGAGCTCGAAATTGAGCAAATGGATCACGCCGCCCGCGAACACGAGCCTGATCGATTTCTTCCCCTGGAGGGCGGCGTCGAGGTGGATGAACGTGGAGCCGAGGGCGCGCTCGACGGAGGGGTGGCGCGCCGGGAACAGCCGGGACTGGAGAACGAGCTTCGAAAACGCCTCCACGACTTCCCTGAACTGCTGAAACTCATGCGGTAGCGCCTCGAGAACGGCCTGCATCGCCGGGGATCCCCTTTCACGCCATGCGTCGATAGAATGGAATTATCCAGCTCAATTGAAGCAATTATCGTACCGTGACGGCGGCGAAAGCCTCTCCGGGCACCCTTCAATTGCATGACCTCATTGATTATCAGCCGCTTTTGTCGCATTATATCATGTGCGCGGCGATTCGATTCCGCAAGGGGAGGGTTCCGTTGAAACAGAACCAGGCGATACGATTTTCGACCTGCCTCGTTCTCGCATTCCTGTGCGGATGCTCGTTCCGTCCTGAAGGGAAGCGCGCGGTCGCGGAGGACGATTTCATCGAACCCGTCGCGATCGAGGGCACGCGCGAGGTATGGCGGGGTATCGCCGAGCTCAAGGAACGAGTCGAGGCGGATTTCACCAACGCTGAGCTGCACCGGCAGCTCGCCGTCCTCTATCGGCTCGCCGGCACGCCGCGCTCCCGCCTTCTATCCTCCGAGGAGATCGACCGGGCGATCTCTCTCGATCCGCAGAATCCCCTCCTCCACGTCGAACGGGGCCTCACGCTCGTCGCTCGGCGATTCGTCGGAGAGGCGGAAGCCTCGTTCAAGCGGGCGACGCAGATCGATCCGCGCTGCTTCGACGCATGGTTCCAGCTCGGCCGTCTCGAGCAGTACGAATACTATAAAACCATGTGTTTCGTGGATCGTCTCGTGAAGGCTATCGAGAACTTCGAAAAGGCGTTCCGGATCGACAAGAAGAACGAGGAGACGCTCGAGAATCTCGCCTATCTCTACTCGTTCCGCCAGATGTACCAGACGGGGCTCAAATACGGCTCCCGCGCCGTTCAGTACCATCCCAAGAGCCCGGCGGCGCACCTCGTCTGCGGCATGCTCCATACGAAACGGAAGGATTTCGAGAAGGCCCAGAAGGCGTTTTCGAGCGCCTTCCTTCTCATGACGGAAGAGGAACGCCATCCTTTCGACGACATCGCCCCCCTCCTCCCCTCCGACGAGCGGGATCTCTACCTGAGCTCCTCCGACGTCAAGCGCGAGGATTGGGGCCGCAGATTCTGGATGGAGATAGATCCGACCCCCGCGACCGAAATCAACGAACGGGCGCTCGAGCATTACGCGCGCGTGGCCATCGCCGACAAGGCTCTGTCGGACGAGCGCCGGGACGCGCGCGGATCGTCGACCGACCGCGGCGCCGCGTTGATCCGTTTCGGCCTTCCCGACAGGAAGCTCTACGACCTCGGCGGCGGCACCTCCGGCGGCTGGATCGTATGGCAATACGCGCAGGGAAAGGGCTCCTTCAACCTCTACTTCAACGACGAGTTCCTGAACGGCGACTACCATTTTCCCATCAGCGACTATTACGGAACGGCGTCCCTCAAGCTTCTGAACTCCATCCCGCAGCGCTACAGCTTCCCCGTCGAGTACCGGCCGTTTCCGCTCAGCGTCGCGATCGCGGAGCTTCGCGGCGGCGACGAACGCACGCGGATCGAGATGTCGGTCGCCATCCCCGACACCCTCAGGATGACCCCGGGCGTCCCGTGGGATATCTTCGTCACCTTTTTCGATTCGCAGTGGAACCGCTTCTCGCGCGACCGGATTCCGTTCAGTCCCGACAGCCTTATCGTCGTCGAAAAGCCCAACGGCAGATTCCGCGTCTGCACCTTCGCCATCGAAATGCTGCCCCGCCCGCTCGAATGCACGTGCGTCGTCGAAATCGTGAGCGAAAAGGACCGCCGCAAGTCCTCGCGCCGGAACCCGATCGAGATCCGGGAGATGCGGGGCCGCTCGCTCAAGCTGAGCAGCATCAGATTCACGATTCCGGACGCGGGGGGATCGTGCTCGACGCTCCTCGATCCGATACCCCTCTACCGGGAGAAGAGCGCGCTCTGTTTCGCCTACGAAGTGTACAACCTGCAGGTCGACGAAAACGGCATGTCCCGCTATCGCCTGAGCTACGCGATCCGCAAGCCGGAACCGGACGACGAGCAATCCGGCGAAGGCGTCCGGAAGACTCTCGCGTATATGTGGTCGAGCGTGAAAGGGAACAAGGGCAAAGAAAAGCCGTACATCGAGAGCAGCATCGAGCAGAGCGCTCGCGCGAACACGGCGGCCGACAATCTCCAGATCGACATCGGCGCACTCGAGAAGGGGATGTACCTGCTCGTGCTCGGCGTCGAAGATCTCACGGCCGGCACGACGGCGGTCGAAAGCAGGATCTTCACCGTCAGCGAATGATCGTCCCGGATACGCCCCATGCGGCGACGGACGTGGGAATATCTTTCCCCGGGGGCTTCGAGGGTTCCGCCGGCTCGTCGTCCGACGCCATGAGCTCGATGACGGCGTAGCCGACGATAGCCGTTATGATGACGAAAACGGCGAGCTGCCTTCCGATTCCGGGTCCCTTCTCCTCTTCGATCTCCACGTCGAACGTCTCGACGGTATCCGCCGCGAACGAACGCAGGCTGCCGAGCGCTCCCGGTCCGGATCCCGGCGCGGGAGCCGCGAAATCCGCCGGCAAGGACCGGCCGGTCGCGCACGCTTCGATCGCATCGAATCCCTTCGGCGTGAAAACGCTCTCCGCCGACGCCTGCTGAGCGGAAACGAGCGCCCCGCTGACTATCATGACGAGAACGCTCCTCGCGACGCCTTTCGTTTTCATGCTCCCCTCGCCTTTCCGGGCTATCTCCCGGTCCCGTTCCAACGCTCGTACATGATGATCTCTTCGAGCGGTTTTCTCGGTCTGGTCGCCCGATCTCCCTTCGGATATCCGAGCGGCGTCAGAGCCACGATCTTCACTTCCGGGGGCACTTCGAGAATCGCCCTGACCTCTTCCTCGATAAACGCGCCGATCCAGCACGTTCCGAGCCCCTCCGCCGACGCCGCGAGCATGAGGTGCGCGAACGCTATTCCTATATCGACGGGGAGACTGTTCCAGTATCCGCCCATTTTCTTATACGCGAGATCCTCCCTGCCGCATGCCGCGATCACGACGGGGGCTTCCGCGACGAAACCCTGCCCCTTGCACGCGGCGACGAGCTTCGCGCGGATTTCGGCGTCCCTGATGACGACGTATGTCCACGGCTGCCCGTTCTTGCCGGAAGGCGCGATGCGCGCGGCGTCGAGAACCCGTTTCAGCGTATCGTCCGCGACCGGATCGCTCCGGTAGCTCCGCACGCTCGTCCTCGTCCTCATCGCCTCGTAAACGTCCATATCGCGACACTCCTTTCGTGCCTGCGTGTGCGTGCCCCGTCTGTAATATAATACCGGCTCGACGCCATTACCAGCCTATCGAGCCCCGCGCCCCGCCGGGTATCCTTGCAAAGATAGGGCTGCGCTTCTATACTACACCCATGAGGCAGGGATCTGGAAAGCCCCTATCGATCAGGAGCAGCCGAAGGCACTGGGCGATCATCATCGCATCCGCCGTCCTCCTTCATGCGGTGTTCCTTTTCCTTTTTCAACCCCGGTATCTCGAGGTTTTCAGGACGGAGCTTCCGCCCGGAGAGGAGGGCACCGATCGCTATCCGCTCCTCGACAATCCGTTCCGGGTCCTCTCTCTATCGGTGGAGCCGCGGCCGGCCGCGGCGGTCACCGCCAAGGAGGCGTCGGATAACGCCGAATCCGCGGAAGACGCGGCCCGCTTCGAGGCCCTCGGAGAGCCGCAATCCGAGATGCTGCCGATCAGCGGAGGAGGAGGGGGCGGCGGCGGAACGCGGGGATCGCGAAACGCCACGGTCGAGCCGAAGCCGCTCTACATCCCGTGGCCGAAGTATCCGGCCGGGCTCAAGAAGCTGCCCGAGGGAAGGGTCGAGCTCATGCTCCTTATAAACGAAAAGGGGGAAGTCGATGACGTCAAGGTCACTCGAACACTCCCCCTTGAAGAACTCAATCGAATCGCCGTCGAGGCCGCCCGCAGGATCCGCTTCACCCCCGGCACGGAGCAGGGAGTGCGGAAGCCGATGTGGGTCCGCCTCGCTATCGGCTTCCAGCCTCGCTAGAACCGACGCCTACCTGAACATCGACTTGATGGCCGTCCACGACGTTTCGCGGGTGCCGATCTGGCAATTCTGCAGGTTGAGGAAGCAGCTTCCCTCAACGTATTCGTCGGCCCAGTTCGCGGGATCCGTATTCTGGATAGAACCGTTGAAGGTTCCGTCCCCGCAGTAGCCGGCGAAGATGCCCGATCCGTATTTCATGATTATCAGGTTTCCCGAATACACGGCGAACATTCTCTCGTCGATATCGAGAACACCGTCCTGATCCCAGTCCGTGTAGGTCACGACGACGACGAGCGTGCCGCCCATCGTGCCGTTCGTCGCATGATCGACTTCCCACACCGGCTTCGTGCCGCATGACGCCTCGTCGAACACGATCGTCCAGCTGAAGGAATTGGCGTCGTATGTCGCGAAATTGTCGAACAGATAATCCCAGCGGGCCTGCGGATCCGACGGAGCGGGCCAGGTCGAATCGTCGATCCTGATCCACCAATCCGCGCCGAGAACGAGCGGATCTCCCGCATAGATGACGCCTTCATACACGGGAAGCGAGTTGATCATCGCGTTGCCCATGCCGTCGAATTCGAACTGAACCGTGAGTGCTTCGGGCAGCTGCGCGGAGGCGCACACGGGCGAGATCACGACCCCCGCAAGGAGGAAGAGGCCTATAATCATGTTCCCTTTCATTATCATACACATCCTTTCGGCTTTACCGGATCCCCTAGCGATAAATGGACTTGATGGTCCCCCAGCTGCTCGACTCGACGCCGACCGTACAGCCGCCATCCTTCATGTAAAGCCTTCCGGAAGGCAAAGAAGGCGAAGGAACGTACAGTTCCTCTTCCATCGTTCCGGCATTCACGACGTTCAATGTCCCCGAGAAGCTCCCCGTGCCGCAGAAATTCCTGAAACAGCCCCCGCCGTAGTTGATATATGCTACCAGGTTGCCGGAGATTACTTTCGCCGCGTATTCGCTCTCTTCCATAACGGCGTTCGCGTTGAGATCCTTGATCGTTATCGTGATCTGGGTGCAGCTGCCCCCCACGGTATCTCCCGCGGCCGTAAAGAACCGCCATATCGGCATCGGTTCGCCGGAGCCGCTCGGCGGGAAATAGCCGTCCCAGCTCTCGCCGCCGACCGTCGAATCGTAGTGGAAATAATGCGAAATGACGTAGTCCAGCCGCTCGTTCTGCGGAGTCCCGGGATTGTCCGTCGGCCAACCGGCATCGTTGAAAATGAACCAGAATGTGCCCGGGAACAACGTCCCGCCGGTGATTTGCCCGGCGAACGCAGGCGGATCCGCCATAAAGGATCCTGTGCCGTCCAGAGAAAATCGCTCGGTTCTGAAGGTTATCGCAGAAACGCTCGCGACGGCGAAGACCAGGATGCAAAGCACGGCTATGCCTAGCAGTAGCTTTCTGTTCAAGACCCCCTCCTTCTTCTGAGAGATCCAGCAACGGTTGAGTGATAATCAGGCCGTATTATATCACAAACCCCTTCTTCTTGAAAACAATTTTTTGGAACAAGAAGCTGCTTTTCGACCCGCGCGGATCGCCCGGTCGAATCACCAAACCTCGCGTCTCGCATAAACGTCGTATATCCTCAGCGAGTAATCGGCGAATTCGCCGACGATCTCCGGAATCCCGTCGTTGTTCATGTCGAACAGCATCATGCGATCGCCGAAAGGCTTCTCCCAGGTGAGCTCGACGTTATAGAACCGGGAATCGATGATGATTCCGCTGTTGAGAACGATCTCCATCTGCGGATCCTTGTCGACGTTGCCGACGAGGATCTCCGCGGCGTCGAAGCTCTGCTGGCTCGCCCATTGATTGCTCTTGCTCATGCCGTCCACGATATGAAGACGCCCGTCGGCTATGAATACGAACTCGAGCTGGGGATCCCCGTCGACGTCGGCGATCTCCATCGCCATGATGGATGAGTAATTATCCTCGAGATTCTCCCAGAGATTCTGGTACGTCTCCGTGCTGTAAACGAGAATGCGGCCGCTCACCGTCGCGACGATTATCTCCGGAATGCCGTCGACGTCCAGGTCCCGAACGAAGAACTTCCTTATCTTGACCCCCAGGTTCGTCAGCTCCCACTCGAGCTTCCATCCCTTGGGCGTCGCCCTGAGGACGTGGAGCTTGCCGTACGTATCGGCGTAGATGAGCCCCCAGCCCCCGAGGGTGTCAAGCGGGATCACCTGGGCGAACGGGAACCTGCAGAATACTTCCTGCATCATGTAGCATTCGGGGTCCTCGCCGCCGCCCGAACGCGCCTCCGACGAGGCGAGCGCGAGCATCGAAACCAGAAGCACGATCATCGTCATTCTCATGATCCCTCGATCAGCTCCTTTCAACGCGAACCGGGCTCCGCGGGCTCGACGCCCCCGGCCGCCCCGTCACCCCTCGGGTCGCTCATCCCGCATGCGGCCGGGCCTCTCGCCTCGATCGCCTGCGCGTCGCCGATCGGCGACGATCGATCCTCTATCCGATGCCCCTTCTCCATGAGACTCCGCCTGAGGTACATGCCGAAAGCCCCGCGCTCGGCGCTGATATGATCGGGGAGCCACTGGTGATGGAAGCGCGGCGCCGCGACGGCCGCTTCGAGACTCATGTCGAAATCGAGCATATCGACCAAGATCTGCGCGATCGTCGTTATGATCGTGGCGCCTCCCGGCGATCCGAGGACGAGAAACACCTTTCCGTCCCGGAGCGCGATCGTCGGCGCCATCGAGCTCAGCATGCGCTTCCCCGGCGCGATGGCGTTGGCCTCGCTCCCGACCAGCCCGTACAGGTTCGGATGCCCGGGCTTTATGGAGAAATCGTCCATTTCGTTGTTGAGAAGAAATCCGGCGCCGCGCACCACCACTTTCGATCCGAAGCTGTCGTTGAGAGTATATGTCACGGCGACGGCCGAGCCCTTTCCGTCGACGATGCTGTAATGAGTCGTTTCACGTTTCTCCCGGCTCTCCCCGAGGGGCGCGCAAAGCTCCGTTGAAGGGGTTGCCCGCGGCGTGATCGCACTTCTCAAGCCAGACGCGTAATCCTTTGATGTCAAACGCGCTACTGGATTGTCCGCATAGGCGGGGTCTCCGAGATATTGAGCCCGGTCCGCGTACGCTCTTCTCTCGGCCTCGACCATATAATGGATCGCCTGGCCGGACATGAAACCCATGCCGCGGAGATCGTAGCCCTCGAGAATATTGAGGATTTCGAGGAGCACCGTCCCTCCCGAGCTCGGAGGCGGCGCCGACAGGATCTCGCATCCGCGATAGCTGCCCTTCAGCGGCTCTCTGAGACGGGGCTCGTATCCGGCGAGATCCTCTCGAGAAATAATCCCGCCGCTCAGACGCATCTCTTCGACGACGCTTCCGGCGATCGCTCCCCTGTAGAACGCCTCCGGCCCCTCGTCGGCGATGCGCCGGAGCGTGACGGCGAGGATCGGCTGCCTGAGCGTGTCTCCGGCGGCGAGCGGGGCCCCGTCGCCCTTCATATACTGCAGAAGCCCGGGGAAACGTTCCTTGTATTCCTGGAGATCCCCGAGCGAGGACGCGAGCTTCGCGCTCACCGGAAAACCGTCCCGGGCGAGCGAGATCGCCGGCTCTACCAGCTCGCTCCATGGAAGCGAGCCATGCAGCTCGTGCGCCTTGTGCAAGCCCGCGACGGTGCCCGGTACTCCCGCCGCCAACGCGCCGATCGTGCTGAGCCCGTCGATCACGTTCCCGAGCGAATCGAGGTACATGTCGCGGGAGGCGCCGAGCGGCGCCGTTTCGCGGAAATCGATGAAAGAGGATTCTCCCGAATCGAGACGAAGGAGCATGAATCCGCCGCCGCCGAGATTTCCCGCCTGCGGATAGGTCACGGCGAGAGCGAAACCGACCGCCACGGCGGCGTCGATCGCGTTGCCTCCGCGCTTCAGGATCTCGACGCCGACCGCCGTAGCCGGAGGGCTCGCGGTGACGACGGTTCCTCCGCGAGCGCATGCCTCGACGCTCTCTCTGGCCGTCGCCGAAGCACCGGCGAGGAGCATCGCGGCGATGCCGACGAGCGCAATTCTCGCGATGAACGATCGATCTGCCATGGCCCCCTCGCGCCGCGCGCTGCTTGGAAATACGTATTTTGCATTATATCAGGCGAATAGCCCTTTGTAAACGCCGAAATCTCTTTGAATCGCCTTGATTAAGCGACGCCGTTTATCTAGAATGCTCCCGGGTTCCGATCATGAAAAGGCGGTAAGATCATGAAGTTTCGCTTGTGCGCCCTCTGCGTGCTCATGCTGATATCGTCGGCTGCCGTCGCCACTCCCGGCGACATTTCGAAAAAGACGGCGCTGGCCCTTCATCATCCCACAGGCGTCGCATGGGACGGACGGAACGCGTGGGTCGCCGACAGGAAAACGGACATGTTCTACAAGATCGATGTCGAGAGCGGCGCGGTTCTCGACTCGACGCAATCGCCCGGGTACTTTCCCTCGGGCCTCGCATGGGACGGCAAGCTCCTCTGGAGCACCGATCCCACCGACGCGAAGATCTACGCGACCGACGTCTCTTCCGGAAAAACCGTCATCGCCATCGACGCGCCCGCCGCCGGCCCCATGGGCATCGCCTGGGAGGGAAAGTCCCTCTGGGTGTGCGACAACGCCGAGAAAAAGATCTCCCGGATCGATCCGAGCGACGGCACGACCATCACTTCGTTCAAATCGCCCGCGACCGATCCCCGGGGCATCGTTTTCGGCGGGGGCTACCTCTGGTGCTCCGACCGGTTGAAGGACCAGATCTACGGCGTCGATCCGGGAACCGGCGACGTCGTGATCATTCTCGACGCGCCGGGGAGATTCTGCTGGGGACTCGCCTGGAAGGACGGGCGGCTTCTCGTCGTCGATTACCAGAGCGACGCGCTTTTCGAGATAGTCGTCAAGGACGATCACGCGTACAAGACATACGACGCGAGGCGCGCCGCGATCGATTTCACGAACGAAGCGGTGATTTCGGGCGACGGAGAAGTCGTCTCCCTCGACATCAACTGCGCCGTCCCCGCCGACAGGCCGAACCAGAAGATTCTCGGGCCGATCGTTTATTCTCCGCAGCCGGCGCGTTTCGCGAAGGATCGCTGGGGACAGGAAATCGCCGTTTTCCGTTTCGAGGGTCTCAAACCGCCGCGCGCGGTCGAAGCCTCGATGAAGGTCGCGCTCGAAACATCCGCGATCCGCTATTTCGTATACCCCGAAGACGTCGGATCCGACATACCCGCCGATATCAAGAAGCTCTACCTCGCGGACGAGATCAAGTATGACATCGCGAATCCATACATCCAGAAGATCGTGCGGGACGTCGTCGGCTCCGAGACGAACGTCTACTGGAAGGCGCGAAAGCTCTTCAAGCACCTCATCGGAAGCATGGAGTACCTGATGGTCGGCGGTTGGAACACCGCGCCGACCGTGCTCGAGCGCGGCACCGGATCGTGTTCCGAGTATTCGTTCAGCTACATCGCGCTCTGCAGGGCCGCGGGCGTTCCCGCGCGGTACGTCGGCGCCCTCGTCGTCCGCGGCGACGACGCGAGCTACGACGACGTTTTCCATCGCTGGTGCGAGATATACTTGCCGGGTTACGGCTGGGTCCCGGTGGACGCCAACGCCGGCGATCGCGAGCTTCCCGCGGATCAGGCCGCGGCCTTCGGCGGCATCGCGAACCGCTTCCTCGTCACGACCGCGGGAGGCGGCGGCTCCGAGTATCTCGACTGGAACTACAACGCCCAGGGCACGTGGGTGACGACCGGCAAATGCCGTGTGAAGCTGGAAAGCGTCGCCGAATGGGAGCCTGCGGGAAAATAGGAACCCGCGGTCGATAGCTGCAAGGTCGGATTGCCCGACGCCGGGAGCGCTCAGCCTTTGACGCACACCATCGGCGTGAGCCGGACGACGCGCCTGTTGACGCCGGCCCCCTCCATGATCGCGACGACGTTCTCCACGTCCTTGTAGGCGCCCGGAGCCTCCTCGGCGAGACCCGGCTTGCTGTGGACGCGGACGACGATTCCCCGCGCGGCGAGATCGGCGATGATCCGTTCCCCTCGATACTCTCTGAGGGCCTGCTTCCTGGAAGCCCGCCTGCCCGCTCCGTGTATGGCGCTCCCGAACGTCTCCTCCATGCCCTTCCCGGTCCCGATGAGAACGTACGAGAAGGTCCCCATCGTCCCCCCGACGAGAACGGGCTGACCGATCTCGCGATAGCGCGCGGGGAGCCCCGCGCTTCCGGGACCGAAGGCCCGCGTGGCGCCTTTGCGGTGAATGAGGAGATCGGTCTCGACGCCGTCCAGAACGTGGCGCTCGAACTTGAGATTGTTGTGGCCGACCTCATACATCGTCCTGACGCGCGTGCCATCGGCGCCGAAGACCTCCTTGAACGCCTTTCGCACGAGGTGCGCGATCGCCTGCCTGTTGGCGAAGGCGCAGTTGATCCCCGACTTCACCGCCGCTATGTAGCGCTTCCCTTCGGGGCTCTTGATCGGGGCCGCGATGAGCTCGGATTCGCGAATCGGGATTTTGTACTTTTCGCTCGCCTTTCGCAGAACCGACTGGTAATCGGTGCCGATCTGATGGCCGAGCGCCCGACTCCCCGTGTGAATGCTCACGACGACGGTTCCGGCGGCGAGCCCGAACGCCTCGGCCGCTTTTCCGTCGTACACCGTATCGACGAATTGCACCTCGAGGTAGTGATTCCCCGAGCCGAGCGTGCCGACCTGCTTGAACTGGCGCTCTTTCGCCGTGGCGCTCACGCATGACGGATCGGCGCCCGCCACCATCCCCCCCTCCTCCACGTAGGCGAGATCCTCCGCCGACTCCAGGCCGCGATCGATGACGAAGCGCGCGCCGCGCAGAAGCACCTGATCGATCTCCTTCGCCGAGAGCTTCAGCGAGCCGGTCGAGCCGATGCCGGCGGGGACGATCCTGAAGAGCGCGTCCGCGAGCTCCTTCTTCCGCGCCTCGACGTCCTTTTTCGAAACGCCCGCGATCATCGTCCGCACGCCGCAGTTGATATCGAATCCGACGCCGGCTATCGTCACGACCCCGGTGTCGAGATCGAAGGCGCCGACCCCGCCGATCGGAAATCCGTATCCGGGATGGATGTCCGCCATCGCGAGAGAGGCTTTCCGGATCCCCGGGAGGCAGGCGACGTTCCGCACCTGGAGAAGAGCGTCCCACTCCCTGCTCTTTCCCTCGGACAGGAGAAATTGGATCGATTTCTCGTCGGCGTATATCCGCCCCGGGACGTTCATCTCCCCCGATTTCGGGATTTCCCAAAGGAAATCGTGGACCTTTCGCACTTCGACTCGAGCCATGAATCAGCTCCCTAGAGATCGACCACGCATTGCGCGACCCAATCGCCCGGCTCCGATTCCAGCACCGACGCTCCGCAATAGGTAGCGGCTTTTACTTCGATACGAAGCCGGTCGCGCGCCTCCGCGAGCGGAACGCCCTCGAGCGCGGCATCGAGAGACCACGTCCCGTCGGATACCTTCTCGATCCTCGTTATGGATGCGCGGAGATATATCGTACCCGAGAGATCCGCGCCGGACAGCAAACCATTCAAGAATTCGATGAAAAGCTCCGTGAGATCTGTTCCTTTCCGCGAGAGCGTCGCGCGCCTCGTGGATTCGAGCCCTCGCACGTCCGCCATGAGCTCGAACATGGCGGCGGCGGCTTCCTCGAAGGCCTCCGCCGGCGTTCCCCCCCACCCGCGGATCCCCATGTCCGCCGTATGATCGATCGTTTCATGTCCGCGGCACGGCATGCTTCGTCACCTGTTTCGCGGGCGATTCGACGGGCCATGAGCGCGTTCTCACGGATTGAAATGATACTGCACGACGTCGCCGTCCTGGATGACGTACTCGTGCCCCTCGGTTCTCAGAAAGCCGTGCGTATGAACCGCGGCCCGCGACCCGAACTGAACGAGGCGCTCGTAGCTCATCACCTCTGCCTTGACGAATCCCCGCTCCATATCGGTGTGAATCCTGCCGGCCGCCCGCGGAGCGCTCGTGCCCCGGGGGACCGACCACGCCTGGAGCTTGTCGTGCGCGCTCGTGTAGTAGCGCACGAGCCCGAGAAGCTCGTGGCATTTCTCGATGAATCTCAGCTTGGCGCGCTCATCGACTCCGAGCTCCTTCACGAACTGGATTCTCTCCTCGTCGGAAAGGGCGTCGAGCTCGTCCTCGAGCTTCGCCGAGACGACGAAGACGCTCTTCTCGCCGAATTTCTCGATCACCCGCGCGCACTCGGCGCCGCGTCCGGCAGGATCGTCGTATCCCGTATTGAGAACGACGAGCCTCGGTTTCGACGTGAGGAGCTGGAGCTCGTCGTAGAGCGCCCTCATCGGCGCCGGCACCCCGCCCGGCCCGAACCGCTCCCCGCGCCGAAGAACGGCATGAACCGTTTCGAGGAAATCGAGATCCTTGCGTTCGTCCTTCTTCATCGCCTTCGCGCGCGTGCGCTCCTTTTCGAGCCACCGTTCGACCCGTTCGACGTCGGCGAGCATGAGCTCCGTCTCGACGATCTCGATGTCGAGAAGGGGATCGACGGTGCCGTACATGTGGCTCACTTCTTCGTCCCGGAAGCACCTGAGCACGTGGGCGAGGACGCTCGCCTCGCGTACATGGTGGAGGAATTTGTTTCCGAGCCCCTCCCCCCGATGCGCGCCCTTCACGAGCCCCGCGATATCTATGAAGGTGACGGTTGCCGGGATGATCTCCTTCGGCTTGAGCAGCACGGCGAGCTTCCCGAGCCTCTCGTCGGGCACGGGGACGGTGCCTTTGTTCGCGTCGATCGTGCAGAACGGGTAATTCGACGCTTCGGCCCCCGCGTGGCAGATCGCGTTCATGAGCGTCGATTTGCCCACGTTCGGAAGACCGATTATTCCTACCGAAATACCCATACGAGGCTCGGAAACGCGGTGAAAGTCGATGATCAGGGAACGTCCGGAGAAATTCTAGGGCAAAGGGGATCGCAAGTCAAAAGACAAAAAGATTTCCGGCCGCCGGCGGCCGGAAATCTTCACATAATTCGCTGCGACCGATACGTCCCGCCATGAAGCGCGGGGCGGCATCGCGACTCGACCTACTTTTTGCCGCAGGTCTTGGCCTTCGGGCAGGTGCCCTCTTCGGCCGCCGCACAGCCCGCTTCCTTCTTGGCTCCCGCATCCGCTTTCTTCATCTTCCCGTCCTTCTCGCCGCAGCCTTTCGCCCCGGCCGGCGCCGGACCCATATACTTCTTCGGATCCTTGTTGAACTTCTCGAGGCAGTCGTTGCAGCAGAAATACCGCGTCTTGCCTTCGTACACAACCTTGGCCGGCGCGTCCTTGCGCAGGAACACCTTTCCGGTCACGGGGCACTCGGCGTAGAGATACGCGTCGGGATTCTTCTCGAACGCGATCTTGTTCGCCTCGCTCACGAAAAAGAAAGGCCGTCCCTCGAATACGGCCGTGTGCTTCATTTCCTTCTGGGGCTTCACTTCGTTCGAAACCACGTCGTAGTTGATCGCGTACTCCGCCGGATTGGCGAAATACTTTTCCTTGCAGACGTTCGCGCAAAAATGCAGCTGGCGTCCCTCATGAACGGCCTCGATCGAGCCCGCCTTCTTGACCGTCATGCCGCAGACCGGATCCATATCCATCCCCGCCGACATAGCAGCGGGATCCATGAGAAAATACGCTTTGCATCCCGCGTCGCAGAAGTAGTATGTCGTTCCCTCGTGCTCGGCCATGAGCGCCTCGGCCTTCGGAACCAGATAGCCGCACACGGTGCAGGGAACCATATCCTTCTTCTCCGCCGAAATTGCAGCCCCAGCGGCGACAAGCATCGCGGCGAGAACCATGAGCATGAAAAATCTCTTCACAGCTGACCTCCTTATCGCTTGAACCCTAATAATTATTACCTAAAATTAAATATAATAGCGAAGCCTCTGCAAGACCTTTCGCAGAGGCTTCGCCTTGTTCCCCGAAGTGAGCTTCCATCCTATCGGATGAAGAGCGGCGCAAAAACGAGCGCGACGACCGACATGAGCTTGATCAGGATGTTCATGCTCGGCCCGCAGGTATCCTTGAACGGATCGCCCACCGTGTCGCCGACGACCGCGGCGGCGTGCGTCGGCGTTCCCTTGCCTCCGAGATTCCCCGCCTCGATCCATTTCTTGCTGTTGTCCCAGGTGCCCCCCGCGTTCGCCATGAAGATGCCGAAGAGCACTCCCGTCGCCGTCGCGCCGGCGAGGAACCCGCCGAGCGCCGCGGGCCCGAGGGTGAAACCGACGACGAGCGGCAGGGCGACCGCCAGCGTGCCCGGGATGATCATCTCGCGGAGCGCGTTCTTGGTCACGATATCGACGCATTTCCCCGTATCCGGCTCCGCCGTTCCTTCCATGATCCCCTTGATCTCGCGGAACTGCCTGCGTATCTCCATGACCATCTTGTTGGCCGCTTTGCCGACCGCCTTCATCGTGAGCGAGGCGATCACGAGCGGCACCGCCGCGCCGAGAAAGAGCCCGATGACGACCGTCGCCGACGAAAGGCTGATATTATCGAGATGCGCCGTGTTTTGATACGCGCTGAAGAGCCCGAGCGCCGTGAGCGCCGCCGAACCGATCGCGAAGCCCTTGCCGATCGCCGCGGTCGTGTTGCCGAGGGAATCGAGCCGGTCCGTGATCTTGCGTACCTCCGGACCCGCGTGCGACATCTCCGCGATGCCGCCGGCGTTGTCCGCGATCGGGCCGTAGGAATCGGTCGACATGACGATTCCGATGGTCGCGAGCATGCCGACCGCCGAGAGCGCGATCCCGTAGAGCCCGCTCGTATGGAACGCGATGAAGATCGCGGCGCACAGGGTCAATACCGGAAGGATGACGCTTTCGAATCCGACGGCGAGCCCCGTGATAATGGTCGTCGCCGGTCCCGTCGTGCTTGCGTTCGCGACCGCCTGGACGGGCGATCCGGACGTATAGAACTCGCTTTCGAGCCCGATGAGGATCCCCGCGAGGATGCCGGCGAGCACCGCGTAGAACGGATTCAGCGCGCCGACGATCGCTTTCGTCGCGAAGAACGCGCCGACGATGAAAATGAATCCCGCGACATAGGTCGCGTAGCGAAGCGCCGAAGCCGGACTCAGCCGTTTGAGGAATCCGATCGACGCGATGCCGAGAAGCGAGGCGACGAGACCGATCCCGATCAGGACGAGCGGCAGCGACATGTAACGCAGCGGCTCGATCATGACGGCGCCGATCGCCATCGTCGCGACGACGCTTCCCACGTAGCTCTCGAAGAGATCCGCTCCCATGCCGGCCGTATCCCCCACGTTGTCCCCCACGTTGTCGGCGATGACGCCGGGATTCCGCGGATCGTCCTCGGGGATTCCCGCCTCGACCTTGCCGACGAGATCGGCCCCCACGTCCGCGCTCTTCGTGTAGATACCGCCGCCGACGCGCGCGAAGAGCGCGATCGAACTCGCCCCCATCGCGAAGCCGTTGATGATGAGAGGATTCTGGGTGAACATATAGAAAAAGCCGAGACCGACGAGACCGAGCGCCGCGACGCTGATTCCCATGACCGATCCGCCCATGAACGCGACCGCGAGGGCGTTCGACACTCCGCCGTCCATCGCCGCCTGTGTCGTCCGCGCGTTGCTCCGCGTCGACGCCTGCATCCCGAGGAGACCCGCCGTCATCGAGCAGAGAGCCCCGCTGAGGAACGCGACGGCGGTCCACACGCTGAGCGTGAACGAAAGAACGGCGAACACGACCACGATGAATACGGCGATGATCTGGTATTCCCGCCGTATGAACACGAACGCGCCGTCGTGGATCTTGTCGCAGAGCTTCCTCATCAGCTCGTTCCCGGCCGGCTTTCTCATGATATTGAAATAGGTGGTCACCGCGATGACCATGCCGGCGAGCCCGAGCCAGGGAACCCATCCGGTCAACGTCCTCAACGCATCTGCGTTCATCCTGCCCTCCTTACAGCTGATTTCAGGAAATTACTCCGAGCTCTCTTCCAATCTTCGTGAATGCCGCGATCGCTTTATCCAGCTGCGCCGTCGTATGCGCGGCCGATATCTGCGTGCGGATGCGGGCCGCCCCCTTCGGCACCACCGGATAGAAGAACCCGATGACGTAGATCCCTTCGCCGAGGAGCTTCGCCGCCATGGACTGCGCGAGCTTCGCGTCGCCGAGCATGACGGGCACGATCGGATGCTCGCTCGGTATGATGTTGAAGCCGGCCGCGGTCATCTTCTCGCGGAAATACTTCGTATTCTTCCTGAGGCGCTCCCTGAGATCGCTCGTCCGCGAGAGCATATCGAGAACCTCGATCGACGCCGCGACGAGCGCCGGCGCCATCGTATTCGAGAAGAGGTACGGACGCGACCGCTGCCGCAGAAGGTCGACGATTTCCCGCCGCCCCGTGGTGAAGCCTCCGGAGGCCCCCCCCAGCGCCTTGCCCAGGGTCGAGGTGATGATGTCCACTCTTCCCATCGCTCCGCAGTGCTCGACCGCGCCGCGCCCCGTCGGACCGAAAAACCCCGTCGCGTGAGAATCGTCGACCATGACGAGGGCGTCGTACTTCTCGGCGAGATCGCAGATCTCGTCCACCTTCGCGACGATGCCGTCCATCGAAAAGACACCGTCGGTGGCGATCATGATCCTCTTCGCGCCGGCGGCCTTCGCCTCGTCGAGCCTCGCGCGAAGGTCGGCCATGTCGTTGTTGTTGTACCGGAAACGCTTCGCCTTGCAGAGCCTGACGCCGTCGATGATAGAAGCGTGGTTGAGCGCGTCGGAGATTATCGCGTCATCCTCGCCGAGGATCACTTCGAAAAGGCCCCCGTTCGCGTCGAAGCACGAGGAATAGAGGATCGCGTCCTCCGTCCCGAAGAACTCGGAAATCCGCCTCTCGAGCTTCTTGTGGATATCCTGCGTTCCGCAGATGAAGCGCACGGATGAAAGGCCGAATCCGCGCGTCCGCATCGCCTCGCACGCCGCGGCGGCGAGCTCCTTGTTGTTCGAGAGGCCGAGATAGTTGTTCGCGCAGAAGTTGAGGACCTCCTGCCCCGATTCCACCTTGATCTCGGGCCGCTGCTCGGTGACGATGATCCGTTCGGCCTTGAAAAGCCCCGCGTCCCTGATCTCCTGAAGCGTCGCCTGAAGCTCATTTTTCAGCTTTTCCGTGTACATTGGCGTCCTTTCATACGAGCAAGCCCTGCTCGTGCCTCGCCCCGAGCACCCGGATCATATCCGCAGTCATCGCCGCGAGATCGAAGTCGGGCGTCCAGTCCCATTCCTCCCGCGCGGCGCCGTCGTCCATGTAGTTCGGCCACGAATCGGCGATCCGCTGCCTCATGGGATCGACCCGGTAATCCATCGTGAAATCCTTGATATGTTTTCGTATCTCCGCGCAGAGCATCTCGGGAGTGAAATGCATCGCGGTGACGTTGAACGAATTCCGGTGCTTCAGCCGCGTCGCGTCGGACTCCATGACGCCTATCGCGGCCTTGATCGCGTCGGGCATGTACATCATGTCGAGCGACGTGCCCTCTTTGAGAAAGCAGGTATACGTGCGCGTCTTGATCGCCGAATAGAAGATCTCCACCGCGTAATCGGTCGTTCCGCCTCCGGGAAGCGTTCCGTTCGATATGATGCCGGGGAAGCGCACGCCGCGCGTATCGACGCCGAATCGCTTGAAGTAGTAATCGCAGAGGAGCTCTCCCGCCACCTTCGTGACGCCGTACATCGACTCGGGCCTCTGGATCGTGTCCTGCGGCGTCCCGTCGTGCGGCGTCGACGGCCCGAAGGCGCCGATCGAGCTCGGGAAGAAGAGGCTGCACTTGAGCGCCCGCGCGACGTCGAGCACGTTGAGAAGGCCCATCATGTTGATGTCCCATCCCTCGCGCGGCTTTCTCTCCGCGACCGCCGAGAGCAGCGCGGCGAGATGGTAGATCGTGTTGACCCGGTACTTCTCGACGACCGCTTCGACCATCTCGATCTTCAGCACGTCGAGGAGGGCGAACGGCACGTCGCCGGAAAGCTTCTTCTTCGTGTCGGGCTGAATATCGGTCGCGATCACGTTATCGGCGCCGTAGCGATCCCGAAGCCCGAGCGTCAGCTCCGAACCGATCTGTCCGAGGGCTCCCGTGACGAGGACTCTTCGTGCCGTGTGTGTGCCCATACCGTTACTTCGCACCCCCTGCCTTGACGACGGTGAGAGCCTTCTCGGCCGCGGCGAGGAGCGCCTCCGCCCCGACCCGTGAACCTGTCGCGTTCTTCATCCAGAGGTCCGGCGCGACGCTCCCGTACGTCGCCATGCGCTCGAACTCGGGTCCGATACTGCCGGCTTCTTCCATTCGCGCCTCGATCTGATTGGCGATGAGATGCCCGATCGGGTAATCGGGCAGATAGAGAGACGAATCGATCATATGCGAATATATGCCGAGCAGAATGACGTCTTTTGTCTTGAATACCGGCGCGAAGTACCTGTTCCACATGTCGACCGATATGCCGATCACGGCGTTCTTGAGCTCGGCCGGGGTCGCCTCAGGATGCTCGTACATCCAGCGCCAGACTTCCATGTCGACGAGCGAGACGGCCGAAATCTCGAAGGCGCCCCAGAAGTCGTTCAACGTCTTGAGCGCCGCCGCTCTCTCGTCACGCTTCACGTCGAGACCGAGAATCTCGAGATCGCGGGCCTGGAAGACGAACGCGAATCCTTCCGTGAACGCGGTGTTCGGCACGCCCTGGAGCAGAGCGTAATCGACGTCGTTGAGGGAAAGAACCTGTTCGACGTTATGGCCGAGCTCGTGAACGGCGATATTGAAGCCCTTATAATCCATTCCGTTCTTCCCGAGGCGGGTCCGCAGGTGCGCCGTGGCGCCCCGCATGCCTCCGCCCGACGCGTGGCCCGATCCCCGCGCGGGATCGACCGCGACGTATTTCGCGAGGTACGCTGCGCGCTCGCTCGAAAAGCCGAGCTTCATGAGAATATTCGGGATGTCTTTCTCGAACGCCGCAGGGGTCGGATATTTCTCCGATACGATCTTGTCGAGATGCTCCTGGGAGTGCGGGGACTGCGCCCTGAATCCGTTGTACCAGATGTCGTACGGCTCGAGCGTGCGTCCGAGGCGCTGTTCGATCAGCTTCGCCACCTTCGGCACGAGCGGCGACGAGACGACCTGGACGAGCATCTCCTTCACCCGCGCTTCGGGAATCTCGCGATTCTCGTCGAAGCGCCGCGCGATGAGGGTCGGGGCCGTCGGCGAATAGGGATCCACGAGCTTCGCCGCCTTGAACGTGCTGAGCAGAATGGCGTACCGCGTATCCGGCTCGGGGCTGTTCGCGACGCTCGCTGGAACAGAGGCGTGGTCGAAATCCTTCACCGCCGCGGGCTTCACCTCGTTCGTGAACGGGTTCCAGTCGACGCCCGGATTGTCGACGACCGCCGCGGGAATCGTCTGCGTGACGATGCGTTCCATCACCTGACGTATCATGCGCTGCTTGGCGGGACCGTTCTTCGTGTCCCGATAATCCGCCTTGAGCTCGTCGCGAAGGTTCCAATGGGAAAGGAGCTTCATTCCCGCGGGGAAGAGCCGGTTTCCCTTCGCGTCGACGAGGTGATGCATCCAGATGTTGTAGCCGGAGATGTAGCGGTCCGCCGCGGAATTGAGCTTCGCGACCTCGAGATTGACCTCCGCCGGAATGCGCTTCGAGAAGCGCTGGGCGAGACGGGCTTCGGCCCACTGCCGCCGCGACCACGTCGCGCCGTCCGTAAGGCGCTGATCGAGCGTCGTGAGCGGATAGTTGAGCAGAACGACGAAGGCGATCTTGTTCTGGAAGAAATCGTCGCCGACGTGAGCCGAGGGATCGTATCCGGCGAATATCTCGTCGACGGGGAGAACCGGTCCGATGTCGAGATCCGTCTGCCACCTGAACGCGAGCCCGATCTCGGTCATATGCCCGTTGAGCTTGTCGAGAAGCCCCTCGAATCGATTGAACATCTCGTCGCGAGTCTTCTCGTCCCCGGCGAAATTCTGAAGCACGAAATCCTCAAAAACGGCCGAATCGCCGTCCTCGGCGCGCCAGAACCGCGCGACCTGCTCCAGGCCGCGGCGGGCGTCCGCGCGCGCGGATTCGCCGTGCTTCGCGACGAGCTCGGTCTCGAGCTTCGCGATCGAGCCATTCATCCAACCGGGCGCCGCAACCTGCGCGTGTGCTCTATTCATGCCGCAGAGAATAACGGCAAGAGCGACGAGAGTGCAAACTGCTTTTTCCAGTGATACGTTCATCGAACGCTCCTCGTGCATTGAAGCCACGGACACGTGACCGGAGATATCTCGAAGCTTCGCACGAAACATGCTCCGGCACGGATTCGTTTACGAGTATTCCGGCGCCTCCGACAGGGCACCATACCGAATATTCCTGTTATGAATACAAGAGTTGGCCGCTTGAGTCAATCCGAAAACGAATCTTTATTCCGGGGATTCATCGGACGGTGCCCTGCTCACAAGTACACGACGTCGTCCGGGTAGTAGAGAGAGAGAAACGCGAGCATATAATCCCGCAGGTGGCGCGTAAGCAGGAAATTGTTGCGCACATGCTCCCTGCCGTTCTCCCCCAGTTTGCGGGCATACTCGGGGCTGCTCAGAAGCTGTTTGATCGCGAACGCGGCTCCCTCCACGGAATGGCAGAGAAGACCCGAGTACTTGTGCGCGATCTGCAGGGGAATTCCCCCCACGTTCGACGCGACCACGGGTTTCGCTTTCCAGAGAGCTTCGGAAACGGTGAGGCCGAAGCCTTCTTTGATCGATTTCTGCACGATTACGGTCGAGGCGCGCTGCAGCGCGTTGACATCGATATCGTTCTGCGGCATCAGCAGAATATGTATATCGGGGTCCTGTCGAGCACTCTCCCTCACCTTCTCGAGCACCTGCATACCTTCGGGATCGTCCGCGGCCGTGCCCCCCGCGAGGATGAGCTGGCAATCGAAATACCTCTTCACCTGAACGAACGCCTCTATAACGCCGACAGGATCCTTGAGGCGATCGAAACGGGAAACCTGCGTCACGATGGGTTTGTCCCGCGAGATGCCGTACTTCCGGAGGACATCGGCTATCGTCTCCTCGGGCAGCTCCTTGTTCTTGTCGCTGAGGGGATCGATCGAAGGCGCGATCAAAAACTGCTTGATGGGAAGCCGCTGCGAGAAAGAAGGCGCCGAGAAGACCGCCGAATCGTATCGCACGACATACTCGCGCAGGAATTTCCACACCCTCCGGTCGGGATTCGAAATATCGATATGACAGCGCCAGATCCACTTGTTCCCGCTCTTTCGCTCGACGAGGGCGATAGGCTGGGGATCGTGAACGAATACGATGTCGCCGGAGATGGAAACGTCGCGGATGTTCTGCTCGCTCGTCTCGCGGAACGTTTCGAAGTCGCGTTTCGTTATCTCCTCGTGCTGCCCGTGGATCGCGTTGTGAAACTTCTTCGTGACGCCGAAGAACTGCTCGCCCCCTTTGATCAGATCCCAGCGCGTATCGACGCCGAGATCGTTCAGGAGCGGAACCATACGGTTCAGGATCTCCGCCACCCCACCTCCGACCGCCGTCGAGTTGATGTGCTGGACGACCTTTCCCCTGAGCCTCTCCGAGAGAAGCCGCAGGTCGTCGATGACCGCCTGTCCCACGACCGGCGCGTATTCATCGATCCGAGCCATTATCCTGCCCGATCCTCCTTTCGATCAGATGAATGAGCGTCCTGCGAAGGTTGTCGAGCGTGCGCGTGTATGGATCGAGACGGGCGATTTCCCCTGCCAGAGCCTTCTCTCCCAATGAGCTCTCGATCCAGAAGGAAAAATCGTTTGTGCCGCGCTCGAGCCGCAACCTCGCCTCGAAAACGTGAAAATAGATCGAGTCTATGGTGATCTTCTTCAGGATTTCCGCGAACTCCCGCAAGTCCGACGCAACATATTTCGTTGGTAGAATAAAACTCACCGATTTCTTAAAATAGAATTCCTCTCCTCCTCGGGCGAATGACTTTCGCACCTGAGAATCGCGCCTGAGATGATCCTCGATCGTGGCGACGATCTTCGCCCGCAGGGCGCGAATGGTCGGATACTGCACCGTATCGATGCTCGCGAGCCGCTCCCCGAGCTCGTCCTCTCCGAGAGAACTGGCAACCCAATGCGCGAAATCGTTCGGCGGCTCGGGCGAGAGATACTGGTGCTGCTGAAGGAAACGATGCGTATGGTGATAGATGCTGGAGCCGGGGACCGTCTTGATGAGATCGAGCAACTCTCCGACCGTCGACGCCGAAAGCCCCGTCAGTTCGGTCAGGTTCATCCTCGTATAGAATCGAAACGGGTTCGCCGCCCGCATCAACGCGCCCATCCTCTATGTTGTCCTTCCGCATCGCCCGACGATGAAACGCAGAAACATCAGCACCTCGCCGGGGTCTTTGAGATAATATTCCGCATGTGAGATCCTCGGCGCTCCGACGAGAATCCCCCATCCCCTCCCCCTCATCGCCTTGAACGCATCCTCGTCCGTTGAATCGTCGCCGAGATAGATCGCGAAGATGCTCTTCCCGCCTGCGCTCGCCGCCTCCAACTCGAGGAGCGACGACACGATCGTTCCCTTGTCGCCGCCGATCGGAGGTCTGATCTCGATGACCATCGCGCCGGAGCCCAGTTTGATTTCCTCCTCGACACCCATCGCCCCGATCGTTTCATGAACGACCGCCTTCACCCGCGACCGATCCTCCTCCTCGACGGTGCGATAGTGGACGGCGAGCGAATACCCCTTGTCCTCGACGATCGCTCCTCGAAACGGGGCCAGTTTCGCTTTCAACTCCTCCTTCAGCATTTCCAGCATCGGTCGGGACTGCGCCATGGAGACGCTCCGCGGCTCTTCATTCGGGCGAACCACTTCGACGCCATGGTTGCCGACGTACGTGACACCAGAAATCCCGACCTTTGCGCGGACGTCGCCGAGCGCTCTGCCGCTGATGATCCCGATCGAGCACATGGAGCTCTCGGCAAGTCGCACGAGCTCGCGTCGCGTCTCGTCGGGAAGCACCGCCTCGTCCGGAGTCGGCGCGATCGGGGCCAAAGTGCCGTCAAAATCAAGCATCAGGAGAATATGCTTTCGCCTCAGGTTCTCCTCGAACTCGTTCATATGATCAAAGAGATATCTCAAGAGCCCGGTCCTTTCAGCAGTTCAGGCACTGCAGGCCGCCGACCGCTCAATCGGGTATAGTCGCGTCCTTTTTCAAGGCGGTGAGCTCGGTGACGATTTTCGCCGCCCAGCCGTAAACGTTATTCTCCACGATGATCTTTTTCATATTCTCCATGCGCCGCTGCTTCTCCGCCGCCGGCATCTCGATCGCGAACTTGATGGCATCGGCGAACTCCTCGATCGAGTACGGATTGATGAGCACCGCGTCGGCGAGCTCGCGCGACGCCCCGGTGAACCGGCTCAGGATGAGCATGCCATCGGCGCCCACCCCCTTGGCTGCCACATACTCCTTGGCGACGAGATTCATTCCGTCATGCAGCGAGCTGACGATGCAGATATCGCCGACTTCATAATATGCCCTCACCTCTTCAGGAGGGACGTTCCTGTTGAGATAAATGATAGGCTGCCATGTATCGTCCGAGTGCTTCCTGTTCTTCTTTCGGATGAGATCATCGACTTCCATCGCGAAATCGCTATAGCGCTTGATATGGGTCCGGCTCGGCGCTCCGATCTGAATAAAAACGAACCGTTTGCGATACTCGGGGTATTTTTCGAGAAAACGGTCGATCGCGAGGATGCGTTCGATGATGCCCTTGGTGTAGTCGACACGGTCGACGCCGATCGCCACGATCTTTCCTTCGAGCCCAAGCTCATCTCTGATACGTTCCGCCTGACCCGCTTCAGGAGCGGGAGTCTTGTCGCCGAAATAACCGTCGATACTGATGGGGAAGGCACGAATGAACGTCTCCTTCTCTTCGCGCACGATGCTGAACTTCTCCATATCGACTCGGGATTCCATGAGTCTGTTCGCGGTTTCGAGGAAATTGTTGCAGTGAAACTGGACGTGAAAACCGATGAGGTCGCATCCGAGCATGCCTTCGAGAATCTCGTGCTGGTACGGGCAGATCGCGAACGACTCCGGATTCGGCCAGGGAATGTGCCAGAACAGGGCAACGGTCGCATCGGGACGTTGTTCCTTGATCATCCGGGGCAGGAGCGTGAAATGGTAATCGTGGATGAAAATGAGAGGATTTCGCGCGGGCAGCTCCTCGAGTATGCTCTCGGCGAATATGCGGTTCACCTTTTTGTACATCCGCCAGTCGTTCTCCCGGAAGATCGGACGCGTATGTGTAATGTGGCAAAGCGGCCAAAGCCCCTCGTTCGAGAAACCGTAGTAGTATCCGTCTTCCTCGTCTTTCGTGAGCCAGACGCGCTTCAGAATATAGCGGTCGTCGCCGGGCGGCACGCCGAGCTTGTTTCTTGAATTCACGAATCTCCTGTCGGCGTTGCCGCTTCCGTGCGAGACCCACGTTCCCCCGCACGCGCGCATGATCGGATCGATCGCGGTCACGACACCGCTCGCGGGGCGCACGCACTTCACCTCGCCGCTCGCCTTGTCGATGACGTGCATATACGGCTCCCGGTTCGAGACCACAATGAGGGGATTCTCGCGGAGCTTCGCGTTGACGAGGTCCCTGAGCTTCGCCTCCGTCCATCTATCATCCTTCTGCAGGCGGGAATCCGCTTCATCCGATACCACCCGCCTCGCAACGCGAAGGCTGAGGGCCACCTGCTCGACCTCGCTGACGAGCTTGCCGAACTCTCCGTGTGCTCTGAAAGGACTCAGCTTGTCGGCCTCGCCCCTCTGGAAGCGGCTGAACCACGAGGTGAGGCGACGAATGGGGAGTATGTATGTCTGGCGTTCAACGATAAACGATACCAGCACGATGAGACATACCAAGCCTATGAGAGTGAAACTGATCCAGCGCCACAGCTCGGCCAGCGTGCTGTAGAGGTACGATGTGTCATACACGATTTCGACGAGGCCGAGCGGATTGTCGTTCTCGTCGAACACGGGCTGGACGTACCGGTACACCCGGTATTCCCCGAATCGCTCGAGATCGCCCCGGGCGGTCCTCGTTTCGATCACGAGCTTTAAATACGTCCTATTCGGCTCTTTCCACTCCGCGATGCGCTCGGTAACGGCGACCACCTTGATTTCCCGATCATACAGAATGCACCCCTGCATTCTCTCGCGGAGCTGAAAGCTGTCCACGAGTCGTTTGGCCTCGATCATGTCGCCATTCTTGAGAATATCGCGAGCTGAAAACGCGGTGCTCTCGGCCACCGTTCTCGCTTTGCGCATGAGATCGTCCAGGAGCTTCTCCCGCACCGAACGCACCTGGACAATCCCCAGAACCGCCAGCCCGGCGGCGATGATGACAAGAATCGGAAGAATGAACAGCAATACCCGTTTCATCTTCGTAGCTCCCTCAGGGAGAATACCATATCCCGAGACGGCGAATCGATGTTCTTTCGGCTTAACGAAGCATCAGAACGCAAACGGTTTTATATGAGCGAGCCCCCATAGAAGGCCGGAAATCAGAAGCAATTTTACGACGTATATCCGCCAGTGCTTCAGAGTGGCCGGCTCGCTGTTCGACGTGAGCCCATGTACGCGCGTGATGTCGAGATAACGGACCAGGATGAGCCCCCCTACAATCGCCCAGTATACGATATCGAAAACGGAAAAAGCCGGTTTCTTGAGAATGAGAATTGCAAGCATGAACAGCGCAAGGTTGCCGAACAAAAGCCAAAACATGCGTGCGACGAGCCCGATACAACCTATCGGCGCGGGCTCCGCAACATTGCGCTTGGATTCCAGCTGACTGGACATGACCGCCTCCCAAACGACGCCCATTACCGGGCGCGGCCATGAAATACAATAACGTAATGCATCTCATAGCCTTGTTTGGATGGCGGCCCGACCACCCGATCGTCCTGCGGCGGCCCGAATTCGATCCGCCGCACCCTTCTGAGTCGGGGCATAAAACACCTATCGAATGAACTATAGCATGAATACCTTTGTGCTCAAACCTATTTCTCCTGGTGGAGCCGCACACTATCCCGGCAGGATAATAAAAATCTGGCGTCCCCAACGGGATTTGAACCCGTGTCGCCGCCGTGAAAGGGCGGTGTCCTGATCCGGACTAGACGATAGGGACGCCTAATGGCTTGATGGAATCTATCAATTGAGCGCTCATGCGTCAACCGGAAAAGGCGCCGCATCAGTCCTTCGACGGGCCCGAAGAGCCGTCGTCGCTCTCGGATCCGAAGAGGGAGATCTGATTCGTTGAGCCTTTCGGCTTGCCGGAACGCGCCGGACGCTGCGGATGGGCGTACGGCGGCGCCGCCGGGGCGCTCGTTCCGTGGTAGAACGAATCGCACGCGTACCTGAGGCTTTCCCGCGAGATGCCGCCATCGTCGAACACGCCCGCGCCGACGAGAGCCAGCGCCGCGTCCATCGAGAGGCGATCCTTCATCCGCGCGAGAAACTCCTCGAACGAGGCGAAATCCCCCCGGAAGATGCGCTCCTCGACGATGGCGTCCCATTCGGCCTTTTCGAGCGCTATGACCGCCATGAGGGGCGCCCTGATGACGCCGTCCTCGAAGGAGAACGCGACGGCGTCGGCGTTTATCCCGTAGGGAAGCACGGGGACCCTCTTCTCCTTCAGGTACTCGAGATACTTGGCTTCGCGGTCCTTCACGCCGAGATTCGCGTTGAGGAGCGCGGTGAAATATCTCTCGAAGCAGTGCGCCTTGAGATACGCCGTCCGGTAGCTCATCGACGCCTGGGCGCAGCTGAGCGACTTGCTGTGCGTGAACGCGACGTTATGCAGGAGAAAATCGAATATCCGCTGGCCGTCCTCCTCGTTGAGCCCCATCTCCATGGTCCCGCGAACGAACGCGAGCCGCGCCGATACGAGCTCGCCGGACTCCTTCCTCCACAAGGCCCCCTCGACCATGACCGCGTCCTTCCCGCGCAGGCCCGCCGCCTCCTCGAGCACCTCCCGAATCTGCTCGCGGTACAGGAGCACACCCCTCGTCGCCGCGAGGATCGGCGCGAGAGAATGGTGCGGCAGGTACACCTTGCCCTTCTTCCCGGCGTTCTCGAGATACCGTTCCCAGAGCTTCCCCTCCATGGGGCCCGGGCGATAGAGCGAGATGACGTTCACGAGCTCCCCGAACGAATCCGGTTTGATCCTCATCAGATGATCGCGGATTCCCTGGCTTTCGAGCAGATACACGCCGGTGGTTTCCCCCGACGCGATGAGAGCGAACGTCCGCTGATCGTCGAGCGATTCGGGTGTCCAGTTCTTTCTTCCCGATCCCGCGAACAGTCCCGGCAGCGCGCACGCTCCCTCATCCCCCCGGATCGATTCTATCGTCTTTTCGACCGCCGCCAGGAAATGGGAGTGCTGAACGCCGAGGATCCATCCCCCCGCAGCTTCCACCGAGGCGCCGCCCAGCTGAGCGAAGCGCTCGCCCGCCGCATTCGAGGCAACGGAGTAGAATCCATCGATCTCCCGCGGCAGAATGACGAATCTCGACGTATCCAGCGTGAAATGGAGAATCTTTCCCTGGAGCGGATACGAGGCGTGCAGGACGCTCTTCACGAGCGGCTCGGCGTTGTACAGGCGCTGCGCGGCCTCCGAGCTCTCGAGCAGGGAAGCGAGATTCCGGTGGCGGCGCTCGAAGGAGAGAATGCGCGAGAGCTCCTCCCGAAGCTGCGGCGGAGCGCCGAGAACCTCGGCGATCTCCTTCGCGATCGTGACGATCGACATCTCCTCATGAGCGACCCGGAAGCACGGCGCGAAACCGGGGATAAGCCCGGCGATGACGACCGCGAGCCCATCCTTCTGCTGCTCGGAAACGATGAGCTCGACGGGAGGAATCGCGCCGCGGCTCGAAGAAGAGAAGGATTCGAACACGAGATCGTGGTCGACCGGATTCAGCGGATCGATCTCGAGGAGATAGGCGACGACGCTCGAAAGCAGGTCGCTTCCCATGAGCTCTATCCATATCCCCCGTGCGAAAGCGGTCGAAAAGAGCTCCCTCAGAAAGATCAGGAAGTCGCCGAGCCCCTCCTCGCGGGCGACCGCGAGCTCCCGCTCCATGGCGCGGAACAGGTAGGCCCGCTCGTCGGCGGGGCGGTTGTGGAACGCGAGCAGGAAACGCCGGCGGCACATGTCGACGAGCGCCTCCTGCGCGTTCGCGGCGCCGGCGAACGAGATACGCCCGGATCGCGCGAGATCGACCGTGCAGCGCTCGGCGATCTCTCCCGACCGGTCGAGGGCGGCCCGCTCGTCGCCGAAAAGGGGAACGAGATCCCGCTCGCGCTTGATATAGTATTCCTGATAAGGCTCCTCCGCCTCGCCCTCGGCTTTCTTCTTCGAGATCCGCCGCGCGAGCCGGTACGCCTCCGCGTCCTCTTTCTGCGGATACCGGTCGTTGTTGGTTATGACGAGCGGCACGTTCGCTTTTATCGAGAGAACGCGGAGCTGCTCGGCGACGAGCTCCTCTTCCGGCCGCAGGTGGTTCATGATCTCGACGAATACGTTCGGCGCGCCGAATATCTGCGCGAGCCTCAGGACGACGTCGCGCGCGCGGCCGAGGTTGCCGTGGAGAATCGCCTGGCTCGCCTCTCCCTTGAGACAGCCGGTCAGAGCGATGAGCCCCGCCCGGCGGCTCTCGAGCTCCGCGGGAGAAACCGGCGTCTCTTTCCCCCGCGTCGTGTGCTGAGACACGAGGGCGCAGAGATTGCGGTAGCCTTCATCGTTTTCGGCGAGGAGGGTCAGGTGGAAGAGCCCGTTCGAGCCCGCGAGGGGCCCATGCTGGATCTCGGCGCCGAACACCGGCTTGATCCCCGCCCTGCGCGCGGCTTCGAAGAACTCGAAGTGCCCGTAGGTCGAGCGGTGATCGGTGAGCGCCGCGGCCCGGAATCCGAGAAACGAGGCCCTCGAGACGAGATCCCTGATTCCGATGATCCCCTCGGGGCCGCTGTAGACGCTGTGGACATGAAGAGGGACGTACGGCATGCTGCATCGCTCCGGCAAACGCCTCGAATCACAGTACTAGACGTTTGTGCGCCCCACAAGGCAATATTGTTTGAAACTTGAAATCCAATTGCGTACAATGGCCCCGGATTCTCTATGGCCTCCCGGAACGGAACCTCGCGCGGGGGAAAAACGATGGCTGATCGGGAGAACAGCTCGGAAATCGACCGGCTCGCGAAGGAGAACACGCGCCTCCGCTCAGCCGTCGACGAGCTCTCCATCCTCAACGACATCGCGACCGCGGTGAGCTCGGCTTTCTCCCTCGAGCGCACGATCGAGCTTATCGTCCATAAATGCATCAAGCATCTCAAGGTCGAACAGGCGACGATCACCCTCCTCGACGCGAAGCGCATGGGAACCCCGTTCCGCACGATCGTCCGCGGCGCCGACACGTCGAGCGAGATCCTCCCCTACCGTCTCGACGCCGAGCTCACCGGCTGGATGCTCAAGCATCAGAAGCCGCTCGTCGCCAACGATCTGAAGACCGACGACCGTTTCCAGGCGACGGACCGGGAATCGTGCGCCGTCCGCTCCGTCCTCAGCGTCCCCCTCGTGCTCAAGGGACGGATGATCGGGCTTCTCAATCTATTCAACAAACGCGCCGGCGACGACTTCACCGACGCCGACGCGCGCCTCCTCGGAATCATCGCGACGCAGTCCGCGCAGGTCATCGAGCACGCGCGCCTTTTCGCGGAAGAGCAGGCGCTCAAACTCATGCAGGAGGAAATGACCCTCGCGTACAAGATCCAGATGGATCTCCTGCCGAAGGAGGCTCCGGCGTTCGCGGGATACGACATCGCGGGCGTGAGCATTCCGGCCAAGACGGTGGGCGGAGATTATTTCGATTTCATCGACGTGAGCGATCATGAGCTCGCGCTCTGTCTCGGGGACGTGTCGGGCAAGGGAATGCCGGCCGCTCTCCTCATGGCGAATCTCCAGGCGACGCTCCGCGGCCAGGTGCTCGTCAACCCGTCGCCCGCCGAGTGTCTCAAGCGCTCAAACGCGCTTCTCTTCCGGAGCACCGACGCGGACAAGTTCGCCACGCTCTTCTACGGCGTTCTCGATCGGGGCACGCACCGCTTCGCGTACGCGAACGCAGGGCACAACTATCCCCTCCTGCTCAAACCCGCGGGCGAGCCGGCGCGCCTCGATCTGGGCGGCCTCGTTCTCGGCTGCCTCGAGGAATTCTCTTACTCCGAAGGCGTCGTCGAGCTGGCCCCGGGCGACACGCTCCTCGTCTATTCGGACGGCATCACCGAATCTCTCGACGCGAACGACGAGGAGTTCGGCGAGGCGAGACTCGCTTCGCTCCTCCGGGCTGGAGGCGCCGATCCTGCCGCGCGGCTCATCGATCGGATCGTGACCGCCGTGCGGGCGCACGCCGGCGAGCTATCGCAAATGGACGACATGACGCTTCTCGTCATAAGGAGAACCGGATCGTGAAACCCCGGAGCGCTCGCACCTGAAAGGCCGCCGATGATCTCGAAATGGAAACCGAAGCTTTATTGCATTCTCGAAACGCAGGGGGGCGGAACGGCGGGGAGAATCATCGACATCTTCCTCGTCGCCCTCATCGTAAGCAACGTCGTCATGGTGACGCTGCACACAGTGCTCGCCCTCGCTTTCAGGTACGCGTCGTTCTTCTGGTATTTCGAGCTCTTCTCCGTCATCGTCTTCTCCATTGAGTATCTCGTTCGCATATGGATATGCACCGAGAACCCTTCATACAGGCGCCCAGTCTTCGGACGGATAAAGTATTTCTTCTCGCCGCTCGCGATCATCGATCTCATCGCGATCGCGCCTTTCATCCTTCCGATGCTGCTCCCGGTCGATCTCATATTCATGCGAATGCTCCGCGTGCTCAGGCTGCTGCGCCTTCTCAAGCTCGGCAGGTACTCGGAATCGATCAAAACGATGGCCGCTCTCCTGAAATCGAAGAAGGAGGAGGTCGCGGTCTCCCTCACCATGTCGATCATCCTTCTCCTCGTCGCGTCGAGCCTCATGTATTTCATCGAGAACGCCGCGCAGCCGGACGCGTTCTCCAGCATCCCCGCGGCGATGTGGTGGGGCGCCATGACGATGACCACCGTCGGTTACGGCGATATCTTGCCCGTCACGCCGGCGGGAAAGGTGCTCGCAGGAGTGATCGCCCTTCTCGGCATCAGCCTTTTCATTCTCCCCGCAAGCATCATCGCGGCCGCCTACGCCACGGAGATCCAGCGGAGAAAGACGGAGCAGGGCGTGTGTCCGAAATGCGGAACGAGGATTTCGTGATTCCTTTCCCGGATTTCGCCCGGGGTACATGTTCTCGAGAGGAGGCACCCGTTGAGCAAGGTCGGATATATCGCGGGCGGAGCGTTGCTTGTCGCCGCCATCGTGCTCGTCTATTTCTTTCTCGGTGACAGGCCTCTTCCCTCTATCGGCGCCCCGGATAGAGCCGGAGATTCGCTGCGGCTTTTCGCCGATCGCATACCCGAGGAGGATCTCTCGTCTCAAGGCGGAGAATCGATCGAGACGAGCGCTTGCATACTGACCTCCGAGGAGCTCGCCGCATTGTTCGACAGAGCGTCCCGGCAGATCCAGTCGCAGCTCCTCGCCCGCGCGTCGATCCGGGAAAAGGCCGTCGTCTACGGCCGGGCGACACTCGGCGAACGCATCGCCCTTTTCCGGCTCCTGAAAACGGAAGAGCGCGTCGCTCTTCTCGACCGGTTGTCCGCCGCCGACCGCGCTGCGGTCCTCCAGGGGATCGCGGCGTCTCCCGGCGCTTTCGATTCGGCCTCTCTCAAGGCGAAGGGCTCGATGCTCGACAAGGCGCCCGCGGCCTCCAAGGACGCCCTACTCGCGGCGGCATCCGTTCACGACAGGGCCACCCTCGTCTCCCGGGCCTCTCAGGCCGAAAAGGCCGCTTTGATGGAGCGTCTGTCGGCGACGGAAAAGGCCGCGTTCATGGGATGCGCAACGGTCGACGAGCGCAAGAAGATCTTCAAGGACGCCTCGCTCGACGAAAAGGCCATGCTCTTCCGGCGCGCGACGACTTCCGAGAAGATACTGATGATGGAGCGCGCCTCGCTCGAGGAGAAGGCGACGATCATCGCCAAGGCGTCGATCGGGGAGAAGGCGGAGCTTTTCGAGCTCGCGACGGCGCAGGAGCATCAGGCGATGTTCGAGCGCCTGACGTCGGCCGAAAGAGCCGCGATGGCCATGCGTTCGGGAACCACGTCGCAGGCCCTCGACGAGCTTCCCCTCAGCGAGCGCAGCGCCTTCCTGGTCGGGCACGGAACGATTCCCGATCTGGCCGCCTTGATCGACGGGGCTTCTCTCGAGGAGAAGGGCGCGATCGTCGAACGGATCCCTCTCCGGACGACCGTGTCCCTCATGGAACGCGCCACGCCGAAGGAAATGGCCGTTTTTCTCGGAGGCTCCTCCGACGACGAGCTCGCCCTGATCATGTCGCGGACGACGATCAAACCCGCCTGCCATCTCCTCGATCGCTCGTCCCTCGAGGAACGCTCGTCCCTCGTGGAACGGGCCACGGCGCAGGAGAAGGCGTCGTTCTTCGATCAGGCCACCGTCCAGGAAAAAAACGAGATGTTCGACAGGCTTCCGCCCCTCGAAAAGACCTCTTTTCTGGGCCGCGCCGGCCTCGCGACGGACGCGTTCGGAGCGCTCTCAGCGGAGAGAAAGGCCGCGCTCCTCACGGAGCGCGCGTCGCTTCAGGAAAAAGCGCTTTTCGTGGAGAAAGCGACTCTGTCGGAGAAGGCCGCGATCATCGATCGCGCCGCCCTCGAGGAACGGGCCTCTCTCATGGATCGAGCGTCGTTCGAGGAGCGCTCGTCCATCATGGCGCGCGCTTCGGCTCTCGAGAAATCGATCATGATGGAGCGAGCGACGGTCGAGGAACGGGCGGCTCTCTTCGAGCGTTCGACGAGCGAGCAGCGCATGGCCCTTCTCGGCAGGGCCTCTCTCTTCGAGAAGGCTTCGCTCCTCGACAAGGGAACGGTCGAGGAGAAGGCGGCTTTCTTCCAGCTGACGACGATCCAGGAGCGCGTGGCGCTTTTCGAGCGCCTGCCGCTCCCGGACCGCACCGCGCTTCTCGCGCGATCCTCGATCAGTCCGGAGACGCTCGACAAGCTGTCGATCCAGCAGCGCGCCGCCATCGTGCTCGAACGCGCGTCGGTTCAGGAGCGCGCCTCCCTCGTCGACGCCGCGACGCCGCAGGAAAAGGCGACGATCGTCGGGCGCATCAGTTTTCCCGAGAAAGCGGCTCTCATCGCGCGCGCTACGATCGAGGAGGAGGCTTCCCTCCTCGACCGCGCCTCGATAGAGGAACGCGCCTCCTTCATGGAGAAGGCCACTTCCGAGGAACGGGCCGCGCTCTTCAA
The DNA here is from genome assembly GCA_963846325.1 of uncultured bacterium. Taxonomy (GTDB): domain Bacteria; phylum Krumholzibacteriota; class Krumholzibacteriia; order Krumholzibacteriales; family Krumholzibacteriaceae; genus SSS58A. The sequence goes on from CAWJVO010000009.1 coordinate 96,122, forward strand.
GAGATCGACCGGTTGCGCGGATTAGAAATACCGGATATACTATTTCATATGGCGAAGAATTGAACGTAAAGGGCTCGTATTGCGGCGGAGGTCCTTTATGAAGTGGCTTTTGCTCTTTGCGGTATACGTTTTCTTTATCGCGATCGCGGCGGTTCCATCGTCTATCGGCTCAGCATCTGCCGCCCCTCCGCCGGTCGGCTACATCGGCCTCTTCGCCGACGGCGCGCATTCCGTCAACACCGTCTGCCCGTCCGTGTACGGGCAGTTCACGTGCTGGATCTGGTGCCTGCCGAGCGTGAACGGCCTGCAGGCGGCCGAGTTTGCCGTGAGCTTCCCGCCGACGGTGATCACCCTCGTAACCGTCCAGAATCCCAACACAGTCGTCGCACTTTGCTGCGGTAATCTCCCGACGGGTGTCGGCATTGCCTTCGGCGAGGGCCAGTGCCAGACGGATTGGGTTTGGTTATACCAGCTCAGCATGATGCCGCTCGCCGCGACTCCCGCCAGGATCGAGATCGTTCCTCACCCGGGTGTGTGGCCCGTGCCGGCGATGCAGTTCGCGAGCTGCTTGCTCGGCTACCCGATCGAGCCGTGCATCAACCTGACGCCTCTCTATATCTGCTGGACCCCGGACCCGGGGCCTCTCGGAGCGCGGGAGACGAGCTGGGGAGCGATCAAGAGCCTGTTCTAGTGCCGCGATTCGAAGCCGCGGATTTCCAATAGAATCACTTCGCCATGTTCTTACTTCTCTCTTCGCCCTGCTTTCTCATGAGTCCTCTATGAACGTAGGTGATGTGCGTTTCCGTCTTGGCCTCGACCAGAGTGACGAGCACATCCGGAAGGGTGATAATATAAGCCGGACCGAAAGTCTGCCCGCTGTATCCCGGCATCGAATTCCAGCTCTGATCGAGGACCTGAGCCGCCTGCAGGAACCGGTTCTCCGGCTTATCGACGAGATATACGGTCACCTGCCCGACATAATCCTTATAAAAAGACACTACCGCGTATTCCACTTGCTCGGACTTATTCATCGAGCTTTCGAACTTGTAGCAATCGGGGAACATCTGGCCGGGCACACCGTTTTTCAAGCTGCACCCGATCCCTTCCTGGTGAGCGCGCTGCATCAGCGACTGCTTGGATTCTCCGAGGTAGAAACCATAGATCTGCTTGTTGATTCTGGACGGTTCCGCCGCCGTCGCCATCGAGGCTATCGTCGACAGGATGAATACCGCCGCGCAGATTCTGATCGAGCTTCTCATCTCAATACCTCCGTAGAAATGCATACCGGAGGTGCCACCGCATATCTCATGCCCCTGAGCATGCGATGCGGCGCCAACGCATCTCGTTGCGCGGCAATGCCGTAGCGAGGCCTACACTGTGAGGGCACACAGCGCTGACGACAAATTGCGAGAGATGCAGTTCCCTTTGCGAGCGGCGAGGAAGGCCCGAATCACGTTGAATAATTCGGCGATCGGGTGTAAAATATCGATTGAAATCCTTCAAAGGAGGCCGCGATGAAGAAAGCGCTATTGATCGGTGCGGCGATTCTGTTCCTGGCCGGCTCCGCATCGGCCGTCGCTCCGCCGATCGGGTATATCGGCGTTTTCAAGGATGCGACTCATAACACGAATCCGATCGTCAATACGGTTTGCCCGGCCCCTTACGGGTCCTTTGACGCCTGGATTTGGTGCCTGCCGAGCGAGAACGGTCTGCAGGCGGCCGAATTCGCGGTCAGTTTCCCGGCGACCGCCGTCATACTCGGCTCCGTCCAGAATCCCCTGATCACCATCACCATCGGCCGCCTCCCCGAGGGCATCGCCATTGCGTTCAGCGAGGGTATGTGTCAGATGGATTGGATCTGGACGCATCAATTCTCCTTGATGCTGCTGGATCAGATCGCCGCCGATATCGAGATCATGCCACACCCGGGGATCAAACCAAACCCGGCGTATCAATTTGCATCCTGCGCATTAAGCTATCCGACCGAGCCATGCATCTACCTGATGCCTCTACGCATATGCTATTCAATAGGAGTCGAACAAATAAGCTGGGGAGCCATCAAGAGTCTGTATTAGGGATCGTGCGAATCGGATCGATTGTTCGGGTGTTGAAGTTGAAAAGTGAGCCGCCTGGGACTCGAACCCAGGACCCCCTGCTTAAAAGGCAGGTGCTCTAACCACCTGAGCTAGCGGCCCATTGATTGCGAAGTTCGTCGAAGCCCCCGCCCCACCGCACGATCCATCCCAAGGCCATGCAAGATAGCGATTTCGTCACGTTCTGTCAAACGAATAGGCCCCGTCCCGGACGATGGTGGCCTCCCGCGCGGCGCCGGTCGAAATGAACGACACCTTCGCGCCGATTCCCTTCTCGATCCTCTCGATGAAGCTCCGCGCGTTCGCGGGAAGGGCGTCGAACGAATCGACCTTGATCTCCCCCGCGCCCCAACCCGGCATCTCCTCGTAGACCGGCGCGCACTTCGCGAGATCATCCGTGTTCTGGGGGAAGCCCTCGATCCTCTTTCCGTCGAGCTCGTAGGCCACGCAGAGCTTCACCCGCGGCAACCCCGAGATGACGTCGAGTTTCGTGAGCACGATCTCGTCGTAGCCGTTCAGGAGCACCGAATAGCGGCCCCCCACGACGTCGAACCATCCGCACCGGCGCGGACGCCCCGTCGTCGTGCCGTACTCGTGCCCGCGCTCCCGCAGCTCGTTCCCCGAGTCCCCGGTGATCTCGCTCGGCATCGGACCGTTTCCGACGCGCGTGAGGTACGCCTTGAAGATGCCGATCACTCTCCCGATGTCGCGCGGCGCGAGCCCCGTTCCCGTCACGGCGCCGCCCACGGTGCACGAGCTCGACGTGACGAAGGGATACGTGCCGTGATCGATATCGAGGAGCGTTCCCTGGGCGCCCTCGAGGAGAATGCGCTTCCCCCGCGCCTTCAGGTCGTGCATGAGCTCCTGCGCGTCGACGACGAGACCGGCGAGGCGATCCCGCATATTCGCGAAATCGCTCGCGATCTTCTCGGCCGAGAGCGGCGGCGCCGCGAACATCGCGAGCTGCCTGTTCGCGTCTTCCACCTTCGCCTTGACGATCTCGAAGAGCTCCGCCTTTTCGCGGAGAAACACGCCCATACGAAGCCCTCTCCGCTGCGATTTGTCCGCGTACGCGGGGCCGATTCCCTTCCCGGTGCTCCCGATGCTCTCCTTCTCGAGATCGACCTCCATGAGGTTGTCGAGCACGCGATGGTACGGCATCACGATATGGGCGGCGGAGCTGATGCGGATACGCCCGTTCACGTCGACGCCCCTCGATACGAGAGACTCGAGCTCGGCGAGAAAGGCCTGGGGATCGATGACCATGCCGTTACCGAGGATGGCCGTGACGTGCGGATAGAGGAGACCCGAGGGAATCTGATGAAACGCGAAACGCCCGGCGTCGGTGACGACGGTGTGCCCGGCGTTCGCGCCGCCCTGAAATCTCGCGACCACGTCGTGTCCGCGCATGAGGAAATCGACGACCTTCGCCTTACCCTCGTCCCCCCACTGACCGCCCACAATGACCGTAGCAGACATCGAGCGATTCTCCTTCGTCGTGAAACAACCCGCCGTAGTCTATGGCACAAACATCCGCGGCGCAATCGAATATTATCCGCAAATAAATGCCGCCTCCCGCTGGGGAGGCGGCTCGCTTCGATTGAAAGCCCCTTGGCCGCTATTCTCTAGTCTTCAAAGAGAGATTTCAGTATGCCCCACGTCCCGCGATCGATCGAGTTCGGCACGTTCATGGGATCGCCGGGATTGCTGTACTCGAATCCTACCTCGGCGACCCCGTCGCCGGTCTTGTCGCCGAGCTCGTCCCCGTTCGGATAGCCGTCTGCGTCCGAGTCCTTCACCGCGAGGGCGTTGTTCCACGAGTAGCCGTTCTTCTTGAAATCGGCGCCGAAGCTGTTGAGATCCGCGGAGACCGGCGAAGAGGATTTGTGGCAAAGAAGGCACTTGTAATGCCGGTACACGGGGAGGGATCGCATATACTCGTCCCTGCTCATGATCGTCCCCGCGGCGAATATGACGACGGCGCATACGAGTATGACGATGACGTTAAGCTTTAGCTTTGGACGCACTCATACCTCCGATTTCCTAACCATATTATAACAATGATAGTTGCAACTGTCAAGCCCCGATCCACGGAAAATCGTCCAGGCAGGCTTCACGGATGCGCGCCGAGGCGGCAGCGGCGTCGATTTCGACCCCGCACTCCTCCATCGCGCAGCCGAGCGCAGCTATGAGCCGCTCGAGCGTCCGCGCGCCGTGCAGGCCCAGAAAGCCGGTGCGCAGGACCTTTCCCTTGAGATCGTCCTGCCCGCCGGCCGCTATGAAGCCCTCGCGCGCGAGATATGCGAGAACCCGCTCTCCCGGACACGCCGCCGGAAGCGAGAGCACCTGCACGGCCGACGAAGGGCTCTTCGCGTACGATTCGAGCGAGAGAGCCTCCGCCGCCCTGAGATATGCCCCCGACGCCGTGCGGTGGCGAGCAATGACCTTCTCGAACCCGAGCGCCTTCATGCTCAAGAGAGAACGATGCATGATCTGGATCGCGGCGATCGCGGGCGTGAAGGGCGTGTCTCCATGCGCCGCGGCGAGCCGCGCCCGGTCGAGATCGAAGTAATAGACGCCTTTCCGGCGCCTCCCCGCGAGCGAGAGCGCGCGCTTCCCGAAGGCCGCGAAGCTCACACCCGGCGGTGAGGCGAGAGATTTCTGGCTCGCGCCGACCGCGACGTCGATTCCCCAATCGTCCATATCGAAATCCTCAGCCCCGAGGGAGGATATGGCGTCCACGACGAGAATGGGCCTTGTATCCCCGCCGAGCCTGCGGCCGAGATCCCGCAGGGGGAAGAGCCCTCCCGTCGAAGATTCGACGTGCGTGAGGGCGAGGAATTCGGGCTTCTCGCGGTCGATTCTTTCCTCGACCGAATCGAGGTCGATTTCTCTCCCGCCCTCGAACTCCAGCACGGAGACACGGCATTCGTACGCCTCGAACAGCTCGGCCCACCTGCGTCCGAACTTCCCCCCCGATACGACGAGAACGCGCGAGCCGGGAGCGGTCGCGTTCGCGACGGCGGCCTCCATGGCGCCCGTGCCCGACGAGGTGAGGAGGCAGACGGGGGACGACGTGCGCAGAAGCTCCCGCAGCGCGGATTCGCATTCCAGAACGATGTCTCTGAATTCCTCCGACCGGTGATGAAGCTGCGGAAGTCCCTGCCACGCCGCCGGAGCGACGTGAACGGGTCCCGGGCTCACGATGACGGTGTCGCGCATGGAGCGCCTCTCCCCTATCGGATCCGTTCCACGATCCAGCGCCAGAGATCCTCTCTCCCCTCGCCCGTTTTCGCCGAGAAGAAGATCGCGGGCGCCGCTTCGCTCGAGCCCGCTCCGGCGCCGTGCTCGTCGCCGGCGCTTCGCTTGTCGATCGCGGCGATCCGGGCGATCCCCTCGACGCTTTCGTTGAACTCCCGCACCGCGCGATATCGATCGGCGTTCGAGATCTTGTCCACCTTCGTGAAAACGACGATGAACGGCTTTCCGCTCCCGGCGATCCGCTCGATCCGTTCGACGTCCTCCTTGGACGGCGCGTGGCGCGAATCGACGAGCTGCACCACTCCGGCGAGAGCCTCCCGGCCCTCGAGATACGCGTCGATGATCCGCAGCCAGTCTTTCCGCGTCTCCGCGGAGAGCCGCGCGAAGCCGTAGCCGGGAAAATCGACGAGGTAGAACCGGTCGTTGACGGCGTAGAAATTCATCGTGCGGGTCTTGCCCGGTTCGTTGCTGATGCGGGCGAAGTTCTTCCGCTCGAAGAGGGTGTTGAGGAGCGACGACTTCCCGACGTTCGATCTCCCCGACACGGCGATCTCCTTCCACGGAGATTTCGGAAACCGCGCGGGATCGAGCGTGGTGCACGCGACGGCGAGGCTCTTTATTTTCAAAACCGGCGGCATGTCAATTGGCCGACTTGCGAAGCTGGCTCCCGAAGAATCCGCCGAGGTCGCGCCGGTGCTCGATTCCCCAGTCGAGCTTCTTCGTGAGCACGTGCTCGAGCACCTGGTCCATCGATTCGGCCACGGCGATCTTCAGATTCTTGCGGACCTCCTCGGGGAGCTCCTTGATGTTCTTCTCGTTCCCCTTGGGGAGAATGATCTTCTTCACTCCCGCCCTGAGCGCGGCGACCGACTTCTCGTTGATGCCGCCCACGGGGAGCACTTTGCCGCGCAGCGTCACCTCTCCCGTCATCGCGATGTCGCGATTCACCGGGATGTCGAAGAACGCCGAGATGAGCGCCGTCGCGATCGCGACTCCCGCGCTCGGGCCGTCCTTCGGAATGGCTCCCTCGGGCACGTGCACGTGCACGTCGATCGAGGAGAAGAAGTCGTTCTCGAGCGGAAGCATGCGGGCCTTGTTCCGCGCGAAGCTCAGCGCGATCTTTGCCGATTCCTGCATGACCTCGCCGAGCTGTCCGGTGAGAATGAGCTCTCCCTTGCCCGGCATGAGCGTCACCTCGATGTTGAGGATCTCCCCCCCCACCTCGGTCCACGCGAGCCCCGTGGTGACGCCGACCGATTCGCGCTCGTCGATCTCGCTGTCGGAGTACTTCGGGATGCCGAGGTAGCTCTCGAGATGTTTCCGCGTGATCCTGATGATCCGCGAGACCTCCTGTTCCGGGCCCGAGGCGAGCTTGCGCGCGACCTTGCGGCATATGGACGCGAGCTCCCGCTCGAGGTTCCGGACTCCCGCCTCGCGCGTGTAGAGCCGTATGAGATCGGTCATCGTGCCGGTCGATATCCGCAGTTGGCCCTCCTTGATCCCGTGCGCCTTCATCTGCTTCGGGAGCAGGAATTTCTGCGCGATCGCGATCTTCTCGTGCAGGAGGTATCCCGGGAGCCGTATGACTTCCATGCGGTCCTGGAGCGCCGGCGGGATCGTGTACATCACGTTCGCCGTCGTGATGAACATCACCTCGCTCAGGTCGAATTCGACCTCGAGGAAATGATCGCTGAAATGCTTGTTCTGGTCGGGGTCGAGCACCTCGAGAAGCGCCGCCGCGGGATCCCCCCGGAAGTCCGCCCCGAGCTTGTCGATCTCGTCGAGGAGAAACACGCAGTTCTTGCTCCCCGCCTTCCGCACCATCTGGATGATGCGGCCGGGAAGAGAGCCGATATACGTCCGCCGATGCCCGCGGATCTCCGCTTCGTCCCGGATGCCCCCGAGGGAGATCCTGACGAAATTGCGCCCGACGGCGTCGGCGATCGAACGGCCGAGAGAGGTCTTCCCCACTCCCGGCGGGCCTACGAAGCACAGGATCGGGCCTCTGAGATTTCCGACGAGCTTCACGACCGAGAGGAATTCGACGATGCGCTCCTTGACCTTGGCGAGGCCGTAATGATCGGCGTCGAGCTTCGCCTTCACCTGTTCGAGATCGAGGTTGTCGTGCGTCCGCTTGCGCCAGGGAAGCGACGTGAGCGTCTCGATGTAGTTCCGGACGACGGTCGCCTCCGGCGCCATCGGCGACATCATCTTGAGCCGGTCGAGCTCCCGGTACGCCATCTTCTCCGCCTCGCGGCTCATCCCCGCTTTCTTGATCTTCCGCTTGACGTCGGTGTACTCCTCGTATTCCTCCCCCTGGCCGAGCTCCTTCTTGATCGCCTTCATCTTCTCGTGGAGGAAGAGCTCCCGCTGGGTCTTCTGCACCTGGCTCGAAACCTTCTCGTCGATGTCCTTCTCGACCTTGAGGAGCTGGAGCTCCTCGGAGAGAATGCGGTGAAGCGCCATGAGGCGCTCCTCGACGTCGAACGCCTCGAGCAGCCGCTGCTTCTCGTCGTTGTGGACGAGGAGATGCGCGGCGATCGTATCTGCGAGGACCGAGCGGTCCTCGATCGACTGGAGCGACAGGAGCACTTCGTTCGGAAGCCGCGGATTCATCCGCACGTAGTCGGTGAAGAGGTACTCGACGCGGCGCATGAGCGCCTCGAGCTCGCGCGTGTCGCGTTCGTCGATCTCGATCTCCTCGATGCGCGCGGCGAAGTAGTTGTCTTCCTCGAAATACTCGTGGATGCGCGCGCGGCTCACCCCCTCGAGCATGACCTTGATCGTCCCGTCGGGGAGATTGATGTGATGGAATATCTTCACGACCGTACCGACGAGGAAGAGATCCTCGGGGCCCGGTTCGTTCACCGACGCGTTCTTCTGCGTGACGACGACGAGGTTCTTGTCGGTCTTGATCGCGCGCTCGACGGCGTTCACCGAAGGCTGCCGGCCGACGAGGATGGCCGTCGCCATCGACGGAAATATCACCACGTCGCGCAGGGGGATGAGCGGATAGACGCTCCCCCTCGCTTCGGTATCCTTATTGGAATTCGTTCTCATTCGATTTCACCGCCGTTTGGATGAGGAAAGGCCGCCGGAAGGGCGCTACTGCGCCTTGAGCTCCCGGTCCTTGTCGAGGAACATCTGGGGCTCGTCCCGGTTGACGACCGTTTCCTCCGTTATGAGGATCTTGCGAACGTTGGGGTGTGAAGGAATATCGTACATGATGTGGAGCATCGTCTCCTCGATGATCGCGCGCAGGCCGCGCGCTCCCGTCTTGCGCTCCATCGCGAGCTTCGCGATCGACTGCAGCGCGGCGGGGGTGAACTCGAGCTCGACTTCCTCCATGTCGAAGAGCTTCCGGTACTGCTTGATGAGCGCGTTTTTCGGCTTGATCATGATATCCATGAGCGCCTGCTCGTCGAGGTCCTGGAGCGGGGCCACGATCGGGAGCCGTCCGACGAGCTCCGGTATCAATCCGTACTTGATGAGATCGTCCGGCTGGACGAACTTCAGAATCTCGCTCGATTCCTTCTTGTAGCCCGGGCCGCGTTCGGCGCCGAAGCCGATGATCTTCTTGCCGACCCTCCGCTCGACGATCTCGTCGAGACCCTGGAAGGCGCCGCCGCATATGAAGAGGATGTTCTTCGTGTTGACCTCGATGAACTTCTGCTGCGGGTGCTTGCGCCCCCCCTGCGGAGGCACGTTGGCGACGGTTCCCTCGAGGATCTTGAGGAGCGCCTGCTGCACTCCCTCGCCGGAGACGTCCCGCGTGATCGAGGGGCTCTCGCTCTTGCGCGAGATCTTGTCGAGCTCGTCGATGTACACGATGCCCCGCTCGGTCGCCGCGAGGTTGTAATCGGCGTTCTGGAGGAGCCTCACGAGAATGTTCTCGACGTCCTCCCCGACGTATCCGGCCTCGGTGAGACACGTCGCGTCGGCGATCGCGAAGGGGACCTTGAGAAACCGGGCGAGCGTCTGCGCGAGCAGGGTCTTTCCCACGCCGGTGGGCCCGAGGAGCAGGATGTTGCTCTTGTCGATCTCGACGTCGTCGGCCCGCCGTTCGTGGCGGATGCGCTTGTAATGGTTGTAGACGGCCACCGAAAGGACGATCTTCGCCTGCTCCTGCCCGATCACGTACTGGTCGATGAAGTCCTTTATTTCCTTCGGCTTCGGGAAATGATCGACGTCCCAGAGCATCGTCCCCGACATCTCTTCCTCGAGGATGTCGTTGCACAGCCTGATGCACTCGTTGCAAATGTATACGGAAGGCCCGGATACGAGCTTCGCGACCTCGTCCTGGCCCCTCCCGCAGAAGGAGCACCGTATCGCTTTCGGAGCGAGCTGTTTCTTCTTCATTCGATTCTCCGCCCTTCCCTCGGGCTATATGCGGCCATTCACCATATTATACACTTTCGCCGCCCCGCGTGCCCCTAAAATCGGAATCGTTCCGGCGCCCCGCCGCCGCATCCTACCGTTTCAGCTCGCTTTTCGAGACGAGGATGCTGTCGACGATGCCGTATTCCTTCGCTTCCTCGGCCGACATGAAGAAATCCCGGTCGGTGTCCTTCGCGATTCTCTTGATATTCTGGTGCGTATGCTTGACCAGGATCTCGTTGAGCTTGGTCCGCAGGGTAACTATTTCTTTCGTATAGATTTCGAGGTTCGTCGCCTGCCCCTGGGTCCCGCCCGAGGGCTGGTGAATCATGACCCGCGCGTGCGGAAGCACCGAGCGCTTCCCCGACTTCCCCGCGGCGAGGAGCACCGCAGCCATGCTCGCCGCCTGCCCCATGCAGATCGTCGCGACGTCGCACGAGATGTATTGCATCGTGTCGTAAATCGCGAGCCCGGCGGAGACCACGCCGCCCGGGCTGTTGATATAGATGAAGATGTCTCTCGTCGGATCCTCAGCTTCGAGGAACAGAAGCTGCGCGATGACGCTGTTCGCCAGCGTATCCTCGATCGCCGTCCCGATGAAGACGATGCGATCCTTGAGGAGCCGCGAATAGATGTCGTACGCCCGCTCCTCTCTCCCTCTCGTTTCGATGACGTACGGAATCGGTATGTACGCTGAATTGTAGATCTTCTCCATTGCTTCCTCTCTTTTCGGGTCCGGTCTCAGGCGGCGCCGAGAATGATCTCGAATATCTTGCGTTCCCGGAGCCTGTTCCTGAGATTCGCGACCCGCTCGTGGTCCTTCATGAACAGCTTCTTGACCTCTTCGACCTGTCTGCCGTTCTCCTCGGCGATCTTCTGGAACTCGCCGTCCACCTCCGCATCCGAAACGTCGACGCTCTCCTTCTCGGCGATGCGCTCCATCACGAAGTATCGCTTGATGTTCCTGAGGGCGACGCGGTCGAAGAACTCGTCGATCTGCTTCCGCTTTTCCTCGTCCGCCTCTTTCTCGACGCCGGCCGCCTCGCGCCTCCGCTCGTCCTCCGCGGTGAGCTCCTTCTTGAAGCGGTCCTGCATCGTTCGGGGGATATCGAACGGATTCCGCTCGATGATGAGATCGATCGCGCGCTCCTCGCGTTTCCTGCGCTCTTCCTTCACTTTCTCCTCGACGAGCTTCGCGCGGACATCTTCGCGCAGCTCGGCGAGAGTCTTGAATCTCGCATCGACCTTCGCGGCGAACTCGTCGTTCAGGAGCGGGATCTGCTTCTCGCGGACGTCGTTCACGCTGAACTCGTACCCGATCTTCTTTCCCGCGAGCCGGTCGGGCTTGTAGTCCGCCGGATAATCTACGTCGACCTTCCCCGACTCCCCGACCCGCTTGCCCTGAATCGCCTCTTCGAAAGACGGGAATATCTGTCCCGTGCCGAGCTCCACGGGGTAGTTGTTCACGCGGCTCTTCACGTCCACGGTTCCGTCGCTCCCGATCGGGGTGAAATCGAGCGTCACCACGTCCCCCGCGGCGGCGGGACGATCGACCTTGATGAAGTCGGCGGACCGCTCCTGCAGGTTCTTGATGACCTCCTCCACCTCTTCGTCGGTAACGGACTGCTCCTCCCCTTCGACCTTGATCCCGCGGTATTCTTCGATCTCGAACCGGGGGAATACCTCGATGCAAACCTTGAAGGAAAGAGGCTCGTCGCCGACGACCTTCACGTCCCGGAACTCCGGATCGCCGACCGGCTCCAGCCCGTGCTCCACGATGACGTGCTCGTAGGCGAGCGGCAGGATGCTGCGGATCGCCTCGGCCCGTATCTCGTCGGAAAGGCGCTTCTCCACGATATCGACCGGCACCTTGCCCTTCCTGAAACCGGGAAGCGCCACCTCTTTCACCATTTCCTTGAGAACGCGCGAACGCTCTCCCTTGAACCGCTCAGGGGTTATCTCGACCGATATCACCCTTTGGCAGCCCTTCTCTTCCGCTATCTCGACCCGGATTTCGCTTTCGAGAAACTTCTTTTCCATCATTCCCCCATGTCAGACCGAGCTGCCGAGAATCACCGACGCAAACCGATATTTCCTGGTGCGAGAGGGGGGATTTGAACCCCCACGAGTTTCCTCACTGGATCCTAAGTCCAGCGCGTATGCCAGTTCCGCCACTCTCGCGTGCCGATACGGGCCCTCACCGGAAAGGACCGCCATGCGAGCTTTCGATCAATTAAGAATCTTTACTCGCATAACACGTAAATCTACTATGTGGCATGGCGATTTTCAAACGTATTCGAGCGAATAATGGGCGCTCCCCGCGCCCCTCGAATGGACGTTCCTAGCGCCCCCTGAATCCGGCCTCCCTCTTCTCGAGAAAGGCTTTCATGCCCTCTTTCATGTCCTCCGTGCCGCACGTCATGGCGAAGAGAGACGCCTCGTGCCGCAAGCCGTCCTCGAACGACATCTCCGTTCCGTGATTGATCGCTTCGATGCACGCCTTGAGCGAGAATGCGGGCTTCTTGAGAAAGATCCCGGCCATCTCGTCGACGGCCTTCGGGAAGTCCTCGGGAGAGGCCACCTTGTTGACGAGACCGAGTGCGAGCGCCTCCTGGGCCGACAGGATCCTGCCCGTCGTCACGAGCTCCATGGCGATCCCCCGGGGTATCAGGCGCGCGAGCCGCTGCGTGCCGCCGTAGCCGGGCATCGTGCCGAGATTGATCTCCGGGAGCCCGATCCGAGCCTTGTCCACGGCGATGCGCACCGTGCACGCCAGGGCGAGCTCGCAGCCGCCGCCGAGCGCGAAGCCGTTTATCGCGGCTATGACGGGCTTTCCGAGATTCTCCATCAGGTTCGTCAGGCGCTGCCCCCGGGCGGCGTATTCCTTGCCTCCGAGCGGTTCGAGCTTGAGGAGCTCGCCGATGTCGGCGCCCGCCGCGAACGATTTCTCCCCCGCGCCGGTCAGTATCACGACACCCGCCTCATCGTCCTCCTTCATCTGCGTGAAGGCGGCGATGAGCTCGACCACGGTCTGGACGCTCAGCGCGTTGAGCTTGGCAGGCCGGTTGATCGTCACCTTTCCGATGCGCCCCGACCTTTCAACGAGCACGTTTTCGAATCCCATCTCCCGCTCCTTTCTCAGTATCCGGGCTATTTAAAGACGCGGCGCGCGCCACTGTCAACAACAAACTGTTTCTTGACTTGCGCCGCGCTATTCGGTTATCCATTGTTCAATTATGAACGTGGTCAATCAGAGATCTCTCCCGATCGCCGCGGGTCTGGCCGCGCTTGTCATGCTCGCTTCCTTCCCGGCGCGCTCGATCGCTCCGCAGGGGGGCGACGTCCTCAAGCAGCAGCTTCTTCGCTATCTCGAGAGCGGCGCCCAGAGCGCCGCGCTCGCTCCGGGCCAGCCGCTCCACCCGCTCCGCGTATATCCGATCACCGCGACGACCGCGTTTCTCCTTCTCGAAAACGATCCGCTGCCTCTCAGGAGATTCTACCCCGACATATCCCGGAACGTCATGCAGCTCTTCACGGATCAGAACCTCGAGGGCGGCCTCGTCAAGGGCATGCCGGGCGCGCCGCCGAAAAGCGGTTCGAATCTCTCCCCGGGCTTCAACGCCCTCGCCGCGCTCGAGCTCTACAGCCTTCACCTCGTCGCATGGAAGACGGGGGCGTACGAGGACGCGCTCGAATTCAATTCCTGGTCCCGCTCGCTATCGGACCTCGTCACGCGGGGGTTCTACGATCCGGAGCGCGAGTGCTTCTATCCCGTCGACGCCGGCGGCAGGTTCGTCGCGGCTCACCATCCGGGACAGCTGCTGCCCCTCGTCGCCGACCGAAGCCTCGGCCGATTCGCTCGCGAGAGAATCGCGGCCCGGTACGCGCGCGCGCCGGATTCGCAGATGAAAGCGGCCGATGTCGGAGACCCCTGGGCCAATTCCACCATGCGGTTCATGCTGCTCGATCTCCTCTCCGCCGCGGTGCCGGAGGATGGCGATCTTTTCGCGTCGCTCCGCGCCTCGGCCGTCGCCGGCTTGAGCGCGGCGGGAACGGGACAGGCCGTCTGGACCGATTACTGGCGGGAGAATCGCACGGTCGCGAACCGCCTCTTCCCGCGCTGGAAGACCATCTCGCCTCTCGTCAACCTCACGCTCCTCTTCGAACGGGACGGGCTGCTGCAGCCCAAGGAGCTCGCCGGCATGCGTTCCGGAATCGATTCACTCGTCAAGGCGCTCTCCGGAGAGGGAATGAGCCTCGACTCGTACAAGGACGCCGTCGGCGCCGCGAACCGCATGCTCGCGGGATACTCGCGTTTTTCGGAGCTCCTCGATTCGCCGAAGGAAAGCTGGAGGGTCATCGACGGGGCGAAGTGGCGGCGGATGTCCCCCCGGGTAAAGCGACTCATCATGGAGACGCTCGCCGGCGCCCCGGCCGATCTCGCCGCCGCCAAGGCGGATCTCTCCGCGAGGCTCGAGCGGGAATGCGGCATCGCGTTCAGGCTCGGCCTGCCCGAGACGACCGTTCCCCGGGGCTCGACGGTGAAATTCACCGCGTCCCTCCGCGCGCTGCGCGATACACTCGAGGCATCCAGGTTTTATCTCCAAATCGGCGATCGGCGATGGAAGATCGGCGAGACCGATCGCGGCGTCATCCTGACGCCGAACGGCGAGCGCTTCGTCCATACGGGTGAAATATCTCTTCCGCCTTCGACCGAGCCCGGCGTCGTCACGCTCGGCGCATCGATCGAGTTCCTCCATGAAGGGCGAATGGTCGAGATCCGCAACGTCGAAAGCGTCGCCGTGACGAGGGAATTCGACGCCGTGCTCGACCTGCCCGACGGAAGAAGGATCGGCAGGAAGCCGCTCCGCCTCGCTCTCGCGCTCAGGTGCAGGACCGACCGCGACCTCCAGGGAACGGTCGACGGCGCGATTCTCCGGGAGTTCTCGACGGTGCCGCCGCTGCCCGCCCGCTTTCAGGTGCGCGCCGATTCGGAGCGCACCGATCTCGAAATCGCGATCGCCCCGAAAGGCATGATATCCCCGGGACGCTATCCCTTCTCGCTCACCGTCGCGCTCGACGGCAAGCCCGTCGCGCTGTTCAAGGAAAGCGTCGTTCGCCCGTTCAACTGGCTCCACCTCGGAACCCTCGCGAAACCGGACGAACCGCTCAGGAACGCCGTCTCGTTCCAGAGCGATCTATTCAAACCCTACCCCGCTTCCGACGGCCGCGAGCTGCGGTGGAGCGAGGTTCCCGCGAGCGCGATCGACAACGAAGGCTCCCTCCAGCCCTCCCGGCTCTACGGGAAGGCGCCGGGCGGCTGCGCCCTGTTCTACACGGTCGTCGACGCGCCGGCGCGCCTGAAGCTCACCTGGAGGCTCGTCACGAAGAACGCGTTCTCGCTCTGGATCAACGGCGAGCCCGTCGTGCCGGCGACGGACACGCCTCTTGAAGGGGCGAGCGGGCCGATCGAGCTGAGAAAGGGGCCGAACTCCATTCTCGTCGCCGTGTGCTGGGACGACGCCGCCGACGGCGTCACGTTGGATCTCGGAGACGACAACGGCATTCCCCCTTCCGGGCTGCTCAACGATCTCGAGGATATCGTCGACGGCTACGAGCGTCTCACCGCCGTCCGGGATTCGAAGAAAAAGGAAGCTCCCCCGCCGGAGCGGATCACGGACGTCGTCGTCAAGTACGCGAATCCCCGCGCCTCCGAAGTCTCGATCATCGGCTCGTTCAACAACTGGGAGGCAGGCGCGACGCCGATGAGGAAGGAAGGAAAGGGCGCGTGGACCGTCACCCTGCACCTCCGCGCCGGAAAATACCCCTACAAGTTTCTCGTGGACCGGAAGCAGAAGATCGCCGACCCGGCGAACGGCGCGGTCGAGCCGGACGGCTTCGGCGGCAGCAACTCCATCCTCGAGGTCAAATAGGAGAGGCGCACGTGGCACGCGGCGCGGACAAACGTCGGCTGATGCTCGTCTTCGGAACGAGACCCGAGGTCATCAAGCTCGCGCCCGTGCTCGAAGAGCTCAGGGCGCATCCGAACAAATACTCCGTCGCCGCCTGTTTTACCGCGCAGCACCGGGAGATATGCGAGCCGCTTCTCCGTTTCTTCTCCATCAAACCGTCCCACGATCTCGACATCATGGTCGAACGACAGTCGCTCGTGCACGTCGCGACGCGAACGATGCGGCGCCTCGACGAGACGCTCTCGCGCGATCCCGCGGACATGATCGTCGTGCAGGGAGACACCACGTCCGCGTTCGCCGCGGCCCTCCTCGCCTTCTACCGGCGCATCCCGGTCGCGCACGTCGAAGCGGGCCTCAGGACGCGCGACGTCGGGAATCCCTACCCCGAGGAGATGAACCGAAAGCTCATCGGGAGCATCGCGCAGCTTCATTTCGCGCCGACGCGGCGGGCCTCCCTCGCGCTCGCGGAAGAAGGAGTCCCTCGCGGGAGCGTGTACGTCACGGGCAACACGGTGATCGACGCCCTCTCCCTCGCCCTCGCGAAGAAGAAGATCCGCGCCGGCCGGCCCACGCTCCCCGCGCGCGGCGGGAGAAAGACGATACTCGTGACCGCGCACCGGCGAGAGAGTTTCGGGAAGGGAATCGAGGAGATCTGCGCGGCGATTCTCGACCTCGTCGAGCGCAACGAGGATATCGAGATTCGTTTCCCCGTGCATCCGGACCCCGCGGTCAGGAAGCCGGTCGAGCGGGCGCTCTCCCGGCGAGCGCGCATCACCCTCTCCCCGCCCCTCGGATACCCGGATTTCATCTCCCTCATGATGGAGAGCAGCCTCGTTCTCACCGATTCGGGCGGAATCCAGGAAGAGGCGCCCGCGCTCGGGCTTCCCGTCGTCGTGATGCGGGACGAGACGGAGCGCCCCGAAATAGTCGAGGCGGGAGGCGCCGTCCTCGCGGGAGCTCACCGGGACAGGATCGTCGCCGAGGTCGAGCGCATCTTGCGGAATCCGCGCGTGTACGAGCGGATGGCGCGCGTGAGGAATCCCTTCGGCGACGGACTCGCGTCGCGGCGCATCGTCCGGATCATCGACGCGTGGTTTCGTCCGCCCGCCGCGAAGGACCGCAGGGCATTCAGAAGGGAGGTCGAATTCCGGCCATGAACGGCATGATCGCACGATCCCGCCGCGCCGCCGGGCGCGTCCGCTTCGCGCTCGCCCTCGCGGTTCTCGGCGCGTTCGCCGCAGGCGGCGCTTACGCGGACAACCAAAGGCGGATATGCGCCTCGCTCGAATCGCACTACTTCGTCTTCGACTCGAAGTTCTTCGATCTCGGGAACGCTCTCGGCGCCGGCGTCGCGCTGCGCTACGAGCTGGCCTCCGATTTCTATTTCGAGAACGGCATCGGGCTGTTCGGCGCGGACGCGGACGGCGTCGCCGTCGACGGGCTCGACTATCGGCTGAATCTCTTCATGATCGTCCCGTATTTCATCCCTGTTCCCTACCGGCCGGCGGCCCGGCTCGGCGTCGGATTCCTGTCCGTCAATCCCGTCACGGCCACTCCGACGGACACGTACCGTCCGACCCAGACCGCGTTCTACGTCTTCGGCGGCGCGGGAATGACGCGAACCGTGCTGAAGCGATTCCTCGTCGAAGCGAGCGCCAACGCCTGGATCACTCCCTACGAGTACCGCGTCTATCGATTCGACCGCCGCAGCGTGGACACGGACGTCGAACGTTTCGCGCATCTCTCGGTGACGCTCGCGCTCACGTACACGTTCTGATTTCCGGAAATATCAGGGAACGTAGATCATCTTGATCGTCTTCGTGGCGCTCCCCGCGCGGAGCACGCAGAAGTAGATCCCCGCGGCCGTGCCGCGTTCCGCCGGCGCCCACCTGACCGTTTGAGCTCCGCGGCCGTAGGCTCTTTCGTCGAGGCGCGCGACGCGCCTTCCCGCGACGTCGTAGACGTCGATCGTGACGGAGCCCGGCTCCTGCAGAAAGAAGCTCAGCGTGGTCTCCCTCGAGAACGGATTCGGATAGTTCTGCGGGAACCACAGGAAACCGTACGGTCCGGTGAGACGGTACCGTTCCTCCCGTCCGCCGTTCAGAAAGGTGACGATCAGGTACGAGTACGACCTGCCGGGCTCGACCGAAGCGTCCTTGACGGAGAACGATCCCGACGCGCTTCTGATCGTATCGGGCGTCACGCTCACTCCCGTCGGCGATCCATCCGTAAAACGATAGAGGAGACAGCCGCGGATCCCCGGCGTGTCCTTCAGCGCCCATTCGGCGAGCAGATAATCCTCTCCCGTCGCGACCGACGCGCTCAGATACACCGATACGATCTCGACGGTCTTCTGTACCGCCGACGGCTGGCCGTCTCCGCTCGCGACGACCAGATTCCACCGTCCCGCGTAGAGCGAGTTGATCGGAAAGGTCGCGACGATCCGCTCCTCGCCGCGCCAATCGACGGAAACCGCCCTGACCGTGTCGAGCCCGAGCTCGAGATACGCGCTCGCCCCGTACCCCATCCATGCGCCGCGGATATCGAGCACCGCTTCGCTGTCGTGTTCCTTGTCGATCGTATCGGGCAGCACGGCCTCGATCGAGGGAGCGCTCATGCCGCCGACGAACGTCGCGGAGATATTCGAAGGGCCCGACGCGACGCCCGAGATGCGCACCGGCGAGGGAACGCCGCTGTTCGTCAGGCTGCTCGGAGCCGTCGCGGGTCCGAACTCCCCGTTGTTCGAGCTCCCCGGATAGGGATCGCCGTCGTCCCCCGTATTGCCTCCCGCGTAGGTCGGATCGAGAAGATCATAATCGCCATCGGCCTCCTGGAGGACGAGCCCCCGTTGCTGGGTATTGCTCGTGCCCCCGCTGTTGCCGAGAGATGTGTAGGCGGTGCTGTTCTCGGCGTGCCAGACGATCATCCCCTGCCCCGGAAGATTCGCGTCGAAGCCTGTCCGCCGCCTGTTCTCGACGAGGAAATACTCCGCCGGGGCGGATCCGTTCCGCCAGCCTCCCGAGTCGATATCGAAATCGGCGGAATAATCGAGACCGCCCCCCTGGACGATCACGTTATCCACGTTGAAAACGTACCGCGCGTTCGAGAGGTAGCTCCCGTCCTCGTCGCTGAAGCTCCCGTCCGAAGTGAATTCGAATCGGAGCGCGAACGAGCAGGGCCCCGCGGGCAGGTGCGGGCCGATGTCGATCGGCTGCTGTCCGGAGAGCCTTCCCGTGAATACCGCGAGCGTCTCGACGGCTCCCGCCCGCTCGAGAAGGAGCCTTCCGAAGTCGTAATCCGCCTCGGCGTCGATCGAAACGTCGAACTGCATCGTCACGGGTCTCGAGCCGTCCACGGCGAACTCGCGGAACACAGATTCGTTCCAGCCGTTCCCGTAGCCGCCCGCGCCGTACCATCCGCGCGCCATTCCCTCCGT
Organism: uncultured bacterium; assembly: GCA_963846325.1. Classification (GTDB taxonomy): domain Bacteria; phylum Krumholzibacteriota; class Krumholzibacteriia; order Krumholzibacteriales; family Krumholzibacteriaceae; genus SSS58A. The sequence continues at coordinate 115,261 of CAWJVO010000009.1, forward strand.
ATCGCTGTACGAGCAGATGAGCGCGTAGTCGTCCGTCGCGTACAGGGTCCGCTTGAAGCGCCGCGTCGGAAGCGGCATCTTCAGCGCGTCCCCGCTCGAGGCGACGGGCCTCAGGTTCACCGTCCGCGAACGCCAGTCGATCTCGACCGGGTTGAGCCATCCGAGCTGCTCGCGCGACCACGCGCAGGGATGCGCCGGGGAGTCGGGCGTGTTCCAGTTGCCTGCTCCCATGAGCCCCCAGTATCCGATGCCGCTCGAATTGCCGTTCCAGTCGTAGAGGTCGGGAAGCCCGATCGCGTGGCCGAGCTCGTGGCATATGACGCCGATCTCGATCAACCCGCCGCCGCACGAAACGGACGGGACGACGATGTAGTCGTCTATCAAGATCGAGCCGCCTCCCGCCGCGGGATCGTTCGTCGCATACGGCTGTCCTCCCGATACTGGCCAATTGCGGTATGTCCACGAATGCGACCAGATGTGCGGCGACGTCTCGCCGATGCACTCCGCTCCTGCTGTCGGATGAATCACGAGAAGCACATCGACGAATCCGTCGTCGTCCCCCGAGTTCGGAACGCCGTCGGGACCGTCGTTGTCGAACGCCCCGAAATCGGCGGACGGATCGAGCGCGTCGAGAATCTCCTTGATCATGTCGCCGGTATGCGCACTTCCTGGAACCGTGCCATTATTAAATGCCCCCCCGCTATAATAAGATTCCGGCTGCGAAAGCGGCACCCAGTCGAAAACCGTTCCCGTCACGTCGAAGAGGCCGTACGAGACCTCGCTCCAGTATTGGCGGATCGTGCCGGGCGTCCAGGGCCCCGTGAAGAACTCCGTATCGAACGCGTTCCTCGTGAAGGGCGCGGCGGAGATATCGGCGTAGAGGCCGAGCACGACCGGAATCGCGAGCTCTCCGCCGAGCGCCCTGTCGGCGTTCCGCAGGGCGGTTCCGGCGGGAGAGCGAACGAGCCGGTATCGCGCGTCTCCCCGCACCTGGTTGCCGCGGCGATCGAGCCAGGCGTGCTTGAGAGTGAAGGCGTCCTTCGATCGTTCCTTGAGCTCTCTATACTGTAGGGGAAGCGCTCCGCCGTTCCGCGGAGAAACGATCCCGGCCGCCGCCCCGCGCGCGAGCGCCAGGACGCACGCCAGCATCAGTATTCTCATCGCCATCGCTTTCAAATGCCCACCTGCCGGCGCGAGGGCCGGCGTTCTCGCCCGCGGGCTATTCCGTCGGATTGATCACGGCCTTGTACGACGTCGCCGGGACGAGCGGGTTCCCCTCCTCGCACATCGCGACCCCGATGAACTCGCTGTTCTCGTGCGCGAGGAGCGCGATCTCGGCGTTCTTGAGACCTGACGGAACGCTCAGGGTCAGCGCATGAAGCACGAGCATCGGCCCCGGAACGCACGGGAACGTCTCGCTGATTCCGTGCTCGAACACTCCGAGAACCGCCGCGCGCTGGTCGTAGTACACGTCGTTCTCGATCCTGACCCCTTCCGGAAGCACGAGCCGGTACTCGACGGCGGAAATCGGCATCGTTTCGGGATATTTGACGATGATATAGATCGTGGTCTGCCTATCGCGGCTCCCCAGCTTCACCGTTCGCCGCGCGCCCTCCGCGTCGAAGAACACGCCGAAGCTCACCTCTTCGGAGACATACGAAAGCGTCGTATCGACGCCGGTGGTATCGGCCGGAACGTTTTCCGCCTTCTTGTCGCTTTTCCCGCACGAGAGAACGAGGGGCAGGAGCAGAAACGCGACGAACATGAAGCTCACACGCTTACGCATAACCATCCGAGTACCTCCTTGTGAAAAATGATCGTTCCTTTCGCGCCACGCAAGCGCCGAATGCTTCATAGTAGATGCAAGAGCGGCGTTTGACAACGCATTTCGACGACATTCCCGTTGACCGCCCGCGCCGCATCGGCTAGAATGGCGCCGTTATCATCGCGTTCCCGGCTTCCGCGGCGGGACGCGCAGGCATCAAACCTCCCGAGGAGGTATCTCCCTTGAAAGCCAAAACAGAAAAAGTCGACATTCTCCTGAAAAAGCGCGAACAGGCGCTCCTCGGCGGCGGCGTCGAGAGAATACAGAAGATCCACGAATCGGGGCGTCTCACGGCGCGCGAAAGGATACACGTACTTTTCGACGAGGGGACCTTTCAGGAGCTCGGCGTCTTCGTCACGCACCGCTCGACCTGGCCCGGCATGGAAGATAACAAGATCGTCGGCGACGGCGTCGTCTGCGGGCACGGCCTCGTGAACGGCCGCAACGTCTTCGCCTTCGCCCAGGACTTCACCGTTTTCGGCGGCAGCCTCAGCGAGGCGAACGCCGGCAAGATCACCCGGCTCCTCGATATGGCGATGGAAAACGGCTCTCCCGTCGTCGGCCTGTGCGACAGCGGCGGCGCGCGCATCCAGGAGGGGGTCGCGAGCCTCGGCGGATACGCCGACATCTTCCTGAGAAATACGCTCTCCTCGGGCGTGATCCCGCAGATATCGGCCATCATGGGCCCCTGCGCCGGTGGCGCGGTATACTCCCCCGCGATCACCGATTTCATATTCATGGTCAAGGATACGAGCCACATGTTCATCACGGGCCCCAACGTCATCAAGAAAGTGACCCACGAGGACGTGACCTTCGAGGAGCTCGGCGGCGCGCTCACCCACAACAGCAAGAGCGGCGTCGCCCATTTCATGGCGGAAAACGACGAAGATTGCATCGCGAAAATAAAGGAGCTGCTCTCGTACCTCCCGCAGAACAACCTCGAGGATCCGCCGTACACGGCGCCGAGCGACGACCCGGGCCGCAAGGAGCCGAAGCTCGCCGATATCGTTCCCGACGATCCCCGGCAGCCGTATGACGTCACCGAGATCATCGACCTCCTCGTCGACAACGGCGCGTTCTTCGAGGTGCAGGCTTTATGGGCGAAGAACATCGTCGTCGGATTCGCGCGCCTGAACGGGCACGTCGTCGGCATCGTCGCGAACCAGCCCCTCCACATGGCCGGCGTTCTCGACATCGATTCCTCGACCAAAGGCGCCCGTTTCATCCGCTTCTGCGACGCCTTCAACGTCCCGCTCATCACCCTGGAGGACGTTCCCGGCTTCCTTCCGGGGACGCAGCAGGAATGGAGCGGCATCATTCGCCACGGCGCCAAGCTCATCTTCGCCTACTGCGAGGCGACCGTGCCCAAGATAACCGTGATCACGCGGAAAGCCTACGGTGGCGCGTACTGCGTCATGTCGAGCAAGCACATCAGGGGGGATTACAACGTCGCCTGGCCGACGGCGGAGATCGCGGTCATGGGCGCCGACGGCGCCGTAAACATCCTCTACCGGAAAGAGATCTCTTCCGCCGAGGATCCGGATGCGGAGATGCAGCGCTACATCGAGATGTACGTGGAGAAATTCGCCAACCCGTACGTCGCGGCGTCCTTCGGCTATCTCGACGACGTCATTATCCCCGAGAATACGAGGCCGATGATCATCCACGCCCTCGAGAATCTTCTCAACAAGAGGCAGCAGCTTCCGCCGAAGAAGCACGGCAACATCCCCCTCTAGAGGTCGCGGCATGGCGGACACGAAGAAGGAAAAGGAGCTCTCCGAACGATCCGCGCGCTGGCGCGAGCTCGCCTACGACCCGTTCCGCGCCAAGGGAGGGGAACGCAGGAACGTCTTCGCCACGACGTCGGGGATCGAGATCGAACCTCTCTGCACGCCGCTGGACGCCCCGGATTCCACGTACCTCGACCGTTTGGGATTTCCGGGGCTGTATCCGTTCACGAGGGGCGTCTATCCGACGATGTTCCGCGGGAAATTCTGGACGATGCGCCAGTATGCCGGCTTCGGATCGGCCGAAGAGACGAATCGCCGCTTCCGCTATCTCCTCGAGAAGGGCCAGACGGGACTGTCGGTCGCCTTCGATCTGCCGACTCAGATGGGCTACGACTCCGACCACAGAATGGCTGACGGAGAGGTCGGAAGAGTCGGCGTCGCAATCGATTCCATCGATGATTTCAGAATGTTGATGAAGGATATCCCTCTCGACAGGGTGAGCACGTCGATGACGATCAACGCCACGGCGGCCGTTTTGCTCGCCATGTACGCGGTCCTCGCCGAGGAAACCGGCGTGCCCCTCGCCAAGGTCTCGGGCACGATCCAGAACGACATCCTCAAAGAGTACTACGCCCGCGGCACCTATATCTACCCTCCCGCCCCCTCGATGCGGATCGTCACCGATATCTTCGCCTGGTGCCGCGATAACACTCCTCAGTGGAACACGATCAGCATCAGCGGCTACCATATCCGCGAGGCGGGATCGACCGCCGTTCAGGAAATCGCGTTCACCCTCGCGGACGCCGTCGCGTACGTGGACGCGGCGATCGCCGCGGGGCTTTCGGTGGACGATTTCGCCCCGCGCCTCTCCTTCTTCTTCGGCGTCCACAACAACATCTTCGAGGAGGTCGCGAAGTTCCGCGCCGCCCGGCGCCTCTGGGCGAAGATCATGAAGGAGCGGTTCGGCGCGCGGAGCGAACGCTCGATGCTGCTCCGCTTCCACACGCAAACGGCCGGATGCACGCTGACCGCGCAGCAGATCGAGAACAACGTCGTCCGCGTCACGCTTCAGGCGCTCGCCGCCGTTCTCGGCGGGACGCAGTCCCTCCATACCAACTCCCGGGACGAGGCGCTCAATCTCCCCTCGCAGGAAGCGGCCCTCACCGCGCTCCGCACCCAGCAGGTCATCGCCGAGGAATCGGGCGTGTGCGACAGCGTCGATCCGCTGGGGGGCTCCTACCTCGTCGAGAAGCTGACGGACGACGTGGAGAACCGGGTGAGCGCGCTCATGAAACGCATCGACGACATGGGGGGAATGATCCGGGCGATCGAGGCGCGCTTCCCGCAGGGCGAGATCGAGCGGAGCGCCTACGAGTATCAGAAGGCGATCGAATCCGGCGGGATCGGAGTCGTCGGAGTCAACGCCTACACCGACGAGACCCCCGCGCGCACCGGCGCGTTCAGGATCGACTCCGCGATCGGCGACCTTCAGAAAGCGCGTCTCGGCCGGTTCAAGAGAGAACGCGACGGCGACGCCGTTTCCCGCCTCCTCGGAGATCTCGAGACGGCCGCCCGGGGGAATACGAACCTCATGCCCCCGATCCTCGCCGCGGTCAGAGGCAACTGCACCATCGGCGAGATCTCGGGCTCGCTCGAAAAGATCTTCGGCCGCTATAACCCCGCGTCGGGCGCATAGCCCGAGAGCGGGACGCTTCTCATACCATCGACACCGTGGAGGTCGTCATGCACCACAGGCTCGGCGCCGTCAATCATATCGGAATCGCGGTCAAGAACCTCGAGGAGGCGAAGAAGATCTTTTCCGAGTCCCTCGGGCTCCCCTGCGTCGACGAGAAGACCCTTCCCGAGCGCGGCGTGCGCGTCGCGTTCCTCTCCTCGGGAAACACGACTGTCGAGCTCCTCGAAGGGATCGGGCCGGAGAGCACGGTTTCGAAGTTCGTCGAGCAGCGGGGCCCGGGCATTCACCATCTGTGCTTCGAAGTCGACGGCATCGAGCGGGTCATGAAGGAGCTCGCGGAGAGCGGCGTGCGCCTCATCGACGAGAAGCCGCGCCCCGGCGCGGAGGGCAAGCCCGTCGCCTTCGTCCATCCCAAGTCGACGCTCGGCGTCCTGGTCGAGCTCATCGAAAAATAGGCGCCTGCGGCGGGAATGGCGTGGACATTCACGCTCCGAACTCAGTCGCAGAGCCTCCAATGAGTTCGTCGCGTGAGTGTCCACGCCTGTACCGTTAGCGGGTGGCGCCCATGGGGCCCCTGATTGAGCACCTGTAGCGGGTGGCGGCGACGGGGTCCCCGCCCGCTGCGCAGCGAGCTTTGCTCGCGAGCACGGGCGGGGTGCAGTCGCCGACAGGACCCGCGTATTACAGCCATCGCTTCTTGCGGAAATAGACGAGCATCGAAAGGCCGATGCCGAGGACGACGAGCATGACCATCGGGTATCCGTACCGCCACCCGAGCTCCGGCATGAACCGGAAGTTCATCCCGTAGATCCCGACGACGAAGGTGAGCGGAATGAATATCGTGGCGATGATCGTCAGGACCTTCATCACCTCGTTCAGTTTCATGCTCAGGCTCGAGAGGTAAATGTCGATCATGCCGGCCATCAGATCGCGGAACGACTCGATCGTCTCGATGATTTCGATCGTGTGCCCGTAGACGTTCCGAAGAAAAATGAGGGTGTCCTTGCGCACGAGCGGAGATTCGACGCGCTCGAGGTTGGCGATCACCTCGCGAAGCGGCCACACCGCCTTGCGGAGCTCGATCATCTCGCTCTTGAGACGATGGATCGTCTTCAGGTTCTCCCCGGTCGGATCGACGACGAGCCGCTCCTGAATCTCCTCGATCCGCTCGCCGAGCCATTCGAACACGACGAAATAGCCGTCGACGATCGAATCGATGAGCGAGTAGGCGAGATAATCGGCCCCGGTCCGGCGTATCTTTCCGGTTCCCTTGCGGATGCGGTCCCGCACGGGATCGAACACGTCGCCGACGTCCTCCTGGAACGAGATGACGAAGTTCAGGCCGAGGATGAGGCTCACCTGCTCGACCTTCACCTCGTCCCTCGCCCCCTCGAAATAGAGCATCTTGAGCGAGATGAAGATGTAGTCGCCGAAGTCGAGCATCTTCGGCCGCTGCACGGTGTTCACGACGTCCTCGAGAACGATCGGGTGTATCCCGTAGCAGGCGCCGAGCTTCTCGATGATTCCGACGTCGTGGACGCCGTCCACGTTGATCCACGTGGTGGTCGGCTTGTCGCGGTACACGAAGCACTCGTCGACGCTTTCGACGACCTTCTCGCGAAAGCCGTCGCCGTCGAAATCCATGACGGTGATCCGGACCTCCTCGACCTTCTTCTCACCGATGTGGACGAGGGTGCCGGGGGCCAATCCAGCCTCTCTATGGATCTTCTTCGTGAATCCGAGCACGCCGTGCTCCCGTCATTTCTCGTACGTGTAGAATCCCCGTCCCGTCTTGCGCCCGAGATACCCGGCGTCCACCATCTTCTTGAGAAGGGGGCACGCGCGGTACTTCGGATCCCCGAGCCCGCAGTAAAGCACGTTGAGAATGTTGAGACAGATGTCGAGGCCGATCAGGTCCGCGAGCGCGAGCGGCCCGAGCGGATGGTTCATCCCGAGCTTCATCACGTCGTCGATCGCTTCTCTCGTGGCGACTCCTTCCATGAGACAGTACGCCGCCTCGTTGATCATCGGGAGCAGCACGCGGTTCGAGACGAATCCGGGATAATCGTTGACCTCGACCGGAACCTTGTCGAGCTTCTTGCTCAAGTCGACTATCGCGGCGGTCGTCTCGTCGCTCGTCGCGAGCCCTCTGATGATCTCGACGAGCTTCATGACCGGCACCGGATTCATGAAATGCATCCCGATGAACCTGTCCGGACGCGACGTCTGTGCGGCGAGCGCCGTGATCGAGATCGACGACGTGTTCGTCGAGAGGATCGCGTCCTTTCCGAGGAGCGCGTCGAGCTCCTTGAACACCTTCGTCTTCATCGCGAAATCCTCGAGCACCGCCTCGATGACGAGGTCGGCCGATGCGGCGTCTTTCAGATTCGTCGAGCCCTTGACGCGCCCGAGCACCTCGGCCTTCGCGGCTTCGGTGATCGCCTCCTTCTTGACGAGCCGCGAGAGGCTCTTGTCGATGGCGGCGATTCCCCGCTCCACGAAGGAGTCCTTGATATCGATCATGACGACGGGGTACCCGCGCTGCGCGAATACCTGCGCGATGCCGTTTCCCATGGTCCCCGCGCCGATGACCGCGACCTTCTTCACTTCCATGTTGCGTCCTCCCTTACAGCATCTCGACCGAGAGCGCGACCGCGTTTCCGCCCCCGAGACAGAGCGAGGCAAGGCCGCGTTTCCCTCCCGTCTGTTTCAAAACGCCGAGCAGCGTTACGATCAATCGAGCGCCCGAGCAGCCGATCGGGTGGCCGAGGGCGACCGCGCCGCCGTTTATGTTGACCTTCGCCGGATTCATCTTGAGCTCCTTCATGACGGCGCACGGCTGCACGGCGAACGCCTCGTTGAGCTCGATCGCGTCGAAATCGTCGATCGTGAGCCCGAGCTTCTTGAGGAGCTTCGGAATGGCCACGGTCGGCGCCATCATGACCCACTCGGGCTTCATGCCGCCCGTCGAGTAACCCGTCACGCGCGCGACCGGCTTGACCTTGAGCTCCTTCGCCTTTTTCTCGGAGAGGAGCACCATCGCCGCGGCGCCGTCCGAAATCTGCGAGGCGTTCGCGGCAGTGATCGTGCCGCCCGCCTTGAACACCGGCTTCAGCTTCGCCATGCCTTCGATGCTCGAGTCCGCCCGGGGCCCCTCGTCGCGATCGATACGGATCGGATCCCCTTTCTTCTGGGGAATCTCGACGGTGAGCATCTCTTCCTTGAATCTACCATTCTCTTGAGCCGCGACCGCCTTCCGGTGGCTGTTGACGGCGTATTCGTCCATCTCCTCGCGCGACACCTTGTATTTCTCGGAGACGAGCTCCGCCGTGTTGCCCATGTGAAAGTTGTTGTAGATATCCCAGAGCCCGTCGAACACCATCGAGTCGACGATCGCGCCGTCGTTGAGGCGGTACCCCGTCCGCGCCTGCCGGAGGATGTACGGCGCGGCGCTCATGTTCTCCATGCCCCCCGCGACGATGATATCGGCGTCCCCGAGCTTGATCGCCTGGGTCGCGAGCGAGACCGCCTTGAGGCCCGAGCCGCAGACCTTGTTGATCGTCAGCGCTCCGGCCGTCTCGGTCACGCCGCCGTAGATCGAGGCCTGGCGGGCCGGATTCTGCCCGAGCCCCGCGGTGACGACGTTCCCCATGATCACCTCTTCGACCTGGTCGGCGGGGACACCCGCTCGCTTCAGGGCCTCCGCGATGACCATGGCTCCCAGCCGCGGAGCGGGAAAGGACGAAAGACCACCCAGAAACTTGCCGAGAGGCGTTCTCACTGCACCGGCGATATAGACCTCGGACATCGCTCCTCCTTCCGTTCGTTTCACGCGGTATGCGCGCAGCTTTTCTCGATGAAATCGACGATACTCCTCGTGTCGGTTCCGGGGCCGAACACCTTCGCGACCCCGAGCGCCTCGAGCTTGCCCACGTCCTCCTCGGGAACGATTCCGCCCCCGACGATCTTGATGTACGCGGCGCCCTTCTGCTTAAGCAGCTCCATGACCCTCGGGAACATGGTCATATGGGCGCCCGAGAGAATGCTCATCCCCACGACGTCGACGTCCTCCTGGATCGCGGATTCCGCGATCATCTCGGGAGTCTGGTGAAGCCCGGTGTAGATCACTTCCATCCCGGCGTCCCTGAGCGCGTTCGCCACGACCTTGGCGCCCCGGTCATGGCCGTCGAGCCCCGGTTTCGCGATGAGCACCCTGATCTTTCGTGCCATTGCAGCACCCCCTGTCAACGATACGATGTGTAACGGTCAGAATACCGCGGGTTCCTGATATTCTCCGAAAATTTCCTTGAGCGCGCCGATGATCTCCCCCTCCGTGCAGTAACAGCGCGCGCAGTCGAGAATCACCTTCATCAGATTGTCCCCGCCCCGCGCCGCCTCGGGAAGCCGCGCGAGCTCCCGCGCGGCCTTGTCGTTGTCGCGGTCGGCCCGGACCTTGCGCACCGCGTTCCGCTGCTCGATCTCGACTTCCGGATCGATCTTGAGAATCGGGATCTCGATCTTCTCCCCCTCCACCTGGAACCTGTTCACGCCGACGACGATCTTCTTCTCGCGTTCGACCGCCTTCTGGTATTCGTACGCGGAACGCCCGATCTCCCGCTGGAAGAATCCCGCCTCGATCGCCTTGACGACGCCGCCGAGATCGTCGACCTTTCTGAAATATTCCTCCGCCCGCTCTTCCATCTCGCGCGTCTTCGCCTCGACGAAGTAGCTCCCGGCGAGCGGATCGATCGTATTGATCACTCCCGTCTCGTGCGCGATGAGCTGCTGTGTGCGCAGCGCGATGCGGACCGCTTTCTCCGAGGGAAGCGCGAGCGTTTCGTCCATCGAATTCGTATGGAGAGATTGCGTCCCGCCGAGAACGGCCGAGAGCCCCTGAAACGCGGTGCGGACGATGTTGTTTTCCGGCTGCTGCGCGGTCAGCGTGCAGCCCGCCGTCTGCGTATGGAAGCGGCACAGCCACGAGCGCGGATCCTTCGCGCCGTATTTCTCGCGCATCCGCTTCGCCCAGATGCGGCGCGCCGCGCGGTACTTGGCGATCTCCTCGAAGAAATCGAGATGCGCGTTGAAGAAAAAGGAGAGGCGCGGGGCGAATACGTCGACGTCGAGCCCCGCCTTGATGCCGGCCTCGACGTAGGCGAATCCGTCCGCCAGCGTGAACGCGAGCTCCTGCACGGCGGTCGAGCCGGCCTCCCTGATATGATAGCCGCTGATGCTGATCGTGTTCCATTTCGGAACGTGGTCGGCGCAGAAGGCGAGAATATCGGTAATGAGCCGCATCGATGGCTCCGGCGGGAAGATCCACGATTTCTGCGCGATGTACTCCTTGAGGATGTCGTTCTGTATCGTTCCCCCCATCTGATCGAAACGAGCGCCCTTCTTCTCTCCCGCGCACAGGTAGAAGGCGAGGAGTATCGAAGCGGGCGCGTTGATCGTCATGGAGGTCGTGATCTTCGAAAGGTCGATCCCGTCGAACAGAATCTCCATGTCGCGGAGCGAATCGATCGCGACGCCGCACCTCCCGACTTCCCCTTCGGCGCGCGGATGGTCGGAGTCGTAGCCCATGATCGTCGGCATGTCGAACGCGACGCTCAGACCGGTCTGGCCGTGATCGAGGAGATAGTGATAGCGGCCGTTCGTGTCGCGCGGGGTTCCGAAACCGGAGAACTGCCGCATCGTCCAGAAACGCCCCCGGTACATGGTCGGATAGACACCCCGCGTGAACGGGTATTCGCCGGGGAATCCGAGGTCGCGCAGGTAATCGAGCCCGTCGACATCGTCCCCCGTGTAGAGGGGCTCCACCGGCTCCGCCGAAACCGTCGTGAAATCGATTTCCTGGACCGGCTCCCCCGCGAAGGCGCGCTCCCAGCGTTCTTTCGCCTCATCGATCCCCGCTGTCTTTTTCTTCTTCATGCGAAGGAAATCACCTCTCTTCGACGACGCGTCCGACTACAGCTTCAGCGTCCCCGTGAAATACTCCTCGAGCTCGCGGACGAGCCGGGAGGGGGACACGCGCCCCGCGTACACTTCCTCCATCTTCGACTCGATCATGCTCCTGATATTCGAATTGTCCCATATGCGCCGTTCCATCCGATCCATCAAAGCGTCTCGAACGCGCGAATGGAGGACGCGCCTCCGCTTCGCCTCGAGCAGGCCGCATCCCTCGAGATGGCGCCGATGCTCCTCGATCCGCTCGGCGATTTCGCCGATCCCTTCCCCCTTGAGCGCCGACGAGAGAACGACCGGAGGCGTCCACGATCCGGGCGGGACGTCCTTGATTCTCAACGTATCCTCGAGCACGCGCGCCGCCCCGATCGCGTCGGGGTGATCGGCTTTGTTCATGACGAAGATGTCGCCGATCTCCATGAGCCCGGCCTTCATCGCCTGGACCCCGTCCCCCGATTCCGGGACGAGAATGACGACGACCGTATGCGCCTTCTCCGCGATCTCGAGCTCCGACTGCCCGACGCCGACCGTCTCGATGAATACGAGATCCTTGCCGAACGCGTCGAGAAGATCTGCGACCTCGTCGGTGCAGTTCGATATGCCGCCGAGGCTCCCCCTGCTCGCGAGGCTCCGCACGAAGACCCCGGGATCGTCCGCGAGATTCTGCATGCGGATCCGGTCGCCAAGGAGCGCCCCGCCGCTGAACGGGCTCGTCGGATCGACGGCGACGATTCCGAGCTTCCTCCCCTTGCTCCGGAAGAGACGCGCGAGAGCGTACACGAGGCTGCTCTTGCCCGCCCCGGGAGGCCCGGTGAACCCGACCCGGTACGCGCCCTTCGCGAGAGGAAACACGCCGTCCATGACCGTTTCCGCCGCGGCGCCTCCGTCCTCGACGATCGTGATGAGCCTCGCGGCGGCGGCTACGGAGCCGCGCGAGAAATCGCCGATCAGCTTCGCTATGTCGATGTCGTTTCTCATGGACCGGTCAGTATTCGATGCCCTTCCGCGCGGCGACGCCGCGGTTGTAATGGTGGCGAATCTCCTTCATCTCGGTCACCGTGTCGGCGAGATCCATCATCTCGCGGGGAGCGTAGCGCCCCGTGAGAATGAGCTCGAGGCGCTCGGGCTTCGCCCTCATGAACGCGAGCGCCGCTTCGAGATCGACGAGCCCGTAGGCGACCGCGACGTTGATCTCGTCGAGGATGAGCATATCGAGCCCCCCGTCCCGCGCGAGCTCCGCGGCGCGGCGCCACCCCCGAGACGCGAGCTCACGGTCGATCGGATCGGGATTCTTGGAATCGACGAACTCGTCCCTCCCGTGCTGCTCGATCGTGAAGCCGTCGAGCTTCGCGGCGGCGGCGAGCTCTCCGTAGAGCCGGCCCTTCATGAACTGTATCATCGCGACCCGTTTCCCGTGCCCCAGCGCGCGGAGGGCGGCGCCGAGCGCGGCGGTCGTTTTGCCCTTTCCGTCGCCGGTGTAGAGCTGGATCGTACCCCGTTCAAAGCCGTCCATTCGGGCCTTTCCTTCGAAGCGGACGGGACCCTGCCCGCCCGCGGTGATGCAACGTCATAAGACTTTGGAGATTATATTAATTGAGCTGGTTTGTCAATGGCGCAGGGGATGCCGGGATCAGCCGATCGTCTGCTCGGTCTGCGCCTCGTTCGGCTGCCTGACGAGCGGGAGCGTCACGAGAAAAGTCGCCCCTTTTCCCTCGGAGCTCGTGACGGAGATGTTGCCGCCGTGATCCTTCACGATCCGGTGCGCGAAGGCGAGGCCCAATCCCGAACCTTCCTCCTTCGTCGTGTAGAAGGGGGTGAATATCTTGTAGATCCGCTCGCTCGGAATCCCCTTGCCGTTGTCCGATATCTGGACGCAGATGGTGTCGCCGTCCTGCCACGTGGCCAGCCGGATGACTCCGCTGTCGCCGATCGCCTCGACGGCGTTCTGGATGATGTTGAGAAACACCTCGTGAATCTTCACGAGGTCGAACTGGCTGCGGGGCAGATCGGGGGCGAGGCTCCTCAGGATCGATACGTTGCGCTCCTCGAAATCCTTCTGGAGGAGCTGGCAGTTGTCCTCGATGACCTGGTTGATATCCCCTTCCTCGAGCTTGATTTCGCTCACCTTCGACTGGAGGCTCTCGAGATACCGTTCGAGCCGCATCGCCTCGTTCATGATGATCTCCAGCTTGTCCCGGTCGGGCCCCTCGATCGTCTTCGACTGGAAGAGGTTCCGGGCGAATCCCCCGATCGCGACGAGCGGATTCTTGATCTCGTGAATGACGGACGAGGTGAGCTCCCCCGAAATCGCGAGCCGCTCCGCCTTCATGATCCGTTCCTCGTACGCCCTGAGCTTGCGGTACGTCGCCTTGAGGCTCTCGACGTTCTTCTTGAGCGATTCCTTGAGCTGCGCGGCGCGGAGCGACGTCGTCGCGTGGCTCACGATCATCTCGAGCAGGTGCGCGTCCTCGGCGGTGATCGCCTTGCCGGTGAAGATGTTGTCGACGATCATGAGTCCGATGCTGTCCTCGACGGTCGCGATGGGACATATGCAGAAATCCTCGAGGCCGAGCGCCGAGGCGACGTTCAGATCCGCCTCGGATTTGAGATCGTCCTTCTTCACGAACTTGACCTCGTGCATCCCCCTGATGATGACGCCTTCGATATCGTTGATGCCGATCGACAGGCGGCTCGTGACCTTGGTCAGCGGGCTGTTCCGCAGATAATGGAGCTTCTGCCCCTTGCTCACGAGCTTGTCGAGGGACAGCGACTCGTCCTTCTCGAGAATTCTCCAGATGCTGTCCGCCTCCTCGGGCGAGGAAGGCCCGAGGGCGTATTTCCCGCGGAGCAGGTCGAACTCCTGCCCCCGGAGAAACGCGAAGGCCCTGTTGAAACCGAGTCCCTGTTTCGCCGTGATGACCGTGAGGATGGCGAGAATGATATCCTCTTCCTTGTCGAGATGGGAGATGATCTTGCTCACCTCGCCGAGGAGATTCATGAGCTTGCTCCGGCGAATGACCTCCATGTACAGGTCCTCGACCTTCTTCGAGTACATGGAGGATCGAATGAGCGCGTCCTCCATCGTTTCGAGGAGGGTGATATCGACCCACCGGCGCCCCTTCATGCGCTCCTTGAGCTGCTTGAAGAAGGGGCATTTGAAGCAGCACTGGATGAGCTTCTCCTCGAGCCGCGGGAACACCCTGTCGCCGCACCGGTGGCCCGTGATCTCCCAGCACGGGGCGTTCTCCTGCCCGTGCGCGGGGCAATCCTTCTTCTCGCAGGAAAGGAACTCCCAGCAGTTGTTCAGCTTGCTCGAAAATTTGTTTTCTTTCATGGCCGCAATCCCTCGCCAGGAAAATAGCACGCGACCGGCGGATTCGTAAAGCGGGAAATGGGGGCTGCACGGCGGCTCTTGAACTCTCCGTCTAGGCGGCTATCCGCAGCCCGCCGTTCCGCTTCAGCGGTATATCGATTTAATCGATCCCCAGGATTGCGATTCCGTCGCCGTCGTGCAGGTGTTCACCGAACCGGGTGTCGGATAGCATCCCGATCCGGCGGGAACGCATGCCGCGGTGCACGGATTATGGGCGTCGAACGCCACCCATATCGAGGGGGAGTCGCTCCGCCTCCCGATCGCGCGATCGTCGCGGGCCGCAACCTCGGCGAAGGTATAGGCGTCCACGACCGCCGTATCCGCGCCCGCGATGCGATAGAGCGCGATCCGGTCTCCCGTGTTGTTCAAGCTGAGCCCGTACACCGAAAAGCCGTTCGCTTCCTCCCAAGCTCTCGAATCGCTCCCGTACACGACGCGCACGGCGCCCGCCTCCAGGACGCCCGAGAAACCGTACCTCCACACCGGGCTCCCTTCGCCGTCCGAGAGCCGGTAGCCGGCGAGGTCGACGGCGGTCTTGCCGAGATTGATGATCTCGACCCACTCGTCGTCCCGCGAGCTCAAGGCGCCGTCGCCGTCCCAATCCCTCGCGGGATCGGCCAGAAACTCGTTGATCGCCACCTGAGCCGCGCAATCGGAAAAGCGCGGAATTGAAACGATTGAAAAAAGAGCGAGGAAAAAACAAAAACGGAATATCTTCCTCATCGTCGTCCTCCCTTCGTCAACACCCCGGAAAAATATTCCCTCGCGGGGTCGTGCATGGAGCCGCCGTGCATAACCCGTCGAAACGGACTTTAACATAGCCGCGCCCCGGAAATCCAGATTTTTTTCCGGGGCGCGCGAGAGCGGATATACGAGCAATAAAGCCGAGGATCTTCGCTACGGACCTCTATCGGTAGAGCCCTTTGATCCCTCCCCATGATTCATTCGCCGTGCCGACAACGGCCAGTTTCGCCACCTTGATCTGAAACGCGAGCCTGGACTGCGTCGGAGCCGCGCCGGTCCACGCGAGCGTCGCCGTTCCCGTCAGGGTGAATCCGCTCGAGAGCGAAGCGCCGGATATCCACAAGATGTCGAGTCCGGGGCCGACCGCGCTCGAAACGTCGCCCACGCTCTGGCCGTTGAGAACGAGATCCTGCACGATGACGCTCCTATCGGCCTCGACGGCCCTCGTGCGCACGAAGATATCGCCGAACATCGGGAAGGGCGTCGTGTAGGTGAGCGTCTTCCCCCCGAGCGTGAAGGTCACGAGCCCGGTGACGTTGTCGTACGCAATCGTGAACGGCTCGATCGCTGCGCTGATCCACGGATACTGCGCGGTCGTATACGGCGCCGACGTACTCTGGCCGAGATCGAGCTCGAATGTCGCCGCGCCGCCAAGGTCTCCGATCCTCCCCTCTGCCACGAATATGGTATCCGAAACGAGGGCGAGGAGCTCCGTGTCGGTTGCGAGATGCGATACGGTGAACGCAAAGGCGCCTGACGAAAGAAGCAGAACCAGCCCGAATGCCGCGAGCGATGCGATAGCAGATTTCATTCAAATCCCCCTTGAGCAGCGCTGAGAACTTAATTCAACATAGGGATATAATCCAATGTTCTTGCTTATTTTAGCATAGATTTGGACGTTTGTCCAGCACATAAGAAATGGAAGGCCGCGGCGGCCTTCCATTCGCTTTCACGCCGATTTCGCGATCCCCGCGAAGCGGGGCCGCCCATTCACCGATTACTTCTCCATATCCTTCTTCTCGAGCCAGGCGGCGATGAGCAGGCCGACGCCGAGCGCCGTCGGCAGCAGGCCCCAGACACCGTTCCTCGGCTCGCTCGCGACGCTGATGGCTATAACGAGAGCGACTCCGATGAGGGTGAGGACGAGTCCCCATCCGCGGATCGCGAAGTACCGAGGCTTGTCAGCTTTCGGCTGACAGGGGGCCGATTCCGGAATCGGAATCCCCTTCTCCATCGCGATAATGCGCTCCTTGTGCTTGAGCTCCTCTTCCTTGCTTTTCGTGATCACGCCGACGATCGCTATCGCCATGCCGCCCACGACGGCCACTATCGGGATCAACAACGCCACGACGCCTGCATCGATACCGAACATCGCGAACTCCTTTCCCGGAACTCCCTGCTGCATCTGAATCGTTTATCGGTCGATTCGTTGACCTTTCGAACGGTATGACAGGAACGGGCGCGGAATTGTTTCAAGAATTATTCGCGGAAATATGACATAATTCTCCTGAAACTTATGGGGTACGTTTCCTGTCGAATCCATATGGAGGAACTCCGGTTGAAGGACACTGACGAACGCGAGCTCGTGCGCACGGCGCTCGCGGGAGACGAAAAGGCGTTCCGGAAGATGCTGGAGATCCACTACACGCTGATCTACTCGGTCGTGCGAGGGGTAGCGGGCCAGCGCGGGGAAACGGACGACATCGTGCAGGATGTCTTCATCAAGATATTCAGGGCGCTCGGGGATTTCAGGGGGGATTCGCGGCTCTCGACGTGGATCTACCGGATCGCGCGCAACGAGGCGCTCAACGCGATCGACAAGCGGCGGCCGCAGGTGATCCCCATCGACGATTGCGAAGAGCTCCCCGCTTCCGGCGAGAACCCCGAAATGGCTCATCGCCGGCGGATCGGACGGGAACGTCTCGAGCGCTTCATGGAACGGCTCGACGAGAAACAGCGCCTCGCGATCGAGCTTCGATACATCGGTGAGAAATCGTACGAAGAGATTGCGGAGATAATGGATATTCCGCTCGGAACCGTAAAAACGTATATTTATCGCGCGAAGCTTTCGCTCAAGCGTATGATGACGGGAAGCGGTGCGAAGGCGTTCGAGAAAGGCTACGGCGAGCTATGAACTGCGGCAGAATCGAAGAGCTTCTGGTACCGTATCTCGAGGGGGACCTGTCGGCGGACGACCGGCGGACGGTCGACGCGCACGTCGCTTCCTGCGCCGACTGCCGCGCTTCGCTAGCGACCTTCATGTCGCTCGAGGAATCGCTCGGGACGCTGAAAGAAACGATCCCATCATGGAAAACCGCCGAGGCGAGATTCTCCCGGAGGGCCGGGATCGAGAAGCGGCGTTCCGTTCCCGCGCTCGTATTCAGCGCGCCGTTCGCCGCAGGGCTCTCCTTCGTCGCCCTCGGCGTCGTGCTTTTCCTGAGGGGAGACGCAATATTCCCCGCGATCCAATCGCTTGGCCCTCGCTTCGCCGCCTCTTTCGACTCGACCGTGCAAGGCCTCTCCCGGCTCTTCGCGGAGGCGGCCGGCATGAACGTCACCATGCTCGTTGCGGTATACGGATTCCTCACCTTCGCGCTCATGTGCGGAACGAGTGCGCTCGTTTTCAGGTTCGGCAGGAAATAGGGCGGGGCTTCGAGAAGCGTTCGCTTTTTCGGGGGATTCGATCTTCGCGGCGGCGTTCAGCCTTCGAGCATTTTCTTTACGATCTCTCCGGTGAGCTTCGGATTCGCCTTCCCCGCGCTCTTCTTCATCACCTGGCCCACGAAGAATCCGAGAAGCTGCGTCTTGCCGCCTCTATAACGGCCGACCTCGTCGGGATTGGCGGCGATCACGTTTGCGACCCATTGTTCGAGCTCGTTCGCGCCGCTCACCTGCGTGAGGCCGAGCCGCTCGACGACCTTCGCGGCAGGATCGCCGGACTTCACCATTTCCTTGAAGACCTCGCGGCCCGCGGAGTTGCTGATGACGCCGCTTGAAACGAGAGCTATGAGCCCGGCGAGGCGCTCGGCCGAAACCGGCGAGGAAGCCATCCCGGATTCGGCAGCCGATTTGATCTCCTCGAGGATCTCGCGCATGACCCAGTTCGCCGCGAGCTTCGGATCGCTTCCCGCGCCCACGACGGCCTCGTAGTAATCGGCGAGCCCCTTCTCCGCGCACAGCACGTTCGCGTCGTACGCGGAGAGCCCGAACTTCTCGCGGAATCTCTTCTCGCGCGCGAGAGGCAGCTCGGGAAGCGCGCCGCGCATCTTCTCGATCCATGCGGCGTCGACGTCGAGCGGAAGGAGATCGGGCTCGGGGAAGTAGCGGTAGTCGTGCGCGTATTCCTTGCTGCGCATCGTGAGGAGCTTCTTCTGGCCGGAATCCCAGAGGTTCGTGACCTGCTCGATGCGCCCCCCGCTCCGGAGCACGCCCGCCTGGCGCTCGATCTCGAAACGGATTCCCATCTCGACCGCCTTGAACGAGTTGAGATTCTTGATCTCCGTTTTCGTTCCGAGCGCGTCGCCGGGCCGCCTGAGCGAGATGTTCACGTCGCAGCGGAGCGAGCCTTCCTCCATGTTCCCGTCGCAGATCCCGAGATACCGCAGAAGCTGCCGGAGCGCGACGAGATACCTCGAAGCCTCCTCGGCCGAGCGGATCTCGGGCTTGCTCACGATCTCGATGAGCGGCACGCCGCACCGGTTGAAATCGACGAGGCTCCCCCCCTCCTCGGCGTGGAGGAGCTTCCCCGCGTCCTCCTCGAGATGGATGCGCTCGAGCGCGACGCCGCGGATCTCGCCGTCCAGCTCGAACTCGAGGCGGCCCTCCTCGCAGAGCGGCTTGTCGTACATCGATATCTGATAGTTCTTCGGGCAATCGGGATAGAAGTAGTTCTTCCGGGCGAAGACGCTCTTCGAGGCGATGCGGCAGCCGGTCGCGAGCCCCATGAGAATGGCCATCGAAACCGCTTCCGCGTTGAGAACGGGAAGCGCCCCCGGCAGGCCGAGGCACACGGGGCAGGTTTGCGTGTTGGGCTCGCCGCCGTAGACCGAGGGGCAGGAGCAGAACACCTTGCTCTTCGTGACGAGCTGGGCGTGCACCTCGAGCCCGATGACCGTTTCGAACTCAACGGTTCCCATCGCGCCCCCTCCCCGCTTTCGGACCGAGCACGTGCTGCTCGCGGAAGCGGTACATTCTCTCGAGCCCGAAAGCCCCGCGCATGAGCTTCGCCTCCTCGCCCCATCCGGCGACGAGCTGCATGCCGATGGGAAGCCCCTCGGGAGAAAGCCCCGCCGGGACCGATATCGCCGGCAGCCCCGCGATGTTCGCGGGGGTCGTGAATATGTCGGAGAGGTACATCGCTATCGGATCCTCGAGCCTCTCCCCGAGCTTGAATGCCGGAGTGGGCGCGGTCGGAAGCAGGATGAGATCGCAGCTCTTGAACAGCTCTTCGAATTGCGAGCAGATGAGCGCCTTCACCTGCTGCGCCTTCGCGTAGTAGGCGTCGTAGTAGCCGGACGAGAGCACGTAGGTACCGAGCAGAATCCTCCGCTTGACCTCGTCGCCGAATCCCGCGCCGCGCGTTTCGTCGTACATCGCGGCGAGCGACGCCGAGCTCGAGCGGAGACCGTACCTCACGCCGTCGTAGCGGGCGAGGTTCGACGAGGCCTCGGCGTTCGCGAGAATGTAATAGGCCGCTATCGAGGTTTCCATGCCGGGGAGCGCTACACGGGCGACCGGCACGGAATCTCGCGCAAGCTCGTCGACCGTGCGCGCCGCGACCTCCTTGACGGAGGCGTCCATCTCCCATGTTTCGAGATCGGCGCTCACGGCGACCCTCATTCCCTTGAACCCTCTTTCCAGCTCTCCGCGCAGATCGGGAACGGAGGCCGGAATCGTCGTCGCGTCGCGCTCGTCGCGCCCCGCGATCGCTTCCATCACGAGCGCGCAGTCGCGCACGTCGCGCGCGAAGGGTCCGATCTGGTCGAGGCTCGAGGCGAACGCGACGAGGCCGTAGCGCGACACCCTCCCGTACGTTCCTTTGAGCCCCACGACGCCGCAGAGGGACGCCGGCTGGCGGATCGATCCCCCCGTATCGGAACCGAGCGAGGCGAGCGCCATATCGGCCGCGACCGCCGCCGCCGAGCCGCCGCTCGAGCCGCCCGGGGCGTACGCCTCGTTCCACGGATTGTGCGTTATCTGGAAGGCCGAGTTCTCGCAGGAGGAGCCCATGGCAAATTCATCGAGGTTCGTTTTGCCTATGATGACGGCGCCGGCGGCCCTGAGGCGCTCGACGACGGTCGCGTCATAGGGCGGCCGGTAGCCTTCGAGAATCTTCGAGGCGCACGTCGTGGGGATGCCGCGCGTGCAGAGGTTGTCCTTGATGGCGACGGGGATGCCGAAAAGCGGCCGCCCGTCGTGCCCCTTCGCATCGAGTCCCGACGCCTCTTCGAGAGCGCGCTCGGCGAATACCTGAAGGAACGCCTTGATCCGGGGCTCCCTCGCCTCGATCGTATCGAGGTACGCCTGAACGACCTCGCGAACGGTCGCCTCCCGCGCGCGATAGATATCGCCGAGCCCCTCTATCGAATATTGAACGAGATCGCGCATGAAATCCTCTCGTGGGGAAAGCGGCGCGTCAAAGCTCGTCCGCCTCTATGACGGGCGGAACGGCGAAATATCCTTTCCGGTTTTCGGGCGAGGCGGCGAGCACCTCGTCCCGGGGAAGGCAGGGCTTCGTCTCGTCGACGCGGAGCGGCGGCTTGAGCCCGGCGGCCAGCGCGCGAGGCTCGATGCCGGCCGTATCGATGCCCTGGAGCTGCTTCACGAACTCGATGATCCGCGCGAGCTGCCCGCGCAGCTTCTCGCGCGACTCGCCGCTCAGCTTCACGCGGGCGAGGCGTTCGAGGTGTTCAAGATCCTGGTCGGTCAAGGACATGCTGATCCTCCCTGATATCCACTTCAAGAAAGAGCTAGACTATCAGGACGGGCGCGGATGTGTCAACAGGGGAGCATTGCAATCTCGGCGGATCAGCCTATTTCCCATTGTAGCTTCTTGCCGGCACCAGGCTATTTACCAAGGCGCGGAGCTCCTCATCGCTGACCTTGCCGTTGATGGCAAGAGCGGGAAACGTCCCGGCCGGGGATTCGAGAATGAAGCCCGTGCGATCGTCCGAAAGCGTATCCGTCATCCCGTAGCCGGCGCTCTGGAGAAGAATCCCGGCTATCCATTTGTCCGTCGTCCCGCTCCAAACCTTGAATCCCTCGGACGATTGGTACACTACCTGCCCCTTCTTCACCATGGACCCAAGCGTCGTATTGTACGTGTACGATTGAACGAGGACGACATGGCGACCGTCCCTCGCCCCATACTTGACCAAGGACATCCGATGGGGCGGACTTGCCACATCGAGCGCGTCGGTTATCTGGCGCTCGACCGTCCACGGCGGATCGGTCGCAAAGATGTAGGTTTCGAAATCGGCCTTCGCGACCATCTGTTGAACTGATGCATTGGGGATTACGGCATCGGGTGTGATACCGACTCCCTCCGAGGCTCGCGTGGGAACATCTGCGCCTTCGATCCCCGAGAGGTCCCATGCTATTGCCGGCTTCTCGACCGTCTCGACTCGCATGCGCCGAATCAGAATCATGGATTGATCTCCAATGAACCACTCCCGCTCAGCGATAGTTTTGTCGCTCTCGCGGACGGTGAGGAGCCAATAGGCGTTGATAAGCGTATCGACGCCTTCGCCAAGCTTCATCGCCCTCTTGATTACGCGCCCTTTAGAACCGTCGCTCAATTCGGCTTCGCCTGCTTCCGAGAACATATTCTTGCTCTTCTCATCGAGCTCGATGCGAATGTCGGCCGCGAGCCCGAGAAATTCGGCCGGACTCCGAGGAGCGTTGAAATCCGAAGCGATCGGGTCCCTCGCCACCCGTGCCCCGTCGGTCGACCCAAGCCCGAGCGAGTAGACGGCCTCTCCATCGAAAGAATTAGCGAAGATCGGCTTCCCCTCCCGTGTCATGACACGGGAGAACCGACCGCCGTGCGGATCATAATAGGCCTCGTCGAGAACAGTGAACCCTTCATCCGGCTTTGCGGGAAGCCTAAGCTGGTTGAAACGGGTTCTTCCCTTTGCATCCAGCGACATGAGGGGAATCCATCGCACATTCGCGAGCTCGGGACTTGAAACCGGCCTGACGACGATCTCATTCACGAGATGGACTATTCCATTCTTATTGAACAGCGCATCCTCTGCTGCCCACGCTTGAGAACACAAGCCGAAGGCAGGCAGAGCCCTCCCTGTGTCACGGTTGGGGGCGGGCCCGGGCTGGCCCAGCCATTGATGGAGTGCTGCCAAAACCAGTAGCGAGGCCGCCACACCCACGATCCAAGCCGGTCTCCAAAGGTTGATTCTCCGAGGGCGGCCGGTCGTTACTTGACAATTCGCGGCGTCTATCTCGGTTATCGAATTCATAATGCGCTCCTTCAGGTTGGATGATACGTAGACTTCCCGGGAAGGCTGAAGGAGAGCAAGTGTCCGCTTTGCCGATTCATACTCGCGAGCGCAGGTCGGACAGGCTTCGAGATGGGCGGCCAGCTCCGATCGCTCTGTTTCGTTGACCTCGGCCGCCAGAAGGTCGTCGAGGCGTTTCATAACATGGCGGCAATCCATCGCCTCATCCTCGCTTTCCGGAAACGATCTGCCGCAGCTTCTTGAATCCATAGCGCAAGCGCGAGCTGACCGTATCCACCGGACATCCGAGCGTTTCGGCGATTTCTCTCAGACGAAGCTCGCCGAACACCCGGAGGCGGATCACCTCGGCCTGGTCTTCGGGCAGAAGACGAAGAAGATCCTCGGCTCGCCGTGTCTCCTCTTCAATCATCACCGCTTCCGATGGAGTTCTCCCGTCGGGGCATGTTTGCTTTTCGATGTCTTCGAGCGAATCCGCGCAAGCTCTGCGCTTGCGGAGAGAATCCGTACAGGCATTGGCCACCATGCGATAGAGATAGGGACCGATTTGCCCGACATCCCGATGTTTGTCCTTTTCCACATAAACTCTAACAAACACGTCCTGCACTATATCCTCCGCGTCGTGGACATTCCCCAACCGTCGAGCGGCATAGCGAACGAGCCGATCAAGGTAGGCGTCGACGAGTGCCTCAAACTCCCGCGGGGTCCGAGGCCATCCGAAGCTCCATGCCTCCGTGGGTTCCGTCGCTATGGGCTCCGGGACCCCGGCAGATTCTTTTCCGATCGGAAAAACGCTCAATCGCTGTGGCTCCTTATCAGCCTTCCCATTTGATATGACGAATTCCGCCGCGATTTTCGTTTATGAATTCTGAAAGAATCGTTGAAATTCAATCGATGAGGATCGTTTCGGCAGGGCGGCGCAAATTCCCGCCTCACGCGAACCTGAAAGGCGCGTAGGCGACGAGGAACTTCTTCTCCCCGTGGCGCGGGAAATGGACGGTGACCTTCATGTCCTTGCCCGAGCCCTCGACCTTGCGGATCGTGCCCTGGCCGTAGTTCGGGTGAATCACGGTCGCACCCGGCTTGAACCGCCTGCTCAGATAGGAACCCTCCCCCGCCTCTCTCGGGGATTCGGGAAGCGCCTGGGGCTCCCGCGCAAAAAGCCCGCCGCGCGGCTCTTCGTCCCCTCCGACGATATCGAGCAGCTTCCCGGGTATCTCCCCGATGAACCGCGATGGGGAATTCCCGATCCAGCTTCCGAATCGCATGCGGTTCGCCGCGCAGAACATGAAGAGCCGCTCTTTCGCCCGGGTGATGCCGACGTAGAAGAGCCGCCGCTCCTCCTCGAGCTCGTCGGGCGCCTCGAAGCTCGAGTAATGCGGGAGCAGCCCCTCCTCGAGCCCGGTGATGATGATCGCGCGGTACTCGAGCCCCTTCGCGTTGTGAAGCGTCATGAGGGCGACCTGCTCCTCCCCCTTGAGCGTGTCGACGTCGCTCATGAGGGCGATATTTTCGAGAAACGCGGCGAGTCCCGGATCGCTCGCCGACGACGAGTAGCGCTCCGTCTCGACGAGAAGCTCCTCGATGTTCTCGAGGCGGGTCTCGGCCGTTTTCGGATCCTCCTTGAGATGGTCGCGGTAATGCGTCTTTTCTATGACCGCGAGCAGCACGTCGTGCGCGGTGCCCTCCCGGGCTTTGAGCTGCAGGGAGGAGACGAGATTCGAGAATTCCTCCAGCCTCGCGCGAAGGGCGCTCGGAACCTCCGCGAGAAGCCTGCTCTCGCGAAGCGCCGTGAGCAGGCTCGATTCGCCGGCCGCCTCCTCGATCTTCGCGAGCGTCACGTCCCCGATCTTCCGCCGCGGCACGTTCACGACGCGTTTGAAATTCACGTTGTCGCTCGGATTGTTGACGAGCTTGAGATAGCCGAGAAGGTCGCGGATCTCCCGGCGCTCGTAGAAGCGCACGCCGCCGATGATCTGGTACGGCATTCCTCCCGTGCGGAGCGCGTTCTCGATCGCCCGCGACTGCGCGTGGGTGCGGTACAGGACGGCGATCTCGCTCCGCCGATAGCTGCCCCTGAGGAGATCGATGATCGTCTCGCGCACGGCCGCCCCTTCCTCTTCCTCGTCGTCGACGAAGAAGAGCTTCCCCTTCTCCCCCGCCCCCCTCGCGGACCAGAGGCTCTTGCCCGTGCGTCCCTTGTTGTGCTCGATGAGACGATTCGCCGCGTCGAGGATCGCGTTCGTCGAGCGATAGTTCTCCTCGAGCTTGATGACCGTCGTTCCTTCGTACACCTTGGCGAACTGGAGAATGTTGTCCACCGTCGCGCCGCGCCATCCGTAGATCGCCTGGTCGTCGTCCCCGACGACGAAGAGGTTCTTGTGCTGCGAGGCGATCGCCTCGATCATGAGCATCTGGATCGTGTTCGTGTCCTGGAACTCGTCCACGAGGACGTACTGGAACTGGCGCGCGTAGCGCTCCTTGACCCGCGGATGCGCCGTGAAGAGCTCGACGACCCGCGCGATGAGATCGTCGAAGTCGAGGGCGTTCGACGCGCGCAGGCCGGCGAGATACCCTTTGTAGATCCCCGCATGGCGCTCGTCGTTCAAATCGAGGGCGCGCTCGAGCGCCTCCTCCGGCGTCACGAGGGAGCATTTCCAGCGGGAGATCCGCTCCCTCACGACCGCCACGGGATTCTCGTCGAGGCTCCAGCCCTTTCCCTTGACGACGTCCTTGATGAGGCGGACGGCGTCGTCCTCGTCGTAGATGGCGAAATTCGATTTGATGCCGAGATGGCTCGCCTCGCGGCGCAGGATCTTGAGCCCCGTCGCGTGAAATGTCCCGATCCAGAAGGGGAGCTCTCCCTGTCCGAGGAGCCGCTCGACGCGCGAGCGCATCTCCCCGGCGGCCTTGTTCGTGAAGGTGAAGGCGAGGATTCGCTCGGGGGAGATTCCCTTGTCGCGGATGAGGTGCGCGATGCGTTCGGTGAGGACGCGCGTCTTCCCGCTTCCGGCTCCGGCCAGAACGAGCACGGGGCCCTCCGTGGCGAGCACGGCCTGCTTCTGCTGCGGGTTCAGCGTATCCATCAGAATTGAGGCCCGATGAAGAAGTGGAACACGGAATCGCCCGTCCGCGAGAAATCGGTCGGCCAGCCGAGCTGGAAGTTCAGGATGAGATACCCGATCCGCATATAGAATCCGACGCCGAAGTCGCTGAAGAACGCGAGATCGTTCACGACGCGCGGCTGGAGCCATTCGGGGAGCGGCTCCACGTATCTGCCCTTTCCCCAGACGGAACCGCTATCGAGGAAGAATGTCCCCCCGATATCCTGGATTCCCCATCTGCCGGGCCAGCCGAAGATGAGCGCGTCGACGAGCGGATACCGGTATTCGACGTTGAAAAGAAGCATCCGGGAGCCGGTGAACTGGAGATAATCGTATCCCCGCATCGTGAGCGGCCCGCCGAGGAAGAAGATCTGCGGATCGTCCCCGAAGCCCAACGCGCCGATGCCGCGAACGGCGAGGTAGTTCCGGTAGAAGAGGGGCATATATCTCCGGTAATCCGCGAAGAGCGTCGAGCGGGAGATGTCGTCCCCCGAGAGGGCGATCGTTTTCGACGCGCTCAGCATCCAGCGCGATCCGATCACGGGGCCGAACGAGCCGAAATAGGCCGAATCGTGCACGAGGGAGAACGTCGGCTGGAGCAGGTGCCGCGTCGATTTCGTGGGCACGTAATACTCGTACCCTGAAGAGCCTTCCCGGTAGATGCCGAAGAACTCCCGCTCCGATATGAAGCCCTGGAACTCGAGATCGGCCCTCGTGAAGGTCGAAAACGGATAGCTCGCGAGCGCGAAAAGACCGTAGTTCCGCTCGGTGAAGAGCTGATAGTCGATGAACGTCTCGCCTATCGACGACACACGGGAATTGAGATAGTTCTTGAACTGGAAGACGCCGACCCCGTAATCGATCCGCCTCTTGAGATAGCGGTACGTGACGAGCACGTCGCTGTCTTCGATCGAGCGGAAGAAATTGAACGCGACCATCAAATGATGGTCGCCGAGGAGATCGCTGAACGCGATCTGATTGTACAGCTGGAAACCGAACCCCGTGGAATAGCCGACCCCCATCATATTGCCGACGTAGTCGGGACCGAGACCGGCGTGGTACCGCTGGACCGTTCCGATCTGCTTCGTGATCCGCGCGCGTATCGCCGCGAGCGTATCGGGATCGATGTCCTCCTTCGAATCCTCGTCGACGACGATCGACGGAACCTCGTCCTCCGGGAGAACGGCGTCCCGGATTCCGATCGGGGGAGGCTCGTTGAGCTTCGTATCGGAGGCTGCCGCGAGCGTATCACCGGCGCTCACCGCCGAGAACGCCGTATCGCCCACCGTCTCGACGGCGGCCAACTCGTTCAGCGCCGGTCCCCCGGTCGAGTATGAGCTCTTCGATTTCTCCGCGAAAACGTCCATGGCGAAGAGATCGTAGCCCCCGGCGTTGAACGCGCTGTAGACGAGGCGATCTCCCGCGGTCGAATGCGCGAAGGAATTCACGCCCCCGAGCAGATCGGTGAACCGGTAGTAGCTTCCGACCGAGACGCTTCCCCGGTACAGGTTGCCGATCCCGTCCTCGTCGGACGTGAAGATTATCTCCTCCCCGCTTTCCAGCACGACGGGATTGTTGTCGCTGCCGGACGTGCGTATGACGAGGCTCTTCTCTCCCGTTCCGGCGTCGACGCTCCAGATGTCGCTATCGACCGCGCGCACGTTCCCGGCGTCGGCGAAATCCACGCCCGATATCCGCGCGACGCCGGCGCTGTCCGGGACGAAGACGGGCTGAAGGGCGGTCGCGGCGGTGCGGGCGTAGGCGATCCTCGTCCCGTCGGGAAACCACGAGGGAGTCTCCTCGTCGTCCGCGTCTTCCGTGAGCCTGGTGAGCTTCGCGTCCGCAAGGTCGTAGAGATAGAGATCGGTCTGCCCCTTGACCACGCCGACGAGGGCGATCGTGTGTCCGTCCGGGGACCACGCCGGGCTGTGGAAGAAATCGAGGGCGATCGGGATTTCGTCGAGGACCTTGCCGGCGCTCACGCGCACGACGAACAGCCGGTCGGAGCCGTGCGATTTCGCGACGAAAGCGATCCGCGTGCCGTCGGGACTGTACGTAAGATTCGAATTCATGCTCCGGATCGACTCGAACCTCGTCGACATCATCCCCGAAATGAGCCGTTTCTCGACGCGGCCGGTCACGGCGTCCATGAGGTATATCCCGTCGAGTCCCTTGAGGTCCGAAAAGTACACGACGTACTGGCCGTCCGGCGAGAACGCCGGCTTTATGTTCATCCCGTGATGCTTCTTCACGTGATCGGTGAGCCGTCTTCCGTATGCTTCGGGTTCCTTCTTGTCCGCATAGCTCGGCCAGTAGCGCCTCCGCATCGCTTTTTTCCAGTCGCGGCTCAACTCTTCGGAGGAGATCCCGAGCGAGCTCTGGAGCGCCATGCTGATCGAGCCGCGTTGGTTGCGGACGTGGTCCATGATCTCGATGACCTTGCCCGGCCCGTACGTTTCGTTCAGATAGAATATGGCTGCCTGTCCCGACTTATACGCCATGTAGCCGCCGGTATAGTCGAGATCGGTCAGATAATCGAAGACGGCCGCGTCGCGCATGAACATTTCGCCGCTCTTATCGTATCCCGACGAGTAGTATTCGGCGAGCCCCTCCATGAACCACAGCGGAATCGGAAAGAGCATGCTGCGCGAGAACACCGATCTGAGGAGCGTGCTGTAGATGATGTCGTAGCTGAATATATGCACGAGCTCGTGCACGGCGGTGTGCGTGTAGTCCGCGTTCGAGCCGGAGAAATGAAGCACCATGCGCTTCCGCATCGGCTCGGCGAACGCCTGCACTCCCTCGGGAATGAGGCTCCAGGTCACGTTCGTCTGCTGAAAATCGGAATGGCTCCCGTAGATGATGACCGGGATCCGCCACGCGACGTCATGGGTCAGATCGTTCGACAGCTTGTTGTATCCGGCTTCGAGTATGACTCCGGTGCGCGCGGCGAGATCGCGATAGCCTCCGGGGAAGTTGATGTCGAAATGGGGCGTTTTGAGAACGAACCATTCGAATTGCCTGTACTGGACCTTGTTCTTGCCGAACCAATCGCTCTGCGCGCTCGAGGGCGCCGCGACCGCGACGGCGCACGCGAAGACGAGCGCTCCGATCGCCACTCTCGATATTCCGTTCCGCTTCACGCATGCACCTTTCTCGCGATGTTCGCGCCGA
The DNA here is from genome assembly GCA_963846325.1 of uncultured bacterium. Classification (GTDB taxonomy): domain Bacteria; phylum Krumholzibacteriota; class Krumholzibacteriia; order Krumholzibacteriales; family Krumholzibacteriaceae; genus SSS58A. Next base: position 144,343 of record CAWJVO010000009.1, read on the forward strand.
CGACGCCGTCAATCATAAGCTCGCGCATGGACGAATCGACTGCAAGCGTTTTTCTCCCTAGAATTCCCAACGAAGCTTGAGATCCACGTTGATTTCGTCGGAGGTCTTCGGGCTGTTCCCCTGGATAGCCTTCTCGTAGTTCCGTATCACTTCCGAACGGATCACGAACAAGTTGCTTATCCGGTACTCGACTTCGATCTGGCGGGCGGACGAGATCGAAAGGCCCTGCTTGTATTTCACGTAGAAACCCTGCGAGAGATATTTTCCGATCCCGATCTTCGTGTCCCGGTAATCTCCTGTTCCGGAAAGCTCGCTCGCGCCGCGGCCCCCCTCGAGCTCGATCGTGACCCCTTCCATCTGGGAGTTGAGCGCCCGCTCGATGTAGTTGGCGGCGAGGTTCTGCGCGGTGCCCTGCGCGTCCCAGCTCGCTCCCGCTCCTTCGCCCTGAACGACGCCGCCGCCGAGCATCTTCCAGATATCGGTCTCGCTGTATCCGGGATCTTCGTGGCGCAGCGAGAGCCGCGGCTCGAGATCGTCCTGATGCCACTGAAACGTGAGGTATATCCTCCTGCCCCCCGGATCGCGCGTCTCCGCTTCGAGATCGACGACGGGGCGGGTGCTCCCCGCGTAGACGAACTGGATCTTCCCCGAGGTGATGGTGAATTTGTTGCCGTATACGTTGTACGAGCCGCGCACGACGTTGAGCTCCCCGCGCAGGTAGGTGCCCTTCCCGTCGTGATACAACGTCACGTTTCCCTGAAGCTCGACGCGGGCGTCCGGCGTGCGGATCCACGTATTGCCCGGAATCGCGAGATCGATTTCCGCTATATACGCCGGCAGCTCGAGGGTGCCCGCCTCGGAAGAGGCCGAGAAGCTGCCGAGGTCGTAATATACTTCCGCCTCCTTGACCTTGACGGAACCGTTGATCAGGGGGAGCGTTCTCCCGCCCTCGGTTCTCGTGCCGACGCTCACGCTGCCGCTCACGATCGCGAGCACGTCCGGGAGACTCGCGAGAACGAACTCGTTCACGTTGCACGCGACGCGGTATTCGGCCGGTTTCCAACCCCTCAGCGAAATCGTCCCCGCGCAGCCGATCGTCCCTTTCTTCCCTTCGCGGCCGTTGAATCGCGAAATCGTGATGAGCGAATCGGCGATAACGATGCTCGCGTTGACGTCGCGGTACTTCTCTTCCATCCCCGAGAGCCGGAAGCTCGCGCCCGCGAGCTCCAGATTGCCGTTGAGATGGGGGGACGCGATCGTGCCCGTGACGCCGAGCCGGCCCGAGTACCGTCCGGTCCCCTCGGCGACGAGATCCGTCACGTCGGAAAGGGCCGCGAGATCCCCTTCGGGTAGGACGAGCTCGAACGCGAGCGGGCGCGTGCGATCGAGGTCGTAGAGAAATGGAGCCGGCACGAGAGGCACGCTCCCATGGAACGCGCCCGCGTGCGCCGGCGAGACGTTGAGAGTTCCGTCGACGGAGAGCTCGCCGCGATCGATCGTCAGGCCGCAATCGACCGAAGGAATCAGGAACGACGAAACGGAGAGCCCGTTGATTCTGCCATTCAGGGAAACGAGCGGATGCGCGAGGGAATCGTGTATCGATATCGATCCGTCCAGCCTTCCGCCCGTGAGCGTCGAGATTCCGCCGAGCGAAAGGAGCGGAACCAGATCGAGATTTTCGCACGAGGATTCCAGCGCCACGCTCGCGCGCTTGAGCGCGTCCCCGGGGTCGTCGATCAATTCGTGAATGGGCATCCCCGAAATTTCCCCGCCGAGTCCGAGAGAGCCGGAAGGGGAACCGACGACCAGGGAATCGAAGGTGTATCGCCCCTTCGCGTAAGCTGCCCGCGCCCGAAGCGAGTCGATGAAAAAGGTGTCGATACGACCGCTTTCGACAGCGATATCGACGTCGAGATCGGGATCGGCGTACGGACCGGACGCGCGTATCTCCCCGCGCGCCTTTCCGGCGACCGGCGTTTTCCAGAGCCCGGAGCGGTTGAGGAGATCGAGCCCGAGGCGCTCGAACGCGAACCGCCCCCGGACGGTCTTTGACAGAAGACCGACCTCGCCGTTGACATACGCGGCGCCCGCCTTTGAATGGAACTGGATATCGTCGAAGCGCACGAGGCTGTCGCCGATGAAGACGGTGGACGCGCCCGCGCCGATCCACGTTTCCCCGAGCGCGTCCAGCGAGCATTCCTTCAATCTCACCGTCGCGCCGGAGCCCTCGATCTCGACCCCGGCGGCGAGGGCTACCGTGAGATCCCCGCTCGACAGGTTGAGTCTCTTGATGGTTCCCCTTTTGCCCCGAAAATCGGTCGAAAGGGAAAGCCCCGCGAATTTCAACGGCCCGATGCCGCATCCCGGCCCGTCGAGCTCGAACAGAACGTTGAATTCGGAATTCTTCTCGACCGCGAGCCGCACCGCGCCCGCGGGGACGAACGCCCCGTGGTACGAGAGATTGCCGCAGGAACCGTTCATGCGCAGGTCCCATTCGTCGAGCGTCCCTTCCCACCGGGCGTTGAGCGTCGCGTCGGCACGGTAGTCCTCGATGTCGAAATAGGCGAATATCGTGTCGCTCGCCTTGCATTCGACGTCGAATACGAAGGAAACCGCGTCATCGCCGACGAACGTTCCGCTCCCGGAGATCATGTGCGTCGGATGGAAGATCATGATCTCGTCGGCCTGGAGCGTGTCGTTCGCGTACGAACCCCGCGCGCTCGCTGCCGCGAACGGAAAGCCGAGAAAATCCCCTTCGCCGACATCGAGCGTGAAGGACAGCGCCTCGTCCTGGACCCGATAGCTCAGGTTCACCGCGCCGTTGAACCTCGATTCGGGGAGCTTTTTGCCCGGCACGAATCCCCTGCTGAGATCGAGCCCCCGCGCGTCGACGTCGAGACTCAGAACGCTGGGCGCTTCGATGGTATACGTTCCGCGCCCCTCGACGCGCGCGCCGTTGACGACGCCGCTCAGACTGTCGAGCCGGATGAGGTTTCCGTCGCGGAGCATATCGATCCCGAAATCGCTCAATGCGTAACCCGAAACGACGCCGTTCACGATTCCCTTGACGCGGAATCGTTCGATCGTTCCCCGCGCGGCGAGCGAGCCTTTGAATTCTCCGTAATGCGAAGTCTCTATTTGAAGAATCCCCGTGATCTCGCCTATGTCTATCGGATCGGCCTCGACGGCGAGATCGAAAAGCCGCGACGCCGGCGCGATCGTTCCGCTCGCCGCGAACGCCGATTCGTCGAGCACGACCGCGAGGCTGTCGAGGAGGATCCTCGTAGGGGCGGGCGCCGCCGCGCCCTGCTTTCGGGGTTCCCTGACGAACGTGACGATCCCCTTGAGGCTCCTCAGGGTGAAGTGCCGGCCGGCGTCTTCGGCCGATCCCTGCGCGATCGCGACGCGAAGCTCCGCCGCGCGGCTCCGGATCGATCCCGCGAGATTCAGATCGTCCAGCGCGTCCGCTTTTTCCCTTCCCTGCACGATGAGATGCGCGTTCTCGATGGTGAACAGCTTGACGTCGAACGACGGCGATTCCCCCTTCCCCGCTCCCAGGGACGGCAGGATGAAAGCCCCGGTCGAATCCGCTTTCAGGCGGAGCACCGGATCGGTCACCGAAAATCCGTCGATCTTCCACGAGCGCTTCATGAGGGCGCCCCATCCGTACCTGATCGAGATCCCGCCGGCGCGAAAGAGGTCGAAAGCCCCCTCGGGACCGGTGTAGCGCACCTTCACTCCCTCGAGCGTCACGTCCTGAAAGACGCTTCCCTCCATGCGATCGATCGTGAGGGTGAAGGGGGTTCCGGCGAGGAAACGGTCCGAGACGATCCTCCCGACGCTGCCCGCGAAGAAACGCGTCCGGAAGCCGAAGAAGAGCCCGACGGACACGACGAGAACGACGCAGAGGACGAGCAGGAGCCATCGCATCAAGCGCGTGCGCGGAGTGCTGTCCTCGTTCACCGATCGCTCCTCAAGCCGGGCGTCAGAATATCTGCCCGAGGCTTATATGAATCCGGTAATCGAAATCGATATCATCGGTCTTCTTCACGGGAAATCCGATATCGAACCGCAGAGGCCCGACCGGCGTATAGTACCTGAAGCCGAATCCGGCCCCGTACATGTAATCCTGCCGCGTCACGTCCGCGCGATCGGCCGTGAAGCGGAAATCCGAAAGACGTATTTCCTCGACGCTGTTCCACACGGTGCCGCCGTCGAGGAACACCGCCGCCCCGAAATTGTACCGGGCGATGAGCGGAATCGGGAATCTGAGCTCCGCGTTCGTGAGAAGCGTGACCCTCCCGCCCCTCGGCTCGAGATTGGCGCCGAGCGGCCCGAGGGAGTTCTCCCGGTATCCTCTCACCGAGTTGCCGCCGCCGGCGAAGAACCGGCTTTCGATCGGAATCCCCGTTTCGTTCGAGGCGCCGAACGCGTCGGCGTAGCCCGTATGCACGCGCCAGGCGAACACGGTTCCTTTTCCCAGCAGCGCGTAACGGCGCACCGATCCGACGAGAGAATAGTAATTATCGTCGCCGCCGAGGAATCCGCCGGTGAAGCGCCCCTCTCCCGTGACGTACGTTCCCCGCTGCGGATTGAAATAGAAGTCCCTCGTGTCGCTCGCGAACGTCGTGAAGAGAGCCCGCTGCCGGGAGCGCGATTTCTCCTCCTCGATCTCGAGGCGCTGGATCCGCTCGATCGAATACCCGAGGAGAAGCGACGTCTGCCTCGAAAAGCGGCGCGCGATCCTCGCCGCAAGACCGAGATCCTTGATGATGATCGGCTCGACCATCGCGTCCCGTTCATAGAACGCGCCGAGGGAAAACGTGTTCCATGTCCCGAGGACATGGGGAAACCCGAGCTCCCCCTCGTTCCGCATGTATTTGCTTCTGAAGTCGATGTCCTTGGCGGAGAATTCGTTGTTCGGAAAGAGCTGGAACGCGTACGAGGATTTGAGCGAAAAGACGTTTCCCGTTCCGAAAACGTTCCGCTGCCCGTACTCTCCGAAGACGCGGTTTCCGTAGACGTTCCCGGCGCCGACTCCGGTCTCGACGTAACCCATCCTGCGCTCGCGCACCTTGACGAGAAGATCGACCCCGCGCCGCGCGAGGTCGACGGTGTCCGGCACGATCTCGACCGAGTTGAAGTAGCCCGTGTCGTACAGGTTCTGCGTGCTTTCGACGACGTTCTTCTCCCTGAAGGTCTCTCCCCGTTCGAGAACGAGCTCCCGCCGCACGAGATCCTCGCGCACCGTTTTCGTTCCCGAAACCCTCGTGTCGCGTATGCTGACCGTTTCCCCGGCCGCGATCGTCCAATCGATGTCGATGTCCGTCGAATCGACGCGGACCTCCTGCGCCACCTTCGCGCCGAGGTGCCCGCCCTCGAAGAACTTGCTCAGGAGAACGTATCGATCGGCGTCGAGGAGGTTGGGATTGTAGGGCGCCCCAGGGACGAGCTTGAGGCCCTTGACGAGAGCCGCCTCGGGTATGAGGTTCTGCCCCGCGAAGCGGAGCGCGCGCACGACGGATCGGGGTCCCTCCCGGACCAGGATGCGTATCTTCACCGATCGGCCGTTTTCGCCCGGCACGACCGATTCGATCGTCGCCGTCGCCTCGAAGAATCCGCTCAAACGGTAGAACGATTCGATGGCCGCGACGTCCCGGCGCAGAAAATCGCGGCGATACTTCGGCTGCCGGAAGATCCGGTAGAAGCGCGCCTCCTTCGTGCGCATCTTCTTCATGAGAACCGCGTCGTTGAAGCTCGCGTTGCCGAGGATATCGATGCTCTTCACCGTGGGAAGCTTCACGCCGAAATCCGCCGCCGCCGCGCCGGAGCGGCCGCCCGGGGACGCGAGGACGCACGCGGCGATTCCCGCCGCGAAAACGATCCGTATCAGCGCGTTGAAACGCATATCAATTGACAACTTCGCTTCAGGCCTGTACCGTGAACCCGGGATGACCGTCATGACACAAAGACACGCCGCGAAGAGAGAACCGTTCCGCTCCCGCCGCGCTCGCGCGACAGGCCTTCACGCCGGCATGCTCCCGCTGCGCGCTTTCTTTCTCGCGGCGATCGCCCTTCTCGTCCTCTCCTCCTGCCAGAGTTCCGATCCGGTCGCAAAGGAAAAGGAGCGAACCCTGACTCCTGATGAGCGTTACCTCGTCGATTACTATGTGAAAATAATCGAATTCGAGAAGCTTCTCCAAGACAATCCGGCCTCCCGCGAGGAGAAAAGGAGAGATCTCGATAAGAATCTGGACCGGGAGCGAATACGCAGAACGCTCGCCGAGCTTAAGAAAAAACCTGAAAGATGGCTCGCAATATATAATCGAATAAATGAATTACAGTATCGCTCGCTCCAGAATAAGCCTAGCGCACAAGATTGAATATATCGAGCGACAATACGAACACCATGAGAACGATGAGAATAACGAATCCCGCCTGAGTCAGCACCGTTTGAACTCGATTCCCCAGCTTCCGCCTCGTAACGAGCTCGATAAGGCCGAGTACGAAGTGCCCCCCGTCGAACGGGAGAATGGGCAGGAGATTGAATATGGCCAGGTTCAGCGAAAAGAACGCGAGGAAGTAGATGAGGTAATTGAATCCCCAGCGGATCATGTCTCCCGCCATGACCCCCACGCGGAGAGGTCCGCCGACCGCGCGTATCGTCGCGTGCCCGGAGAGGAGCTTGCCGAGAAAATCGATAATCGAGCTGAAGAGATTCGCGAACGCCCGCGAACCGTAGACGACCGCTTCGCCCGGAGAGATCCTCACCTTCTCGTAATAGGGACTGATGCCGATCTGCCCCACCTTCACGACGTCGAGGCGCTCCCCCTCGGACGCGGCGTCCCCCGACGCGGGCGTGATCACCGACGTGTACGTCTTCCCCCCGTATACCCAGACGAATTTCATGGGTCGGCCCGGTCTCGGCAGAATCCTGTCCTCGAGCTCCGCGTACGTCGTCACGGTCGTATCGTTGATCGAGAGTATCGTCGCGCCGGTGCGCAGCCCCGCGCGCGCCGCGGGACTCTCCTTCTTCACGTCGCCGATGCGCGCGGGAAGCTGCGATACGATCCCTATTCTCCAGGCCTCGCTCTCCTCGTCGTACCTCGGCTTGACTTCGATCGACACCGTGTCGGCGCCGCGGAGCACCGTGTATCGGGAGCTCTCCCCCTTCTTCGCGACGAGGATCTTCTCGATCTGCCCCCAGTACGCGAGACGCTCCCCGTCGATCGAGAGTATCGTATCCGCGACCCGCAGCCCCGCTTGTTCGGCCGGGCCGTCCCGCTCGACCTCCTGAATCGCGGTGCTCGGATTGACGTATATCCCCTCGACGTACAGGCTGACGATGTAGACGAGCAGCGCGAGGATGAAATTCATCACGGGGCCCGCGACCACGACCGACATCCTCTGCAGCGGGGCTTTGTTCCGGTACATGCGCTCGGGCGGAACGTCGAGCCCGCCTGGTTGTTCCGGCGCCCGATCCTTCGCCGCGCGCGCCTCATCCTCCGTTTCGCTCATCTCGCCGGCGAATTTGACGTAGCCTCCGAACGGCAGCGCGCTGAGCGCGTACTCGGTTTCGCCGACCTTCTTGCGAAGCAGCTTCGGCCCGAATCCGAACGAGAAGGTCACCACGTAGATGCGGTTGAGCTTCGCGACGAAAAAATGACCGAACTCGTGCACGAAAATGACGATGCCGAGGACGAACAGGAAAGCGGCGATAGTGAGTATCATGAATCCTCCGTCATGTCGCGATCGCTTCGCGATGCCGCTCCGCGAGGAATTCCCGCGTCCAGCGGTCCGCTTCGAAAACGTCGTCGAGCGTGTCGATCGGACGCGTCGCGTGCGCTCCGAGCGCTTCCTCGATCCACGAGACGATCGTCAGAAATCCGATTCTGCCCGCGAGAAACGCGCGCACGGCCGTTTCGTCGGCGGCGTTGAGCACCGCCGGCGCCGTTCCTCCGCGCTCCGCCGCCGCGAGGGCGAGCGAAAACGCGGGGTACGCGTCGCGGGCCAGAGGCGCGAATTCGAGCCGCCCGAGCTCGTCGAGCCCGAGAGAACGCCAGGGAAACTCCCGGACCTCGGGATGATACAGCGCGCTCATAAGGGCGAGCTTCATGTCGGCCGGCGCGAGATGCGCGATGAGGGATCCGTCGCGCAGACGCACGAGCGAATGGACGATCGACTGCGGGTGCACGACGACCCCGATCGCCTCGTACGGAAAACGAAAGAGCCAGTGGGCCTCGATCACCTCGAATCCCTTGTTGAGAAGATTCGCCGAATCCACCGTCACCTTCGGCCCCATCTTCCAGGTCGGGTGGTTGAGGACCTGCTCGACGGTGACGCCGGCGAGATCCGCCTGGCGCCTCCCGTAGAACGGCCCCCCCGACGCGGTCAGGACGATCTCTATCGTCTCGTCGCGGCGCCCGCGCAGGCAGCGCGCGAGGGAAAAATGCTCGCTGTCGATCGGGATGATCGCGTTCGCGTCCCGCGAAAAGCGCCTCGAGATGAGCTCTCCGGCCGCGACGAGCGTCTCCTTGTTCGCGAGCGCCACGGCGCAGCCGAGCTCGAGCGCGACCATCGTCGGCCTGAGCCCCGAAATCCCGACGAGAGCGTTGACGACGACGTCCGGCTTCGTTTCGCGGATGAGCGCTTCGATCCCTTCGTCGCCGTACCCCGCGGCCCGTCCCGCGAGATCCCGCTGATTCAGAATCGCGCAGGCGGACGCGGCGTCCCGCGCCGAATACCGGGCTCCGGGAAACCGCCTGAGCTGGAGCGCGAGCTCCTCCACGTTGTTACCCGCGGCGAGCCCCGCGACGTCGAAATCGCCGCGCGCGCGATCCAGTATCTCGAGCGCGGATCTTCCGATCGATCCGGTCGATCCGAGTATGACGATTCTCTTCATCATGCGAATATCACGTACTTCAGAGCGTAATAGATCAGGGGAGCCGTGAAGAGCAGCGAATCGAACCGGTCGAGCACGCCGCCGTGCCCGGGAATCGTCCGGGAGGAATCCTTGATCTTCACGTCCCGCTTGATCATCGATTCCGAGAGATCGCCGAGCTGCCCCACGACCGAAGCGCCGATCGCGAGCCCGACTGCCTCGGCGATCGACAGATACGGCGCGATCGTCGCGCGGGCGACGAAAATCCCGACGAGCGAGCACAGCACGCCGCCGATCGCCCCCTCGAGGGTCTTTCCCGGAGAAATGCTCGGAAACAGCTTGCGCCTGCCGAGCCAGCTCCCGACGAAATACGCTCCCGTGTCGTAGCACCAGGTCAGGGCAAAGGTCACCATCACGAAGGAGAAGCCGAGCGAATAATCGAGCCCCTTGAGATGGGGAAGCTCTCTGAGGAGAATGAGGTGGCTTCCGAGCCATCCGATATAGAAAACGCCGAACACCGTGACTGAGATGTGGTAGACGGCGAGCCCCTTCTCCTTCCGCGCGAGCTCGAGCACCATGATCCCGATGAACATGACGCTCAGGAACAGATTCGCGTAGATGCCCTGCTGAAAGAAGACGTACCAGGAGAGCGCCAGCCCGCTCAGGATACCCATCGCCCGGTACGGCTTGAGCCCCTTCGCCTCCATCATCTTGTAGAACTCCCAGAGGCCGATGAGGATCATGATGTTGATGAGCGCGAGATAATAGTATCCCCCGCGCCGCGCGATGACGATGAGGCACGGGATGAATATAACGGACGCGACGATCCGCTTCACGATCCCCTCGTGCCTGCGGGGGGCCGCCGCTCCCGCGCCGTCCGCGGTCGCCTGACGCTCCTTATCCGACATCGTCGCCCGAACCCTCCTTTACCGTGCCGAATCTTCTCTCCCGGCCGAGGTACTCGCGGATCGCGGCGAGGAGATGCTCCTCCCGGAAATCGGGCCAGAGCGTATCCGTGACGACGATTTCGGTGTACGCGATCTGCCAGAGGAAGAAATTGCTCAACCGCATCTCCCCGCTCGTCCTGATGAGAAGATCGGGATCGGCCAGATCCGGGTCGTACAGAAACCGCCGGAACGAATTCTCGTCCAGATCGTCCGCGGCGAAGCTCCTCTCCCGAACCGCGGCTGCGAGCTTGCGCGCCGCGTCCACGATCTCGGCCCTTCCGCCGTAGCTCAGGCACAGATTGAGGATCATGCCCGTGTTTCCCGAGAGCTTCCCGATCGTCTCGTCGAGCGTCTCGAGGGTTTCGCGCGGCAGCATGCCGAGCCTCCCGATCGCCCGCAGGCGAATGTTGTTCTCGGCGAGCTCAAGGTACTCCGATCGGAGCACCTCGCCGAGAAACCGCATGAGCCCGTCCACTTCGAGACGCGGCCGGTTCCAGTTCTCGAGGGAAAACGTGTACAGGGAGAGCGCTGAGAGCCCGAGCTTCGCCGAGGCCCGGATCGTCGCGCGGACCGACTCGGTCCCCGCGCGATGGCCGGCGAGACGCGGCAGCATCCGCTTCTTCGCCCATCGCCCGTTCCCGTCCATGATGACGGCGACGTGCCGCGGAAGCGCGGGATGCGCCTTCAGCTCGCGTATCGCACGATCGATGGAATCGCTCATCGTCCCGTTTCCCCCATCGCGTCCACGCCCCTCGAGACTCTAGACCTCGAGAATTTCCTTTTCCTTCGCCGCGAATATCTTGTCGAGATCGACGATCTTCCGGTCGGTGAGATCCTGTATCTCTTTCTGGCTGCGGTGCAGATCGTCCTCCGTGATCTTGTGATCCTTCTCGATCTTCTTCAGCTTGTCGATCGCGTCCCGGCGAACGTTCCGGATCGCCACTTTCGCTTCCTCGACCATGTGCTTCACGGCCTTCACGAGCTCCTTGCGCCGTTCCTCGGTGAGAGGCGGCAGCGGAATCCGGATGAACGTGCCGTCGCTCTGCGGATTCAGCCCGAGGTTCGACGTCTGGATGGCCTTGACGATCTCGCCCACGAGAGGTTTCTCCCACGGCTGCACCGTGATGAGCTTCGGATCGGGAACGACGACGTTCGCGACCTGCTTGAGCGGAACCTTGGATCCGTAGTAATCGACCTTGACGCTGTCGAGAAGCGCGGGCGAAGCCTTTCCCGTACGAATCGTCGTCAGCTCCGTCTCCGTTTTTTCAATCGTCGCTTTCATGTGCTTTTCGGCCGTCAGAAGAATCTCTTTCGTTTCCATCGGTGCCTACCTCCCTACTCGACGACGGTGCCGAGGAGCTTCCCCTCGAGCACCCGCGTCAGATTGCCCTTTTTGAGAATGTTGAACACGACGATCGGAATGCCGTTCTCCCTGCAGAGAGCGACGGCGGTGGCGTCCATGACCCGCAGGTCGTCCTTGAGCACGTCGATGTAGCGAAGCCTCGTCTTCAGCACCGCCTTCGGGTTCTTCACCGGGTCGCTCGTGTAGATTCCGTCGACCTTCGTCCCCTTGAGAAGCGCGTCCGCCTTGATCTCCACGGCCCGGAGCGCCGCCGCCGTATCGGTCGTGAAATACGGATTGCCCGTGCCGCCGGCGAGGATCACGAGGCGCCCGTTCTTGAGATGATCGAGCGCCTGTCGCCTGATGTACGGCTCGGCGAACTGCTCCATGGTGATGGCCGTCATGACGTGGGCCTCGACGCCGGCGCGCTCGAGCGCCGCCTGGAGCGCGAGCGCGTTGATGATCGTGCCGAGCATCCCCATGCAATCCGCGGCGACACGGTCGACCCCCTTCTCGCTCGCCTTGTATCCGCGAAGAATGTTCCCCCCGCCGATGACGACGGCGATCTCGCTCCCCGCATCGACGGCCTCCCGCAGCTCATCCGCGAACGCCGCGACCCTGTCGAAATCGATGCTCGTGTCGGCGCCGCCGAGCACTTCGCCGCTCACCTTGAGCAGGAGCCTCTTGAACCTCAGCTTACGTTTCACGATCAACTCCTTCCCGGTCTCCGCGAGGCGCCGTCCGACCGCCGCGGGCGGAACCGGAACGGGCGATAAAAGGGCGCAGGAGAAAACCCTCCTGCGCCCCTGTTTTCATGGCCGCCGCTCAATTAGACACGTCCGGGATCTCAGCTCAGATCCTCCCCCAGCTGAAAACGGCTGAAGCGCCGCACGATGACGTTCTCACCGAGCTTCGCGATGGCATCCGTGACGAACTGCCCTACCGACTCCTCGTCGTTCTTGATATAGGGCTGATCGAGAAGACAGGCCTCATGGTAGAACTTCTCGAGCTTCCCTTCAACAATTTTATCGAGCACGTTCGCCGGCTTGCCCGACGCGGCCGCCTGGTTGCGGTAAATCTCCCGTTCCCGCTCCACGATCTCCTTCGAAAGATCTTCCCGGCGAACGACGATCGGCGCCGCCGCCGCGATCTGCATCGTGAGCTCCTTGCCGAGCGCCTGGAAGGCGGGGGTCCGGGCGACGAAATCGGTTTCGCAGTTGATCTCGAGCATGACGCCGATCTTCGCTCCCGGATGGATGTACGAGAACACGCATCCTTCCTTCGTCTCTTTGCCGGCGCGCTTGGCGATCTGCGAAAGACCCTTCTCCCGCAGGAACTTGATCGCCTTCTCGAAATCCCCGTCCGCGTCCTGGAGCGCCCGCTTGCAGTCCATCATGCCGGCGCCCGTTTTATCGCGCAGTTCCATTACCCGTTTCGGTGTTATCTCCATTCGCTATCCTCCGCTGTGCCGTACGTTGATCCTCGAGCGTCTCAGCGCCCCGGTTCCTGTTCTTCCATATCCGCGCCCGTCTTCTTGCCGGCGCTCCGCTTCTGATCCTTGGGCTCCGGAGCGAGTTCCGCCTTCTCCGGCTTTTCGGGCCGCTTGCTCTTGTCCTCGAGGAATTCCTTGTTCTTGAGATACCTGCCCCTGCCCTCGACGATGGCGTCGGCGAGGACCCGCGTGAAGAGCTTGATCGATCTGATCGCGTCGTCGTTCGCCGGAACGGCGTAATCGACCTCTTCCGGATCGCAGTTCGTGTCGACGAGACCGATGATCGTGAGCCCGAGCTTGCGGGCTTCCTTCACCGCGATCTCCTCGTTCTTCGAGTCGACGACGACGAGGCAGGACGGAATCGCCGTCATACCCCTGATGCCGGAGAGGACCTTGAGCAGTTTCGCTTTCTGCTTCTCGACGCGGAGCTTTTCCTTTTTCGAAAGCTGATTGATGCGTCCGTCTTTTTCCATCGCCTCGAGATTCTCGAGACGCTCCATGCTCTGTTTGATCGTTTTGAAATTCGTGAGAATGCCGCCGAGCCATCGCTCGTTGATGTAATACATCCCGCTGCGGGCCGCATCCTCCTGCACGCTCTCCTTCGCCTGCCGCTTGGTGCCGACGAAGATCGTGGTCTTCCCCTCCGCCGACAGGCTCTCGATCGCCCGGTAGGCCTTCTCGAGCTGCTCCATCGTCGAGCGGAGATCGATGATATAGATGCCGTTTTGTTCCTTGTAGATATAGGGCTTCATTTTGGGGTTCCAGCGACGTGTCTGGTGCCCAAAATGCGCGCCCGCTTCGAGCATGTCCTTGATGGTGACGTTCACCGTGCGGCCTCCTTTGGTTGCGCCTCCACCCCTCTCGGGCGGACTCAATCCCCTCTCGGGGACACCTCGAGCCGTTACGAGGGATGTGTGTATTCGATCGGAATTATCTCTTGGAGAACTGGAACTTTCTCCGCGCTCCCGCCTGCCCGTACTTCTTCCGTTCCTTCTCGCGCGGGTCTCTCGTGAGAAAACCCCCGACCTTGAGAACCTTCTTCTGGGTCTCGTCCTGCATGATGATCGCGCGGGCGATACCGAGTCGAAGCGCTCCGGCCTGCCCCGCGACACCGCCCCCCTTCACGGTCGCCTTGACGTCGTATTTGCCAAGGGTGCTCGTAGCCTGGAACGGCTGCTTGACGACCATGGAGAGACTTTCGCGATGCAGATACTCGTCGAGATCGCGCCCGTTGATCGTGAACGTGCCCGATCCGAGAGACAGGAACACCCGGGCGACCGAGGATTTCCTCCTGCCTACTGCGTGGAACATCTCCTTTGCCAAAGTATCACCTCCCTTCGCGGCTCGTTAAACCGATAGGCGCCTCGCTCATGAGAGAGCGCGCGCAAGATCACAACTCGAGAACCTGCGGCTTCTGGGCCTCGTGCGGATGCTCGGGCCCCGCGTACACCTTGAGCTTCTTGAGAAGCCTTCTGCCCAGGCGGTTGTGGGGCAACATCCCCTTGACGGCGTGGGTGATGATGAACTGCGGATTCTTCTTCATCGCGTCCTTGAACGCCGTCAGCCGGAGACCGCCGGGATAGCCCGTGTACCGCCAATACGTCTTCGTATCGCGCTTGTTCCCGGAGATGGAGACGTTCGAGGCGTTCACGATAACCACGAAATCGCCGTGGTCCATGAAGGGTACGAAGCCGACTTTCCCCTTGCCCCGCAGGACCTGCGCGACCTGGGAAGCGAGCCTGCCGAGAGGCTTTCCGGTCGCATCGACGATGTACCAGTCCCTGCGAACCTCGCTCCCTTTCAAAATGGTTGTTTTCTGCTGCATCGTTTTCCTCCAAACGGACATATTACTGCTCGCTCGCGATTCGCTCGCGAAACAACAAAATATATACGCAGTAAGGAATTATGTCAAGTGCCATTCCTGCAGTATGCAAAAGGGCTCTCATGACTCCTTGCCACCCGTCCGGGAGCAAACGGAAAGGCGTGAGGGGGCGGCGAATGGCCGCCCCCTCACGTCAATCTGATCGCCTTTTCCATCTTGCGGCAACCGGGACGGACGATCGGGGCTACCGCAGGAGAATCAACTTGTTCGAGAGCCTATCCTTCCCCGCGATGAGCATGGAGAAATATACTCCCGAAGGAACCGCCTCGCCCCGAGAATCGAGCCCTGACCAGGTGCCGATATGCTGCCCCGCTTCCCGTCTCTCGCGATCGACAAGCGTCGCAACGAGTCGCCCGGATGCGTCGAAAATCGATAGCGTCACCTCGCATGCCGCGGGGAGATAGTACCGCAGGGTAGTCGTTGGATTAAAAGGATTCGGCGCATTCTGGAAGAGGGCGAGAAGCCCAACCGGGACGGCCATGGCGTCCGTCTCGAAGAGGGTTCGCCTGGCGCCGCTCTCCGTGACGTCCACGCGGTAGCGAAGGATAGAGCCGGGTGCGCACCGCTTATCGGCGAAGGAGTAGGCCTTCCCGTTCGATTCGATGGCGACGGATATCTCCTCGAATGCTCCGGGGCCGGCGCTCGATCGGAGCACGTCGAACGTCAAGCCGGCCACCGGCTCCGAAAGTTCCCACCCGACGCGCACGACCGATTCATCGACACTCGCGGTGAACGAAGTGAGAAGCGTCGCGACGGGCGCGACCCCAGTGCAGACGCGTTGGGCATAGATATCGCAGCTCCCGTTGCGCGCGTCCCCCCACGTTACAATGGCTCCGCCTACGCCATCGGAGGCGATCGCGGGAAGCATCTGATCCCCTTCTGCCGTACAAAGGGCCACGCCGTCCGCCGCCCACTGGACGGCTCCCGAGGCACCTACCCACTGGGCATAGATGTGATAATACACCGGGTCGTCGCTGCGGGCATCCTCCCACGTGACGATGGCGCCGCCCGCGCCATCGGAGACGATCGCGGGTAATCCCTGATCCCACGCTGCCGTGCAAAGAGCCACGCCATCCGCTGCCCACTGGACAGCTCCCGAAGCGTCCACGCACTGGGTATAGATGTCCCCTCTGCTCCCGCTGCGCAGGTCGTTCCACGCGACGATGGCGCCGCCCGCACCGTCGGAGGCGATCGCAGCGAAACCCTGATTGTCCGCCGCCGTGCAAATGGCCGCGCCGTTCGCTATCCACTGAACGGCTCCCGAGGCATCCACACGCTGGGCATAGATGTCCCATGCGCCTATGACGCGGCTGTCCATCCACGCGGCGATCGCGCCGCCGGCGCCGTCGGATGTGATCGCGGGATGTTCCTGATCCCCCGTTGCCGCGCAGAGAACGACTCCATCCGCCGTCCATTGCACGGCACCCGAGGCATTCACCCGCTGGGCATAGATGTTACGGTTCCCACGGCCGTCGTCCCACGTGACGATGGCGCCGCCCGCCCCATCGGAAGCGATCGCGGGATGTTCCTGATCCCCCGTTGCCGCGCAGAGAACGACTCCATCCGCCGTCCACTGAACGGCTCCCGAGGCATTCACCCGCTGGGCATAGATTTCATTATTGTTCGCGCTGCTTCGGCCTTGCCATGTGATAATGGCGCCGCCCGCGCCATCGGAGATGATTTGGGAATTCTCCTGATAACTCGATGTCGTGCCGAGAACGACGCCGCCGGTTGGCCATTGTACAGCTCCCGAGGCGTTCACCCGCTGGGCATACACGTACAAGCCGAAGTCCTCCCACGTGACGATGGCGCCGCCCGCGCCATCCGAAACAAGATTGGGAGAATACTGATCCCCGGTCGTCGTGCAGAGAACGACGCCGTTCTCCGCCCACTGGACGGCCCCCGAGGCATTCACCCGCTGGGCATAGATGTCATAGTTCCCGCCGCGGTTGTCGGCCCATGCGATAATGGCGCCTCCCGCGCCATCGGAGATGATTTGGGGAAGAGACTGATTCCCCGTCGCGACGGAGATCGGGTTTCCATCCACCTGCCAAGACGCCGATACACGGACGCTTGGAAGCAAGACGAGCATGAGCGCGCTTGCCGCCAAGACTCCCGCCCCAAACATTACGCATCGTTTCATCGCTCCATCCCCCTTTCGAGAACAATCCCCGAGCTCATAACCAATCCCTCTCAAGTGGCCTGGACTGTCATCACCTCCTCGCCGCATCCCGTTGTCCAGTAATTACCCGGCTTCGCGTGCTTCCCAATAAATACCAGGGGCACGAGAAACCATTGCATTGTTCTATTGGTGCGTTTGATAACCCTATTTTAATATGTAAAACAGCTGCGCCAAGATCAAGGTCGAAGCGGGGGCGAGACTGAAGCTATCGCGGCGATCTTCCGTCCATCGGGATCTTCCACGGCGCCGCGCTCGGTTATGATGGCAGCGATCATGGAAGCGGGGGTGACATCGAAGGCGGGATTGTATGCGCGGGTCCCCTCCGGCGCCGTCGGTAATCCGCAAAATGAGGAGACCTCTTCGCACGAGCGCTCCTCGATGGGAATCCCCAGGCCCGACGGCATGCCGAGGTCGAAGGTGGACCAAGGAGCGGCGACGTACAGCGGCCTTCCGAACTTCTCGCAGAGCACGGCGAGGCCGAGAGTCCCTATCTTGTTCGCGACGTCTCCGTTGGCCGCGATCCGGTCGGCGCCGACGATGACGGCGTCCACCTTTCCCGCCGCGAAGAGGGACGCCGCCGCGCCTTCGCAGAGAAGCGTATGCGGGATCTCCCGTTTCGCGAGCTCCCACGCCGTGAGACGGGCGCCCTGCAGGAGCGGACGCGTTTCGTCGACATACACGTGGAAGCGTTTTCCCCTCTCCCACGCCGCATAGAGAACGCCGAGCGCAGTGCCGTAGCCGGCCGTCGCGAGCCCTCCCGCGTTACAATGGGTCAGGACGTTCATTCCGTCCTTGATGAACCCCGCGCCGTTCCTCCCGATCGCATATTCGATCTCGAGCTCCTCGGCGTGAATGGCGAACGCTTCCCGCGCGACCGCCGCGCACAGGGCCGCGGGATCGCTCCCCGCTCCCTCGGCTGCCCTCGCCATCCTCTCGAGCGCCCAGGAGAGGTTGACCGCGGTCGGCCTCGTCGCCGCGAGCGTCTCGCGCGCCGAGGCGAGCAGGAGGCGCACGTCGCCCGCATCGATACCCGCGGCGTCGAGAAGCGGCGCTCCTTCGAGGCGATCGAAGAAATATCCGCCGGGCATTTTCAGACGCTCCGCCAGATAGCTCTCGAGCGCGACGAGCACGCCGTACGCCGCGGCGATGCCGATCGCCGGGGCGCCGCGGACACGGAGAGATCTGATGGCTTCGGCGGTCTCATCGAGACCGGCGAGCCGCACGATCCGCTCCTCATGCGGGAGGAGCGTCTGGTCGATGATCTCGACGGCCCCGCGCCGGTACTCAACGGTCGGCAGAATCATCCCCCGTCCTTTCGAGCTTCGAGAGCATGAGAAAGAGAAGGCTCACCGGCAATCCGACGACGTTGAAATAGCAGCCTTCGATCCTTCGAACGAACGGCGCGGCGTATCCCTGTATCGCGTACGCTCCGGCCTTGCCGAACGGCTCGCCCGTCGCGACGTACCGCGCCACTTCATCTTCGGAAAGCGCGCGAACATGGACCCGGGTCCGTTCGGCTTCGGCGAGACGCCTCCCGTCGGGAGCGATCAGGGCGACCCCCGTGATGACCTCGTGCGCGCGGCCGGAGAGCGAGCGCAGCATCGAAAAGGCGTCGGCCTCGTCGACCGGTTTCCCGAGCCTCGATTCGCCGCACACCACAATCGTATCGGCGGCGATGACGGTCGCGAGCGGCCTCGCGCGGCGTGCCGCCTCGGCCTTCCGCACCGCCAACGCGACCGCGAATTCAGCATGATCGGCGCACGGGATATCGTTTTCATCGATATCCGCCGGAAGCACCTCGAACTCGAAGCCGAGCCCCTCGAGGATCTCCCTCCGGCGCGGCGACGCGGAGGCGAGCACGAGGGCCCTCTGCAGATCCGGCCCGAGAAAGGGATTCATCGTGTCCGCATCTCCTTCACGCCTCTCCGTGTCCCCGGTCGATAACGAGCGTCACGGGCCCGTCGTTCACGAGACGGACGCTCATCTTCGCGCCGAATACCCCCTCGGCGACGTTCGAACAATACCCGCTCATGATTTCGAGAAATGTGCGGTACAGGATCTTCGCCTCCCCGGCGGGAGCGCTCGCGATGAAATCGGGGCGCCTTCCCTTCCGGCAATCGCCGTACAGGGTGAATTGCGACACGACGAGCACGCTCCCCCCCGCGTCGAGGACCGAACGGTTCATCGTGCCTCCCTCGTCCTCGAAAATCCTGAGTTCGAGAATCTTTCGCGCCATCCACGCGAGATCGCTTTCCGTGTCGCCTCTCCCGAACGCGGCGAGGACGAGGAGCCCCGCGCCGATCGAGGAGACCGTTTTTCCGTCGACCTCGACGGCCGCTTCGCTCACACGCTGGACGACGACGCGCATCCCGCGCACCCCCGCGCGATCAGCATGCCGGGCTCTCTCCGAGGCCCCGCGCGCCTTCGGAAAAGCGGATCGCAGCGATTTGCAGCTGCGGCTCGACCCTGCCCTGATAGGTGTTCTTTCTGAGATTGATGAGGACGTCGATTCGCCGGCCGACGATGTCGGCGGGCTTCCACGCGCTCGCGAGTGAGAATCCGATGAGATCGCGCGAGTCTGCGTTCCGGTCGCGCGCTTCGATCTTGAGATGCCCGTCACCGACGACTCTCGTGCCGGGAAGCGCCTCGAGATCGCGGATCATGAGAAGCGGCTCCGGATTCCCCGCGCCGAATGGTCCGAGCCGCTCGATGAACGAGAAGAGCGCGAGCGTGCATTCGCCGAGCGGAATCTCGGCGTCCGCCCTGTAAACCAGGGCCTCGGCGGGGCGGCGGGAGATCTCGTCGACGACGTCTTCGAACATTCGCTGGAAATCCGGAATCGAGTCCTCGCGAATGCTGAATCCGCCCGCCTCCTTGTGCCCTCCGAACTCGATGAGGTGCTCGGCGCATCGCTCGAGCGTTTCCTTGACGTTCACCATTCCGGCCGATCGCGCCGAACCCTTGCCGACGCCGTCGCGCACGGCGATGAGAATCGACGGCAGACTGTAGCGCTCGGCGAGCCGCGCGGCCCCGATTCCGACGACTCCCTCATGCCACGACGAAGACGAGAAAACGAGCGCCCGCGGATCCGAGCGTCTCAGTATGATGTCGGCGAGATAGCACGCCTCCTCGGTCACCCTGCTGTCGTGAACCCTCCGGCTCCTGTTCTTTTCCTCGATCTCGCTCGCGATCCGCGAAGCTTCGCCCTCGTCCCGAGTGACGAGGAGCTCGACCACGTCCCGCGCGCTTCCCATGCGTCCCGGCGAATTGAGCCGCGGAACGAGCGTGAAGCTGATCTGCCGGGTGGTGAATCCGCGTTCGGAGAGCCCGCTCTCGGCGCGGAGCGCCCTCAGGCCCGGCCGTTTCCATTCCATCATGCGTTCGAATCCCGCGGACACGATAATCCGATTCTCGTCGCGCATCGCGCCGCTGTCCCCGAGGGTACCGAGCGCGACGAGGTCGAGATGCTCCTCGAGACGGAGATCGAGCCCCATCGTTTTCTCGAGGCCCTGGAGAAGCTTCAGGGCGACTCCCGATCCGGTGAGCTCCTTGAAGGGATACCGCTCGCCGGGCAACTTCGGATTGATGAAGGCGTGCGCCCCCGGAACCCTCTCGCTCGTTTCGTGATGATCGGTGATGAGGACCTTGACGCCGCGCTCCACGAGAGCGGCGACGACCTCGCCGTCGCTCGATCCGCAGTCGACGGACAGCACGAGCTTGAGGCCCGCCTCGAAACCGCGGTCCATGACGCGCCGCGCGAGCCCGTATCCGTCCTTCGCGCGGTCGGGCACGAAGTAATGAACGTCCGCGCCGAGCTTGGCGAGCACCTCGAACAGAAGCGCCGTGCCGCAGACGCCGTCGGCGTCGTAGTCCCCGTGCACGAGGATGCGATCCCCGCCGGCGATCGCGTCGCGCAGCAAACGCGCCGCGCATTCCATCTCGTTGAAGAGAAACGGATCGTGGAGCTGCTCGAATTTCGGATGGATGAATCGAACGCCGTCCTCGACGCTCCGGACCCCCCTCGACGCGAGAAGCCGCGCCTCGAGCGGACCGAGGCGCATCGCGCGGGAAAGCTCGCCCTCGAGGCGCTCGTCAGCCGGTTGGATTTCCCAGACCTGCGTCGTGGACATTGTCTCTCTCGATGCGAGAACGACGTGTGTGCGCGAGCGACGGAAAGGAGACTTGTAAGCCGGGTTCTGTGCCCTTACCGGGGCGGTGATCATTTATCTCGGGCTGACGTTGCCGGCAGCCTCTAGCGACCTACCCGAGAGTTCTGCGAAGCGGGCAGCTTCTCCTCTCCTATTTGGTCTTTCTCCGGGTGGGGTTTACCGAGCTACCGCCGTCGCCGGCGGTACTGGTGAGCTCTTACCTCGCCTTTTCACCCTTACCTCCGTGACCGGAGGCGGTGTATTTTCTGTGGCACTTTCCTTGGGGTCACCCCCACTGGGCGTTACCCAGCACCCTGCCCTCTGGAGCCCGGACTTTCCTCGTGCGCTTGCGCGCCGCGATCACCCCGTCTCCTTCTCCGTCGCGTCACGTGAAATTGCAATCGATGGGAATATACCACGGATCCCGCGAAAGGTAAAGCGCGAACGCCCGCGGGCCGGCGCCCGGGAGATCGCCGCTCCGGCGGGCCGCTGCTCAGGAATCCGCGGTCCGGTCGAGCGCCGCGTTCGCCAGCCGGTCCGCTTCGCGATTCTCTTCCCGCCTCACGTGCTCGAAAGAGCACTTCGCGAAATGCCGCGCTTCCGCGGCGACCTCTCGCGCGAGAGGTTCGAGATCCGCGCTCCGGATCCGGTACGCGCCGGTGAGCTGCTTCACCACGAGCTCGCTGTCCATGCGGACGGTGAGCTCGCCGACGCCGAGGCTCCGCGCCAGTTTCATCCCCTCGATGACGGCCCGGTACTCGGCGACGTTGTTGGTCGCCCGCCCGATCTTCTTCGCGACGGACGCCAGCTCCTCCCCGGTCGGCAGGTAAATGACCGCGGCGACGGCGGAAGGCCCCGGATTGCCGCGCGATGCGCCGTCGGTGTGGAGAATCGCCCGCTCGAGCCCGCGCGGTTTCGCGGCTTCGGGCCGGTCTCCGAGCGATCTCGCGAGACTTTCGATCGCGCCGATCGCCTCCGCGCGCGACCGAAACCCGGCGGCTTCCCAACTCTCGTCGAGGGTGCCCCCTCCTGCGAGGAGCCCGAGAAGCGTTTTCACGTTGTGCGTATTCATCGGAGCATCGAACGGTCAGGAGGTTTCGTAATGAACGAGGATCCTGCCGCACACCTCGCAATTCATGATCTGATCGTTCCTCCGCACCTCGACCGCTCGCTGCGGAGGCACCCGCGAATAGCAGCCCTGGCAGATATCCCCCATGAGGTTGGCCACTCCCGAATCTCCCTTCGCCGTCCTGATCCGCGCGTACTGGCGGCGGATATCCTCCGATATGTGCGGGAGAATGCGGAGCTTCTCGTCTTCGAGGATCTTACGCGCGTCGTCCGCGGCGAGCGCTTCCTTTTCGAGCTTGTCTTTTTCGGCGACCAGCGCGCTCCGTTCGACGCTCATCTTCTCGCTCAGGACCCGGATCTCGTTGCGTCGAACCTCACCTTCGTCGAGAATGGCCAGCATGCGCTCCTCGGCCTGATCGACCTTCTTGTTGATGTACTCCATCTCCAGCATGATCGCGCGGTAGAGCTTGTTGTCCCGGATGACCCGCTGCTCCTCTTTCTTCTTCTCGAGCTCCGCGTGATGCGACTTGAGCACCGATTCGATATGCCGCTTCTCCTCGTCGAGCTTCTCGATGATGTGCTTCGTGTCCCCCAGGCTCTCATCCATCTTCTTGATGTCCCTGTCGATCGCCTTGATTCGGGGAGGAATGGCATCGAGGAGCTTCTTCTTCTCCTTGATCTCCATGTCCTTCTTGACGATCTGGATGAGGAACCGGATGTCCTCCTCGACGGTCGGCATAGATCATCCTTTCTTAAAAAAAGAATGCTTCCCACGAGGGAAGCATTCGCCCAATCCCGCAACGAGGAACCGGCCTGCGCAATTCCGATTCCTCCTATATTTCGCAAAACGTTCGATCAATCGAAACATTCCTGCCCCGCGCGCCGCGCCCCTGTTGAGTCGTATAATGGAACGGGGATTTTACAGGAACGCGCGGAAACGGTCAAGAATTTTTCTTACAGATCCTCCGATTCCTGCAGGCTCTGAAACGCCGTGAAATCGTAGCCGAAATCCCTGATCGTCCAGGTCGCGCCGCCGTCCCTCGTGCGAAGGAGAATCGAATGCTTGATATACGTGTCTCCCGACTGCTCGTCCGCTCCGCGGCCGGCGACCCACCCGTTCGTCGCGTCCAGGAAATAGACGCTCCTGAGATCCTTGATACGATCGTCCTGCGGCGTCACGTTCTCCCAGGTCTCCCCGCCGTTCGTCGTCCGGAGGATGGTCTTTCCCCCCACCGCGAAGCCGTGCGCCGCCGAGAGGAAGAAGAACTCGCGGACCGTCGCGATCGAGGCCTGCGTCGTCCAGGTTTCTCCGCCGTCGGCCGTTTTCATGATGACGCCTCCTCCGGCCCA
Organism: uncultured bacterium; assembly: GCA_963846325.1. Lineage (GTDB taxonomy): Bacteria > Krumholzibacteriota > Krumholzibacteriia > Krumholzibacteriales > Krumholzibacteriaceae > SSS58A. Next base: position 167,635 of record CAWJVO010000009.1, read on the forward strand.
TCCCGTCATCCCGTCGACGAAGGATATCGCGAGCACCGTTCTGAGAATCGACGCCTTCGATCCGGCAACGCTCTTCCAGCTCGCGCCACCGTCGGTCGTCCGGTACAGAATCGGCGGATCAGGATCGGTGTAGCGGCTGCCGAGGAGATAGCCCGTTCTCTCGTCGGAGAAACTCATGTCCCACGCGCCGCGGTACGGAACGATCGGAAGCCAGTTGTTCACCCAATCCAGTCCGCCGTTCTCCGTTCTGTAAACGCCCCCGTAGCCGAGGAGATACCCGAGATTCTCGCCGAAGAACGTTATCTTGAAGAAATCCTCGTCCACGGGAAGACCGGCCGCGTCGACCTTCGCCCACGCGGCGCCGCCGTCCGCGGTGCGATAGATGACTCCGTCCTTGCCGACGACCCATCCGTTCGATCGATCGGTGAACTGGAGATCGTTCAGATTTCCCGCGTCGATTACCGTGCCTTTCCACGTCTTTCCTCCGTCGGACGTCACGATGAGGGTGCCGAGCCCGCCGGCGACGCAGCCGAAATCGGAGTCCTGGAAGAAGACGTCCGTCGCCCCGCAAATGATGCTCTCGAGCGAAGGCGCGCCCTTCGGAGCGGCGATATCGTCCTTCGAGCAGGAGTGAATCTCGAAGTACACGAACAGAATGATGCAGATCGCCAGAAGAACGCTTCTCCGCAGTTGCATTTTGGACCCCCGCGTGCAAAAGTGCGATTCCCGAGTTTCGAAGGAGATGAAGCCTCGCGCAGCGCATAGAACGTATCGCGCTATACGACAATATGTTACGTCGCTTTCTCGAAGGCTCGAATCTCCCGGGCCCTGCCGCCCCCCGATACGCACGACGAATGCGCAATCTTCGCGCCTGGCGAAGCATTAATTCCATGTAAACGGGGTGTTGAATCCGGCTCGTGTTCGGGTCTCTTGAGTAACCCGGCTCCGACGCTTCGGAGCCGGGTTCCATTTCCTGAGCATAATGCCTCAACGGTCGTTTCGAGAAGATTCATTAGAATCCAAATGCTATGCCGGCTCGAACGGTGACGTCCGACAAACCGGGGGGCGTAATGCGAACGGAACCCTTATCTGCATTGTCTGCGACATCAAGATACAGATGAAGCGGATTGAGCCTTAGGCGGCGATATTGAAGTAATGGATGTGGCACGCGAGGCAGCCGCGTAATCTTGCTCGACGCAGAAATTCATGGAATCATCGAGCATCCCTATTTCTTTCGCTCTTTCCGATGCAGAGTCCTCCTTGCTAGATCCGTGCTTCACGATCAGGAGGATAAGAAGGCCTCCTACCAAGAGTCCTCCGACGACCAGGTAAGGCGTGAGGCTCACGTCTTCCTCAAGGGCTGCGGAGTTATCATCCCAGGCCGCCTCGACAATTGACGGCGTAACGACGAATGACATGGTAAAAGCGGCGAGCAGAAGACCGATCATCGGCTTGCGCGATACTTGCTCCATCTTGAACTCCTCTCGATGCGATTTCGATAAAAACATCTTCCGCGTATGGAATGGATTCCCTATCGTCCTGCGGCAATGTGCGCTATCACATCACTCCTTTCTCCGCGTGCGCATCCCCTCGATCAGGGATAGTTCCATGTAAACGGGGCACTGGCAGGGATTGTGGCGATACGGGGCGCATGCCGTGAACCCGAGCGATGCATAGAGTGCGTTGGCCTCGGTCATGGACTGGAGCGTGTCGAGCTTCATCGACGCGTAGCCGATCTCCCTCGCGCTCTCTATCACCGCCTCCGCGAGCGAGCGGCCGACGCCTTTCCCCCTATGCTCCGGCTTCACGTAGAGCCGCTTCATTTCGCAGACCGTTTCCTCGAACCGCCTCAGCGCCACGCACCCGGCCGGTTCGCCGTCGGCGAACGCGACGATGACGGCGCCGTCCGGAGGGGCATATGCCCCGGGAAGCGTCTCGAGCTCGCGCTCGAAATCCTGGAAACAGAGATCGATGTCGAGGGAGGCGGCATACTCCTCGAAGAGCTTCCGCACGAGCGGCATCTCCTCGGGGGAGCTCATGTGCACGAGATTCGTCATATTATAAAGGAACGGGCGCGCTCAGCGTCCCCGCCGCGCGCGCCCGAACAGGTACGTCAAAGACGAACGGTGTCTAGAAAGCGAATCCGTATCCGACCATGATCGAGATCACGCCGTTCTTCACGTTATCCGCTGCCGCCGAATTGTCGATCGACGTCATGCCGATCTCGTAGCGCGCCTCGAGGGACAGCATGCCACCGTTCTCCATCTGATATCCGACGCCGGCTCCGGCGAGGATGCCGATGTCCGTGCTCTTCACTTCGTCCTTGATGTCTACATCCACGCTTACGCCTTCAGCTTCACCCGAGACCTTGGCCGTCATGAGAATGCCGAGAGCGGGGCCCGCGTAGAGCATGGGCTTGATTGCGCCCTCGGTCGGAAGATTGACCTTGAAGAGGAGCGGAATCTCGATGTAATTGAGCTTCATGGAAGTCTCAATAGTCACATCTTCCCCGTCAATCTCCTCGACGAAGTCCATCTTTGTGCCCTTCATCGAGAAGAAGATTTCGGGCTGAATCGCGAAGATCTCGGTGATTTTGTAGCACATGAATACGCCGCCGACGCCACCCATCTTCATCGAGGTGCCTTCAGTGTTGTCGCCGGTGATGTTGGCCATATTGAGGCCGCCCTTGACGCCGAACATCATGCCCTCGGCGAAAAGCGGCGAGGCTACGAACAGCGCAACCGCTGCGAGCATCAGAGCAAACGTGAACTTCTTCATGACTTCCTCCCTTTCAAACAAACGAATTACATATTACCCAGCCGTATATCGAACGATGGTTGCTACTTCGCAATCACCTCCTTAAAGGCTGAACCGAGTCAACACTTTGAGCGACAGTTATCAAAGAAGCTATTTTTCCTGCAAGAGTTTTTTTCATAATTTTTCATATTTCGGCGGCGCGCGCCTCGAGCTGCGGCGCTCCTTTCCCGACACGGCGCCGTGTCGGTATCATTCATATACGTCGATTGTCCGTCTGAGTTGCGTGAAATTGATGGTGGGCCCACCAGGATTCGAACCTGGGATCAACCGGTTATGAGCCGGGGGCTCTACCGCTGAGCTATGGGCCCGTGATCTTCCCGGATCACACGTCTATGTAACCCTTGAGCTTCCTGCTGCGGCTCGGATGCATGAGCTTGCGAAGGGCCTTCGCTTCGATCTGCCGCACGCGCTCGCGCGTCACGCTGAAGATCGTGCCGACCTCCTCGAGCGTGCGAGGGCGTCCCGTCGCCGAGGCCGAACCGCAGCCTGACGACCTTCTCCTCCCGCTTCGTCAACGTCGCGAGCACCCGCGAGACCTGGTCGCGGAGCATCGCGTGCGCGGCGGACTGGTCCGGCGCCGACGCCGAGGTGTCCTCGATGAAATCGCTCAGGTTCGAATCGTCGTCCTCGCCGATCGGGCGGTCGAGCGATATCGGCTCGACGCTCGCCTTCATGACGCTCTTCACCTTTCCGACCGGGTAGTTGAGCCGTCTCGCCACTTCCTCGGGAGTCGGCTCGCGGCCGAACTCCTGGACAAGCTTGCGCTGCGTCCGCGAAACCTTGTTGATCGCCTCGATCATGTGAACGGGCACGCGGATCGTGCGCGCCTGATCGGCGATCGCGCGCGTGATCGCCTGCCTGATCCACCACGTCGCGTAGGTGCTGAACTTGTACCCCTTGCGGTAATCGAACTTGTCGACCGCGCGCATGAGGCCGCTGTTGCCCTCCTGGATGAGATCGAGGAACTCGAGCCCTCGGTTCGTGTAGCGCTTCGCGATGGAGATCACGAGGCGCACGTTCGCCTCGATCATCTCCTGCTTGGCCCTCTGCGAGCCGCGCTCCCCTTCCCTGATATCCTGCACGATCTTCTTGAGCTGATCGTAATGAACGTTTTCCTTGTTCTCGATATGGTGGATCGACCGTTCGAGCTCCCTGAAACGCTCGCCGAAGCTCTTGAGCTCGCCCGGCGTCCATTTCATCTTCTTCTTGAGCGCCTGCTTTTCCTTCGTGGCGCCGCCGGCGAGAACCTTGATGGCGCGATCGACGCTCTCGTGATTCATCCCGACGAACTTCTCGTACTCGTGGACCTGCTTCTTGTGCTGCTCGATGCGTTTGAGGACTTCCTTGATCTTCTCGACGAGCCGGTCGACCTGCGCGGGATTGAGCTTGATCTTCCGGTATTCCTCCTGCAGCTTCCGGTTGCGCATGTCGCACTGCTTCTGGATCTGCGCGACGACGTTCGCGGGGTGCTTCTTCCTGAGCTTCGCCTCGAGCTCGACGATCTCCTCGCGGAGCTTGATGATGCGCTTCAGGATGCCGACGTATTTCTTGAGCTCCTTGCGCCCGGACAGATGCGGGTGCAGCCCCCCCGTTTCGACCTGGACGAGATCCTCGAGACGCATCGTCCCCTTCTCGAGCCGGTCGACGTAGCGCTTGAGCTCCCTCGTCGTGGCGTTGAGCCTGAACACCGCCTGAAAGATCGTGAGGTGCCCGTCCTCGATACGCTTGGCGATCTCGATCTCACCTTCGCGGTTGAGGAGGGGCACTTTCCCCATCTCGCGCAGATACATGCGTACGGGATCGTCGAAGCGTACGCTCGTGTTGAGGCTCTCCTCGGACTTTTTCGCTTCCTTCTGCTCGCGTTTCTTGCGGGCCTCGATCTTGAGGACCGCCTTCTCGCGCGAATCGAAGAATTCGATGTTCTCGTCGCTCAACCGGTCGTAGAGCTCGATGATCTCGTCCGGATCGAAACCGGCTCCGACGAGCTCCTCGATCTCCTCGTTGAGCACGTAGCCCTTGTCCTCCGATACTTTTCTTATCTCCAGCAGAATCTCTTCAATCCTGTCGATTTCAATCAATCCGGATTTCCTCCTTGAGATCTGCGCTCCTTGAGCTTTCGCGAAAGATCCTGATACGCCTTCGTGATCTCGCGGATCTCCCGGTCCGCGGCCACCCCCGTGTCGGCCTCGAGCGTTCTGAGGCGCTTTTTCATGAGATCGAGCTCTTCCTTGAGAGCCTCTTTCTTGAGCCAGATGAGCGTGTCGGCCAGGAATTGCTCTTGAGGTCCCGGCGGAAGCGGCAGAAGCGCGATTTCCGACGCCAGCTTGCTCAGCTCCGGGTCCTCGATGCCTCCGGTAAAGGCGGAGCTTTTAATATCAATATGGTTTTTCACGGCGGAGTCAAGGGCTTTGTAATAATCCATGAAGCCGGTTCCCTCAAGCTCTCCGATGTCGAGATCGTCGAGTATCATTCGCGCGTATCGCTCGTCCTCGAGACCGAGCCTGAAGAGCATCTTCTGATGCCGAAACCTCAGGCTCTCCTCCTCGAGAGGCTTCTCCGGCGCCTTCCCGACCTGCTTCGGCGCCGCGAGCCCCGACCGCAGCGTGCTCGCCTGCACTTCGAACAGGCTCGATATCTCCTGGAGGTAGAGCTCCTGCCTCACGCGGTCGGTTACGGCGGAGACCGCTCCCAGGAGATGCTTGATCACCTGGCTCTTGCGGAACGTCGTTCTGCTGCCGCTCAGAGCCTCGTTCTTCAGAAACGTAAAATAATGAGGAGCAGAGCGCATGAAAACGCGCAACTCGTCCGCTCCCCGTTTTCTCACGAAACTATCCGGATCTTCCCCTTCAGGAAGCACGACAATATTCGAATCGAGACCCACGATCAAGAGCTCGTCCGCGGCCCTGACCGAGGCCCGGATTCCCGCCCGGTCTCCATCATTGGTAATATAAACATGATTGGCGTATCGTGCAAGGAGTCGGCCCTGATCTTGTGTAAAAGAGGTGCCGCATACGGCGCAGACGTTGCGGAATCCGTTCTTCCACAGCATTAGATAATCCATGTAACCCTCTACAATTATTGCACTTTTATCCTTTCTGATTCCCTCCTTCGAATGATTGAGCCCGTAGAGCATTCTTCCCTTGTAATATATGGGGCTTTCCATCGTATTGAGGTATTTCGGCTCGGAGTCGTCCATGACGCGCCCGGCGAGCCCCACGAAGCGGTTCGAAAGCGATTCTATGGGAAATATGATCCTGTTCCGGAAATAATCCCGATAGCCGCTCCCCCCCCGGCTCTTCATGATGAGGTTGAGCTCGAGCAGGACGTCCCGGGATATCCCCTTTTCCATGGCCGCCCGGTACAGGGCGTCCCAGCCGGAGGGAGCGAATCCGAGGGAGAATTCCTTCACGATATCGGCGCCGAGCTCCCGCCGTTCCACATATCTGCGCCCCGCTTCCGCGCCCGCGTCCTCTTCGAGCATTCTCGCGTAGAACCGCGCCGCGAAATCCATCGCCCGGTAATACGGCTCGAGCTTCTCCTTGCGATCCCCGTCGGCGGAATAGCGGTCGACGTCGATTCCGAGATCCTTGGCGAGGCGGGCGACCGCCTCGATGAATCCGACTCCCTCGTACTCCATGAGAAAATGGAACGCGTTTCCCCCCTTCCCGCAGCCGAAGCAGTGGTAGATCTGCTTGTCGGGATTCACCGTGAAGCTGGCCGTTTTCTCGCCGTGGAACGGACAGAGCGCCTTGTAGTTCCGCCCCGCTTTCTTCAGATCGAGGTACGACCCGATCAGCTGCACGATGTCGGTGCGTTCCCTGATTTCCTCGATGATCTTCTGCGGAATCATTTCCTCGCCTCGAAAAAACGCCTATCTGAGATCGACGATCGCGACGCCGTCCCCGCCGTGCGCAGGTTCGCCGGGGCGCACGGAGACGACGCGCGGATCCTTCCTGAGCACGTCGTAGATCGCGCGCTTCAGAATCCCTCTTCCGATGCCGTGTATCACGGTCACCGTCCTGAAACCCTGGAGAACCGCGCGATCGAGAAACGCGTCCACCATCTCGAGCGCCTCCGCCTTCTCCATCCCGCGAACGCTTATCTCGCTCGAGCCGGCCTCGGGCGTCTCCATGGTCCACGAGACCTTCCGCGCGCCTCGCTCGGGCCTCTTTCCGCTCGATTGCCTCAGGTCCCGCACGTTCGTCTCGACGCGAAGCCCCCCCTCGAGCTCGAGAAACGCACGGGAGGCGTCGAGAGATACGATCCTCCCCTCCTTCCCGAGGCTCGCGATCTCGGCCCACATCCCCGCTCGAAGCTCCTCGGGACGGGCCCGCGGCGCGGCCTTCTTCGCCGGGGGCTTCTTTTCGAGCCGGGCGCGTTTTTCCTCGACGCGCGCGTGCCCCTCCCGTATCGCGCCCCGGTCCGCATGCGTCGTCTTGATCTCGCGGATGATATTCTCCATGTCCCGACGCGTCGAAGAAACGATGTCGAGCGCCTCCGCGCGGGCCTTCGCGACGAGGGCGTCCCGATCCTCCTTGAAGCGGTCGAGACGGTCATGATAGCTTTCGATGAGCTCCGCGAGGAGCCGCTCTTTCTCGGCGAGCTCCTTGCCTTTTTCCCCGACGAGGCGCTCCGTCTTTTCGAGATGCGCGAGCAGCTCCTCGAGCCGGAGCGACTCGCTTGAAAGGCCCGCGATCGCGCGCTCGACGACGTCCCGCGGAAGCCCGAGACGCCCGGCCATCTCGATCCCCCAGCTTCTCCCCGGAACACCCATCCTGAGCATGAAGAGCGGTTCGAGCCGGTCGGGATCGAAATCGAGCGTCGCGTTGCGCGCGCCCGGCGCGCCGTGCGCCCATCCCTTGAGCGCTTTCAGATGCGTCGTCACGATGACCCGCCCGCACGAACGAACGAGCCGTTCGAGGGCGGCCTCGGCGAGCGCCGCGCCTTCCTCGGGATCGGTCCCGTCGCCGATCTCGTCGATGAGAACGAGCGACGCGCCGCTCGATCGCTCGAGAATGTGCTTCAGCCGCACGATGCGCGAGGAAAAGGTGCTGAGCGATTTCTCGATCGATTGGTCGTCGCCGATATCGACGAAGACCTCGTCGTGGAAAGGAACTGCCGTGCCGTGATCGCACGGAACGAGGAGCCCCGATCGATCCATGAGCACGACGAGCCCGATCGTTTTGAGGGCGATCGTTTTTCCGCCGGCGTTCGGACCGGATATAACGAGGGCCTTGAGATCTCCGTCGCAGACCAGGTCGAGCGGCTTGACCGCCCTCCCCGCCCCCTCGTCCGCCATCCGCTTCTCGAGCAGCGGATGGCGCGCGCCCCGGAGGGCGAGCTTCCCGTCCGCGCCGCGCTCGGGCATCACGCAGCGGAACCGCCGCGCGAAAGAGGCCCTCGCGGAAACGAGATCGAGATCGAGGAGCGTATCCTGGTTGCCGAGAAGCGCGTCCTTTCTCCGCAGCACGTCGGACGAGAGATCGAGCAGAATCCGCGCGATCTCGTCCCGCTCCTCCTCGAGCATCGATTCGAGCCGGTTGTTCTCGTCCACGAATTCGAGCGGTTCCACGTAGAGCGACGCGCCGCTCCCGCTCGTCTGGTGCACGATTCCCTTGATCCGGCCCGCCTCGCTTCGCGGAAGGGAAACGACGTACCGCTCGCCGCGGATCGTCACGAACTCGTAGCCCTTTCCCCCGCCGATGCGATCCGCGAAACCGGAAACGGAACGGCGCAGCCTGTTTCTGAGCGTCCCGAGCTCCTTCCTGAGCTTCCCGAGCTTCTGGCTCGCGCGGTCGAGCACCTCGTGATCCGGGCCGATAGCCCGCTCGACGCTCGCGATGAATTCGCTCTGTATGGAAAAGGCTCCCCGGCGCGCGGCGAGGAGCGGGAGGCGCTCCTCGTGCCGTTTCAGAAAGCGGCCCGCTTCCGCCGCTTTCGCCTCGGCGTTCGCGACGGTCGCGAGCTCCTCTCCCGTGAAAAGATGGCCCTCGGCTTTCGCCGCGTTTACGATCCGGTGGCTGTCCCGCCAACCGGGAAGAGGCAGGCTCTCGCCGCTCTCCATGAGCTTGACGAGCTCGACCGTTTCTTCCTGGAGCCGGATGGACTCTTCGGGGACGTCGACGGGCCGGAAGGCGCGGATCGCCTCTCTTGAGCGATCGCTCCCCGCGAAACCGGCCACGAGATCGAGAACGGCCGCGAACTCGAGCTTCTCCGCGGCATGCGCGAAATCTTCGCTCACCACAAGGTCGCCCCCCTTGCCGTTCTGTTCTCCCCTGCAGATTGATATACGCGAAACGCGCTCAAAGAGTTCCCCGCGTCGGCCGCGCCTGCACGAAGTCGCTCGATCCGAGGGGAACGGAGGACCGTTTCATGAAAAAGTTGTAGACGCGGGGCAGCACGGGATGCACCGCCGTCGCGACCCGATTCGCCTTGATCTTCGCCGTCAGGCCGCCCGCGGCCGGAACGCTGAAGAGCAGCACGCAGACGAGGCTCACGAACAGAACCCCTTTCACGGCGCCGAAAAGAGCCCCGCCGATCCGGTCGACGGGGGCGAGAATCGTGACGCTCACGATCTTCTGAAACAGGACGCCCAAAAGATGGAACGCGAGCGCGACGGCGACGAAAACGACCGCGGAGAAAAAGAAACGAACCACGGCGTACGAGATCTTCGTGGATCCCTGGAACCGGTCCGCGAACGCGTGCCCCAGGTAGTACGCGCCGATGAACGCCGCGATGAGCCCCGCGATCTCGAAAAGCTGGCGCACGAGCCCCCTTCGAATCCCGTCGACGAAGAAGAAAAGAACGATGAGACCGATGACGATCGTGATGACGGTGTCCATGCCCATGCTCACGCCTTTCCCAGAAGCTCGGAAACGACGCGATTGACCGCGGCGCCGTCGACCTTGCCCTTGAAGCGCTTCATCATCTCGCCCATGACCCGCCCCATGTCCCGCGGCGTCGCGGCGCCGATGTCGGCGATCACCCGCGCGGCTTCGCGCCGGATATCCTCGTCGCTCATCTGTTCGGGCAGATAGGAGAGAACGACGGCGAGATCCGCGTTCTCCTTCGCGACGAGGTCGGCCCTCCCCGCTTTTGTGAACTCTTCGATCGATTCTCTGATCCGGCGCGCGTAGCTGGCGACGACGGCGAGCTCTTTCTCGTCGGAAAGCTCTTCCCGCTCTTCGAGCTCGGCGTTCTTGAGCGCGTTCAGGACCATGCGCAGGGTGCTCACCCGCGTCTTGTCCTGGGCCTTCACGGCGGTCTTGAGATCCTCCTGGATCTTCAGGGCAATGACATTGCCGGCCATAGAGACCCCCTCTTTGCGTGACGCTGAAATCCCCCGCGTGAAGTATACGTGCGACCGGTGCGCCTTGTCAAGACGGGCGTCCCGGCGAATCAGGCAGATGCCGGACGGCGAATCATGAGCCGGTAGGAGAGGCAGATCGCGGCGGTCTCCGTCCGCAGCCTGAGCGGACCGAGAGAAAGGCACTTCGCTCCCCCGGCGACGATCCGCTCGACTTCCTCGCGGCTCAGCCCTCCTTCGGGGCCGACGATGCCGAGAACGGGCCCTTCTCCCTCCCGCAGGATGTCCAGGACGTCCGGGACGCCCGGCGGAGCCCCCTGATCGGCGACGAACGCCGCCGAATAGGCGCTTATCCGCGCGACGAGGGAATCGAAGCTCTCGATCCGTTCTATCCCCGGAAAATACGGCTGCCCCGATTGCTTGCACGAAGCGACGATCTTGCGGCGGATCCGTTCGACCTTGAGATCCCCCTCGTCCCCCCCGCCCCGCCAGACGCTCCGCTCCGCCCTGAACGGCAGAATCGTCCGAACGCCGAGCTCCGTGCATTTTTCGACGGCGAGATCGAAGCGAGGCGCCTTGATGATCCCGATCGCGATGTCGACCGGAGGAGGCTCGATCGCCTTCGAGAACGAGATCACCTCGAACGCGGCCTCCCTCGCGCCGACGCGCGCCATGCGCGCCTCCCACGTTCCCCCGCGGCCGTCGAGGAATGTCACGACGTCGCCGACGCGGACCCGCGCGACCCCGGCGCAATGATGAAACTCGGGGCCGTCGAGCAGAATCATGCCCTCCCGCTCGGCTCCCGGGGCCATGAGAAAAAAGCGATCGCTTTTACTGCGGCTGTGCTTTCGAGCCGACGGCCGGAGGCTTTTCCCTGATCCTTTTCTCGAGTCCCTCAAAGGCTTCACGCTCTTCCTTGGTGAGGTTCCGAGGAGTCCACGCGACGAGGCGCACGAGCTGGTCACCCCTGCCGTACGAATTGAGATGTGGAATGCCTTTTCCCTTGAGACGCAGCACCTTGTGAGATTGCGTTCCGGCGGGCACCTTGATCGCCGCGGTGCCTTCGAGCGTCGGAATCTCGATGCGGGCTCCGAGGGCGAGCTGGGAGAAGCTCACGGGAAGGTCGCACGCGATATCGTACCCGTGGCGCTCGAAAACCGGATCCTCGATCTCCTCGATGAGTATGATGAGGTCGCCCGCCGGCCCTCCCCGCGTCCCCGCGTCTCCCTGGCCTTCGAGCCTGATATAGTTCCCCGTCGCCACTCCCGCCGGGATCTTGACCTCGACGTTCTTGCTCCCCTCGACCGCCGCCGCTCCCCCGCACGCGGGGCACGGATCGCTGATGAGCGATCCTTCGCCGCTGCAGGTCGGACACGCCTGGATGTTCACGAACTGTCCGAACAGCGATCGCGAGACCTGTCTCAGCTCCCCCGTTCCATGGCAGGCGGGACACGTCTGTTTCGAGGAGCCTTCCTTGGTTCCCTTTCCCTTGCATCGGCTGCAGGGGACCATTTTCGTGACCTTTATTTTCTTGGTGACGCCCGTCGCTATCTCCCGGAGATCGAGCTGGAGACGCACCTGAAGATCGTTGCCGCGCCCGCCGGATCGATCCCGCCGCCGCCCTCCTCCCCCTCCGCCGAACACGTCCTCGGCGCCGAACCCGCCGAAGTCGCGCATGAACGCCCTCAACGCGTCGCTCAGATCGAAGCCTCCCGAGAAGCCCCCGCCGTAGCCCTGCGGACCGCCGTTCGAGACGCCGCCGTGGCCGAACTGATCGTAGCGCTCGCGCTTCTCCTTTTCGCGGAGAACCTCGTAGGCTTCGGTCGCTTCCTTGAATTGTTCCTCGGCTTCCCGGTTCCCCGGGTTGCGATCAGGATGGAATTTGAGGGCGAGCTTCCGGTAGGCTTTCTTTATCTCATCGACGGACGCATCCCGACCGACGCCGAGAACCTCGTAGTAATCCCTTTTCGCCATTCCTCCCCAGACTCACCGTGTGCGGCAAAAAGCATCCAGAACGTCTCTCAACTCCCGCCGGAGTAATCCTGTTTGGCGCTGGCATTATACATGAGTTCGGCGATTTTATATACGGCAATCGACAACCGCTCGATCGCTTTTCGCATCTCGTCGAGATCAGAGTCCGGCTTCGCCACGAGCGCCTTGAGCGTCGAGAGCGCGTCGTCGATCGTTTCCCGGTCGCTCTGGGAGACGCTGTCGCCGTGATCCTTGAGCGTCTGCTCGGCCGAGTAGACGAGCACCTCGGCTTCGTTCCGGATCTTCACGCCTCCGCGCTTGACCTCGTCGTCCGCCGCGTGCTCCTCGGCGTCGTTCACCATGCGGTCGACCTCTTCCTGGCTCAGACCGCTCGAAACCTTGATCTGGATCTTCTGCTCCTTGCCCGTCCCGAGGTCCTTGGCCGATACGTGAACGATCCCGTTCGCGTCGATGTCGAAACTGACCTCGATCTGGGGAACGCCCCGCGGGGCGGTCGGAATGCCGACGAGGTCGAACCGGGCGAGCGTCCTGTTGTCCTTCGCGAGCTCCCGCTCCCCCTGCACCACGTGAATGCTCACGGCGGGCTGATTGTCGGTCGCGGTGGAGAATATCTGGCTCTTCCGGCACGGAATCGCCGTGTTGCGCTCGATGAGCTTCGTCATGAGGCCGCCGAGCGTCTCGATTCCGAGCGAGAGAGGAGTCACGTCGAGAAGAAGCAGCTCTTCGACCTGTCCCGAGAGAACGCCCGCCTGGATCGCGGCGCCCATCGCGACGACCTCGTCGGGATTGACTCCCTTGTGCGGCTCTTTCCTGAAAAAATCCTTCACGAACTTGCGCACGGCCGGGATGCGCGTCGAGCCGCCGACGAGTATGACCTCGTCGATCTGATCGGTCGTCAGATTCGCGTCATGAAGCGCCTGACGGCACGGATCGAGAGTCTTCTGGATCAGCGGATGAACGAGCTTTTCCATCGTCGCTCTCGTGAGAATCATGTCGAGATGCTTCGGGCCGTCGTTGTCGGCGTGAATGAACGGCAGGTTGATATTCGTTTCGTACACGGTCGAAAGCTCGCATTTCGCCTTCTCGGCCGCCTCGCGGATGCGTTGGAGCGCCATGCGATCGTTCGAGAGGTCGATTCCGGTCGACATCTTGAAATCCCCCACGATCCAGTCCTGGATCGCGCGGTCGAAGTCGTCGCCGCCCAGCATCGTGTCGCCGCTCGTCGATTTCACCTGATAGACGCCGTCGGAAAGCTCGAGGATCGAGACGTCGAACGTGCCGCCGCCGAGATCGTAGACGGCGATCTTGCCCCCGCGCTGCTTCTCGAGCCCGTAGGCGAGAGCGGCGGCGGTCGGTTCGTTGACGATCCGCAGGACTTCGAGTCCGGCGATCCTGCCGGCGTCTTTCGTGGCCTGGCGCTGCGCGTCGTTGAAATACGCGGGCACCGTGATAACGGCCTGGGTGACCTCTTCGCCGACGAACTCGTCCGCGAACTGCTTGATCGCCCGGAGGATCATGGCCGAGATCTCGGGCGGCTGATAGCTCTTGTCCTTGAGCTGAATCAGGATCTCGTCGTTCTTCCCCTGCTTGACGTTGTAGGAGACGCGTCCGATCTCGTCCTTGGCCTCCGAGAATCGCCTCCCCATGAATCGCTTGATCGAATAGACGGTGTTGTCGGGATTCGTGATAGCCTGTCGTTTCGCGAGATGGCCGACGAGCCGTTCGTTGTTCTTCGCCGTCGCGACGACCGACGGAGTCGTCCGTCCGCCGTCCGAGTTGGGAATGATCACTGGCTCGTTGCCTTCGATAACGGCGACGCAGGAGTAGGTCGTTCCGAGATCAATTCCGATTACCTTTCCCATCATCGGTCCCTTTCCGATTGAGATATCTCTTCGAACCCGGCTATCCTCGCTTCTTGGACACGAGCACCCGAGCGGGCCGCAGAACCTGATCGTGGAGCGTGTACCCTCTCTGTATCACCTGCGCCACATGTCCTTCTTCGATATCGCTCTCGATCTCGCCGATCGCCTCGTGATATTGGGCGTCGAATCTCTTGGCCTGCGCCTCTATCTCCGCCAGACCGGCCTTCCTGAGAATATCCATGAGGCCGGCATGTATAAGCCTGATCCCCTCCTGAATATGATCCTCCGCCCCACCCAGGCTCTCAAAGGCGCGATCGAAGTTATCAATACCCCAGATGATCTCCCTGATGAGATCGGCGTTCGCATTCTTTTGAAGCAATTCCCATTCCCGGCGTGTGCGTTTCTTGTAATTCTCGAATTCAGCCGCCAGACGAAGAAGCCTATCATCTTTTGCGGCAAGGTCTTGCTTGGTCTTCTTGAGCTCCTTGTCGAGCTCCATGAGCATGGCGTTCTTTCGCTGGATGAGATCGAGCAACTCCTTGCGCCTGGCCCTTTTTGTGCGCTTTTGCAAGATCTCGGCAGTTTCCCCGCCATCCGCGGCAGGACTTTCGTTCGTCGCGGCGCCCGGATCGCTTCCGACCGTTCCGCCGCCGTCGTCTCCGCCGGAAGCCCCTTCATTCCCTTCCCGTTCCCCGGCATCCGCGCCGGTTTCGGGAGATTCGGGGGCGGTTTCGCGATCGATTTCGCTCTCGCTGATATCCCATTCCCTGTCAGGCGTCAACGATCTCTCCTCCTCGCTGTTACGATCGATCCCCGCCGATATGAATATGCTGCAGCTCCTCGGCCGTTCGATCGAGGAGCGCGAGAACGAGCCCGTACGTCATTCTCGTCGGCCCCAGAACCCCGAGAAGCCCGTCGCATCCGGCGGACCGAAACCTCCGCGTCACGATGGCGAACGGCTCGAGCTCACGGATCTTGTTCTCCTTCCCGATCGTGATGGAGACGTCCGCGGCGAGCCTGCTCTTGAGCGCGTTGAGCATGATGCTCCGCTCTCCCATGAGGCGAACGAGACTCTTCAGGATGAGCGGATCGCCGAGCTCCTGCATATCGATCCGCCTGTCCGATCCCGCGTAGTAATATCTCAAATCGTACGGCCAGTCGAACAGGTACTCGGCCTCCCTCGAAACCGCTCCCGCGATCTCCCGTTCCATGCCGGCTGTTTCCCGCAGAAAGGCTTCGAGACGCTCGGGAACCTTCTCGAGCGGATGGCCCGCGACGCGTTCGTTGATCAGCTGCACCGCCCGATCGACGATGGCGGAAGGATAATCCTTCGAGAATTCGACATAGACCTTCCGCACCGCGTCGGGGAAAAGCCTCAACACGACGAGCCCCCCGCGGGGCTGGAGCCGCGCGATTTCGAGACTTTCGACCACGCTCCGCGAATGCCTGATACCCATCGACAGCCCCATGTAGCTCGTAAGCTCCCCCAGAAGCTGCGAGGTGATCGCCATGACCTCGCGGACATCGCTCCAATCCTGGCCGATTCTCCTGCGGACCCTCTCCGCGAGAGGCCGGCTCAAGGCGTCTATCGCCCCGATCCGATCCACGTACAGACGGTACCCGAGATCGCTCGGCACCCTCCCCGCGGAAACATGCGGCTTGAACAGAAATCCGAGATCCTCGAGCCGGTGAAGAATGCTCCGGATGTGCGCGGTGCTTTCTTCGAGGCGGCACCGGGACTTTAGCATGCGGGAGCTGACCGGCTCGCCGGTCGCGACGAAACAGTCGACGACATGCCGTAACATCTTTATTTCATCTGTAGTTATATGATTTTGTTCGGCCATTCTTGGCACTCTCCATGCCCGACTGCCAGCTTCCCAATGAATGTACGGTTTCCGTGCAAGCTTGTCAAGAAAGGGGTATGCAAGGGGAAAGCCAGATTCCGGATCCGGCGTCAGCGAATGAGATCGCCGATTCGAGAGAAACGTACCCAGTGCTTCTTGTAATCGAGCGAGAAATAGAGGAAAAGCGCCTTGCCCCGAAGCAGCTTCTTGTCGACAGGTCCCCAGTAGCGCGAATCGGCGCTGTTGTCCCTGTTGTCTCCGAGGCAGAGGATGAATCCCTCGGGCACGGCATAGGGCCCGAAATCGCTCCTCCCGCCCCCTTCGTATTTCGCGTAGCTCTCGGCCTTCTCGACCCCGTCGATGAACAGATGAGTCCCCTTGAGCTCCACCGTCTGCCCCTCGACCGCGATACATCGCTTGATATAGTCGGTCTTCCGGTCGCCGGGGAACTTGAAGATCACGACGTCGCCCGGTTTCGGATCCCGAACCTTGGGCAGGCGCATATCCACGAACGGCACCTTCGCCCCGTAGAGAAACTTGTTCGCGAAAAGGAAGTCCCCTTCGAGGAGCGTGTCCATCATCGATCCCGAGGGAATGTGGTAGCTCTGCACGACGAAGGCGCGGACGACGAGGGCGAGGGCGAGCGCCGTGCCGACGATCTCCACGTACTCGCGCAGCTTCGATTTCTTCTTCGTGCCCTTCCCGTGCGAATTCATCGAGGCCCGCCCCTATCGAATGAGATCGCCGATTCTCGCGAATCGGACCCAGTGCTTCGTGTAATCGATGGAGAAATAGAGGAACAGCGCCTTGCCCCTGAGCAGCTTCTTGTCGAGAGGCCCCCAGTAGCGCGAATCGTAGCTGTTGTCCCTGTTGTCCCCGAAAACGAGGATGTGCCCCGGGGGAACGAGATACGGACCGAAGTCGCGGCGGGGAACGTCCCCGTAGAGATACTGCGCGTGGCTTTCGGGCTTCTCGATCCCGTCGACGAACAGATGAGTCCCCTTGAGCTCAACCGTCTGCCCTTCGACCGCGATGCACCTTTTGATGTAGTCGGTTTTCCGGTCCCCGGGGAACTTGAAGATCACGACGTCGCCGGGCTTCGGATCGCGGATCTTCGGCAGGCGCCAGTCCACGAACGGCACCTTCGCCCCGTAGAGAAACTTGTTCGCGAAGAGAAAATCCCCCTTGAGGAGGGTGCTCTCCATCGACTCGGACGGAATATGGTAGCTCTGTATGATGAGCGCGCGGACGATGAGGGCGAGCACCACCGCAGTGACGACGATCTCCGCGTACTCGCGCAGCTTCGACTTCTTCTTGTTCTTCTCATCCGAACCCATCGGTACCTCCCGTTACATTTCAGCTTTCTTACCATACGAAATCGAGCTGCATTCTGTTCCAGCGATTCCGGCTGCTTCTTTCCGTCGAACGAACGCGCGATCCCCATCGCTCACCGCGGAGCGATCCGGGCCGGTCCGCGCGGACGATCAGTACCGCACGAGCAGATTCACTCCGACGTTCCCCTCGGACGCGCGAGCCTCGACCTTGAATCTCATATCGTCGAGCTTCGCGTCCACGTACGCGTCGATGACGATCCCGAGAATCACCGCTCCCGACCACCATATCCAGTCGATCGATCGCTCCCAGTATTCCGTCACCCACCGGTCGTGATTCTTCCATTCGGACGACGTTTCCAAATGCTCTTCGCGCAGGATCTTCTCGCGCGCGCACATGCGCCGGTTCATGGCTATCTGGCTCAGGTAGAAGGTCTCCAGTCCGAGCGCGATCCCGGCCTTGATCGGCTTCCCGTTGTATATCTGGCCGAGCCCCGGAACGAGCACGGCGCATGCCATCGCGACCCGCCCGTTCCTGCGCTCCTCGTATGCCGCGCCTTCCTCGCTCCCGCCGGTCTCGCCGCGGAGCACTCCCTTGAGCTCATCCATCGTCCACAGCGGCTTCCTTCCCTCCGCCGCGATCGAATCTGTCCGGGCGCGGGCGGTCGTGTCCCGCGCCGCGGCGACGGCGGTGTCTCTCGCCGCGGCGGCGGTGGTATCCCGCGCCGCGCGCGAGATCGTGTCCTGAGCGGCGCTCGCCATCGCGACGGGATCGACGGCCGCCGACGCGGACCGGACAGACGCTCCCGCCCATGCGAGGGCGCACGCCGCCGCGAGCATCGCCCACCGGGACTTCGTCCAGCGGTCATCTGCCGACATGGCGCAATTCCTTTTTCGCCGCGGTCGTTCGAAAATGGCGGGAACGTGTGGGAATCGAACCCACCCCGGATGGTTTTAGCACCCGGCAGAAGGATTTGAAGTCCTCGAGGTCCACCAGAACCCATCCGCTCCCGTACGGTCAATAATAATGGTCGCGGGGAATCGTGTAAAGCCGTTCATGCCCCCAGATAGGCGATCGCTTCGATCTCGACGAGAGCGCCGAGCGGCAATCTCGCCACCTGGTAGGCCGCGCGCGCGGGAGGCTCGCCGGCGAAGAATCGCGCATACACCTCGTTGAGCCTCGCAAAATCATCCATCGACTGAAGGAGCACGGTCGTCTTGACGACGTTCGCGAACGTTCCGCCGGCGGCTTCGAGTATGGCGCCTATGTTCTTGAGAGCCCGCTCGGCCTCGGAAGCGACGCCCCCCTCCACCATCTTCTTCGTCGCGGGATCGAGCCCGAGCTGCCCCGAAACGAACAGGAAATCACCCGCGCGAATCGCCTGACTGTACGGTCCGATCGCGGCGGGCGCCGCGCCCGTTTGCACCGGTATTTTCATCGCGCCTCCTTGCCGTGCCGCGTATCTCCCGCGGCGGTTCAACGACCTATTCGACCGTGACGCTCTTCGCGAGGTTGCGCGGCTGATCGACGTTGCAGCCTCTCAGCACGGCGATGTGGTACGCGAGGAGCTGGAGCGGAATAACCGCGAGGATCGGATAGAGGAAATCGAGCGTCCGCGGGATGTAGATGACGTGATCCGCCATCTCGACGACCTCGCTGTTCCCCTCGTTCGTGATCGCGATTATCTTTCCCTTCCGCGCCTTCACCTCGCAGATGTTGCCGACGATCTTCTGGTACGCGTTGTCGCGGGGGCAGATGAAAACGACCGGCATGTTTTCGTCGATCAGGGCGATCGGCCCGTGCTTCATCTCGGCCGCGGGATATCCTTCCGCGTGGAGATATGAAATCTCCTTGAGCTTGAGAGCGCCTTCCAGGGCCACCGGGTAGTTCGCGCCCCTGCCGAGGTAAAGGAAATTGCTGTGGTGGTAATACTCCTCGGCGATCGTGCGGATCGCCTCGTTCATGGTGAGAATCTCGGCCACCTGGTCGGGAACGCGCATGAGCGCCTCGATGATCTTCTGCCCTTCGGAGGACGAGATCGTCCTGAGACGCCCGAACACGAGCGCGAGAAGCGAGAGTACGGTTATCTGCGAGGTGAACGCCTTCGTCGAGGCGACGCCGATCTCGGGGCCCGCGTGGATGTATACGCCCGCGTGCGATTCGCGCGCGATCGTGCTCCCGACGACGTTGCAGATGCCCATGCAGCGCGCTCCGCGCTTTTCCGCCTCGCGCAGCGCCGCGAGCGTGTCGACCGTCTCCCCCGACTGGCTGATCGCAAAGACGACCGTTCCCTCTTCGATGACGGGGTTGCGGTAGCGGAACTCGCTCGCGTATTCGACCTCCACCGGAATGCGGGTCTTTTCCTCGATCATGTATTCGCCGATGAGGCCGGCGTGCCAGCTCGTCCCGCAGCCGATGAGAAGTATCCGCTTCACGGCCCGAAGCTGCTCCTCGCTCATGTCGAGCCCGCCGAGGCGCACGTCGCCGGTCGACGGGATGAGGCGCCCGCGCATCGCGTTCCTGATCGTCTCGGGCTGCTCGAAGATCTCCTTCAGCATGAAATGGGCGTGCCCGCCCTTCTCGATCATCTCGAGATCCCAATCGACCTCGTGAACGTCGTGGCTCACGTACTCGTTCTCGATCGTCATCGTGGTGAAATTGTCGCGCGTGGCGACGATCATCTCGTGATCTTCGAGATAAATGACCTGGCGCGTATGCTTGAGAATCGCCGCGACGTCGCTCGCGACGATGAATTCGTCCTCGCCGATTCCCATCACGATGGGCGATCCGTTGCGGGCGGCGACCATCTTGTCGGGCTCCGTCGCCGACACGACGAGGATGCCGTACGTGCCTTCGACCTTCTCGAGCGCCTTGCGGACAGCCACCTCGAGATCGCGGCCGGTGTAATACTTCTCGATGAGATGGACGAGCGTCTCGGTGTCGGTCTCCGTCGTGAAAACGTGATTCTCCGCCTGGAGGGACTTCTTGAGCGTCTGGTAATTCTCGATGATCCCGTTATGGATGAGGGCGATGCGCTTTGAGCAATCGAAATGCGGGTGGGCGTTCGTCCGATTCGGCTCGCCGTGTGTCGCCCATCGCGTATGCGCGATGCCGAGATGCCCGCTCAAATCGACGCCCTTGAGCTTGTCCTCGAGCTGCTGGATCTTCCCCGCCGTCTTTTCCCACTGGAGGGCCCCGTCGCGCACGATCGCGATGCCGGCCGAATCGTACCCCCGGTACTCGAGGCGCTTGAGCCCCTCGATGAGAATCGCGCCGACGTCATTGCTCTTGCCGATATATCCGATGATTCCGCACATACAAGCACCTCTTATAAAACAGCGCCCGCTTCTTTCACGAGGCTCCGCGCTTCTTCGATCGAGCGAGCCTCAGCGATGATCCTGACGACAGGCTCCGTGTTGGACTTGCGCAGATGCACCCATCCGCTTTCCATATCAATTCTTATACCATCTATCGCGGTCACCCTGCCCGAAAACCTCTTCGAGAGCGACTTTTCGGCGAGGGCGAAATCGCCTTTCAACGCAACCTTTTCTTTTACAATGAAATAGCGCGGGAGCGAGCCCGCCTTCTTCGAAAGGGGCACACCCGCCTCCGCGAGCGATTGCAGCACGAGAGCCGCTCCGACCATGGCGTCCCGGCCGTAGTGGAGCTTCGGATAGATGACTCCGCCGTTCCCCTCTCCGCCGACGGCCGCGCGCGTCTCCTTCATGAGCGTCGCGACGTGAGCCTCTCCCACCTTCGAGCGGTGAACGCTCGCCCCGTGCGCCGCGCCGACGTCGTCGATGACGCGGCTCGTCGAGAGATTGGCGACGAGCGCGCCCTTCTCCTCCCCGAGCACGAAATCAGCGGCGATCGCGAGCGTGAGCTCCTCGCTGAGCACGGCGCCCGTTTCGTCGACAAGGACGAGCCGGTCGCCGTCAGGGTCGCAGGCGAGACCGATATCCGCCTGTTCCCGCGCCACCGCTTTCGAGAGCTCCGCCAGGTTCTGGGGTTTCGGCTCCGGATCGTGGGGAAACGGCGCCTCGACGTCGGTATAGAGCTCGACGACGGCGAGGCCGAGACTCCTGAGCAGAGACGGCAAAATGCGGCTGCCCGCCCCGTTCACGCAATCGACGACCGCACTGAGCCCGCGCGCCGCGATTCTCTCCCGATCGATGCGCTCCAGCGCGAGGATCTTCCCGATATGAATCTCGTCCCCGGAGCCGTTCGCGGCGAGCGAACCGAATCTCTGCGCCGAGTCGAAAAGGCACTCCGTGCCGAGAGCCCGCTTCGTGATATCCCCCATCGCCTCCGCGGACAGGAATTCGCCGTTCGAATCGAGGAATTTCAGCGCGTTCCATTCCGGCCCGTTGTGGCTCGCCGTGACGACGATGCCGCCGGCGGCCCCGAGCTCAACGGTCATGATCTCGACCGTCGGCGTCGAGGAGACGCCGAGATCGACGACCCTGATTCCCTTGAACCGGAGCGCCGTCGCGACCGCGGAAACGATGAGCGGTCCCGAGGCCCTCGTATCGCGGCCGATCACGACGAGAGCGCCCGCGGACAGCCGCGAAGCGTATGCCGCGCTGAACCGCGCGGCGATTTCCGGATTCATGCCGCTCCCGACGATCCCCCGCACGCCGGAAACACCGGCCATCAAATCGTTGCGTTCGGGCACGCTGCTCCTCCCGTTTGAACCGATGAAATTATACGCTATTATTCCCGGCGGGGCGCAATAAAAATGCCCGGCCGCTACCGACGACCGGACAACAGGTTACGGAATATCACCCCGGCGTTCATTCCCGCACTTCGTCGAACGCCCGCTTGAAGGATTTGAAATTCCGCGCGGCGATTCTTCCGAATCGGTGCTCCAGGGGTTTCTCGATCGATTCGGGCTTTATGACGCCGGTCATCTTGACCGCGGCGCCGAGCATCGTCGTGTTCGTGATCGCCCGCCCGAGCTCCTCGACCGCGATCTTCGTGGCGTCGACGGTCGCGACGCGGAATCCCTCGTATCCGAACTCCTTTGTGATCTCTTCGGGGCTCTTCGCCGTGTTAATGACGAGAACGCCCCCCTTCTTGATGCCCTTGTGGGGACCTGCGATCTTGAGCAGGCTCGGATCGAGAACGATGACGACGTCGGGTGCGCCCACGGCGAAGCGCATTTTGATCGGCTTGTCGTCGACGCGCGAGAAAGCGACGACCGGCGCGCCGCGGCGTTCGGGGCCGAAGCTCGGGAAGCTCTGCGCGTAGCGGCCCTCGCTGATGGCGGCGACCGCGAGAAGCTCCGCGCTCGTCACCGCGCCCTGCCCGCCCCGTCCATGGAATCGTATCTCCAGCATATCGTCCCTACTTCTTCGTCGAACGGCAATCGATGCACGTATCGAAATGATCCGCCGGAAGATTCGCTATCTTCCGGAAATATTCGAGCTGCTTCACCGGGGCGAAATACTTTCCGCACTTCGAGCACTTCGCCATCGGGAATTCGGTCTTCCAGATCGTCCGGACGCCGTCGTGCTCGTCCATCGGAATCACGCCCACGGGGCATACGTAATGGCATGAACCGCACGCGATGCACGCGGCGGGGGCTTCGTTGAACGGCGTGGCGATCTTGCGCGCCGGCCCCCGTGACTCGAACCCGATCGCGGAGACGCCCACGACTTCGCGGCACACGCGCACGCATTGGCCGCACATGATGCAGCCCTTGAAATCGACGGCGAAACGGGATTTTTCGATCCCGAGCTCGACCGCCATCTTCCTGAGAACGGGGTGATTCGGGTTCCTCGCGAGCAGAAGATGCATGACGAGGGTGCGCACGTTCCGCACGCGTTCGGTGTCCGTCTTGACCTCGAGACCTTCGGAAGCCTCCGCGATGCACGAAACGACGAGCTTCGTCCGTTTCTTGTGCGTCGTCTCGACCATGCACATGCGGCAGGCGCCGTACGGGGCGAGCTCCTCGTTATGGCAGAGGTTCGGGATGAGAATGTTGGCGCTCTTCGCGGCCTCGAGGATCGTGGTCCCCGCGGGAGCCTCGACCGATCTTCCGTCTATCGTGAACGTGACCATTTCCGCCATTACTTCACCTGTATCGCATCGAACTTGCACGCGTCGTAGCAGGCGCCGCACTTGATGCACGTTTCCTGGTCGATCGTATGGACCTTCTTCTTTTCGCCGGTCGCCGCTTTAGTCGGACAAACGCGCGCGCACGCGGTGCATCCGGTGCAGTTGTCTTTCACGACCGAGTACGAGACGAGAGGCTTGCAGACCCCCGCCGGACATTTCTTGTCGCGGATGTGCGCGAGGTACTCGTCCCTGAAATAGCGGATCGTCGTGAGCACCGGATTCGGAGCCGAACCGCCGAGCGCGCAGAGGGAACCGTCGACGACGCCCGCGCCGATCCATTCGAGCGCCTCGATGTCGCTTTCCTCCCCCTTCCCCTCGGTGATCCGGTCGAGGATGATCCTCATCTGCTTGACGCCCTCGCGGCACGGCGTGCACTTGCCGCACGATTCCTCTTCGAGGAACTTGAGGAAGTACTTGGCGACGTCGACCATGCAGCTCCGGTCGTCCATGACGATCATGCCGCCGGACCCCATCATCGAGCCGACCTTCGCGAGCTCGTCGAAATCGACCGGCATGTCGAGGAACTGCTCGGGAATGCAGCCTCCCGAGGGGCCTCCCGTCTGGATCGCCTTGAATTTCCTCCCCTTGGGAATTCCGCCGCCGATGCCGAACACGATCTCCCTGAGCGTGATCCCCATCGGGACCTCGACGAGACCGGTGTTGTTGATCTTTCCGACGAGGGAAAATATCTTCGTGCCCTTGCTGTTCTCCGTGCCGATCTTCGCGTACCAGCCGGCCCCCTTGTCGACGATGAGCGGCACGTTCGCCCACGTCTCGACGTTGTTGAGGCAGGTGGGTTTGTCGAAAAGCCCGCGATCCGTGGCGTGCACGTACTTTTGACGGGGCTCTCCGGCGCGCCCCTCGATCGAGGCGAAGAGCGCCGACGATTCGCCGCACACGAACGCCCCGCCGCCGCGGTTGATCGCGACGTCGAAGCTGAAGCCCGTGCCGAGAATGCCGTCGCCGAGAAGACCGTATTCGCGCGCTTTGTCGATCGCGCGCGTGATGTTGCTCACCGCGAGCGGGTATTCGTTGCGGACGTAGATGTATCCTTTGCTCGAGCCGATCGCATACGCGCCGATGATCATCCCCTCGAGGACCGCGTGAGGATTCCCCTCGAGAAGGCTCCGGTCCATGTACGCGCCGGGATCCCCTTCGTCCGCGTTGCAGATGACGTACTTGGGCTCGCCTTTCGCCTTGCGGGTCGAATCCCACTTCCACCCGGTCGGAAATCCGCCGCCTCCCCTGCCGCGCAGGTTCGCCTTGATGATCTCCTCGACGACCCCCTCGGGCTTCATTCCCGCGAGCGCCTTGGCGAGGGCGGAATAGCCGCCGATAGCGAGATAATCGTCGATGTTCGTCGGGTCGATCTGCCCGTTCATCCCGAATATGAGCCGTGTCTGCTTCTTGTAGAACGGAACGTCGTGCTCGTGGAGAATCTTCTCCTTCGTGACGGGATCACGATAGACGAGGCGGTCGATGACTTCGTCCTTGAGCACGGTCTTCGCGATGATCTCCGCCGCGTCGTCGAGCTTGACGCGCTGATAGAAAATCCCCTTGGGGTGAATGACGACGAGGGGGCCGCGCTCGCAGAATCCGTGGCAACCGCTCGTCCGCACGTCGACCTTCCCCTCGAGTTTCTGCTTCGCGATCTCCGAGCGGAAGTTGTCGATGAGCTTCTGCGTGCCGTACGCGAGGCAGCCGGTGCCCGCGCAGATGACGACGCACGGTTTCTTCGGATCGCGCGCCTTCCGAAGGGCGTCCTGCAGGCTCGCAAGGTCCTTCGCCGATTTAAGCTTCTTCATCGGTCTCTACTTTCGCGCCGATGCTCTTGAGCACCGTGCTCGTTTTCGCGATCGTCATCTGTCCGTGATACTCGTCGTTCACGACGAGAATGGGGCCCAGAGCGCAGGCGCCGAGGCAGTTCACCGTCTCGAAGCTGAACTCGAGGTCCTTCGAAGTCTCTCCCGGCTTGAGGCCGAGCGTCCGTTCGACATGATCGGAGATCTGCGGGGCGCCGCGCACGTGGCACGCCGTCCCCACGCAGAGGCTCAAACGGTACTTGCCCTTCGGCGTAAGGCTGAACGCGCGATAGAACGTCGCCAGATGATAGACGAGACTCTGCGAAACGCCGAGGTTCGCGCAGAGCGCGTCGAGCGCCTCGCGGGGCAGATAGTTGAACTCGCGCTGGATATCCTGGAGAATGGGTATGATGAAGCTCTTGTCGCTTCCGTATTTCCCGATGATCGCTTTTACTTTTTCTTCCATCGCCGTGCCCTACAGCATCGAAGCTTTCGCTTGAAGCTTCTCGTATTCCTTCGTGACCCGCGCCTGAATCTCGCCGATGAGCTCGGGCGTCAGATGCCTGAATCTCCCCTGCGGTTTCAGGTACTCCTCGACGGGCCGGAGCTTCGGCACGTCGACGGTGATCGTGTAACGCCCCTTTTCGAACTCGTAGAGCGGGAAAACGCCCGTCTCCACGGCGAGGCGGCCGATCCATATCGCCTTCTCGCTCGGAAGCCCCCAGCCGGTCGGGCACACGGAGAGAATGTGAATATACGCGGGGCCGTTCGCCCGCGCGGCCTTCTCGACCTTCCGCATGAGATCGAACGGGTAGCTCGAGCACGCCGTCGCGACGTAGGGGATATTGTGCGCCGCGGCGATCTCGGGCATGTTCTTCTTCCACGTCACCTGCCCCGCCTTGGCTTTTCCCGCGGGGGACGTCGTCGTGGAGGCGCCGAAGGGCGTCGCCGACGATCTCTGGACGCCGGTGTTCATGTACGCCTCGTTGTCGTAGCAGACGTAGATGAACTTGTGCCCGCGCTCCAGCGCTCCGGAAAGCGCCTGCAGCCCGATGTCGCTCGTCCCTCCGTCTCCGCCCATGCCGAGGAAAATGGTGCCCTTGTCGGGGAGCCTCCCCTTGCGTACGAGCGCCTTCGTGCCTCCCTCCGCTCCGGTGATGACCGCCGCCGCGTTCTCGAAGGCGACGTGGATCCAGGGCACGTTCCAGTTCGTGAAGGGGAACGGGGAGGAAACGATCTCCATGCAGCCGGTCGCGCTCCCCACGATCACGTTGGAGCCGAGCGCCTTCGCGACGAGCCTCACGGCGAGCGCCTCGGCGCAGCCCTGGCACGCGCGGTGGCCCGGCGAGAAGTATTCGCGCTTCGTCACGAGCCGGGACGCATAGACGTTGAGAGATTCCATTATTCCCTGACTCCGTACAGGATATAGTCTTCTCCCCTGACGGCGGTGCCGCCCTTCAGGAGATCTCCGGCCTTCATGTACATTTTAATAAAATCGTCCGGCGTCACGTCGCGTCCCGCGAATCCGCAGAGGAAGTTCGCGATGAGCGGCATGCTCTTCTCGCCGTAGAACGCCGCGCGGATCTCGCTCGCCACGGGGCCTCCGGGGCCGCCGTAGGATATCGCGCGATCGATGACGATGAGGTTCTTGATCCCTTTGACCGCCTCGCGAATCTCGTCGAACGGGAACGGCCGCCACAGGCGGAGCTTGATCTGGCCGACCGGCTTTCCCTGCTCGCGAAGCCTGTCGATCGCGATGGAGGCCGTCTCGCTGAAGCTCCCCATCGTGAGGAAGGCGGTCTCGGCGCCCTCGAGCTTGTAGGTCTCGACCGGCGCGTACGACCTCCCGACTACCTGCGCCATTTCCTCCCACGCCTTCATAATATGCTGTTTCGAGGCGAGGAGCGCCTCGTTCTGGCTCTTTTTCGCCTCGGAGAATATGCCCGGCATGCCGAACGCGCCCATCGTGATCGGCTTGTCCGGATGCAGCACGTTTACCGGCTTGAATTCGGGGAGATACTTCTTGACCTGCTCCTCGTCCCAGTATTCGACCGCCTCGATCATGTGCGTGACGATGAAACCGTCTATATTGATCATCACCGGCAGGGATACGTTCCGATCTTCCGCGACGCGGAACGCGAAGAAGACGTGGTCGAAAAGCTCCTGGCCGTTGTCGGCGAAGACCTGTATCCAGCCGCAGTCGCGGACCGACATGACGTCGGTGTGGTCGTTCCAGATGCTGAGGGGGCCCGAGAGGGAGCGGTTCGCGAGAATCATGACGATGGGCAGGCGCATGCTCGCCGCGATGAACACGATCTCGTTCATGAGGGCGAGCCCCTGCGAGCTCGTGCAGGTGAAGGTGCGGGCGCCGACCGCGACGGAGCCGCAGCAGACGCTCATCGCCGAATGCTCGGATTCGACCGGGATAAACTCCGCGTCGAGCTCTCCGCTCGCGACGAGCTCGGCGAGGTGCTCGACGATGTGGGTCTGCGGGGTGATGGGATACGCGGCGACGACGTCGACGTTCGCCATCTTGATCGCGTCGGCGGCGGCGATGGAATTCTCAATGCCGATGCGCTTGGCCATTTACTCGGTCTCCTCCACCATCTTGATGCATCCCGTGATGCACTCCTGGACGCAGATGCCGCAGCCTTTGCAGTAGTAGAGATCGGCTTCGAAATACCCTTCCTCGTTCTTGTGAACCGCCGCGTCGGGGCAGTAGATGTAACAGACGCCGCATTTGACGCATTTCGTGTGATCCCAGACGGGCCGGATGGATCTCCAGTCGCCGCAACGGTATTGGGCCGCGTTGCCCGGCTGGCTTACCGCGCAGCCCGGCTCGATGTCCTTCCATCCCAGATCGAGTTCAGATTTCGGTACGGGTTTCGGCACGGCGCTCTGCTCCCGATTCAAAGACAAAAAACCCCGGGACCCTCTTTGCTCCCCGCTGCGGAAGCGCTCGAAAGTAAAATTAGGCGAAATATAACGAGCGGCCTTCTCACTTTCAAGCGGAATCGGCGGGGAGACCGGTGCCTCCCCGCGCCATCCGTTCATGCATGCGCTTACTGACGCTCGTCGAGGAGATGCGTCACGACCGTCGGATCGGCCAGCGTCGTCGTATCGCCGACTTCGGTGCTGCCCGTCGCGATGACCTTGAGGATTCGACGCATGATCTTGCCGCTCCGCGTCTTCGGGAGCGCGTCGGCGAACTGGATCTTGTCCGGTTTCGCGATCGGCCCGATCATCTTGCTGACGTGGGTGCGGAGCTCCTCCTTGAGCTTGTCCGATTTCTCGAAGCCGCCGGTCAGGGTGACGAAGGCGTAGAGCCCCTCGCCCTTGATCGCGTGAGGCATCGGCACGACCGCCGCTTCGGCGACCGACTCGTGGCTCACCAGCGCGCTCTCGACTTCCATCGTACCGATGCGGTGACCGGAGACGTTGATCACGTCGTCGACGCGGCCCATGAGCCAGAAGTATCCGTCCTCGTCCTGCCGCGCGCCGTCCCCGGTGAAGTAAACGCCCTTGAAGCGGCTGTAGTACGCGTCCTGATAGCGCTTGTCGTCCCCCCAGATCGTCCGGAGCTGTCCCGGCCACGGCTTCTTGATGACCAGATAGCCGCCTTCGTTGCGCTCGCACGGCTTGCCGTCCTCGCGAACGACCTCGGGGAAGATGCCCGGGAAGGGAAGCGTCGCCGAGCCCGGCTTCAGCGGGAAGGCGCCGGGAAGCGGCGTGATGAGAATGCCGCCCGTCTCGGTCTGCCACCACGTGTCGACGATCGGGCAGCGCTCCTTGCCGATGTTCTTGTAGTACCACATCCACGCCTCGGGGTTGATCGGCTCGCCCACGGATCCGAGGAGCCTCAGGCTCGACAGATCGTTCTTCGCCGGCCACTCGTCGCCGTCGCGCGCGATCGCGCGGATGGCGGTCGGGGCGGTGTAGAACACGTTGACCTTGTACTTGGCGACGACGTTCCAGAAGCGGTCGGGATTCGGGTAGCTGGGAACGCCCTCGAACATGATCGTCGTGGCGCCGTTGGCGAGCGGGCCGTACACGATGTACGAATGCCCCGTGATCCAGCCGATGTCGGCGGTGCACCAGAACATGTCCTCGTCCTTGATGTCGAAGATGAGCTTCGTCGTCACCGTGACGTAAGTGAGATACCCGCCCGTCGTATGGACGACGCCCTTCGGCTTGCCGGTAGTGCCGCTCGTGTAGAGGATAAACGAGACGTCTTCAGCGTCGACCTGTTCCGGCTCGCACGTATCCTTGGCCTTCGCCATCTCTTCGTGCCACCAGAGGTCCTTGCCCTTGTTCATCGCGATGTCGAGACCGGTCCGCTTCACGACGATGACCTTCTCGACCGTCGGGCAGTCGCCGATGATGGCATCCGCGCCGGTCTTCAGGGGCACGGCCTTGCCGCGCCGGTAGCTGCCGTCGGAGGTGACGAGCAGCTTCGCGCCCGCGTCGATGATGCGGTCCTTGAGCGATTCGGCGCTGAATCCGCCGAACACGATCGAATGGATGGCGCCGATGCGCGTGCAGGCGAGCATCGCGATCGCGAGCTCGGGGATCATCGGGAGGTAGAGATTGACGCGGTCGCCCTTCTTGATCCCGTGCGACTTGAGGACGTTCGCGAACTTGCAGACCTCGCGATGGAGCTCCTTGTACGTATATTTCTTCGCGTCGCCGACCGGTTCCCCCTCCCAGATGAGAGCGGTCTTGTCGCCCTTCGTCGCGAGATGCCGGTCGAGGCAGTTGTAGGAGATGTTGGTTGTGCCGCCGACGAACCACTTCACGAAGGGGGCCTTGCTGTGATCGAGCACCTTGTCCCACTTCTTGAACCAGTGAATGGCCCCGGCCTGCTCGGCCCAGAAGCCCTCGAGATCCTTCTCGGACTTCCCGTAAAGCTTCTTGTATTCGTCCATGCTCTTGATGTGGGCCTTCTCGGAAAAGCCCTTCGGCGGATTGAACACGCGCCGCTCGTCGAGCATGGAGGTGATAGTTTTCTTCTCCTCTGCCATGGGGACCTCCTGTGTGGTTTGGTCTGGTTTGTATTGATTCGCGTTTTACATAGCAAAATGAAAGCGCGAGCACTAAGAAGCTAAAATGTAACCGGATATTCCGTTGGTGTCAAGATATAATCCACCGCCGCGGAACGCTCCTTGCTTCCACTTTCGAGGCCGGGAGAATGGCATCTCCTTCGCCGAAGAGAGGACCGGGCGCGCATGAACCGGAAAGAAGCGATCCTGGATTTCGCCGCCTTCGCGGGGACGGTCGCCATCGCCTCCATCCAGCGGTGGCAGGCGAAAGATCTCGTCTGGAGTCTCTGGATATCGAGCCTCATTATCGGCTACTCGTTCATTCTCACCTCGGCGTTTTCCATCTTTTTCCGTCCGATGACGCTGAATTCGGAGATTGAGGGCGACGCCCGACGCTCGCTCCTCGCGGCGCTTCCCCTTCCCCCCGCGCTCAAATTTCTCGGAAGGTGCCTTTCCTTCGCTTTCCTGCTCATCTTCTTCACGATCCACTTCGGCATGTTCCACTTCGTTCACGGCCTGTTTCTCAATGCGTTCTTCCCGCTCGCCGACTGGCGGCCGTTCGGCAGGCCACCCGGCGACGTCTCAAGCCAGTTCGTCTGGAGCATAGGGTCGACCGCCCGCGCCTACTGGCCCTTCATCGCGATGAGCGCCCTCTCCCGCCTCAGCGATTTCGGAAATGCGCTCAGGGCGCCCGGCGGACCGAATATGTCCATGCCGTACGCGAACGTCGTGCGGATGCATATTATGATCTTCGTTTTCGCGGGGCTCTATGGGGCGGGACTCGCGGGATTCGCCGTATACCCCGTGCTCGTTCTCTATTTCTTCCCCGCGGGCTCCCTGGCGAAGCTTGCCATCCGCAAAAGCAGGGCGAAAAAGCAGCCTGCCTGATCGCTGGGCCATCGAGATAGAATCGTCGCCGCACGATGCTCGTGCATGTCGTTATCTGATTACACAATAGTTAGTTACAGAATAATGGAGTGGAATATTTCCCCCCGGGTCCCTTGACTTTTTCCATGCCGCGCCGTATGTTGAGGCGAACTACGGGCACTCGTGTCGAGAAAGGACGGAGAGGAATGGCAGACAAATCCTACAACGCCTTCGAAATGGCGCAATCCCAGTTTGACCGGGTCGCGAAGCTCCTCGAGCTCGACGAGGCGACGAAGGAGCTCCTGCGCTACAATCTGCGCGAATATCATGTGAGCATACCGGTCAGGATGGATGACGGAAGCGTCAAGGTTTTTCGCGGATTCCGGGTTCAGCACAACGACGCGCGCGGCCCGGCGAAAGGGGGCATCCGCTTCCATCCGATGGAGACGATCGATACCGTGCGGGCGCTCGCGATGTGGATGACCTGGAAGTGCGCCGTCGTCGACATCCCTCTCGGAGGCGGAAAGGGAGGAGTCGTGTGCGATCCGCATAACCTGAGCATGCGCGAGCAGGAACAGATCTGCCGCGGCTGGGTGAGGCAGCTCGCGAAGGACATGGGGCCGATCCGGGACGTGCCCGCCCCCGACGTGATGACCAGCGGCCAGCACATGCTCTGGATGCTCGACGAGTTCGAAACGATTCACGGGCAGAGGCTCCCGGGCTTCATCACCGGGAAACCGGTCGGCATGGGCGGCTCCCTCGGCCGCACCGAAGCCACGGGCTACGGCGTGATCTTCACGGTTCGCGAGGCCCTCAAGAATCTCAACCTCCCCCCCGGCGACACAACGGCGAGCGTGCAGGGATTCGGCAACGTCGCCCAGTACGCGATCGAGCTCTACCAGCAGATCTGGGGCAAGGTTGTATGCGTATCGTGCTGGGACCAGAAGGATCAGGCTTCCTACAGCTTCGCGAAGAAGGACGGCATCGACCTGAACGCGCTGCGCGGGATCACGGATCGCTTCGGCGGCATCGAAAAGGACAAAGCGAAGAAGCTCGGCTACGAGGTTCTCCCGGGAGACGCCTGGATCGAACAGGACGTGGACATTCTCATCCCCGCGGCGCTCGAGAATCAGATAACGAAAAACACCGTCGCCAAGATGAGCGACCGGGTCAAGATCATCGCCGAGGGCGCCAACGGCCCGACGACGCCCGATGCGGACAAGGTGATCCATGAGCGAGGCATATTCATGATCCCCGACCTGCTCGCAAACGCGGGGGGCGTCACCTGCAGCTACTTCGAGCAGGTGCAGTGCAACATGAACTACTTCTGGGAAAAGGACGAAGTTCTCGGCAAGCTCGATACCAAGATGACGTCCGCGTTCAACGCGGTAAACGACCTCGCGAAGAAACGCAAGCTCTACATGCGGGACGCCGCTTACGTGATCGCCGTCGGGCGCGTCGCCCAGGCGTGCAAGGATCGCGGCTGGGTGTAGATTTCCAGCGGAGCGCGGTAACGCCACATGCGGAAGAAAACCTACAGTCCCCACCATCAGTCGCTCACGCGATTCGATCGGTGTTTCTTCACGGGGGCGGAGCGCTTCACCTATATCGGATCGGGAGAGCTCGGCGGAAAGGCGCACGGTCTCGCGCGGATGCGCGGCATCCTCGAATCGAAGCTGAAGGATTCCTTCGAGCCGGCGATTTCGATCGGCATCCCCACGCTCACCGTCATCACCACCGAGTTCTTCGATCTGTTCATGAAACAGAACGACCTTTTCGAGATCGCTTACTCCGAAGCGAGGGACGATCTTATCGCGCATGCGTTCCAGCGCGCGGCCATTCCCGTGCGGCTCGCCGGCGACCTCCGCGCGCTCGTCGAGCAGGTTCACTCCCCCCTCGCCGTTCGATCCTCGAGCATGCTCGAGGACGCCATGTTCGAGCCCTTCGCGAGCGTGTACGCGACGAAGATGGTGCCCAACAACCAGCCGGACGCCGACACCCGTTTCCGCAAGTTGAGCGAGGCGGTCAAGTACGTGTACGCGTCGACCTTTTTCAAGGTGGCCAGGAACTACATGCGGGCCACTCATCACGCTACTATCGACGAGAAGATGGCGGTCGTCATCCAGGAGGTTGTCGGAACGCGCTTCGGCGATCGTTTCTACCCGCACATCTCGGGAGTGCTGCGCTCGTACAATTTCTACCCGACGGGGCACGGGACGCCCGAGGACGGCGTCGCTGAGCTCGCACTGGGGCTCGGCAGAACCATCGTCGACGACGGCGTCTCCTGGGCCTTCTCCCCTGCCTTCCCCGGCGCGGATCCGCCGTTTAAATCGATGGGGGACCGCCTCAAGCACACGCAAACGACCTTCTGGGGAGTGAACATGGGCAAGCCCGCCGTATACGATCCGATCAATGAAACCGAGTATCTTGCGTCGTACGACCTCGGAGACGCCGAATACGACGGGACGATCCGATTCATCGCCTCAACCTACCTCCCCGCGGACGACCGCATCACGAGCGGCATCGAGGAGCGGGGGCCCCGGATCATCGATTTCGCCTCCATACTGAAAGACCGGATCCTGCCCCTCAACGATCTGCTCAAGACGCTCAAATCGGCCTGCGAGGATACGCTCGGCGCGATGGTGGAGATAGAGTTCGCCCTGACGCTCGACCGCGAGAGCTGCGATCCGGCGCGATTCGGTTTCCTGCAGGTCCGCCCGATGGTCGTCTCGCAAGCGGAGGTCGATCTCTCCGAAAGCGAGCTCTCGGGCCCGCGCGTTCTCCTCGCCTCGGAGACCGTTCTCGGCAACGGCGCGCTCGAGACGATGCGGGACGTCGTATTCGTTCACCCCGAGCGTTTCGACACTCAGAAAACACGGCAGATCGCGGTCGAGATCGAGCCGCTCAACCGGCGGCTCGTCGAGGCGAAGAAGCCGTATCTCCTCATCGGCTTCGGACGCTGGGGCACGACCGATCCGCCCGCCGGCATACCCGTCGATTTCGGGCAGATCTCGGGAGCGAAGGTGATCGTGGAAGCGGCGCTGCCGAACCTCAATATCATCATGAGCCAGGGATCCCATTTCTTTCACAACGTGACGAGCTTCAAGATATTCTATTTCTCGATTCCGCACGGGAGCGAGTACCGTATCGACTGGGAATGGCTGATGAAGCAGCGAACGGTTTCCGAGACGCACTTCGTGAAGCACGTCGAGCTCGACGCGCCGCTGCTCGCAAAGGTCGACGGCCGGAGCGGGCGGGGAGTGATCACGCATGAGTGACCGAAGGGACAAGGCGGACGATCTCCTTCATTTTTTCCGCGAACGCGAGAAGGAGCTCGAGTGTCTGTACAACATCGAGGAGCTCCTCGTCGAACCGGACGCGCCGCGCGAGAGGGTCTTCCGCCGCGTCGTCGAAACGGTTCCGTCGGGATGGCAGTATCCGGGCTCTTGTTACGCGCGGATCGTGTTCGGGACCGAGAGCTATTCGATCCCCGGTTTCGCCGAAACCCCCTGGGTGATGACTGCCGATATTCTCGTTGATGATGCGAAGGAAGGCGAGATAAGCGTTTTCTATTCGAAGGAGATGCCGCAGGCCGACGAAGGCCCCTTTCTCAAGCAGGAGAAGAGGCTCCTGAAGACGATCGCCGACCGGATCGGCAATTTCCTCCTGCATCAGCAGCTGCGCGAGGCCGCGGAGGAACGCCCTCGCGAGAGCGCCGGCGAATGGAGGGTCATTCTCAATCTCCTGCACCATACCGATCGCAACCTCTTCGAGAACGTATCCGAAAAGATGCTCAACCTGCTCTGCTGGAGCGGCGTCGAGGAGGCTGAACGGCTTCGCGGGACACTCGTGCCGGTCGATATCGATTTCGAGGCCGGATTGAATCAGGAGGCCAACAAGCCGTACCAGCTCCACTCGCTCGAGATCACCGACCGCCTGAGCGACGAGATATTCCGCATCGCGACGGGAGAATACACGAACGAGCAGCTGCTCGATTATCTCCGGAAGTGGATCCAGGACGACAAGCTGAGCTACCTCCTGCACGTCGGCAACACGAATCTTCCCCTTTCCGGCGTGATCGCCGCGCTCCGGCAGTACCGGGACATGTCTCCCTCGGGGATCGATCTCTCCCAGGCGGTGAAAAACGGCCTGATCGTTTCCCTCATCACGCGATTCCTCTCGAAGCAGCTCAACTACATCAAGGTCGCGAAGAAGTATATCGAGGTCCGCGACTTCTTCGAGATCCTCGACCGGATCATCTATACGCCGGAGAGCCACGGGCAGCTCGGCGGCAAGGGCGCGGGCCTCTTTCTCGCCCAGCAGATCATCAAGAAATCGTACGGCACCGACCCGCTCTTCGCAAACGTGAAGGTGCCGAAGAGCTGGTATATCACTTCCGACGTGCTGCTCGGATTCCTGCGGTTCAACAACCTCGACGAGGTCATCGAACAGAAATACAAGGATATCAATCAGGTTCGGCTCGAATACCCGCACGTGATGCTCACGTTCAAGAACAGCAGGTTTCCGCCGGAAATCAGACAGGGACTTTCCATGGTCCTCGACGAGCTCGAGGGAATGCCGCTCGTCATTCGCAGCTCGAGCCTCCTCGAGGACAGCCTCGGAGCGGCCTTTTCGGGAAAATACAAGAGCCTGTTCCTCGCGAACCAGGGCACCAAGCAGGAGCGCCTCGATGCCCTCCTCGACGCCGTAGCCGAGGTCTACGCATCGATCTTCGGTCCTGATCCCATCGAGTATCGCGCCGAGCGCGGATTGCTCGATTTCAGCGAGGAAATGGGAATCATGATCCAGGGAGTGGTGGGAAACCGCGTGGGAGATTACTTTCTCCCCTCCTTCGCCGGCGTCGCGTTCAGCAGGAACGAATTCCGCTGGTCCCCCCGGATCAGGCGCGAGGATGGCCTCATCCGCACCGTTCCCGGTCTCGGCACGCGCGCCGTCGACCGCGTCAGCGACGATTATCCGGCCCTCATCGCGCCCGGACAGCCGGGGCTGCGCGTCAACGTCGCGACCGAGGAGATCGTCTACTACACCCCGAAGAAGATCGACGTCATCAACCTGAAGACCAACACCTTCGAAACGGTGGACGCCAAAGACCTCCTCAGGAAACACGGAGCGGAGCTGCCTCTCGTCGAGAAGATGGTTTCGATCTACGACGGTCATAATCTGCGGAAGCCGATGGCAATGAACATCGATTTCGACCATGACGACCTTCCCTTCACGCTGGACGGCCTCATCAGCGAGACTCCCTTCGTGAAACAGGTTCACGGCATTCTCAAGCTGCTCGAGGAGAAGCTCGGGTTCCCCGTCGATATCGAATTCGCGCATGACGGAACCGATTTCTATCTGCTCCAGTGCCGCCCGCAGAGCTTTTCGCCGGCGAGCGCGCCCGCGCCTATCCCGCAGGACGTTCCCGCCGATAAGATCGTCTTCTCGGCGAAGCGCTACATCTCGAACGGGCGGGTTCCGGACATCACCCACGTCGTCTACGTCGATCCGCTCGCGTACGCCGAGCTTCCCGAACGGGAGGACCTCGTCGCCGTGGGACGCGCCGTCGGACATCTCAACAAGCTTCTTCCGAAACGGCAGTTCATCCTCATGGGGCCGGGACGATGGGGAAGCCGCGGAGATATCAAGCTCGGCGTGAACGTCACCTACTCCGACATCAACAACACCGCCGTTCTCATAGAGATCGCCCGCAAGAAGGGCAACTACATGCCGGACCTTTCTTTCGGAACCCATTTCTTCCAGGATCTCGTCGAAGGGCAGATACGCTACCTTCCCCTCTTCCCCGACGACGAGGGGATCGTCTTCAACGAGCGCTTCCTTCTCGGTTCGAAGAACATTCTCCCCGAGGTCCTGCCCGAATTCTCCCGGCTCGCCGGCGTCGTTCATCTCATCGACGTACCCCAGGCGACCGACGGCAAGATCCTCCGGGTGCTGATGAACGCCGAGCTCGGAGAAGCGGTCGCCCTTCTCGCTTCGAGGGAATCCGGAGAAGAGCGTCTCGACGCGCACCCGGCGGATCCTGACCGTCCATCGGATCATCTGTGGGTGTGGCGCCTTCGGATGGCGGAGCGCATAGCCTCGCAACTCGATCCGGAACAGTTCGGCGTGGCCGGATTCTACGTTTTCGGCAGCACGAAGAACGCGACGGCCGGGCTCGGAAGCGACATCGATATCATCGTTCACCACCGCGGCACGAAGCAGCAGCGCGAAGAGCTCGAGCTCTGGCTCGACGGATGGAGTCTCTGTCTCGACGAGATGAACTACCTGCAGACGGGCTACCGGACGGGCGGGCTCCTCGACGTCCATATCGTCACGGACGACGATATCGCGCGGAAGACGAGCTTCGCCGTCAAGATCGGAGCCGTCACCGACGCGGCCCGGCCGCTTCCCATGAAAAAGCGCGGTTGAATTCTACAAGAGGTCGCGCGACGCCGACGAGGGATCCTCGAGATCGAAGCGAACGAGCGCGAGCTCGGGCCCGTCGTGCGCCGCCGACAGCGCGACGGTGCGCCCGAACGAATCGCGCCATGAGCCGGTGATTCGCGCCGATTCGTGGACATGGCCGTGGAGGGTGAGAAGCGGCTGCGCTTTTTCGATGAAACGCCGGATGGCGATGCTGCCGACATGCACGTCGAGCGGCGCGTGATCGACGGTCTTCCCGTCGAGAGCGGCGCGATCGAGATTGCTCTCGTGCGGCGGCGCGTGAAAGAGAAAGACAGCGTTTTCGAGATCGTTCGCTCCGGCGAGCGCGTCCAGATCCTGCGCGATCGTGGCGAATCGCGCCTCGTCGGGATCGACCGCGACGGTCCTCCATCCCTCCTCGGGCGATACACATCCCGGATCGACATAGCGGGAAACGTCATACCGTTCCCAATCCTTCAGCAGAAAGGGGCTCGGCGGCGAAAAACAGTACCCGTACACCGCATGCCGCTCGAAAAGCTCCTTCCTCCCGTGCACGTACGATAGAAGCCCCCTATCGGTCGCTTCGATGAACGATTCCTCGATCGCGCGCCCGTCGTCGTTGCCGAGAATGACGAACACCCGCGGATAGGCCTCGCCGAGAACCTCCCGCAAGCGGGAAAGCTCCGCGAAAAGGAAATCCTCCAGAAAATCGCCGCTCGCGCCGGCGTGCCCGAAATGGGGCAGAATATCCCCCCCGACGAAGATCGCCTTCGGCCTTTCGGTTGCCGCGACGTTGAAGAGCTTTCGATAACGATCGATTTTTCCGTGCAGATCCGATACGAAGATGCAGGCGGTCATGGTCTTCCCTCTCCCGCGAACATCGCCTCGATGCGGCGGCGAAGCTCGTCCCGCGTCTCTCTGAAGGCCTCGAGCCGAGCCTCCGCCGATCCCTTCACGGCGGCGGGATCGGGAAGCGGCCAGTGAATGCGCTCGGCGCTTCCGAAGAAGATCGGGCATACCTCCTCGGCACATAAGGTAATGACCGTGTCTATTTCCGCCGCCGGAATCTCCGAAACGCTCTTCGATCGATTCCCGGAGATATCGATCCCGATCTCGCGCAGAACGGCGATCGCTTCCGGTCTCACCCGCGTCGGGCTCGAGCCGGCCGACCGGACGTGGATCCTCGGAGGAGCGAGCGAGCGGGCTATTCCTTCGGCCATCTGGCTGCGCGCCGAATTCGCCACGCAGAGAAACAGAATCCCTTTCATCGCCGCCGCTCCCCGGGCTTGCGGCCCTCGACCCGGACGCTTGCCACTTTTCCCGCGATCTCCCCTATCGCGGCGTCGATCTTTTCTCGGGGAAGCCCTTGTCCCCCGCAGCACGGAGCGTCTTCGCCGGCGATATCCGACACGAGAAGCGCGGCAAGCTGCGAGCGATCGTATACGAGGCGATCGTTGACGGCGACGTCCGCGAGCCCCGCCGTGCGGAGCCCGTCCAGATACGCCTCCTCCGGTATCGCTCCCGTGATGCACGCCGAATACAGCGCCCCCAGCTCCACCACCCAAGCCGGGAGCTTCTCCGTGACGATGTCCGAGATGGAAATGCGCCCGCCCGGCTTGAGAACGCGGGCGATTTCCCCGAACACCTTTTCCTTCTCCGGAGAGAGGTTGATGACGCAGTTCGATATGACAAGATCGACGGAGCCCGATTCGACGGGCAGATTTTCGATGATCCCCTCTCGCACCTCGACGTTCGAGAGCCCCGCCGCGGCGGCGTTCCGACGCGCGCGTTCGATCATGGCCGGAGTCATGTCGACGCCGATCACCCGCCCCCGGGGCCCCGCGATCTTCGCGGCGAGCAGAAGATCGATGCCGGCTCCGGAGCCGAGATCGAGCACCGTATCGCCCTCCCTTATAGCGGCGAGAGCGACCGGATTCCCGCAGCCGAACGAGTTGACGACCGCATCCGGAGGAAGCGCCGCCATCTCCTCGCGGCTGTATCCGGCGAGCTTCGCGGCGACCCCCGCCGCGACCGGACCGCCGCAGCAGCTGCATCCGCTTCCCGGCGCAGAAGGCTTTTCCACGGCTCGGGCATAGGTTTTCGAGACGTCCTGGCGTATCTCGTCCGCTTTCTTCATCGCGCTACCTCCCGCATTCATGGCCTCCGCCGTGATGGCCGCACGCGTCCCCCGGCGCGACCTCCGCCAGCGTTCCGCCCTTCAGAAGCTCGATGTTGTCGCGAATCGTTCCGGGCGCGGCCCGATATACCCGTATCCCGCCCGCGTTCAACATCATCAGAGCCCTCATGCCGATGCCGCCGACGACGATCGCGTCGATGCCACGCCCCTCGAGCGAGGCGAGCGGATGACACATGCCGTGCTCGTGCGCGCCGGTGCCGTTGCCGATGACGTCCGTCGCGCCGGTATCGATATCATGAATCACGAAATGCGAGCACGATCCGAAATGCCCGTGCGGCATTCCCTCCAGACCCGTTTCATCCATCGATGGAATACATACCTTCATAAGAGATCTCCTTCTGTTCGTTCCCACCGCCTTTTGGCTCAGCCGAGGATATCCTTCATCATGGGGCCGAGCATCCTTTTCACGCTCTCGGCGAGCCCCTCGGTCTTGATGAGACTGATGCAGCATGTGTCTTCCCCGGCTCCGTGCATGATGAGGGCGAGCTTATCGCCCGCTTTGATTCCGGCCTTGTCTCGAATCTCTTTCGGAAGCACGAGCTGGCCGCGCTCATCGACCGAGACGACCGCCTCGATCTTGCAGCAGCTCATCCGCCCCAAGACTCCTCCCCGCTTCATTCCTTCCGACCCACAACACCCCGCGCCTCGATGACTCCGTTTTGCCTGCATGGCGCTCCTCCTCGCGACTCGAACATCCCACAGAATATAGTATTCACTATATTCAGAATAATCAGAAAAGTATGATTCGTCAAGAGGAAAGGGCTCCCTCTGAGGGTGCCCGTGGTCGTCCCGAATTCGCGCGATTTCTCTGCGCCCGCGAATCCTGCAATGATCCTCAGCGCAGCAGGACCATTTTTCGTTTCTCCACGAATCCTGGAGCCGTCATCCGGCAGAAGTAGATGCCGGAGGCAGCACTCTGCCCGTATTCGTTTCTCCCGTCCCATCGCACCGTATGCTGCCCGGCTGACTGCACCCTATCGACGAGAGTCCGCACGAGTCGCCCCGAGACATCGTACACCGTAACCGCCACCCTCCCGCCTATCGGAGGCACGTCATACCGGATCACCGTCACAGGGTTGAACGGATTCGGAGCGTTCTGATGGAGCGCGAAGCTGCGCGGGATCGCGTGATCATCCGCGCCCGTCGTCGATCCAGGGGATGCCGGCTCGCTCTCGTTACCCGCGTGATCGAGCGCAGTAATCTTATAATACACTTCCCAGCCGTCGTACTCGGGATCGCTCCACTCAGTTCTAGCTGTCGCTTTCACTCTATTCGCAGGCGCCGGCACGAAATCCGGATCGTTTCCCCGATACACCTTGAAGTACTGGAAGTCGCCTTCCTTGCTCGGATCCCAGCTCAGGCGGTTTCCGCTCCCCGTATTGTATGCAACCGCGAATCCCACCGGAACCCCGGGGGCAATGTTGTCCACCGAGTAGGCGCTGTCAGGTGGGCTGTCGAAGTGCACGGTCGGCGTCGTCGTGTGAGCCGAGATGTAGTACACCGACCAGACAAGCGTCGAGGAGGAATCCGCCAGCGTCGGCGCGAGCCGTATGTAATGCTCCTGCTGCTCGGCGGATACGTTTCCAACGATCTCCCAGGTGCCCGCGGGGGCGGAGGCAGCCGCGCCGGCCTCGTTCACGAGATAGTACCGGTCCGCGTACCGAACATACTTGCTCCTCGCAGCGGATGGCGGCACCGTGAGGTTTACCTTCTCACCACTGAGGAGCTTCACAGTGAGGTTTTCTCCGATGACTTCTCCCGCGCTCTTGATGCTCGCGAGAAGTCCCAGATCATCCACGCGCCGATGGATGTCGTACCGCAAAATCGGGTACTCCTCCTCGAGCGCATTGTCGTAGGAGGATCGCGTGAAGTAGATCCTCAGCGAACCGCCCTGGTCATTCGGAACATCAACAAGAGAGTCCATATGAGCATAGCTGAAGAGAGCGGCCGTTCCTCCCTCGTAGGCGCCCATATCGATAGCGGCACCCTGAATGCGGGGATTGCCGGCAATATCTGTCGCGGGAAGACCGGCAACCCCACTATTCCCGGCATCTATCGCGGTGGATCCTACGAGAATGCGGAGGTCGCCGGCCGGCGCTCCGTAGTACAGCGGATCCGCGTCGATGTTGTGGCCACCGTCGGTGCCGAGCGTCGGGTCCCATCCTGCGCTCCCGCCGCTCTCCTGCACGAGAGAGTAGGAGATAGTCGGATTGCCACTGGAGTTATATATCTCGCTGCAGTTCTCATACCCCACCCCGCACGCGGCACTATCGCCCCACATAGTAGCGTTAACAATGGCAGGGCTCCCGGATGCATTACAGAATCCTCCGCCTCTCGCGGCCGAGTTTCCGAAGAAGCTGGCGTTTATGAGAGAAAAATCGCTCCCGCTATATATCCCACCGCCGTCCTGACTCGCCACATTGCCAATGAACAGCGCATTGGCGAGGATCGGGTCCCATCCACCGATGAATATACCCCCGCCACAATAGCTTCTGTTCTCACGGAAGATCACATTGATGACCCTCGGGCTACTGAACGCGATGCACATGCCGCCGCCATACGATTGAGCTTCGTTGCGGTAGAACTCGA
Organism: uncultured bacterium; assembly: GCA_963846325.1. Classification (GTDB taxonomy): domain Bacteria; phylum Krumholzibacteriota; class Krumholzibacteriia; order Krumholzibacteriales; family Krumholzibacteriaceae; genus SSS58A. Next base: position 209,828 of record CAWJVO010000009.1, read on the forward strand.
TATTCGAAATTGTCGGGCTCCCATAGAGGCTGAAAAAACCCCCACCCCTGTACTGATCCAGGCCCGCTCCGTTGGCCTTCCCCGCTGTCACCGTGAATCCATCGAGCACGGCTGTCGCATCAGTCCCGCTCCCCGTCACGACATGGTAGGAATTGTCCGATGCATCCTCCTTGATCCCGATGTCGCCGCTTAAGATAGTCACGTGCGCGGATACGTCGCGCTGGCTCCGTGCCGTCTCCGTGCCCGCGAAGCCGCCATAGATCGCGAGGCTGTCCAATAACTGGAACGTGGCGGTCCGCTCGAAGTCCGCCGTCGGCCGGTACGTCCCTTCGGCCACCCAGATCTGTGTCACGTTCGGGCAACTCGGGGCAAAGGCCAGGGCATCGCTCAGCTTCGTGAAGGCGTTAGCCCATGAACTCCCTCCACTGCCGCCCGTTGCGTCCGCATCCACGTAGATCACGGAATCCGGCGGCAGTTGCACCGCCGTTCCTGTGATGTATGCATAGCCGCAGATGCTGGCTCCCGTCTCAATCACGCAAAGATGCGTCCCCGGAGCAGTCGGTTGGTATCGTATGGTGACGATCCGCGACTGGCCGTTCCACAGAAGAAAATCGCCGCCGCCTGAAACGATCGAGTAGTGATCGGACGCCTCGCTCACACGCCCCATGAGCGATGCAAATCCCGCATTGGTGATCGCGAAAGAAGTATCCCGTGCGCCGGAGACGGGGACTGCCTCTGCAAAATTAATGGTATACGGCTCCACATCGCATATGGGTCCCAAACCAGACTCAGTCACTCGCTGGGCATAAACGTCAGGGTAGCTCCCAGTTCGGGAGTCCTGCCATGTGATGATCGCTCCGCCCCAACCGTCTGAGGCGATCTGGGGTGATTCCTGAATATTTGCCGCCGAACAGATGGCAATCCCGTTCGCCATCCACTGAACGGCGCCGTTCGCATCGACCTGCTGGGCATAGATGTCGGGATAGCTTTCACTTCGGGAGTCCTGCCACGTGATGATCACCCTTCCCCAACCGTCCGAAGCGATCTGGGGAGATTCCTGATTATTATTCGCTGCGCAGATAGCGACCCCATTCGCCGCCCACCCAGCGACGCCGCTCGCATCCACCCGCTGGGCATAGATGTCCGACGAATAGCTTCCACCTCGAAAATCCTCCCACGTGATGATCGCCCCTCCCCAGTCGTCCCAAGTGACACGGGGAGATTCCTGAGCGTGCATCTCTCCGCAGATGATGACCCCATTCTCCGTCCACTGAACAACGCCGCTCGCATCCACCGTCTGGGCAAAGATGTCGATGAATTCTCCACCTCCATATCGAGAGTCCTGCCACGTGATGATCGCCCCTCCAGAGCCCGCGACAATCTGAGGAGATGTCTGATTGTTTGCCGCCGCACAGATGGCAACCCCATCCGCTGTCCACGATACGGCGCCGCTTGCATCCACCCGCTGGGCATAGATGTCCGAGTAGCTTCCACCTCGAAAATCCTCCCACGTGATGATTGAACCAGAGCCGCTCCCGATGATCTGGGGAGATGTCTGATTGTTTGCCGCCGCACAGATGGCAACCCCATCCGCTGTCCACGATACGGTGCCGCTTGCATCCACCCGCTGGGCATAGATGTCCGAATAGCTTCCGCCTCGAAAATCCTCCCACGTGATGATCGCCCCTCCGGAAGCGCTCCCGATGATCTGGAGAGATGTCTGATTGTTTGCCGCAGTGCAGATGGCGACCCCGTCCGCCGTCCACTGAACGGCGCCGCTCGCATTCACCCGCTGGGCATAGATGTCCGAGTTGGCGCCGCCGCTGCGATAATCCAGCCACGTGATAATCGCTCCCCCAGAGCCGTCCGAGATGATCTGAGGAGATTCCTGACTGTATGCCGCCGTGCAGATGGCGATCCCGTCCACCGTCCACTGAATAGCGCCATACGCATCCACCCGCTGGGCGTATATGTCATAGTAGCTCCCCGCACGACGGTCCTGCCACGTAATGATCGCTCCTCCCAAGCCATCCAAGATTATCTGAGGAAACGTCGCAAACGGCTCGAGAGTTGGCGCCAGGGCCACACCGTCTACCATCCATACGGCATGCGCCGGCGAGATGCTCACGGCCACAAGCAGCAAACACACCGCTGACATCGATACCAAACATTTCACCATTGGCCATCGCCTCCTATCGGGATTCATGCACGCATCCATTGGCGCCTCGGCAAGAGGCGCAGCGTAAGCAGACTCTGGCTGTTTGGGAAGAACGCTTTCGAGAGGCTCACGAGCCATCGTGCATCGCCTCGTCAGTTGAGATCTCCGGATTTCAGTAATTAGTTTAATTTTAGCACGTAACTATATTCATTTCAATCAAATTACAAGGATGCCAAAGGAAATACAATGGCCGCCCCCACGGGCGGCCATTGCCTCTTTTATTGACCGAAGGCTGGGACCGATGTCCGGCGGGCCAGCCGCCTCACCGGCTCAACACCATCATTTCATCTTCGGCAAACGGACGAGCCCTTTCTTCTGAAGGAGCTGGAACTTCGCGCGCGACTCCGAGATCATCTTCTCGGCCTTGTTATAGAGCTGATCCCACGTCAGGTTCAGGCGCGCGACCCCCTGCTCGACGGCCTTGCGGCCGACCGCCGCGGCCTCCCGCGGATACACCTCGACCTCGTCCATCGTCGGAATGAGGTAATCCTCGCGGAGCCCCTTGTCCTCGGCGACGCGGGCGAGCTCGCGCGCGGCCGCGATGCACATCTCGTCCGTGATCGTCTTCGCCATCACGTCGAGAGTGCCGCGGAAGATGCCCGGAAAGCCGAGCGAGTTGTTGACCTGGTTCGGGAAATCGCTCCTGCCCGTGGCGACGACGCGCGCGCCGGCGGCCTTCGCGTCCCACGGCCATATCTCGGGGATCGGATTCGCGCACACGAACACGATCGAATCCTTCGCCATCCGGGCGATCCATTCCTTCTTGATCGTGTCGGGGCCGTTCTTCGAGAGGGCGATGAGAACGTCGGCTCCCTCCATCGCGTGCGGGACGTCGCCGGAGCGACCCTCGCCGTTCGTTATCTGCGCCATCTCCCATTTTTCTTTCCAATCCTGCTTGAGCTCTTCCTCGCGCCCCTTGTGCAGGATGCCCTTCGAGTCGCACATGATGATGTTCTTCGGCGTGACGCCGGCGACCATGATCATGCGGGCGATGCATATGTTCGCGGCGCCCGCGCCCACGAGCGTGACCTTGACCTTCGCCATATCCTTGCCGACGATCTTGATCGCGTTGATGAGGCCGGCCACGGTGACCGCCGCGGTGCCCTGCTGATCGTCGTGCCAGACGGGGATGTGGCATTCCTTGCGGAGCGTGTCGAGGACGCGGAAGCACTTCGGCTGCGAGATATCCTCGAGGTTGATGCCGCCGAACGACGGCTGGAGCAGCTTCACGAACTCGATGAGCTTGTCGGGATCCTTCGTGTCGACGCAGATCGGGAACGCGTCGACGCCGCCGAGATACTTGAAGAGCATCCCCTTGCCCTCCATGACCGGCAGCCCCGCCTCGGGGCCGATGTCGCCGAGCCCGAGAACGCGCGTTCCGTCGGAGACGACCGCGACGAAGTTCCCCTTGTTCGTGTGCTCGAAGACCTTCTCGGGATTGTCGCGGATGTCGAGGCAGGGCTTCGCGACGCCCGGCGTGTACCAGATCGCGAAATCGTCGAAGCTCCGGATGCATGCCTTCGGCATGATCTCGATCTTCCCCTTGTAAAAGGGATGCATGACCATCGCGTCGATGCCCGGCTGCTTCGCCTTCGCGAGGAGCTCCTCGGTCGTGAGCGGCTTCAGGATGAGAGGCTTCTTCTGCGCCGGCTTTCTGGCCGCCGGCTTCCTGGGCGCCGCTTTCCGGGGCGCGGCCGTGCGCGCCGCGGGCTTCTTCGCCGCCGCTTTCTTCTTCGGCTTCGGCGCTTTCTTCGCGCTCTTCGCTTTCCTCGCGCTCATCGAATACCTCCTCTGGAAATGAAAAGAATCGAGTCCGAATGTGCCCGTCTAGCGAGCCAGCACTTCCGCGCCGGCCTTGAGGCCCTCGTCGAAGGCCTTCATGTTCAGTTCCTCGGTCCCCTTGGGTACGCGCGCGAGAATGGCCTTCCGCACGGCGTCTTCCGACGCGACGCCCGAGATCTTCGTGAGAATGCCGAGCGCGACGATGTTCGTCACGACGGCCTTGCCGATCTTCTTCACGGCGATCTCGGTGATCGGGGCCTGGTAGAGCTTGTAATTCCCCTTCGGCAGATCCTTCACGAGTCCCGAGTCGACGATGAGCGTGCCGCCCGCCTTGAGATCCTTGCTGTATTTCGTGCACGACACCTGCGTGAGGGCCAGAAGCAGGTCGAGGTCCAGAACCTTCGGATAATCGATCTCGCCGTCGGCGATGACGACCTCCGCCTTGCTCGCGCCGCCGCGGGCCTCGGGCCCGTAGCTCTGGGTCTGCACCGCGTTGCGGCCGTCGTAGATGACGACCGCTTCGGCGAGGATCTTTCCCGCCAGGATGAGCCCCTGGCCGCCGGAACCGCTCAGACGCATTTCAAATCGATCCATTATCGCTCCCGTCGTGCCGCCCGCCGTCTATTATTTTGCCTGCTTTTCAGCTTTCAACCGCTCGATGAGCTTGTCGTATTCGGCCGTGAACTCGGGCTTCTCGATATCCCAGAGAACGCCCGAAGCGATCTTGCCCGTCTTCTCGTCCTCGGCCATCTTGTCGAGCTTGTCTTTCAGGACGACGTTGTCCTTGAGCCAGTTCATCATGTCGACCGGGGTCGCCTGCTTGTTCCGCCGCCCGTAGGCGGTCGGGCACGGGGTGAGAATCTCCACGACGGAGAAGCCCTTTTTCTGCAAGGCCGACACGATGAGCTTGTCGAGCTGCTGGACGTGATAGACGTCTCCGAGCGCGACGTAGGAAGCTCCCGCGGCCTGCGCGAGTCCCGCTATGTTGAACGAGGGCTCGAGGTTCCCGAATGGCGCCGTCGAGGCCATCTTGCCGCGCGGCGTCGTCGGAGACACCTGCCCGCCCGTCATGCCGTAGATGAAGTTGTTGTAGAGGAGCACGGTGAGATCGATGTTCCGGCGAGCGGCGTGAATGTAATGGTTCCCGCCGATGGCCGTCGCGTCCCCGTCTCCCGTCACGACGATGACGTGCAGGTTCGGTTTGGCGAGCTTCACGCCGGTCGCGAACGCGATCGCGCGGCCGTGCGTCGTATGGAGCGTGTTGATGTCGATGTAGCCCGCCGTCCTGCTCGCGCAGCCGATCCCCGACACCATGACCGCCTCGTCCTTCGAGATGCCGAGCTTCTTGAGCGACCTGATGAGCGCCTTGAGGATGATGCCGTCGCCACAGCCCGAGCACCAGATGTGGGGAAGATTCCGTTCGCGCACGTAGTCGAGGTAGTTGAACATCTCAGACCACCTCCCTGACGCGATCGACGATCTGTTTCGGCGTGATCGGATCTCCGTCGACGCGGTTCACCCTGTGGATCTCCGCCCTGCATTTCGCGGCGAGCTCGACCTCGCGCGCCATCTGTCCGAGGTTCAGCTCGGGGACGACGAACGCCTTGACCTTCCCCGCGATGTCGAGGATCTCTTCCGACGGGAACGGCCAGATCGTCGTCGGTTCGAAGAGCCCGGCCTTGATGCCCGCCTCGCGGCATTCCTTCACGGCGCGCCTCGCCGAGCGCGCGACGCCGCCGTACGCGAATATGGCGACCTCGGCGTCGTCGAGATGGAACTCTCTCCAGCGGATGATGTCCTTCCGGTGACGCTCGATCTTCTCGGTCAGGTGAATGATATTCGCCTCGATCTTTTTCGAATCGTTCGTCGGGAATCCCGATTCGTCGTGGCAGAGGCCGGTCACGTTGTACCGGTAGCCCGTTCCGAAATTCGCGAGGATCGGAATGCCGTTCTCGGTCTTCTCGTACGGGAGATATTTATCGGGGGATTTGTCGGGCTGCCTGCGGTTGACGATCTCGACGCTTCCCTTCTCGGGGAGCACCATCTTCTCCGTCATGTGTCCGACGATCTCGTCGAAGAGCAGAATGACCGGCGTCATGTACGTCTCGGCGAGATTGAACGCGCGAATCGTCTGCTCGAACATCTCCTGGGCCGATGCCGCGCTCAGCGCGATGACCCCGTGATCGCCGTGCGAGCCCCAGCGCGCCTGCTGCATGTCCATTTGGGCGGGAAGGGTCGGCGTTCCGGTGCTCGGGCCGCCCCGCTGCACGTCGACGACGACGCACGGCACCTCCGCCATGACCGCGTGTCCCAGATTCTCCTGCTTGAGGCTGAAGCCGGGGCCCGACGTCGCCGTGAGGGCCTTGGCCCCCGCGAGGGAGGCGCCGATGATGGCGCCCATCGCGGCGATCTCGTCCTCCATCTGGATGAACTTGCCGCCGATCTTCGGGAGCTTGCGAACGAGGTACTCGGCGATCTCCGAGGAGGGCGTGATGGGATAGCCCGCGAAGAAGCGGCAGCCGGCCCATATCGCCCCCTCCGCGCAGGCGTCGTTCCCCTGCATCATGACTATTTTTCCCGCGGGACTTTTCGTCAAGGCCCTGTCTCCTTTTCCGGCCGGGGCGCCGCAACGCCGCGCGCGCCAAGGCACCTCACCCGGGCGTTCAAGGGCAAAAAAATGAGGCCCCCCTCTGGGAGTCCTCATTCAACCGTTATCGCGAAATCGGGGCACCTGAGCTCGCACAGCATGCATTTGATGCAGTCTTCAGGCCGTGCGACCTTGACCTTTCCGCCCTCCATCTCGAGGACGGCCTTCGGGCAGTAGGCCACGCAGATCTCGCAACCCTTGCACCATTTGAGGTTGACTTTTATGATCGCTTGCTTTTTTTCCGCAGCCTGGCCTTCAGCCACCCCGACCACATCCGATCAGGTTTATTCCACGCCACAAAAGCGATACATACGTTGAGCGAAGAGGCTCGCTCGAAATTGGTGACAATATATACCAGCCCAAAAAACGTTGCAAGCCTTTTCAATGCCTATGGCAAATTTTATTCAGGATAATGGAAAAATGCGGGAAGCCCGGAATAAACGCCGGAGGTCCCCCGGCGCTTGGAGCGCCGAGGATGCCGGCTCATCGAAGGCGCCTGTTTCATTCTGGAGCTGGCGATCGGAATTGAACCGATGACCTGCGCATTACGAGTGCGCTGCTCTACCAGCTGAGCTACGCCAGCCCCGAATGTCCTATTTTATATATTCGCAGGGCTTGACGCAATGCTTTTTCTGCGACGGGTCGGGATATGGCCTTTGCGGCGGGGTTTTTCGAGCGGGCCGCGGCGTTCGCTTCCTCAGATCATTTTCTTCAGGCGGACCGTGACGTCCTTCGTCCCGCCGCCCCGCTCGATCGTGAAGCGCACCGATTCCCCTTCGCGCTGCAGGTATTCCCGGATGCCTTCCCTCGTGAAGCTCCCGGCCGCCCGGCCGTCGATAGCCGTGACGACGTCCCCCGCGGCTATGCCCGCGAGAGCGGCGGGCGTGCCTTCATAGACCATGAAGACCTTGAAGAGATCGAAGCGCTCACCCTCCATGGCGAAGCGTATGCCGCACATATCGAACTCGAACGGAGCGCCGAAGCCGGAGTTTTTCTCGAGGATTATCTGCGAGCGCCGGTAGTCGAGAACGACGGTGAACCGGCTCAGGAAATCGGCGCCGATGATCCCCGCGAAGCTCGTGTCGGCGAGCGCGCCCCTCTCGTCGGTCGAGAACGTCATGACCGGGTTCTCGAATCGGAACGATCCGATGCGGATCCCCCGCACCCGTCCGATTATCCCTTTGCTCGCCCCGCCGATGCCGAATCCCGTGACGCCGGCGAGGGTGCTCGGGCTCTGCGCGGCGAGAGCGTGCTTTCTCGCGTAGGGGTTATTGAAGACCGATACCCTCACGCCGGTATCGAGAAGAAACGCCGCCTCGAGCGGTTCGCCCGCTCCATACGGGAGCACCTCGGCCCGGACGATGATATAGTTGCCGCGCAATTCGACCGGGATCCGCTCGCCGGGGCCGGCGTATTCGTATGATGCCGCGTCGTGGAAGACGACACGTTCGTTTTCATAATCGATGCGCGTGACGAGGGTCGAGAGAAGGTCTCCGCCGAACAGCCCGTCCTTTCGCTTGCCCCAGTGCGCGTCCAGCCGCCGCACGGGAAGCGTCAGGAGAGGACCCTCGGCGAACGAGAGCCCCGGCATCGAAACGATGGTCGAATCGGCGAGACCGAACTGGACGATCTCCTCCCCCGCCCCTCCCCCTTCGCCGATGACCGTCGATCGCAGTCCGATGGACCGGGCCGTCCCCTCGTCGAGCGCCGACAGATCCCCGGCGCCCGTATCGAGCACGAAGGGGTACGGTCCGAATCCGTTGATCGAGACCGGGAAGATAGACGATACGATCGAATATCTCGACGCCCCGCACCTCGACGCTGTCGCCGCGATCGAAACGGGGGACCGCCGGAGCCGGCTGCTGCGCGCCCGCATTCGACGCGCGGAGCGCCGCGAAGGAGAGAATGACACAGAGAAGAATCGCCGCTTTTCTCATTCGGGAATCTCCTTTTCAACGAAACGGTTATAGAGGCTGATACGCCGAAGATCCGGATATGTTCCCGGAGATTCTTCCGAGGCGGCTCTAGCGCTCGAAGAGACCGGCGATTCGAACGCTCTTCTCCACCGATTCGCGGAGCAGCTCCGGCTTGACCCGCGCCGAGTGCCGGTACACGATGAGCTTCCGCCCGTCCGCCTCGACGCACAGCCCCGGCTCCGATTCGAAGAACGCCAGCACGCGGCTCGTGAAGACGCCGCGGATCGCGGCGTCATCCGGGCCCCGCAGCAGATACTTCTTCGAGAATCCCGGGCTGATCTCGAAATCGATGTCCTGGTAGCCCATCATCGAACCCAGCTTGTGGAACACGTTCTCCGGCCTCATGGTGAAGGCGGGCAGATTTCGGCCCTGCGGTTGAAGCGAGACCACGGTCTGGCTGTACGTATGCTGGTGTTTGCCGCCCCCGACGGTGTACCGGTAGTCGAAGATCGATACGTGCCGGTCGCGCACCGTGCCCCGAAACAGATTCCTGACCTTCCTGGATCGTCCCTGCATGAAGAGATGGAGAGCGGCGTGCTCGGACATGACCGTCTCGTCCCCTTCGGGCGTGAAGGCGAGCTTGAGATCGCCGGCGATCCGCTCCATCGCCTCGGCGCGCTTTCTTTGCGAGCGATAGTTGAAGTAGATTATGGCCCCGGCGCCTGCCGCCGCGACGATCACGAAAAGTATCGCGAGGTTTGTGTTCATGGCTTCCTCGTTTCATTATCGAAGAACGGCTTTATTCCATTGCGCGGAATTATCCACCCAATTACTATCACATCCCAGCACTATTTTCCGAAACCGATCCGCGCGCCGCGCCGAAGGAACGGAATCATGAAGCATAAGCACGTTATCGTTATCGGAGCGGGGCCGGCGGGGGTCTCGGCCGCCATCGAGCTCAGAATCCTCGGCGTCGATAGTCTGCTCATCGAAATGGACGAGATCGGCGGGCTCCTGCGGAACGCCCACCTCGTGACGAATTACCCAGGCTTTCCGCGGGGGGCGAGCGGAATAGAGCTCGCGCGGCTCTTCCAGAGGCACCTGAGAGCGGCCGGCGTCGAGGTCGTTCATGAGAAGGTATTGAACGTGGCGTTCGGCGGCGGGAAGTTCGCGGTGAAGACGAATATCGGCATCACGGAAGCCGCGGCCCTGATCATCGCCTCGGGCACACGGGCACGGGAAATCGCCGGTCTGCGCACAGCGAAATCCGCGCGCTCGAGAATCTTCTATGAGGCATATCCTCTTTTCGGCGTTCGAGGCAAGAGAATAGCGATCATCGGGTCGGGCGACGCCGCCTTCGATTATGCGACGAGCTTGTCCGCCCGCAACGAGATCGTCGTTTTGTACCGAAACCCGGCCCCGAAGTGCAATCCGGCGCTGCTCGAGAAGTGCGGAAGACAGAGAAGGATCGCCTTTATGCGCGAAGTCGCCGTCGAGAGAATCGGCGTCGCGAAGGAGGGCTTGATCCTGACCTTTCGTTCCGGAGCGGCCCGGAAACCGGAACGCATCGGCGTCGATTATGCGCTCGTCGCGATCGGCCGGGAGCCGCGCCTCGACTTTCTGTCGAGAGCGACGTCGAAGCGGCTCGACGTTCTCAGACGGAGCGGAGCGCTCCATCTCGTCGGGGACGTCAAGAACGGCATATACCGGCAGACCGGCATCTGCGTGGGAGACGGAATCAGGGCCGCCATGGAGATCCGCGATCGCTTCAGGAGTATCGAGATATGAAAGTCGTCGCGGAAATCGGGAGACCGGATATCGCCCTCGTGTACGTCGCCGAAACGAAGAGCGGCAGGCTGGTGGAGTTCGCCGAATCGCTCACGCCTCCCGTCCCCCGGGAAAAGAAATGGGTCCTGCTTCTCTCAACGCTTTACGGTTGCCCGGTCGGCTGCCGGTTCTGCGACGCCGGCTCTTTCTACGCCGGGAAGGTCACGGCACATGAGATGCTCTCGCAGATCGATTATATGGTGCAAAAACGCTTCCCCGCGATGGAAGTGCCGGTCGAGAAATTCAAGATCCAGTTCGCGAGGATGGGCGAACCGGCTTTCAATAGGGGGGTCCTCGACGTTCTCGCCGCGCTTCCCGCCCGCTACCTCTGCGCGGGGATCATGCCCTCCGTCTCAACGATAGCGCCGTGCGGCGCCGATCGGTTCTTTCGGGATCTCATCGAGGTCAAGAAAGGGCTCTACGGACGGAGCTTTCAGCTGCAGTTTTCCATCCACACGACGGATACGCGGCTCAGGGATTGGCTCATGCCGGTCCGCAAATGGAGCTTCGAACGAATAGCCGGATACGCGGACGACTTCATGAGCGATGGAGATAGAAAGATAACGCTCAACTTCGCCCTCGCCGAGGGAATGCCGGTCGATTCCGGCGTTCTGCGTACGTATTTTTCGCCGGATAGATTCATTATCAAGATCACGCCGGTCAATCCAACCCGTGAAGCGAGCAGAAACGCGATAACGTCCCGCGTCTCGCCGTCGGCGAGGAGAATCGACCTGATTGCGGATCTCGAGGCCGCGGGCTACGAGATCATTCTCAGCATCGGGGAGCCCGAAGAGAACCTCATCGGCAGCAACTGCGGCCAGCACGTGATGAACTACCTCGGCGGCGAAGAGAAACTCGAAAACGGGTATACATATCCCGTCCGCTGGATGTGAGGATCACCGGTCCGACATCGCGTTCTATTCGTAGTGCAGCGCTTCGATCGGGTTGAGAGCAGCCGCCTTCTTCGCGGGATAGAATCCGAAAAAGATCCCGATAATGCCCGAGAACAGGAACGAGACCGTGATGGTCACAGGATCGATCACGACCGACGCCGAGATCGCCTTGCCGATGATCCCGGCCGTCACGAGCCCGAGGAGAATGCCGAGCAGCCCCCCCATGAGGCTGATGATGGCGGCCTCGATGAGGAACTGCACGAGCACGTCGGCCTCGCGCGCGCCGATCGCGAGCCGGATCCCGATCTCTCTCGTTCGCTCCGTCACCGATACGAGCATGATGTTCATGATCCCGATGCCCCCGACGAGGAGCGACACGCCGGCGACCGCGCTGAGGAGCAGCGTCATCATCTTCGTGACGGAGGTCGCCATTTCGTTGAGCTCGGTCTGCGTGCGGATCGAGAAATCGTTCTCTTCCGAGCCCGCGAGCCGATGCGCGCGCCGCATGATCGTCTCTATCTCGCTCCTCGCCGCCTCGGTTTCCTGCTCCGAAACGGCGCTCACCGTGATGCTGTTGATCCACTTTCCGTCCCCCAGGCGGAACAGGACCGTCGTGGCGGGCGCGAGAATGATGTCGTCCTGGTCCGATCCCATCATGTTCTGCCCCTTCTTTCCCAGCACGCCGACGACGGTGAAGGGGACGTTTCCGACGCGGATTCGCGCGCCGATCGGATCCTGGCCGGGGAAGAGCGTGTCGGCCACGGTGGCGCCGAGGACCGCGACCTTGGCCAGCGCCTTGACGTCGCGGTCGGTGAAGAACGCGCCGCGGTCGACGGGCCAGCTTCGAATGACGGTGTAGTTCGACGCGACGCCCTGAACGCTCGTGAACCAGTTGTTTCTTCCCGCGATCACCTGCGCGCTCTCGCGAACGACCGGGGAGACGTTCGTGACCAGGGTCGCCTCGTTTTCGATCTTCTCCGCGTCGGCCAAGGTGAGCGTATGCCAGCTCCCTGCCCCACGGCTCACCCCTCCGAAACCGCTCGCCCCCGGCATGACCATGAGGAGATTCGTTCCCATCGATTGGATCTTCCCGGAGATATCGGCCTGCGTTCCGCGTCCGACCGAGATGAGCGCGATCACCGAGGCGACTCCGATGATGATGCCGAGCATCGTGAGGAAGCTGCGCATCCTGTTCTTCATGATGCTCTTGAGGGCGACCTTGACGAGGCTCTTCCATTTCATAGCACTTCATCCTTTACGATACGGCCGTCGCGGAGCTCTATGGCTCGCCGCGCCTGATGGGCGATGTCGGGCTCGTGCGTCACGAGTATGATCGTCATTCCCTGGCGGTTCAGATCCCTGAAAATCTCGATGACCTCCATCGACGTCACGGTGTCGAGATTCCCCGTCGGCTCGTCGGCGAGGAGAATGGAAGGCTCGTTGATGAGCGCCCGGGCGATCGCGACCCGCTGCTGCTCTCCGCCCGAAAGCTTGTTCGGCTCGTGATGGAGCCGGTCCGCGAGGCCGACCCGCGTGAGGACCTCGATGGCCTTCCTCGCCGGATCCTTGATCCTCCCCGCGCGATCGTAGAGCAGCGGGAGCTCCACGTTCTCGAGCGCCGATGTGCGCGGCAGAAGGTTGAAGCCCTGGAACACGAAACCGATCCTCTCGTTTCGTATGTCGGCGAGCTCGCGCTTGCCGAGCCCGCTGACCTGGATTCCCCCGAGCATGTACTCTCCTCCGCTCGGGAGATCGAGGCATCCGAGAATATTGAGCATCGTCGACTTGCCCGAGCCCGACGCGCCGGTGATCGCGAGAAACTCCCGCTCCTCGACCTTCATGTCGACCCCGCGGAGCGCGTGAACGTCGATATCGCCCATGCGGTACGTCTTCGTGAGATTGTGCAATTCGATGAGAGCCATTCTCCCGTCCTTTCAGAATCCGCCCCGCCCGCCCCTGCTCCCGCGCGGGGGAGTCGGCATACCGAACGGCGTCGCCGTATTCTTGGCTTTCTTTTCCGCTTTCTCGATCCCGGTGATCACCTTCATGCCCTCGACGATGACCCTGCTCTCCTTCACCTCGGTGTTGCGGCCGTCGGTCGCGCCCGGCATGAAGAACGCGATCGCCGGCTCGCCGTTCTCATCGGCGTAGAATACGCGGCTCGGCGCGGCTTCGCCGCGGGAGGCGCCTCTGCCCCCGCCCGCGAATCCGGGAGACGCCGCTCCGCCTCCCCGGCGTTCGCTTCCCCGGCCGCGCCTGAGCGCCGCCGGCGCCTCTCCCGAGCCTTCGCGGGAGCTGTCGGCTCCTTCGGAACGCCGCGCGGCCATCTTCTCGCGAAACTCCTTCATGATCCTGTCGAGCGTCTCCTGATCCGGCTTGAACTGGATCGCGGAGTTCGGCACGAGGAGAACGTCCTTCTTTTCGCTGATGACGAAGTCGACGGTCGCGGTCATTCCGGGAAGAAGCTTGCCCCCCTCGTTCGAGGCGTCCACGACGACCGTGTAGTTCACGACGTTCTGGAGCGTCACCGGCTGCAGCCGCACCTGGCGCACCTCTCCCGAGAACTCGTCGTCGGGATACGCCTGCACCGTGAACTCGACCCTCATGCCTTCCTTGATGAGCCCGATGTCGCTCTCGTCGACGTTGACCTCGATCTGCATCGATTTCATGTCGCTCGCGATGATAAAGAGAGTCGGCGCCTGAAAGCTCGCCTGAATCGTCTGGCCGGCGTCGACGTTCCGCTGGATGACGGTGCCGCTGATCGGCGACGCGATCGTCGTGTACTCGAGGTTCTTCAAGGCGCGCTTCAGCGCCGCCTCGGCCGATTGATACGAGGCGGCCGCGGCGTCGTAGCTCGTCTTGATCGAAACGAATTCGGTCGCGGAGAGGTAGCCGTTCTCGAAGAGCGGCTTGTTCCGTTCGTACTCCGCCGAGGCCTGATCGAGCTGGGCCTTGCTCCTCTGGAGCCCCGCCCGGGCGTCGAATACCTGCGCCGCGATGATGGTCGTGTCGAGAACGGCGAGCACCTGACCCTCTTTCACCTCGCTGTTGAAATCGACGTACAGTTTCTCGATGATCCCCGACACCTGCGCGCCGACGTCCACCGAGTTCACGGCGCTGATCGTGCCCGTGCTCGAAACGGTATTCTCGATATCCCCCCGCTTCACCTCGGAGAGCTGCAGGGTGCCGCCGTTCCCCGCGCCGCGGAAGTGCCTGATCACGCCGATCCCCACGGCGACGGCGGCGACGATGCATACGGCGATCAGGATCGTTCTTCTCCTCATGACGATACTCCTCCCACGACGCGCGTCGTTCACAATGCGTTCATACGATCAATCGAAAAGCGGCAGAGCCCCTTCGATGCCGCCGGAATAGTACAGAACGGCGACGCCTTTCACGAGACGGCCGTATTTCGCGTAGATGAGATTATACGAGCTCTGGAGATTCGAAGAGCGCGCTTGCATGAGCTCCACGAGGGTCGAAGCGCCCACCTTGTATCGCTCTTCCATGTTCTTGAGCGCCTGCGCGCTGTATCTGGACTGCGTCTGGGCCACCTCCACCGCCTTCCCTGCGGTCGCATAATCCTCGAGCGCCTGTCGTATCTCGACCCCCGTCTGCAGCTCGAGTCTCTCCGCGCCCAGCTGCGCCTGCCGGAGACCGACCTTCGCCTGCGCGACGCTGTTGTACGTGCCGAGCCGGTCGAAGACCGGAATCGAGAGCGAAAGCCCGATCGAACCGTTCAGATTGTTGCTGTAGAACTGATCGTTGAAATCGTAGCTCCCCGGGCTCCGGTAGCTCGTCCCCGCGCCCGCCGAGAGAGACAGCGACGGCCAATATCCGGCCCGGCTCACGGTCAGCTGCTTCTTCGCGGCCTCCACCTGAAGACGCTGCGCGGCCAGATCGGCCCTGCCCGCCATCGCCTCCCCCGCCGCGTCGTCAGGGAGGAATCCCGCGAGTCCCGCAGCGATGTCCTCCACGTCCGGAACGACGATCGAGCATTCGATCCCCGGATCGATCGCCATGATCTGCAGGAGCCTGTACGTATCCACCTCGAAGTCCCGCCGGTCGCCCAGCAGGCGCGATTCAGCGTCCGCGAGGCTCGCCTGCTGCTGATAGAGATCGACGATCGGGCGTTTGCCCGACGCCGTGAACGCCTCGATCTGCGAGAGCAGCGTGCGCTGCGACTCGAGATACTGCTCGTCGACCTTGATGAGATCCCCGTCGAGCACGACGAGAACGAACGCCTGCACCGTCTCGAAAATCACCTGCTCGCGGCTTCGCTCGTAGCTTTTCCGCTGCGCTTCGAGCTCGAGCCGGGACTGCCTGAGCGCGGCGATTCTCCCGAATCCCGTGAAGATATCGATGCCCGACGAAACCGACAGATTCATCGAGTTCGAATGGTTCCACTCGAACCGGTCGGAAAGATCGTTATAATCCTTTCCGTATCCCCTCGACGCTCCCAGGGAGAGTCTCAGGCTCGGAAAGAAATCCATCGTGCTGCTTCTGACCGAGATCTTCCGGGATTCGGTCTGATTCGCCGCCTGCCTGAGATCGACGTTCGCCTTGAGCGCCGTTTCTATCGCGTCCTTGATCGTGATCGTCATCGTCTCCGCCCCGCGCGCGCCCCCTCCGACGGCCCCCGTCCAGGCCAGAAACGCGCACGCGAAGATCGCACACCCTCTTCGTAGTGTCATCATGCTCACTCCCCCGGTCCTCTCTCGTGCCTCTCGCCATTCCACCCGTGCTTTCTGTCTCTCCGCCGTTCCATTTCCTCGCGCATCTTCCTGATTTTTGCGTCGAACTTCACCTGCTGCTCGGGAGTCAGTATTTCCCGTATTTTCGCTTCCATCTCGGTCATGACCGCCCTGACCTCGGTGCGCGCCCGCTGCTCGAATTCCCCGAATCGCGGCTCGAAATCCCGCACGATGCGTTCGACCTCGAGGCGCTGCTCCCGCGTCAGCGCCAGATCCGCCGTGAGCCGCTCCGCGATGGGCTTGTGCACCCCCGGAGGCGGCCCGTTGCGCATGACCTG
Organism: uncultured bacterium; assembly: GCA_963846325.1. Lineage (GTDB taxonomy): Bacteria > Krumholzibacteriota > Krumholzibacteriia > Krumholzibacteriales > Krumholzibacteriaceae > SSS58A. The sequence continues at coordinate 226,143 of CAWJVO010000009.1, forward strand.
CATAAAATGGCCGCGTATGAGAGCGGTCGCCGAAAGCCCGCCGATGATCGCGCCGACGACGAAAACGGCGACGACGCCGGAGATCAGCTTCCATTTCCCTTTCGTTTCGTTTCCTGACATCGTTCATTCCCCCTTGCCGTCGTTCAGATCATGAAATCTATCGGGTTCTCGAGAAAACGCATCGCAAGCTCCTGATAGTCGACGAATCCGTTCGAGAACACGTACGCGAGCAGAAGCAGCGCGATGACGCATGCGGCGGCCGAAAAACGCCAGGCGAACCGCTCGATGCGCAGCTGCGCGCCGTTCGGCGCCTCGACCGCTCCCATCCGGCGTATCTCGCGCATCACCGATTCGCGCCGGCCCTCATGCGCCGCCCTATGCTCCCCCGAACGATACGCGGAGAACAGGCGCGATTCGAGCTCGTCGAGCCTTTCCTTATTTCGCTTCATGAATCTCCCCTTCTTTCGCGATAAGTCTCTCGAGGATGGCGCGCAGCTTTTTCCTCGATCGATATGCGCGGACCTTGACGTTGACGACGCTCCAGCCGAGCAGATCCGCGACCTCCGCCACCGGCCGCCCTTCGATAGAAACAAGTTCGAGGACCGCCCGGTCCTCGCTCGAGAGCTTGCCGAGAGCCCACGCGAGGAGCTCCCGCGCTTCGCGGCCCGCCGTGCCGTCCGCATGCGCCCCGGCCGCCTGTTCCGACGCCGCGCGCGCGAGCCGCTTCGCCTGATCCTCGCTCAGGGCGCTCACCGGCTGCTCGCGGCGCTTGTATCTCTCCCGCCAGTAATCGTGGCAGGCGCGCTCCGCGATCTTCGAAAGCCACCATTTGAAATCGCCTTTCCCCGCGTAGCCGGAGAGAGACATATAGGCGCGGACGAATATATCCTGAGCGACCTCTTCCGCGTCTCCCCAGGGCACGCGCCTGCCCGCGATCCGGGCGACGTGCTCCCCATACCGGTCCATCAGGCATTCGAACGCATCGACGTCTCCGCCGAGAATGCGATCGACCACCTCTCCGTCGCTCTCGTTTGAGGCATTTCCGCGCATCTCGCGGATGATAACGGCTCGAGGCATCCCTGTCCAATCTTTGAATCACCCGAACGGTTCGTCGCGGCGTCGGGGAGCTCGGTTACATTCGAATTTCGGAAATCCCGTGTAACCGTCGCCGGACGTCCTTCGACGTACCTGCGAGAACCCCACCTTTTCCCCGGGAAAGGACGGCCCGATGAAGAGCGCACCGGCAATTGCATTCTCGATTCTCTCGGCGTCGGCTCTCTGCGCGATCGCGCTCGGCGGATGCCTCGAGTCCAAACTCGCCAGCGCCTGGCCCGAACGCCCGATCTCGATCGACGGTAAGGCCCCCGAATGGGCCGGCCGCGAGGCGTACTACAGCGAAAATGACGGATTCAAGATCGGCTTCTTCAACGACGCGGATTACCTGTACGTATACCTGGCGACCTGGAACCGGCAAAAACAATCCCAGATTCTCATGAACGGTCTCACGATCTGGATCGACGCGACGGGCGGAAAGAAGAAAACATTCGGGATCAACTATCCCATGAAACGATCGATGCCCGATTCGTCGGGGATGTCACCCGGCATGCCGGCCGGTCTGCGCCCCGGCGCCCGCCCGGGCGCCCCTGCGGACGATTCGCAGGAGAACCGGCAGGCGTTCCTCAGGTCCATGCTCGCGGAAGCGCGGGCCGATATGGCCGTTCTCGGCGCCGGCGGAGAACCGATCGCATCGATGCCCGCGGCGGATGACGGCGGAGGCGGCATCGCGGCGATGATCGATATCGCGAATCGGACCCTCATCTATGAAGTGCGTATACCGCTCGCGCCGTCCGACAGCCTGCCCTTCGCCGTCAACGCCGCTCCCGGAACGACGATCGGCGTCGGCTTCAAGGTCGGCAAATCGGAGATGCCCTCGATGAAATCGCCCGGAGAGCGTCCGCCCGGCGGTATGGAAGGTCCGGGGGGCGGCATGGGAGGCGGAGGCGGCATGGGCGGAGGGGGCGGTATGGGCGGCCCCGGAGGCGGCATGGGCCGTCCCTCCGGAGGACCGGGCGGAGGACTCTCCTCTCAAGCGTTCGAATACTGGGCGAAGGTCCGGCTCGCCGCGGCGCCTTCTACGCGCCCTTGACGAGTCGATCCGGCACCTGCACGGCGACGACCTCGCCGCGGACGCAGATCTCTCCGCGCGCCATGATCGTCGCGGTCACGACCACCTTGCGCCCCTTGATCTCCTTGACGCGCGCGCGCACCTCGAGGGGAACGCCCATCGGCGTCGGCAACAGATAGTCCACGTGCAGCGAGGCGGTGACGAAGCGGAAAGGCGGATCGGAACCCATCTCCCGCCCGGCGGCCCGATACGCAGCGGCGGACGCCGTGCCGGTGCCGTGGCAGTCGACGAGGGACGCGAGGAGTCCCCCGTACACGTAGCCGGGTATCGCGGTGTGATACGGCTTCGGCTCGAAGGTGCAGACAGACTCTTCCCCGTCCCAGAAGCTTCGAACGTGAAGTCCGTGTTCGTTGAGCCGGCCACAGCCGTAGCACTGGGCGAAATGATCGGGATAGTAGTCCTGAAACGCCTTCTCCTGCGGATTCATGATCTCTCCCTTGAAGATGTCATGCCGGAATTACTTGAGCGCTTCCTTGCGCCCCGCGTAGTAGTCGCGGTAGAAGGATATCGAATTCCATATTTCCTGCGGTATGAGCGGCTTTCCCCTGAGAATGAAGTTCGCCATGTTGAGACCGACGCCGGGGCCGAGCATGAAACCCTGCCCGCACATGCCGACGGCGAGGTAGAAGCCCTTCACTTCCTTCACCCTGTCGAGGATGATGATCCCGTCGGGGGTCATCGGGTAGAGCCCGCGCCAGACTCTGCGGACGAGCATGTTCTTGAGCCGTGGAATGAGATCGATCATGCGCCGCGCGATCACGGTCATGAATTCGGAGGTGTTTTCCCTGTTCGTGCCGAGGATCGGCACGAGCGGCGTGTAGCAGAAGATGACCTGCCCGCGATCGTTCTGGCCGAAGTAGAAATTCTTCGTCTTGCCCTCGGGGCCGGGCCTGATGTCGACGACGAGCGGATCGAAGAAGCGCTCCATGGGCGCGGAGATCCCCGCTTCGTGGCAATCGGGGACGACGGGGATGTCGACGCCGGCCATCTTCCCGATCTCCTTCGCGTAGGAACCGGCGGCGTTCACCACGATATCCGAGTAATAGACCCCTTTCCCCGTTTTCACGCCCTGGATTCTCCCCTGCTTCACCATGAGCCGCGTGACCGGCTCCTTGAAACGGTATTCGCAGCCGCGGTCCTTGCTCTCCTTCCAGAGCGCCGCAGCGTACTTGAGCGGAGACACCTGCCCGTCGCCTGGCGAGAAGGTGCCGCCGCGAAGGCCGTTCTCGTTGATGCCGGGGACGAACTCCCTGATCTTCTCCGGACCGTACCAGTCGATGACGAGACCGTTCTTCTTCTGCGTCGGCAGGATGCCCTTGAGGATCTTCTCCTCGTCGTCGCGGTAGACGGGAAAACAATAGCCGCCCGGCACCCAGCCGAGATCGATGCCGGTCTTCTCCTGAAACGTCGAGTAGAACTCGAGGCTCTGCAGGCAGAGCGTGATTTTCGCGCCGTCCGAGTGCGTCGCGCGGACGCCGCCGATCGCGGCTTTGTTCTGTCCCTGCCCGGGAGAGGCTTCGGAATCGAGCACGAGAACCCGCAGTCCCTCGAGCGTGAGGTAGTACGCGATGGGCAGCCCGACGCTCCCCGCTCCGATGACGATCGCGTCGTAGTTCGTTCCGCTCATGCCTCGCCCCCCTCGCTCTTCGCCCCGGCGAAAACGCCGAGGGGAACCTCGGCCGTGAACGGCCTGTTCGTCGGAAGCGTTACCTCGGAAAGGTCGACCCCCATCTCGCGATAGAGCCTGAGAATGAGCTCGGTGCACGTTTTCCCGCCGCAGGCGCCCATGCCCGTCCGTATCGTCGCCTTCAGTATGTTCATGTCCCGCACGCCGGCGCGGATCTCCCCGCGGACTTCTCCCGCGGTGATCCGCTCGCAGCGGCAGATGATCGTGTCGTCGCTCATCGGCCCGGCCGTTTCCGTCGCCGCTTCTCCCGCCTCCGGCGCGAGCGCGGTGAAGCCGGCGACGGCGTACGCCTCTTCCGCGGGGACTTCGACCGACACGATCTTCCGCTTCGCGTCGATATTCGACGTGCGGAACGCGACGATCGTGCCGCGGCCGACGGCGTTCCCTTCCATATCGACCGTCTCGACCCGCCTCCCCGCGACGAGATCCTTCGTCTCGAGCTCGTAGGGAAGCACGAGAAGCGACGTCTTCGCGTCCGCGTCGTACTCCGGCATTATCAGACTGATCGCCAGCCCCGGGCAGACCGCGACGCAGTTCGCGCAGCCGATGCAATCGCCGCCGAAAACGGGATTGTTCATGATCGAATCGCCCTGCAGGGCGATGCTGTTCCTCGGGCAGGAATCCGCGCACGGGTTGCACGGAATCTCCTGCACGCAGCGGATCAGCGGATAGACTTTCTTCTCGAGCTTCGGAAGGTCGGGACGCGTCGTCCGACCGGGCTTGCTTCGCAGGATCGCCGCGGTGGAGTTCCATTCGTCCGGGATATCGATTTCGTAGCCGAGCGACCGGGCGATCTTCCGCCCCGTGATCTTTCCGCTGAATATCGCGGCTGAGGCTTCGGCGATCTCCTCGGCGTCCCCCGCCTTCCAGCATTCGATGCCGTATTCCGCTAGCTTCTCGTACAGCTCGTTCACGCGTCGAGAGCCCGACGGCGATGAGAAGCGTGTCGACCCGGTACGATTTTTCGGTGCCCGCCACGGGTTTGAAGCTCTCGTCGATCGCGGCGATCGTTATCTTCTCGAGCTTCTCGGCGCCTTCCGCCGTGAGAACCGTATGAGAAGTGAGGATCGGCACACCGAGACGCCTGAGCTTGTCGAGGTGGACCTTGTAGCCGCCGCAGCGGGGCAGGGCCTCGACGAGACCGACCACCTTGATGCCGGCCTGGATCGCGTGGTAGCCGGTGATCAGGCCGACGTTGCCCCCCCCGACGATGAACAGTCTCTCGGTGGGCCGGACGAGGTCGCGGTTCAGAAGCGTCTGGAACGCGCCGGCGCCGTAGACCCCCGGCAGGTCGCATCCGGGAAAGGCGAGGTTCTTCTCCCGCGCGCCGCACGCGACGAGAACCGCACGCGGCTTCACCTGGAAATAGTTGCCCCCCTGCTCGAGACCGACCTGCTTGTCGTGAAACGCCCCCACGGCGGTCGTTCCGAGCATGACCGAGACGGAGGGGAATCTTTCGAGCTGATGCGTGAGAATGCGGGCGATCTCGATGCCCCGGGTGCCCGCGTAGCAATCGTCGCGGGAGCCGAAGAAGGTGTGCGTCTGCAGCGTGAGCTTCCCGCCGAACTCGTTCTTGTCGTCCACGACGAGAGTCTTCGCGCCGAGAAGCCCGAGCTCGATCGCGGCGTTGATGCCGGCCGGCCCGCCCCCGATGACGAGAACGTCGGTCTCGATCGTTGGAATCTCCCGGAACCCCGGCAGCGAGTCGTCCGCCGGAAGCGCGGGGCTCCCATCGCAGCTCCGCACCTTCATCCCGGCCCTGACCGGCGTCATGCATCCCTTGACCGGAAGACCGTCGACGAGCACGGTGCACTGGCTGCACTGCCCATTCGCGCAGAAGATGCCCTGGGGGCTACCGTCCCGCGGATGGTGGCCGAATATCTGCACGCCGCTCGCGAAGAGCGCCGTCGTGATGACTTCGCCCTCGTACGCCTCAATCTCTCTGTCGTTGAAGGTGAAGGAAATTTCCGGACGCTTCACGATCGGAAGAATCGGGTGCGTTCGCACGCGGAATTCACCCGGCGCAGCCATTTTCGTTTCGTTCTTCGCGCGAGACATTCTCTTCGACTCCGTTATTCCTCGAGCCTCGACGCCGCGAGGGTGATGAGATCTCTCACCGCCACCGGCGACTGTTTCCACGAGCAGCCGGGATTCACTTCATGATAGAGGAGCGTGCATTTCGGACACGCGGTGACGAGCGTATCGGCCCCGCACCGGTGCGCTTCGAGGAGACGCTCGTTGACGGCCGTTCGCGTGTGGGGTCCGTGCTCCACCCACGAACCGGCGCCGCAGCACGGAGCTCCTCGCTCCCGCCGCTCGAGCTCGACCGGCTTCTCGACGCACAGCCGTTCGAGTATCTTCCTCGGCGCCGCGCTCTCGCCGAGCCGGCGGCAGAGGTAGCACGGATCGTGGAACGCCGGCTTCCCGTTTCCCCTGGCGAAGCGGAGCGCTTCAAGGTTCGCCGCGACGAACTCGGTGATGTGCTTCACCTCGAAGGCTTGCGGCCCGAGCTCTTTCGCATAGGTGTCCTTCAACGTGAACGCGCATTCGGGACATATCGTGAGAACGGTGCGCGCCTTCGACTTCGCGATCTCCTCGACGTTGTGCCGCGCGAGCGCCGCGAACGTTTCCCGCTCGCCGAGATCGTGGAGGTCTCTTCCGCAGCAGCGCTCGTCGTCGAGAAGGACCGGCGAAACGCCGATCGCGTTGAGGAGCTTCACGGCCGATCGCGCCATTTCGCCGAAGCCCTGCTCGCACGAGGGACCGGCCACGGCGTCGAAAAGCGCGAGACAGCCCGTGAAGAGAGCGGTCTCCCCTTCCTTCCCGACGCGCAGAGAAGCGTCGAGCCATGAGAGCCGCGCCTTCGATGCGGGCGCGGCGCTCTTCGCGCCTTTCGCCCCCTTCTGCGGGCCGAGCGCCTGCGTTCTCTGATACTGATGAATGATCCCGCCGAAGACGGGACGATAGTCGGTTCGTCCCGCTCTCAGCTCGCGGATGAAACCGCCGAAGTCGACCTTGAACGGGCACGCCTCCGTGCACGCCGAGCACGTCACGCACGTCCAGACGAGCTTATGATCGCGGGATCCTCCCTCGCCGCCCGCAAGAAATTTCTTCGCGAGCTGCTGCGGGTGATTCGTTCCGAAGTGGCGAAATACCGGGCACGCCGAAGCGCATTCGTTCTTGCACCTCGTGCAGTCCTCGATATGGTATTTCGCGACGATCTCTTTTTCGTTCATTTCGATTTCCACGCCCATTTGTTGACGGCGAGAGCGAATTCGTCGGGGTTCGTCGAAATCTCCGCGACGATCTCGCTCCTGAATCCGAACAGCCGGAGAAGCGATCGGCATTGCTCGACGACGCGTTCCGCGGACGATCGGCCGAATCCATAATGGCACTCGTCGTCGGCGCACCCGCACACGAGCACCTTCGGGCTCCCGCGGAGGGCCGCCTCGAGTATGAACCGCGGCGGAACTCTGCCCGCGCACATCGTCTCGATCACGAGGACGTCCCGCGGCAGATCGAGCCGTTCGGGGCGCGCCCAATGACATACGAAGAGCACCTTCGCCCGCGACGACGAGACGCCTTCGAGGCGCTTCATCACGCTCTCGTCATCGAAGGTGCGCTGATCCATGGCGCCCGTGGGGCAGACGGACGCGCAGGTGCCGCACCCCTTGCAGGCGAGCTCGTCCACGCGCGCGACGAACCGCCCTCCCGGACGTGCCTCCACCTGAACCGCCCGGTACCCGCAGATATCGGCGCACCTGCCGCAGCCGACGCAGAGCGCCCCGTCCGCCTCGCAGAACGTCCCGATCGCAGTGGCCTCCGCGCGCTCCGTCCCGAGCTCGAGAACCACGCGATCCGGCGTCGACGACCAGAATTCCCTGCCTGCGTGCACGCTCACGGCGAGCCCGTCGCCGAGGCGCAGGACAAAGTCCTTCTTCTCGCAGATGTCGACGCAAACCTCGCACTCGCCGCACGGCCCGCAGCGCAGGCAGCGTCCGCCCTCGCGGCGGGCGGCCTGCGACACATACCCTTTTTCGGTTTCGTCGAAATCCTTTCTGCGCTTCGCAGCCGTTTCGAGAGGCATCGGCTCTCTCCGGGCCTTGGCCCCGGACGCAGCTTCGAGGGTGAATTCCCGATGGGCGACGCTCTCCTCGATCGTGAGATCGAGGGGCGATTCGACGACCTCGCCGCTCAGATAATGGTGAATCCGGTACGCCGCCTTCTGTCCCGAAGCTATCGCCTCGACGACGCTCCGCGGACCCGTCACGAGATCCCCCGCGGCGAACACGCCTTCCGCGCCGGCAGCCGAGGTCGCCGGATCTATCGCAAGGGCGCCGGCCGGCGTCGTTGAGAGCGCGAGAGCGGTCGCGAAGCCCTTGACGTCGATCCCGCGTCCGTACGCGTCGACGAAGATATCCGCGTCTCCCGCGAACTCGCTGCCGGTTATCTCGAGCGTGTCGCGCCTGAGCGTCGCGTCGGGCCTGCTCTCCCGGAGCTTCACGAACGCGACACCCGCGAGCCGCCCGCTCTTCTTCACAAGGCGGGCGGGGCGGGCGAGAAACAGCGCCTTCACGCCTTCTTTTTCGGCCTGAGCGAGATCATCCGCGCGAACCGGCGCGAGATCGCGGCTCCGGCCGATAACGAGCGTCACGCTCTTCGCGCCGAGCCGCACCGCGGTGCGCGCGCAATCGAGAGCCATTGCGCCGTCCCCGGCGACGACGACCCGCTTGTCCTCGACCTCCAACGCGGCGCTCCGCAGAAACTCGATGGCATGCGCGACTCCCTTGACTCCCGGCGATCCCCACTTCCACGCGGGCCGCCATGCGCCGGTGCCGAGGAGCAGCGCGCGATAGCCGCGCCTCTTGAGCCGGTTCCAGGTGATGTCCTTCCCGAACTCCGTCCCCGAGACGAGCTCGATGCCGGCGTCGAGGATCGCGCGCGTTTCGCGCTCGACGACCGCGCGCGGGAGCCTGAATCCCGGAATGAGATTCATCATTCCACCGGGCCGCTCCTCCGCCTCGAATACGGTCACGGGATATCCGAGAAGAGCGAGCTCGCGCGCGGCGGCCAGGCCCGCGGGGCCCGCGCCGATAACCGCCACCTTTTCGCTTCGGCGGGCGATCGCCGGAACGGCCGGATCGATGCCGCGCTTCATCTCGAGATCGAACACGAATCGTTTCAGCGCGCAGATCGCGATCGGCTCGTCGTATTTCCCGCGCGTGCACGCCGCTTCGCACGGCCGCGGGCAGATCCGCCCGCAGACCCCGGGGAAGGGATTTCGCTCGCGGATGAGGGCGAGCGCCTCCGAGAACCTGCCGTCCGAAACGAGCGACACGTACCCGCGCGCGTTGATGCGCGTCGGGCAGGCGAGCGTGCAGGGAGATGTCTCGAGCGGGACGAGCTTCCAGGAGCGCGCGTCCCGCGGATTCCGTATCGTGATTCTTCCGGTGTCCTTCTCCATGCTATGCGCGGGCCTTTCTTCGAGGCTGCTTCTTCGCGAGCATCGGATGCGTATGGGCCTCCGACCGGAACTTCTGATCGATCTCGCAGCGGAAACACTCGTAATTGAGCGCGCACACGGCGTCGCTCAGGAATCCCATGAGCGTGTACCGGCACGCATGCTCTCCGCCTTCCCTGCGGAGCTCGATCACGCGTTCGTATTCCATATCGATCGCGTCTGTCGGGCAGACGTACGCGCATGCCCCGCACGCGATGCAGCGGGAATGATCGATGCCGAACGGGGATTCCACCTTCCGCCCGATGCCTCGCTGCGAGAACCCGATGGCGTCCGCGCCGACGATCTCCGAGCAGACGCGCACGCAGAGACCGCAGAGTATGCAATCGTCGTTCAGCTTCGAGAAACGCGTTTTCGTCACCCCGTGCTTCGCGGCGAGCTCCCGCACGTAGGGCGCTCCGGGAGATCGCGCGAGGAGCAGCTCGAGAAGGAATTTCCGCAGCTTCACGATCCGCGGCGTGCCGGTTTCGACCTCGAGCCCCTCCTTCACGGGATAGAGGCACGAAGCGACGACGCGCGGGCGCTTCTTCCCGCGTTCCCGGACCTCGACGACGCAAAGCCTGCAGGCGCCGTATGGCTGCAGGGCGTCGTGCGCGCATACGGCGGGGATATCGATTCCCGCCGAGCGCGCCGCGTCGAGCACCGTCGTCCCGGCTTCGGCGGTCCGCTTCTTTCCGTTCAGAACGAACTTCATTTGTATTTCTCCAGCGCCTTGCCGACCGTCAAATGATCGAGCCTGCTCACGAGCTCCCCGTCCACCATCATGACCGGCGCCTGGCCGCAGCAGCCGAGGCAGCGAACGGTCTCGAAGGAGAACCTCATATCGGCCGTCGTGCCTCCCGCGGCGATCTTGATCCCGCGCTCGATCGCGTCCTTCACGCGCATGGCGCCTCTCACGTGGCACGCCGTTCCCGTGCAGAGCGATATCTCGTGCCTGCCGCGCGGAACGAGCCTGAACGCCTTGTAGAACGTCGCGATCGCGTAGAGCCGCGTGAGCGGCACCTCAAGCTCCCGCGAGACGAGACGCAGATCCGCTTCGGGAAGATACTGGCGCAGCGCCTGCAGATCTTGAAGTATCGCGATGATCTGGGAGGCCATTCTCCCGTGCCGCTCGAGGATCCGCAGCACGGCGCCTTCGCCGGAAGCCCCTTCGGACGCGCTCGCCGGGGCTCCCGCGCGCCCTGGAAAAAGGACGTTTCGCATCGTACGCGCCGAATCCGCGTCGCTCATCGCTCTATCGCCTCGAATCTGCACGCGTCGAAACACGCCCCGCACCGTATACATTTCGTCTCGTCTATCACGTGAATCTCTTTCGCCTTGCCCGCGATGCAGCTCGCGGGGCATACCTTGAAGCACGCGCGGCAGCCCGTGCAGCGCTCCGGAACGACTCTGAAACGGAGCAGCGGCTTGCAGACACCCGCCGGGCATTTCTTCCTGTTTATATGCGCCTCGTACTCGTCCCTGAAGTAGCGTATCGTCGTGAGCACCGGATTCGGCGCCGATCCGCCGAGCGCGCAGAGGGAGGTCGCCGCGATCCCCTCCGAGATCTCCTCGAGGAGCGCGATATCTCCCCTCTTCCCCTTGCCTTCGACGATCCTGTTCAGAATTTCGAGAAGCGCGCGGAGCCCCTCCCTGCAGGGAAGACACTTGCCGCACGATTCGTCCTTGAGAAAATCGATGAAGTATTTCGCGACGTCCACCATGCAGGTGTCCTCGTCCATCACGATCATGCCGCCCGAGCCCATCATCGAGCCGGCGCCGGTCAGCGCGTCGAAGTCCACGGGCAAATCGAGGAGCGATTCCGGAAGGCATCCGCCCGAGGGACCGCCCGTCTGCACCGCCTTGAACTTCTTGCCCTTCGGCACGCCCCCGCCGATGTCGAAGATGATCTCGCGCAGCGTCGTTCCCATGGGAACCTCGACGAGACCCGTGTTGTTGACCTTGCCGACGAGCGAAAATATCTTCGTTCCCTTGCTTCCGCCCCATGGACTGGCGCTCACGTCGCCGGTTCCGATCTTCGTATACCAGGCGGGTCCGCCGAGAACGATCTTCGGCACGTTCGCCCACGTCTCGACGTTGTTCAACACGGTCGGCTGCTCCCAAAGCCCCTTCTCCACCGTATGGATGTACTTCGCGCGCGGCTCGCCGGGCTTGCCTTCGAGGGAAGCCATGAGCGCCGTGGATTCGCCGCAGACGAACGCGCCGCCGCCGCGGGAGAGGGAGATATCGAACGCGAAACCGCTCCCGAGAATATCGCCGCCGAGAAGCCCGCATTCGCGCGCCTGAGCGAGCGCCGTCGTGAGCGCCTCGACCGCGAGCGGGTACTCGTTCCTCACGTAGATGAAGCCTTCGTGCGCGCCGACCGCATACGCGCCGATGACGATTCCCTCGACGACGCTGTGAGGATTCCCCTCGCAGATGCTCCGGTCCATGAACGCGCCGGGGTCTCCCTCGTCGGCGTTGCAGATGACGAACCGCTTCCTCCCCTTGGCGTTCCGGGCCGTTTCCCATTTGATTCCGGCCGGAAATCCCCCTCCGCCCCTTCCGCGAAGCCCCGACTTCTTGATCGTATCGATGACCGCGCGCGGCTTCCGGCTCTCGAGCACCCGACGCAGCGCCTCGTAGCCGTCGAGCGCGATGTAATCCCGTATATCAGCCGGGTCTATTCTCGAGTTGTCGCCGAGGATGAGCCTCATCTGCCGCCGGTAATAGGGAACCTCCTCCTCCAGCTCGACGCGCTTTCCCGTCGCGGGATCGAGATAGAGGAGACGCTCGACAATTTCCCCTTTCTTGATCGTCTTCGCGACGATCTCGGGAACGTCGAGCGGCTTCACCTGGGTGTAGAGGATCTTCCGGGGATGGATGACGACGAGCGCGCCCTTTTCGCAGAAACCGTGGCAGCCGGTCGCTTTGACGTCGACGCGGCGCAGCCGTTCCCGCGCGATCTCGCGCTTGAACGCATCATAAACGGCGGCCGATTCGCAGGCGCGGCATCCCGTGTCGGTGCATACGCCGATCGTCATCCAGCCGGCCGGCCGCTCGCTGAGGATTTCCTTTCTGAATCTATCGAGGCTCTTGAACGAGCGAAGCTTGTTGAGTTTCAGGGTCGCATCCTCCTGCCCTGCATGTCCAAGAAAGATAAATTGAAATTAATAAGAAATTCCTTATGAAGTCAAGGGATATAGACTCCGCCGGATGTAAATGCTATGTATTTATAATACAACAAGTTGTGCGGCAGAAACGGCCCTGCCACCGGGGAATCGACCGGAATCAGGTTGTTATCGTCAGGAGCACCTGATCCTTCTCAACGGAGGTTCCGGGAGATACTTTCAGGGATTTCACGACGCCGTTGACCCTTGAGGTGAGATTGTTCTGCATCTTCATCGCTTCGAGGATGACGAGGACATCTCCCTCCTTGACCGCATCTCCCACCTTCACCTCGAACTGAACGACCATCCCGGGCATCGGCGCGATGATCGAATACTCGCCGTTCGAATTGGCGGGCGCATCGCTCTTTTCGATCCTGCTCTTCGCTTCTTCCTTCCTGGGTCGGGGTTCCTCCTTCTTTTCGGACTCCTTCTCCCTGGAAGGGGACGATTCCTTCTTGATGAAGAGGGGCTGCGTATCGCCGACCGCGATGACCCGAGGCTTTCCGCCTACTTCCTCCACGTCGACCGAGTACTTCTCTCCGCCGACCGAGATGCTGAAGGTTCTGAGCGTCGCGCCGCCGCCGGGCGCGCCCGTGGGGATCTTCTCCATGAGCTGCCCCTTGAGAGCCTTCTCCACGAGCTCGTCCTCGCGCTTGACGTCCTCGAGCGTCTTCGCCTTCGTGTCTGCGGGAGGCTGTTCCTTGCCGTATTTCCATTTGAGAAAACGAAGCCCCGTCGTCGGATAGAGCGCATAGACGAGGACGTCTCCTTCGTCCCGCGCGATGTCCTTCGTCGCTTCGCGCGCCTTCTCCATTTCCGGCTCGAGCGTATCGGCGGCCCTGCAGGTTATCGGCTTCTCTCCCTTCGGGTAGCCGTGGAGGACTATCTTCTGCACCCTCGGGTCGACGGGCGCGGGCGATCTCCCGTACAGGCCGTAGACGTAGTCCTTCACCTGGCTCGAGATCATCTTGTAGCGCCCGAAGAGCACGTTCTGAACCGCCTGCGTGCCGACGATCTGGCTCGTCGGCGTCACGAGGGGCGGATAGCCGAGCTCCTTCCGCGTTCTCGGGAGCTCGTCGTAAACCTCGTTGATCCTGTCGAGGGCGTCCGCCTCCTTGAGCTGGCTCACGAGGTTCGTGAGCATCCCGCCGGGGATCTGATGCTCGAGAACGGCCGTATCGATGATGGACATCTGGGTCGTGTTGAGAAACTGCCGGTACTTCGGCGCGATCGTCTCGAGGTATTGACCGATTTCGAAAAGCTTCTCCAGATCGAGTCCCGGACTCCTCACCTTTCCTCTGAGCGCCGCTACGATCGGCTCGATCGCCGGCTCCGAGGACCTGAGCCCGAAAGGAGCCACCGCGCAATCGATGACATCGACGCCCGCCTCGATCGCCTTGAGATAGGTCATCGAAGCCATCCCGCTCGTGTAATGGCAATGGAGCTGGATCGGGAGCCTCACCGATCGCTTCAGGGCTCCGACGAGATCGTAGGCGTCGTACGGATTCAGAATTCCGGCCATATCCTTGAGGCAGATCGAATCCGCTCCCATCTCCCTGAGAATCCTGGCCTTCTCGAGGTAATACTTGAGGTTGTATACCTTGCCCCCGATTTTGGGGCCGGTGAGAGAGAACGATATCGTGCCCTGAATATGCTTCTTGCACTTCTTGATCGCCTTGAACGACGCCTCGAAGTTGCGCTCGTCGTTGAGAGCGTCGAAAACGCGGAAGACGTCGATCCCGGTTTCGGCCGAACGTTCGACGAACGCGTTGACGACGTCATCGGCGTAGTTCCGGTATCCGACGAGATTCTGGCCGCGGAGCAGCATCTGGAGAGGGGTTTTCTTGATCCGTTTCTTCAGCTCGACGAGCCGCTCCCACGGATCCTCGTTGAGGAATCGCGTCGCGACGTCGAACGTCGCTCCTCCCCAGACCTCGAGCGTATGGAAGCCGACCCTGTCCAGCTTCTCGGCGATGGGGAGCATATCCTCGGTGCGCATCCTCGTGGCGATCGTGGACTGATGGCCGTCACGAAGCGTCGTGTCGGTCACCTTGACCGCTTTGAAGGCCTGGAGGAGCTTTGTATTCTTGGGCATAAGTCAAGCCCTTCGGGAGAATGCCTGAGAACGCTATCAGCCGTCCTTCGGCGTGCTCAACCTAGATGAGCGAGAACCTTCTCAGACGCACCGTGCTCGGATTCGCCCGTGCGGTGAACACGTGCTTCGACATCGTCTCTCGACGCGCCGCCATCTTCCAGGGGTTGAGCCTCTGTCCGAACCTTTTCTCGTCGAATGAGTCTTCCGATTCTATGTAAGCGCTGACCGCCGCTGAAATCACAGCCATGATCTTCTCATCCATCGTCATCTACCTCCCTCGTGCAGAGAAAGATAACCCACCCGTTTTCAGGCTGTCAACACAAAAAACCCGGGTCACGCCGTGTCACACCGCACCCAACCGATTATTTGATAATGAATTATGAAAGACCGGAGCCTCACGGGAGGCTGCCGCCCGGGGAAGCCTTCGAATAACTGGTGGGAAGGGACGGAATTGAACCGCCGACACACGGATTTTCAGTCCGTTGCTCTACCTGCTGAGCTACCTTCCCACGGGGAGAAATCTGATGCGGGAAACACGATTTGTCAATGATTTATTGCTGCGACGGGCGCCGGCCCCCCCCTTTTGCGGCGGGAGCCTTCCGCCGGCGGGGGCGCCGGCGCGGGTCGAGATGCTCCGATTTGTCGACGTCGAGCATCCTCTTACCCCCTACGTAATCCCGTGACGCCGCCCGCGTGATCATGGGCAATCGCTCCGCGATCTCCTGGATGCGGGAGATCTCCCGCTCGATGCTTTCGAGCTTCCTGACCGTTCCGGGATCGTGCTTGTCCCGTTCCATGAGCAGGAGCTGGGTGTTCCCGAGAATGGCGCACAGGGGATTGTTGATCGCATGATTCAATCCGATCGCGATCTCGGACAGGGCGGAAAGCCGTTCCGCTTCGAGCAGCTTTCCCTGGAAACGCTTGACGGCCCGCAGATCGGACGCCACGCAGAGGAATCCGGCCAGCGACCCGACCGGGCCGCGGAGCGGGGAGACGACTATCTGCACCGGAATCTCGACGCCGCTCTTCGCGCCGAGCTTCGTGATGAATCCGTCCGCGGGCAGCTCTTCGCGGCCGCGCAGCGAGTTCGTGATGCGGCGGACGTTTTCCATCCGAATGACGCTGCGTACCCGTTTCCCCATGACCTCGGAGCTCCTGAAGCCGGTGAGCTCTTCGGCGAAGCGATTGAACATGATGATCCGGAGCTTCGTATCGATGGAAACGAGCGCGGCGGGAAAGCTGTCGAACAGCCCGACGAGGTAGTCGACGCTTTCCGGGCACCGGGGATCATCCATGCATTTGACGGTCATTGTTTCCTTCGCGTGCGCGTTTTCGGATCCGCGCTCCGCGCCTTATCAGGCCGGGACCGCGCTGACGCGTTCCATATGAGTCGATATCTTGTTTATCAGATCTGTCATTTCGAACGGCTTGTACATGAACTCGTCCGCCTTCGACCACGTCGCGAGGAAATCCTCCCGCTCCGGGCTGTTCACCTTGCGCGCGGTGAGAACGAGGATCGGAAACGGCTCTATCTTCTTGCGGTCCATCTCCTCCTTGAGGATTCGAGAGACCTCGTAGCCGTTTTTCCCCGGAAGCATGATGTCGAGGAGCATGAGATCGTATTGATTCTTGCGCGCCATCCGGAGCGCGTTGAGGCCGTCATAGGCTACCTCGACGACGAATCCCTTCACCTCGAGACAGTACCTGACGGTCTCGACGATATCCTCATCGTCCTCGACGATCAGAATCTTGTACGCTTTCATCCAGCGACTCCTTTCAGCTCACGGGCTGCGAACCCGTTTTCCATCCGTTCGAATGCCAGGGACACCATATCCCGCAGATCGGTGCCTTCTCTCAGGCTGACGGTCCAGCCGGCCCGCAATGGGGCCTCGACGTCGACGCGCGCTCCGCGATCCTCGCCGGCGGCGAAATCCTCCGTCCAGGCGCCCGCCTCCCGACCGGCAAACGTCTCTCCGAGAAACGCGGCCGGGCTTTGCATGCGATCGACGCGCGTGACGAGCGCGAGCGCGACGCTTTCCGAGAGAGACCAGAGAAACGCGCCGCGGTCCCCCATCTCTTTCAGCTCGGGATTGATGACGGGCGAGGGGCGGAATCGGCGGGCGATCTCGTCCCACGCCATCGCCGTTTCTTTTGAAAGGACGAAGATGGCCGACGCAAGCCCTTTGGCCATCATCTCGTCGACCTTCATCTGCAGGGCTCTGTACCGTTTCACGATGCGGGCCGTCGCCTGATCGACGGGCAGGAACAGATGCACGGCGCTCCCCTTCCCGACGTTCCCGTCGATAAAGAGGGATCCTCCCTGTATCCGCATGAGACGTTTCGCGATGACGAGCCCGAGCCCCTGGGAAGCCCGGACGGGGCGCTCCGCGAGCTCGGCCGTATTGCTCAGCTCGACGATCTCACGCGGTATCCCGCTCCCGGAATCTCTCAGAAGCAGATCCGCGAACGCGACGGCCGGGTGCAGCTTCGCGAGCTCGGCGGGGAGGATTCTCGCGGGGCACGCGGCGCAACTGCGGACCGATATCGATATGCTCCCTCCGCCCGGAACGTGCTTCATGCTGTTCGCGAGAAGGTTCTGAACCACCTGCTCGATCCGGTCCCTGTCGAACATGAGGTTCGCGCAGGCCTCGTCGACATCGACGGTGAAACCTATCCCCTTCAGCTGCATGGGGTGAACGAACAGCTTCGTGATTTCGTCGAGGAATCTCACGACGTCGTGCGACTCGATCCTGAGCGGCCGCTCGTCGATGCGCGCCGACGACGATTCGACGAGCCCGTCGACGAGCCTGCCGAGCCTGTCGACCGTTTTGGCGGCGCTCGAGAGGAAGTCCGGACCGGCCGTGCGGCCGTTCGCCGGCGCGTTTTCCGACTCGCCCGCGCCCTGCACGATCGCGAGCGACGTCTTGAGCGCGGCGAGCGGCGTGCGCAACTCGTGCGCGACGATCGCGACTTCCTCTTCCCGCGCCGCCGCCTGCTCCCGCTGCGACGTGATCTCCCTGATGAGCGCGAGAGATCCGACCTCCGGCGAAACGGCGTCGAGGCGCACCCACGACACGAGGAGATATCTTTCGGGAACGCACGCGCCCTCGAGCTCGCGATCGATGATCGTGCTCTGAAGTATGTTGAACTCTTCCCAGATACCGTGGAGATTGAAGCAGGACGCTTTCCCCAGGTCGTACACGCTTTCGGAAACGTCCCCCTCCATGTTCATCAATCGCCTGAAAAGTCCGTTCGCGCTCACGATCCTGCCGTCGCTCGAGAAGAGCGCCGCCCCGGAGGGAAGGGCGCCGAGAAGCCGCTCGAGAATCTCTCGCTCGCCGTCGGCCCGAAAGACGATCGGAGTCATTTCGTCCCTCTCGTCCGCGAGGCTGTGAAAGAGCGCTATATCCTTGCGTCCGAAAGCTTCCTTCCTGACGCTCCCCACGAAGAGCACTCCCCTGACCTGAGCGCCGAAGGCGACCGGAACGAGAAAATAGCTTTCGATTCTCGATCCGCTCCGCCTGCCGGCTCCGCCGGTCCCGTTCCCCCGGAAGAATATCTTCTCTATCGCCGCGGGCCTCGCCGGCCCTTTCGCGTTCATGAACATGCGGTGGGTATTCTGGAGCTTCTCCCGGATCTCGCTCACATGAGCAGACAGATCGCTCGATTCGGCCATGACGTAGACAAGCTCCGTCTCGCGCATCGTGACGAACGCGCAGAACTCCGCCTTCGTGCGTTCCATCAGGTCCGACAGAACCGCAGTCATGGCGGAATCGTCGCCGATCGCCTTGAGAATCTTCATCTTCAATGATCTATCCATGCGCTTGTCAAAACGCATTTTACATGCCACGGGCGCACCTGCCCGACGCATCCCCCCGGGAATGCCGGAACCGCCCGAGGCTCGCTTTTATCTTGTTATTCGACAACAGGTTGAAATAGTATGCGACGGCGGCCAAGGGGATCGCCGGCGGGAGGGACATGATGCGGCATGCTCACGAGCGGCGAGCGCCTGACAAGAAAACTTCCATTTACATGACGAGGTTCGCGGCCGGGAATGCGGAGCGTGATGCTCCCGGCTCACGCCGGATAGCCGTCGGGATGGGCCTGCTTCCACGCGTAAGCGTCTCTCAGTATCTCTTCGATGCCTGGATAGAAGCGCTTCCATCCCAGATCCCTCTCGGCCCTGTCCGACGACGCGACGAGCACCGCCGGATCTCCCGGCCTGCGCTCGCCGAAGCGATACGGGACCTCGAGGCCGGTCACCTTCTCCGCGGCCCGAATGACCTCGAGGACGGTGAAGCCGCGGCCGTTGCCGAGATTCAGGACCCCCCCGTATCCGTCGATGAGCTTCTCGAGACCGAGCAGGTGCGCGGACGCGAGATCCTTCACGTGGATATAATCGCGGACGCACGTTCCGTCGAGCGTCGGGTAATCCCCGCCGTACACAACGAGCTCGTCCCGGCGGCCGAGCGCGACGTCGAGAACGAGGGGTATGAGATGCGTCTCTGGACGGTGATCCTCGCCGTGGCGCTCACCCGCGCCCGCGGCGTTGAAGTAGCGCAGCGAAAGCGCCTTGAGCCCCCACGCGCCGGAGCAATCGGCGAGCAACCGCTCGATCGCGAGCTTCGTATTGCCGTACGCGTTGAGCGGGCGCAGGGGCGCGTCTTCCCTGATGGGCGTCTCGCCGGGCTCTCCGTAGACCGCGGCCGAGGAGGAGAAGAGAAAGAACTTCACCCCGGTTTTTCTCATCGCCGCGAGCAGGGAAACGGCGCCACCGATATTGTTCCGGTAATACATGAGCGGATCGGCGACCGATTCGGCCACCTGCGAAAACGCGGCGAAATGGCACACCGCGTCGACTCCGTCGAGGGCCGGGAGCAGAGAACGTTCGTCGAGGAGATTCCCTTCGCGAAAGCTCACGTCCTTCCCGATCGCGCCACGATGTCCCGTCGACAGGTCGTCGACGACGACGACCTCGTGAGCGCCCGCGAGTAGAAACTCCGTGACGACGCTGCCGATATACCCCGCACCGCCCGTTACCAGGATTCTCATTGTGTGCGACCTCCGTACCTGGCGAGATACGCGCCCAGATATCTTCCCGTGAGCGACGCTTTCGATTGTACGATGCTCTCCGGCGGGCCACAAGCGATAACCGTGCCACCCTCGTCCCCCCCGCCCGGCCCGAGGTCGATCACGTGATCCGACCAGGCGATCACCTCCATGTTGTGCTCGATGACGACGACCGTGTGCCCCGCCGTCACGAGCTCCTCGAAGACGGCGAGAAGCCTGTCGACGTCGCTCATGTGGAGACCGGTCGTCGGCTCGTCCATGATGTAGAGGTTCCGCTGGCCGAGCGATTCGGCGAGCTCCCGCGCGATCTTGATGCGCTGCGCTTCTCCCCCCGAAAGGGTGTTCGACGGCTGGCCGAGCGTGAGGTACCCGAGACCGACCTTCGAGAGAATCCAAAGCTTCTCTCCCAACTGGGGCGCCGCGTCGAAGAAGAGGATCGCGTCGTCGACCGTCATGTCGAGAACCTCGCTGACGTCCTTTCCCTTGTATCGCACCTCGAGCGTCTCGGCGTTGTAGCGCCTTCCCTCGCATTCCTCGCAGGGGACGAACACGTCGGCCATGAAATGCATCTCGACCCGCCGGAATCCCATCCCCTGGCAGCGGGAACAGCGGCCGCCGGATTTATTGAAACTGAACCGCCCCGGGTCGTATCCGCGCATGCGGGCGGCCTGCTGCGAGGCGAATATCTCGCGGATGAACGAAAAACCTTTGATGTACGTGATCGGGTTCGAGCGCGGCGAGGAGCCGATCGCGCTCTGATCGACGAGAAGCACGTGATCGAGCTTCCCCCGGACCTCGCGCCTTTTGAGCCCGAGGCGGCTCGCCGAGAGCGGGTCTCCCGATACGACCGGGTACAGAACGTCGACGACGAGGCTGCTCTTGCCGGAGCCGGAGACCCCCGTCACGCATGTGACGAGACCGAGGGGTATGCTCACGTCGACGTTCTTGAGGTTGTGCTCGACGACTCCCGCGAGCTCGATCGAGCCGTATTGCCTGCGCCGCTTCTTCGATACGGCCGCCCCGGTACGCCCGCGGAACAGCCATTCGAGCGTTTTCGATTCCGGCGCGGCGGCGGAGCGCGCCTCCTCGATCGTACCGCTGAAGAGGACCTTTCCCCCACGGCTCCCGGGGCCCGGCCCGAGGTCCACGAGGTGGTCGCACGAGCGGATGATATCGGGATCGTGCTCGACGACGAGAACGGTGTTGCCGAGATCCCTGAGCCGCCGGAGCACCGAGACGAGCCGCTCGTTGTCGGCGGCGTGAAGGCCGATGGACGGCTCGTCGAGAATATAGAGCGCGTCGACGAGATTCGCGCCGAGGGAGTTCGCGAGATTGATGCGCTGCGCCTCCCCTCCCGAGAGCGACCGGGTCAGCCGGTCGAGCGTGATATAGCCGAGGCCGACGTCGATCATGAACCGCAGGCGGGACACGATCTCCGAGAGGACGTCCCTCGCGATACGCCGTTCCTGCTCGGTGAAACGCGTCCCCTCGATCGCCTCGAGAGCCTTCGCCGGGATCATCCTGACGAGGTCGCGGATCGTGAAGTCCCCGATATGCACGTAATACGCTTCCCGCTTGAGCCGTCCCCCCCCGCACGTGCGGCACGTCGTGAAGGCCATGTATTTCCGTGTGAAGAACCGGTGACCTTTCTTGTAGCTTTTTTCCCGCAGCTTCTCGAGAAACGGAATCACGCCGAGGTATTTCCCTTCCCCTTCGAAAATGAGCCTCTTCGATTCCTCGGGGAGATCCATCCAGGAGACGCCCGTGGGGATGCGCTTCGCCTTGCAGAATTCGATCAGCCGGTGTTGAAAATAGGCGAAGCGCTCGCGCGACCACGGATCGATCGCGCGCCGCTCAATCGATACCCTTCGATCCGGGACGATGAGATCCTCCGAGAACTCCATCCGGTCGCCGAACCCGTGGCAATCGGGGCACGCGCCATAGGGGCTGTTGAACGAGAAGAGGAGCGGATTCGGCGCCTCGAAGGACGTTCCGCACGCGGAACAGAGCGGCGCCTGGGTGAAACGGCGCGAAGGGCCGCCTCCGGCCTCGACGATCTCGACGCTTCCCGTGGATTCGCGGTACGCGAGCTCGACGACCTCGGCGATCCGGGATCTGTTCGCCTCGACCGCCTCGATGCGGTCGAGAAGCACCGCGATCTCCTCGCGCTCACCCGTTTCGATCGAGTGCTCGTCGACGCGAACCGCTTCTTTCCCGGTGAAGAGCCTCGAGTACCCCCTCGAGAGAAGATACCCTCGTTTCGTTTTCCACTCGTCGGAGTCCAGGGCGCCGAGCGTCATGAGGAGGTTGATCCGTTTTCCTTCGAAGAGACGGATGATCTCCTGCGCCGCGTCGCTCGGGGAATGCGCGCGCACCTCGACGCCGCATCGGGGACAGACGATCCGTCCGACGCGGGCGAAAAGCAGTCGAAGATAGTCGTAGATCTCCGTCGCCGTGCCGACCGTCGAACGCGCGCTCGTCACCGTGTTCTTCTGCCTGATCGCGATCGTGGGGCTCAGGCCGGATATGTCGTCGACGTCGGGACGTTCGAGCTTCTCGATGAACTGCCGCGCGTAGGTGGAGATCGATTCTATGTAGCGCCGCTGCCCCTCGGCGAAGATCGTGTCAAAGGCGAGCGAGGATTTCCCGGAACCGGAAACGCCGGTGACGACGATGAGCGTCCGCCTCGGAAGCTCGAGATCGACGTTCTTGAGATTGTGCTGGCGCGCGCCGCGGATGACGATGGTGTCCATTCCCACGCTCACCTCGTGTAAAAGGCAATTGTCCATTGTATCAGGAGAGGCGCATCCGCGCAACAGCGGTTTTGCCGGCCGGCGCTTGTGTTCGTCCGGGATTTACGCTAGGATTGCGCGGGCTCAGCACGCGGGAAGGCGGGTGACCGATGGAACCATCCGATCGCGCGATCGCCGGCGAGATCGCGGCTCTCAGGAAAACGCTTCGAACGCTCCGGGGCCCGGGCGGCTGCCCGTGGGATCGCGAGCGGGATATCGACGACATGATATCCTACCTCATCGAGGAATCGTACGAGCTTCTCCAGGCGGAAAAGGGGAAAAACTGGCGTCACGTCGAGGAGGAGCTCGGCGACGTGTTCTTCATCCTCATCTTCATTCATGAGCTTCTCCTCGAGAAGACGAATACGCCGCTCGCGGCGATCGTCGCGCGGGCTCATACGAAGATCGTCACCCGGCATCCGCACGTGTTCGGCGACACCTCGGCGGCGAACAGCGCGGAAAGCACCGCCGAGTGGGAACGCATGAAGCGCTCCGAGAGGCGGAAGCGGCCGGCTCCGGGAATCCTTTCGGACGTCCCCGCGAAGCTGCCGCCGCTTCGGCGCGCCGCCGCCGTCCAGAAACGGGCCGCCGCGACCGGCTTCGACTGGCCGGACCGCGAGGGAGTCGTCGACAAGCTCCGGGAAGAGATCGACGAGCTCACGGCGGAACTGCGGCGCGGCTCGCGCGCGCGGATCAAGGACGAGGTCGGCGACATCCTTTTCACCGCGGTGAACCTCGCCCGCTACCTCGGTGTCGATCCGGAGAGCGTCCTCGAAGGGGCGACGGAGAAGTTCATCGGACGTTTCGGCGAAGTCGAGCGGCGCGCGAAGCGGAGCGGGAAAAAGCTGTCCTCCATGAATCTCGAAGAAATGGAAAGCCTCTGGCAGAAGAGCAAGTCGCGGAAACCGCGGCGCGCCGCGAAGAAACGCTCCTGAAGATCGTGCGCTCCGGTTCTTCCCCGGCGCGCCTGGAAATTCAAATAGAAAAAAAAGGGGGCGACGAATCGCCCCCTTCGCGTATCGGCCGTGCGGCTCGAACCCGCCTAGTTCAGCCTGTGGAATTCGATGCGTCTGTTCTCCGCGCGCCCCGCCGGAGTGCTGTTCACGGCGATCGGATTGGTTTCGCCGTAGCCCCTCGCGACGATCCGGTCCGCGCTGAGCCCCGAATTCACGAGATACTGTTTCACGGCTTCGGCGCGTCGCTGGGACAGCCCCATGTTATACTCGTCCTTGCCGACGTCGTCGGTGTAGCCGGCGATCTCGATCCTCACCTCGGGGTACGCCTTGAGCGATCTCACGACCTGATCGAGAATCCCGTACGAATCGGGCGTGAGAGCCGCCGAGCCGCTCTCGAAGTTGACGCCCCGGAGAATGAACTTCTCCTCGATGGGACGCTCGTCCGGGCAGCCGTCTTCGTCCAGATAGCCGTTGTATGTTTCGGGCTCGTTCGGACACTTGTCGGCGCCGTCAGTGATCCCGTCGAGGTCGTTGTCGAGATCGGGGCAGCCGTCCTCGTCCTGGAATCCGTCGAAGTCCTCGGCCTTCAGCGGGCATTTGTCCTTGTCGTCGGCGATGCCGTCGTTGTCGCTGTCCTGCACGACGTCCGGGCACCCGTCTTCGTCCTGGACGCCGTCGAAATCCTCGGGCTCGTTCGGACACTTGTCCTTGAGATCGGGGATGCCGTCCCCGTCGTTGTCGAGATCGGGGCAGCCGTCCTCGTCCTGGAATCCGTCGAAATCCTCGGCCAGGTCGGGACACTTGTCGGCCGTGTCCACGATCCCGTCCTTGTCGTTATCGAGGTCGGGACAGCCGTCCGTGTCCTCGACGCCGTCGAAATCCTCCGGCTCGTTGGGACAGGCGTCCGCCTTGTCCTCGATGCCGTCCGCGTCCTTGTCCTGCGGGAGCACGTTGCCGCCCATCGACAGCATGAAGTACACGGCCCAGTCGGGAGGACGGACGAACGCCTTGTCGCTCTCGGGATTCAGGCTGAAATCGGCGGCGAGCGTGATGCCGGCTCCGGTCGAGGAGAGAAGCTTCACGCCCGGCGTGATCGTGTAGACGTTCTTGTTACCCGCGAGGTAATAGCCTGCCGTATCCGCCGGCAGGAAATCCGCGTTCAGGTAGTTGTCCCAGGTGAACTCGACGAAGAGGCTCGATTCCTTCGCGAGAAACTCGAGCCCGGTGCCGAACCTGAGGACGTCGTTGAAATTCGATCCTTTGCCCTCGGGAGATCTCGGATACGCGGGCGGATAGAAACCGCTCGAATCGGGATTGTTCGCGTAGAGAATGCCGTATCCCGCGTCTTCGTTCCTGTTGAAGCGGTATCCGAGATTGAGATGGAGCTTCGTGGGCACGAAATTCTTCATATCGACGAGCTTGAGCGTCACGAGCCCCTTCACGCCGAAATCGGTCTTGCCGGTCGTGAAACGGGCTTCCTCGCGGCCCGTCGGAAAGCTCGCTTCTCCGAGCAACCCGACGCTCACGTATCTGGACGGAAGGGGAGGACAGATCTTGAGAAGCAGCTCCGTGTCTCCGATGCCGCCGCGCGTCCTCGTCTCGAAGACGTCCTTCACCTCTTCGTCCTCTCCGACCTGCATGATCCAGTTTTTCACGTTGAGCACCGCGGAGAACTCGATGTAGTCGCTCAGGCCGAAGGTCAACGCCGCGCGCGACGAGAAGAAATGATAATTGACGTCCGCCAAGCTGTCGCCCGTGCCGTTGAGGAGACTGTAGTCGCCCCGTGTCAGCGTCTCCCCGCTCCGGTAATACGACGTGCCGAGCGAGAAGATGAGCTTGCCCCGTCCGACCGTGCTCGCGCTCTGCACGTGGAGCAGACCTCCGGTGCCCTTCCACGCCTCCTGGCTGAGCGCCGGACCCGCCGCCGAAGCGACGAGGACGACCGCGAGAAGCGCCCGTGCGAATGCTTTCATACCGTTCCCTCCCTCGTGAGAATCCGCGATCGAATCGATCCTAGTCGTTCTTCTCGGCGCCTTCTTCTTCCCCGCCTTCCCCCGCCGCGCCCTCTTTTTCCCGATTCGATTCGTCGAGATAGTTCATTTGCAGCTCCGTGAGCACGGCGTTGAGGATTCTCTGCTCCTCAGGCAGAAGATTTCCCGCCGTTTTCTCGCGGATCATGACCAGCATATCGATCGTGATGCGCGATTGACGCATATCCCGTTCCACTTTTCCGGTGATCGGACTGACGAGCTTGCCCAGTTGCTGCAGCGCGAGCGTCTCGAACATCGCAACGAGGTGCGTGAAAAGAAACGCGTTCCGTTCCCCGTCGTCGGAAGTATGTGCCATCATCCGTCCCTCCTGTGTGATCGAGCCAGACTATAGGAGGGGGGCGAAACGCCGTCAACGAAAAAGGAGCCGAAAAAAGAGCCGCCGGCCCCGCGGCCCGCGGCTCTCGATCCAGGTCGGATTTGTCCGGCTCCGGGAGCGTTCCGCTCCGACGGAATCAGTCCACCTTTCGTTCCGAGGCGAACCAGATCATCTTCGCCTGTTCGCTCCCCGAGGCGTTCGCGTAGCCGTGATCCTGGTTCGCGAGGAAATAGATGCTGTCCCCTTCTTCGAGATCGTAGTCTTCTTCCGCGATCTTGAAACGCACCCTGCCCTGAAGAACGAGCGCCGTTTCGTCCCCTTCGTGGGCGTGGAGCGAAACCTCCTGCGGCGGAACCGGCGCCAGGGTGATGAGCCGGGCGTTGATCTTGCCGCTCGGAATCGATTTCGTGAGCATCTCGGCCGTCCCCTTGCAGCGCCCGAGCGCGCACTGCCTGCGGTCCTCGAACGCGACGAAGGAGACGTCGCTCAGCTCCTGATCCTCGATGAAATACGCGGGGTCTCTCTCGAGCGCATCCGCGATCCTGATGAGCGCTCCTATCGTCGGGGAGGTCTTCCCGCGCTCGATCTCGGAGATATGGGTCGCGGAGATGCCGGCTTTCGCCTCGACGTTCTTGAGGGTGAGATGCTGCTCTTCCCGAATCTTCTTGATCCGTTTTCCGATTTCGTCCTTGGATATCATCTGGCCACGATCCTCCTCGCCGGCCGGGCGGCGCTCACAAGCTGTACGGCGGCAGCGTCACCCAGATCGCGCGGCACTTCGCGTCGCCGATATTCCGCATCGCGTGGGGTTTCGCCGCCTTGTAATGGATGCTGTCCCCTTCCTTGAGAATGAACTTCTGATCCCCGATGATGATCTCCATGACGCCCTTCGTGACCATCGCGAACTCCTCGCCGTCATGCGTGCTCGTCTCCTCGGGACGCTTGATGCCGGGCTCGAGCTCGACCTCGAGGAACGATACCCTCGGCATCGGAACGTCCTTGGCGAGGGAAAAGTATGTGGCGCCCCAATCCTTGAACTGCATTCTCTTGCGTTTGGATTTATTGACGACGGAGACCTTCGACAGGTTCTTCTTTTCGACGAAATACGCCACGTCGGTTCCCATCGCCTCGGCTATCTTCGCAAGGGCCCCCACGGTGGGAGAGGTCATCCCGCGCTCGATTTCCGAGACATGGGTCGCGGAAACCTTCGCCTTGACCTCGATATCCTTGAGGGTAAGTCCCTTGGAGAGGCGGAATTGCTTGATTCGAGCCCCGATTTCGTCCTTGCCGTTCATTGGCTTCCCCCTGCATGCCCCATGAATTGAAAAAGACCGAAAAACATCGAGCAGCTTCTATAGTAAAATAAAAACTATCCATTTTCAACAAATAATTTTCCCATTAATGATTAAATCCATATTAGTGCAATTCGCAGCAAATAAAGAATATATCCGCGCCCCATCCGCTCCCCCCCGCGCGGCGGCGGGATGGATATATCTCTTTTATTATTCTAGACTTGATCGCTCTCTTCACGTATATTCGACCGCCGAGATGGAGTTAATCGCGATGCCGCAGGATTCAGGCAAAATCTGCATAATCCGCCTGGGCTCCCTCGGGGATCTCGTGCTCATGGTTCCCGTGCTGAGGGCGCTGCGTTCGGCTTTTCCTACGAAGGAGATACATCTCGTCTGCAAGGAGAAATTCGCGGGGCTCTTCGATGGAGGCGGCCTCGTCGATTCGCTCATCCCGGTGCGGCGGGGCGATCTCCGTGAGATCGTCGATCTGCGCTCCGCACTCGGCCGCGCGGGATACGAGACGATCGTCGACGCCCACGGAGTCATCCGAAGCCGCCTGCTTCTTCTGGGACTCCGCGCGCCGACGAAGATCCGGATTCGCAAGGATGAGATAAAGAAAGCTGCGCTGATCGTCGGCAGGATGAATCTGTATCGGCGCGTGACGTCGCAGACCGAGCGCTACGCCGAGCTCGCGCGCGCGCTCGGCGTGGAAGTGCGCGAACCGTTCGCGGAGCTGCCCCTCTCTCCCGCCGCCGAGAGGCGCGCCGAGATGGTTCTCGGCGGGATCGGCGGCCCGTTCCTGATCGCGTTCGCTCCAGGCGCGCGCTGGCCGACCAAGCGGTGGCCCGCAGAGCATTTCGCCCGGTTGATTTCAGAAACTGCGGCCCGCGGATTCGAATGTCTTCTCATCGGAGGAGCCGAGGATGCCGCGACGAACGCCGAAGTGGCGGCACTCTCCCGAAGCGCCCCCCTCGATCTCACGGGCTCTCTCTCGATCATCGAATCCGCGGCGGTCCTGAAGCGGTGCAGGGCGCTCGTGACGAACGACTCCGCGCCCCTCCACCTCGCCGAGGCGGTGGGAACGCCGGTGATCGCCTTCTTCGGTCCGACGGTGCGCGAGTTCGGCTATTTTCCGCGCCTCGCCGCGAGCAGGGCGCTCGAAACGGCGCTCCCCTGCCGTCCCTGCTCGAGAAACGGCAAGCGCGCGTGCCCATACGGCACAAAGGAGTGCCTCATGTCGATCGAACCGGAGGCCACGCTTGAAGTGCTCCTCGGAACCCTCGAGAAAACGCGGGGGCATTCATGAGAATCAGACTCGCCGCATACAACGCCCTTCTTCCCGCCGCGGCTCTCGCGGCCCGCGCCGCCGCGCCGTTCAACGCGAAGATCGCCGAGGGGCTCAGGGGGCGCACAGGGTTCAGGGATCGTTGGAAGGACAAGGCGTCCGCGATCGACCGGCAGGGACGCCTGATCTGGTTTCACGTCTCGTCGGTCGGGGAGTTCGAGCAGGCGAAGCCGGTCATGGAGCTGCTCGAGCGCAACCGCGGGGCGTCCCTCGATCTGGCGCTCACCTTCTTCTCGCCGTCCGGCATGAGCTACTACGAACGGTTCGATCGCTCGCGGAGAATCCCGTCGCTGCGATTCGTCGAGTATCTCCCCGTCGATACGGCGCGCAACATGCGATTCTGCCTCGACACGATCAGGCCCGACATGATCGTCTACGTGAAGTTCGATATCTGGCCCAATCTCGTCGTCGAGGCCGCGCGGAGATGCGTTCCGCAGATCCTCGTCTCGGGGACCCTGTCCCCCGGCTCACGCCGGCTCTCCTCGCTCGTGAGAAGCTTTTATGGCGGGTTATTCTCGATGCTCGACGCCATCGCCGCGATCTCCGCGGAGGACGCGGAGCGCTTCAGGGCGATCAGCCGAGGCGCGGTCGAGATCGTCGAGGCGGGCGACACGAGATACGACCAGGTCTGCCGGAGAATCGACTCGTCCGGCGCGAAGATCCCCGGAGCGATCGCCGCGGCAGGGAGGACGTGGATCGTCGCGGGAAGCACCTGGCCGAAGGACGAAGAAATCGTGATCCCGGGATTCGCCGCGCTCAGGCGCGCTCATCCCGGCGCCGGGCTGATCGTCGTGCCGCACGAGCCGACGAGGGAACGGCTCGACGCGATCCGCGAATCGCTCGAAAAGGCGCGCCTCCCCTTCCGCCCGCTCTCGGGTTTGAGCGACGCGGACCTCCTCTCGGAGCCGGTCGTCGTCGCCGACGGCGTCGGCTACCTCGCCGAGCTCTACCGGGCCGGCGCGATGGCGTACGTCGGCGGCAGCTTCACGACCGGAGTGCACAACGTGATGGAACCCGCGGTCCTGAAGCTTCCCGTCTTCTTCGGGCCGCGCATCGACAACTCTTTCGAAGCGCGGGAGCTCGTCCGGCTCGAGACCGCCGCGATTCTGAACACGGCTGACGATTTCGCGAGGGAGTGCGGCGCGCTTCTCTCCGACCGGAAGCGGCTCGAGGAGAAGGGAACCGCCGCGGAGCGGTTCGTACGAAATCATTGCGGAGCCGCCCTCCGTTGCGTAGATTTGATTGAAAAATACCTCGAAAAAGAAAGGTAAGCGTTGAACGATTATTTGAAATTGCCCTCCCAGCCGCGGTACATCCAGATCGAGACGATACTCGGCTGCGACGCCGAATGCCCGTTTTGCCCGCAGAAGACGATCGATCGCACACCGGTCGTCATGAGCGAGACGACGTGGAAAAAGATCGTCGACGACACGAGAGGACTCGGCATCACCTATCGCCCGTTTCTCCAGAACGAGGCGCTCATCGACAAGCGGCTGCCGGCCATCGTTAAATATATCAAGGAAGATCCGACCGCCCGCGCCGAGATCAACACGAACGGGAATCTCCTCGACGCGAAACGCGGCGACGCCCTCATCGAGGCGGGAATAGATCTCGTTCGCTTCAGCATCGACGCGTTCTCGAGCGAAACGTACGCCGCGTGCCGCGTCGGGCTCGACTATCGGAAGGTCGTCGACAACGTCAACCGGTTCATCGAGGCCGCCGCGAGGACGCGCGGGAAGGTCGTGACCGAGGTGCGGATGATCGACATGGAATCGAGCCGGCACGAGCAGCGGGATTTCGTCGACTACTGGGGCGCCCGCGCCGACCGGGCGCTCATCGTGCCGCTCTACCACTGGCCCTGGGACGCCGGCGTCGAGATGGTCCGCAAGCCGTGCCTCAAGATGCGCGAGGAGATGTTCTTCTACACCGACGGACGCGCGGTTCTGTGCTGCTGGGACATCGCGGGGCGCGCGGTGATCGGGGACGTGACGAAAGAGAGCGTTCTCGATATCTGGAACGGCGCGGCGAGACGCGAGTGCGCCGAATACCTTTCCCGGGGAGAGCGCGACAGGATACCTCTCTGCTCGCGCTGCGACGCGTACCGCGATCGGCGCTTCGACGGCTTCGACGATTGACTCCCGATCATCCCGCGAACGGCCAGGGATAGCCCCCCGCGCGAACGAGGAGCGGCGCGCCGCGCGTGAAATCGACGATCGTCGAAGGCAGCGCCGGCGATCGTCCCCGCCGGGACAGGTAGCCCCCAAGCCCCGGAAACACCCTTCTGATATCGGCGATTCTCGTCATCGGCTCGCGTCCCGAGCGATTGACGCTCGTCGAGACGACGGGCTCCCCGATCGTTTCGATGAGCGCCCGCAGATCCGCCCGGGCGGGCACCCTGACGGCGACCCTCCCCCCCGGCGAGAGCAGCGGAGAGAGCGTCTTCCTCGCGGGGAGAATGGCGGTCAGCGGGGCGGGCCAGATTCGAAGAAGCGTTCTCCGCGATTCCCCCGGCCAGCGCGCGACGAGCGTGTCCGCCATCGCCGCGTCGGCGGCGAGCAGGATGAATCCTCCCCCCGCGCGCCTTCCCTTCAACGCCAGAATCGTCTCGATCGCGCGGCGATTCGAGACGGCGCAGTGAAAGCCGTAGATCGTATCGGTGGGAAGGACGGCCACGCCGCCCGACGCGAGCGCGGCGGCGGCCCTTCGAACGGACGATCGCCCGAACGGGCCGGAGACGCACGGGGTCTCCCCGCGGCGCGGCGCGCTCACTTCCGGCGCCATTCCGCGCGCATCTCATCGAGACGCTTCGCGATCGACCCGTCGGACAGGGAGAGAATCTCCGCGGCGAGAATCGCGGCGTTCCGGGCTCCCGCCTTCCCGACGGCGACGGCGGCGACCGGGACTCCCGGAGGCATCTGGACGATCGAATAGAGCGCGTCGAGCCCGCCGGGCAGCCCGCTCGCCAGCGGGACGCCTATCACGGGCCTCGTCGTGAGGGAGGCCACGAAGCCCGGCAGCGCCGCGGACATTCCCGCTCCCGCGATGAAGACCTTCGCGCCCCGCTGGAGCGCGCCCTCGACGTATTCGGCTGTGAGCTTCGGCTGCCGGTGAGCCGAATGAACCTCGAGCTCGGCGGAGACGCCGAGCTTCTCGAGCTCCTGGAGACACGTTTCCATGGCCTCCCGATCGGATTCGCTCCCCATGAGCACGGCGACCTGCAATTCATGTTTCATGCGCTTATCTCAATCCTTTCTTCCCGATGTCGCTGCGGGAAAAGCAGCCGGTGAAGGAGACCGCGGCGACTCCCCGGTACGCGGTTTCGATGGCGTCCCGGAGCGCCGGCCCCGTCGCGGCCACCCCGAGCACCCTCCCGCCGTTCGTCACGATCGCGCCGTCCCTGGCCTCGGTGCCCGCGTGAAACACGATGCAGCCCTGCTCGCGGGCCCGTTCGAGACCGTCGATCGGATAGCCTGTGCCGTACGTGCCGGGATACCCTTTCGACGCGACGACCACGCATGCGGCGGCTTCCGCGCTGTTCTCGAACGGCGCTTTCTCGAGCCCTCCACCCGCGGCTTCGAACATCACCTGGGCGAGATCGCCCGCGAAGAGCGGGAGAATGACCTGCGTTTCGGGATCCCCGAACCTGCAGTTGTACTCGAGGACCTTCGGCCCCGCGCTCGTGATCATGATCCCGAAGTACAGGACGCCGCCGCCCGCGATCCCCTCGCTCCGCATGCCCTCGAATGTCGGCTCGATGATCTCCTTTTTCACGCGCGCCGCGAGCCCTTCGTCGTACAGAGGGACGGGCGCGTACGCGCCCATGCCGCCGGTGTTCGGCCCCTCGTCGTTGTCGAGCGCCCTCTTGTGATCCTGCGAGGGAACGAGCAGCCGGTAGCTCTTTCCGTCGTACAGGGCGATCACCGAGACCTCTTCGCCGCTGAGAAATTCTTCCAGAACGATCCGCTCGCCGGCCGTACCGAACCCCCCCCTCTTCATGACGAGCTCGACGGCCCCCCGCGCTTCCCTGGCCGTTTTCGCGATGATGACCCCCTTGCCCGCGGCGAGCCCGTCCGCTTTCACGACGTACGGCGCCTCCATCGAATCGATCGCCTTGATCGCCGAGGTCGCGTTGCCGAACGCGCGGAACTCGCCCGTCGGGATGCCGTACCGGATCATGAACTCCTTCGCCCAGACCTTGCTTCCCTCGAGGCGCGCCCCCTTTCTGTCGAATCCGAATATCCGCAGCGCTTTCGAGATGAAAAGATCGACGATGCCCGCGACGAGCGGGGCTTCCGGACCGACGACGGTGAGATCGATCTTCTTTTCGAGCGCGAGCTTCAAGAGCCCGTCGAGATCGTCCGCCTTGACGTCGACGCATTCGGCGTGAGCGGCCATGCCCGGATTCCCCGGCGCCGCGTATATCTTCTTTACCGCCGGCGATTGCGCGAGCTTCCAGACGAGCGCATGTTCGCGACCGCCGCTACCGACAACGAGAATATTCATATGAATCGGGTTTCCTCCGTCCCGTCAAAGAGATCGATGCGAACGGGCGAGCCGCCGCGAATCCGATTATACTCGCCCACGGCACGATAGAAAAAGAGATATTACGCGCGGCGGCTATCGTTTTGCGGGTAGGAACCGTGATCCATCCGCGATGACGAGGATATCCTCGTCCGCAATGCCTTCGAGGAGATACTCCTCGTAGCCGGGTTTCCAGGGGCAGATGCCGAAACGCGCGACGAGATCGTCCGGGAGCGTCGATCGGAGATAGATCGAGTGGCGCGCCGCGAGCTCGCACGTCGATATCGCGGTCTGAGAATTGAGCGTGTACTTTCTTCTCACCGCGTCGCCCACCGCGTGCCATCCGTTTTCGAAAGCGGCGAGATACGAATCGGAACCGACGCCCTCCGGGCAGGCGGCGGCCGCGAGCAGGAGCCCTCCCTCCTCGAGAGCGTTCGAAGCGTGTCTCAGAGCCTTGTGGCTCTGGAGAAGATTGATATCCCTCGGAAAGCCTCCCGCCGAAACGATCACCGCGGGATAGAGCCGGTCGACGGGGAAGCGAAAACGCGCCGCGACGAAATCGCACGCCGCCCGGTGGGAGACGTCGAGCTCCCCCGCGTTGACGAACAGAACGCCCCCCGAGGCGTCGCTCACCGAGTTGACGGCGAAGATCCGCGCGCCGAGGAGACGGGCCCCCGCGAGCATGTCCTCGTGCACCGGATTGCCGTCGAGCGCGCCGGACCGGCAGCCGCGCGAGAGTCCCGCCCCGGGATCCCGCCCGAGCGACAGCCGGTGATTCGCGACGATCGTCTCCTCCCCCGCGACGCCGGGAAGGATGAGCTTGCGCCCGCCCCCGTACCCTGCGAAATAATGGAACGAAACCGCTCCGAACGCTATGACGAGGGAGGATTCGGCGACGGCTCTGTTGAACAGGCACGGCGTTCCGGCGGGAGTCGTGCCGACGTCGAGAAGCGAGGCGCCGTCACGCGCGTCGTGCGCGAGCACCTTCCATCGCCGGACGACGTCCGCGCCGACGTGCGCTTCGAGCTCCCCCTCGCGGAAAGCGCGGTGCATCCCGAGAGCCGCGACGACGGCGACGCGATCGGGCCCCGCCCCGTTCGCTTCAAGGTACTCGAGGAGACCGGCGAGCATCCACCGCGCGATTCCCCCCCGGGTGAAATCGGAGATCAGGACCGATATTCCCCCGGAGCGCGGGATCAGCTTCCGGAGCGCCGGAGCGGCGGCCGGCTTTTCGAGGGCCTCCGCGAACGAACGCTCCGGATCGGTGAGGGGAGGCGGATAGACGTCGCCCGCCACGCTGACGCCGCGCCGTTCTCCGAGATCGACGTCGAGGGTGCCGCCGTGATAGCGAAGAGCGCACTTCACGCGAACCTCCGGCGCGGGCGCGGAAGCGCGGCGCCCGCGAATGCGAATCCGATGCGAGGAAAAGCGCCCCGCGAATCAGTCGGGAAGAATGTGCGTGCCGACGTTTCCCTTGCAGGCGTCGAGCAGCATGGTGGCATCGGAGATGATGACCCGTTTTCCGCCCGATTCGAGAAAATCGATCGCGGCTTCGATCTTGGGACCCATGCTTCCCGGCGGGAACTCCCCCGCCTCGTGAAGCTTCCGTATCTCGGCGAGCTTGATCCTGCGCAGCGCCTTCTGATCCGGCGCGCCGAAATGAACGTACACTTCGGATACGCTCGTGAGAATCACGAGGCGTTCCGCCTGTATCATCTCGCCGAGGACCGCGGCCGCCCGGTCCTTGTCGATGACCGCTTCGATTCCGGCGAGCTCGCTGCCGCTGCGCACGACCGGGATGCCGCCGCCGCCGGCCGCGATGACCACGACGCCGAGCTTGAGCAGCTTCGCGATGATATCCGCCTCGACGATCTCGAGGGGCCGCGGGGAGGGGACGACGCGGCGGTATCCGCGATTCGCGTCCATGATCATCGTGTACCCTTTTTCCTTCGCCAGTCTATCGGCCTCTTCCTTGCCGTAGAAAACGCCGATGGGCTTCGTCGGGCGCTTGAAGGCCTCGTCCTCTTCCGAAACGACGACCTGCGACACGATCGTGACGACCTCGCGGTGGACTCCCCGCACGCTCAGCTCGTTTCTGAGCGATTGCTGGATCATGTAGCCGATTCCGCCCTGCGAATCGGCGCCGCACACGTCGAGAGGCATCGGCGGTATGCGGCCCTTCACCGCCTCGTTCCGCTCGAGGATGTTTCCCACGATGGGGCCGTTTCCGTGCGTGATGATCACCTTCCGTCCGGAGATGATGAGCTCGGCGACCTGCCGCATCGAGATCGACGTGAGCTCGCGCTGGGCCTCGATCGTTCCGCTTCCCTTGGTCGGGATGATCGCGTTTCCGCCGAGGGCGACGACGTCCATTCCACGCACGAGCGATAACCTCCCTAAAAAAGAGTCCCCTGCTGAAGGCTCCCGCCCTCAACAGGGGGTATTCGGTCTATGCCGCGGTCCCTACAGGACGCTCCTGATTTTCTCGAGCGCCTTCTTGATGTTCTCCTGCGAGTTCGCGTAGGAGAACCGCAGGTATCCTTCACCGTATTTCCCGAAGCTCGTGCCGCTGAGCCCCGCCACGCCGGCCTTCTCGAGGAGGTGCACCTCAAGCTCCTTCGATTTCATGCCGGTTCCCGTTATGTTCGGGAACACGTAGAAGGCGCCCTTCGGCTTGAGGCACGTGAAGCCCGGGATCGAGTTGAGGCCGTCGACGATGAGATCGCGGCGCGCCTTGAATTCCTTGACCATCTTCCGCGACTTGGATTGGGAACCGGTCAGGGCCTCCATGCCGGCGATCTGCGTGAAGCTCGCCGTGCAGGAGTTCGAGTTGGTCTGGAGCCTCGCGATCGCGTCGGCGAGCTTCGGGGGCATGATGCCGTATCCGAGCCTCCATCCGGTCATCGCGTAGGTCTTCGAATGGCCCTCGAGGAGGATGGTGCGGTCCTTCACTTCGGGGAAATCGTAGATGCTCGCGTGCTTCCCCTCGTATATGATCTTGCTGTAGACCTCGTCGCTGAGAATCCACGCGTCGTATTTGTCGGCGAGCTCGGCGACGACCTTCAGGTCCTTCTTCGTGAGAATGCCGCCCGTGGGATTCTGCGGCGAGTTGATGATGATGAGCTTCGTCTTCTCGTTCACGAGCGTGCGAAGCTCGTCGACGTCGAAGGAGAATCCCTTTTCCTCGCGCAGCGGGATCGGCACCGGTTTGGCGCCGACGAAGTTGATGACCGACTCGTAGATCGGAAATCCCGGATTCGGATAGACGACTTCGTCCCCCTTGTCGACGAGCGCGAGAATGCTGAAGAAGAGGATCGGCTTGGCTCCCGGCGTGATGACGATATTCTCCGGCTTCACCTCCACCCCGCGGTCCTTCGTGATGTGCGCCGCGAACACCTTCCGCGCGTCGAGCATACCCGCCGAGGGCCCGTAATGCGTGAATCCCGACTTGAGCGCGTTGATCGCGGCCTTGACGATATTCGGCGGCGTATCGAAATCGGGCTCGCCGATCTCGAGATGAACCATGTCCCTGCCCTCCGCCTCCATGGCTTTCGCGCGGGCCAGCACCTCGAAAGCGGTCTCCGTGCCGAGTCTGCTCATCCGTTCAGCGAACATCTCTCCTCCTCGAACTCCAGGTAGATGGCCAATCTCTCAATAATTGAACAATATCTATATTAGGATGGGGAATCCTCTTTGTCAATGGAATATGGGGATCGAATGGAGCGGAGCGGTTCGCGCGCAAGGAGTTACGGCTCCGGGTGGAGCGGGACGGCCGGCATCCGCTCAGCTGAGGCTCCCGAGGTAATGCTGGATTTCCCGCCGCACCTCGTCGCGGATCGTGCTGCCTTTCCCGGCGAACCGCGCGAGCGTCGCCTTGTCGACGAATCGCACGTGGATAAACTTGCGGAGAGCCGAAACCGGCACCTTCCCGGGATTCTGGAGGAGGTTCACCGGCACCTCCTTGTTGGCGTAGCCCGTATAGAGATCCCGTCTGTTCGCGATAATGGAGAGAATCCGCATCGAGCGCGATCTCAGCGAGATGAGCGCGATGATACCGGGCTGCGCGAGGATGCGCGGATTGTTCAGGAGCTCGAAGATGAAGTTGTCGTTGTCGAGATAGGTCATCACGAGGGTCCGATAGCTCACGACCTGTTCTTTGTGAATATTCGTCCAGTCCACGTCCCGGGGGATCCGGTCGATGTCGATGAAATGAGCGGGCGGCACCCGCTTGACGTCGATCGTGAGGACCTTGTGGTTGAGCTCGAAACCGGGAAGATCGAGAAGCATCTTGAGAATGTTCACCGCGGCGAGCTTGTGCAGGAGAATCTCGAGGATACCCTGCCCCGCGTGATTGACGAAGAGCGCGAGACAGCTCAGGTAGTCCGGTTTCCTCTGGATTCGGAGAAGAAGCGGGTGCATGAGAAGAGCCCGGATGATCGCGGTGCCTATCTTCAGATGGGGATACGGATGCACCCTGGCGAGCTGCATATCGAAGAGATCGGCGAGAGCGGATCCCGCCGGAGTCTTTCGAAGCTCCGCGACCGCCGGATCCCACTTTTCCCCGAGCCTTTGCCGGATGAGGAGCGCGGCCTCTCCGTAGCGCTGGTAGGCGCCCTCGAGCGCCTGCATCCGCCACTTCGTCTCTTCGGCCTGGGCGATCAGGTAGATCGTCGAACGTTCCTTTCCCATGAAATTGATCGCGGCGAGCGCGGTCTTGATGCGCAGGTCGAGCGCCTCGAGCTCCGCCTTCGCGCGTTCCATGATCGCCTTGTCCCAGCGCCTGTCGGGGTCCGAGATCGCCCGCCTCACCCCGTCGTTCCAGCCGAGCCAGGGCTCGCCGTCCGGAGCGCCCGAGGAGCCGGGCAGAGGGTGCGAGATCGAGAGAAGCACGATCTTCTTCTTGAACCAGTCCTCGCTCTCTTTGAGCGTGTTCCCCGCTTTTTCCTTCAGGGCGATCCGAGCCATCACGCGCTTCACGTTCCTGAATTCGACGAGCTCGGTCACCATCATTTCGGCCGGCGGGAGCGCGAGGAGCGCGGCGTAGAGCAGCTTGAGCCCCGCGCCTTCCCCCTCGGCGGCCAGCGCCGCTATTCTCAGTATCTCCTTGTGAGGTTCGCTCGACGTGGCGAGGTATTCGCCGAGCGCGTCCGCCTGCTGAAAGGCATGCTCGACGGCGGCGATCCTGAGAAGGCCGTCCCTGCTTTCTCCGGTCGGCTTCGAATAGAGCAGCTCGTTGAGGTGCTCGAGAAAAGGCATCTCCGGCGGAAAGGTGACTACCTTTCGGCCATAGGTCTTGTCGTCATATACGATTGTGCGAACGGAATCCACCATGCCGTCCTTCTCTGCATGAATGATTCCAATTCACCCGGGGAAAGGCCCCTTGAGATAGGATCAGAGACCGCTCGACCCCTGCAAGGAGATTTCCGGCGCCTGCCCGCCTTCCAGCGCCACATGAACTATAAATTCTATCCTTTTGATATATATGCCAATTAACAGCGTCGACATTAATGCGTTTCGCGAGACGAAACGTATGGGATAGCTCCCGCGAAGCGAGGGTTCGTAGAAATAGCAGTCCGGATGCCCGGAGAGCGC
Organism: uncultured bacterium; assembly: GCA_963846325.1. Classification (GTDB taxonomy): domain Bacteria; phylum Krumholzibacteriota; class Krumholzibacteriia; order Krumholzibacteriales; family Krumholzibacteriaceae; genus SSS58A. The sequence goes on from CAWJVO010000009.1 coordinate 264,712, forward strand.
CCTGTAGGCCGCGACCGACGCCGTCCCCCTTAATCGGGCCTTGAAGAGATCGACGCGAAGAACCGGCGCGGCGAGCCATCCAAGGCCGTCCTCCTCGCTGATCCTTTTCAGAGCCAGGCCGAGGCTCGTCTTTCGATTGACGCGCCATTCCGAAGCGAGCCCGAGAGAACGCGAGCATTCGAGCCCGGTATCCCCCGCGGGAGGGTACGGAACGACGTCCCGCCGCGCTTCCCCCGCGTCGATCCAGGCGAGTCTCAGAGAGCTTCTTTTCCCGCGGCGCTCGACCTCGAGCCGAGCCGTTCGCCGGACCGTTTCATGGAAACCGTCGGCCCGCTCGTACCGGTCGATCGACGCTCTCGCGCGCACGCGCCGATAGACCTCGCGTTCGACGACGGCGGCCGCGCCGCCGATCGAGGAGACCGCCCCCGGCGTTCTGCCGTTCACCGAGCCGAAGAATCCGGCGGCCCCCGGCGCGACGGCGTAGAGAAAGAGCGCGGCTCGAGCTCCCGGGACCCTGTATGAGAATCCGGACAGCAGGCTCGGCTCCTCCGATCGGCCGAATCCGATTTCGATTCCGGCGTTCACCCGATCCGACCTCCATCGCCCGTCGAGCGCGCACACGTATCCCCCGGATCCGGATATCCCCGTCGATCCCGAGAATCCGATTTCGGCCCTGCCGCGACGGGCCTCGATTCGCGCCCCTGAAACACGGGCGTCTCCCGTTTCCGGACCGTTCGGACCATAGGTCACCGGCCGCCCTTCGAAGATCGACGCGTACACGTTTCGACAGCGAATCTCCGCGGCGGCGCCATGGAGGGTCTGCAGGAAAAACGAAGTCGTGCCGGCGATCCGGCGCGGACCGCGAAACGGAAACGAGCTCGAGGAAAGGGACGCCCCCCCCGACGCGCCGAAGACCAGCCCGAGCGCGTAGTCCGGCACGAAGCTGCCGGCGTGAAGCCGCACGGCGCCCGAGAGAGCGTTTCCTGACAGATACCAGGAAATCGCGCCCGCCGCTCCGTCCGTTCGCCTTCCGCGAAGAAGCGCTTTCCATCGGCCGGCGCCGAGATCCAGATACGCATCCGATTTCTCTCTGCCCGGAACGGAAACCATCCCTTCCGTCAATCTGCAGCCCACACGAAAGGGAAATCCGGCGTCGGGATCGGGATAATCGAGGCGCTCGGCGATCTCGAACTCCTTCCGGGCGCCATCGGGCTCCTCGCTCCCCCGTCGAACGATCTCGTCGACAACTCCGCTCCGCGGCTCCGGAATCTCGAGACCGTCCGCCGGACGACGCGCGGCCCCGCACGACACGACGGAAAAGGCGACCCACAGACGAGCCAGGATCTTCACCATTCCCACGACCTCCCCGCTCCGGCCGTCACCGTGCCTCCCAACGCCGGATGCCGGCTCCATGAAAAGTCCAGAATCGCCCGCGAGACCTTGACGGCCAGCCCGCTCGATATCTCGCCGGTTTCCCACCGGTACCCCGACATCACTGCGCATCTGTCTCCGAGCCACGCCGCGAGCGCGCATTGAACGTCCGCCCCGCGCGCTCCGGAGATCGCCCCGTCGACGGCGAGCGAAAGTGAGCCGGCGCGCAGGAACAAGAAGGCCCGCTCATCCGGCGCTCCCGGATCGCCTCTCCCTGAGGGGGCGCGCGCGTACCCGACGCACGCGCTCCCCCGCCAATCGTACGAGACGGCGAGCGACAACGAGCGGCTTTTCCGGGCGCCGAAACCCTGCGCCGCGCGCCTTTCGAACGCCGGAATCGCATAGAGCCGGAGCCCGTCGATGAAGGGACATCGAATCCCCATCGCCGCGGCGACGCGATCCTCCCGGTAGAGCGCGTGAGCGAGACGGCGCCAATCGAGCCACGCCGAAAACGATTCTCCGTCGATTCCGGCGAGAAGATCCGAGGAGACGAGACCTTCGAGCATGTATGGATTCGCCGCGGTCGCATGGAATCCCGCGCGCCTTCTTCCGCCCGCGCTCTCGAAGAGATAGCTTCCGGACGCGACTCCGCGCGGGCAGCCGGCGAGCAGACGAGCGGGGCATTCCACCGCGCCCGAATCCGCGGCCGCCGCGACCGGGGCGGCAGCGTTCGCGGGAGCTGCGAGGCACAGAACGCATATCAGCGCGATCGAGCCCCGAACGGTTCCTAGTCCTCCGCCACGACGATGCACGTCTTTTCCTTTCTGCATATCGCTCCTCCCTGCCCGATATACTCGACGAGGCAGACATAGAGCCCGGTCCGCGCGACGACGCCGCCGCTCGATCGGCCGTCCCATCGGCACGAGAACACGTCCGCTCCTCCGCATTCGCCGAAAACGCGCCGCAGCTCGTACCCTTCGCGATCGAATATCCTCGCCGAAAAACCCGTCTCCCCCCCGGCGCGCATTCCCGTCACCGTGACTTCGCCGTCGCGCCGCGGGCAGAACGGATTGGGCGAGACGGAGAGCCCCCGTGAACGCGCAGGACGATCCGCGCGCGTCGAATTCTCCCGCCCCGGAGTCGCGCGGAGACGCCCTGCCGAACGGTGCCAGATCCCTCCGGCGCGATCGCTGCAGAACGCGGTCGACGCGCGCTCGATGCTTCTCCCGCGCTCGATTCCGAGCAGGTCGCGATACGAAACCCTCTCGGCGAGAACGCCCGAATCGTCGAAGAGCGCGACGGCGTCCGCCCGATCCCCCTTGTCCGTATCGTTCAGGGCGGGCCAGCCCCCCTCGACGGAGCGCACCGGCGCCTCGCAGGCGGGGAATTCGCACGCGAACGACGCGGAATCCTTCGCGAGTATCATGTATCCCCCGGGCGGAATAATCACGCCCTCCGAGGAAACGAGCCGCTTCGACCCGGTCGCGTCGCAGAGCGCCCATCCTCCGAGGTCGCAGTCCGCGTCGGAGACGTTCACGATCTCGATCCATTCGCTCATCTCCTTTTCGGGGCGATACATGATCTCGTTAATGACGATCGCTCCCGGGGACGCGCCGAGCGATACGAAGGAAGTGTCGTTCGCGGGGTTTTCGTCGGGGGCGCCGCCGAGATACGCCCTGACCTCGAAGCGCGGCGATTGCGGCCCACCGAGCGTGAGCTCGATCGAATCGCCTGACGAGACCGCGAGATCGAGATCGCGCTCCACGTCGACGGACGACGCGACGAAGCCGAACTCTCTCGCCTCGGCATGAATCGATATGCGGCCGCTCATCGGATCGAGGCCGCGGTTCGCGATTCTCAATCGCAGGGAGAACGGCGCGCCGCGGCACGGAAGAACGTCCTCGCCGGCGAGGCGGATGCCGGCGTCGCGCCGGAAGAAATTCCTTCGACCGGGTGTCGGGAGCGCGGGGACGAAATCGGCGTCGTTCCTGCCGCTGTCGGAGCCGTCCGGTTTTCTCGCGAGGCTCGCGCCCGCGGCGACGTCGGGCGCGGGAGCCGTCTCAGAGAGATCGCCCGACGCGCACGCGCCGTATCCGACGAGATCGGCGACGCCCGAGGGGGAGACGAGCCGCACCGCGTCGGGGCCGTTCCCCAGCGTCCCCTTGAGCAGGAATCCGGAGGAAGGCCCGCGCGCGATTCCGGCGACGCAGAGAAAGCCGTTCGCCCCGATGATCGCGCCGGACGGGGCCGTCCACACGACCTTCGCAGCGCCGGTTGCCCCGTCGAGAGCCTCCAGGAACCAGCCCGAAAGCGCGTGGGGAACGGTATCGGGATTGTGAATCTCGACGAACTCCCATCCGTCGTCCACGCCCGGGTGATCGTAGTAGACTTCGTTGACGACGACGCCTGCCGCGCACGAATGCGCGAAAACGATTTCGATGAATGCGCCCGCACAGAGCGCGCCGAACGAATGGAAATGAAAAAGGCTCCACCGCCGCATCATCCACCACCACATCCTTGAGCCGAAGATACTATACCGCGAAGGCGCGGATTATTTCAACAGAAAAAAAATCAGCCCTGACGGAATTCGATCATCTCGTCAATCCCAGCCTCCTGAGCGTCTCTTCCCCCCGATCGCTCCCTTTCTCGTAGCCGTACCATCCGTCGGCGATCCTGCCCCGGATATCTATGATGTAGTTGAGCGGCAACGCGCTCAGTCCCGTCGCCGTCCGGTATTTGCCGTGAAACACCTCCCGCGCCGCGGCCGTCGTATCGACGACGTTCGGGAACCGTATCGACTCCTCGCGAAGAAATTCCTCCGCCGGCTCCCTGCCGTCCGCGAAGTTGAAGCCGAGCACGACGAGCCCCTCTCCCGCGTATTTGTCCTGAAGGCCCTGCAGATGGGGAAGCTCCTTGCGGCACGGCAGGCAGCTGAGCCGCCAGAACGAGAGCCAGACTACTTTGCCGCGATGCTCCGACAGCCGGAATCGCGAGCCGTCGAGAAGTACGAGATCGAAATCGGGCGCTTCGCTCCCCGGTTTCAAGAGACCGTCGTCGAGCGATTGCAGCCGGTACTCCTCCCATCCGGGGGGAGGCTTCCACTTGAAAATGTCCTTCGAAATCGCGCCGTCGACGACGACGTCGCGCCACCGCTCGCGCACGACGATATCGCGCTTTCCTCTCACGGTTTCCTCGAGCATCCGGGGCAGGCGGTCGCGTCTCGCGATCCAGAACACCCTCGTCCGCAGGCCCTTCAGATAGCTCGCCTCGACGATATCGCACACTTCGCCGTCCGCGTTGACCGAGCCGCCGCTCCTCACGCTTTCGAGAAGCGCGTCCATGAGATCGGGACTTCCGTGGAAGATGCTCGGATCGAGGATCGTCATCGACATCCCGGTGCCGAGAACGCTCGTTTCGCGCGCGATCGAGTGATCGCCTTTCCGCGCGTCCTTCCGGAGATACGAACTCCCGACGCCCCGCGCGTTCGACGCGGAATCGCTCTCGTGGATATAGGGTCTTCCGTCCGGCCAATAGATCCACATCTGCCGGCCGTCGAGGACGATGACGCCCGTTTTCGTCCCGTCCTCGCTCTTCGATTCGAGCCGCGCGTAGTTGGGCTTCGCGAGCGAAAGCCGATAGAGCGAGCGGCCGATATCCTTTCCGCCGGTCTCCCGGACGTACTCGCTCTCGAAGGAAAGCGAGCGCGCCTCCCGCATCGCCGCGTGCATGCCCCGGTAGATCGCGAGCGCCGCGGCGTCCCCCCGCACGGCGACGCCGGATCCTCGCCCGCTCGGCGCCGCTCCGAAAGCGGAGAACGCCGCGAGCGCCGAAAGAAGGCCCGCGACGAGCGCCGAGACGTTCCCGAACCCCTTCATACGAGTCCCCATGCCTTCCTCAATATCCATTCGATTCCGAGGAGCAGGACGATGCCCGCGAGAATCGCGGCGTTTCCGCGAACCTCCCGGGTATCCCTCCGTTCGACGCGCCGATCGGAGAGATTCAATCGCCGGGGGAGCGAGTCGAGACCGGCGCCCTCGAGATATGAGCCGCCCGTGTCCCTCGCGATCCTTTCGAGGAGGGAGGCATTCCGCGACGGGTCGAGGAGCTCGACCGATACGCCCGCGACGGAGAAGGAGGCCGCCGCCGAGATTCCGCTCCCGGAACCGCTCGTTTCCGAAACGGTCACGGCGTAATCGCCGGGGGGCAGCGGATCGAGCGCCGCGCGGTAGTACCCCCGCCGCTTCGGATCGGGCTCGAAGGCGACGGTGCTCACGGAAACGTCGCGGCCCTCCCCTTTTCTTCGCACCTCTCCCCGTATCCCTTCGGGAGGGCGCCTGCTCCCGATATACGCGCCGAGCTTCACGCGATCTCCGGTGCGATAGACGGTCCGGTCCGGATCGACCGCGAGCGCGGGCGCGCCCGCGCCTTCGGCAAGGCTCTGCACGAGCCCGCCGAAAAACGATTCGTATACCTTCCGCCCCTCCTCTCCGGCGAGCTTCCATCTCCAGAGAGGAAAACCGAGAACGGCGCCCGAGAGCCCTTCGCCGGACCGCCCGAGGACGAGAAAGGGCGTCCTCGCTCCGCGATCCTCGAGAACGAGCGGTATCCGCGATCCCGAAGCCGCCGCGAGTCCCGCGATCCTCGCCGTGAGCGGCGGCATGGCGTCGAGACCTCCGTCCTCGGCGAGGCTCGAAACGATCGCGTCGCCGGCTCCCTCCGCCGAAACCCGGGCGAAGCCCTCCGCGTACTCGATCCTCGGACCGGATGTGCGCCTGAGGCCCAATACCGGCTGAAGCAGATCGAACGACACCCCCCTCGCGAGGGGGGAATTCTCGTCCGCGACGAAGAGAACGCTTCCGCCCGCCTTGACGAACGCGTCGAGAGCCTCCGCGTTCGGCCGCGCGTCGAAGAGCTTCGCGTCGTCGGAGACGATCACGAGATCGTACCTCCCGATCCCCGCCGCGCCCGCGGCGAACGTCCATGGCGCGTTCCCGGGATCGACGGCGAAACCCCCGCCCGCCTTCCATGAAACGGTTTCGACTTCGAGCCGTTTCGAGCCCTTGACGAGATCCCGGACGAACGTCATGTTCCAGTCGGGATATTGATCGATATAGAGAATCCGCACCTTGTCCTTGAGGACGTCGAGCCTGAACGATTCGACGTTGTTTTCCCGGTGCTCCTCCCCCGCGAGGGGCAGCGCCTCCACCGAGAGCCGGCGCTCCCCTTCGGCGTCCGCCGCATAGTCGAGGGTGACGCCGATTATCTCGTCGTCCTTCTTCACCGTCAGATTCGCGCTGTCCTTGATCCGTTCCCCCTCGAGAAGGCGCACGACGATCGTCGCGCCCTTGAAACCCGCGGCGCGGATAACCGCCTCGACGGGGACGGTCGTTCCGCGGTAGCCGACGCGGTCCGCCGCGATTTCCTCGATGGAGACGTCGGCCGCGGCGATCGTATCGCCGAACCCGACCGCATGGACCGGCGCCGCGACGGGCTCGCCCGAGGAGACCATTCCGCGCGTGACCCGGCCGTCCGTGAGGATCACGATTGCGGCGGGATTCCGGGAACGGTACCTTCTCTGCACGGCTCCGAGAGCCCCCCAAATGTCCGTGCCCTCCCCGTCGGCCCTGACCGCGCTGTCCGCGCGGAGCGGATCGCTCGAAAGCGCGTCCGCGAAGGGCACGACCTCGACCTCCGCTTTCGCGCTCTCGAGAGCGGCGCGAAACCGCGCGAGGCGCCCGAGGGCGTCGTCGAATCTCGATTTTCCCGACGAATCCCTGATTTCCATGCTGCGGGAGCGATCGAGAAGAACGAGCACGAGCGGTTTTCTGATCTCGACCCTTTTCGAGATGAACACGGGATTGACGAGAAGAAGAGCGAGGAGAGCGAACGCCCCGATCCTCATCGCGGCGAGGAGCGCGCGACGAACGAAGGGAAGGGGCGGGAACGTCCTTCGATACAGAATGAACGTGAGCGCCGCGAGCGCCGCGGCGACCGGTATTTTCCAGGGCTCGAGATGCATCGGCTTCTCCCTCGCGCGCGGCCGTCGATGCATGCTAGCAGAGAGAGGAGCCGGCGTCAAAATCGAAAGACCGATTCGCAGCCCGGGGCGGGCGAATAGTGAACGTCCGGGGACGGCGCGGCGCACCGGCGGGAAGAGAGAGAGCTATTCGGTCTTGTGCCCCGGCGAGGTCACGACCCGGGCGCCTTTGCCGTCCGAAGCCGGATTTTCGCCGGAATCGACGGACTTCGCTCCGGCGTCCCCCGAGGCCTTCCGGTAGCTCTTCACGGCCTCGTCGACCGTATCGAAGCTCTGGAGAATGGTCTGGAACTCGAGCAGCTCGAAAACTTCGTAGACGTCGCCGATCATCGCCGCGAGCCTCAGATCGCCGCCGTTCTCTCGAATCGACTTGATCTCGCTGATGAATATGCCCCAGCCGGCCGAACTGATGTAGTTCACGCCGCCGAGGTCTATGACGATATTGTAGCGGCCCTTCTTGAGAAGCCTCTTCATGCTCTCTTCGAGCTCGGCCGATGTGGTAGTATCCACGTACCCCTGAACGGACAGCACCGACACATCCGCGTTCTCCTCGGGTCTCGAAAAAGATACGTTGATCCCTTCCATACCAACCTCGTTTCTATAGCCCTTTCATCAATCCTGAATCCTTGTATTCTGATGCAAAGCGAAGGCGGCGAGCGCCTCTTCCTTCGAATTATACGGCGTCAGGAGCGTATTGAACTCGAGAAGATCGAATACCTCCCGCACGTCGACGTGCATCGACGCGAGCTTGATGTCCCCGTTCCGCTGCCTGATTCCCTTGATCTCCCCGACGAAAATGCCCCATCCCGCGGAGCTGATGTATTCCACGTCGCCGAGATCGGCGACGATCCGCACGCTGTTCGACGAAACGAGATCGTTGAACTTGTCCTCGAGGAACTGCGCCGTGCCCGAGTCGACGATCCCGCGCAATTTCAGGACGACGACGTTATCAACGAAATCTTCATCTATAACGAGCTTGTCCATAAATCTGCCGGTCCTCTCCTGTGCCCACCCCGATACTAGCAAACTTCAGTCCAATAGTGCCTTAAGGAGGATAAATATGCCTTGCCGGTCGTTCTCGGACAACCGGAGATTCTTCTGGGCCTTTTGATAGCTCGTGTTTATTTCGAGCGCTTTTCGGAAGGCTTTGCTCGCCATGTCCATGTAAATCTTGCATTTTGCAGTATAGAGAATGCCAAGGCTGTTGTGACCGTCCGCGAAGGTCGGGTTCTGGTCGACGATCTCCCGCACGCGGTCGAGATATCTCTCGATCTCCTCCTCCTGGAACTCCTCCCCTTCATAGATCAGCATCATGTAGAGATCGAGAATGATGTCGTCGATGCCGCCGCGGATCGACGGCTGCTTCGCCGACTCGAGAACCCCGTAGGCGCCGTCGTAATCCTTCCCCCTGAAGAGCGCCCGCGCTTCCTCGATGCGATCGTGCATGAGATACGGATCGAGCTGCTCGGCGCGCTCGAGGCTGCCCAGAAAGGTCTCGTCGAGGTCGCGCGACAGCTCGTAATCCTCCTTCACGATGGTATTGAGGAGAAACGCGCGCGCGAGATTGAGGTACGGCTCGCCGTAGTAGAGGTTGAGCTCGATGGCCCGCTTGAAGCACTCGATCGCCGGCTTGCACTTCTGCTGCTTGAGATGAATCTTGCCGAGAAGGTTGTGCATGTCGGGATAATCCGGCGTTCTCTCGAGGCCGGTCCGCGTCGCCTCGAACGCTCTCTCGAAATCCCCCATCTCGTAGTACGATTCTCCGATGATCATGCCGGACAGGGAATCCTTGTTCCCCTTCTTGACCGATTTCAGCGCTTCCTGGATCGCTTCGTCATAGAGATGCCGCTTGAACAGCGCCTGGGCGATTCTGAGATGAGGTTTCGGATCCTCCGAGGAACGGATCCGCCCGCTCACGTCGAGAATGAGCATGAATTTCCGCTTGTTCTCGAGATGCGCTTCCTTCGTCTCGCGGCGCGCGTCGTCGGGCGTCCCTTTGCCGTCGACTTCCGTCTGAACCGTATCGAAGAGGACTCCGTCCTTGAAGAACGAGCTCTGAATGACGCCCTTCTTCATCAGGAGACTCGTCTGGAGGAAATATTTCTTTCCTCCATGATCGATCTCTTCTCTCAATTCGAAACTGGTCACTGTGCCTTCTTTCGGGCGAGGCGCCCTTCCGCGCGCGGGCGGGAGCGGACGCTAGAGACCCGGCGCCGCTTCCACGACATCCTCATGCGAACGTTCGAGACCGAGGATTTCCTCGGTGAGATGATAATAATCGAACGCGCCCCGCGAAAGCGGCGCGTGCTCGAATACCGTCTTGTTCTGGCCGGGCGCCTCGCGGATCGCGGCGTTCATCCGTATGATCGTCGTGAAGATCCGCTCCCCGAAGCGCTCGCGCAGATCGCCGAGCATCTGGTGCGACAGCCGGACGCGGGAATCGTAGAACGTGGGAAGCAGCCTGAACGATATGGGCTTCCGGCTGTTGAGAGTCTGGATCTCCTCGATGATCCCCGCCGTTTGCTCCGCGCCCGCCCGCGAGAGGTAATCCATGGAGACCGGAATGATGACCTCGTCGCAATAGGCCAGCGCGTTGATGTTGATGAGATTGAGGGACGGAGAGCAGTCGCATATCACGTAGTCGCATCCCTTGAGGTGCTTGAGCGAGTCCGCCAGCCGGCGCTCGCGGTGTTCCCGCGCCCCGAGCTTGAGCTCGACTTCCGCGAGCTTGCGCCCCCCCGAGTCGATGAAGAAGAGATTGTCGCGAACCTGGAGGATGTCGACCTCGCCCGACGTCAGAAGATCGGCGAGCCCCCGGGGACTCTCGACGCCGAAGGTGACCGCGACGCTCCTCTGCGGATCGCAATCGATGAGCAGGATGCGCCGCCCGGACAGCGAGAGGCCGTGGGCGAGGCTGACCGCCGTCGTGGTCTTGCCCGTCCCCCCTTCATCGTCATGATCGCGTACCGCTTCATAGGCCTATTTCTTCCGGTGCTTCGGGTTCTGTTCCGACTCCGAGAGCTTCTTCCCGTATTCCTCCCACCCCAGCTTCTTGATGCGGCGATCCTTGTCCTCGCGCACGTCCGTGCGCTGCTTGAAATCGATGAAGATGACCTTCTCCTCTTCCTTCACGGTCTTGAGCGGTTCGAGAGGAATGATGTCGGCCTTGCCGAGCAGCGCGGAAGCGAGGTCCTGCCCCGCATCCTCCCGTTCGGCCGGACCGCCGGAGACGGATTCTTCCTTTTTCGGGCGGCTCTTCGCCCCCGCCTGCGCTATCTTCTCCCGGCGCGCGGCCTCCCCGAGCTTCTTCGGAAGCCTGAGCTCCTCGAGCGCGCGCTCGAGCGTCCCGAAATGCGGAATGAGCGGCTCGAAGCCGAGATCCCTGAATATCTTGAGTATCGTCGAATTCATCCCCGCGAGCGCGAGCGCGCCTCCCGAGGCCCCCAGCTTCTGCATATACTTGACGACGATGCCCCATCCGCTGCTGCTGATATATACCATATCGGACAGATCGAGCACAAGGTGAGCGGGATCCTCGGCGAGGCACTGCTCGAGCCTGCTCTCGAGCTCGTCGGAAGTCGAGGAATCGACCGCCCCGGCGATCGAGAACACGACGATTCCCTTCGGGCCTTCCTTCGCTTTCGCCACGCCGATGGCGAGTCCCGGTTCTTCGGGCTCCGCGCCGATCGATCCGCCGGAAACCGGCTGAACGGGCTTCCCGGCCTCCTCCGTATCGACCGCGTCTCCGGAGATCGCTCCGTCCGGCGACGGAACCTTGAAATTCTCGATCGCTTCGCCGAGGACGCCGAACGACCGCATGATGGAATCGAATCCGAGCATGTGGAAGATGCTGTGCACCTCTTCATCCATGCCGAATATCTTGAAGTCTCCCCCGCGCGCCCGGATATCCTTTATTCTCGACGCGAAGACGCCCCACCCGCTCGAGCTCACGTATTCCACGCGCGACATATCGACGACGAGCTTCACGATGCCCCGGTCGACGAAGCTGTCCAGAACCGAGCGGAGCTTGACGCAGCTCACCGTGTCGATGACGCCGTCGAGGGAGAGGATCGTGATCTCGCCGCGATCGCCGACGGTTCCCGCTTCGATCTTGAGGGCCGTCCAGGGAGCCTCTTCGTCCTGAACGTCGAGAATCTCGGGAGCTCCGGGCGATTCGGAAGCCTGTCTGACCTCGACGGGCTTGAGCGCCGCCCGCCGCCGCGACACCTCTTCGAGCTTGTTCCGGCGCTCGACGAGCGGCAAGGCGACGTATTCGACCGCCGCTTCGACGTCCGCGAACTGCATGATGATCTCCTGGAAGCCGAGCAGCTCGTAGATATCGTACACTTCGCTCGTCATGCCGGCGAGGACGACGTCTCCGTCCCCCTCCCTGAGAGATTTCACCCTTCCCGTGAATATCCCCCAACCGCCGCTCGAAATATAGGTCACGTCCTTGAGGTCGACGATGATCTTCCGATAGCCGTACTCGTAGACGCTTTCGAGGATACCTTCGAGCTCTCCCGCCGAAGAGGAATCGAGATGCCCCTTGACCCGGAGAACGACGATCCCTCCCTCGAGCTCCTCCGAAGCGACCTCCACGGCGCGCCCCTCGCCCGACCCGAACTCCGGGTCCCGCGCGATACTCCGGTCGCGCGCGCGCGTGGGCACGGGTTTCGCCGGGCGGGCCGCCCGAGCAGGGCGCGGAGCGGGCGCTTCCTCGATCTCCGGTTCCCCGGGAATCGAAGCGATCCCTTCTCCGGCGGCGAGCTTGAACGCGTCCGGCTCCGCGCGCACCTGCGCGGCCAGCAGCGCCTTGAACTGCTCGTCGGTGATGATCTTGTTGCGGCGGAGGTACTCGAGCCTCAGATCGTACGTGTTGAGACGGATGCGTTTGAGCTCGTCGTAGACGATCGCCTGGGTGAGGCGCTCCTTCTCCTCCCGCCCTTCGTTGAACAAGTCCGCGATCTTCTTCGCGCCGTACTTCGGATTCTTCCTGATGATCTCGAGTATGCCCTTGCGCTGCTCGAGGCTCACCCGTTTGATGTCGTCCTCTTTTCGAAGCGTCTTGTCCTGAAGCCCCCGGTCGCCCATCTCGACGACGCGCTTCTTGTAGCGATAATAGGTCGACGGCGAAACCTTCATCATGCGGCACGCCTCGGCGACGGGGATCCCCTGGATCTCGACAAGATCGAGGAGCTTCTTGCGGATGCCGAAGAGCACCTCGTCCGCCATGAGCTTTTCCTTGATCGCGACGACGGTGATGTCGTCGTTCTGCGGCATGTCTCCGGTGAACTCCTTGATCGCCGCGCTCAGCCGATCGATGAACTCCTGCGGGGTGAGCTTTCCGCTCGCCTTGATGAGCTGAAGGAGACGCTCCTCGCCGTACTGAGCTCGATCGACGTTCATCGCTTCCGTGACGCCGTCGGTGTAGATGACGAGCATGTCGTCTTTTTTCAGCTTGATCTTCTCGACGTCGATCGAGCGGCGAAACAGCGTATCGTCGGGAAGGCTGATCCCGACGGGGAATCCACGGGGATTGAGGAAATAGGTCTCGTCCGTCTCCGCGCGGTACAGAATCATCGGATTGTGCCCCGCGCTCGCGTAGCTGATGATCCGGTTCTTCGAGTCGAGAATCGAATAGAAGATCGTGACGAACATTCCCTTCTTCATATCCTCCGTCACGAAGTCGTTCATGCGGGCCATGACCTCGGCGGCGGAGTAGTTGCCGCGCGCTTCCATTCTGAGCGCGGTTCGTATCATCGTCATGACGAGCGATCCGGGCACCCCCTTGCCGGAGACGTCCGCCACGACGACGCCGAGCGTATCGTCGTCGACTTTCACGAAGTCGTAGTAATCCCCGCCGACCTCCTTCGCGGCCTTGTAGTAGCTCGCGATGTCGTAGCCGCCGATCTCGGGCACCTTCTTCGGCAGGAGGGTGTGCTGGATCTCCTGGGCGACCTGCATCTCCTTCTGGAGGCGCTCCTGCTCGACGACGTTCTTCTGCGCCGCGCGGAACTTCGAGGTGATTTCGTTGAACGCCCGCGCGATCTCGCCGATCTCCTTGGGGCCTTCGATCTTGAGCTCGTCGTTGAGCGATCCCTCGCCGATCGCCCGCACGCCGTCGGTGAGCGCCTGGATAGGCCGGACGAAAACCGCGATGAGAAGGTACAGGAGCGCGACGCCCGCGGCGAACACGCCGATGAGAAGCAGCGTCATCATCGGCCTCGGATCGACCAAATCCTCGACGACCGCGGCGATCGAGACACCCATGACGATCCTGCCGATCGGTTCGGCGTTGGCCCGCTGCGTCCCCGCCCGGTACACGGGCTGATGAAACTCCCTGACCGCGCCGACTCCCGGCATTTGAACGGTCCGCGACAGGCCTCCCTGCGCGAGCGCTTCCGTTCCGGCCGGAATGTCGTACGCCGCGAGGAGCTCGTCGACGTCGCTCGTGGCGACGACGATCCCGTCGCCGTCGACGAGCCTGATATATTTCGTTTCGGGATACTTTTTGAGCTGCTTGATGAAGGTTTCGTTCAGGCGCATGCGCTCGACCGAGAACTGATCCTCGCCGAGAGCGTTTTCGCTCGCCGCGGCGATATTCTCGGCGACGGACTTGCGCTGGAGCCACACCTGCGCGTACCGCCCGCGAACCTCCTGCGTCTGTCGATAGAACAGGATCGACCAGAGAAATACGATGAGCCCGAGAAGACCGAGCGTCGCGCGAAGCGCGAACTTGAAGCGGAGCGTCGAAGTCCACCGGGGCTTCATGAGCGAGGCGAAGAGCGGTCTCTGGGCGACCGAAACGGCCGAGCTCTTCGCCATGTAGAGCCGGTTGCCCCCCGGCGCGGCCGAATAGCTGAGCGTGTCCATGAGCCGGTTCATGAGGTAGATGCCGAGTCCGCCCTTTTTCCCGATTTCGACGTAGAGATCGAGATCCGGCTCTTTCACTTTCGACCAGTCGAACGGCTCCCCTCTGTCGAAGATGTTGATCTCGATCTTCCCCGGCTCGGCCTGGACGTCGATCCTGACGTCCCCCACCTTGTCCCGGTACGCGTGCTTGATGATGTTCGTGCACGCCTCGTCCACGGCGAGCTTCGTGTTGTTGGTCTCGCTCTTCGAGAAGCCCGCGCGATCGCAGACATCGGCGATGAAGTCCCTGACCTCGCTCAGGTTGTTCTCGTCGGCGGGCACCTCGAGATGGAACGTTTCGCGATCGGTGAGGAGACCTTTCTTCTTCACCGTTTTCCCTCCGGAACGCCCGTGTTCTCAAGCCGCTTCCGGGCTTCCTCGATATTCTTCGAGACGCTTTCGTTATCAGGATCGATGTCGAGAATCTTCTTCCACTGTTCGACGGCGCTCGTGTACTTGCCCTGGGTGAAGAATTTCATCCCTTCGATGTACAGCGCGCGAACCTGCGCCTTTTCCTTGTCGGTGAGCGGCGTCATGCGTCGCTGGGCGCGAAGCAGGAGCCTCCGTCCCTCCTCATGGGTCGGCTCGAGCCTGAGAAGCTCGCCGAGCCCGGCGGACGCCTCGGCGTACTTTCCGTCTCCGAACGCCTTGACGGCGCCGTCGAAGAGCTCCATGACCCTGAGCTTCTTGCTCGTTTGCGTGTAATCCCTGCTCATCTCGTCGAGACGCCGGTTGATCCTGTCCGCGGCCTCTTTCGCTTCGACCGATTCGGGATCGAGCGTCCGAACGACGTTCCATTCGCCGAGGGCGGCCGCGAGCTGCCCCTGCCTCTCGAGCTCGCCCGCCCGCGCGCGATGCTGTTCCGCGAGGCTTCCGAGCTTCTCCTCGGTCTTCCCGAGGTACTCGAGCGCGCTCGCGTTCGACGAATCGAGCGCGAGGACGTTGCGCCATTCCGCGCGGGACAGAACGTAGTCGTCCGTGCTGTAGTAATCGAGGCCGAGCTTGAAATGCCGGCTGATGAGAGCGGCCTTCTCGGCGTCCTGCGTGCGCGAGCGCTCCTCGGCGAGAATGGTCCGCTCCACGACGGCGAGCGTCTCGGCGACCGCCGTATTCGTCGGGTCGTACTCGAGGGCGAGCTTGAGCTCGTCGAGCGCCTTGCCGAGCGCTCCTTCCTTCCGGTAGCGTTCCGCCTCGCTCACGTGGCCGGAAATCCGCTTCGAGAGAATCTGCCGGATGCGTCCCTCCTCCTCGACGAGGCGGCGCTGCTCGCGCGCAGCGATCTTCTCCTCGATCGACTCGCCGATGCGGGACGACAACGTCAGGGGATGCGAGCTCCCCGCGTCTCCGCGGCTGAAAAAGCCGTAGTCGAACGAGAAGCCCCGCCACCCGAGGCCGAGGCCCGCCGTGATCGACTCGGAATCGAATCCGACGCGGACGCTGACGAAATTCTTGAACAGGTATTCCGCGCCGAACCGGAACTCTTTCTCATCGCGCTGCGGAGCGTTCATCTGGAGCGCGAGCGAGAGCGACGAACCGTTCGCGAACGGATAGATGTATCCCGCGCCCACCATGATCGTCCGGTCGACCTTGTCGGTCAGCGTGACGAGCTTCGTTTCCGCCCCGACGATATCCTGCAGGTTGCATCCCACGGCGACTCTCCGGACGTACTTCGGCCGGTACACGAATCCGATATCGAGCCCCGTTCCGGCGGCCGAGAGCTCGCCGACCCTCTGGTTGAGCACCTTGACCGAGGCGCCGGCCGTCACGTCGCCGACGTAACGCCACGGGAGATCGAACGCGTAGCCGAGAATCACCTGGCTCTCGCGGTAGTCGAGCTCTCCCGTTTCCCTGCTGAATTCGTCGAATCCTCTGATACCGCCCGTTCCGACCGTCATGATCCCGAGGCCGATCGAGCCGGCCGAGATCGTCGGATACACGAGCCCCAGAAAATCGTACGTCGCGTCGCTGAAGCCCGACAGAAGCTGGATATGATTGAGCACCGCGCCGGGACGGCGGCACAGCCGCAGCGCCGCGGGATTGTAATAGAGAACGGAAGCGTCGTCCCCGATCGCGGAAAAAGCGCCTCCGAGGGCGATCGCCCGGGATCCCGCGCCGATGCTGAAGACGGACCGCGTGCCCCCCGTTCCATCCTGCGCGGCGGCGTCAACCGAAGCGACGGAGAGAACGCAGGCGATCGATATGAGGATGACGAGCTTCTTCATGATACCCACGCTCTCACTTTGCGACGGCGATCTTGAAGAGCGCCGATTGCGAGCCCGCCTCGACCTTGCACATGTACACGCCGTTTCTCACGAGCTCTCCCCGGTCGTTTCGGCCGTTCCACGGGATCTCGTGCCATGTCCCTTCCGGCGCGCCCGTGCCTCCGGCGTCTCCCGAGCCGATGCTCCTGGTCCAGACGAGCCGGCCGCCGAGGTCGTAGATCTTGATCGAAACGGCCGAGTTCTTCTTCAGGAAATAGCAGATCTTCGTCGGCTCGGTCCCCGCCCTGAACGGATTCGGATAGTTGTGGACGTATTCGTCGAAACGCGCGCTCATGATCGAGAGCGGACCGCTCCGGAAATGCCCCGCGATGTCGCCTCCGTCGAGCTCCAGCGCGACTCCGATCCGCGTCCCCGATTCGCTGATGGAGACGACGACGTCCGCGCTGCGCCCGATCTCGAACCTGATCTCCCCGGCGAGCGCCCTCGCGGCGATGTCGGCCGCGAGCAGCAGCGTGTCGGCGCTGCCGGGCGCCAGGGTGAATCCGTGTCCGACGACGATCGGAACGGGATTGCGGCCCGCGACCGCGGCCGAATACTCCGATCCGCCGACCGCGCACGAGAGCGAAGCGACCGACCTGGCCGGATCCGCGGCGGGACTGCCCCGTCCGTCCTCGATCGCCACGTAGAGCGTGTCGAGACCGATGGTGAAACCGGAAGCGTTTTTCAGGACGATCCGCATCACGGGAACGTCCTGAGCGCCCTGAGGAACGACGAACGGCGGTATCGAATCCGCGCTCGACGCGTTCGACATCAGAACGGAGCCCGCCTGCGTCTGAACGGGGATGAACGCCGCTCCGGTCGATATCTCGCACGGGAGGTTCGTATTGACGTCGGTCGCGTACGGCTCGATGAGCCTCACCTCGATGTTTCCCGGGGAGGTCGGCGACGCGGGCGCCCTGACGTTCCATACGACGCTCTGTCCCGGGTAGAACGGCTTGCGATACGTCTCCGGGGCACCGTCGAGCGCATATCCCTGCCCGGCGGGTAGCACGATCTCCATCCGCGCTCCCGTCGTATCCAGCGCCGCTTCTCCCGATCTCGCCGCGGTCGCCTCGATCGTGAACGGCAGACTGATCGACACGGATCCGTCGAGAGCCTCGTCCGGTCCCGAGATTCGAGCGCTCATGGCGAGCGCCGGCCTGATCAGCACGTGAACGGGAAAGACGACGCGGCACGTCCCGACGACGCGGCCGGAGTTGACGTCCTTCCCGCCCGCGCGAACGACGAGCGTGTCGGCGTCGACATGGCCCATCGGAGCCCTCATGATCCAATCGACCGTCACCTGCGTCCCCGTCCCCCTGCCGATGAACCGGGTCCGGTCGCCGATGACGGAGAATCCCGCCGGCGCCGAGATTTCGATCCATACCGAGTCGGTGCTCGCCGAGGGGCTGAAAATCGCCCGGGCCGTGAAATCCTGCTCGGTCGAGAGCGTGCCGTCGACGGCTCCCTGCGGAGCGGCGATCGAAATCGCGCATCCGCTCACGCCTCCCGCTTCCACGGTCCGGAGCGCCACGGCCGATTCGATCAGGCGGACGGCCGCCGGAAGGGCCGTATTGACGCCGTCGGGGATCCGGCTGATGCGCGCTTTCACGGTGTCCTGCGACGGCGCCGCGGGCGCGACGAGCGTCCAGGAGACGGCGCTGCCGGTTCCGAGACGCTTCACGAGCGGATCCGCCGAGTTCGCGAGGAGCACGGACGGCGGGAGCGCGAGAGTCACCTCTCCCGTCGTATCGACGAGCGCCTGCCCTTCGTTGGAGACGGCGGCGGTGACGACGAAGGTCTGGCCGACCGAGAGCGTGTCGTCGAGAGCGCCCGCGGGGGCCGTGACCGAGACGCCGCACGAGAGGAGCGCGGGGAGCTCGATGCGGAGATTCTCTATCGACTCCGCCGCCTGGGCCGGATAGACGCGCTCGCCCGTGTTCACCGAAACCGCGTAGACGATCGACGAGGTCAATATCTCGCTCCCGGGCGCCGAAGCGGCGACGATCGAGAATGCGAAATCCCTTTCCGACTTCGAGGGGACGGACACGAGCGAATCGCCGACGATCGCGGTTCGCGTGGCGCCGTTCGAGACGAGGTGCACGTTGACGCTGTCGAGATCGTCCCCCCCCGTATTCTCGACGCGGACGGTCACGCCGAACGCCTGATCGGTATCGACGACCGACGTGTTGGGGAAGAGCGCGTTATTCGGCGCGTCGCTCGTCACCGAAACGATCCGCAGACCGGACGGCGCCTTGACGCGCACCGATCCCGAGCCGGCCGCGGAGCCAGGCTCGCGAAGCGGATCGTTCATATCCGTCCATCCGGCTCCGGCGTCGATCGCGACCATGCCCGTATCGCCGCCGGTCGAGGAGATGCGATAGATGAGCGAATCCGAGGCTCCCCCGGCGAGTGAGAAGGAGCTCGAGCCCGAGCCGAGCGTATCGGGAGCGATGACGAAATAATCGTAACGCCTCGTGCCGAGGAGCGAGAACGCAAGATCCGAAGCCGCCGGAGCGCGGAGCGCGAGAGGCGCCTCTCCCCTGTTCGCGATGGAGACGCTTACCGTCCAGTCCGCGGCCTGGCTTGCGTTCACCTCGCCCTGCGAAGGTCTGACGGAGAATATCTCGAGCGCCGCGAGGCTCTGTATGATCGCGCGCGTCGTGTCGTCGAGAGCCGGATTGACGCGGACGAGATCGCTCTCGCGTGAGTTGCCGTCGAGAGCGCCCCTGATATGCGCCCTGAACGTTTCGAGCCCGCTCGCGGTCCCCGCCGTGATCCTGAAGGTGTCGGACTCCGCCGCCGCGCCGCTCAACGCGCCCAGGACGAGGAGGGTATCTTCGATGCCGGAAGAGCCGGAGTGTTCGAGCGCCACCCGAATACTCTCAGCCGGCGCCTCTCCTTCATTAATTACTTCAAATGATACTTGGAACCGTTGATCAATATTGATATAAGGAGATCGCGGAGCTTCATTCTCAACCTGCGCGATTCTGATCTGCGCCGGGGCCTGAACGCGCATAGCGCCCGAACCCGATCCCGCCTGCCTCGTGTCGAAAGCGCTGTATATCGAGCTGTTGCTCTCGATGAATCCCGCGTGCGCGTGCAGGACGATATCCGCGCCCGACGGAATATCGGGCGTCGGCGATACGGAGAATACGAGGTGCTTGCAGCTTCCTCCCTCGAGGACGAGGCCTCCTTCCGAGAACGCCGCGGGCGCGGCCTGCGAGAAGGGCAGCCTTCCGTCGTAGAACACGTACATGCTGTCCGTGACCAGCGTGAGATCGGCCTCGCCGCCGTTGCACACCTCGAGCGTGATTTCCCAGGGCGTCGCCTGACCCGAGGTCACCGCGGTTCTCTCCGGAGTCGTCCGCGCGATCGCCGGCGAACCCGGATTCTGGATGGCCGCGTAGCTGAAACCACCGTCGAATGTGTCGTCGACGATCGTGAGCCCGCTGTTGATGTCGACAGCCGTCACCTTTCCGTTCACGAGCGCGAGCCCGCTCGTCGAGCCCGTGGGCGTGACGACGAAGACGAGGCTGTCGACGGCGCCCCCGGCGAGCGTGTCGGTCCCGGATCCCTCGAGGCGATCGGGATAGTCGATCCCGTATTCGTACGTCCGGTCGCCGATCCCGACGAGATTGAAGTTGATGAAGGTCTTCGCCGCGTTGAAATCGATCACGACGGAGGCCTCGCCGTTATTCCTGAGCACCATGCGCGCCTGCCATGCGGCGCTCTGGGACCGGGTCACCGATTGCGGCACCACGATGCGGTTGATGCTGAGCTGCGGAGCCTGTTCGACGCTCACCGAATCGCTCAGCGCTCCGAGGACCGCGGAGAACGGATTGCCGTTCTCGGTGCCTTCGAGATGCAGGGACACGGGGAACGTCACGTGCGCGATGGCGGTATCGACAGGCGCGTTTCTGAAGAACAGGGTGATTTCTCCGCCGCTCGCGAGAACATGCTCCGAGACCGGAGAAAGGGTCGTCCTGAAGGTGTCGCCGTCGGCGTCACCGAAGCTCAGGAACACCTTTCCGGGATCGAGAACGAGCGTCGAGCGACTCAGCGCGTCGCTCGAGATTCGCGCTTCGAACGAGACGCTCGCCCCGCTGCTCACGACGGCCGGCGTGAGGCTGCCGGCCACGTAACGCGGATCGGCACGGAGATCGAAGGAAACGCTGTCGTCGCTCGACGGGGCGTACCGCTCCGCATGGAGCGTTCGTCCGCTGTTGTTCTCCGACGCGAGTATCGCCCCCGTAAGAACCTGCCTTCCGGGGAGGATCGAGCCCGTCGTGCGCACGACGAACGGGAGGATCGCGGTCGAACCGCCGCGGAGCGTCCGTCCGCCCCCCGGAATCTCCGCGGGATTCTCGATCGAGAAACCCGTGCCCTCGGGAACCGCGACCCACGTCGAGTCGACGCGGTCGAGAAGGAGCGTGGCGTCCGATTCGCCCGTGTTGCGGACTTCCATCTCGATCGTCCAGTCGCGTTCCTGGGCGATCGTCACCGGATCCTGCAGGGAGGCGAACCCGACGACTTCGAGATCGGCCTCCGATTGGACGAGCACGTCTCCATGAATCCCCGAGGCGCCGCTCGAAACCGTGAAAGCTCTCTCGCTGTTGATTTCGACGGCGCGTACCGTCGAGGTGATCGAGCAGACGCCGGGAACGGAGCCTGTCCGATCTATGCGATAGCGAAGCGTATCGGTCGAGCCCCCCTCGACCACGACGCCTCCGCCCGCGAGCTCCGAGGGGCTCGCGACCAGAAAATCGCCCGACGTCGAGAAAGCGAGGAAGGAGTTCGATTCGCTGAGGTCGAGAGCGACGTCCGATTGTCCGGTGTTCGCGAGAACGACATCCACCGTCCAGACCCGGCGCTGGTAGGCCGTCACGGTATCCGCCGAAGGGACGATCGCGGCGACGGCGAGGTCCGCCGGGGTCTGAACGAGATAGCTTCCTTTACCGCCGAACTCGGTCGTCGCGATGAGAACGGCGCCGCTGTTCATATCTCTGCCCCATATCTTCGATTCGACGACGATCGTCCCGGTCGTCATCGGTCCCGCGACGTTGTCCCTGAATCGCTCGGCGATGATCTTGTACGACCCCCCGTTCAACGTGTCGACGCCGGGATTGAGATTGAGCGCCGTGAGGACGCACTCGGAGGTGACTTCCGTCGAGCCCGCGTAGAGCCTGACCTTGAGGCTGTCGAGACGAACCGCCGCGCCGCCGTTATTATCGACGCGGATCGAAGCGAACCACTCCTTCGCCTGATCCGCCGTGATGCTGTCCGACGGAAACACCGTCGTGCTCGCGATCGCGAGCTGCGGCGGGCTCTGGACCGCGATCGCGTCCGTCGGCGAGAGGTTCGTCGAGAAAGGCAAACCGTTTTCCGTTCCCTTGACCCGCACCGCGGGCAGATAGCTCCCCGTCGGCAAGGCGTCCGGAATCGTCACCGCGTTGAAATAGAGCGTTCTCGCGCCGGGCGCGACGGTTGTCCCGCGCGAACCGTCGAGCTTCGCCGTATAGACGACCGGGCCCGAAGAGAACGTGATCCAGGTCGAATCGGGATCGCAGGCGACCGTCGCCCCTCCCGAGTTGTCGATTCCGACTTCGAATGCGACCGCGCTCCGCTTGCTCACCGGCGTCGGCGCGATGCTGCCGGGACGATAGGCGAGCTGCGCCGGATCCACCACGACGATCGCGTCTCCGAGAACGAGCGTTTGGCTGAACGATGCGCCGTTCTCGGTGCCACGGAGCCGGACCGAAACGGGCCAGCTCCCGGCATCCATGGCGAGCGGCACGGCCGCGGGCGGAAAGACGATATTCGTCACCGCGCCGCCGGGAAGCGCGCCTTCCGCGCCGAGGGCGACCCGCAGCGTATCGACTCCGTCGGTGAACGAGAGCCGCGTGCCGGAGCCGCTGAGAATGACCGCCGCCTGGCCGTCGTTTCTGAGAGACACGGAGAATCCGTGGCTTTGCCCCTTCGAAACGACGCCGGGGTTCAGCGAACCGGGCACATACGCGATCGAGGCGGCCGACTGCACGAAGATCGGAGCCGCGTTCGGATACGCGGACGCATCCTGGGCCTGCGAGCCGTCCACCGAAGCGGTGACGGAGGCGTCGATGGTATCGGCGCCGAGAGGCGAGTTCGCGAGCACGTACATGCTCCGCCGGTAATCCCGCTCCGCGCCGGCCGGAAGATTATCGGGAAGGGCCGGATTCCATGTCCCGGTCACGCCGAAATAGCCGTGCTCGTAGCTGGGCACGATATCGTTCACGGAGACGAACGATCCGCCGCCGTTCTTGATCCGCACGTCGACCTCGAAGGTGTCCCCTCTGCTCACGATCGACGGAGCGGTGACCCGCATGATTTCGATATCGGAGACGGAGACGCTGTTCGAACCGGCGCTGAATTCCACCTGGTACGGCGAGCCGTACACGTCGGTTCCGACGAGCCTGACACGCGGCGTGTACGTTCCGCCGAGCATGCCCGCGGGGACTGCCGTCGTCTCGAAATCGAGCGTGTCCGTCGCCGATCCTCCCAGAAGGACCGGCGCGGCCAGGTGCGCGTCGTAGATATTCGAAGCGCTGTCCGCGAAGGAAATGAAGGTCTGCGTCGTCAGGTTCAGCCCCGTCGCGCTGCCGTTCGCGGCCGAGCACCTGAAGGTCGCCGGCTGCGTCGGGGTGAGGTAGCGGGGCGCGAGATATCCCGCGTACGCGCAGGCCGGGGGCGGCGCGAACGCGACGTTGGCCGTGCCGGCGGCGCTCCCCGCCAGGCTCTGGAACTGTATCGCGGAGAGCCCCGGCGTCGTGCCCGATCGGATGAAAACGGATACGGCCCCGCTCGATTCGGTCTGCCGCTCGACGGTGAGAGGCGTCGACGGATCCTTGTCCTCGCTCCCCACGGATCCGAGACTCGGCGTCACCCTCACGAGGCTGCCCGTCGCGACGATATTGCCGTACGCGTCGCGGACCGGGTTCGTCGTGATCGTGGAAACGCTCGACCCGTTCGCCGTTATCGTGCCGGGCACGATCGAGAAGAACGTGATGGCGCCGCTCGGAACCGCCGGTCTCACCGTGATCGTGTCGCTCGAGCTGAGCGCCCCTCCGGCGAGCGTCTGGGCCCGCAGGACGAGCTTCTCCGCCCTGTTATCGTACACGGTCACCGCCGCGCGGCCGTTCGTCAGTGTCACGGGATTCACCGAGAATACGGCCGAGCCGTCGCTCGCGAGATTCACGCGGCTCGTGTCGTCCTGAGTCGCTTCGTTGCCGTCGAGATCGTAGGCGATGAGCTGGAGCGCAAAGCTCTGACCGGCCGTCTTCGAATAACCGTCGGGCAGGACGTCGAATCGCGCGATCGAGCCGGCGGCCGTTCCGACGGTGAACAGCACACGCTCGAGCGCCGGCGGATTCGCGTCCAGAATCGAGGCGGAAACCGAATTGACCCCGGAATGCGTATCGGTCGTGAGACTGCAGACGGCGGCGCCCGTCGCGTCGGTCAGAACGAGCCCGTCTCCCGGCGCTCCCGTTCCGTCCCAGAGGCTCGGGCTTCCGCCGAGGTTGCTTGTGATGACGAAGCGGACGATCTCGGACGGCGCCGCGTTCCCGTATTCGTCGCTCACGCGCGCCCTGAGGCCGATCTTCGAACCGACGGGGACGCCGAGCGTGTCTCCCCGCACCTCGACGATCCGATACGCGGGTCCGGGCCGAATGGTGATGAGATCGCTCCACTCCGAGAGGCTGTCCCCCGCGAGCGACAGCACGCGAATGCGATTGAAACCCGCCGTCGAATCGGATGCGGAGAATGACGAACGTCCCGCGGCCAGCGTCATCACGCCCGGAACGAACGCCATCGTCGTGCGCCGCGCGACGCAGCGCAGCTGCGAGCTCGAATCGGTATCGATCAGGTTGCCGTATTCGTCGTACGCCGCGACGTTCCCCGTGAACGACTCGCCCGCCTGGAAAGAAACCCCCGGCAGCTCGAGCGATACCCGGGCGATCGCGCTCTTCGGCACGGTCGTCACGGTGAAGCTCTGCGTCTCGAGCCCTTCCGGATTCGCGTCGAGAATCGACGCGCGCACACGGTTCGTGCCCTGCAGCGTGTCGGTCCTGAACCAGAGCGAGGCGTTCCCGTTTCCGTCGGTGACGGCCTGCGGAGCCGCGAGCCGGCCGCCTCCCTCCTGCACGGTGAAGAACACCGTCTGGCCGTTCACCGCGTTTCCGTAGCTATCGGCGACCCTCACGCGGAGCCTCAGCGAATCCCCGACCTGCACGCCGGTGCTGTCCCCGCCGAGCTTCACGAGCTGGTAGGCGGCGGCGTTGTCGACGGCCACGACGCCGCTGTAGCCCTTGATTGGATTGGCGGCGCTCGCCACCTCGACGCGGATCGCTTCCGCGACGGTGTACCGGAACCCATTCCCGGTGAACAATCCATTGACGAGGCTCCCGTTCGCCACCGAGAGCGCGCCCGACGCGACCAGGGAGCTGTCCGCGGCCTGAACGGCCCGGAAATCGATCGTATATCCCGCGGTCGTGACCCTGTTGTCGAAACGGTCCCTCGCTTCCGCCGAGACCGTGAAATCGGCGCCCGCCGTCGCGTTCGACGGCGCGACGACGACGTATGAGCTCACCGTGTCGTTCGGCACGATCGTGATGCTGAACTGATCCGGGGAGAGCGCTTCGACCTTGTCCCTGACCTGAATCGGCCAGATTCCCTGCTTCGATCCCCTCCCGTAGAGCGTGACGACGCCGCCCGCGAGATCGGCTTCCGCGACCGGCGCGCCGAAATTCGTGAGGCTGAACGTGAATCCCCCCGCCACCGGCGGTTCGAGAACGATCCGGCTCGCGTTCGTGAGGTCTCGGTTTCCGTTCCCGTCGACCGCCTCGATCCTGAACGAGAACGTGACTCCCGCCTGGCTGGTCTGTCCGGAGATGACCGTCGCCGCGAGGTCGGTGGCGCCGCTCGCGACCGACGAATAGGTAACGTCGGCGACGTTCTCCGCCGGGATCGAGTTGCCGGCGTCGATGACGTCGGAGAGCCCGGCCGACGCAGGCGCGTTGTACGTCACCGCGACGGTGCCCGTGCTGTCGCTCTTGCCCCTGCGCGCGTAGAGGCCAAGCGCCTCCGTGGAGCTTCCCGCGGCCGCCGTCAGCGTTCCGTCGGGCGAATCCTTGATGAATATCGTTACATACTCGTCCGGTATGAGATTGCCGAAAGCGTCGCGCATCGTCGCCGTCGCGATCGTCGGAGAGTTGACGGTGACCGATTTGCTCGTCGGGGTCAGCACGATGGAGCTGATCGTTCCGTGGTCGGTCGTCGCGACGAACGACACCGTGCGTATCGAACCCGACGGCATCGAGGCGTCGAGAGCGTCGGAGTCGATCCCGCTCACCGTTCCGAGCCGCCAGAGCTCCCCTGCCGCCGTCCCGCCGCTCCCCGTGACCGAGGTCATCTGCTGCCCCCCGAGGGTGCGGCTCGCGTCGAAATAGCCTCCGCCGCTCGTAATTGCCCAGCTCACCGTCACGCCGGGAACCGGGTTTCCGAATGCGTCTTCGACCCGGACGACGAGGGACGCGGCCACTTCCTGATTGACGACGGCGCGCTGATCGTCGCCGCTCACGAGAAGCATTCGATCGGGAGAGGCGTATCCCACGACGAGGGGCGTCGCGGACGACGATGTCACGGCGCCGCTCGAAGCGTAGATCGTGATCGATTCGACCTTGTTGTCGGTGATGCCGAGCTCGGCGTCGCCTCCATCCACGGGGACGAACTGATACCTGACCGTGTCTCCGATCTCGGAGAGGATCGAACCCGCCGCGTTTCCGAGGCCCCACGTGATGAAGTCGCCCGGTACCGTCGAGCTCGTATATATCTTCGCGATGCCGCTGAAATCGGTAATCCTGTTATTCTGGGCGTCGCGCGCGTCGAACGTCACCGGGGACGATTGGCCCGCCGTCGCCGTGCCGGGGTGCGTCACGTTGAAATGATGAAGCGTCCCCGCGCCGAAGGTGACCGCCACGGTTTTCGTAATGTCCGCACCGTCCGCCTTCGCGCTGATCGTTTTCCCCTCGGCGACGGTCGATTTCAGACTTCCGATCGCGCGGCCGTTCCCATCGGTTACTTCGATGGGCTGGCCGAATATGTTCCCGCTGCCCGTCGCTGCAATCGTCACGGTCTTCCCTGCGATACCGTTTCCCTGCGCATCCCGCGCGTAGACCGTCACGGCTATCCCATCGATCCCGTCCGCGACGGCTGAAGATTTGTCCACCTGTACGTCCGAAACCGCCGCGCTGAAGAGTCCCGGGGCAAACGTCACGTTTTGCGTCTGCGTAATCGGCGTCGCACCCACCCTCGCGCTGACCGTCTTCAGCTCCGCCTTCGTCGACCGCAGCTTCCCTACCAGCCGCCCGTCCGCCCCCGTCACTCCCGACGAGGGAGTGATCGTGTTCAACGTCCCCGTCGCCTCTATCGTCACCGAGCTCCCCGCTATCGGGTTCCCCTGAGCGTCCGTCACAAGCGCCGTCACCGCGATCGAGTCAGTCCCGTTCGCCACAGCCAACGCCTTGTCCACCGTTACCGTCGAAACCGCCGCGCTGAAGAGTCCCGCGGCAAACGTCACATTTTGCGTCTGCGTAATCGGCGTCGCACCCACCCTCGCGCTGACCGTCTTCAGCTCCGCCTTCGTCGACCGCAGCTTCCCGACCAGCCGCCCGTCCGCCCCCGTCACTCCCGACGAGGGAGTGATCGTGTTCAACGTCCCCGTCGCCTCTATCGTCACCGAGCTCCCCGCTATCGGGTTCCCCTGAGCGTCCGTCACAAGCGCCGTCACCGCGATCGAGTCAGTCCCGTTCGCCACAGCCAACGCCTTGTCCACCGTTACCGTCGAAACCGCCGCGCTGAAGAGTCCCGCGGCAAACGTCACGTTTTGCGTCTGCGTAATCGGCGTCGCACCCACCCTCGCGCTGACCGTCTTCAGCTCCGCCTTCGTCGACCGCAGCTTCCCGACCAGCCGCCCGTCCGCCCCCGTCACTCCCGACGAGGGAGTGATCGTGTTCAACGTCCCCGTCGCCTCTATCGTCACCGAGCTCCCCGCTATCGGGTTCCCCTGAGCGTCCGTCACAAGCGCCGTCACCGCGATCGAGTCAGTCCCGTTCGCCACAGCCAACGCCTTGTCCACCGTTACCGTCGAAACCGCCGCGCTGAAGAGTCCCGCGGCAAACGTCACGTTTTGCGTCTGCGTAATCGGCGTCGCACCCACCCTCGCGCTGACCGTCTTCAGCTCCGCCTTCGTCGACCGCAGCTTCCCTACCAGCCGCCCGTCCGCCCCCGTCACTCCCGACGAGGGAGTGATCGTGTTCAACGTCCCCGTCGCCTCTATCGTCACCGAGCTCCCCGCGATCGGGTTCCCCTGCGCATCCGTCACAAGCGCCGTCACCGTCGACCGAGTCCAGCCCCGTTCGCCACAGCCAACGCCTTGTCCACCGTTACCGTCGAAACCGCCGCGCTGAAGAGTCCCGCGGCAAACGTCACGTTTTGCGTCTGCGTAATCGGCGTCGCGCCCACCCTCGCGCTGACCGTCTTCAGCTCCGCCTTCGTCGACCGCAGCTTCCCTACCAGCCGCCCATCCGCCCCCGTCACTCCCGACGAGGGAGTGATCGTGTTCAACGTCCCCGTCGCCTCTATCGTCACCGAGCTCCCCGCTATCGGGTTCCCCTGAGCGTCCGTCACAAGCGCCGTCACCGCGATCGAGTCAGTCCCGTTCGCCACAGCCAACGCCTTGTCCACCGTTACCGTCGAGACCGAGGCGCTGAACGGCCCCGGGGGTGAACGTCACGTTTTGCGTCGTGCGTGATAGCCGTCGCGCCCACCCTCGCGCGTGACCGTCTTCAGCTCCGCCTTCGTCGACCGCAGCTTCCCTACCAGCCGCCCGTCCGCCCCCGTCACTCCCGACGAGGGAGTGATCGTGTTCAACGTCCCCGTCGCCTCTATCGTCACCGAGCTCCCCGCTATCGGGTTCCCCTGAGCGTCCGTCACAAGCGCCGTCACCGCGATCGAGTCAGTCCCGTTCGCCACAGCCAACGCCTTGTCCACCGTTACCGTCGAAACCGCCGCGCTGAAGAGTCCCGCGGCAAACGTCACGTTTTGCGTCTGCGTAATCGGCGTCGCACCCACCCTCGCGCTGACCGTCTTCAGCTCCGCCTTCGTCGACCGCAGCTTCCCGACCAGCCGCCCGTCCGCCCCCGTCACTCCCGACGAGGGAGTGATCGTGTTCAACGTCCCCGTCGCCTCTATCGTCACCGAGCTCCCCGCTATCGGGTTCCCCTGAGCGTCCGTCACAAGCGCCGTCACCGCGATCGAGTCAGTCCCGTTCGCCACAGCCAACGCCTTGTCCACCGTTACCGTCGAAACCGCCGCGCTGAACGGGCCCGGCACGAACGTAACTCCTCGGGAATTCGTGATCCCGACCCCTCCCGCCTTTGCGCTGATCGTCTTCAACTCCGCCTTCGTCGACCGAATTTTCGAGATCATCCGCCCGTCCGAACCGCTCAATCCCGCGGGAGGACTGATCGTGTTCGAGCTGCCTGTCGCTTCGACAGTCACAACGCTTCCGCTTATCGGATTCCCCTGCGCGTCGGATACAAACACCGTTACGGTGACCGAGTCCGCCCCGTTCGCCGTCACCGTCGTTTTGTCCACTTGCACGTCCGACACCGCCGGGCTGAACGCCCCGGACGTGAACGTCACGTTTCTCGTCTGCGTAATCGGCGTCGCACCCACCCTCGCGCTGACCGTCTTCAGCTCCGCCTTCGTCGACCGCAGCTTCCCGACCAGCCGCCCATCCGCCCCCGTCATACCCGACGAGGGAGTGATCGTGTTCAACGTCCCCGTCGCCTCTATCGTCACCGAGCTCCCCGCGATCGGATTCCCGCTCGCATCCGTCACAAGCGCCGTCACCGTCACCGAGTCCACCCCGTTCGCCACAACCGTCGTCTTGTCCACTGTCACCGTCGAGACCGAGGCGCTGAACGCCCCGGGGGTGAACGTCACGTTCTGCGTCGTCGTGATAGCCACCCCGCCCACCCTCGCCGTGATCGTCTTCAGCTCCGCCTTCGTCGATCGCATTTTCCCGATCAGACGTCCGTCGGCTCCCGTCACTCCCGACGAGGGAGTGATCGTGTTCAACGTCCCCGTCGCCTCGAACGCCACGAAGCTGCCGCTTATCGGATTGCCATAGACATCCGTCACGAGAGCCGTCACCACGATCGAGTCGGCCCCGTCCGCTACGGCCGTCGACTTGTCCACCGTCACATTCGAGGCCGCGGCGCTGAAGGGTCCGGGGGTGAAGGTCACCCCGGTAGATTCCACGATATCGACGCCGTCGATCTTCGCCGTGAGCGTTTTTCCCTCCGCCTTCATCGAAAGGATGCTCCCGACGGCGGAACCGGTTCCGCTCGTAACACTCGAGGGCTGATGGAGAACATTGCCGGAACCCGTCGACGCGATCAGAATGGTCGCTCCGTCGACGCCGTTGTAGAATACGTCGCGAGCCCTGATGGTGACCTCGATCGAATCCACGCCGTTTGCGATCGCCGACGCCTTGTTGACCGATATTTCGGATGTGCTGGTATCAAATGGAGCGTTATCGATGTAGATCTGGGCCGATGCGGCCTCGAGCGTGGGAGGAATTCCGTTCACGTCGAGGAACGCGAGGTCCACGGGGACGGCCATTTCCTTATCCGTGTTCCGGTAATCGAGATATGCATGATCGGAGCCGCTCGGTATGACGATCGACGTGATCGGCGTCGCATGGTCGGCCGTCGAATAGAAATCGCCCGGCTGTCCGAAAAGCGATATTCCTTGATCGTTGAGGAGCGGACTCGCGTTGCCCTCCGCGTCCTCGACCCCGAGCCGGTACCTCGCGTAATCCCCCGCGACGACTGTCGTATCGGATGGAGAGGCCATGAGTCTGAAAGGGGCGCCGGGATCGACGGTGATCGCCTGTTGAGCGTCCGTCCACGATTGGCCGGAAGCGGAAGCGGTGATGGTCTTTCCGCCGGCGACCGCATCCCGGTAGTACAGCGATACCGTATCGAGTCCCGACGCGACGACGACCACGCTCGTCTCGACGAAATTCGAGCCTCCGAGATGCGAGAACCGGCCGCCGATCGCGGTCGAGCTCAACGAGATATTCTGATCGCCGCTCACCGGGGAGGGATTGCCGAACTCATCCTCGGTTCTCACGCGGATCACGGCGCTTTCGCCGTCGGCGGGAAACGTCTGCGGCGAAGTGACGAACGAGAGCTGCACGATGGGTCCCGCGACGACGTTGAGCGTCGGCGACGACGCTATCGCAGCCTTGCCGGAGCCGTCGGGATTCGATCTCACGATGAATGGGACGCCGCTCTCGGCGCCGGTCTGGGCAGTCGCCCGGCCGCCGAGGTCGATACTCGCGTCGCCATACACGATGTCGATCGTCTGCCCGACCGACAGCGTGTCGACGGATATGGAAATCGTTCTGACGGCTATCGCGATGGCGGGCGCGCCGAGCACCCCTTCGCTCGATACGGTCACATATCCGGCAAGAGACGATGCGGAGATCTGGGGCGCGGACCAGCCGTCGGGAATCTCGAGCTCGATCGCCCCCGAAGTGAATGCTTCGGCGGCGGTGTAACGGATCGTCCAGGTGCCCGACTCTCCGACTACGACGTCGCTCGAAGGATTGATCGTCGCCGTCCCCGAGCCTCCCGCGCCGAAGGCCGCACCCGCGGCGAGCAGCGCGAAAACGCAGAGGCTCGCGGCGAGCGCGCGGTGTCGCAAGGAGATCGGAATCCTACGCTTCATGTACTCGATCCTGTTCATCCTGAATCACCTGAAAGCGGCAAATGAAGGGCATCGCGCAAGCTATGTGCCAATAGCATTTTTCAATTGGCATACGCCGCCGAAAATCCTTTCGCGCAGGAACGGGTCGCTCAATTCGAAAAACGGCACCCAGGACGGGAATCGCTCCCGTTTCATAATATATTGGTATTATGACAAATACACGCGTCGTTCCGGACTTGTTCGCACGCCGTGCCGACGACATCGGCAACTCTGCCCCGATCGCGACGATAGGGCGGACCCGAACCCGCGATTCGCGATCGCCTGATCGGAACCAAAATAGCACACGCCGAAGCAAATTGCAATAACTAGAAAGTCTTTAACTCTTTGTATTAACGTTCGTTAGTAGACACTTCGGAAACGAGCCCCGAAAGAAACCTCGGCATCCCCGAAAACCTGGCAGAAAACCTGGCACGCGCCAGGCGGCTATCCGGCGCATTCCCCTCTACCTGCGTACCTCGATGACGGAATTATACGCGCCGAAGCCGTCTTTGATCTTCTTCGGATTCCCGGGGTCGGGAATCCATTTTTCGCCGTCGATGAGAAACTTGTACTCGTAGCGTCCCGTTTGCAGCGGGAGCGTGATCGACCACACCCCCTTCTCCTCGCGATCGTACATCGGATCGGCCCCGGTCGACCAGTTGTTGAAATCGCCGACGATGACGACCCGGTGCGCCTTGGGAGCATAGCAGACGAACCTCACTCCTCCCTCGACTTCCCGGGGTCCCGCCGACCGGATATCCTGCGCTTCCGTTTCCGGGCCTCTCGGCCCGCACGATACCGCGAGAACGGCGAGCGCCACGCAGAACGCGGCGCGAATCTTGATGAAAAGACGCTTCATAATCACGGCACGATCAGGAGATTCGCCTTCCCCCCTTTTCCATCGTCGACGACCCTCGGATTTTCGGGATCGAGATGCCACTCGGTCTCGTTGATGAGAAAACGGTAGCGGTAACGGCCCGGCCCGAGGCGGACCGCGAGCTCCCACACGCCCTTGTCGGCCGCTTTCTCCATGAGGCCGACAAGAACCTCTCCCTCTTCGGCGTCGCCGCGGGCCCAGTTGTTCCGGGACCAGTCGCCCGCGAGCTGAACCGTCCGCGCCGAGGGAACCTTGACCCGGAAGGTGACCGTATCGCCCTCGATGCCCGGCATACCGAGCGATTTCTCGAGATACCGGCCGCAGGAGCCCGCGAGCAGGATTGCAGCCGCGATTGCGCACCGCCGCGTGACCGTTTTCGCGATAGACCGCATATTTCGATTATAATACCGTCGCATCAGAAAGTAAAACCCGCTTCAACCGTGACGGCCCAATCCTCCGCGAGCGATTCCTCGGCTTCGAAGAGAACTTTCATCGATGCCGCTTCTCCGCTCGCCGCGAGCGAGCGAAAAACGCCGCGGTCCATGAGATACTCTTCCCTTCCGTGTCCGGAAAACGCGTACAGCCAGCGGTCGAAGGCGTACGGATCGACCCCCGTCCCGACGGCGCACCAGAGCCCTCGCCCGAGGTCGCCGCGAACGGAAAGGAACGCGTCGACGAAATCGCGCGACGCGCCTCCATATTCATACGAAACGCCGCGCATATCGAGGAGAAACGTCACGCGCGGATGCACGGCGATTCCGTTCGCGAGACGGATCTCCCCGAAACGGGGCCCGTCGGCGGCGCCGTCCCACGCTTCCGTTATCTCGATCAGCAGGCCGGTTCCCCAGGGGAGATTCGGGGGATTCTCGCGCCTCCAGCCGCACGAGAGCCTCACCTCGCAGATGTGCTTCGAGGAGAGGAACGGGACGCGATCGTACGTGAGCTCGTCGCCGTCGAGCCAGAAATTCGTCCTGCCGAGCCAGAATATCGAGCCGGTATTCATGGCGGAGTATCTCTCGAACTTCCCCGCGAGGCCGATCGAAAGCGCGGAATCCCCGAAGGCGAGAGTCCCGTCGAGGCTTTCCGTCGATCCGTCCGGCCTTCCGCCCCTCGCGGAACGCTCCCCTTCGAGCGTCGTCCGCCTGAATACGAGCCCGGCGCGCGATCGAACGCCCGCGCGCGAGATGCCGACCGAGAGCCGGCGCCCATGCTCCCATTCGCGCTCGGTCGAGACATGCTCGAAGGCGTTCGCGCCTCCGGCGTCCTCGAAGAGCCGTCCCGTCGCCGAGAGAAAGCTCCTGCCGAAGAGAAGCTCCCCGTCGAGAGCCACGCCGCTCCTCGGGGGAACCGTGAGAGACAGCCCGTGGAACACGTCCCGCTCGTACCCGACGAAGAAATCGGCGCCGGCCGCCGGCAGGCGCCAATACCCTTCCTTCGCCCTTCGATCCTCCCTGAACAGGTATCGGATCGCCGCGCCTTGTATCTTCGCTCCGAATCCCAGCCCGTAGAGGTCCGAATCGACGAGATCGCGGCGGGAAAAGAGATCGGACGAATCGGCCGTTCCCTCGAGACCCGAGCGATACCCGCGCAAACGGCTCGCATAGATGAACCGACCGTCGAGGTCGAAGGGCAAGATCCCCTCCACCTCCACTCCTCGACTGAAAAGGCTCGCCGGGTATCGGTAGGGACCGACCGTTCCGATCAGCCCGATCGAGTCGCCGAGGTCGATCGCCGCTTCGGGACGGCTGAAGGCGCGGATCGTCCCCCGTTCGAAACGATATGAAGCGAGGCCGCGCAGCACGAAAGCTTCTCCCGCGCCCGATTCTTCCTCCGGGAACTCCCCGGTCAGCCCGATCGCGAGATCGGCGTCGATTCGTTCGTCGATCGTGCCCCCGATTCCCCACACGGAGTGCAGAGCTCCCCCGCCGTCGCTCCCGACGGCGTCGATCCTGACGACGGGCACGAGACTGGCCTTCGCGGATCCGGCCAGATTGGCCGTCGATTCCGCGAGGATAACCTCGAGGGCGCCGTCCCGTTCCCTGAGTATGAAGCAGGAGTTGCCGTTCGAGTCGACGCAGGGATTATCGGGATCCGTCTTCGAGGCGCCGTCCGCCATGAAACCGTACCGGTAGTTTCCCGGAAGGAGATAGAGCCGTATCTCGAACCCGTCTTCCGTTTCGGCCATGAGATCGATCGTCGGATTCCAACCGTTGAAATCGCCGACGAGGAACACCTTGCCGGCCTTGAACCCCCCGATCCTGAAGACGACCTCCTCCTCTTCGACGCCGACCGAGGCACGGCACTGCGCCGCGGCGAACAAGGCCGCCAAGCAGGAAACGAACGCCACCCATCGCCGCTTCATCTCGATCCCCCGCCTCCGAACCATATCCGCGTGAAGAACGTGACGAACCGGTCGTTCGACGCGGGATAGAATCCCAGCGCATACGCGTCGAACGAGCCGTCGAGCCGGACGCTCTCCTCCGACGGCACAAAAGACCCGAGCGCCGCCTGGAAGAGAAACCGCTCCCGCGGCCTGAATTCGATTTCGACGTTGTAACGATTCAGGCGCGAGCGATAGAGAAAGAGCGCGCTCTTCGCCGAGACGCGCGAACCGAGATTGAGGGTCCCCCGCGCCAGATACGACATGAGGTTCGCTCCGCCGAGATCGTCGATGCGCACCATCATGACGATTCGGGATAACGCGTTGTCGTCGACGAAAGAGACCGCCGCCGAGCTTCTCTCTCCCTTGGCGCACAGAAGGCTCTGCCGCATCTCGAAGCCGCCGCGGTACCGCATTCGCGCGCTTCCGACGATCCTGCTGAAATCCTGTCCCCACCACGCGCCGTCGGCGGCGTCGACGGAAAGGAGCGCGTCGTAGCTCGCCGGCTTCCACCACGCCAGCAGCCTGGCTTCGCGCAATCCTCGCGCAGTTTCACCTTCGGGATTCGCGAATCCGCGCCCGGCGTATCGATACCCCGGCACGAGACCGATCGCGCCCCGATCGCCCATTCCGACCCCGAGGCCTTCGATCTCTGCCGCGAAGGCGTCGTTATCCGAGAACAGCGCGCCGAAATCGTCGAGTCGCACGGCGCTCCAGTCCAGATCGAAAAGAGCGTTGTTTCGAAGCTCGTTCCATCCGCCGCTCTGCGTGCGGGCGAGCTCGGCGATAAGATCGATCCCCTTCACCCTGAAACCGACGTCCGTCCCGACGGTGACCCGGTCGTCGTACCGTCCGTCGATCATCTCCGAGATCGTGAGCCCGGCATGCCATCGGGCTCTCTGGAATCCCTCGAGCCTGAAGACCCGAAGACGATCCTCGTCTCCCCGATACGAGGGCAGTCCGCCATGGATCGCGACGTCGTCGTGATCGCGGAGAACCGATTCGATATAGCCCAGCGAGAGATGCGCGCCCGCGTTCGCCGTGAGGGCGATCCCTTCGCCGCGATCGACGATGCCCGGCGATTCGTCCGACAGCAGCTTGAGGAGCCTTTGATCGGTTCGATACACCCGTTCGCGGGAGAAGAGCCTGCCGGAGACCGCGCCTCCCAGCAGATCGAAGCCGACGTGCCCCTGGTCGAGAACGAACTGCTGATCATGATACTCGCCGCCGAGGCGGAAGCCGGTCGCGCCCTTCGCGAATACCGCGATACCCCGGGGATGGATCATTTCCCCGAGAACCGCGAGCCGGTCGTTGACGTGCGAGCGGCTCTGCAGATCGTTCCACGGAAAGCTCGAAGACCATTCCCTGACGTCGATGCGGCTCAGGTAGTGCGCGGACCATTTGAATACGACGGAAGAGTCGGAGTGCTCCTCCGCCCGCGCCGGCCGAGGCGCCGCGATCGAGATCAGGGAGAGCGCAACGAACGCGACGCGCGAGCGCCGCATGAAGCCCTCGTGCATCTCTCTCATGGCGCCTCCCCGCTCGATCCCCCGGGAAGACGCGCCTCGCAGGCGAGCGTCCAGGTCACTCCCTCGCTCTCGGCCGCCGCGAACGCGATCGAGCCCCCCAGCCATGACCCGGTCCAGCGCGCTCCTCCCGACACGCGGCCGTCGGAGAGGCCGGCCAGGAGCTCGATCGGCACGGCGGTCTTGACGCCGACCCCGTAATGAAACGTCGTCCGGCCGGCGCGGCGCGCGGTCGCGAACGAGACGACGACCGTGTTCTCCCAGAAGTACGAGGCGCCCCATCTCTGTTCGCGGCGCCACGCCTCGCCGCCGCGCGCTCGGTCGAGGCTCGCGTCCCTGATATTGCCCGCCGAATACGCGAACGAAACGACGGGGAGCGGCTTCAGAATGATCCCCGCGTCGCCGCTCGCGATCCACTCCGAACCCTTTTCCCCCGTATCGGCTCGTTCCCTCGAAATGCCGCCGATCGTCAGGCTCGCCCCGAACGAGAGAAACGATCCCTGCGTTCCTTCGACGAGCCGGTGCGCGGCTCCCACCGCGAAAAGGTCGTTCGATTCGCTCCCGGAGCCGGCGCGATACCAGCCGAGAGCGCCCCGCGTTCCGCCCGCTCCCGCCCCGAAGGCGACTCTCGATTCCCGTCCTCCCCGGACGCCCGCGGGCTCGGCGTAATCGAGATACAGCGCGGGACTGGCGGATATGACGATCCCCGCGGGATTCACGAAGAGCGCGGCGGGCCCGTCGGCGAGAGAGACGAGCGCTCCTCCCATCGCCTGCGACCGGGCCACGGCCGCGGATTCGTTCAGCCGGGCTTCGACGCGCGCGCCCAGCAGACACGACACGCACAGCAGGAGGAGGCGGCGTTTCATCACAGGGGACCCTTGGCCTCGTCGATCCTCTTCAGGCCTTCGAGTATCAGGTGATCGAGCTTGACGTCGAGAAGGATGTCCTCGTCCTCGGGAAGGACGTCATGGAAGAAGATGAATTGTCCTTTTCGCCACGACAACACCTCGTAGACGACCTCTTTCATCTGCTCCTGTATCGCCTCGGCGAGGGAATTGTAGTCGAGATAGCCGCGCTCGATGAGCGCGCGGCCGATCCGGCCGCGCCCTTCCCTCGACACGGAATCGTGGAGCACCTTGCCGAGCTGCTCCTCGGTCAGCCATCCCTTTTCGATGAGGAACTTGCCCAGCTTCTTCTTTCGGGTGTCCATCGTGGCGTAGATGAGCTCTCCGCCCTTGAAATAGAAGCTCGCCACGTTGTCGTGCGTCACGAATTTGATCTCGCCCGTGAGAAGCGAGAAGCTCATTATCTGAAACGCGATCGAAGGCTCGAGTATCGAAAGGTCCCCCCCGAAATCCATCACGGACCTCCTCTGCCGCCATCCCCGCCGCGCGGGCGTTCGGACGGCGATCCTCCTAACCCCTGGCTTTCAGAACGGCCTGGGCCGCGGCGAGAATCGCAATCGGCACGCGGAACGGAGAACAGCTCACGTAGTTGAATCCCGCCGCGTGGCAGAATCCGACCGACGAAGGCTCCCCGCCGTGCTCGCCGCAGATGCCCACCTTGAGACCGGCCTTGACGCTCCTCCCCTTCTCGACGCCGATCCTGACGAGGGAGCCGACTCCCTCGACGTCGAGCTTCTGGAACGGATCGCTCGGCCAGATCCCCTTCGCCAGATATTCGCCGAGAAACTTGCCCGCGTCGTCGCGGCTGATGCCCAGCGTCATCTGCGTGAGATCGTTCGTGCCGAACGAAAAGAAATCGGCCGCGGCGGCGATCCGGTCCGCGGTGAGCGCCGCGCGGGGAATTTCGATCATCGTCCCGACGAGATACTCGACCTTCGCCCCCGTCTCCTTCTGGACTTCGGCCGCGACGCGCTCGACGATCGCCCTCTGCAGCTCGAGCTCCTTCACGTCCCCGACGAGCGGAATCATAACCTCCGGCCGCGGCTTCTTGCCCGCTTTGGCGACAGCGCACGCCGCCTCGAAAACCGCGCGCGCCTGCATCTCGGTGATTTCCGGATACACGATGCCGAGCCTGCACCCGCGGTGCCCGAGCATCGGATTCGACTCATGGAGCGATTGCACCTTTTCGGCGAGCCGCTCTTTCGGCACGCCCATCTTCTTCGCGAGGGCCGCGATATCCTTATCCTCGTGCGGGAGGAACTCGTGGAGCGGAGGATCGAGCGTTCTGATCGTCACGGGGCGCTCCCCCATCTCCTCGAATATCCCGCGGAAATCGTCCCGCTGCATGGGGAGAAGCTTCGCGAGCGCTTTTCTTCGCCCCGCCTCGTCATCGGCGAGTATCATCTCGCGGACCGCGTCGATGCGGTCCCCCTCGAAGAACATGTGCTCGGTGCGGCAGAGGCCGATCCCTTCGGCGCCGAAGGCGACCGCTTTGGCCGCCTGATCGGGACGGTCCGCGTTGGCCCTGACGCCCAGGGTGCGAATGCCGTTCGCCCACGACATGAGCTCCTGGAAATCCCGGAAGAGGGCGGATTCTCCGCCGTCGAGCGTCTTGTCGATGAGCACCTGGAGCACTTCGGACGGACGGGTCTCGATCGTGCCCTCGATCACCTCTCCTGTGGTGCCGTCGATCGAGAGAAATTCGCCCTCGCGTATGGTCCGGCCTCCCGCCTCGACGATCCGCTTCCGATAGTCGATGAGGAGGTCCTTCGCCCCGACGATGCATACCTTCCCCATTTGCCGCGCGACGAGCGCGGCGTGGGACGTGGCGCCTCCCGCCGAGGTGAGAATCCCCCGCGCGGCGCTCATCCCCCTGATGTCCTCGGGACTCGTCTCGATCCTCACGAGAATGACGTCGTCGCCGCTCCCCGCGCGCTCCTCGGCGTCCACGGCGTTGAAAACGATCTTCCCCGTGGCCGCTCCGGGCCCCGCGTTGATCCCCCTCGCCATGAGCCTCCCCCCCGAATCGCAGCCGCTTTGCCGGCGGGATCGAAGACGGGGCGGAGGAACTGGTTCAGCTGCTCGGGCTCGATCCGGCGAATCGCCTCTTCCTTCGCGATGAGACCTTCCCGCACCATATCGATCGCGATCCTGATCGCGGCGAACCCGGTGCGCTTGGCCGAGCGCGTCTGGAGAATCCACAGGCGGCCTTTCTGGATCGTGAACTCGAGATCCTGCATATCGGCATAGTGGCGCTCGAGCGCGGAGCGCACCTTTTCCAGCTCGCCATACAGCGCCGGCATCTCCTCTTCGAGGGAGAGCGCTCCCTGATCGAGCTTGTTCTTCAGGTTGATGGATTGCGGCGTGCGAATCCCGGCCACGACGTCCTCCCCCTGCGCTTTCATGAGGTATTCGCCGTAGAACGCGTTCTCGCCCGTGGCGGGATTCCTCGTGAACGCGACGCCGGTGCCCGAATCGTCCCCGAGGTTCCCGAAGACCATCGCCTGGACGTTGACGGCGGTTCCCCACGTCGCGGGAATGTTGTTGAGCTTCCGGTACGTCTCGGCACGCTCGTTGTGCCATGAGTTGAACACTGCGCCGATCGCCTTCCAGAGCTGCTCGTCCGCGTCGCGCGGGAAATCGACGCCGAGCCGGCTCTTGATCATGGCCAGATACCGCGAGATGAGATCCCTGAGATCGGCGGCGGTGAGATCCACGTCCTTCTCCGCCCGCGCTTCCTTCTTCTTCGCCGAAAGGAGCTCTTCGAACGGATCTGCGTCATCCTTCTTCACCGGTTTGAGCCCCAGAACGACGTCGCCGTACATCTGGATGAATCTCCGGTAGCAATCGTAGGCGAATCGCTCGTCCCCGGTCGACCGCGCGAGAGCTTTCACGGTATCGTCGTTGAGACCGAGGTTCAGAACGGTATCCATCATGCCGGGCATGCTCGCGCGGGCGCCGGAACGTATCGAGAGGAGCAGCGGAGCCTCCGCGCCGCCGAACCTCCCGCCCATGACCTTCTCGACCGCGCGGAGATTCTGTTCGACCTCTTCCCGGAGCCCCGGCGGATAGGAGCCGTTGTGCTCGTAGAAATACGAACAGACCTCGGTCGATATCGTGAATCCCGCCGGCACGGGGATCCCGAGATTCGTCATCTCGGCGAGCCCGGCGCCCTTCCCGCCGAGTATCTCCTTCATGTTCTTGTTGCCCGCCGCCGCGCCGCCTCCGAAGAAAAACACGAATCTGGGCTCCACCGGAGACCTCCTATTTTAAATCATTGCAACATGTTGTGAGACGCCCCACACCCTCCGCCCCACTCCGTAAGTTTATATCCAAACAGGCGGCAAATGGCAACGGAATTATACTCGGGATGGAAGGTCAGCGGACGAGGACGGCCTTTACGCTCTTCATGGAGCCCCCAATTTCGATCGCGAGAAAATAGACGCCGCTCGCCGCTCGATCCCCTCGATCGTTCGCGCCGTCCCAGTCGAGACTCAGCGACCGCCGCACGGCCCTTCCCTCGGCGAGCGTCCGAACGAGCGATCCGCGGCAATCGTAGATCCTGATCGTGATCGGGCGCGGGGAATCCAGCGTGACCAGGATCGTCGTCGCCGCGCTGAACGGATTCGGGAACGCCGTCACGGAAACGGACGATTCGACGGGCCGCGCGGTCAGCGCCGCGTTCGGTATACCCCACCCGTACGTGTTGTCGGGAGCCGAGCTCCGGGAGGAAGTGGCGCGGAGAGTGTCCCTCATGTGCATCGGGCTCCACTCGGGATGGAGCTCGAGCAGCAGGGCGCAGACGCCTGCGGCGATCGGCGCCGCATAGGAGGTGCCGTTGTACGAACCGTACCCGTCCGGATTCGACACGCTCCGCACACCCGCTCCCATCGCCGTGAGATCGGGTTTGATGCGTCCGTCCGCGGTCGGGCCGCGCGAGCTGAAGGAAGCGATGAGGCCCGTGCGATCGACCGCGCCGATCGCGAGCACGCTGTCTCCGTCAGCCGGAGCGACGAGCCCGGAGAGACCGCGATTGCCGGCGGAATTGACGACCACGATCCCGTGGGACACGGCGATATCCGCGGCCCGCGTGCACAGGGCCGTGTTGCCGTCGAGCTGATCGTTCGTGTACCAGTCGACGTAGCCGAGCGAGCTCGTTACGACGTCGGCTCCCGCGCTGTCCGCCCACTCGATCCCGGCGATCCAGTGATCCTCCTCGACCGGGGTCTCGGAACCGATGATCTCGGTTTTTGCGAGAAGATACCGCGCGCCCCACGCAGGGCCCACGAGATCCCCCTCCGCGTACCCCGCCAGAACCCCGAGAACCGTCGTGCCGTGCGTTTCCTGGCCGGCGGGGTCTCCGGCCTCGTCGGAAGTCACGGAATCCCCGTTGATGAAATCGTACTGCGCCTCCACCTGGAGGGCCGCGAACGCCGGATGGCCGAGCCTGAATCCGGTGTCGAGAATCGCGACGAGAACGGGGCCGAGTCCCGAAACGCTCCCCGAGCCGTTATAGCCCCCTTCGAGAAGCTCGATGACGCCCACCTGATCCAGCTGATCGAAGCTCTCCCCGTAATCGATGGCGTGCGCGGCGCGGGGCGCGAGCCCCGGCGACGATCCTCGCGGCGCCTCGGGAAGCGCGCCGGGGAGCCGGCGGCGTGCCGCGACGAGATCCACCGCACGCACGAACTCAAATCCGCACACCGCTTCGATATCCCGCGCTTCCATCTCCGCGCTCACCGCGTTGAAATACCGCGACGCGTGACGGATCCGTGTCGCGTGAGCGCGGAGCGAATCGACGTAGCCGCGGTGAACGGGAATGTCGCGCGCGGAAACGGATGCGTCCCCGCGGATGGCGCGGCGATTCGCCGCGCGCGCGGAGCGGCAAAGCTCATTCGCCTTTCGCGGCGCGGATCCCCTGTCGGAGAAGAATACCCAGACGGCGACCGTATCCGTCGGCAGGGCCGCGGCGCAAAGCCCGCGCAAGGATGAGGAGCATTTCGACGATGAGATCGAAACCGGCGACGGGGGGACCGGTCGGGCGCTCACGCCGCGCGAGAGGGGCCCGTCTTGCGCGGGCGCCGCTCCCGCGAGGAGAACGGACAGCGCCATGCAGCCGGCGCTCCGCGCTATCGCTTCCCTTCCGAATCGGGCCCGTTCACGAAGCGTGCGCGTTATCTCCTCCTCCGGCGCCCGATCGTCGCGGATCCGCGAAACCTCCCGATGCCGAGATAGCGCGCGATGTTGGCCTCCCGCTCGATCTTCGGTGCGACGAGATCTTTCGACGTCGTCATGATCACCGTGACTCCGGGACCGTGTCCGCTGACGACACACGACGCGTGGACGACGACCCCGATCGTGATCGCGCCCGATTTGATCGATCGCCCGAACCTGCAGTCCGCGTCCCGGATGGCGACGACGTCGCCGAGGCGAAGGCTCTCGATCCCGTACTTCCGCACGAGATCGCTGTCCGCGACCTGTATATCGAAATCCCCGCTGAAGCTGTGCCGCGATCCCGTCCCCGAGCCCATGATCGAGGCCGGAATGACGTGCGTCACCGGTACGGCCAGCCGATCGCCCCGAACGGCTATTCTCAGCTTGCGAAGCAGC
This sequence comes from uncultured bacterium, assembly GCA_963846325.1. Lineage (GTDB taxonomy): Bacteria > Krumholzibacteriota > Krumholzibacteriia > Krumholzibacteriales > Krumholzibacteriaceae > SSS58A. Next base: position 307,447 of record CAWJVO010000009.1, read on the forward strand.
CCCGGATCGAGGCTCATCACCTGCACGTCGGGAAAATCCTCGAGCCTGAGCCCCTGGCCGACCGCCTTGATCTGGATGCGGTCGCCGACGGCCAGCTTCTCGAGAACAGGCCGGGGGAAATCGACGATGACGTGCTCCACGCCGCCGTGCTTGCCCGTCACGACGCCCCGAGCGTCCAGCGCGGCGCCGCTCACGACGCGCGCCTCGTTGCCGACACACGCGAGTATGCAGAGCGCTCCGAGGCTCGCGCCGTCCCTTTCCCTCTCGTCCAGGGTCATGCTCACGCCGGGCTCCACATGATCCCCCGCGAAGCTGAAGGCCGAATCGCCCACGGCGACGTTATACGTGATGCCGCCGACGCCCGGAAGTATGTGAACCCCCCCTCCCTGATCGACGAGGTACGGGTTTTTCAGCGGGATCCGCGGATGGACGATCCCGCCGGCGACCGACTGGATGACGCAGAATTTCGAGTTCGTTCTCAGCACGGATATGTCCTTTCATTCGATCGCATCTCGCGAACATCCGACGGTGAAGCGTGATGTTCCCAAAAAACGCTTCGAACGTCAAGAGGCGAGGACAAGAAAAAGCCGCCCCTCGATGCGGGGGGCGGCTCGATCACGCCGGGCGCCGGTTCGGATCGGCATTATCTGATAACGACGATCTTCCCGTAGGCATCCGATCCGTCGGCGGAGTTCTTGCAGCGATAGAGATAGACACCCGAGCCGACTTCCTGTCCGCGCTGATTCTTCACGTCCCACGAAATGATCCCGTTCTCTCCCGTCGGGCTGCTGTGATGCGCTTCCCAGATGAGATCCCCCGATACCGTATAGATCTTGATATCGGCCTCTTTCGGCACGTTGAAGAACTTGATGCTGCGATCGGGATAGTTGTGATAGAAGGGATGCGTTTCGGCCGAGGTCCCGGTGCGATAGGGATTCGGAACCGCGAATATCAGCTTCATGTCGGTCCCCGCTCCGACCGTCATCGCGATGACCTTGCTGGCGTCTTCGCAGGGCACGGGATTATCCGGATCCGCCGGATTCGCGAGGTCCTCGTCGCAGATGAAATTATCCGTCTTGTTGAACTGCGTCAGACCCCGGAAATAGCCCCTGTCGAAGCTGGTCACGACGTAATAATAGGTGAATCCGGCGAACGCGTTTTCATCGACGAACTCGTAGTATGGCCTCCCCAACGCGTCCATTTTGGGCCATTCCAAGAAATAGAGCGAATCGTACTCAAACCCGAGAAAAGCGGCGTCGCGCGAGAGCTCGGCGATGACGCTCATATGGGTCGGCAGCGGAGAAAGCCCCCGCCAGACATGGAACCCTTCGTTCGTCTGAAGATCCAATTCGAAGGACGCGGGGGATCCGTCGAACGTCGTATCGACAATCCCCGCGCTGAACGCGAGACTGATGCCGAGCTTGAGCGTATCGCCGGTGGCCAATCCCACCAGATTGATCGGAATGCGGGTCCCCGGAGCATAGTGACTCGCGCCGAGATTGAATTCCCTGTAATACGTATCGAAACGATCACGCAGCTCGGCATACATCCGGATCGACGACTCGACTCCGATCGTGTCCACCGTGGGATTCGTGAGCACGATTCGCCCGACCTTGAGGGTCCGATCGACGGTGCCGCCGTACACGCCGGTGATCTCGACTTCGGAGATGTTCGGATCGGGTCCCCGCCAGCCGGTCCAATGCCGCGATCCTGTGATCGAGCCCTGAACGGATTCGAGCAAGGAGCCCGGGGGATACCAGCCGACGACGATATCCCGCCCGTTTCTGATCGCGTAGACGGAATCGGGCGGCACAATATCCAGACGCATCGTATCCACGGCGCTTTGCGCTCTCGTATCGGCGCATATGGCCGCGATCCCGAGGAGCACAAAAGCAAATACCATTCCCCGTCGAATCAGACTCACCGTGCCTCCTTTTCAGTCCTGTGCAGCAGGGCGACGATCATGGCGTCGCCAGAATCTGCCATTCTTGGAAAATCGTGTTGATGACGGTCCGCCCCTGTGTCCGGTCGAAGAACCAGAGCTCGAAGCCGAAATGCGCGCTCGGCGCCGCCACGGCGACCCCGGAAGCCACTTCGGGGACTATTCGCGCGTACTTCGTCACCCAGACCGCTACGGTCTGGTTATTGACGGCGGAAGTCGTGTTTTTCGCCTTCATGCGGTACATCGGATTGAAACAGGCCTGGTTCCGCACGCTGTTCCGATTCATCCAATACGCGGGATCGTATATCTCGACGGGGGTGAATCCGCCGGGACGCGGCGACGGCTCATTCGGAGCGAAATAGCGCCCCGCGACCAGAATCTCCGACCAGAGATTGAGGGTGCTCGGCATGCCCGGAACGCTATCGTGCCACGCGTTGACCGCCATGACCGCCCCCGGATACATGCAATCGTAGTTGCGTATCCTTCTCGTCGGCATATCCGCATCGGTGCGGAAAGCGCCGTCGATCTTGTCGAGCATCGTGATGCAGTAGTCTTTGTACGGATAGGAGTTGACGGCGCTCGTATCTCCCTCGCAGCCGTCGGAGTTCCCCAGGATCTCGCATTTGATGTTGAGCGGGAATCCTCTCGCCGCCTGCACGACCGGGAGGATCGCGGCGAGGCCCGCCGCCTTTTCGGACATGCCCTCGGTCAGGACGTGTCCTCCCTTCGCGAGGAAAATCGGGAGAAAATTGAGCGCGATCGCCGACTGGCTGATCATCGACTCCGGCGTGAATCGAATGATATCGTCATAGCAGCTCGTCGTGAGATCGGAGTTGAACGTCCACAGGATATTCTTGTACCGGCCTATCAGGGATATCTTCGGCGCCGCCGAGTTGTATCCGCCGTACACTGCGTCGTACACGTCGCGCGTTTGATCGAATCCGATCGTGCGCCGACAGTGGCCGAGCCAGAAATTGTCGTGCTCGTCCTCCCTCGGGAAATTGTAGTCGATCTGCTGAAAGTCGTTCGTCGATCGGAAGTCATCGACCCAGAGAAGGTTGCGGTCCATAGTGAACGGAACGACGCTGATCTCGATCTGGCCGAGCGTTTCCGAACCCGAGTTATCCACGCACCGCACGTAGAGCGTATGCACACCCGAGTACCAGATCGCCGAGCAGCCGAGATTGAACTGGCTGCAATCCGAGGCCCAGTCGCTCGGGTTATTCAGATCCGCGACGTCCCACCCGTACTGGTAGCACGTGATCTCGCCCCCGTACGCCGTGGCATCCCCCCGCCACCGGAAGTTCAGCGCGACTCCGGGAGGAAGCTCGCGCTTCTCTCTCTTCGAATTCGTTCCCGTGAACTGGAATCCCCCGAGAAACGGCTCGGTGACGGTGAGCAGCGGATACGCGGTGACCGACACGATGAACTGCCGCACGTTCCATCCCCGCCTGAAGATCGCGCTCACCGCTCCGGCCTCGTCTTTCGCCTGCACCGCGAAGATGTGCGATCTCCGCAGCTCGAGTATCTCGTCGTCCCCGAGCCACGTGGAGCGGCCCGAATCCCCCGGCGCGCGATAGGAAATCCACGGGCTCCAGCTTTCCTCGTACCGCCAGGGATTCTCGTTCAGGTCCAGAACCATATCGTAATCGGGCTTGTAGCCGTAGCCCGGGCTGTCGACCCGGTGGTACATGTAGCGTATCGAGTCGGGATCCTGCGTGTTGTCCGGCGAATCGATCGGATCGGTCCCCCGCCACTCCCAGTTGATGACCTTGCCGAGCGACACCGTCGCGTTCCGGTTGCTCGGCGGGTGCGGCAGCGTGATCTCGATGTATGGGGCGAGCGTCCACGCGGTAAACGACCGGTACACCGGATCGGAGCGCTTCCCCTCGAGGTCTATCGATCGGATGAAGAAGGTATGCACCTTGTCGTAGCGCGTGTACCACGTTCCATTCAGATATACGGAGTCCGCGGCCGCGGTATCGTCCGCCATCACGCGGAAAATGCTGTCATGGAGGGACGTTTGCGCCCATTTGTCGAGCCCGGTCGTATCTTCGTGATTGAATCCGAAAGGAAATCCGTCCACCACAACGAATTCATACGAGCTCACTTCGCCGTCCGGATCCCAGCCACCCCAGTAGAAATGCACCTGATATCCGGTCGTGGTTCCTTCGACGGGGCCGCTCGAAAGCCAAACCTCGGGCGATTTATTCCGCTCGGGCAAGCCGATGAAGGTTTTCTCGCAACCGAATATGAAGGCGAAGACGGCAGCCATGAGAAGCACGGCGTACACGAGCAATGATCTCTTCATTAATCCCCGACCTCCTCCCATCCTTGACGTCAGGAGGGAATCTGGTTGTGCGTTACTTGACCAATTTCAGGTACAGCGGTATCTGCCGCGTATCCCTTCGGGCGTAATTGGCGAAATAGTACTCGTTCACTATCCAGTGATTGCCCGGTATCACGTCCCCGTTCTCGTCGAACTCGGGACTCTCGCCCCTGAGACCCTCCATGAACGATTGCGTATCCTTGTAGTCGAGACCGTTCACGGTTATCGCCTGTTGACCGAGGAACGCGGGCGGATTCGCGATGAGCGAATCCTCGGACGCCGCGTTATGCGCCGCGGCCACGGGAATATACCGGCCGAGCGGCTTCCAGAAAGGTATGGTTATGCTGAAGACGACCTCCTGCTCGTATAGATTGAGCGGCTTATCGAACTGCCATTCCCCTTCCTTGTAGTAGGGGCGATCGTCGTCGGGATCGAAAATGCCGAATCTCCAGCCCTTGATCCCCGAACGCGGAGGATCCCGCCGGTCATCGTGCCCGCCCGCGCGTATGAGGAACCGATAGGAGCGGGTTCTCAGGGCGAGAGTGTCCGCCGTCGTCGTTATCGCATACGGGCAGAGCGTATCGCCTCGCGCCGTGGTGGAGGAACTGTTCCACCCGATCACTATCGTATCGTTCGTCGTCCAGACGAATCTGGCGTCCGGCGGCCGCGTAGGGAAGCCCTGCCGCGTCCAGAATCCGGTCTTGAGACTGTCGATGCGAGGCGGGAAGTTGCCGATGAAGCTCACTTCCGAGGGAGTCCCGTCGGGCTTCTTCTGCTCGTCGAAAGCCCGGGCGAGGAAACGGTAATTGAACGTCCCTACCCGCATGGTCGTCGAATCCCGATCCCGGTAAAGGTCGGAAACGCCGGCGCCGGGATTGGTATCCTCGGGATTCTTGAGCGGATACCACGGCGACAACTTGTCGGCGACCCTCGCGCCGGTCTCGTCTATCGACCAGCGGTTGTACTGGAACTGGAACCGTATCGGCACCGGCGGATCGAATTCAAGGTTGGCGCGGTCCTTCGGATCGTCCCAACCCCAGTACACCATGCGCACGAGCGAGCTGTCCGGAAGCGTATCGGGAACGCCGTCGGTGAAATCGACGTCCACCTGACGGGGGACGCCGTCCTGCGGGGTGTACGAGAGAACGCATTTCGTATCGAACCGCGTGTCGGGGTCATGATTCACGACGACCCTGCATACTCCCACTCCGGTCGCGAGATCGGTCCGGGAAATGGCGCCTGCCTCGTCGCGCGCGATTCCCTTGAAGTTGAATATGCCGCTCGGAATCACCTGGCTCCCCGAATTGGGAAGCTCCACGGCCACGATCTCGTTCTGATCCGCCGGGATGTACCAATCGGGAGACCCGTCTCCGTTGTAATCGGGAAACACGAGGCTTCCGTAGCTCCAGCGGTATCCGGTGATGATATTATTGACCGTCCGCGCCCTGAACTTGACCGTGAAGGGGGTGAACATGCTGATCGTGTCGAGCGCGTTGGGATTGTACGGCACGTCGCCGCCGCCGACGTTGGTCCAGAACTGAATGACCGGAATCCCCTTGACCCGCGCGAGAAATTGCAGCCGGGCGGGGGTCGGATCGATTTCCCCGCCGTCGTCGATCGCGACGATGTGGAACGCCTGGCGATTGATCTGCGATCCCCTCTCCGCGTCGAATCCGGTGAACGTGATGACCGTATCGGTTCGTGTCGTGAACCTTCCCCTCAGATAATCGGCGATTCTCGCGGCGGGATTCCAATCGAGCCCCTCCGCGTCGGGATTGTTCTCCGGATCGAGAGTCACGAGCGTATCCGAAATGTACCACATGTATCGCGTGACGACCCCGTCGTTATCGGTCCCGCGCCAGTACATGTGGACGCGGTAGTCGGTCGCGGTCGTCTCGGCGGGAGAGCTCGTGAGAGACGTTTCGGGAGCTTTGTTCCGGTCCAGCGGAGGCTCTTCTTTCCTGCAGGCGGGTAGAACCATTACGAGAGCGAGAGCGCCGGCCATAGCAAGCTCGATCGCAAATCTGATCTTGACTCGTCCCATGTTTCCCTTCTCTTTGTCTGAATCGAACGCGTTTCCACCCCAAACCTACAATTAATATAAGCGTTTGATTTCGTCTGTCAATTAAAATTCCATGGGGGCAATTGACGATCCCGAATGCCCTTACGGCGTTTTGGCGGATATAAAAAAGAGGCCGGGAGATTTGACTCTCCCGGCCTCTCAGGGCCTTCGTCAAACCCTGTCAATGGTATGCGCTAGCGCAGCATGACCATCTTCTTGGTCTGGCTGAAGTCCTTCGTTTCCATCTTGTAGAAGTAGATACCGCTCGCCACCGCGCCACCCCGGTCGTTCATGCCGTCCCAGGTGACCGTGTACGTATTGGCATCCTTCACACCGTTCACGAGCGTCCGGACCAGCTGTCCGGCGACGTTGTAAACCTTCAACGTCACGAATCCCTTGTCCTTCAGGTCGAACTTGATCGTGGTCGACGGGTTGAAGGGGTTCGGGAAGTTCTGGGCCAACGTCGTGGACTTCGGCGTCTCCGCCGGAGTGATGGTGATGTTCACGGTGTTCTGCATCCAGGCGAACACGTCCCGAGCGATCTCGAAACGGTCGACCGGCGCCGTGACGACGTCGTCACGAACGTACTGATAGCTGAATCCGAACCACATGGTGTTGACGGCGTAGCCGCCCGGGTTCAGCTGCGAAGACGCGATAGCCGCATAGCGGTTGACCGCGAGCTTCACCGGATAGAACGCCGCGTATTTGCCGTTCGCCGTCTTGTCGAGCACGTCGAACTGGTTGATGACGAAGCATCCGCCGTACGCGTAGAACTTGTCCGGAACACCGGCGTGGACGAAGATGCCCGCGTCGGCGTCGCCCGTGACGAGCGGCGTCACGGTGCCGCCGCCTGTGCGGCCGCCGGTTTCGTCGAAGTAGCTCGTCGCGATGAAGTCGACGCCGCACCAGGTGCTCATAAGGGTGAGCGCCGGGGTCGATGCGAGGCCGTCCAGGTCGTACGCGACGTCGTCGCCGCAGACCCAGAGACCGCACACGTGCTCGGACTGCTCGAACCAGTTGATGAGCATCGTGCAGTCGTTCGACTTGTCGCTGTTGACCGTACCGTCGGAGATCGTGATGGACTCGAGGTCTCCGCTATCCCATACGATCTTGTGGTACTGGTCGATGAGCTGCTTGGTCTTCGCGCGGCTTCCGGGACCGTTGCCGACGCCGGAAGACGGGCCGTTCACGTCATACTTGTCCACGTTGTTGTTCGGCGGAGCAAGCACGGCGTCGAATACCGGCATCCAGTAGTTCTCGACCGAGCCGACGAACGAGCCGCGGCCCGTGAAGTCGTCGACGAAGAGAACGTCGCTGTTCAAGGTCGGGAGGCACAGGAACTCGAAGTACGGGCCCGCGGTGCGCGCCCAACGCGGCAGCGACGATTCGACTGCGGCGGCGTCATTCGCGGTGAAGTAGTACTCGATCTGGTAGCCTCTCGTGAAGAGCGCGTCGTTCAGATCGACCATGTACCGGTCGCGCTGAATACCGCCGGCTGTCCGGGCGGTGTCGCACTGAATCTTCGTCCAGACACCGTTGTCGCTGATGTAATTGAAGTTGATCGTGTACTGCGAGCCGATGGGCCCGGTCACGATGCTTCCGGCCAGCGAGGGTCCGAAGAGAGCCGGCTTGATCGGCGCGGGGCCGACGTAGGAAGCCTTCACGTTGATGTACACGGCCGGGCCGCCGTACGTCGGATCGGTCCCGATGCCGCCACCGAGAAGCGACGTGGCATCGATGACGACCGAGTCGCCCGGAAGAAGGACCGGGTTGTCGTTCGTGTTGATGTCGTTCGCCGCATCGGCGCGGACGTAGCTCTCGAGCGTATACTCGATCTCGGGGAAGTTATCCTGGAAGATATCCAGGTCGCGGTAGCTCCACTGGGGACCAGCGGTTTTGAACCGGTACAGGCGGACGTTGTCGATCCAGGGCGACGGAGTGTGAGCGGCGCAGTTGCCGTTCACGAGGTACCACACGTCGCACATATCGACGCAGCCCATGCCGATCTGGACCGGATCGTTGCTGCCGAGAATGTCGCTGATAACTTCGGCCGCGAAGATGTAGTCCATGTCGGGACCGTAGTAGACGAAGTTGCGGTCTTGCCACTGTCCCGGGCAGCCCGCAATGATCTGCCGCACGTGCCACTGGTAGAACACGAGGTTCGACAGCGGAATGTCGCGGTAGACCGTGAAGCGGAGGATTGCGCCGCCGAGAAGCGGAAGGTCGCCGACGGGAATCGTTCCGTTCTGAACGTTGTTGCAGCTGAGCGAGTACTTCGTCATGTCGATCACCGGCGATACGGCGATTTCGTTCTGGCACGGGGCGGTGAGGCCGCCGGGGCCCATGCAGAACGGCGTGTCGTACAGACCGGGATAGCTCGAGCTCGGGTTCGGCGAACCGAGGAAGTAAATGAGCTGAGTGGCGAAGTTGTCTGCGCACGGATCCTTGTCGGTCAGGTTGTTCTTGAGACCGGCATAGGCGCCGTATGCGACTTCGGGAGCGCCGATCCAAATGCCGGCGCTCGTCGCGCCGACAGCCGCCGCTTCGAAGTTCTGGTAGTTGTTGAGGGCGGCGTTGTCGATGACGCGGATGCTGTCGATGACGCAGCCGCCGTCCGTGTTGTAGAGGCCGTCTTCGTCGCTCCACGCACCGTCGGCGGTGAAGTGGAAGCGAAGCTTCGTCCTCGCCTGCGTGAGGGCGATGAAGTACGAGGCGACCGTATCGCCGGTACCGGTGTACTCGGCGACGAGCTGCCAGTTGCCCCCGCCCGCGTCGTATTCGACTCTCGTGAAGTCGTAATCCGGCTCGGAGTCATAGTACGCCTTGAACGACAGGGTGATCGAACCGACGAACGCGAAGTCGTCGGTCGCGAGCATCTGGTTCCAGGCGTTGCCGTAACCGGGAGCGTCGTACCACGAGCAGAGATACGGATCGGTCGTGCTCGGACGGGCGCCGCACCACATGGACTTGGTTCCCTCGAGGGGAACGAGGCCGCCGTAGCTGCCCCCGCCGAGTCCATTGAAATCGTCGACGTGGAAGTAAGTGCCCTTCTGAGCCGTTTCATCCGACTTTGTCCAACCCTGCCATGCCATCTGCTCGAACGTGTACCACACCATGCAGTACGTATCCACGGCAGCCTCTTCGTAGAGACCGCGAAGGCCCGGGTCGCTGTAATTGGAAAGATCGCTATCCGACCAGGCCTTGGCGGGACGCAAACCGGGATTCGCCACATCGCGTGCAGCAACCGAGCCGATGAGCAGGGACACGAAGCAGACGCCTAGTAAAAGTACTAGTGCCTTTTTCATTCTTGTTTTCCCCCCATCGTTAAGAAAACAACTAAAATCGACGCACAACGAATTCTGGAATCTCGAAGAGCAAAGTGCTGAACCCCCTTTATATCGAATCTCGCTCTTTCTTCATCACCCCTCTTTCTTCGATTCGATACGCGAAGCAGGGCATCATCCGTCAGAGTTCCTAAACTTTCTTTGTCGAGTAAGTCCTGGCTCTCCAACGGCGGTGGGGGTTGTAACCCCGCTCGATAAAGGAGGCCGCCCTCTCGGGCAATCCTCCACTCTGCTTTCGAGACAGTTAGGATTGTAGCACAGGATTCGAGAAAATGTCAAGCAGGAATTTGGTCTCGATATTGAGGAGATTTCAATAGTTACGACATGCGCGGATCTATCCCCGGCGTCATTCGCCCGCTATTCTGGCAAAATCGCAGAACAGCATGACTACCCGGTAACTGCTTGCCAGAAAAGCTATTCTGTTATCTCTTATTTTTTCATCCTCGCAATTCACCAGGACGTCTTCGAAGAATTTATTAACATATGGCACAATCTCTTTGAGAATGCCGATGGAACGCTGCACCTGTCCGGATCGTTTGATTTCGAGAAGCTTCCCGCACGCGAGCGACATCTCTTCGCTCAGCCGTTTCTCGGCGTCGACGAGGAAAAGCGCCCGTGAGAATCCGAGATCGGCTTCCCTCCCGGCCGAATACGCCTCGAGCGCGATCATCCCCGCTTCCTCGGTATAGCCGTCCCTGAGGGTGCGCGGAATGATGTTCGTCACGCGCTTCATCGCCATGACGAACGCGGAAAGCTCCCCGCTCTTTCTGAGGCTCGCGAGCTCGTCCGCCATATCCTTGACCGCGTGCGGATATTCCCAGGGAGAGGCGAGCACCGCCGCCGCGAGATCGTGATCGACTCCCTCCCCGCGGACGATCGTGTTCAACCGCTGCGCGTAGAATTCGCGGAGCTGCGCGAGAAGCTCGCCGCGTCCGCGCGCGGCTCCTTTCAGCGCGCCCTCGAAAAGGCCCGCGCTGCGGTCGAGCACCTTCGGGAGCGGAAGGGCCGAGCGCCGCGCGACGAGAATACGAAGCACGCCCGACGCGTGCCTGCGAAGCGCGTAGGGATCCTGGGAGCCGGTCGGCTCGAGCCCCATGACGAAGCACCCCGTGATCGTGTCGATCTTGTCGGCGAGCGCGAGAAGCGCGCTCGTCTCGCCGCGCGGCATGCGGTCCGCGGCGAAACGCGGCAGGTAGTGCTCGTAGATCGCTTCGGCCACCTCTTCCCCCTCGCCGGAGGCGCGGGCGTACTCGCGGCCGATATAGCCCTGCAGCGCCGTGAATTCCTTTCCGTCCTTCACCATCTCGCTCGCGAGATCCGCCTTCGCGAGGAGCGCCGAGCGCCTGATGTTTCCTTCGAGCTTCTCGTCCGCGATTCCGGACGCCGACGCCATCCAGAGCGCGAGCGCCTCGATCCGCGAGGCCTTCTCGGCGAGGCTTCCGAGCCCCTCGAGCCATATGATGGACGCGAGCTTTCCCGCCATTTCCTCGAACGGCCGGGAGGTGTCCTCCCGGTAATAGAAGACGGCGTCGTCGAGCCTCGCGCGAAGCACCCGCTCGTATCCCTTCACGATGCGCGCGGGGCCGCGGCGCTCCCCGTCGGCGAAGGCGACGAAATGCGGTATGAGCTCGCCGTCCGGACCGGCCACCGAAAAATAGCGCTGGTGGCTCTTGAGCGCGGTGACGATGACCTCGCGCGGGAGGGCGAGGAACGCCTCGTCGTACTTTCCTTCCATCGCGACGGGGGACTCGAGCAGGTTCGCGACGATGCCGACGAGCTCCTCGTCCTCGACGAGCGCGCCCCCCCGCGAGCGGGCGCACGAGACCGCCGCCGCGCGCACGGCGTCCCGCCGCGCGGCCGGATCGAGAACGATCCGGCTCCGGCGCATGAGCGAGAAGTAATCGTCCGCCGATTTCACGGAGACCGATTTCTCGAAGAGCGGGGACAGGCGCGTCCTCCGGCCGGCGGCGATATCGCCGACCTTCACCCGCACGACGTCCGACCCGAAGAGACACAGAATCCAGCGGACCGGCCGGGCGAATCGAATGCCCCCCGACGCCCATCGCATCGTTTTCGGCGCGCGTATCGCCTGGATCAGCCGCGGAAGGAGCTCCCCGAGAATCGACGCCGTCGATCGCCCTTTGATCCTCTTGACGACGGCGAGATAGGCCCCCTTCGGCGTCTCGACGCGCACGAGAGCGCTCGAAGGCACTCCCTGCGATTTCGCGAACCCCTCCGCCGCCTTCGTGAAGCTCCCGTCCGCGGCGACGGCGATCTTCACCGGAGGCCCCACGATCTTTTCCTCCGCGTTCTCCTGTTTCACCGTGAGGCCCCGCGCGAGGAGAACGATGCGCTTCGGCGTGCCCATGGCGACGATCTCGTCGCATGGAATCCGCTCGGCCCCGATCCCTTCTTCGAAGAGCTTCCGCGCCTGTTCGATCATCTCGTCGAGGTAGGCGCTCGGCAGATTCTCGCATCCGATTTCGAGGAGAAAGTCCTTCTTCACGTCCGCTCCTTTGCGCCGCCGTGCGCGCGCGCGAGCAGCGGGAACCCGAGCCGCTCTCGATCGGCGACGTACGCCTCGGCCGTCTGCCGGGCGACGTCCCTGATGCGCGCGATGTAGCTCGTTCGCTCGGATACGCTCACCGCCCCGCGGGCGTCGAGTATGTTGAAGATATGCGAGCATTTCACGACGTAATCGTAGGCGGGGAGGATGAGCCCCTCGCCGAGCATGCGTTTCGCCTCCCCCTGCAGGCGGTTGAACATGTCGAAATAGAGCGGCACGTCGGCCTTCTCGAAATTGAACCTGCTGAATTCCCTCTCCCCTTCGCGGTTGAGATCGCCCCAGGTCACGCCTCCTCCCCACTCGACGTCCATGATGTCGTCGACTCCCTGGAGGTACATGCAGATGCGCTCGAGCCCGTAGGTGATCTCCGCCGAAATCGGATCGAGCTCCATCCCTCCCGCCTGCTGGAAGTAGGTGAACTGCGTGATCTCCATGCCGTCGAGCCAGACCTCCCATCCGAGCCCCGCCGCGCCGAGCGTCGGCGATTCCCAATCGTCCTCGACGAGCCGGATGTCGTGCTCGTCCGGATCGATGCCGAGGGCCGTGAGGCTCTTGATATAGAGCGGAACGACGTTCTCGGGGGCCGGCTTGAGAATGACCTGGTACTGGTTGAACTGCTGCACGCGGTTCGGATTCTCGCCGTACCGCCCGTCCTTGGGGCGCTTCGTCGGCTCGATGTACGCCGCCCGCCACGGCTCGGGCCCGAGGACCCTGAGAAACGTCGCCGGATTCATCGTGCCGGCGCCGACCTCCGAGTTGTACGACGTGAGGAGAAGACACCGCTGGCCGGACCAGAAGCGCTCCAGCGCGGTAACTACCTCTTGAAAGGTCACTGGCCGTTCACCCCCTTGCAGAGACGCAACGCGTACGGAAGCCGATAGCCTTCCACGTGGCTGACGAAGAAACGATGGATGAGCGCGCCGATCTCCCTGCGTTCGCTCCGGTCCAGCTTCGCGCCGCCGGCGCCTTCGAGCCCGAGCGCGTCCATCCGGCGGACGAGCGCCGAAGCGGCGCCCGAGAGCGCGCGCCCCTTCGCGCTCCCGCAGGAAGCGCAGCTCACGAAACCGCTCGCCGCCTCGATCGCGAAGGCCGAGTCGTCGAGGGACTTTCCGCAGCGGGCGCACGCGGCGGTGGAAGGGAACGAGCCCGCCAGCTTCAGCACGTCGATCTCGAGCGCGAAAAAGAGCGCCCACGGATCCGCCGCCGCGGGGAGCATTCTCATGAACCGCTCGATCATATCGAAAGCCCGTTCGTCGGCCGAGCGCTCCACGACGGAGCGGTCGACGATTTCGAGCCCCGCCTGAAAAAGGCAGAGCCGCTCGAGATCGCCGTTTCCCGCCTCGAACGTCTCCACGGTTCCCATCTCCTTGAGCAGCTGCAATCCGCGCTCCGGCCGAAAATAGAAAACGATCTCCGAAACGTTTCCCGTTCGCAGGCTCCCCTGGAGCGCGCTCCGGGGCTTTCGCGCTCCCTTCGCGATCAGCCGCACCTTTCCGTGCGATCGCGTGAGCATGACCGCGACGACGCTCGACTCCCCGTACGGGAACGTTCTGAGCACGATCGAGCGATCCTTGATGATCTCGCTCACGGGCTCTCCACCGCCGCCGTCACGCGCCCGTTCCGCCGGCGGGCCGCTCGGCGGCGTGCCGGTGCCCCGGCGGAACGACCGCCCCGCCCGAAATGACCATCTTCATCGCTTCCTCGATCGAGAGTTCGGAAGGGATCGCTTCTTCGCGGCGCACCATAATGAAGAGTCCCGAGGTCGGATTCGGCGTCGTCGGAATGAATATCGTCACGAAGTCGTGCTCCATTCCATCCGCGCCCCTGGAGCGCCACGTCGACGTCTCGAAGCCTATCACGTATATCCCGGGACGCGGGTATTGCACGAGCACGACCTTCTTGAAGACGGTCCGCTCCTGCTTGAGGAAAACCTCGCTGACCTGCTTTATCGCGACGTAGATGCTCCGCACCATGGGGATCTTTTCCAGTCCCCCCTCGAACCACTTGAAAAGCGTTCGGCCGAAGAATCCCCCCCCGACCACCCCGGCGAGGAGAATGATCACGACGACGCCGACGAATCCGAGGCCGGGGATATCGAGATACGGATGGCGCGCGGTTATCGGCGCCAATATGCCGTCGACCCACTCGAAGATGCGGTAGAGCACGTACACGGTGAGCACGATCGGCATGAGCACGAGGAGCCCCATCAGAAAGCGCCTCTTGAACCACCGCACGACCGAATGGTTTCCTATTCCCCGGGCAACCATACGATAACCTCTGTAATCCGTTGTCCTTCGAGCTTGCCGATCCTGAAACGAACGCCGGAGTACTCGACCTCTTCTCCCTCTTCCGGCACGCGGCCAATCAAGTTATAGAGAAATCCGCCGAGCGTGTCAACCTCGTCCGAGGGAAGCGAAACGGCGAGCGCCGCGTTGAACGCGTCGATCCCGACCGATCCGGCCGCGACGTACTGCCGCGTTCCCGTCTGCCGCACGGGCGGAAGCTCGTGATCGTACTCGTCCAGTATCTCGCCGACGATCTCCTCGAGGATATCCTCGAGCGTCACGATTCCCGACGTTCCGCCGTATTCGTCGACGACGACGGCCATATGCTTCTTCCCCCGCTGGAACTCGCGGAGGAGATCGTCGAGCTTCTTGCCCTCGGGAACGAAATACGCCTCGCGAACGAGCCATCCCCGGTCGAGCCGGACGGTTTCGTCCGGCGGGATCTTGAGCAGATCCTTCACGTAGAGCATGCCGACGATCCGGTCGACGCTCCCGTCATGGACCGGAACCCGCGAATGTCCCGCGCTCGCGACCTTCTCCCGGATCTCCTCGGGGGGCGTGTGGATATCGAGAGCGAAAACGTCGATCCTCGGAACCATGATCTCGCGCACTTTCTTCACGCCGAATTCCTGGACGCTGCGGATCAGCTTCGAACCCTTGTCCTCGATGAACCCCTCGGCCGTGAAGCCGTCCGCGCCCGGAAAGAGGAAGAACGGCCTCGCCATCTCGCGCGGCAGGTCGGGGTACACGATCGCGACGATCCGAAGAAAGAGACGCGCGAACGGCTGGAGCAGAAGGTACGCGGGAAGCAGGGGATACGAGGAGACGAGGGCAAACCGCGCCGGATTCATCGAGGCGGCGCCGAATCCGGCGATCGTGACGGCGGCGAGGCCTGCGGCGACCGCGAACACGGGCGCGAGCGCCTGCCGCCATGACTGCGGCTCTCCGGCGGCGCGGCTCATGGTCACCGCGGCGAGCGTCAGGATGATCGCCTCGAGACCGATGAGCGAAAGCATGAAATGGAATCGCCCGCGATGCACGAAACGCGGACACGCGCTCCCGCGCGCGCCGCGGGGGAACGCCTTGTCCACATGCAGGCGGGAAACGATTCCGAACGCGGCGAAACCGCCGGCGACGAGAAATTGCGCCGCGAGAAGGAGAACGAGGATCGCGATCGCCGTGCTTCCCACGATCGTCATGGCTGCGCCCCGCGAGCGCGGGAAGGCCCGCGCGTTACGCGAAGAGGCGTTTCACCTCCGCTCCGGAACAATGCCGCTTCAGGATCCGGGCTTCGGCCGCTTCCATCCGGCCGGCGCTCCGCGAGTCGTCGTGCCGGTGCCCGCGAAGATGCAGAATCCCGTGCACGACGAGTCTGGCCGCGTAGGCCCGCGGCGGCACGCCGCGGAGCCGGGCCCCCCGGACGAGACGCGTCCAGCACAGGCAGATCTCTCCGAGGGGAGATTCCCCCTCCGGATCGAGAGCTCCACCGCACGGGAACGTGAGGATCTCCGCCGCGCCCGTCCGCTTCTTGTACGCCTGATTCAGGCGGGCCATGGTTCGTTCCCCGATCCAGTTCACCTCGACGCGCGCGTCCCGCGGCGCCAGCCGCGCCGCGACCGAGCGGAGAAACGGGGACAGCCTCGCGCGCGCGCCGCGGCTGCCGAGCCGCGCACTTCCGGCGATCGTGAGCTTCACGGGACGAGCCCCTCCTCGCGCTGCGACGGATACGGGATCCTCGAATGGAAGATCCCGGTGAGCAGCTGGATGAATTTCTCGCGAACGACGGCGATGTCGTTGAGCGTGAGGCCGCTGTCGTCGAGCTCGCCGTCGCTCGTCCGCGCCTCGATGATCTTCTGCACGATCGCGCGTATCTTCGGCGCCGTGGGGCCCTCGAGCGAACGAACCGCCGCCTCGGCCGAGTCGGCCAGCATGATGAGCGCCGTCTCCTTCGATTTCGGCCTCGGGCCGGGATACCGGAAATCGTCGACGTTGACGCTGTCGTGCGAATCGTATTCGAGCGCCTTCTGGTAGAAATACGCCATCACCGTCGTCCCGTGATGCTCGCGGATCGCGTCGACGACGATGCGGGGAAGCTTCTCGCGCTTCGCGAGATCGATTCCCTCCTTCGCGTGGGAAGCGAGAATCAGGGCGCTCATCCGGGGAGTGAGCTTCTCGTGCTTGTTGACGTTCTCTCCCTTGTTTTCGAAGAAGTACTCGGGTTTGGCGAGCTTGCCGATATCGTGGTAGTACGCGCCGACCCTCGCCTGAAGACCGTTCGCGCCGACGTCCCGCGCGACCGCCTCGACGAGGTTTCCGACCATGAGGGAATGATGATACGTGCCGGGCGCCTCGATGACGAGACGCCTGAGGAGCGGCCGGTTGAGATCGCTCAGCTCCATGAGCGTGAAATCGGTCGTCACGTCGAAGATCGCCTCGAGAACGGGGAGAAGGAACATGACCATGACGGTGCACGCGAGACCGTTGGCGACGCCGAGAAGCGAGGCGCGCCCGAACGACGACAGGGACATCCCTTCGGTGATCCCGAAACCCGCGATACCGGCGACGTACGCCCCCGAAACGCTCAGCAGGATCGTGTAGAACTTCTTTCGCTCCCTGAGGTGCGCGATGCTGACGATGCCCGCCGATCCGGCGAGGAGCGAAACGAAGGCGTAGCTCGCGGGAAGGTTCGTGTGCGTGACGATGACGAGCGACGCGAAGAGGGTGAACAGGGAAGCCGCCTGAATTCCGAAAAACGCCGTGCACACGAGCGACACGAACGAGACCGGGATCAGGAACGGATCGAGCGACGGCAGCTTGACGATGAGAGCCGTCAGGACGAGGTACAGCGAGAGAACGATAAAAACGAGCGTGAGCTTGTCCGGAGCGGCGACGATCTTCGGCTGGAACCGGCGGAGGGCGAGACTCAGGAGAGCGAGGAGCGCGCACACGCGAAGCCCCTTGCCGAAGAGGAGCCACGTCCGCTTCCCGATGGACGTCGCGAGATCCATCGCGATCCGTTTCTCCTCCATCGTCTCGAGGATCTCGATCTGCGCGCGCGTCACCTTGTCGTGCTTGGCGACGATCCGTTCGTTTCGCTCGACGGCAAACGACCGCGCGACGTTCCGCGCCGCCTCGTCCCGGCGCTTCCGCGTCTCCTGGGCGTCATAGACGAGATTCGGCACGAGATACGACCGGACGATCCCGTAGAAGAGCCGAACCGCCTTTTCGTTTCCCGGAAACAGCGCCCGCGCTTCGCGGGTGACGAGCGATTCGAGATCCTTCTGCACGATGAGAGCCTGCGTCGGGGCGAGCGATTCATCCCCCTCCGCGATAACCGCGATCCGCGGGTATTCGCGCTGCTTGAGCGCGGAGGCGTCGTTCACGATCCCTCTCTCGAGATAGCGGGCCTGAATCCGGAGGCTTTCCCTGAGCATGCGTTCCCTGATCCCTCCGTCGGCGAGAAGCTCGATCGACTCCCGCCGGAGCTCGGGGGCGATGGCCTTCATCCGCTTCACCCGCTCGCGGACGGAGACGCCGCTCTGCCCGGCGACGGCGCCGATCTTCTCGAACAGGCCGGCCAGATCGCCCGGCAGGCGGCTCGCCGCCGCGTCGTCCCGGACGAAGACGGGCGGCACCGCGACGGCCGCGCGCGCGCGAGCGAGCTCGAGATCGTGATCGCTCAGGGGAACGACGAACGCGAAGGGAGCGACGATGTCGATATCGGCGATGCTCCCTTCCTCGAAACGGACGTTTTTCTTTTTTTGCGTGGGGGGGAACAGAGCAAGCGAGAGGACGAGAAACGCGGCGAGGTACAGGAGCGGAAGCCGCATCGATTTCTCGAAACGCGGGAACGGCACGCGAAACGCGCGCGCCGCCTCCTGATCGGGAGTCTCTCCCGCTCCGCCCTCATTCGAGCTTCGACCCGTCATACGATCGTCTCCGGCGGCTCTTCGGAGCTTCCGGCTCCGTCCGCCGCCGTTTCCTGCGCCGCAGGGACCCGCTCCGCCCTCGCCGCGAGAGAGGCGCTTTTGAGGCTGAACGCCCGGATGATCCGCCGGACGAGCCAGTGCCGCACGACGTCCTCCTCGCCGAAGGTCACGAACGCGATCCCCTCGACGCCGTCGAGGATCTCGCGCGCCGCGACGAGCCCCGATTGCGCGGGATCGGCGAGGTCGATCTGGGTCACGTCGCCGGTCACGATCGCCTTCGAGCTTTCGCCGAGCCTCGTGAGGAACATCTTCATCTGTCCGACCGTGCAGTTCTGCGCCTCGTCGAGGATCGCGAAGGATCCGTTGAGGGTCCGGCCGCGCATGTACGCGAGCGGCGCGATCTCGAGCGTTCCCGATTCGATCATCTTCAGCACCCGCTCCTGGCCGATCATGTCCCGGAACGCGTCGAAAATGGGACGCAGGTACGGCTCGATCTTCTCCTGCATATCCCCCGGCAGGAATCCGAGGTTCTCCCCCGCCTCGACGACGGGACGCGAGATGAAGATGCGCTCGATCGCGCCGTTCTTGAGCGCGGCGAGGGCGCAGGCGATCGCGAGGTAGGTCTTCCCCGTTCCGGCCGGGCCGATCGCGAACACGATGTCGTGGCTCCGGATCGCGTCGACGTATTCCTTCTGCCGCACGCTCCGCGGGACGACGCTCCGCCGCTTCATGGGGGAATAGTACACGATCGCGTCGTCGAGCTCGCCGATCTTCTCCTCCGCCGCTTTTCCTCCGCGGATCACGGTGAGAACGTCGCCTTCGGTGACGCTGCGGCCCGACCCGGCTATCTCGATGAGCTTCTCGAGCACGCGCGTGAGCTGCTCGATCGTCCGCGGGGAACCCGCAACGATGATCTCGTCGCCGCGCACGACGACGTTCTCGTCGAAATGCTCCTCGATCAAACGGAGATTTCGGTCCTCGACTCCGAGGAGCCTGATCGGATCGATGCCGGCGATCGAGACGATCCTTCTCTTGAAATCTCTTTTCACCATGCCCCCTAAACGCAGAACTCTTGGCTTCCCGCGGAGGAAGCCAAGAGTTCATGAATCATCGCTCATTTACGAGCACGCGTTCACTGAAGGGTATCCTGCCTCGGGATCACGAGCTCCTGGCTCGGGAAGATGAGATCCGGATCCTTGATCCTGTCCTTGTTCGCCTCGAAGATGAGGGTCCATTTCCGGTAATCGCCGTAAATCTCCCAGTACCCGGCGATCTTCCCCAGCCATTCGTCCTGGTTCACCCGGTAGGCATAGGGATACTCGCGCGGGATGGCGAGCTCCCATCCTGCGAGAACCCAGTCGGGATCCTCGATGAGCTCCTTGTTTCCCCGCCAGATGCGCGGCCACTTGAGCGGATCCTTGTAGATCTCCTCGCGGGACGCGAGCGTCCAGAGGCACTCCCCGTACTGGAGCTTCCAGCTCTTCGGAAGCTGCGAAAGCGTCTGGAGCTGCATCGTGAGCTCGTCGATCTCGGCGCTGTAGGCCGCGTAGGCCTTTTCGGCCTCGCGAAGATCGCGGGTGAGTGTCTTAATCTTTTCCTTGTTCCGGGTGAGCGATGTCTCCGCGCTCTTGGCCCGATCGTTGAGCGCCTGGAGCTCCGCCGCGAGAGCCTTGCAGTACGCTTCCTTGTCCTTCTTCGAGAGCTTCTTGTACTCGGTGTCCTCGTAATATTCGCCCTTCGCGATATCGACGGGTCTCGGCCGGTAGCTGCTGCAACCGGCGGCGAGAGCGAAAACCATTCCGGCGGCGAGCACGAACCCTGTTCTCCTGGTCACCATAATCATTGCACGCTCCTTAGCGGGGAATCCCTGCTACTCCCTGCCGCTCCCTTTCTTGAGATCGCGAACTTTCTGTTTGAGATCCTCCGGCTTGGCTTTCACCTGTTCGATTTCGCTTTTCTTCTGAACGAGCTTCCTCTCGAGCTCGGCGACGCTCTTCGCCGTCTCCGCCGCTTCCTGTTCGTACGTTTCGGCGTCGAGCCGCGTTTCATCGAGCGTGACGAGGCTCGTCTGGCATACCGGCGCCTTCCCGCACCCTCCCGAAAGCACCGCCGCCGTCAGGAGGATGGAAAACGGCACCATCACCATCCTGCGTAATTTCATAACTCACGTTCCTCCTTATGCTTATAAATCACAGGCTTCTTCTTACGTTAATAACGCTTCCGCGCAAAGTCAAGGAAAAAGCCGATAAAAAGAGCGCGCGGGCCGCCGCATGCGCGTCACCGGGGCCGCGGATCGTCCGGGATCACCCTGATGTGAAGATCGTCGAGGAGCTCTTCCTCCACCTCGGACGGGGCTCCCTCCATGAGTGAAGTCGCGCTTTGCGTCTTCGGGAACGCGATGAAATCGCGGATCGTCGTTCCTCCGAACATGATCATCGCGATCCGGTCGAGCCCGAGGGCGATGCCGCCGTGCGGGGGAGCTCCGTACTGAAACGCCTCGAGCAGGAATCCGAATTTCCGTTCGGCCTCTTCCGGGGAAATGCCGATGATGGCGAAGAGCCGTTCCTGCAGCTCGCGGCGGTGGATCCGGATGCTCCCCGAACCGAGCTCCGTCCCGTTGCAGACGAGATCGTAGAGGTGCCCCCGGACCTTGCCGGGATCGCTCGCGAGCAGGGGCAGATCCTCCTCGAACGGCATCGAAAAGATATGGTGGGCGGCTTCCCATCCTCCCGATTCGGCGGGGAGGAAGAGGGGGAATCGATTCACCCACAGGAACCGGTGGCCTTCGCCGCCGACGAGAAGATGCTTCCGGCCCAGATTGAGCCGGAGCTCTCCGAGCGCCTTCCTCACGACGGCCTCGTCGCCGCCGACGAGAAGGATGAGACTCGGCGCGGCGTCGAGGCCGAACGTCGACCGGAGCGCCGCGAGATTCGCCTCGCTGAGGAACTTCGAAATGGAGGATGAGACGCCGGACGCCTCGAGCTTGATCCAGACGAGCCCCCCGCTCCGGAGGTCTTGACGAGCGTCTCGAGATCCGCGATCTCGCGCCTCGAAAATGCATGGCCTTTCTCGAGCGAGATGCCCCGCACCGTCCCGCCGCGCTCGAGGATCGACCGGAAGACCCCGAACTCGCACTCCCGGAACACGCTCCCGCAATCGCGGATTTCGAGACCGAACCGGACGTCCGGCTTGTCGCTTCCGTAGAGGTCCATCGCCTCGCCGTAATCCATCCGGGGAAACGGGATCGGCACCTCGACGCCGAGGACGCGCGAAAAGAGCCCGCGCATCAACCGCTCGACGACGGAGAAGATGTCCTCCTCCGTCACGAAGCTCATCTCGACGTCGATCTGCGTATGCTCGGGCTGCCGGTCCGCGCGCAGGTCCTCGTCGCGGAGGCAGCGGGCGAGCTGAAAATAGCGGTCGAAGCCGGATACCATGAGGATCTGCTTGTACAGCTGCGGGCTCTGCGGAAGCGCGTAGAATTTCCCCGGCTGAAGCCTGCTCGGCACGAGGTAATCGCGCGCTCCTTCCGGAGTGCGCCGCACGAGCATCGGCGTCTCGATCTCGAGGAACCCCTCGCCCGAGAGAAACTCCCGCGCGGCCATCGCGAGCCGGTGCCGCATCTCGATGTTCCGCTGGAGCGGATCGCGGCGAAGGTCGAGATAGCGGTACCTCAGGCGCAGATCGTCGTTCGCCTGCACGTCGGTCGTCACGGCGAACGGAGGGACTTCGCTCCGGTTGAAAACGGCGATCCGCGACGCGGCGATCTCGATCTCCCCCGTTTTCATATGCGCGTTCACCATGTCCTTCGGGCGCGGCCGCACCGTTCCCGCGCAGGCGATGACGTCCTCGGCGCGCAGCGATTTGAAGACGCCGTGGAGATCCTCCGCGTCCCGCTCCGTGACGAGCTGCACGATTCCGGTGCGATCCCACAGATCGAGGAACGTGAGATGCCCGAGCTCCCGCACGCGCTTCACCCAGCCGGCGAGGACGACCTCGCGTCCCTCGTCCCGCGCGCCCACCTCTCCGCAGCGATGCGTGCGCTTCCACGCAGCGCCGTAATGATCGATCGAGCGTTCATCCATTCGTCCGCTCCAATTCACCCGCGACCGCTTCGGCGAGAGCGCTGGTTTCGACCTGCCGCTGCTCGCCCGTCTTCATGTTCTTGAGCGCCACCTCGCCGGGTCCGATCTCGGAGAGACCGACGATCACGGCGATCGGGGCGAGCTCGTCGGAAGCCGCTTTGAGCTGCCTCTTGAGGCCCCGCTCCGAGAGATCGACGAGCACGGAGCGTCCCCGCGCGCGAAGCTCCCGGGCGATGCGCAGGGCACGGGCGTCGAACGACGCGTCGAGCACGGCCACGAATACGTCCGTCCGCCGATCGCGTCGCGCCGCGGCGAACCCCGGGGGA
This sequence comes from uncultured bacterium, assembly GCA_963846325.1. GTDB lineage: Bacteria > Krumholzibacteriota > Krumholzibacteriia > Krumholzibacteriales > Krumholzibacteriaceae > SSS58A. Next base: position 330,315 of record CAWJVO010000009.1, read on the forward strand.
AGAATCTCCATGAGGCGCTCCATCCCCGCCGAGAAACCGACGGCGGGAATCGACGGCCCGCCGCAATCCTCCGCGAGGCCGTCGTAGCGCCCTCCGCCGCAGAGCGCGTTCTGCGCCCCGAGCGAAGGATGGAGGATCTCGAACGCGGTTTTCGTGTAGTAATCGAGCCCGCGGACGAGCAGCGGATCGAGCGCGAACCGGATGCCCATGTCGCCGAGCATTCCCTGGAGCTTCGTGAAATGATCGCGGCAATCGGCGCAGAGATGTTCGGTGATCCTCGGGAGCCGCTCCTTCACGGGACCGCACTCCTTGCAGTCGAATATTCTGAGGGGATTCGTTCCCGTCCGCTCGAGACACGCCCCGCAGAGCTCGCCCCGAAGCCCTTCGAGAGCGGCGGTGAGAACCTGCTTGAACGCGGGACGGCACACGGGACAACCGACGCTGTTGAGCCGCACCTCGAGCTCGGGAAACCCGAGCGCGCGGTAGAGCCCGAGGCTCGTCTCGATGATCTCGGCGTCGATCCCGGGCCCCTTCGATCCGAGCGCCTCGGCCCCGATCTGGTGGAACTGCCGGTATCTCCCCGCCTGCGGCCGGTCGTACCTGAACATGGGCCCGGCATACCAGTATCGCGCGATGCCTCCCGAGCGGTAGAGACCGTTTTCCAGATACGCGCGCATCACGGAGGCGGTGTTCTCCGGCCGGAGCGTGAGGCTGCGCCCCTTCCGGTCGGGAAAGGTGTACATCTCCTTCGTCACGATGTCGGTCGCTTCTCCCACCGTGCGCACGAACAGCTCGGTTGACTCGAAGACCGGCGTCCGTATCTCGCGGTAGCCGCAGCTCCGGAGATATCCGGCGAGCGCGAGCTCGACGAGGCTCCAGTCCTCCATGCGATCCCCGAAGAAATCGTTCGTTCCCCTCGGTTTCGTATATTTCATGTCATCTCCGGACGCCCGGCCCGCGCCTTGCGGCGTCTCATTCCGATCAGCGCTCCGGTCGCGACACCGGCCATATCGGCCGCCCAGTCCCACGCGTTGGCGTCGCGCCCGGGGATATACTCCTGGTGATACTCGTCGATGCTCGCGATCGCGAACCCCGTCGCGAGAACGATGAGCCAGGCCGGCAACCCCATCCGCCCTCCTCCGCCGCGAATTCCCCGATGGAACAGAAAGGCGAGGATCAGGTATTCCATGAAATGAGCGATCTTGTCCGACCAGTGCGGCAACCCGAACGGATTCCCCGGCAGCCGGGGTATCGACGACCCCACGAAGATGAGGACGACCCAGGTGAAAAACGGGAGCCATTGCTTCAGGGTATTCGATCGCACCGTGCTTCCTTCGTTCTCGAGGCGGCGAGCGCCGCCGCAGGGAATTTCTAATATACGGCCCGCGCGCCCCCCGGTCAACCGCGGAGCCTCGTCTTCATCGCGGTGATCGCCCGCGGAAGCCTCCCGCTTTTCCCCCGGAGGAATCGTCCGGCGCAGGCGGAATCATCGCGGCGAGATCCTTGATGAGCTGGATATCGCTCTCCCGGGGCTTGTAGAAACCGGCGATTCCGAGCGCGGAGAGCTCGACGCGCAGGGAACGGGGCACGCGGTCGAGCACGCCCGGAAGGCGCTTCGCGAAGCTCATCCTGTCCCGTGCGTACGACGCGGGATCGTAGGCGATCACGATCTCTGGAAACGCTTCCCCCTCGCAGAACACGTCGATCTCGCCGTCGCGCACGATGCCGGCCTTCTTCAGCTCCTGCAGGCGTTCGAGCGAGACGCCGCCCGCGTCGTACGCGCCGTACAGCACGCCGAATACGACGCGCTCCTCGCCCGGGTACGAGCCGACGAACTCGATCGACGCCTCGGAGAGGGCATACCCCGATCGCTCGAGCGCCCGGTACGGCGCGAGAAAGCCCGCGGCCGAGCGGGAAGAGCCGAAAATAACGCGCGCTCCCCGCGCGGGGAGCGCCTTGACGCCCGCCTTCACGAGGACCGAGCTGCGCGAGTAACGGTGCGCCTCCCGTTCGGCCGCGAGCAGCGCGCATCCGAGCTCCCCTCGCGAGAGCGGCTCGGATAGATCGAGGGACGTGGTGACGTAGAAATCGCATCCGGCGAGTTCCTCATCCGGCCGAAGATACCGCCAGCGGATGTCCCCGTGCCCTCTGGCCCGGCAGAACTCGGAGAACTGCTCGAGCACGGATCCGGCGCGGGCCGAATCGAACGTGCAGACGCCGACCACGATGGGCGTATGCGCCATATCGTTCGTCCTGAGAAACAGCGCGCCGACGGCGAGCGCGACGATCGCCGAGAATATGATAACCGTCGCCCACCGGCTCAACCGGGATGGGCCGGGCCGGCAGGATCGGAGGGTATCGGTTTTTCCGCCGTTTTCCATGCGTGCTGCCTTATCGCTTCGGAAGCACCTTCACTTCGAAAGAATCGACGTCGATCGTAAAGGTATCGATCCCCTGCGGAACGATGACCTCGGGAAGGATCCAGCCCGTTCCCCGCAGGCCGGGAGGAATGCTGAGAACGATGGACAGATCGTCGTTCACGAGACGGTTGACGAGCTCTTCGGGCCCCTCGACGGTGAGCGACGCGCTCGACGGCGAATACTCGATCAGGAAACCGTCCTCCTCCTGGAGCAGCGTCGGCGGTATCCCCGGCATCGTCCGGACGGCGCGCTTCGCGATACCGATCTCGACGCGGACGCTCCGCGGGATCGCCTCGAGGCGCTCGCCGGCACGGAGCGCCGCTTCCTGCGAAAATCCGCTCCGCTTGTTCCGCAAATCTATCGGCTCCGTCTCGACGGCCGCGACGCCGCTCATCGCCGCCGCAGTGCCGCGCACGAGGACCAGGGGCGGACTGACGGACGGCTGGCCGACGAGGATCATCCCCTGCGGAACCGAACCTCGAAACACGGGGGTGACCGGCACGTACGCGCTGACGATCCTCTCGAAATCGAGCGTCAGCGATTTCGGAGATTCGATCGACGCGTCTCCGGCGGGGAATCCTGCCGGCAGATTGAGAATCGCCGCCGAAAGGGGCACGACGACTCTCCCCTCCCTCGCGCCGCCGAGATCGACGGTTCCCTTGATCCTGCTCAGGAACCGGAGCTTCATGAGCTCGCTCCGCGCTCCCCGTATCGTGATCGAAACCGTTTTCGGCGACCCGCTCGCCACGGTCAGGCTCTCCGGGATATTCACGAGATCGAGCGGGACTTTGAAAGTCTGCCGCTCCCCGATCTGAGCCGTGACATAGAGCCAGAGGAGGCTCGCGAAGAGGATGGAGACGATCTTGATCCCGATGTTCTCCGTCACGGCACGATACAGATTCCGGAAACGCACGACGCGACCTCGCCTATTCCCCGGCCGCCGGGCCGGATTGACGGGGGTGTTTTTCGAGGAACGAGACGATCCCTTCCGCGAGGGATTTCGCAAGCCAGCGCAGGTAGCTCTCCTTCGAGACGACCGCCGCCTCTTTCCGATTCGAGAGGTACCCTCCCTCGACGAGGATCGAGGGCATCGAGAGTCCCGCAGGACGAGAAACGGCGCCTGCTTGACCTTTCTGAACGGGATCGGCGGATTCACGCGAAGCACCGAAGCCGCCTCTTCCGCGAGCGCCGAGCTCTGCTGTATCGCGTTCGCGAGGCTGACGTCGAAGAGAATCGATTTGAGATCGTCGTTGAAACCGCCGCTGTCGGCCCCCGTCATGACGAGGAGGTTTTCGCGCTCCGCGACGGCGCCCGCGTTCTCGTCCGACGCTTCGAGCGAAAGGAAATAGAGCTCGAGGCCGTTCACCTTCTTGTTGTCGTTTCCGTTGAAGTGGAGGCTGACGTACACGTCGCCTTCCCTCTCGCGGGCGAATTCGATGCGTTTCACCAGATCGCGGGCGCGATCTTCGTCGAAGTGGCGATCGCTCTCTCTCACCAGTACCGCCGTGTATCCCGGCCGTTTTTCGATCTCGGCCCCGAGCATCTTGGCGAGCTTCAGAGTGAGTGTCTTTTCCTGAATGCCGCTGCGCGAAATCGTTCCGGTATGCTTTCCTCCGTGACCCGGATCGATGATGACGACGCGACCTCCTCCGGCAGCGCGCGGGGCAACAACCGGCTTCGCTCCGGGAACCGCGCCGCCCCCGGTCTCCCCGGGGGGATTCCCTCCCCTCGCCGGCTCGTCGGCCGCGTTTCGCGCCCCGCCGGCCTCGGGCCTCGCGACGTCTATAACGACGCGGTGCGGTTTGCCCGAACCCGCTTTCAGGGGAAAATGGGAAAATTCGGCGCGGCGGGGAAGATCGAGAACCACCTGGGCGCCGGATTTCAGACGGTTCACGCGGATCCGGTCGATCAGGCCGTCGCGCACGTCGATATTCCGGACGCCTGCCGCGAAACGGCAATTCGGCAGATCGACGACGATCCGGAACGGGCCGGTCGCGGTCTTGACGGTGTAGCGCGACTCGCCGCTCAGATCCAGGACGATCCTCGTCCGGTCGCTTTCGGTGCGAAAACGCACTTCCGTCACCGATCGCGGCGCCGCGGCGGCGGACGAGAAAACGCCCGCGCACTGACACGCGACGACGAAGAACGCGAGCGCGGATCGATGACATAACGCCATACGGTACCTCGAAAGATGCGCGTGAACTGCCTGTCGCAACCGGTCGCGGACGAGTCTAAGCGGTTACGGCCAGACTGACAACAGAAATTGAATGGGATGCTTCCGGCCGGCCGGCCGGATCAATCGTAGCTGGTGCCCTGGGGGATCACATACTGGAGCGGATCGCGATGCACCTTCCTGAACAGGACCTCGTAGTGCAGATGGCTGCCTGTCGAATGTCCCGTGTTCCCCACCAATCCGATGATCTCCCCGCGTTTCACCTTCTGCCCCCGGGTCACGAGAATCTTCGAGAGATGGGCGTACCGGGTGGCGAATCCGTTCTCGTGGGTCACCTCGATCATGAGGCCGAATCCGCCGTTCCTCCTCGCCATGCTCACCACGCCCTCGGCGGTGCTCACGACGGGGCTCCCCATCCGCGCGCGATAGTCGAGCCCCGAGTGATGGACGACCTCGCCGAGAAACGGATCCATTCTGCTGCCGAAACGGCTCGAGAGGAATCCCCCTTTGAGCGGACGCACCGACGGCGTTCCGTTCCGGATCTTCTGCTCCTTCTCGAGGACCGATATGACTTCCGAATAGCTCTCGAGCTGAATCTCCGATTGCCGGAGCATCTGGTCGAGACTCTCGTCGACGGCGCTGAACACGCTGTCGGGATACGCGGTTTCCATCCGGTCGAGATCGGGAGCCTCTCCGCCGACGCCCGCCTCCCACACGTCCGCGGAGAGCGGATCGAGGCTCGCGAGCAGACGGGCCCGGTTCTGCAGCTCGAAGCTCAGGTTCATCTTCGTTTTCAGTTTCTCGGTCTCGGCGCGGAAGCGGCCGAGCTCATCCGCGAGGCGTTCGTTCTCCGCCCTGAGATTCCTGACGGCCATCCCGTTATAGATGCGGCCCGCGCGGGTGGCCAGGAAGACGACCGAGGAAAGGAGCAGCACGGACACGGCGACGAGCGCGCCGACGGCGAGGGTGCGGGGGATCCGTATAGACTTCACTCCCGCGTTCGCTCCGCGAATCCACAAGAAATTGAGATTACGATCCATTCGATCTCCGCGCTCGAAGTTTCCGGATTTTCCCCTGCTTACCGAATAACGTAGTAATCGTCCCGCATGCGTGTCAAGCGATTATTCCCTCCCGAGCGCCGAAGGTGCAAGCGGCATACCATCGAGGCATGAACGGGCATAAAAAAGGGCGGTGGAAAGAGCTCTCCGCCGCCCTTGAAATTCGACGACCGGCCGGTATCAATCCTGCACGTACCCCTTCAGGTACTTGCTGCGGGAATTGTGCCGGAGGCGCAGTATCGCCTTCTCCTTGATCTGCCGGATCCGCTCCCTCGTGAGGTGCATCCGCTTGCCGATCTCCTCGAGCGTGAGCGGCTCCTCCCCTTCGATCCCGAAGTAGAGGGACAGAATCTGGCGCTCCCTGTCGGTCAGCGTATCGAGCGCCTTCTGCATATCGTCGCTCAGCGCGTTCACGTAGGTCTGCTCGTCCGGAGATTCGAGATTGTCGTCCGCCAGATAGTCGACGAGCGAGTTTTCCTCCTGATCGTTGCTGAACGAGGCGTCGAGCGAAAGATGGCTGTTCGCGATCTGCATCGTATCCCGCACCTCGTCGTGGGGGAGCTTCAGCTTTTCGGCTATCTCCGAGACTTCGGGGCTGCGTCCGAGCTCCTGGTCGAGCTGCCGCGCCGCCTTGCCTATGCGGTAGAGCGTTCCCGCGCGGTTGAGCGGAAGGCGCACGATCCGCGACTGCTCGGCGAGCGCCTGAAGCATCGCCTGACGGATCCACCACACGGCGTACGAGATGAACTTGTAGCCCCTCTTCTCGTCGAAGCGGTACGCGGCCTTGATGAGGCCGAGATTCCCCTCGTTCACGAGATCGGCGAGAGAAAGCCCCTGATTGACGTACTGCTTCGCGATGGAGACGACGAAGCGAAGGTTCGCCTTGACGAGAGCGTGAAGGGCCGTCTCTTCCCCTTTACGGATTCTCTTCGCGAGATCGCGCTCCTGCTCCCTCGTGAGGAGCGGGGTGTTGTTGATCTCCTTCAGATAGAGGTCAAGACTTCTCTCGCCCATGTAATCGCCGTTCTCCCTGTTTTCCGAGTACATCTCTTCCTTTTCCCTCAGTCCATCCTCATTCATAATAAACCGCCTTCAATACCCGCACGGTTTCTGTCGCTACCGTTTTAGAACACCCACAAGGTACGTACACCTTGCGCACCAAAAAGTTCTTCTATTTCGGTGGGGTTCTAAGTGCAGGTATCGTCGGCGAAACGATTTACTCTCCTGGCACAACTGCCCTGGCACCCTTACACTGAATAGTGTACCTGCATCCCGAAATTATGTCAAGAATTATTCTTGAAAAATCGCGCATTCTCTTCGCCTTCCCTTCCCGACCGGCCCGCCGGAGCCATAGCATTGCGTAACGCATTGTACATCAATATATTATGATAATTCGAGCACCGCGGGCACGGCATGGAAATCGGCCGAGCACCGCCCGGGCGGAGACGCGCGGGGGGTTTTTCGCTTGCCATCCCCTGCCGATTCTGCAATAGAATCCAGTACCGTAATCTGGGTTCTTTCGCCCCGCGCGGAGCAAAATCTATATGAAAGAAAGCGTATTCTTCGTCTCGGACACTCATTTCAGATTCGACGGCCCGGGGGCGGACGAGCGCGCGAAGCGCGAACGCTTCATCTCGTTCCTCGCAGGTATCGAGGGAGCGTCCGGGCTCTACCTCCTCGGAGACATTTTCGATTTCTGGTTCGAATATCGCAGCGTCGTGCCACGGTACTACCGGGACGTTCTCGACGCCCTCTCGTCCCTGAAAAAGAGCGGCACGGAGATTTACATCACCGGGGGCAATCACGACTTCTGGCTCGGATCATTCATCTCTGGGACGCTCGGCTTCACGATCCTTCCCCCTTACGCAACGCATACGATCCAGGGGATCAGGGTAACCATGACGCACGGCGACGAGCTTCTCCCCGGCGACTACGGCTACAAGCTCCTCAAGGCTGTCATCCGGAGCGGGCCGGCCGTCGCCGCGGCGCGGGCCGTCCATCCCGATCTTCTCTACGCGTTCGCGCGGCGTTTCTCGAGGGCGAGCAAGGGATTCACGGAGAAGAAGACCGAGCGCGCCGCGAAAACGCTCCTCGCCATGGCGGCGGGGGACTCGTTCTTCCGCTGGGGCAACGACGCGTTCGTCACGGGGCACATCCACCGCCCGTGCATCGAGCGCTTCGGAGAACGGACCTTCGTGATCCTCGGAGACTGGGAAAGGAATTTCTCGTACCTCGAGATGCGGGAAGGGCGGCTGTCGCTCGGATTCTACAAGCCGCTCGAGAGCACGTTGATCGAGAAGCGGTGAATATCGCCGAAAACGCTCTCTATCGGCATATACGCGTAGTCGAATCTGAGATTGCGATACACGACGCCGAACCCGAGGGTCGCGCCCTGCACGTCGTAGTTGGCCTTGTAGCCGGCCCGCACCGAGACGAGCCTCCGGTAGTTGTACTCCATCCCCATATGCAGCTTCGCGGCGCCGTCGTTCGGGAAAACGGCGTCGGTGGCCGCGATGACGTTTCCCTTCAGCCACGCGGAGTCGTAGCGGTACGCGGCCCCTCCCCTGAGCTGGAACGGAGGATAGAACTTCTCCTCGACGAATTTGGCCTTCGGGCCGAGGTTGAGCATCGACGCGGCGAGCGTGAGCCCTTCGATCATGCTCGTGTGCGTGAGCCCGACGTCCACGGCCCATCCGGTCGCCGATTCGAAATCGATCTTCTCGTAGATGAGCTTCGCCGTGACTCCCGCGGACAGGTTCGGCAGCACGTCCATCGCGTAGCCCGCGGCGCATGACAGATCGTAGGGAGAGAACGTCCCGTCCGGAACGAGCGCCGGATAATCGGGGTACCGGTCCATGTCGCCGTAGTAGACGCCGGTGAAGCTGAAACCGACCGCTCCGCCCAGCATCTCGTTGACGATCGAAACCTGCTCGAAGCGCGTATCCATGAGCCACTCGGAATGGGTCACGTTGAGCTCGACTCCGTCGGCGTTCGCCATGCCGGCCGGGTTGTAGTAGATGCCGGTCGCGTCGTCCGCGATCGCGGTGAAGGCCTCCCCCATCGCGCCCGCGCGGGCGCCGTTGCCGAGGCGAAGGAAAACGAAACCGCTCGTGCCCGCCTCGCCGGCGAGGAGCCCGGCGGACGGGAGCGCGGCGAGCGCCGCGACCAGAACCGCGATCGAGATTCTCCGGATCATGTTCCCTCCCGAATGTTCATACAATAATAGTCTAATCCATTGCGCTCCGGCGGTCAACGCCCGATCCGCCCTCCCGCCCCATCGGCGTAGCGTGGCGCCGGCGGCGCCCTCAGCGAATCACGGCGAATTTCTTCGCTCCGGTCCAGCTCCAGCCGTCGCCGGCGGCCTCGATGCGGCAGATATAAACGCCGCCCGAGAACGAGGCGGTCGAGAAGCTCGTCTCGAAGGGAACCGCGCTTCCCGCGAACCATGAATGATCGAGCGTCCGTTCGACGACCTTCTCCCCTTCCATATTGAATATGGTCGCCGTCACCCGCGCCGGGGCCGAAACGAGGACGCGGACCGTGAAGGCCGGACCGGTCGCCGGATTCGGGTACACGATGAACGTCGCCGGATCGACGCGCTCCGTGCGCGGATTTTCGCCCGTCCCCGGATTATCTTGCCTCGCCCTCCCGTATGAATCGTGCCGGTACGTAGGGCCAATCTGGTCGGCTGTGGAGCCATCGACCCCGGGATCGTACCTTCGGATCGTGGACACGGCGCCCGAGCCCGCACCCGCTCCCCCGCCTGCCGCATACGGTATCGCGGACGCGCAGTCGACGATGTAGAGCGTGGCCGGTTCCCCCAGAGAAGGGCGATGGTCCGCCGCGCGCTCCCTCCCCGCGAGGGGCCAGTCGCTCGGTTTCTCTCCCGGTGAAATCGAACGAGTGAATATCTCCCGCTACGAGGAAAATGATCTCCCTCTCGCCGTCGCCGTTGACGTCGTCGACGACGGGAGGCGGCACGGGGACGAGATCCTCGTGACCGACGAGCGCTCCGTCGAGCGCGATCGGCCAGCCCCTCGCCGGACACGCCGAACCCCGAAAAGAGAAGGCAGCGCGACTCGTCGCGCAAGAGCGGTTTCGAGGGTTCCGTCCCCGTCGACATCGGACGAGGACGGGGGGAGAATAGCGGATCCGGCACTGCGGACAGATGAACGAGCGCCCGCCGGCCCCGAAATAGTAGAGCCCGTCGTTATCGACCGCCACCACCATCTCGTCCGATCCGTTTCTCTCGATGTCCCCCGTCGAGATCGTGAGAAGGGCATTCGGGTTTTTCGAAGATGCCCGCGGCCTCGTGATGATGTTCGCCGGATCGATACGAGATCCCGAACTGAATCGGTCAGGTCCGGACTAGGGAATGAAGATTGAATGCAGGCCCGCGATCGACCTCGAACGTGGCGATGTATTCCCGATATACCCGGTATGCTCATCCACCGGAAGATCCGTACTGCGGAGATGCGATGCGATCTGCCCCTTCATGAGGCCGTTCTCGATGCCGATCGGCCCCCTCCGCACCCAACCCTCACCGGGCGGAGCATTGGATGTTCCGAGAATCATGAGGTACGTGCTGTCCGCGGTCGAGGAGAACGCGAGCGACCTGCAGCGCGCGCTCGGGTCCACGATGAGCGGATGAGCAGCCGCATCTCCGCGAAGCTTGAGCGTCCCAGGGAGTTCCGTCGTCATCGATGGCGATCGACGCGCCGGAGAAATCATAGGCGTGGAGAATTCCCCCCGACCGACGTGATGTATGCTCGCTTCCCGGTCGGTATCGAAAAGGCGGGCGTAGACGGGAGATGACGTCCACATCGCCCCCATTCGCGATGGGCAGCTTTTCAACCGTCCCGTTCCACGCGGCAAGGCCCGCGTCGGCGAGGTATATGCCCGCCGTAGTCGGCCGCGATGAGAAGCCGTTCATGGTCGATCCCCGTGAGCGGCACGGCGATCGGGCTCAGCCGCGAGATGTCCGCCTGAAACTCGCCTCTCTTCGATATCCATCACCGGCGAGAAGCCGGTCCGGAACGTCATATAATGTCCGGCAGCCGAAATCTCCGATATCTCAATCCCCGTCCGCACGCCGGCGTCGTCCGTCGTGGATGGATCCGTAGCGGATCCGAAGCGATCGTTGTTCCCTCTCCTGAACGAATCGTAGAAGCTGCCGTAGGCGAAGCCTCCCGCCGGGGTGTCGAGATCCTGCACGTGATCCGCTTCCTCGAGGTCGATCCCTTTCCAGCTCCTGTCGTCGTTCGGGTAGCGCCCCGTCTCGAGCGCGCGCCTGAGGGCGGCCTCGTCGACGTGATAGATCATGAGACCGCTCCCCGTGATCACGCTGTCGGGGACGCCGACCGGATCCGGCCTGATATTCGTCGTCGCCGTGAGGAAGAAATCGAACTCCGCGCCCGCGAGCGACTCATCGTTCTCGGGCACGCCGTTCCCGTTGGCGTCGCCGAAATCGAATCTCCCGTTGAAGTTCGCATCGTGCACCCTGTTCTCGACGAGGTAGTACTCGGACGCGTTGATCGGTATCTTCACAAGAGTCGTGTCGAGCGTCGACATCGAGCTGGCGTCGGCGAGGCGCACCGCGCCATCGCTCTCCACGACAACGGGTTCGACCCATCCCATAAGGTACCGGTTGAAAGCGGAGGGGAACGCGGGCACGAAGCCGAGCGCGTTGTAGATCCCGTAGCTCATCAAGTCGAAGTTCCCGATGCCCTGCGAATCGGGGTAAGGATCGGGCGTGGTGTCGTAGAGCGGCAGCATCCCGATCCTGAGCCCCATCTGGTAGGCGTAGAGCCCGAGCGAACCGAAGGTATAGCCGTCCTGCGACGACTCTTCCGGCCAAACCATGAGATTGTCGATCTGGAACGCGCTTCCGCCCGCGAGGTCGTTCGTCGGAACGCCCGGGGTTCCGAGCGTGTCCTCGAGAGCCTCGGCCATTTCACGGGGATTGACGAAACCGGAAGCGATCTGGTACTTCGAGTCGCCGTTGAAATCGGTCTCCTGCCCCGCTCCGGCGTGGATGATGGCGAAGGCGTCATACTGCGAGAAATCGACCGACGCGTCGGTCTTCTGGACGAGCTCGATGAGGAGCTCGGCCATTCGCTCCTTCCACAAGTCGTCCGCGCCGTAATAGCCCTCGTTCCCGCTCAGCGTCACGGTCGCGGAATAGAGCGTCGTTCTCGGGTGGAAAACGTCTCTCGACGCGCCCCGATAGTATTCCCTCAGGTGCCTGAGCTCGTTCTCGACATAGGCGACATCGTGATCCTCGCTGAAACTCCTGTCGGCGAAATCGACCATGAACACGATCACGTCGAGCGAATCGACGGGGACGCTCGCCCCGCGGAGGAGCTTTTCGATGGAGCTTCTCTGATACGGCCCGACGCTTTGAGCGCGCGGAAGAACGGCTCTTACGCCTGGAGCCGCGTCCGGAGCCCGCGAAGACGCCGGTCCTGGAATCAGAAAAGCGGCGATCGCCGCAAGAGTGAGAAATGCGTTTCTCATAGGCTGATTATTCTACGTGTATGCGGTGAATCCTTCAAGACCTATATAAAAGAATCTGGGGAGAGTGAAGACCTTGTGCCGCCCCTGTACGACATTTGTTTCTTCACTCTCCCCTTCGGCCGACCTTCGTGGGTAACACAAACCCTAATTCGCTTGCCAGCGCTCTACTCGGTGGTTTGGTGTCCTGAGTCCCGTGTCCATGTTACCCTCTCTCAACGATGGGGGGATCGCTGAATCTATCGGTCAGCTTGGCTTCCGTATTCAGCCCGGGCAGTGCGTCGCTCCGAGGAGCCGACGAGAGTGCGCCCGTTCCGCGGCCCGGGGCGGGAGGGGCGAGATCCGGATTGAACGGATCGGTCTGAAACGCCCAGTAGAACGTCGCGTGATCTCCGGTGACCGCCGTCACGTAGAGCTTCGCGTAGTGGATATCGGTCCCTTCGAGGACCTGGAGGAAATACATGTGATTCGCGATCGCCTCGACGCTTCGCGACGGAGCCCATCCGTCGTCGGGAGCGACGCCGACGGCGTCCCTGTCGGTCGCGTAGCCGTAATCCTGGATCTCCACTCCGACGCGGCGGGCGACGATCAGCGGGACCGCCCCGCTCGACGTCGAAATAGATATCCGTCGTGACCGAGTCGTACCGCTGAGCGACGCTCGTCAGGGACGGGTAGAAATCGAATCCGCTCTGGCGCGGGAGAACGTCTCTGTCGTACAGCGTGAGCTGCCCCTCGGGACGGGGCGTGCCGCTCACGACCTCTTCCACGATGATGTCGCTCTCGGCTCCGCCCTTGTCGAACGCGGACACGGCATAGTAGTAGTGAATCCCGTTCCCGGTATCAAGATCCTCGTAGCAATACTCCGCGGGGTTCGCGTCCGTCACATAGACGGTGCCGATCGGAGAGAACGGATCGTCCAGAGATACCGAGCGATACACGTTATAGCCGTCCATGTCGGACTCGTAGTTCGCGACCCAGCATATCATGACGGTTCCGTCATAATTCATCGAATAGACGCCGTGCGGCACGTCGGGAGCGCAGTTGACCGGAACGTTGACGATCTTCTCCTTCTCGCCGCACGAGATCAGAAGCAGCATCATTATCGAGATCGTTTCCATTATCCGGTTCATCTTCATGTCATCCCCTATCGCAACCCGCGTGCCACGCCGGCGGCGAATCGGAATCGGAGCGTGAATTCTCCGCCGCCTACGGCGTAACCGATTAACAAGATGGCTGTTAGTGATTACAGAAAAACTCCCGAGGACTCTCGACCGGACGAGGAGGCGCCCGAAGCCGGAATCGAATCTGTCATCCGATCTCTACAACTCTGTCCTATTCGAAGGACGACTGCGGCGGATCGGGCGGCCCGGGATCAATCTGCGCGGCGGCTTCGGGCAATAAAAAACCAGGGGTATAAGACGCGAGCACCGGAGGGGATGTCCATACTCGCTTTCCTTGGGATCTCGCCATTCCAAAGGTTACTTATACCCCTGACACACCTTAATCATATCAGGAGAGAGAAAATGGTCAAGCATTTTATGTGATATAAATTTGGATATAATAAACGGAGAGATACCTCCCGTTTCTTGTCAAAGAGACCCCACCTTTTCCCCGGATCGCTCCAGGAGAGCCTTGTGCGACAAGAAACTTCAGTACCTCTCCGCTTCGCCGATTCCCCTCCGCCAACCGATACCTGCACTACCGTTATCTATACATATCAAGGCCCGTTCCATTCATGCCGGAGCGGGCCGTTTATTTGCGTTTCGTAACTGATTTTATTTAAACGTGTTATGGCGTAGCACAAAGACGCGTTCGGCGCCGGACCAAGGCCTTTGCGAATCGGGGGCCAAGATCCTTGCCATTCGCAGGGCGGCTCGAAGGAAACCGTTTATTATCAAAGGATTCCGGCTATAAAGAAGCTTAACAGCATGTTATCGGAACGTATAGAATGCCGCCGCGCGGACCACGATGCCCGCGGCGCAGGGTTCGGGAAAAATCAGGAGGGGGATTCGGATCGCTCAATCGCGTTCCGTGATGCTGAGGCCGCGGATCTTCTTGAGCAAGGTCGGATAGCTGATGCCGAGCTCGCCGGCGGCGAGACTCCTGTTCCATCCGTTCCTGATGAGGCTCTCCGCTATGATCCGCTTCTCCAGATCCTTGACGCGAACCGGGAGGCTGAGGCGGCGAATGGTGGCGGCTCCGGCGCCGCCCGTCTCGTCGAAATTGATGACGTCGGGCGTGACGACTCCGTCATCCTCGGCGAGGATGACCGCGCGCTTCACGATCTTCTCGAGCTCCCTCACGTTTCCGGGCCATTCGTAGCCCGCGAGGAGAGAAAGCGTGTCGTCGGAGAACCCGCGCACCCGCTTGCCCATTCCTTCGGTATAAACCTTGAGAAAGTACTCGGCGAGCAGGTGGATGTCCTCGATCCGTTCCCTGAGCGGAGGAATCGTGATCGGAAAATCGTTGATGCGATAGTAGAAATCCTCGAGCATTTCGCCGCTCTGGCACATCGTGAGGAGATCGCACTTGGAGGCGAAGAGAATCCGCACGTTCACCGGAATCATCTCGTTGCCGCCGACGGGCCGCACCTTCCGCGTATCGAGGAACTGGAGGAGCTTGCCCTGGAGAACGAGGGAGGTTCTGCCGATCTCGTCGAGGAAGATCGTCCCTCCGTCCGCTTCGGCCAGCAGCCCCTTCTTGTCGCAGATCGCGCCGGTGAACGATCCCTTCACGTGCCCGAAGAGCTCGCTTTCGAGGATCGACTCCGGGAGCGCGGCGCAGTTCACGTGGACGAATTTCCTTTCGCGGCGAGGGCTCAGGTTGTGAATCGCCTGCGCCACGAGACCCTTTCCCGTACCCGTCTCTCCCATGAGAAGAACCGAGGAATCCGAGCGCGCCACCTTCTCGGCGAGGCTCAGAATCTTGAGCATCCGCTCGTTCCGCGTGATGAAGTGACGCAGATCGTCGCCGCGCTTCGAACCCTTCTCCTCCGCACCCGCGTCGGCCGGCACGACGCACCCCTGAACGAGGAAATCGATGAAGCCGGCGTACGTCGCGACGACGTCCGGAACCTGCCCGAGCCGCGGCGGCATGCCGCTCGCCCCGTCCGCCTGGAAGAAGAGGAGCCCGAACGGTTCCCGGTCCCTGCACAGCGGGTGGAAATAGAGCGGTCCTTCGCCGCCGGGCAGGAGCTCCCGGATCCCCGTCGATCGCCTGTCGTGGAGAACGTCCGTGAGAAGGGCGCTTTCGGAAACCTCCGCCTCGTCGCGCGCGAGGAACCATTCGGTGAGCTGACGCGACACGGGATCAGCCATTCCGCGCCTGGCGAGCACCGTGATCTTGCGGTTCCCGTTGCCGCTCCCGAAGAGCGAAACGAATCCGTGCCCGAAGGTGATCTTGTTCATGAGATCGCCGAGGAGATAATCGAGCACCGTCACGAGGTGCGGATTCCTGGCGAACGAGCTGGAGAGCTCCGGAGTGACGCCCGTTCCCTCGGCCGAGGCCGAAAGCGTGAGCGCCACCTCATCCTCCATGCCGCGCCGGAGACGCCGCACGCGCCTGATGAGATTGCGGTCCCGCAAATCCTCGGCGAGCCGCTGCGCCTCGTACATATGGAGGAGACAATCGTCGCGGTTCTTGAGCTCCCGTTCGATACGGGCCATGAGAAAATGGCATTCCGCCATGTCCCGGTATTCCTCGGACTGCTCGAAATACGCCAGCGCGCCGTTCATGAGCTTGCGCGCCCTGAGAAGCCCCCGGTCCCCGCCCTTCCCGAGCAGATGCTCGCAGAACATGAGAGAAGCGCGGTTCGCTTCGTACGGATTGTTGGCCTCGCGAAACGTCTTCATGCTCGCCGCGACGTATCTCTCCGCCTCCGGTTCGTTTCCGAGGAGGGCGTGCGCGAGCCCCATCGAACGCTCCACGAATCCGATCTCGTATATTTCGCCGCTTTTCACGGCGACGTCGAGCGCCTTCGCGCCGACGGACAGCACCTCTTCGAACTTGCGCTGCATGAGGAAGACTTCCGTCTCCCGCCGGAGAACCTCCGCCACGATGTCCCCTTCGAGCGACATCTTCTTCGCGCGCGCAAGGGACGTGGAGTAGTTCTCGAGCGCTCCGTCGAGATCCCCGCGGGCGACCATGAGATCGCCGAGGTACTCGTCGGCGAGCGCTATCTCGCGGGCGTATCCTCTCCGCTCCGCGATCACCCGCGCCTCGAGAAGGTGCTTCTCCGCGGCAGGGAACTCGCTCTTTCTCGCCTGTGCGAGTCCGAGCATCAGCGTCGCGCGGATGTAGAGCTGATCGTCGCCCGAGCCGAGCGACATCTTGCGCGCCTTGGAAAACTCGCCGATCGCCAGGGCGAAGTTCCGCGATTTCAGGCAGGTGATCCCGAGATTGAGCGTCACACGCACCCGGTGCTGCGTGAGGCCGAGCTTGTCGCACAGCTCGAGCGCCCGGGCGAAGAAGTAGTTCGCGCGCGCGAAACGGCACGCATCCTTGTGGAAGAGACCGAGGCTGTTGAGAACGTACGACTCGCCCACCGCGTCGTCGACCCGGCGGTACGACGACAGCGCATCGAGAAAATACTGCTCCGCTTCGTCCTTCCGTCCGAGCCTCGCGTAGCAGGTCGCGATGAGCCGCTGCACCCTTCCGACTTCCCGATGATCGTCGCTCGTCCGCAGAAGCCGGTACGCCGCGCTCGCTTCGTGGAGCGCTTTCTCTATCGCGCCGTTCTCGCGGAGTATGACGCCGCGAAGGCACGCGAGCGTGCCCTTTCCGAAGGAATCTTCCTCCTCGCAGTGGGATTCCGCGCTCTGCAGGAAGGTCGCGGCCTCGCGGAAGAGGCCTTTCTGCACGTAGCAGTCGCTAATCTTGCGGTAGATCCTGAGCAGCTCCGCCGGCTGCGGAGCGACATGTATCTTCTGAAGAGCTTTCTCGTAATACTCGAGGGCCACGGAGTAATTCTCCGTGGAGAAATGCATGTCTCCGAGCTCTTCTTCGGCCCCTACTGTTTTATAGTTCGGCTGGGACTTTTTCTTTTCGTATTCGAAATCGTCCTTGCCTTGGCGGTCGTCAGGCATCGGTTACTCCAGGAAAAATGGTCGGCGAACCATTACCTATTCAACCGATTTAATTGTACCCGGCCCAGGCGAATCCGGTCCCGCGACACTGCCGCCGAGATTCTTGTTGATCGGCTTGATGTCGGTGATATCGCTCCCTCTGCCGTTTCCGTAATCGTCCGCGTCTCCGCCCAATATCGCCCCCGCACCTCCGCCATTGTTTATCGGCAGGATCTGCTCCGGCACGATAACGACTCCCCTGAGCAAGAACAAGCTCCGGTAGAGAACGCCGAACATCGAATGAATCCGATATTCCAACAATGAGGCACGCGCAGCGAGGACCGGGGAGGAAACGAGGGTTGATAGAACCAGAAGCGTCGACAGGAGCAGAACCAGCTTCTTCATGCTACCATCTCCTCCTTATGGAACCCGAAGGTTCCATAACACACATCACAGAACCCCATGCACCATAAATATAGTAATGCGCGCACGCTTTAAAGTCAAATAATAATATCGGAAACCTCGATAAAAAACTGCCGGTTAGGAGATTTTTCGGGGATTATCCGGCCTGAGTGGAAACACTCATCAGACATAGGACAAAAATCGAGATTAATCGTCGTCGGCGAGCGCGTCTTTCCGGAATTCTATGCCGAATTTTTCAAGCTTCTTGTACAGGTTGCTCCGCTGCATATCGAGCTGCCGGGCCGTTCTCGAAACGTTCCCGCCGTTCTCCCTCAGTTTTTTCACGAGATATTCCTTATCCATGAAATCCTTGAATTCCTGATAGGTCTTGAGGCCGAACGGATCCTTGCGGGCGTCTTCGTCACGAACGAGAGCGAGCGCGGGAAGATCGTCCCGGCCGATCACGTCGGACGAGGTGAGGATGCAGAGACGCTCGATGAGATTCCTGAGCTCGCGCACGTTCCCCGGCCACGAATACTCCATGAGCGCGTCGAGCGCTCCGGCCGAGAGCTTCTTGGGAGCGCGCCCGAGCTCGCCGGCGACCTCGTCGAGAAAATACTCCGCGAGTATCTTGATGTCCGTTTTTCTCTCTCGCAGCGAGGGAATACGAATCGGAACGACGTTCAGGCGGTAGTAGAGATCCTCCCGGAATTTCATCCTGGCCGCTTCCTCGAGAAGCGTCTTGTTCGTCGCGGCGAGAACCCGCACGTCGACGTGCTTCGTCTCCGTGCCGCCGACGCGCTCGAAAGCCGATTCCTGCAGCACCCGGAGCACCTTCGCCTGCGCCGAGAGGCTCATGTCTCCGACCTCGTCGAGGAACAGCGTGCCGCCGTCCGCGAGCTCGAACTTGCCGATGCGCTGCGATATCGCGCCGGTGAACGATCCTTTTTCGTGCCCGAACAGCTCGCTCTCGATGAGATCCTCGGGTATGGCGGCGCAGTTGACCTCGATAAAGGGCTCGCCGACGCGCAGCGAAAGCTCGTGGAGCTTTCTCGCGACGAGCTCTTTTCCCGTCCCGTTCTCCCCCATGATGAGCACCCGCGCGTTGGTCGGAGCGACGCGCTTGATCGTCTCCATGATGGCGAGCATCTCCGCATGGGCGCCGATGATATTCGTCTTGATGCCGATCTTCCTCTGCAGCTGGACGTTCTGGCGGGCCAGCTCGGCCTGATTGACGCCGTTGCGGATCGTCAGCAGCAGCCGTTCCATGTCGATCGGCTTCTCGAGGAAATCGTACGCCCCGAGCTTCGTCGCGTCGACCGCCGTCGAGATCGTTCCGTGTCCCGATATGATGATGACGGGAAGACCGGGATGAAGCTCCTTGAGCTTTCCGAGCACCTCGAGGCCGTCCATACCCGGCATCTTGATGTCGAGCAGAACGACGTCGATACGCTCGCTCGCGGCGAGATCCAGGGCGGCCGCGCCGTCCGCCGCGGCGAAAGTCTTGAACTTCTCGTACGAGAGCAGCCTCTCGAGCGAGCTCCTGATACTCTCCTCGTCGTCGACGATCAGAACCCGTTTGCTCATTCCGACGCTCCCCCCGTGAGCACGACTCCCCAGCGCAGATCCCGTGCGGTGACCCCGAACGCTTCGATCCCGAAGCCCCGGACCAGGGCCTCGATCAGCGCGAGCCCCGCCGGAAGAAGCCCGATCCGCTCCGGATCGAACGGGAGGCTGCGCTGCCTCCCCGCGCGATAAAGGCCGGCGAGGCGTCTCGCCATGAGTGCGAGCTCCTCGCGCGCGATCGGGCCCGTCTCCTCGAAGCCGCTCGCCGATTCGCGCATGAGCCGGTGGAGCACGGCGAGGCTCACGGCCGATCCGCCCGTCATGAGCATTGTAGGGTCTCGCGGGAAACCGGGCAAGCGATAAACGCCGTCCTCGCGGGCGCGCCCGTCCGCGAGGGAGCGCTCGATGCTCTCCGCGAGGCGCGCCGAGACGCTCCGCGCGCGCGATCCGCGGTCGAGAAGGAGGCGGACGCGGTGCGTGCCGAGCGGAAGACACGCGCACCCGGCCATCGAGGTTCCCGTTCCCCAGGAAGCTTCCGTGCTCGTGCCCCCCGCGTCGACGAGGAGCACCGACTCGTCTCTCGCGCGGAAGAACGAGGCGCCGATATATCCGAGCTCCGCCTCCTCGCGCTGCGAGAGCACCTTGATGGAGGCGCCGACCGCGTTCTCGAGGGCGCTTTGGATCGAGCGCGCGTTGATCGATTCGCGAAGCGTGTTCGTCGCGACGAATGCGGGCCTCGCGCACCCCCATTGCGCCGCGGCGGCGGCCAGATCCCGGATCGCGCGTCCGGCCGACGCCGCCTTCTCCGCGGAGACGCTTCCCGACTCCGCCAGATCGTCACCCCATCCCACGTACCGCTTCGCCTCCCGCACCGAGCGGATATCGAGCGCTCCCGCCTCTTCGCGCGTCGATTCGGGAAAGACCCCGTCGATCACGAGGAGCCGGAAATTGCTGCTCCCGAGATCCACGCATCCGCGGATCTCGTTTTTTCTGTAGGATCGCCGTTCCCCATCCCGTATCATCGATCTACCGCGGCATCGCCGCGCAAGGGCGGGAACCGGTCATGGACAAGCTCAACATCAAGAATCTCTCCATACGCGAGATCTCCGCTCTCGTCGAGGAGCTCGGCGAGAAGCGGCACCGCGCGGCGCAGATACTCAAATGGCTGTACCAGAAAGGCTGCGACGGCTTTTCCGAGATGACCGATCTTCCGTCGAGCTTCAGGCGCGTCCTCGACGACCGGTGCGCGATCAGCTCGCTCCGGCTCGCGGAGAGTGTACGCTCGCGCGACGACGCGAGCCAGAAATTTCTGCTCGAATCGGACGACGGCGTCCTCTTCGAAGCGGTGCTCATGGAAGCGCGCGGCCGCCGCACGATATGCATCTCGAGCCAGGCCGGGTGCGCGCTCGGCTGCACGCTCTGCAGGACGGGAGAAGGAGGATTCGAGCGGGATCTGCGGAGCGACGAGATCCTCAATCAGATCCTCTTCTTCAAGAAGGGCCATCTGCCGCCGCGCGAGCGATTCAACGTCGTCTTCATGGGGATGGGGGAGCCGCTTCTCAATCTCGAGAATCTCGCGAGAGCGCTCGAGATCGTCAACGCCAACGACGCGTTCGCCCTCGGCGAGAAGCGCATCACGGTGAGCACGATCGGCGTTCCCCCGGCGATCCGCGATCTCGCCTCCCGCGATCTCAAGTTCTCTCTCGCGATATCCCTCAACGCGACGACGGACGAAACGCGAAAGCTGCTCATGCCGGCGGCCCGCGACATCGGCGACACGCTCGCGGCGGCCCTCGAGTTCGCCCGCGCGCGGAAAACGAGGGTGACGATCGAATACGTGCTCATCGCGAACGTCAACGATTCGCCGGAGGACGCGCTCCGGCTCGCCGCCCTCACGGCGGGAAAACCGTTCAAGATCAACCTGATTCCTTTCAACGAGTGGGACGGATGCCCGCACCGGCGGCCCTCCGAGGAGCGCATCGAGAGGTTCATGGCGCCGCTGCTCCCCACGGCGCCGGCGGTCACCGTGCGCAGAAGCCAGGGGGGCGACATCTCGGCCGCCTGCGGACAGCTCAGGGGTCGCCGGTGAGCCCGGACCGGAGCCGATCCGATCTGCGCGCGATTGACGGGAAATCCGGGACGGGCGCTATCTCGCGAGGAGCATCTTGCCCGCGGCCCTGAATCCGGCGGAACGCACCGCGTAGAAATAGACGCCGCTCGGCGCGGCATTCCCCCGGCCGTCCCTGCCGTCCCAGCGCACGGAGAACTCATCCCCCGAAATCGTTCCGCCGCCGAGGCGCCTCACGAGCGATCCGTCGACGCGGTAGATCGACACGTCGATATCGTCGGCGCTCGCCGGAGCGCGGCCGTTGAAAACGGCCCGGATGGTCGTCGAAGGATTGAACGGGTTCGGGTAGTTCGAGAGCGCGAAGGGCGCCTCGCCGGGACGCGCGCCGCGCGCGAGCTCGGCGGGAGCGACGAGCGCCACGAAGAACTCCTCGAGGCCTTCCACGTCGTCGGGCAAGGGAAGGTCCTGATTCTCGATTCCCCCCGAGTATCGCGATTCGGTCCCTCCGAAGAGATATCTGAAATCCTCCGCGAAAATCTCGGCCGGCCTGTTCGCGCGAAGAGCGCCTGCGGAATAGACGTCGGCGTCGTCCACCCCCCGCAGCTTCAGATAGGCCGGCCACGCCTCTCCGCTTCCCTCCGGGGCGAAACGCTCCTGGAAAACGTGGCCGAGCTCGTGCGTCGCCGTGAAAGCGGCGAGGCCGCGATCGATCTCGCGCACGCCGGGGGATAGGAAGATCCTGTCTCCGCAGGCCGAGCTCGCGAGGATTCCCGAACGGGGCAGCGGGAGCACATAAACCTCGACATGCATATCGACGTTCGCTCCGCCCACGTCCGTCTTCGCGAGGGCTTCGACCACCCAATCGACGTTCACCGGATGAAAGGAGCCGTCCCCCTTGTTCGCGATCTGCGGATCGAGAATATCTTCTATGAGCTGATACTCCATGCCGTCGCTCAGCCGGAGAACGAGACGGCCCGCCTGATCCTTGCCCGTCATCGCCATGATCTCATCGGGCGCAAAGAGCCTGATTTCGAGACCGTTCTCCAGACGCAGCAGGGAATTTTCACCAGCGGCGCCGCGCACCGGCACGAGCAGACACGAGTAAATCAGGAATATGCAGATCCATCGTAGCCTATTACATTTTAATATCTTACTATCCATTTTTCCCTCTGGATCGAAGCCCCCGTTCCGGAGATCATTCGATTCCCCGCACCAGGATTCTGCAACCCATATTCCTATCTGAAGTTAACAGGCGCATCTCTCCCTCGCGGCCCTGTCCAAAAGGGATCGAATCCGCATGAGGCAATACGCGTTAATGTCATAATTATCTACAAATAAATAAGTTACATTCGCAGATGGCGCGGAAAGGACCCCGGGGAAGAATGCCCGGGGAAGGCGAGATTCATCGCCCTGAAGGGAATCGGGCTCTTGCTTGTGAGACGAAATCGGGTATTTTAGCCCAGCCGGCGGGACAATTGAGGCCTCAGAGCGGTTATATTCTATTTATTTATAATATTATACGAGAGATGTCCTCAAAATGTCGACCTGTGGGTGAAAATACGCTAGAAATCGGTTCCGGCCGTCATGTAGAACGCGGGCGAATTCGTCCCGTTGGTCGCCATCTCGAGCCGGATCAGATCCCTGAAGGGGGATATGAGCTCGACGCCGAGACCACCCGTCGTGTAGAACCTCGTGCCGGGAGCGTCGCGGATATCGTCCATGAGAGCTCCGTTATCCACGAAGGCGACCCAGTTCATCGTGAAATCGAATTTTCCGATCTTCGGAATGCGGAAGACGCGCGTGCCGACGATCCGTGCCCGGTACTGAAGGGTGGCGACGACCTTGACCGTGCCGCGCAGATCGTCGTCCGCGAAACCGCGGACATCCCTGACTCCGCCGAGCTTCATATCGAGGTATTTCGGGGTGCTCCCCTCGCGGATATCCCCGTCGACGGCGAGGATGAACGCGCGGGCGTCTCCCGTCGGAACGTAGAAGCAATCGGTGACTCCGTAAAAAATATAGTGCTGCTCCGGTCCCGACAGGGAGGAGTACCTTCTCAGCCGGATCCTGTGGAGCATGCCGTTGAACGGCGAAATGTGATTATCCCGGCTGTCATACTCGAGCTCGGCGCCGGCGGAAAGGAAGTCCTGAAAGTAGAAATCGCCGGAATAGTCGCCGTCCGCGTCGGCGAGCAGGAGCCTCGTCTTCCGCCTCTCGAACGAGACGCTCGTCTTGAGCCAGAGCTGTCTCATGAGGCTCTGCGTGAGCGGGAGCCCGAGCCCGACGCTCGTCCCGACCTGCTGCTTCAGGTATTCCTCATCGAGGTCCACCGGATCGTCGATGCGCCGGTACCCGTACGCATCGAGCCGGAAAGGCGCCCTGCGCCCGAGAAACCAGGGATTGCTCCAGGTGAACCCGGCGCCTTCCTCCCGGTCCGTTCTCATGAGAAAGGATGCGGCGAGGTCTTCGCCGAGCCCTCGAAAATTCTTGATCTTCCACGTGGCCCCGTAGCTCAGGCCCCTCTGGAAATCGTAGTTGACGACCGGATAGGGGACGCGCATGAAGATCGCCGGCCGCTCGACGATCGCCACGCGGAGACGGCATCTCCCGGACTCGCACCGCTCGGCCGTCATGCTCACTTCGGCGAAATAGCCGAGGCCGCGGAGATACTCCGAATCCCTCCTGATGAAACGCTCTTCGAGCACGATCCCCGGCTTGGTCGCCATCTCGCGGAGAATCGCGATCGTCTTTGTGTGCGTGTTGCCCGTCACGACGATCGAATCGACGGTGAATCCATAGTAGGGTTCAATGTTCTTGCAGTCGATGTCGGGCCCCGTCGAAATGTCGGCGGACTCGCCGGCCGCGCCTCCCCCGCCGCGCCTCCCCCAATCGAGCCACGAAAACCGGGCCGCCGCGCGCGAGAAGAAGCCGCCCGCGGCGCACGTATCACGCGGCTCGGTCGCCGCTCCGTCTCCGGCGCGCGCTCCCGGCGCGGGGCACGCGGAAAGGACGACGGCGATGAACGCCGGGAGCCACTTCCGCGCGAACGGGATCACGGCCGCTCGATGCAGATACGCGAGTAATTTCACGTTTCAAGATAATAGGGGAACGAAGCGCTGTCAAAGGGGCAAAGTCCCCTCGGAGCCGGGCGCCGGCTTCGGCGCGCGGGAGACGCTTCCCCCCTTCGAGGTGACGAACGCGCCGACGCCGGTCATGACCGCCACGAAGTTGGCGAGACTTCCGACGACGCGCAGCATCGCGCGGGCCGGGCCCATCCACGGGTTGAAGAACATGAAGCCCGCGATGATGCCGAGGATCGCGAGGAGGAAAATTCCGATGAAGCCGCGGACGTATATGGACTCCCGCTCCATGTTGCATTTTCTCGCGACGAAAGAGCCGAGGGCGAGCGCGCTCACGAGGTACCCGAGCAGGAACAGAGCGACGAAAGAGAGAACGAGGAGCACGGCGACCGGAATGCCGACGATCGTGATCGCGAGAATGATCGCGAGAACGGCGACGATCACGGTGCCCGCGAAAAGAACGAGGAGGCCCACGCCGAACGATTTCAGAAACGACCCGCTCGCGTGCGCCGATGCGACGCTCATGCGCTGCGCGAGGAAATAGAAGACGATGAGCATGAGCAGAACGGCGATGATGAAGAAAACGACCTTGGCGCCCGCGTTGAACATGCCCTCGCCGAAGGGGCCGATCGGAAAGACGAGCCCGTTGTGGCTATGCTTCCCGATGACGGCGGTCTCGCCGCGGACGACGGAACCGTCGTCCCGATTCACCTCGCCGAGAATCGAAACGACTTCACCGTTCACGATGGCGGCGGAGCCGAGATCGACGGAGCCGAAAATCGCGGCCACATCCCCCATCACCTTGCCCTCGATGACGATATCCCCCGCGATCGAAACGACGTCGCCGTTGACGAGCTCGTCCGGCCCGATGAAGATTCTCTTTCCGAACTGCACCACGTCGGAACCCTTCACGCGGAAGAACCGTCTGTCCTCGTCCTCACCGAAGACCGTGACGAGCGATTCAGGAAGATCCTCGAGATGATCGACGACCCTCTTGTTGAGCTTGTCCAGATTCTTCGCGTCGATGTCGAGGATAACCCTTTCGGAGCCGTCCGACTCGATCTGGATGCCCTCGTCCGAAATCGTTATCCGGGACGCTTTTTCCGCCTTCGCCGCTTTCTGCGCCTTCTGCGGCGCGGGGGCGCCCTTCGCAACGGCGGCGGTGTCGGCTTCCGAATAGACGCTCGACGCCGCGACGGACGCGCCGTGCGCGTTCTGATACGCGCCGGGGGCGTGCACGTCGCTCGAGACGAATCCGGTGACGATGAGCAGGAGCTTCACGACGGCGCCGTTACAGAATGCCAACATGTGTCTCTCCTTTTCCGCGCGCCGCGCCGAGCATCCGGCGAAGCACGACGGCGACGAGTATCAGCGAAAGGATCGCCGCGGCGATCTGGACCGCGTTCAATCCCGCCGCGTACCGATGAAACGCCCTGAAAAGCGTCTGGCCGACGATTTCGTAATTCCTCACGGCTCCGGCGCCCCTCCAGATCGTTTCGATCTTGCCGAGAAGCGCTCTCGCGAAGATCGTTCCCGTCCAGAACGTCTCGGCGCCGTGCCGGATGACCGCGATCATGTAATCGAGAAGCGGTTTGTACACGGCTATGAAGAACAATCCCAGCGCCGCGACGAGG
This sequence comes from uncultured bacterium, assembly GCA_963846325.1. Taxonomy (GTDB): domain Bacteria; phylum Krumholzibacteriota; class Krumholzibacteriia; order Krumholzibacteriales; family Krumholzibacteriaceae; genus SSS58A. The sequence goes on from CAWJVO010000009.1 coordinate 356,292, forward strand.
GACCCGTTGCGCACGGGGACCGGCACGGCGTTCCATCCCCTGCCGGCCGCGCGAACCGCCCTGCGCGCGGGGCTGACGCGGTAGGCGCCGATATCGACCTGCGACAGCACTCTCCTGTCGAAATCGGGCGAAGGCTCGAAGCGCGGAAGCCCGTCGAGCGCGCCGGTGACGAGCGAGAAGCGCATGTCCAGCGCGCGGCACGCCTCGCACCGGCGCCGGTGGTTTTCGTATTCCGCCCGCTCCGCCGGCTCGAGCTCGCCGTCGTGGTACCGCTGGATCAGAAGTCGAAACAGATGACATTCCATGGGTCGCTATTCCTCCGGCTCGCTCACGTCGATATCGCCGCTCGCCGTTTCCAGTATCACGACCGACTTTCCCTCCCGGACCACGCCGATGAGGAAGTGCCTGCCGACCTTGGTCACCGATATCGGCAGGATCGTCGATATGTCCCCCGACGTCGTTTGCACCTTGAGCGCGAATCCGCCCTTCAGCGCCCGTTCGAACGCGAGCGAGACGCTGCCGCTCGAGGTCCGCATTTCATAATTCGCGATCGACTCCGGCGTCGCCTCCACATCGATGTCGCCGCTCGTGGCGACCGCCGAGACCGCCCCCCGCACGCCGACGAAGCGCGCAGACCCGCTCGTTCCGCTGTAATCGACGCTCCGCACGCCATCGACCTCCACGTCCCCGGCCGCCGTCTCGACGGAGAGATCTCCTCCGATTTTCGAGAGAACGATCTCTCCCGAAGAGCTTCGCACGTTCGAGCTTCCCTTGATCCCGTGCGCCTCGATGTCGCCGCTCGAGCTGCTCAGGACCACCGTGCCCGAGACTTCCGAAACGGTTATGCTTCCGCTGCTCACGTCGATCTTGAGGTCGCCGACGCCGACGACCTCGACGTCGCCGCTCGCAGACGTGATCACGGCGGAGCCGGGTATGCTCGCGAGCTCGATGTCGCCGCTCGCCGAAACGATTTCGACGTCGATCGACGGGGGCACCGAGATATTCAGATCGACGCTCAACCCCGCGTAACGCTGCACGAGCAGAGCGAGAATGCCGCGGTCGCGCCCCGACCGGTCGGGGTAACGCACCGAAATCGTGATGTCGCTTCCCTTTCGCGCGACGTCGATATCCATGAGACCGTACAGGCGATCCGCCTCGTCCTGATCCCTGCCGCCGATGCTCTTCGTGTACTCGCACAGGATATCGTTCCGCCCCTTTTCCCCGATCACCTTCACGTCTCCACGGGAATTCGTGACGACGATGCGCTTCGCCCCTTGAAGCGGAAGGCGTTTCTGAAAGGTCTCCTCCCGCTCGTAAGCGAACGCCGCGCTCGCGGCGAAAAGCGCGAGAAGAAAGAGCACGACGGCGGCGCGAAGCGCGGCGCCGGGAGAGTGGATTTCAGGCCGAATTCGTTTCATGTTCATTCACCACCGATTTCCTTTGATTCAGGGAAGAGCCCTCTCTTCTGAAAATGACCCACGATCATGGCGCGGGCCCGGTGGATTCTCGCCTTCACGGTGCCGAGCGGAATCCCCAGGGTATCCGAAATCTCCTCGTACGACAGCTGCTCCTGGTGCCTCAGGATCACGATGATCCGGTAGTTTTCCGGCAGGATCCCCATGGCTTCTTCCAGTATCGCCATCATCTCTTTCGACTCCATTTCCCGGTCAGGCCCAGCGGCGCCCGAGGGAAGCTGAATGAGAAGGTCGTCATCTCCTCCCCCGACCGGCTGATCGAGGGAAAGCGCGCGGTCCTTTTCCCTGCGCAGGTGATCGATGCACAGGTTCGACGTGATCCGGTTGAGCCAACTCGCGAACGGGTAGGCCGGATCGTACCGATTGAGCGCGCCGAACACCTTGATGAAAACCTCCTGCGCGATATCTTCCGCGACGGTGCGATTCCGAACCATCCGGAGGCAGATGCTGAAGACCGACGTGCGATATGCGCGCAAGAGCTCTTCAAAGGCCTTCTCATCTCCTTTCAGACACCGCTCGACAAGTATTCTGTCTTCGTCACTCAAAGCAGACATCCTGTAATACGAAGCCCCGTTTATAATGTTTCGCATCGACGGGGAAAAATTCCTCTATCTGAATACGCTGCATCGCACCCAAAGTATCAGGTTCACCCATGAGTGAAAAGCCGAATCTCGGGCGACCGCGGGTCCTGGCGCCCATTGCGCCCCGCAGGTGCTCGCGAGCATAGCTCGCTGCGCCGCCTGCGGGGACCCCATGGGCGCCACCCGCTAACGTTGCAGGCGCGGACATTCCCGCGGACGAGCCCATTGGAGCCCTGCGACTGGGCTCGGAGCGGGAATGTCCTGCGCCGTCGGCGCCACCCGCTATTCGGGGCGTCACCTGCGCAGCGGGCGAGCGAGCCGCGATTTCGCTTGACATACGCGGCTTCAAATCACTAAACTGTTTCGCCACATGAACACCATTACTCGTTGACAGAACGATAGTTATAAAGGGGGTATCAATGACGGCGATTGAGCATATCACGGCCCGGGAGGTGCTCGATTCACGGGGGAATCCGACGGTTGAAGTCGAGGCGTCCCTCGAGGGAGGAGCATGGGGAAGGGTGATCGTCCCTTCCGGAGCGTCGACCGGCGAGCATGAAGCGGTCGAGCTCAGGGACGGCGATCCGAAGAGATTCGGCGGCAAGGGAGTGCTCAAAGCGGTCGCGAACGTCACCGAAGTGATAGGCCCCGAAGTCATCGATCTCGACGCCCTCGATCAGGTTTACATCGACAAGCTGCTGTGCGAGCTCGACGGAACGCCGAACAAGGGAAAACTGGGCGCGAACGCCATTCTCGGCGTGTCGCTCGCGATCGCGAAGGCGGCCGCGTCGGAGCTCGAACTTCCCCTCTATCAGTACATCGGCGGCGTCAACGCGAAGGTCCTCCCCGTTCCCATGATGAACGTGCTCAACGGGGGAAAGCACGCGGACAACAACGTCGACATTCAGGAGTTCATGATCGTTCCCGTCGGGTGCGGCTGTCTCAGGGAGGCGGTTCGTGCCGGCGCGGAGGTGTTCCACGCGCTCCGGAAGATACTCTCGGAGAAAGGATACGCGACGTCGGTCGGGGACGAGGGAGGGTTCGCTCCGAACCTCAAATCGAATCGCGAGGCGCTCGAGATCCTCGTCAAGGCGATCGAGAAGGCCGGATACCATCCCGGCGAGGACGTCGCGCTCGCGATCGACTCCGCGGCGAGCGAGTTTCTCAAGAAGGACGGCTACCATCTCGCCGCCGAGGGAAAGATCCTCGACGCGGAGGGGATGGTGCGGTTTTACGAGGATCTCGTGAAGAGCTTCCCCATCGTTTCGATCGAGGACGGCCTGGGCGAGAACGATTGGGACGGATGGAAGATTCTCACCGAACGGCTCGGCGGCGCCACTCAGATCGTCGGCGACGACATCTTCGTGACGAACACGGAGAGGCTCGCGCGCGGCGTCGCCGGGGGTGTCGCGAACTCGATCCTCATCAAGCTGAATCAGATCGGAACGCTCACCGAGACGCTCGACACGATCGAAATGGCGAAGCGCGCGGGATACACGTCGGTCGTTTCGCACCGGTCCGGCGAGAGCGAGGATGTCACGATAGCGCACGTGGCCGTCGCCGTGAACGCCGGCCAGATCAAAACGGGCTCCGCGTCGCGGACCGATCGCGTCGCGAAATACAACGAGCTCATCCGCATCGAGGAGGAGCTCGGCGAAGTGGCCCAGTATCCGGGCGCCGACGCGTTCCGGAGGTCGCGATGAAGAGTCTCTGGGGGCATGCGGCCGGAGCGAAGTATCTTCGGGTTCGTCGTACCGTCGATATCAGCCCGGCGTTCGCCCGCGCGCTCCTCATCGCCGTCCTGTGCATCATCGGATTCATCTTCATCGCCGGGGACGTGGGGCTGCTGAAGGTATGGGGCGCCCAGCGACAGATGCGGAATCTCCGTTCGAAGATAGCCGAGCTCGAGAACCAGAACGCTCTGCTCAGCGCGGAGATCGATCGCCTCAGGAGCGATTCGTTCACGATTGAAAAGGTCGCCCGGGAAAAATACGGGTATTTGAAGCCGGGGGACAAGGTATACCGGATCGTTCCGATAAACGAGAAGACGGAAAAGGGAACAATCGCGCCGGGAGCTATTGACATGGAGCGCACAAAGCCTTAGTATTACGAAGAATTTGATGCGGGGTGGAGCAGTCCGGTAGCTCGTTGGGCTCATAACCCAAAGGTCGCTGGTTCAAATCCAGCCCCCGCTACCACATCGAAGCCCCCGAGGTCACCCCTCGGGGGCTTTTTCATGCGTTCCATACGCGCGATACGCGGGTCCTGTCACCGATTGCACCCCGCCCGTGCTCGCTCGCAGGGCTCGCTGCGCCGCGGGCGGGGACCCCATCGGTGCCACCCGCTAGTCGAGAGGGGCCCCATGGGCGCCACCCGCTACTGGTGCCGATGCAGGCGCTGGACATTCCCGCGAACGAGCCCATTGGAGCCCTGCGACTGGGCTCCTCATCAGGGCGTGGACACTCTCGCGACGAACTCATTGGAGGCTCTGCGACTGAGTTCGGAGCGAGAGTGTCCATGCCATTCCCGCCGCACGCGCGGTTAGCGTATGAGGATCATCTTCCGATTGAACGTTCGCCCCGACGCGGCGAGTCTCGCGAAATAGATGCCGCTCGCGGCGCTCCTCCCCCGCTCGTCCCTCCCGTCCCATTCGATCCGGTACCGTCCCGCGACGAGCCGCGCCCCGGCGAGGCGCCTCACGAGACGGCCCGAAACGTCGTAAATAACGAGATCCGCGCGGAGCTCCGAGGTCGCTGAAGCCGTCGATCCCCCCCCGTTCGCCATGGATACGGCGTCGCCCGGGTCGAAATCGATCACGGTGGCGCAGCTGAAGGGATTCGGGGAGTTCACGCACGAGAGCGCCGGCGGTGCGCCCCCGACCGCATCGCCGGCGTCCGCGACGCTCCCGTATGCGCGCTCTTCATACCAGGAACGCGCCGCCGCGAGCTCCCCGAACACGCGCGCCGACTGCGCGGGATCGGACCACTGGCCTTTCGCGCGTGCGAGGAGATCGAGATCGTCTATCCATTGCGCGAGGTACGCCGCGTCGCCGCGGACCATGATCGGCAGACCCGCGACCGTGCAATAGACCGGACTCGTATGGGCGAAGAGCCAGTCTCCCGCGACGATCCACCCTCTCTTGACCCCGATGGCGCGGGCCGCGATCCAGGAGCTCTCGAAGAGCGGCAGCGAGAAGCCCTGGTCGACCGATACACGCGGCGGCTGAAAGCGCAGGGTCGACTCGACCTCGCCGTTTCGCACGATCTCGATGCTATCGATCGGAAAAGCGCTCTCCAACGCGACCCTGCCCGATACGACCGCGCCCGGGCGGGCGAAGAAACAGCTGTCGCCGCTCCCGCGCCCCCCGACCTCGAAACGCGTGAAGAGAGGCCCGTTCGTCACGAACGTCCGTCCGGCGGCGAGACCTTCGAACCAGCTGTCCGCGTGGAATCCGTCGTCGACGATCCGCACGTAGGTCCGGAAGCCCCCGAACGGAGAACTGTCGAGCCTGTTCACCGCGGCGTCCGTTCCGGCGCTCGCCGGAACGCGGAATCCGCAGTTGAGCAAACGGTACCACATGCCGAGATCGACGCCCCCGTTCCGGAAATTGCTGTAGCTCATGACGTCTACCGCGTCCACCCTGCGCGAAATGCAATCGACGGGAAGTTCGCGGGCGATGCCGCTGCCGGGCCAGTCCTCGACCTGCGTGAAATCGTCGGAACTTGCCGGATGGGCGGAGATGACGAGCGCCCCGCGCCGCGTATGCGCCGAATCGGCGATATCCATGGCGAGCGGCCACCAGATCGACGAGACGGGGGGGACGAGGGATTTCAATCCGACGAGACCGAGGTGCCCGTAGCTCGAGCTCCGCGCTTCCTCCGACATGAATACGACGCAGTCCTGAGTGCTGCAGGACGCGGGCGCGCCGGTGAAATAGTATGAATTGTCCAGGCAGTTGACGATGTTCAGGCCCTCCGCTCCCGCCATGAGATGCGCATCCTCGGGATCGAGCACGTAGAAGCCGCCGCTGTGGTTGATATGCGCATGCGTATCCCCCGAATACCAGCCGAGGGCGTCCATCGAGACGAGGCGCTCGATCCTGATCACGAGCGACGTATCGGAGGTCACATTCAGGGGCAGAGAGCCCTCGCGATACTCGAAGCCGCGCTTCACGGTCAGCGTGAGCGGGCCCGCGGGAACCGCCAGCGAAAACGATCCGTTCGCGTAGAAATACCCGCCCTTCGCCGAATGGTAGAAGGACACGGAGACGTGGGGATACCACTTCGTCCCGGCCGCGTCGACGAGCAGGCATCGCATCGCGAGGGGGGCTCCCGTCGCGGCGTCGACGAACGAGCAGTGGAGATTTACCAAGGAACCGGCATCCAGCGATTGGGGGAACAGCACGCATGCCGCGACACACTGCAACGCGACGAAGGCGGCCGCGAGACGCGGATAGGTACGATGCGGATGCCGCACGGCGCGCCCTTCCCGCCGGTTCGAAAACCTACGAGCCGGCCTTGATGCCCCATTTCTCGAATAACAGGTCGATGATCAAGTTGACCTGGGCGCGATTGAAGAACCACAGCTCGAAACCGAAGTGCGCGCTCGGCGCCGCCACGGCGACTCCTATTTCCACATCCGGAACGACGCCCGAGTATTTCGTCACCCAGAGGGCAATGGTCGCGTTGTTCACGGGAGACGAGAGATTCCTCGCGCGCATGCGGTACATGGGATGGAAGCAGCTCTGGGACCTCGCCTGCACCTGAGTCATCCAGTATGCCGGATCGTAGATCTCCACCAAGTTGAATCCGCGCACCCGCGGATCGAAGTACCGGCCGGTCTTCGTGATCTCATCCCAGAGCGTGAGGGTCACCGGCAATCCGGGATTCGAGGCCGTGACCGCGTCGGCGTCGTCGCGCGTCGCGCGATCGAGCCCGTCGATGCTCTCTCTCCGTATCTTCATGTCGGGATCCGAACGGAACGTACCGGTGATTTTGTCGAACATGGTGATGCAATAATCCCGGTAGGCCATGCAGCCCACGCCGCTCGTATCCCCCTCGCATCCTTCCTGCGGCCCCGTGATCTCGCATCGAAGGTTCAGCGGAAACACCATGGCGTTCGGCTGGAGCATCGCGGCGAGCCCCCCCGTTCTGTCGGAACGCCCCTCCGTCAGGAGATGCCCTCCCTTCGCGAGAAATATCGAGAGGTAGTTGACGACGAGCTGGCTTCCCGTCTCGATCTGCGTTTCGGGAGTGAATCGAACGATGTCGTCGAAGCAAATCGAAACGAGATCGGACGAATAGGTCCAGATGATGTTCTTGTACCGGCCGATGAGACCGATCTTCGGCGGAGCGGAGTTGGCTCCGCCGCTCGCGACGTCGAAGACGTCGCGCGTCGGATCGAATCCTCCCGCGCGCTGGCAGAGAGCGCGCCAGAAATCGTCGTGCTCCTTCTCCGTCGGCATCGCGTAATCGATCTGAACGAAATTGGTCGACGGGAAATCGTCCACCCAGAGGAGATTGCGATCCATCGTGAAGGGAACGATGTTGATCTCGACCTGTCCGAGTGTCTCGGACCCGGAGTTATCCAGGACCCGCACAAAGAGCGTATGCACGCCCGAGTACCAGATCGCCTTGCAGCCGAGATTGAACTGGCTGCAATCCGAGGCCCAGTCGCTCGGGTTGTTCAGATCCGCGACGTCCCACCCGTACTGGTAGCACGTGATCTCGCCGCCGTACGCCGTTGCGTCCCCCCGCCACCGGAAATTCAGCTCCACCCCGGGAGGAAGATCGCGCTTCTGGGGGCGAAGATTCGTCCCGGTGAACTGAAATCCTCCGATATAGGGCGCCGTGATGGTCAGGAACGGCGCCGCGGTGACCGACACGATGAACTGCCGCGCGTTCCATCCCCGCGTGAAGATCGCGCTCACCGCTCCCGCCTCGTCCTTCGCCTGCACCGCGAAGACGTGCGATCTCCGCAGCTCGAGAATCTCGTCGTCCCCGAGCCACGTGGAGCGGCCCGAATCCCCCGGCGCATGGTAGAATATCCAGGGGCTCCAGTCCTCCTCGTAGCGCCAGGGGTTCTCGTTCAAGTCCTGAATGAGGTCGTACTCGGGCATGTAGCCGTAGCCCGGGCTGTCGACCCGGTGGTACAGGTAACGTATCGAATCGGGATCCTGCGTGTTGTCGGGCGAGTCGATCGGATCGACTCCGCGCCACTCCCACTTGATGACCTTGCCGAGCGACACCGTCGCGTTCCGGTCGTTCGGCGGGCGCGGCATCAAGATCTCGATGTACGGGGCGAGCGTCCACGCGGTGAACGACCGGTAGACGGGATCGGAGCGCTTCCCCTCGAGGTCGACCGCGCGGATGAAAAAGGTATGCGCCCTGTCGCAGCGCGTGTAGGAATTCCCGCCGTAAAAGACTTCCGTGGCCGAATCGTCAGCGGACACCTTGAACACGCTGTCGAAAACGGATGTTCTGCGCCATTTATCGATGCCGCTCGTATCTTCGCGATGGAAGCCGAGAGGGAAACCGTCGACGACGACGCACTCGAAATACCGGATCTCCCCGTCGGGATCCCATCCCCCCCAGTAGAAATGAATCTGATATCCGGTCGTGGTTCCTTCGACGGGGCCGCTCGAGAGCCACACTTCGGGACTCTTGTTCGCTATGCCCGCGCCGACGATCGCGTCCTCGGAGCATCCGAACAGGACGGCGAGGATCGCGAGCGCCGCCCCCGAAAGAAGTCGCATCCCGATTCTCGCGTTCACGCCGGTACCTCCCGATACGAGGTGTCAATAGATCTCTCACGTTCGCTGATTCGAAATATAACAAGATGGAGGCACGCGATGATAATGCTTTTTATCTCTCGCGGGGAGATCGCGACGGACGCATCGCGACGAAGAGCGCGAACCCGGCGGCGAACGCGCCGACGAGGAGCGCCGCGGCGGGGGCCCGGCGGCCCAGAACGAGATTCCCGATGCCGAAGAGCGCAAGGTACAGCGCGGCGACGCCGCATGCGATCCTGGCCGCCGTGCGAGGGCCGGAGACCTCGGGCGCGGCGCCGGGCGCTTCGTTCCTGAAGGCTCTCCATCCCGGCCCGCCGGGATGGCAACGGCCGTAGAACCGGCTGAGGTGCTCGCGCCCCACCGGCTTCGTGAGAAGGGTCACGGTGATCCAGACGAGAATCGCAGCGAGGGCCGTGAGCGCGGTCGAATAGGGGAACTCCACCCACGCCGCGCCGCCGAAGCGCTCGCTCCCCGAGCACATCCCGAGCGCCAGCGTCGCGACGAGCGCCGTCGCCATCGCGGAGATTTCGGACCACGCGTTGACCCGCCACCAGTACCACCTCGCCACGTATACGGAGCCGACCCCCGCGGTCACCGAGATGATGAGCTTCCACGCGAAGGAGATGTCCTTGACGGCGAACGAGGCCAGCGCACCGAGGACGGCGAGAACGATCACCGAAACTTGAGCCGCGACGAGATACTGCCGCTCCGTCCTGCCCTTCCAGACGAAGCGCCGCAGCAGGTCGTTCACCATGAGGGAGGAACCCCAGTTGAGCTGCGTGCTCTCGGTCGACATGAACGCCGCGAAGAACGACGCCAGCACGAGGCCGAAGAGCCCGGGAGTCAGAACCGCGCGCATGACCATGGGGTACAGGCGTTCGGGATCGTCGACCTTGCCGAAAAGCGCCATGCCGCAGAGACCAACGACGATCCACGGCCACGGGCGCAGAGCCACGTGGGCGACGCTGAACCAGAGATACGCGAAAACGGAGTGCCGTTCGCTTTTCGCGGCGAAGAGCCTCTGGGCGAGATACCCGCCTCCGTCGATCGTATAGGAAGCCCACCACACGACGAGGACGAGCACGAGGAACTCGGTGAAGGGATTCGCCGCGGCGAGGGAATCGACCTGCGGAACGATACGAAACGTCCCGTCCGCAGAAAACCCGTGCGCGGCGATCGCTTCCCGGATCGGACCCCACCCGCCGGCCGCGCGAAACGCGAGCGCCGCCGTCGCGACGCACCCCCCCATGGCGAGAACGAACTGAAAGAAATCGGTGATCACCACTCCCCAGAGGCCCGAGATGGTCGTGTAACCCACCGTGACGATGAAAAGCACGAGGACGGTGAACGCTTCCGCGTCCATCCCGACGATCGTCTTCGTTTCGTCCCACCCCATGATGACGACGACGATCTTCACCATCGCCTTCATGACCCAGGCGATAATGAGAATGTTCTGGAGGATGCCGAACCAGATCGCCCGGTAGCACCGCAGGGCGGCGGCCGGCTTTCCGTCGTAGCGGAGCTCGACGAACTCGGCGTCGGTGGTGATCCGCGCACGGTGCCACAGGTGGGAGAAGAGGAACACCGTCACGATCCCGCCGATCCCCCACTGCCACCAGAGCCAGTTCTGCCAGATCCCCCCTTTCGCGACGAGGCCCGACACGACGAGCGGCGTGTCGGCGGCGAAGGTGGTCGCGACCATCGACGTCCCGATCAACCACCAGGGGAGCGAGCGGCCCGAAACGAAGTACTCCTCCGTGTTCCTCGTCGCCCGCTTCCTCAGCACGATGCCGATCGCGAAGGAAACGACGAGGTACGCCGCGATGATAAGGACGTCGAGCGCGGTGAGATGAGCGTTCGCCATGGCTTCGGGGAGACTCCCTCCTCTAGAAGGAAACGGCGATTCCGAGCATGAACGCGAAACCGCTCAGATCCACCGAGCCTTCGTCGAAAACGCCCCTGTCGGCGGTCGATTCGGGAGCGAAGATCGGATTGCCGTCCGCGTCGCGGTACGAGGCGAGAAAGACCTCGGTCGAGCTCCCGTCCGGATTCAGCCGTTCTCCCTCGAATCCCTTCACGACGGCCCTGCGCCACTTCAGGTCGATGTCGAACCGCACCTTCGGAGCGATCTCGAAAGAGAGTCCGGCGCCCGCGTGGAACCCGAATCCCCATTTCCGGAGATCCGCGCTCGCTTCCCCCGCGGACGGTTCGCCGCTCGCGCTCTCCTCGAAGGTCAGGCTCGCGCGATACGCGCCCCCCCCGAGGGAGACGTACGGTTTCGCGAACGGCAGAGCCGGAAGATCAAGGTACGCGGTCACCGTTACGGGATACGCTCTCATCGCGTGCTCGTAGGAATAGGAGCCGAGACCTGTCTGCAGGACGAATGCGGATGTGCCGAAGACGATCCCGCCGCCTGCGCCGACGCTCAAACGGGGAACGACGGAAACGACGATCTCCCCGCCGAATTCGGGAATCCAGTGGATCGCGCCGACCTCGCCCGTGGCTCCCGAGGCCCAGAGCCCTTCCTCGTTCGCGTACTCCGCCGCGTCGTTGAAATCGCCGTAGGCTACGTAGCTCAAACCCCCGGTCGCCCGCACGCCGATCCCCGCCGAGGCGCCGCGCGCCGCGAGAAGAAACGCGAGCGCGAGAAGACCCGCCGATCCCGCAAACCGCTTCATGTCGATCTCCTTCCGGCGCCTCCCGCCATCGCGAGCGCGCTACCGTTTTTCCTTGAGCGTTTTTATCTTCTGTATGTCGACGCGCTTGCCGATCACGATCAGGATGTCGCTGTGCTTGATAACGAAGCTCGCCGGCGGGACGAGAATGAAGTTCTCCGGAACGAGCTCCTTGATTCCGATCACCGTGATCCCGTAGCGGGAACGAAGCTGCAGCTCCGCCAGCGATTTCCCGACGAACGCCTCGAGCGGGGCGATCTCCGCTATGAGATAATCTCCCGACATCGGGATATAATCGAGAACGTCCGGAGTCGAGAGGCTGCGCGCGACCTTGATCGCCATGTCCTTTTCGGGATAGATGACGTCCGTCGCGCCTACCTTGCTCAATATCTTTCCGTGATCCTCGTTCGACGCCTTGACGACGATCCGTTTCACGCCGAATTCCTTGAGATAGAGCGTGATGAGGGTGGCGGCGCTCTCGTTCCCCCCCATGCTCACGACGACCGCGTCCATCTCGTCGAGCCCGAGCCCCCGGATCGTCTCCTTCTGCGTCGCGTCGGCGACGACGGCCTGGGTGCAGTACGGCTGCACGTGCTGCGCCGCGTCCTCGTCGAGATCGACCGCCACGACGTCGTGCCCTTCCTCGAACAGCGTCTTCGTGACGTTGAACCCGAAGTTGCCGAGTCCGATCGTCGCGTATTTCTTGCTCATGGCTCTTTCCCTTTCCTTTCGGCCCCAGGTGAATTACCCGATCATGACCTTTTCCTCGGCGTACCGGTAGGTCGCGACGACCCGCCTGCTCGTGACGACGTATGCGACGGTCAGAAGACCGACCCTCCCGAGAAGCATGATCGCGATGATCACGATCTTCCCGAACACGGTGAGCGATGAGGTGATCCCCATCGACAGCCCGACCGTGCCGAACGCGGAGACCGCCTCGAACAGATACGTCAGAAAATTCTCCCGCGGCGTGTCCGGCTGCGAGACGAGAAGGACGATGAGCCCGGCGGTCAGAACGATGACGGCGAGGATGAAGATCGACAGCGCCTTCGAGACGGTCTCCTCCGGGATGGTCCGTTTGAAGAGGCTCGCCGAGTTCCGCCCCCTGATCCGGTCGTTGAGAATGGCGACAAGAACGGCCAGCGACGTCGTCTTGATGCCCCCTCCGCACGAACCGGGGCTCGCTCCCACGAACATGAGAATGATGAGGATGAACAGCGTCGCGACGGCGAGGGAACCGACGTCGAGCGTGTTGAAACCCGCCGTGCGCGCCGTGATCGACTGGAAGAGGGACGCGAGGATCTGCTCCTTGACGGGGAGACGGGCGATCTGGTTGTCGCGCTCGAGGACGAAAATGAGAACGGCGCCCGCGACGATGAGAACAAGCGTCATCGTCAGCACCATTCGCGTGTGGAGGGAGATCGCGACCCGCTTCCGCGACCTGAAGCCCCGCGCACGGCCGTACAATTCGTAAATGACCGGAAAACCGATGCCGCCGAGTACGATGAGCGAGCAGATCGTCGCGTTGAGGAGAACGCTCCCCCGGTGGTTCACGAAGCTCGTCGGGAAGAGGCTGATCCCCGCGTTGCAGAACGCGGACACTGAATGGAACAATCCCGCGTAGAGCGCCGAGCCGACCGACATCGCTTCCCGCCACTGCATGAACAGGAGCAGCGCGCCGACGATCTGGATCATGAAGGTGAACAGAAGAATCACCTTGAGCAGACTCTTCACGTGCCGGTGCGGCGACGACGCGAATGATTCCGTGATGATCCAGCGTCCCCGCGAGCTGAATCCCCTGCCGAGGAAAAGGAAAAAGACGACGGAGAAGGTCATGACGCCGAGCCCGCCGATTTCCATGAGCGCCATGATGACCGATTGCCCGAACAGCGTGAACGTCGTGCCGACGTCGACCGTGGCAAGCCCCGTGACGCACAGCGCGGAGGTCGCCGTGAAAAAGGTGTCGACGAGAGGAATCCCCGGACCTTTCGAAGAAACGGGAAGGGAAAGAAGCAGCGTGCCGAGCAGATCGACGATCAGATAGCTGTAGATGATAATGAGGGCGGGATTCATTTTATGGAAATGCTCCGCCATCCTGCGTTTGAATACGCGTTTCGACTGGAACGCCCCCTGCACGTCCTGCAGCGCGATCCCGATATCCCTTATTTCACGAATCCTATGCAGCTCCCCGGTTTGGCGTCGGCGCCGAGCACGTTCGCGGCCGCTTTCGCGGCGTCCTCTTTCCTGAACCGTATCAGCGTATGTACGATGCGCCACGGGATGAGGATATCCACCTCATGCCGTTCGAGCTTCTGCCTGCGTTTCGGAATGTACCGTCCCTGACGATCCCTGATCTCCACCGTCGCGAAATTCCCGTTCTCCACCCAGACGCCTATCTCGTCCACCGCCGTGACCTTGCAAAAGAAAGGTCCGTCCTCCGGCATTCCGGTGAACGCGAGGCCCTCGTTGCTCACGAGCTTGACGAGCACGGTCTGATCGACGAGATCCCGGGCGTCCTGCATCGTCATCCCCTTTCGACAGGGAACCGGACGGAACTCCGCGAATTTCCGCAGAGTGTGAAGGTTGACGGGGAAAAATTCAAATAAAAATGAACGGCCCGCGGGAGGCCGGGAGTAATTTGTTGTGGATAGGCACGTTGCGAGATCGCGCGCAGGAACCATCGACGCGACGCGTCGCCTATTTCGATCGGCGACGAACCGCCGCGCCGTGCCCTCGCGTCTTTCCGGCGAGCCGGAGGTACGTCGCGCGGGAGTCGCCCGGCCCGTCGAGGCGGGCGCTGAAGAGCGCCGCGATCTTCTCCCGCGTCATGCGCCCCGCATGGTAGGAAAGACGAAGCGCCTCGCCGAGACGCGCCCCGAGCGCCCACGCGGCGAGAAGACGCTTTCTCGCGCCGAGGGCCGGGATTTCCCCGCTCTTCTCCGCCGCGCGACACGCGCCTTCGACCTCGAACGGGCCGCGGAGCCGACCGTTTCCGGCGCAGGCCATGGAGGGATTGACGACCGCGGCGGCGAAGCACACGAGCGCTTCGTCGATCGCCGCGCGGTAGAATTCGTCCGCCGCCGAAAGCCGCTTCGCGGGCCGTTCCATCGTTTCGCCCCGCATGAGGTGCAGCACGAAACGGGCGGCCTCCCGGGCCATGCGCGACGGATCGTTCTTCACGATGAGAAGCGTGTTGATGGCGCTCACGTAGCGCATCCCGTCGCGCTTCAGGCTTTCGAGAACCGCCGCGATCTCCCGCGGTCCCATCTTTCGCGATCGCATGTACGCGGAGAACGCATGGTACGTCGAACGGCACTGCACCTCGGGCAGGACCGCTTCGAGCGTTTCCCGGCGCCCGTTCGAAAGCGCGATCAACGGCTTCCCGCTCTTCTTCGCGAGAAATCCGTAGATCTCCTCGATCGTCTCGTGAAGGAACGGCGTCGCGGCGTCGACCTCCTCGCCGTCCGTCCATACGTCGATGATTTCCCGGTAGGCCTGATACTTGAGCATCGGGAACGCCGTGAAGACGCAGTACCGGTCGTCGTCGATCTTCACCGCCTCGGCGTCCACGCGGCGGCGCCTCATGAGCTTCCAGTATATCTCGTCGATGTTCTGCACGATGACGATCCCGTCGCCGCGGCCGCCGGATTCCGCCCGGACCTCCGCCGGAAGATGATTGGAGGCGAGATGCGACTCGCCGACGACGACGAGGATGAGGTGCTCCGGGAAGAACTTCCGGATGGTGCCGATCCTTCGCGCGGCGAGCCGGTCCCGCCTGCGGATATGCTTGAGATGATCGCGGTGCTCCGAATCTATGCCGAATATCGGAATGAACGGATCCTTCGCGAGCTCGAAGATGCGGCGATAGCTGCGCCAGTCGAATCCCCATTCCGAACGGTAATCGATCTCGTCGAGGAACTGCTCCTCGCCGATCGTCCCCTTCATCCACCGGTCGAGGGAATCCTGCTGGTGGACGTAGAGCATCTCGAGGGCGAGCACGACCTTGCGCCCGCACGCGGTGAGCTCCCTCATGAGACGGAGCACCCAATCCTGGCTCGCGTCGAGCGGATGATAATCTCCGAAAAAGACGATATCGCGGCGAGAGGCTTCCTCGATCACCTCGTCCGAGCTCGCGATCGACCTGAAATCCCTGAATTCCGAATGAAATTCCCTGATGTACCGGGACCGGCGCGTCTTGTCGACGCCGAAGATCTCGTGCTTGAGCCGGGCGATCGCCCGCCGGTTCGCCCTGATCTCCTCCTCGATCCCCTTCGATATGGCCATCGTTCCCCCGTGCGCGGCGGTCCGCGAGGATGATTTCGGTCGACAACGACCCCGCGCTGCACTAGTCTATAGCATGAGTTGTACCCGTCCGCATACGCTTCAGACACCAGGAATGGAGGATCGATGAATCCGGCGCTCGATTCGAACATGGACGCGATCCGCGCGAAGCTGCTCAAGGCGCTCGACGAGAAGATGTATTCCCTTCACGAGCACGAGATTTACGAGATCCTCGGCCTCGCCGGCTTCCGCGTTCCTCGCACCCGTTTCGTCGCGAGCGAGAAGGAGATCGGCGCCCTGAACCCGGCCGATATGCCGGGCGGCGAAGTAGTCTGCAAGCTCATTTCGCCCGGAATGCCGCACCGGACGGAATACGGCGGGATAAAGTTCATCCAGGGCGATCCGAAGAATCTCGCCGCGACCTTTCGCGAATTCGCGCTTATCGCGGCGAAGGCGCGCGTTCCGTTCTCCGGGATGATGATCGCCGAGAAGGTTCCCGGCAGCGATTCGATCCCCTTCCAGCTTCTCGTTTCGCTTCGCCAGGATCCCTCGTTCGGGCCGGTCGTCTTCTGCGGGCTCGGCGGCGTGGGAACCGAAGTTTATAAAAAGAGCCTGACGCGGGAAAAAGGGCTCTTCATCAGGGCCGCCTCCGAGATCGGCGACCGCGAGGGCACCGAACAGGCCCTCGACGCCACCTTCTTCTATCCCGTGATCGCGGGCAAAACGCGCGTCACGAAGAAACCGATCGTCGATACGGCGAAGATCCGCGACGCGCTCGCCGCGTTCGCGAAGCTGGGCGAGGTCTTCTCCCCTCTCGCCGCGGATTCGCCCGTCACCATCGAGGAGATCGAGGTCAACCCGCTCCAGATCACGAGCGGCGGGGAGCTCGTTCCTCTCGACGCGCTGATGCGGATCTCGGGGAAGAAGCACGATCTCGCCGCGCCGCCGCAGGAGGGCATCGTGAAGCTGCTCCAGCCGAAGAGCGCCCTCGTCATCGGCGCCTCGGCGAACAAGATGAATATGGGACGCATCATTCTCCGGAATCTCATCAAGGGAGGCGGAGTCCCCAGGGAACGGATCTATCTCCTCCATCCCGACGCGGGCGAGATCGACGGCTGCCGGGCGTTCAAATCGATCGCCGAGCTGCCGGAAAAGGCCGATATGACCGTTTTCACGATCCCGGCCGACGAGAGGGCCGCGGTACTCCTCAGCGAGCTCATCGAGGGGGAAAAAACGGCCTCGATCACCCTCATCTCGGGGGGCTTCGGGGAGACCGAACGCGGCCGGGAGCTCGACCGGCGCCTCCGCGAATCGATCCGGAAGGCGCGGAGCCGCCCGGGCGGAGGGGTCGTCGTGAACGGGCCGAACTGCATGGGAATCGTTTCGAAGCCCGGGGGCTACAACACCTTCTTCCTGCCCGAGTACAAGCTTCCCTTCCGGGGAACGTTCGGCGAGCGGTGCGCGATCGTCAGCCAGAGCGGCGCGTACCTGGTCACCCTCATCAGCAACCTCGACCGGGCGCTCAATCCGAAATACATGATCACCTTCGGCAACCAGGCCGACGCCGCGGCGACCGATTACCTTATCGCGCTCAAGGACGATCGCGACATCGATCTCTTCATACTTTATTTCGAAGGGCTCAAGCCCTACGACGGGGAGCGTTTTCTCGCCGTCGTCCGCGAAATCATACGGAAGGGAAAGAGCGTGATTCTCTACAAAGCGGGGAAAACGGAGGCCGGCGCGGCGGCCGTCGCCTCGCACACTGCCTCGATGGCGGGGAACTTCGAGGTCATGGACCGCCTGCTGCGCGACGCGGGGGTCATCATGCCCGAGACGCTCGACGAGGTCGAGGACACGATCAAGGTGTTCACGCTCCTCGAGGGGCGCCGGGTGCGCGGCTCGAGGGTCGGGATATTCAGCAACGCGGGATTCGAATGCTCCGTCGCGGCCGACACGCTCGGCGCGCTGACGCTCGCCGCATTCTCCGACGATACGGTTCAAAAGCTCCGGGAGGCTCTTCCCACCGAGATCATCGACGTCCACAACCCCGTCGACGCGACGCCGAGCACGCATGCGGCCAACTACGGCAAATGCCTCGAGGCGATGCTCGCCGACGAGAGCGTCGATTGCCTCATGGCGGCGAACGTGGCGCCGACGCCTTTCATGGAGAATCTTCCGGCGGGCGAAGGGCACAAGGAGGACATCCTCCACGAGAATTCCTATCCCAACGTGACGATCCGCGCCTTCAAGGGCACGACGAAGCCGATGGTTGCGAGCCTCAATTCCGGCGCGCTCTTCGACCCTGCCGTCCGGATGATGGAGGAAGCCGGAATCCCGTGCTTCAGGAAGATCGACCGCGCCATGAAAGCTCTCGGATACTTCATCGAGCACGGAAAGAGAGAGGTAAAATAGGACGTCGAGCGGCGGGCCGCGGGCGCGCGCCCGTTTGAACCGGGAGGAACAGGCGTCTCGCGCTTGTGTACCCGGCGGTTCACTATCCGCGTCGGAGCTCTCGCCGGGTGATCCGGAGTGATAGCCCAACTCACTTGTTAATATAGCGATTAGGCCATTATCGCCTGCGCCCTCCGCATGGGCATTTTTCATGCAATCCGAGACCTTGTATAATGAAATAAATGAGCGGATCACCGGTCCGACGTTCGAAAGGAGCAGTAAGATGGTCAAGGGGCTTTTCAGCATTTTCGCCATCGCCCTGCTGGCGGCGGGCTTCGGCTGCCAGAGCGACTCCGTATCGCCGGCTCCGGCGCTGCAGGAGCAGGCGATCGATCTCGATTCTCCGACGGGGGGGCTCTCGACGAGCGACGAAGCTCCGGCCTTCGGCGAGCCCGATATGTTCGCGGCGTTCTCGACCGAGGCTTCGTTCGATGATCCGATCGAGAAATGCGGCCGAGCCGATTCGCTGGAAGCGAGAGGCGCGCGGTTTTTCGAGTTCCGCGCGATCTGGGGACGCCTCGCGGACGTGAACGATACGAACGCGGTCGATCGCTGCCCGCTCGACTGGTCCGGAACGCTCCATCTGGAAGGCGGCGTCATCGTCATCCAGAAAACGATCGCCTTCGAGGCGGACGATTCGATCTCGCGCGTCGACTCGTCGACGATCAGCTGGGTCTCGCATACCGGCCCCCACGTGGACGGCATTCAGGTGAGGCTCATCGTGCCTTCCGATTCGTCGTTCTGCGGCGGCTGCGTTCCGACGCTCGAGCTGAGCACCGGGCCGTACAGCAGAACCTTCACGATGGCCGAGCTCCTCGCGCTCGATCTTGTGTCTCCCGTCGATACCTGCGGGAACGCGATCTCGATCACGAGCGTGCTCGTGCCCCCCGGCTGTCCTCACGGCCAGCTCATGGGCGCCTGGAAGATGACCGATATCGATTCGCTGACGAGCGCCGATTCTCTCGAGAACGGCGGGGTCGTGCATGGCGTGTTCAGGGGCATATGGGTCGGCAAGGGCGGACGGATCGGCGGGCATCTGAGGGGAGTCTTCGGTCTGAACGCCGCGGGCGAGCCCGTCTTCTTCGGGAAATACATCGACCTCACGGGGCGCTTCATGGGGATTCTGCGCGGCAAGGGCGGATTCCGCGGAGCTCCCGCGCTCGACAGAGGCAACGGCTATGACAAGGGGATCGACAACAGGCGTCCGCGCGGCTGGTTCGCCGGCGAATGGATCGACGCGAACCTGAACGTTCAGGGCCGGCTCAAGGGGCGTTGGATCGCTTCGGATGAAGGCAGGGGATTCTTCCACGGCATCTGGGGCATGCGCTGCGGCCGCGGATTTCTCTTCGACGAAATCGGCGCGGGATACAGCGGAGAATAATGAACCGATAGATCGACGACCCTGCCTAGTCCCTGGGGGCTGCCGGCGATCCGGCGGCCCCTTCTCTTTTCCCCCGCGGCGGAATCAAGGCATGAAATGCGTCGCGAGGAGGGCGACCGATTCGGGCGTGAAGTGCCGTTTCGTCGCCTCGACGATGGAGCCGAACAGGGCGGGTGAAGCCGCCACGATATTTCCCGACTCGAGATATCCCTCTCCTCCGAAAAAGTCCCCTACGGTCCCTCCCGCCTCGCGCACGATGAGAGCTCCCGCGGCCATGTCCCATGGCTTGAGATGAAGCTCCCAGAAGCCGTCGAGCCGCCCCGCGGCGACGTGGCTCAGATCGAGAACGGCCGCGCCCGCCCTCCTGATATCCCTGCAGCCGTGAAAGAGATCGGAAAAGACCCGGAGATAGGCGCCGAGATGCTGCGGCGCGCCGAACGGAAATCCCGTTCCGAGGAGACTCTCGCCGAGGCTCCGCGCTCCGGAAACGCGAATCGCGCTTCCGTTGAGCGTGGCGCCGCCTCCGGCCTCCGCCTCGAAAAGCTCTCCGCGCAGCGGGTCGAACACGCAGGCGACCGTGACGCGCTTCCGCTCCATGAGAGCGACGCTGACGCCGATCGACGGATATCCGTGAATGAAGTTCGTCGTGCCGTCGAGCGGATCGATGATCCAGAACGCGTCCGCCGTTTGCGGCGCCGCGCTCTCCTCCGCGAGAAAGCCGATCGACGGAAACGCGGAGCCGAGCGTCTCCTTGATCATCGCTTCGCTCGCCGTATCGACCTCGGTGACGAAGTCCTTTTTCCCTTTCGCGAGGATTCTCCCCGTGCTCCCCGCCTCGAACCGCTCGCGCACGAACGCGCCCGCCACGAGCGCGGCGCGTCTCGCCGCTTCTCCCCTGTCGCTCATTCGTCCCCCTTTGCAAGCAGACACCGTTCGGGAAGCTCCACCGCGAGCCCCTCGGCGAGCACGCCGAGAAAAGCCCTCACCGTCGAGGAAAGATAACGCCTGGCCGGAATGATGAGACCGAGGCTTCGCTCGAAGACGATCCCCTTGACCCTGATCTCGACGAGCGCTCCCCGAGCGATATCGTCCCGCACGAGCTTCTCGGGCAGAATCGCGATCCCGAGCCCCGCGGCGGCGAGATTCCTGATCGCCTCGGGACTGTCGGTCGTCATGGTGACGCGCGGCGAGACGCCGTGATCCGCGAGAACCGACTCGATGATGCGTCTCGTGTTGGCTCCCTCGTGAAAGGAGATGAACGGATGTCCGGCGAGCGCCGCGGGAAGAACCGCCCGCCTTTGCGCGAGAGGATGACCCGGGCGACCGACGACGAGCAGCTTCTCGATGTAAACGGGAAACACGTCGAGATCGACGCCCCTCTCCACCGGCAGGGTGCCCACGACGAGATCGAGGCGGCCGGCTTTGAGCTCCCTGAGAAGCGGATTCGTCCCCATGACCTCGAGCGAGATGTCTATCCCGGGATACCGCTCGCGAAAAAGCGAAAAGATCGGCGGGAGAACGTAGGAGCTCGCGGCGTCGATGGTGCCGATCGCGATCTTCCCCCGGGCGAGCCCCTCGAGATCTGCGATCTCGCGCGAGAGCTCCTCTTCGAGACGCGCGAACCGCCTCGCGTAGTCGAGAGCGATCTCCCCTGCCCGGGTGAGCCGCATGCCCCGCCCCTCCGCCACGACGAGCCTCGCGCCGAGCTCCTCCTGAAGCTTCCGGAGCGCGACGCTGAGCGCGGGCTGCGTCACGAAATGAGCCTCGGCGGCCGCCGTGAGGCTTCCGAGCTCCGCGACGGAGACGAAATATTTGAGCGTCGTCAGATTCATAGTATTATTTTATACCTCTGATAAGAATAATAAAATAGTTTTATTACGTAAAGAGAATAGAATCTCCGGCGTTCGCGCGAGGCGCGATCGAATCGCGAATTCACGAAAGGAGCGTTCATGGAGATCAAGAAGAAGCTGACCGCACCGAAAGGCAAGCTCGGCATTCTTACGCCGGGGATGGGCGCCGTCGCCACGACATTCTACGCGGGGGTCGAAGCGGTCAGGCGCGGCCACGCGAAGCCGTTCGGTTCCCTCACGCAGATGGGAACGATCCGGCTCGGCAAGCGCACCGACAACCGCACCCCCCTCATCAAGGATTTCGTTCCGCTCGCCGGAATGGACGATATCGTGTTCGGCGGGTGGGACATCTTCGAGGACAACGCGTACGAAGCGGCGATGCACGCCGGCGTGCTCGAGCCCGCGCTCCTCGAGAAGGTGCGCCCGTTCCTCGAGAGCGTGAAGCCGATGAAGGCCGTTTTCGACCAGAACTACGTGAAGCGCCTCTCCGGCACGTGGGTGAAGAAGGGCGCGACGTGGTGGGACCTCGCCGAGCAGCTCAAGGAGGACATTCTCGCCTTCAAGGAACGCGAGAAATGCGACCGGCTCGTCATGGTCTGGTGCGCGAGCACCGAGATCTTCCTGAAGCCGACCGCCGCGCACCGGGACATCGAATCGTTCGAGAAGGCGCTCAAGGCGCGGAGCCCCGAGATCGCGCCGAGCATGGTGTACGCCTACGCGGCGCTCTCGCTCGGCATCCCCTTCGCGAACGGCGCGCCGAACCTCACCGTCGACGTGCCCGCCCTGAACGATCTCGCCCGCGAGAAGGGCGTCCCCGTCTGCGGCAAGGACTTCAAGACGGGGCAGACCCTCATGAAAACGATTCTCGCGCCCGGTCTCAAGTCGCGCATGCTCGGCCTCAACGGCTGGTACTCCACGAACATCCTCGGGAACCGCGACGGCGAGGTGCTCGACGATCCCGAGTCGTTCAAGACGAAGGAGGAGAGCAAGCTCTCCGTCCTCGAGCATATCCTCCAGCCGAAGCTCTACCCCGACCTCTACGGAAAATTCTCCCACGTCGTGCGGATCAACTACTATCCGCCGCGCGGGGACAACAAGGAAGGCTGGGACAACATCGACATCTTCGGATGGCTCGGCTATCCGATGCAGATCAAGATCAACTTCCTCTGCCGCGACTCCATCCTCGCCGCGCCGATCGTTCTCGACCTCGCGCTCTTCATGGACATGGCGCAGCGCGCCGGCATGCGCGGCATCCAGGAATGGCTCTCGTTCTACTTCAAGAGCCCGATGCACGCGGAGGGCCTCTACCCCGAGCACGATCTCTTCATCCAGCTCATGAAGCTGAAGAACACGCTGCGGTATCTGCAGGGAGAGGACCTCATCACACATCTCGGGCAGGAGTACTACGACTGAGCTTTGTTCGGAGGCGTCCGAAAAAGAAAGAGGGAGCGTTCGAAACGCTCCCTCTTTACATATGCCGGCGAATCTCCCGGCCGCGCGCCGTGACGGACGCTATTCCTTGATGACGATATTCGTTTGGGCGCCGCCCCGATAGACGGTGAGCATGAACTTGTCCGCCTTCATGCCCTTGACGAGCGCTTTGAACGCGGCGAGATTGGCCACGGGCTTGAGATTGAAAGCAATGATGACATCGCCTCGGTTGAGCCCCTCTTCATCCGCGGGCGTACCCGATTCGACTTCGGTAACGAGCACCCCCTTTATATTTTTCGGGAGCTCCAGCTCCTGCCGGTATTCCTCATTGAGATCGGTGAGGCCGACCCCCATGAGCAGCGCCAGTTCAGGAGTTCCTTTCTCTTCTTCCGGCTTCGCGGATGCAACGGATTCGCCTGGCCGCTTGGCGACGGTCACGGTGATATTCATGCTCTTGCCCCCGCGCAGTATAGCGAGCTCGACCTTCTCTCCCGGGTGAAGCATGGAAACGTTTCTGCGGAGCTCGCCCATGTTTTTGACTTCCTTGCCGTTCACCGCCGTGACGATGTCGTTCACCTGGACGCCGGCCTTGTCCGCCGGGCTTCCCTTCTCGACAGTCATCACGATGACCCCGTCTCCCTTATTGACGCCGAAGAAATAGGCTTTATCCGCCGTAAGATCGTCCATCGCGATGCCGACGTATCCGCGCGAAACCGATCCATGCTCGACGATATCGTCCATGATTCTTTTCGCCACGTCGATCGGAATCGCGAAGCCGATGCCCGCGAAATCCCCCGCCTTCGAGACGATCATGTTGTTGATACCGACGAGCTCCCCTTTCGTGTTGATGAGGGCGCCGCCCGAGTTCCCGGGATTGATAGCCGCGTCTGTCTGGATGAGCTCGACGTCGACTCCTTCCCTTTCCGCCGCCGTCTTCGCGAGTCCGCTCACGATCCCCATCGTGACGGTTTGCCCGACCTGGAACGGGAAACCGATCGCGAGCACCGTCTGCCCGAGCCTCAGCTCGGAGGAATGCCCGAACTTGAGGACCGGCAAATCCTCCGCATCTACCTTGAGCACGGCGATATCGGTGGTCTTATCAGTCCCCACGAGCTTCGCGGCGAACTTCCTGCTATCGGGGGGAGGCAGGTAGACCTTTATGTCATTCGCCCCCTCCACGAGATGGTTGTTCGTGAGAATGTAGCCGTCCCCCGTAACGATCACGCCCGAACCGAGCCTCTGTTGAACCTGCTTGTCGGGAATTCCGAAAAACCGCCGATAGCGCGGATCCTGATAGAAGGGATTCCCCGACTGGCTCATATCCTGTTCCGACTTGGTTGAAATGTACACGACGGCGGGAACCGCCCGCTCGACGATGGTCGGAATATCCTCTCCGGCAGCCAGCGCTTGCGCGCTCGCCTCAGGGAAGATGCTGTCGGACGTTCCGGACCTTTCCGCGCGCGTTATGATCCTCTCCGCGCCCATGCCCATAAGAAAGATGAACGCCAATCCGGCAACGGTGAGCAAGAATTTAGCGCGAACGCTCTGGAGTTTCATCGCACGACCTCCTCTGACTCTTTCTCCGCTGGGGCGGCATATAGCTTCTTGATACGTGGAACGGCCCACGAAGTTCCCATTATCCTGATAATCGTTCCGAACAGCCGCCGGAATCAAGGGGAATCGAAGCGTCTCGAACAGCCCCTGCGCCGCGCGGCGCGCCGCTTCCGCCTTGACATCGGCCGGCGGTCGGCGATATATTCCCATGAGTCGAGAATCAACCCTTCACGGTTTCACCAACGACGCAACCAACAAAGGATATGGAAGAAAAGAAAAACGAACGGTTGCTCCTCGTGGACGGCTCGCGGCTCGTTATCGAGTCGGCCGTGCGCGCCGGAGCCGAGGTGTTCGTCGGATACCCGATTACGCCGGCGAACCTCCTCTATCTCTATTCGAGCCGCCGGTTCCCGATGATGTTCCCCGCGCCCGACGAGATCAGCACGCTCCAGTGGATGAGCGGCTTCTCGGCGGCGGGGAGATACCCGGTGACGGCGACGTCGTTCCCGGGCTTCGCCCTGATGCTCGAATCGCTCAACATGGCGCATATGATGGAGCTCCCCATGCTCATTATCCTCGCGCAGCGGCTCGGGCCCAGCACGGGCTCGGCGACGACCGGCGCGGAGGGAGACCTCATGCTCCTCCGGGGCGCCATCTCCGGCGGCTATCCCGTCCCGGTCTTTTCCGTCTCCTCGAGCGCGGATTGCTGGAATCTCACGGCGAAGGCCGTCGCCGCCTCCCTCAAGATGAGGACGCCGGTCGTGCTCCTCATGTCGAAGGAGCTCGCCATGACGATGTCCTCGGTGGACGCCGGCGACTTCGAGGAAATCGAACCGGCGAAGTGGGACCTGAGCGGCGGCGAGGGCTACCTGCCGTACAAGCGGACCGACAGCCTCGTCCCTCCCTTCGCCCCTCTCGGGGACGGCCGCTTCCAGGTGCGGTTCAACGCGTCGACGCACGACGAAAGCGGACTCATCAGAAAAACCGACGCGGCGGCTCTCGGAAACACGACGAGATTGATGGAGAAAGTGGATCGCTGGATGGGCGAGTTCACCTTCTACGAGCTCGACGAGGAACCGGGCGCGAAGAAGCTCGTCGTGAGCTACGGGATCACCGCGGGCTCGGCCCGCGAGGCGGTCGCCGCGCTCCGCGCCGGAGGCGAGAAGGCGTCCCTCCTCATTATCAAAACGATTCTCCCCGTGCCGCGCCCCGTCATCGACATCATGTCGCGGTATGAACGCGTCTTCATCGCCGAGGAGAACCTCACGGGGCTCCTCAGCGAGATCGTCTACGGCGTTGCGGGGAGGCCCTCGGTGAAATCGATCGGGAAGATCGGGACCATGATCGCTCCCCGTGAGATCGTGGAGAGGGTGATGCAGTCATGACGATGCTCGCTTCGACCAAACAACCCTACTGCCCCGGCTGCGGATACCACCTCGTCACCGCGCATATCGCGAAGGCGCTCGAGAAGCTCGACATCGCGCCGCTCGACGTCGTCATCTCGAGCGACATCGGCTGCGGGGGACTCATCGACTCGAGCTTCAGCGCCCACACGATCCATGGGCTCCACGGGAGATCCGTGGCGCTCGCCATGGGGGCGGCGCTCGGCCTCGACGGAAAGAACAAGAAGGTCATCGCCTTCCAGGGTGACGGCGGCGCGACGATCGGGCTCCAGCACCTGCTCGAGGCGGCGCGCTGGAACGTCGACATGACGCTCATCGTCGTGAACAACATGGTCTACGGGATGACGGGCGGGCAGCCGAGCGGGCTCACCCCCTTCGGCTTCACGACGGTCATCACGCCGCAGGGACACGAGCGGCATCCGTACGATCTGTGCCGGCTCGCGTACGACGCGGGCGCCGCGTACGCGCTCAGGATAAAGGCGAAGGGGGATCTCACCGAGAAGCTCGCCGAAGCGTTCGCCGTGAAGGGCTTCTCATTCGTCGAGATCGTCTCGCCGTGCCCGTCGTACGGCGTCAAGGGAGTCAAGGATCTCTCGGACCTGAGCGTCGAGGAGCTCGAGCTCAGGCGCGAGCGCGAGCCGATGAAGCCGGTCGTGCGGGATTTGAAATCGCTCGTGAAGACCGAGCTCAAGGCTCTTTTCGAGGCGAAGCTCGAGGATCGAATCGCGATCGTGCTCTCCGGATCGGCCGGCGAGGGGGTCCAGTCGGCCGCCGAGCTCCTCGCTGAAGCGGCCATCCTCTCGGGCCTGCGGACGACCAAGAAGGGGGACTACCCCATCACGGTCGGCACCGGCTTTTCGCTCGCGGAGGTGATCCTCTCGGAGCGGAAGATCGATTACAGCGGCATCCAGAAACCGGACGTGATCATCGTCACCTCCGACGACGGCCTCGCGCGGGTCAAGGGCATGCTCAAGCCTGGCGATTCGACGCTCGTTATCGCCGATTCCTCGCTCCCGCTCGAAGCGGGACCGAACGTCGTGCTGCGGGACTTCCGCGGCGTCGCCGGGAAGAAGGGCGCGTGCCTCGCCGCGATCGGCTTCTGGCTGCGGCGGAACCCGGTGATTCCGCAGGACGCACTCCGCGAGGTCACGAAGAAATCGAAGCACGCCGAATCGCTCATGAAATCGATTCAGAGCGCCGAGAGCCTCGAGGCCTGATCACGAAGCTCACCCGTACGTTTCGATGAATTTTCTGAAGGAGCGGTCCCACGTCCGCTCCACGTCCTCGGGGAACGCGCACGCGGGAAGCTCCCTGCACCCGAGATGATATTCGATGCACGCGCAGCAGTTGCCGTGACGGGGGCAGCCCCCGTACGTGCAGTTGCACCCGCGTTTGTTCTCCTCGAGCCGATCGCACCGTGACGTCATTTCTCTCTCCTTTGAAGGCTTCCATTCTAGCCTATTTGATCCTGTAAGGACGGAAAATAATGTGCTATACTAACGCCAAACATCTCGAGGAAGGAAAAGGCGCCTTCTGACATGACAACACGAGCTCTCGCAAGGGTCGGCCTTGCCATTTTCCTTCTCGCCGGAAACGCGCGGGCCGGCTTACTGACGAAACAGCTATCCTTCGAGAAACCAGGCGTCGCGAGTGTGCCCGGAGGCGCTCTCTTCACGATTCCCGGCTGCCGCTCCATCGCAGGTCCCGGCGAACCGATCCTGCCCGTGTACCCGGCCTGCTTCATCATCCCGCCCGGGGAAACCGTCTCCCGGATCGTCATCGAACCGACTGAAACAATCGCCCTCGACGGACTCTACGACGTCGCGCCGATGCAGCCGCAGGCGCCGCTCGGAACGAGCGATCCTCCCGGATTCGTCAGGAGCGCGGCGATATATCTATCGTCGCAGCCCTTCCCCGCCGATCGCGGCGCGCTCGCGACCGAGCAGACGATCGCCGGCGTGCGCCTCGCCTTCGTGAATATCTACCCATGCGCGTTCGTGCCGTCCACCGGCGTCGTTCTATTTTCGCCGTCGGTTCGCGTCACGATAGAAACCGTCCCTTCGGCGGATGCGGGGGCCCCGGCGCCCGCAGCGCGGACGCAGGCGGCCCTCCGCGCCCTGCGAGGCCGCGTCGAGAATCCCGGCCTCGCGGTCGAATACGCGCCGCGGGGTTCTTCGCTCGCCGACACGGCCGTCGAGGGAGAGATCGTCCACTACGTCATCATCACGAGCCCCGCCTTCGTTACTTCGTTTCAGCCGCTCGTCGACCTCAAGGCCCGTTGCGGGATGCGCGCCCGGATCGTCGATACCGAGTGGATCGCGGCAAATTACGGCGGAGCCGATCTGCAGGAGAAGATCAGGAATTTCATTCGATTCGCCTACGAGAACTGGCGGACGACGCACGTTCTCCTCGGAGGAGACGACGAAGTGATCCCGAGCCGCGGCTTCTACGTGAAGGTCGGCCTGAAGGTCGACACCGACGTCCCTTCCGATCTCTACTACTCCTGTCTGGACGGAAACTGGAACAACGACGCCGACCAGTACTTCGGCGAACCGGGCGAGGAAGATCTTCTGAGCGAGGTTATCGTAGGCAGGCTTCCGGTCGATTCGGCCGCCGAAATCGCGAACGCCCTCCACAAGATCTCGCGCTACACGCTCGCTCCCGTTCCGGCGCAATGCACGAGCGTCGGATTCTTCGGGGAGCTCCTCTGGTCGATCGCGGGCGTCAATACGTGGGGCGGCGACTACAAGGACGAAATCCGCTACGGTTCCTCGAGCTGGGGATTCACGACCGCCGGGGTGCCATCCGGCTTCTCGACGCCGGTCCTCTACGACTCGGAAACGGGCTCATGGAACGTGAACGACGTTCTTGCGATCCTCAACAGCGGCGTCAATATCGTAAATCACTGCGGCCATTCGAACCTCTTTTCGGTCATGCGGCTCGCCACGGGAGACGTCGCTTCCCTCACGAACGACGGCGTTTCGGCCGGCTACTTCGTATGCTATTCCCAGGGCTGCTATGCGGCGTCGTTCGACAACCGCGACGACGCCGGAACGACCTACGCGAACGATTGCATCGCCGAAGAGCTCGTCACCGGCGCGCACGGCGCCGTCGCGTTCATCGGGAACACGCGGCTCGGATACGACGCGCCCGGCTCGACGTGCGGCGTCTCGCAATTCTTCGATCGCCGGTTCTTCGACGCGCTGTTCGGCGAAGGGATCACGCGGCTCGGGGACGCGCTCGAGGATTCGCGGATCGACAACGTCTCCTACATCGGTTACGACGCCGTGCGCTCGGTCTACTATAGTATCTGTCTGCTCGGAGATCCCGCCCTGAGCCTCTGGACCGACACGCCGCGCGAGCTCGCCGCCGAGCACGACAGCGTGCTCTTCATGGGTCAGGGCGGATTCGAGGTGCTCGTCTCCGACGACGACGGTCCCCTCCAGGGCGCGATCGCGAGCCTCAACTCGACGACTCCAGGCGCGTATTGCGCGGCGGTCACCGACGCGTCGGGAACGGCTCTCCTGCAGCCGTGCCCGTTCGACGCGGAGAATCTCCTGCTTTCCATCGTATCTCAGAACCACTACCCGCACGCCGACACGGTCGCAGTCGAGCAGCTCGCCGCGTACCTTCCCTCCGTCGCCCTCCTCGCCGTGAACGACGACACCGCCGGAAGCGCGGGAGACGGCGACGGCGCGGCCGAGGCGGGCGAAACGGCCTCCCTGACGATCATGGCGTCGAACGTGGGTCTCAATCCGCTGACGAACGTCGGGATTTCGCTCGCGGTCGACGACTCGACGGTGAGCGTCCTCGCCGGAGACGCATATGCCGGAGATCTGGCCGCGGGAGCGAACCTGATCATCGATCGCGCGTTCTCCGTCGAGATCGGAACGGGCGCCCGCGGGACGGGAATCGCGACGCTCGTCTTCACCGTCGCGGCGGAAGAAGGAACCTGGACGATTCCGGTCGCGCTTCCGATAAGCGCCCCCGACCTCGCGCTCGAGTCTTTCGCGCTCTCGGACGCGGCGCACGGCAACGGAAACGGCTGCCTCGAAGCGTGGGAGTTCCAGGATCTCTCGTGCGTGTACCGGAACCGGGGAACGGCCGTCGCGATCTCCCCCGTGCTCACGCTCTCCTTCCTGGAGAATTCGTTCGGCCGGACCGTCAATGCCTCGGTCACGCTGCCGCTCATCCCCGCGGGCGGCACGGTCTCTTTTCCGGACGAGCTTCTCTGGTTCGTGAAGGAAGCGACCCCGCCCTTCTCGGAGATCGCGATGATCCTCACGATCGAAGGATCGAACCTGGAATCGCGCGCCGAAACGGTCCGCGTGCGGACATGCGGCTACGGCCTCGACGATCCGGTCGCCTCGGAGGGATCTTTCAGCCATCGCGCGGTCGTCGGAGTCGATCAGTGGCACGTGAGCGGGGCGCGCTATCATTCGGCGCCGTCGAGCTGGAGATGCGGCGATTCCGCGGCGGGCGCCTACGCGAACATCATGGAATCGGTCCTCACGCTCCCTCCCCTCTGCCTCTTCGACAATTCGCGGCTGACCTTCTGGCACCGGATAAACGCCGAAGCGGGCACGGCCTATCCGTACTGGGCTCTCGACGCCGGGGTCGTGGAGCTGTCGCAGGATGACGGAGCGACGTGGAGGATCATCTCCCCCACGGTCATCTATCCGTCGCGCGCGAGCCCTTACAATACGATCTTCCTCGCCGCCTACCAGCGGTGCTATTCGGGCGCCATCGACTGGAAGATGGAGACCTTCGATCTCTCGACGTACCACGGCCCCGTGCTCGTCCGGTTTCATTTCGCGAGCGACGAACAGTACGGATTCGAGGGATGGTACATCGACGACGTCAGCGTCACGACCGATATCCCGACCGGCGCGGACGGCTACGTAACGCCCCCCGCGCGCGGCGCGAGCCGGCTCGATCCGGCCTATCCGAATCCGTTCAATCCGCGGACGATCATTCCCTTCGAGCTCGCCGCGCGAGACGAAGTCGAGATGAAGATCTTCGACGCCGCGGGACGGCTCGTGAGAACCCTCGTCGAGCGCGTCTACGAACAGGGCAGGCACGCGGCCGTATGGGACGGAAAGGACAACAGAGGCGCCATGGTCGCGAGCGGCGTCTATTTCTGCAGATTCAGGGCGGGCGTGTACACGGCGACGACGAGGCTCGCGCTCGTCCGCTGAGCCGGCGTCAGGAAATAACCTCCACCGTTCCCCGTTCGATATCGTAGAACATGCCGACGATCCGGAGCGCGCCGCGGTCGACGAGCGGCCGGAGAACGGGCTCGCTGGCTCCGAGCGCGGCGACGGTGGATTTCACGCTCTCCCGGGCCGCGGTCTCCACGAGGTCACCCGCTACGCCCTTCGCCCTCTCGATCGAGGGCCCGAGCGCCGTTACGATCGCCGAGAGACGTCCCGGCGCCTCGCCCGCCTCCGTCGCGGCCGTGACGGCGCCGCAGCGCGAATGCCCCACGACGGCGATGAGCGGCACGCCGAGATGCGCGGCCGCGTATTCGAGGCTCGCGAGCCCGAGATCGTCCACCAGGTTCCCGGCGACGCGCACGACGAAGAGGTCGCCGAGCCCCTGGTCGAAAACGAGCTCGGGGGGAACGCGCGAGTCCGCGCAGCCGACGATCGCCGCGAAGGGATACTGCCCCTTCGCGAGCGTTTCCTCCCGGCGTCTCGCGTCCTGCCGGGGATGCTCGCTCGTTCCCGACGCGAACCGTGCGTTTCCCTCGATGAGCGCGGCGAGCGCCTCGCGATGATCCCGTGATTTCATGGAGTGCGTCCTTTCTTCGCCGGCGCGCCTGCCGTGATCTCGCAGAAGACGCTCGACGAATCGATCTCGACGACACGCGCGCTCAGGCCGAGCTCCTCGACGAGCCCGGCGAACCGCTCCGCGCCGAACGTCGTCGCGGTGAAACCGTCCGTGCATACAATGGCGCCGTCGCGCGTCCTCTCACGGTCGATCTCTCCCACAAGGCCCGCCCGGGCCTGCAGGACGAACCATGCGAGCCGGTGCTCCCAGAACGCGTCGCTGTAGCTCGAGAAGATCGCGAGCCCTCCGGGACGCGTCACGCGCACGCTCTCCCGCACGAGCGCGCGCGCGTCGACGTGGAACGCGGAGATGCCGTTCTGGATGCATACGACGCGATCGAACGCCCCGTCCGGAAAGCCGAGCCGGACGGCGTCCATCCGCGCGAACACGCAGTTCCCGGCCCGTTCGAGCGCGGTCCTCCCGCGCGCGAGGCTTTCGAAAGAGGTGTCGACGCCGAAGACGATCCCCGCCTTTCGCGCGAGGGGCTCCAGCACGCGCCCGTATCCGCACCCGAGCTCGAGCACCGCGTCGCCGGGCCGCACGAGCGAGAGCACGTGATCGATCTCGGCGTCCAGGTATTGCCGGACCCGGGGGGGAGCGATCTCGTAGACCCGCTCGAGGCGGCGGGCCGAGAGTTTCTCGCTGTAGTATTCCGGCATGTCAGGGACGCGCCGCCTCGCGCGCCGGCGATTTCTTTCTCCAGCCATTGATGACTTTGACCGCCTCGAACCACATGACACTCATGCCGCCCGCGGCGAGGCACACGAGGAGATCGCCGATCCGCGGCGCCTCGAATCGAAACAGCCTCTGCAGGAACGGCACGTAGAGCACGAGACCGAGAAACGCGATCGCGCCGCCCGACGACAGCCACGCCGCGGCATTCGGGGCCCGGAGCGTGTCGAAGAACGTTCGCGACCAGGACCGGTTCGTAAAGATGAGCCCCAGGTTCGCGACGACGAGCGTTCCGAAGGCGAGCGCGCGCGCCGCGTCCTCGCTGTGCCCGAGCGTCCGGGCGAAAACGAACACGAGCGTCGCGACGGCGAGAACGCTCAAGCCCTGCAGAATACTCAGGATCACCGTGCGCTTGCCGAGCAGCGGTTCCTTCGCGTCGCGCGGCGGCCGCCGCATGATGTCCTTCTCTTCCGGCTCCGCTTCGAAGACGATCGAGCAGGCCGGATCGATAATGAGCTCCATGAAGACGATGTGCACGGGGAAGAGAATGAGCGGCCACTTGAAGAGCACCGGTATGAGTGAGAGCCCCGCGATCGGAACGTGTATCGCGAGGATATAGGCCATCGCCTTCTTGAGATTATCGAAGATCCTTCTCCCCGTCTTCACGGCCTTCACGATCGACGAGAAATCGTCGTCGAGAAGAACGAGAGAGGCGGCCTCGCGCGCGACGTCAGTGCCCCTGCCTCCCATCGCGATCCCGATGTGCGCCGATTTGAGCGCCGGCGCGTCGTTGACCCCGTCCCCCGTCATGACGACGATCTCCCGGTTCGCCTTGAACGCCTCGACGAGCGCGAGCTTCTGCTCCGGCATGACCCGGGCGAAGATGTTCGTCGTCCGCACGTGCCGCTCGAGCTCGGCGCGGCCGATCTTCTCGAACTCGTAGCCCGTGAGGACCTCTTCCGCCGGCTCGAGGCCCGCCTGCCGGGCGATATTGCGCGCCGTGCCGGGATAATCTCCCGTCACCATCACCACGCGAATGCTGGCGTCGTAGCATTCCCTGATCGAGGCCGCGACCTCGGGGCGGACGGGATCGGCGAGCCCGACGAGCCCGAGGAACCGGAATTGAAAATCGTGCTGCCCTCCGGGAAGCTCTTCTTCACGAAAGAACGCCTTCGCGACGCCGAGCACACGGAGACCCCTGTCGGCCATGCGGGCCACCCGCTTCGCGAGTTCTTCCGTTTCGGCGGGGTTGAAATGGCAGAGATCCCCGATAACCTCCGGCGCCCCCTTCGCCGCGATGACGAACTCGTCCCCGGCGGGAGATTTCCAGACGCGCGAGATCGCGAGCAGCTTCTCGGATATCGGATACTCGTGCACGAGAGTCCAGTCGTCATGAAGATGCTCGGTATGCGCCAGGTAGTAATCGCCGAACTGCTTGAACGCCTTTTCCATCGGATCGAAGGGATCGCGCTGGCTCGCGAGAATCGAGAATTCGACGAGCTCGTGGAAGATCTCGCTCAGCGGCTCCTCCTTTCGGAAATGCACGTCGTGCCACTCCCCCTTCGCGAAGAGCTCGCTCACCGACATCTGATTCATCGTGAGCGTCCCCGTTTTGTCGACGCAGAGAACCGTCGCGGATCCGAGCGTCTCGATCGCGGGCATGTGCCTCGTGAGAACGCGCTTCTGCGAGAGGTGCCAGGCGCCGAGCGCGAGAAAGATCGTGAGCACGACGGGGAACTCCTCCGGGAGTATCGCCATGGCGAGCGTGAGCCCGGCGAGGAATCCGCCGATCCAGTCGGCCCTCGTGAGACCGTAGGTGACGATGACGAGAATACACAGGATCAACCCGACGAGCGCGAAATTCCGGACGAGCCGTCCCGTCTCCTTCTGGAGCATCATCTCTTCCGGTTTCACCGATTGGAGCGCCTTCCCGATCCTGCCGATCTCGCTCCGCGCGCCGGTCGCCTTCACCTCGGCGACTCCCTGCCCCCGCACGACCATGGTCCCCGAGTAGACGAAGGGAAGGCCGTCGCCGCCCGGGCGACCCATTTCGGCGAGCCCGTCCCAGGCGCTCTTCGTCACGGAGAGCGATTCGCCGGTGAGGAGCGATTCGTCGGTCGAGAGATTGCCGTGCCAGAGCACGACTCCGTCCGCCGGCACGCGGTCCCCCTCGGCGAGAACGATGACGTCCCCGCGGACGACTTCGCGCCCCGCGATTCGCTTCTCCACGCCGTCCCGAATGACGAGCGCGCGCGGACTCGACATATTCTTCAAGGCTTCGAGAGCGCGCTCGGTCTTGCGCTCCTGGTAAAAGGTGATCGCCATGACGACGAAGACGAAGCTGATGAGCATGAATCCCTCATGAACGTCGCCGAGAACGAAGTAGATCGCTCCGCATGCGACGAGGAGCAGGAACATCGGCTCGCGCACGACTTCGAAAGCGATGGTGAAGATGGTGCGCCGCGCCGCGCTCGGGAGCTCGTTGTAACCGTCCTCCGCGAGCCGTTTCGCGGCCTCCGCCCCGCTCAACCCCGCGATCGAGTCCGGCGCGAATCCCGCAGTCCGCTGATGATGCGACACGTCGACCCCCGTTTCGATATTCGCCGGCTACTTGCTCTTTCTCCAGAAACCGAGGTGCGAGAGATAGCCTTTCATCCGCGAGGTCTCGCTCTCGCGGAAGATGCCCTCCCGCGCGAACCGGACGTCCTCGATCGTGTAGAATGCGCGCGGATTGTAGCGGTTGATGATCTCGATGACGTGATCGAGATCGCTCCGCTTGATGATCGTGTAGATGAGGTTCACGTCTCCCCGGGCCCCCTGGGCGTTCACGCTCGTGACCCCGTAATCTTCCGACTTCAGATGCTCGATGAGAGCGGACGCTTCGCGGCTCGTCACGATGCGGATGAGAATCGTCCCCATCGCGAGCCGCTCCTCGATGTACATCCCCACGAACGTGCCCATGGCGAAGCCGAACGCGTACGCGAAGTAATAGAAGGGATTCGTGAGGTTCAGCATGATCTGGCGGATCGCGAGAAGCCAGATGAGCACCTCGAAGAAACCGAGAAACGGGGCGATGAACCGGTGCCCGCGCCCGATGAAGATGATCCGCATCGTTCCGATCGAGCAGTCGAAGATGCGGGCGAGGAAGATGAGTCCCGGAATGACGACCCAGACGACGAGCTGATGACCGAGCGCCGAACCTTCACCCATCATGCCCTCTTTCTCTCCTCGCGCTCGCCCGGACCCGTTTCATGCGTTCGCCGCGACGCTACCAGCGATCCCCATGATCGCGCCGGCCTCCGCCGCCGCCCCCGCCCCTCCGATTATCGGTCTTCGGACGGGCCTCGCTCACGTTCAGGGCGCGGCCCTTGACGTCCTTGCCGTTCAACGCGGCGATCGCGGCTTTGCCTTCCTCGCTCACGGCCATTTCGACGAACGCGAAACCTCTCGATCTATCGGTGAACTTGTCCTTGATGATGCTGGCCGAGTCGACCTTGCCGAAGGCTTCGAATTCCTTGCGAAGATCCTCCTCGGTCATGTCGAAGGAAAGATTGCCGACGTAGATGTTCATTCCGACCTCCTTTGCATCGTTGCCGCAGGTATATCAAAAAGAGGGCCGCCGTTCAAATGGAAAAGCGGGAATTCGCGCCACCCGACCTAGAACCCGAGCTTCGCAACCTCTTCCAGCATAACCAGTCGCGCGGCTTCCGTTGCTTCCTGCACCGCGAAGAAATAGCGATGCGCGGCGACCTCCATTCCGCAGAACTCGAAGATGCCCGCGTCGGTCGCCGTCCTCATCGCGTCCAGGTATCCCCTGCGGTCCAGGATCTCCCGCGGACTCCCCGTCGTATTGATGATGTATACCTTCTTCCCTCCGAGGAGCCCCCTGAAGCGGCCTCCGTCGAAGGAGAACGCGAAGCCTTCGGAGAATACGCGATCGACGTACCCCTTCATGATCGCCGGCATCGCGAACCACCAGACCGGATAGATGAAGATGAGCGCGCCGGCTCCCGCCACGAGCTCCCTCTCCCGGTTCGCGTCCGCTCGCTCGCC
The DNA here is from genome assembly GCA_963846325.1 of uncultured bacterium. GTDB lineage: Bacteria > Krumholzibacteriota > Krumholzibacteriia > Krumholzibacteriales > Krumholzibacteriaceae > SSS58A. Next base: position 392,721 of record CAWJVO010000009.1, read on the forward strand.
CGAAGCGCCGCCGGGCGCGAGCTCATCCCGCGCGAGCACGGGATCGAATCCGAGCGCGTACAGGTCGCGCACGTCGTAGGGATCACCCGTTTCGTCCAGCCGCCTCTCGACGGCGCCGAGCAGCGCGCGGTTGAAGCTCCCCGGATCCGGATGGGCGTACACGACGAGATATTTCATGCGCGTCCCCTTTCCACGAATCAGGGTAGCGGATTCGTCCGCCCCCGTCCATCCCGAAGAGACGCCGCACCGGCGCGGCCACCCGCACCCCGCGTTCGCTGCAAATGCGGTCTTTACACATGCGGCTGAAAAGGCTACATTTCATGGAATCGGAACCGAAGGCATGAGGAATCCGCGGAGTCGCGGGAGCTATGGAACAAATACGGAACTTCAGCATCATCGCGCATATCGACCACGGGAAATCGACGCTCGCCGACCGCTTCATCCAGCGCGCCAAGCTCGTCGAGGCTCGCGATTTCCATAATCAGATGCTCGATACGATGGACATCGAGCGGGAGCGCGGCATCACGATCAAGAGCCAGACCGTGTGCCTCCCGTACACGAACAAGGCCGGTGAGGAGTTCATCCTGAACCTCATCGACACGCCGGGACACGTCGATTTCTCCTACGAGGTCTCCCGCGCGCTCGCCTCCTGCGAGGGAGTGCTGCTCCTCGTCGACGCGACGCAGGGGGTGCAGGCCCAGACGCTCGCGAACCTCTACGCGGCGCTCGAGCACAACCTCGCGATCATCCCGGTCATCAACAAGATCGATTCCCCTTCCGCCGACGTCGAGCACACGAAGGAAGAGATCGAGACCGAGCTCGGGCTCGACGCGGACGAGGCGATTCTCGCCTCGGGAAAGACGGGCGCCGGCATGGAGGAGATCCTCGAGGCGATCACCAGTCATGTTCCGCCGCCTTCGGGGGATCCCGCGAGGCCGCTCTCGGCGCTCATGTTCGACGCGAAATACGATCCCTTCCGCGGCGCGATCATCAGCTGCCGCGTCTTCGACGGCACGCTGCGGACCGGCGACACGATACGTCTCATGTCCCTCGGCACGACGCACCGCGTGGAGGAGGTCGGCGTGTTCCGCATCAGCCGCGAGAAGCGAAAGGAGATCCACGCGGGAGAGGTCGGCTACGTCATCGCCGGAATCAAGACGGTGAGCGACACGCGAATCGGGGATACGATCACGCTCGAGGACAATCCCGTCGGCGCGCCGCTTCCCGGGTTCCGCGAGGTCAAGCCGGTCGTCTTCTCGTCCGTGTACCCGATGGAAGCGGAGGATTTCGCCTCGCTCACCGACGCGCTCGAGCGCTACAAGCTCAACGACGCCTCCCTCATTTACCAGAAAGACTCATCGCAGGCGCTCGGGCAGGGATTCAGATGCGGGTTTCTCGGGCTCCTCCACCTCGAGATCTTCCAGGAGCGTCTCGAACGAGAATTCGCCCAGTCGATCATCATGACGGCGCCGAGCGTCGAATACCGCTTTCTCCTCAAGAACGGCGAGACGCTCATGATAGACAATCCCCAGAACTACCCCGATCCGATGGCGATCGAGGGCACGACCGAGCCGTATATCAAAGCGACGATCCTCATGCCCGATCGCTACATGGGAGCGGTGATGAAGCTCTGCCTCGACAAGCGCGGAGAGAACTCTCATTTCAGCTACCCCGTTCCGGGACGAATCGAGCTCGTCTTCGAGCTTCCCCTCGCCGAAGTCGTCTTCGATTTCTACGACAAGCTCAAGAGCGTCACGCAGGGCTACGGCTCGTTCGACTACGAGATCATCGATTACCGCCCGAGCGATCTCGTGAAGCTCGACATACTCGTGAACGGCGACAAGGTCGACGCGCTCGCGATCATCGTCCACAAGGACCGCGCCCACGCCCGCGCGGCCTCGGTCTGCGAAAAGCTGCGAAAGGAAATCCCCCGCCATCTCTTCAAGATCGCCATCCAGGGCGCGATCGGCGGCAAGATCGTCTCGCGCTCGACCGTCGCGCCCTTCCGCAAGGACGTTACGGCCAAGTGCTACGGCGGCGATATCACGCGGAAACGCAAGCTCCTCGAGAAACAGGCGAAGGGCAAGAAGAAGATGCGCTCCGTCGGTCAGGTGATGATCCCCCAGAGCGCCTTCGTGGCGGTTCTCAAGACTGATGACGAATAATCGAGGAATCGCCGGCGCCCGGGACGGCCCCGCGCCCGGGACCTCGGGCGATCCGGCGCCCACCAGGCCCGGGCTCTACGTCCACGTTCCCTTCTGCAAGACGAAATGCCCCTACTGCGACTTCTATTCGGTGACTTCGGAAACGCCGGTCGAGCGCTGGCTCGCCGCCCTCGCGGGAGAGGCGGAGCTCCGCCGCGGCGTCTTCGGAACGTTCGACACGCTCTACGTCGGGGGGGGCACGCCCTCCCTCCTGAAAGAGGCGGAGACGGAGCGCCTCTTCGAGATCCTTGCGGCGGCGTTCGATTCCGCGGGCGATTCGGAGATCACGATCGAGGCGAATCCGGACGACGTGACCGCCGCGAAGCTCGCCGCGTGGCGCGATCTCGGCGTCAATCGCGTGAGCCTCGGCGTGCAATCGTTCGACGACGGAGTCCTTCGCTTCCTGCGGCGGCGGCACGACGCGGAACGCGCGAGCGCCGCGCTCGCGCTGCTCCGGGAGGCCGGCTTCGCGAATATCGGCATCGATCTCATGTACGGGTTCGAAGGGCAGAGCCTCGACCTGTGGCGGCGGACCCTCGAGCGCGCCCTCGAATACCGGCCGGAGCACCTCTCCTGCTATCAGATGACGATCGAACGTTCGACCGAATTCGGGGCGATGCTCGCGGCAGGCTCGCTCGCCGCGATCGACGAGGAAACCCAGAGGGCGTTCTTCATGGAAACGTCGGCGATTCTCACGGGGCGCGGCTACATCCACTACGAGGTTTCGAACTTCGCGCGTGACGAGGGGCTTCGCTCCCGTCACAATCGCAAATACTGGAGCCGCGTGCCGTATCTCGGTCTCGGCCCCTCGGCGCATTCCTTCCGCGACGGAAAGCGTTGGTGGAACGCGCGCTCGGTGGAATCGTACTGCGGGCTTATCGAGCGCGGAGAAAGCCCCGTCGAGGATTCGGAAACGCTGGGGGAGGTCGAGATCGCTCTCGAGACGCTCTCGCTCGGATTCCGGACCCGCGACGGCGTTCCCCTCGAGGAGCTGCGGCGCCGCCCCGGCTGGGAACGCACGCTGGAGGCTCTCGTCGACGGGGGACTCGTTACGATCGCGGCCGGCCGCGCCGCGCCGACGATCTCGGGACTTTGCGTCGCCGACCGGATCGCCGCCGCGTTCGCATCGTAGCCGTTTTCGCCGGACGACCGGCGCCGCCGGCTGCCTCGTCGACGCGCGCCCTCCTTCTGATCCCGAACACCCTCGCGGGGGCTAGAACAGATAGGTGACGTTGACGCTGATCGTCACATCGAGACTCCCCGCCTCGACGGGAGCGGCGGCGCTTTCCTTCATCGCCGCCATGTCGCTCCTGAACATCGGATACGGGGGCGTGTAGCTGTTCTCGTTCACGACGACCGTCTGGACCGACAGGATGGTTCTGCCGGCCGCCTTGGCGACGACGTCCGCTCTCCTGCGGGCGCCGGCCATGGCGAGGTCGAGGGCGGCGAGCTTGCTCCGCTCGAGCGTCGCGTCGTCTGCCTCGAAGGAGATCCCGCCGACGGTGTTTGCGCCGTTGTCGGCGATGAGGCTGACGGTCCTTCCGGCGTCCTTGATGGCCCGAACGGTGACCGTGACGCCGTGGTTCATATCATAGCCGTCCTGGATGTTCTTCTCGTTCGTCTTGTCCCACGCCCATCGCGGCTGAAGGCTGTATCCGGTGGTCTGGATGTCCTCTTCCCTGACGCCCGCGGCTTTGAGGGCGGCGGTGATCCTGGACATGACGGCGTCGCTCGCGGCCTGGGCGCCGTTGGCCGTGTCGCTGTGCGTGAAGACGCCGAAACTGACGCGCGCGACGGTCGGCTTGACGGTGACTTTCCCCGTGCCGGTAACGCTGATCGACGGGGGCGAAAGGGCGGCCGGCGCGTCCGCCCCGACGGACTGCGCCGCCGCGACGGCGGGCGAGAACGCGACGGCGGCCGCGACGGCTGCGATCGCGACGGACTGCAAAGCGACGAATGCCGATCTCATGTTCATGGCGTATCTCCCGTGTTATGCGGGCAAACTGCGCGGCGTACCCGCTCCCGCGTACCGCTCCCATGTTTATAGGATATTCGTGCGCGTGTCAAGACGCTCGCGCGGAGCGGAACATACCCGGGAAAAGGATTCGCCGAGCTTCATCTCCGCACGGCCGCGAACGTGGATGGATCCGAGGAGGGGCCGGGCTTGATCACATTACTCTTCGGTGCCGCCGAAACCGAACCAGCACCAGGCGGCGATACCGGCCGTCGCTTCACGCGTCGCCAGCCCGGATATCGGGACACTGATCGATACCTGATACTTCGTATCGTGAAATGCAATGCAGACTCCGGGAGCGATGGTAAGGTCGAAAGTCCCTTCGGTGGAATCGCTCCCGAAATCGTATTCAGGATTGACCTCCACGTAGGGGAATAGAAGATCAGGTATCGCTTTCCACACGGGCCCGACGGTCGCGCCTGCCCACGGATTCGCCGTTACGGGATTGTTCTTCGAATAGAACATGGCGTTCGCCTCGAAGGCGAAGAGGTCGTTCTCCCGATAGAAATGGTATTGAGGCCCGACGAAGAACCGCGTCTCGCCGTCCTCGTCGAGCGTGATACCGAATTGCAGGGCGCCGATATTGTTGTCGCCGAAATCGTACCGCGGCATTATCCATGAACCGTAATAGGGATTCTCGCCGGGCATGGCGTCGAGGCCGTAGAATCCGGCGAGATTCGCGTAGATATCCAGGTCGTCGCGCAGCCCGAAGGCGATGACGAGATCCGCGCCCGACGAAGCCCGATCCGACACATCTTCAAGATAGAGGAACGGATTCAACGCGAACGTCTTCGTCCCGGTCATGGTCGTATAGGCCGAGTACGTGTATGCCGACGCCGATACGGCGCACAGAATACCGGCCGTGATCGTTCCGGTGAAAACCTTGAAAATGCGGCGAGAAAACGAACCGCTCATGAAATCCCCGCTCTCCGCCCGGGCGAGCCTCGAATCCCGGGCTACTTCCCGGCCCTCTCCGCGATCCAGTCCCCGATGGCGGTCAGCGCGGCGGGAGAAAACGTCTCTTCGACCTGGGCGTATTCCGCTACCGATCCGGTGCTCGATGTCTGGAACAGGTGATTCAAACCCGGCAGAACCCGCAGAACCGCCTCATCATTACCGGCTCTCCTAAGCGCTTGCTCGACGAGCGGCATATTCTCCTTCGGCGGCACCTGAAGATCGTTTTCGCCCCACAGCGCGAGCACGGGGCAATGCAGCCTGTTCAATTCGACGACGGGATCGCAGGCGATGAAATACCGGAACCAGGGAGTCAGCACCTGCTTGATCTCCATTTCGATCGCGGTTTCATTGGATCCGGTTTTCGCCTGTTCATCGGCCGCCATCTCCTCCGCGGCCTCGCTCAGTATCTCGCGGAGCTCCTTCGCGGCGGCTGCGTCGTCCTTCTCTCGATTCAGGACTTCAAACATTCTCCTCTGCTTCGCTTCGTTCCCGGATATCGTCTTCTCGTCCACTCCCATGGCCCGATAGATGCGCGCGGCCTGGATGTACAGCAGCTCTTCCCCGTTCATTCCCGGACCCGCCAGCAATATCGCGAACGCGACGTCTTCGGATCGATTCGCGACCATGGGCGCGATGATCGCTCCCTCGCTGTGCCCGGCGAGACCGATTTTTCGGGAATCGACGTCCGTTCGGGATTTGAGGAACGCCACGGCGGCACGCGCGTCGGACGCGAAATCCACGGACGTTGCCTCCGCGAAATTCCCCGTCGATCGGCCGATTCCGCGGTCGTCGTACCGGAGCACGGCGACGCCTCTCCGCGTCAGGTAATCGGCGATGACCATGAACGGCTTGTGTCCGAAGATCTGTTCGTCCCGGTCCTGCGGGCCCGAACCGGTTATCATCGCGACAGCCGTGAACGGCCCTCCCTGCGCCGGCACGGTCAGCGTGCCCGAGAGGACGATACCCGCCTCCTCGTTTCTGAAGACGACTTCCTCCTGCTTGTAGGGAAACGGCGGCTTCGGCTCCTGCGGCCGGTTGATCGTCGGCGCCTGATCCGTCTTGGAAAGCGTGAGCGGGAACGACATTCCTCCCTGCTTCCAGGTTCCCCGCGCGGTTATGCCGTCGCTCTGGATACAACCTTCGTACGTTCCCATGACGGCGGCGCTCTTGAAGATCAGACTGTCTCCCTTGACGACGGTCTCGCTTACGGGGATGTCCTTCGCGCCTTGATCCGGGCTGTCGAGAAGCGTCATCCACGATCCGTCCGCGTTCTTCGCGATCCTGAAAACGATCCTCAGCTTGGTCCCCATCGCATCCAACGTCCCGGCCCACGCGCCTTCGACGGCCGGCGCGGACACATCCGCCGCGCGCGCAGCCCAAATCCCGGTCGCATTGCATACGACAAAGAATACGCATACGAACGTCAATCCGCCGAGCAGCCTCTTCATTTCATCTCCGTTTCATCGGTGTCCCGATCGTCTCTAGCGCAGAAGCACCAATTTCCGCAGCCCCGTAAATCCCGGAGCCGTCATCCGGCAGAAGTAGACGCCCGAGGCCACGGCTACCCCTTCCCCGTTTCTTCCGTTCCATCTCACGGAATGCCGGCCGGCCGCTTGCGCGGCGTCGACGAGGGTCCGCACGAGCCGGCCCGAGACGTCGTACACCGCCACGTGTACCTTTCCGCCCGGCGAGGGCACGTCATACCGGATCACCGTCTCGGGGTTGAACGGATTGGGCGCGTTCTGGTGCAGCGCGAACGTGCGCGGCGTCGCGTGCTCGTCCATCCCCGTCGTCGATTCGGGAGACGCGGGAGCGCTCTCGTTTCCCGCGTGGTCGAGCGCGGTGATCTTGTAGTAGACACCCCCGACGTCGTAATCCGGGTCGGTCCAATCCGTCCCGACCGTCTCGTGCACCAGATATCCCGGTCCCGGCACGAAAGCCGGATCGGAGCCTCGGTACACCCTGAAGTACTGGAAGTCGCTATCCGTGCACGGATTCCACCTCAGCTGGTTCCCGTTTCCGGTGTTGAACACGATCTTGAAACCCGTGGGAACCCCGGGAACGATATTATCCACCGAGTAGCCGCTGTCGGGGGGACTGCTGTAATACACGCTGGGCGTCGTCGTGTGCGCCGAGATATAGAACACCGACCAGATGACGGTCGCGGCCGAGTCGGCGAGCGTCGGCACGAGCCGGATATACTGGTTCTGCTGCTGGGCGGAGACGTTTCCGACGACCTCCCAGGTTCCCGGCGGAGCCGATGCCGCCGCGCCGGCTTCATTCACGAGATAGTGCCTGTCCGCGTATCTGATGAACGAGCTCCCTTTGACCGCCTCGCCCTCGCTCTTGATGCTCGCGAGAAGCGCCGCGTCGTCCACTCGCCGATGAACGTCATACCGCGCGATCGGATACGCCGCCTCGAGAGTATCGTCGAACGAGGACCGTGTGAAATAGATCCTCAGCCAGCCGCCCTGATCACCCGGGACATCCACGAGGGAGTCCATGCGGGCATAGTCGAAGAACACGAACGTCGCGCCTTCGTACGCGCCCATGTCGACCGATGCTCCCTGAATGCGGGGATCGCCGGCGATGTCGGTCGCGGGAAGGCCGGGAACCGCGATGAACCCTGCGTCGATCGCGGGAGATCCGGCCAGAATCCGAAGGTCGCCCGCGGTCGCTCCGTAGTACAGCGGATCCGCGTCGATGTTATTGCCCCCGTCGACTCCGAGCTCCGGATCCCATCCCGCGCTCCCTCCGCTCCCCTGGACCAGCGAGTACGAGAAGTTCGGACTGCCGCTGAGGCAGATGATTTCGGCGCAGTTCTCGTGCCCGGCAAAGCATGCGGCGGTGTCTCCCCACAGTATCGTATTCCAGATTGCGGGGTTCCCTGCCGCGTTGCATATGCCGCCTCCGCCTCCCCCGCCCGCGACGTTCCCGCAGAAACTCGCGTTCAGCAGATAAAAGGCGCTCTCGTTGTAGATCCCGCCCCCTTCCTGCAGGGCCGCGTTATCGACGAACAGCACGTTCATCAGCTTCGGAAAGCATCCCGCGCCGTTGAAGACGCCGCCTCCGGACGATTGAGCCGCGTTGCCGCGGAACTGAACATCGGCGATCGTCGGGCTTCCCGCATCGACGTACAGGCCTCCGCCGTTACGCTCCTCCGGCGCGACGCCGGAGGCGTTTCCCGCCGTCACGGTGAAGCCGTCGAGCACGGCGGTGCTGTCCGTGGCGCTCCCGGTCACGACGTGGTAGCTGTTGTCCGAAGCGTCGCCGGGGGTCCCGATGTCGCCGCTCAATATCGTGACGTGCACGGATGCGGCGCGCTCGCTCCGCGCGGTCTCCGTCCCCGCGAATCCGCCGTAGATCCCGAGACCGCTCCGCATCTGGAACGTGGCGGACCGGTCGCCTATCGCGGACGGCCGGTAGGCGCCCTCGGCCACCCAGATCTGGTTCACGTTCGGGCAGCTCGGCGCCAGGGCCAAAGCGTCCTCGAGCCTGGTGAACGCGTTCGTCCATGAGCTCCCCCCGCTGCCGCCGATCGCGTCCGCGTCGACATAGATCACCGAATCCGGCGGCAGCTGCACGGCGGCCGCCGTGATCGACACGTCGCCGCAGATGTCGGCGCCCGTCTCGATCGCGCATTGGAATATCCCCGGAGCGGTCGGCTCGAACCGCACGGTGACGACCAGCGATTCGCCGAGAGAGAGCGCGTAGCTCCCGCCGGAAACGATCTGGAATTGATCGCATTCCTCGCTGACGCTCCCCGCGAGCAGCCCCACGCCGAGATTCGTGATCGTGAACGTGGTGTCGCGCGAACCGCCCACGAGGACCGTCCCCGAAAAATCGATCAGGAGCGGCTCCACGTCGCAGATGGGCGCGAGATCCGTCTCCTGCGCCCGCTTGGCATAGACGCGGGTGGCGACTCCGTCGCGATGGTCCTGCCAACCGATGATCGCTCCCCCGAAGCCGTCAGAAACGATCTGGAGATTTTCCCGGCCGTACGGCGCCGTGCAGATATCCGCGCCGTCCACCGTCCATCGCATGGCCCCGCTCGCGCTCACCCGCTGGGCGTAGACGTTGTAGTAGCTCCCGCCGCGATTGTCCCGCCACGTGACGATCGCTCCCGCCGCGCCGTCCGTCGTGATCTGGGGAGACTGCTGGTCGTCCGCCGCCGCGCAGACGGCGACCCCGTCCGTCGCCCACTGCGCGACGCCGAGCGCGTTCACTCGCTGCGCGTACGTATCGTACGCGGTCCCGCTGCGATGATCCTGCCACGCGACGATTCCTCCGCCCGACCCGTCGGAAACGATCTGGGGAGACTCCTGATCGTTCGCCGCCTCGCAGACGGCGATCCCGTCTCCCGACCACAGCGCGCCGCCGCTCGCATCCACCCGCTGGGCGTAGATATCGCCGCTTCCCCCGGCACGATGATCCTCCCACGCGACGATCGCGCCTCCCGAACCGTCCGCGACGATCTGGGGAAATATCTGGGTGTAATCCGCCGTCGATATGGCAAACCCATCCGCGGTCCATTGAGCTTCTCCGCTCGCGTTCACCCGCTGGGCGTAAATATCGTTGTTGCTCCCGCCGCGACCGTCCTGCCACGCGATGATCGCTCCACCCGACGCGTCCGCGGCGATCCTGGGAAGCGACTGGTTGTAGGCCGCCGCGCAGACCGCGATTCCGCCCGCCGTCCACTGCGGAATCCCCGCCGCGTTTATGCGCTGCGCATAGATGTCCCCATAGATCCCCCCCCGATAGTCCTGCCACGCGACGATCGCTCCTCCCGAGCCGTCGGAGACGATCTCCGGGCCTGTCTGCGCCGAGTCCGCAGCGCAGACCGCGATCCCGCCCGCCGTCCACTGCGGAATGCCCGCCGCGTTCATCAGCTGGGCATAGATGTCTCCGTTGGTCCCTCCGCGATGATCCTGCCACGCGACGATCGCTCCTCCGGAACCGTCCGGGGCGATTCGGGGATTCGTCTGGTCGTACGCCGCGGCGCAGACCGCGATCCCGCTCGCCGCCCACTGGACGACGCCGTCCGAGTCCGCCCGCTGTATGTAGATATCATTGTCGGTCCCGCCGCGACGATCCTGCCATGCGACGATCGCTCCTCCCGAACCGTCCGAAACCATCCCGGGGTTCGCCTGAGTGTTGGGCGCCGTGCAGATACCGACGTCGTCCGCCGACCACTGAGCGGCCCCGCTCGCGTTCATCCGCTGGGCGAAGAGCTCGCCGTAGCCACCCGCGCGGCGGTCATGCCATGCTATGATCATTCCTCCCGAGCCGTCCTGAGCGATGACGGGAAACGTCTGGCTGTACCTCGCCGCGCAGACGAGAACCCCGTCCGCCGTCCACAACGCCTCCCCGCTCGAGCTCACCGCCTGGGCATAGATGTGGGGATAGGTTATGGCGCGATAATCCTGCCACGTGATGAACGCCCCTCCGAAACCGTCGGAAACGAGTCCGGGATAGTACTGAATATTCGTCGCGGCGCAGACGACGATCCCGTCCGCCGCCCACAGCGCGCCGCCGCTCGCATTCACCTTCTGGGCATAGATGTCGGTGTTGCCGCTGCGATTGTCCCTCCACGCGACGATCGCTCCTCCCGCGCCGTCGGCCGCGATCTGGCAGGATGTCTGAGCGTCGGCCGCGGCGCAGACGGCCACCCCGTCCGGCGTCCACATAACCGTCCCGCTCCCGTCCACCCGGCCTGCATAGATATCGGTGTTTCCGCTCCGGTAATCCTGCCAGGCGACGATCGCTCCTCCGGAGCCGTCCGGGCCGATAACCGGATACATCTGATTGTTTCCGGCCGCGCACAGGGAGACTCCATCAACCGTCCACATGGCCGTCCCGCTCCCGTTCAAACGCTGGGTGTAGATGTCGGAGGTTCCGCCGCGATAGTCCTGCCACGCGATGACGGCTCCTCCGGAGCCGTCGGAACCGATCACGGGCAACGACTGAGTATTCTCGGCCATGCAGACCCCGACCCCGTTCACCGCCCACTGAGCGACGCCGCTCGCGTTCACCCGCTGGGCGTAGATGTCGTAGTTCCCGCCGCGATAGTCCTCCCATGCGACGATCGCTCCACCCGAACCGTCGGAGACGATGCCGGCAAAATCCTGACTGTTCGCCGCGGAGCAGATGAGGATGCCGTCCGCGGCCCATTGCACGACGCCGAGCGCGCTCACCCGTTGAGCGTAAATGTCGTAGTTTCCACCGCGATAGTCTTCCCATACGATTATCGCTCCCCCCGAACCGTCGGAGACGAGACGGGGATTCATCTGGTCCAGGGCGGCCGTGCTGATGGCGACCCCGTCCACCGTCCACAGGACGGCACCGCTCGCGTCCACACGTTGCGCGTAGATGTCCTTGCCGGCCGAGCCGCTGTTCTGCCACGCGACGATCGCTCCCCCCGAGCCGTCGGAGACGATCTGCGGCGCTCCCGGCACCGGATCGGGAAAGAGCGCGACGGCGATGCCGTTCGGAATCCACTCGGCATAAGCGGACGAAAGGCCCGCGATCGCGAGAAGAAGACTCAACGCAGTCGTTCGAACGAGATGCTTCATCATTGCCCGACGCTTTCCGCCTCGATCGGCAGCCGCTCCGGAGCCCCGCAAGGAATCGCGGCGTACGTGATCTCGGCCCGTTTGTGAGATGCGCCTATAGGAAGTTCGATTATCATGGTTAATCCTCTCGCGGACACGCGGTCCGGAGCTGCAATCATCGATCCACATGTACCATGCGCGCGAAAAAGGCACAATGCATTTCGATCGGCATGAGAGACGGCGCAAGAGCCGCGCGCGGCGCGACGCCTGGAATCGATTGAGCGGATTTCGGGAATTTCCCCTATCCCCGAGCTTCTATTTGAGTCTCTTGAGCTCCTTATACCGGTAGCAATCCACAAGATGGTCGTTCACCATGCCGGCCGCTTGCATAAAGGCATAGCAGATCGTGGATCCCACGAACTTGAATCCTCTCTTCTTGAGATCCAAACTCATGGCATCCGATTCGACGCTTCTGGCCGGTATCCGGCTCAAGGATTTCCATTTGTTCAGGAGAGATCTATTGCCGGTGAATCGCCAGATATATTTGTCAAAGGTCCCGAATTCCTTTTGGACCTCTATGAATCGCTTTGCATTATTCACCGTCGCCCGGATCTTCAATCGATTTCGGATAATTCCTTCATCTTCGAGCAGCCGTCCGATCTTCTTCTCGTCGTACCGGGCGATCTTCTTGAAATCGAAATGATCGAAAGCCTTCCGGAATCCTTCGCGTTTCTTGAGCACGATCGCCCAGCTCAATCCCGCCTGAAAAGCGTCGAGCACCATATACTCGAATATCTTCCGGTCATCGTGCAACGGAACGCCCCACTCTTCATCATGGTAAGCGGTCATCAGAGGATCGTTACCGGGCCAGGAGCAGGTATTCTTCTTATCCATCGTCGGCCATGCCTTCCCCTTTGTGCCGAGCGGACTAGATCCTGAACGCCCCCGTATCGATCCATTCGCTCTTGAGGAGCGACCACCAGTCGGCGGCGAGGCCCTCGAGCACGTACTCGTAGGGAAGCCATCCGTATCCCTTTTCCCCCCACTCCGCGCCCCACGAGTTCCTGACGAGAAGCGCCCCGACCGTCTCCTTCCCCCGCGGAGAGGCGTTTCGGATCTTCATCCGGTCGTCGAAGCCGACGGCCGCGACCGCGTGCCCGCCGAGGATCCGTTCGCCGGCGACGGGGAACGGCACATGGCCCGTCGATCCGGCCTGCTCCATCGAGCTGTACACGGTGAATCCGAACATCGAGGGAAGCGACGCGGCGAGGTTCGTCTTGATCCGTGCGAGGAGATCCTCCGCCGTCGTCCCCGGCGGATCGAGGCGATAGTAGCTGATCGCCCGGTAGCTATGGGCGAACGCGTAGCAGAATGCGGTCGGCTCGACGTCGAAATCCGCCTCGCGGTACGGCCAATGCTCCTCGGGAGGCGCGCCGAAGAGAACGAGGGCGCCCATCGTCGTCCTGAGAAAGGCGCCCGTGTCCCCTTTCGAGCCCATGAGGTTCCGGGTCGCCTTGTAGAGAAAGAGACGCGATGCGTCGAGGTGCTTCCCGAACGCCTTCCGCTCGAAGAACTCGACGAGGGCCGCCGCCGCGTTCGCCGTGCACGAGCCGAGCGACCCCTGATTCTCGACGGGAGAACACCAGCCCCTGAGATCGACGGAAAGAGGAAGCCGCCTCTTCCGGGAACCCGCGACGCCCGCCTTGACGAGCATGCCTTTGATGGAGTCCCCGCCCCCCGCCGCCGCGAGCCTCGGACTCGTCTCGTCATGCTCGACGGAGTAGTCCCTGAAATCGGGATAATCGGGAAGCCAGCCCATGCCGTGTCCGCGAATCGAATCACACATGTCCCGCTCCTTTGCCCGGCGACGCCGGAAGTCCTCCTCCGCATCGGCTCCGCTCGGTTCCCCGTGCGAGGGAGGCGAAAACGCCCGCCACGCTCAATATCGCGAAGATGACAAAGGCGATCCTGAGGCTCGTCAGGAACGCCCCGTGATGCTCGGACGTGATCCGGACGTCCCCGACATGCACGGCGAAAACGAGCATCGCGATTCCCATGCTCAGCATCTGTCCGATCATCCGCATCGTGGCGAGCGTCGCGGAGGCGACGCCGTAGCATCGCGGCTCGACGGAGCTCATGACCGCGTTCGTGTTCGGCGACGAGAAGAGCGCGAACCCGAGACCGAGGAGCATGAGATTGAGAATCAACACCGGCGTCGGGGTCCCGGCGCCCAGAAAGATGAGGAAAAAGAGGGCCGCGGCGGTCAAAGCCATCCCCGAGGAAGCGACGATCCTCGATTCGATCCGGTCCGAGAGCCTCCCCGCGAATGGGGAAAAACCAGCCATCACGACCGGCTGGGCGATGAGAATGAGACCGGCGCTCTGCGGCGTGAGCGCCTTGATGTACTGCAGGTACAGGCTCATGAGGAACGTGACGGCGAAGCTCGCGCTGTAGTTGATGAGGGCGGCGAGATTCGAAAAGGCGAAGACGCGGTTCCCCGCGAAGAGCTCCATATGGAGGAGCGGATGCTCCGCCCGGAGCTCCCAGCGGACGAACGCGACGACGCCGATAATCCCCGCGAGCAGGAGAACCGCCCCGGTGAGAGACGGGAGCCGCGAGAATCCATACATGATCGCAGTGAGAGACGTGACGCTGATCAGGGCGCCGGGGAGATCGAACCTCTCCCCCCGGGCCTCCGCCCATTCCCCCTTGAGCTTCCCGACGACGAGCGCGATCACGGCGAGACCGAGCGGCACGGTGACGAGAAAGATGCTCCGCCAGCCGAAATGCTGGGTGAGGATCCCTCCCGCGACGGGGCCGATCGAGAGCCCGACGTACACCGCCGCCGTCGTGAGCCCGAGCGCTTTCCCCCGTTCGGCGGCGGGAACGATGGAGGTCACGATCGCGACGCCGGTCGAGAAGGTCATCGAGGCGCCGATCCCCTGCAGCACCCTGAGCGCGATGAGCGGAGAGGCCGAAGGCGCGAAGACGCAGCATGCGGACGCGATCGTATAGATCGACATTCCCGCGAGAAACATCCTTTTTCTGCCGTAGATATCGGCTGCCTTGCCGAACGGAATGAGGAATACGGCGGCGGCGAAGATGTATGCGGTCGCTACCCATCCGAGCGCGATCGCGGGTATGGAGAGCTCCTTCCCGATCGTCGGGAGCGCGATATTGACCGCCGACGCCATGAACGGCGTCACGAAGGAGGCGATCGTCGCGATGAGAAGCACGATTCGCTTTTCCATCATTGCATCGAGAACCCGTGAGCGCCGACGCGCTCCCCGAGGCTCCAGTATTCCCCGTTCGCGTAGACGACGAGCGGCACTTTCGAAAAGTCGACGCGCCCGTTCGAGACGAGCGCCGCGTCCGCGCGCCGATCGACGATCTCGCCGATGAACATGTCGTGAAGACCGAGCGGCACGATCTGCAGCACGCGGCACTCGAAATTGACCGGGCATTCCGCGACGATCGGCGCCTCGACGGCCGAGCCGTCCACCGGCGTGAGGCCGGATCGCGCGAACTTGTCCCCGTCTCTCCCCGAGACGACGCCGCAGAGATCGACCTGCCGCAGTATCCCCCTCGTCGGGACGTTGACCGTGAAGCAGCCGCTCTCCTTGATCATTCGGTGGGAGAAGCGCGACGGCCTGATCGACACATGAACGACGGGCGGATCGGAGCAATCGACCCCGGTCCACGCGATCGTGAGAACGTTTCGCCCGAGCGACCGGTGCGCGCAGCCGACGAGGACGACGGGCGTCGGCGAGAGCGTCTGAGACTTGCCGAAACTCACCTTGTCGATCATCGCAACCTCCCCTGTCCGCTCAACTGAAAGCCCCCTCCACGCTCGACGAGAAGGGGGCTCGTTTGACGGTTCGATGAAAGCGGCGTCGAGGCCGTCATCCGCATTTCGAGAAGCCGCATTCCCTGCACACCGCACAGCCCCCCTCGTGATCGAGGGATCCCCCGCAATCGGGGCAGAAGCCGGCGATCGCGTCGCCGTGGCTCGACAGCTTCACGGCCTTCGTTCCCACGGGAGTCTTCTTCTCGAGGAGGTAGCGCTCCATCGCCTTCGCGATCGCGTCGCTGCACGAAAGGATCATGCCCCCCTTTTCCCACCCGGGATTCGGGCAGCGGACCCCGTGGAGCTGCTTGACGATCGCCTTCGGGTCCAGCCCGGCGCGGAGCGACAGCGAAATGAGGCGGCTGATCGCCTCCGCCTGCGAGGAAGAGCATCCGCCCGCCTTGCCCATCTGCGTAAAAACCTCGAAGAGACCGTGCTCGTCCTCGTTGATCGTGACGTAGAGGTTCCCGCAGCCGGTCGTCATCTTCCGCGTGCTCCCCGCGATCACGGAGGGACGCGCCCGCGGGGTGAGGAGCGATTCGTCGATGACCGCGAAGGTCCTCTCCTCGGCGCGGTTCACCTTGCCGATGTTGAGCACCTGCTCGGAACGGCTCCCGTCCCGATAGATCGTCACGCCCTTGCACCCGAGCTCGTACGCCTGCAGGTAAACCTTCTCGACCTCCTCTTTCGTCGCGCTGTTCGGGAAATTGACCGTTTTCGAAACGGCGTTGTCCGTGTATTTCTGGAACGCGGCCTGGACCCGCACGTGCCAATCGGGCGTGATGTCGTGCGCGGTGATGAAGATCTTGCGCCACTTTTCCGGGATCTCCTCGATCTCGTGCAGGCTTCCCTTCTGCGCGATCTTCTTCATGAGCTCTTCCGAGTAGAATCCCTCGCGCGTCGCGATCTCCTTGAAAAGAGGATTGACCTCGACGAGCTCGTCGTTGTCCATGACGTTCCGCACGAACGCGACGGCGAATATCGGCTCGATGCCGCTCGAACAGCCGGCGATGATGCTCAGGGTCCCGGTCGGCGCGATCGTCGTCGCCGTCGCGTTGCGCATCTTCGGGGCGCCTTCCTTGTCGAAGACGCTCCCCTTGAACGACGGGAAGGTGCCGCGCTCCTCGGCGAGAGAGACGCTCGCCGCGCGCGCCTCGCGCTGGATGAATCCCATGACCTCCTCGGCGACCTCGAGCGCTTCTTCCGAATTGTACGGAACCTCGAGCTCGATGAGCAGGTCGGCGAAACCCATGACGCCGAGGCCGATCTTGCGGTTCCTCAGCGTCATCTCGCGGATCTTCTCCAGAGGATAGCGGTTCATGTCGATGACGTCGTCGAGCAAGCGCACCGCTTTCGCGACGATGTCGCCGAGCTTCTTGAAATCGACGCGCGGCGCGCCGGTCGCGCGCTCGACCATGTGCGAGAGATTGATCGAGCCGAGATTGCACGATTCGTACGGCAGGAGCGGCTGCTCTCCGCACGGATTCGTGCTCTCGATGTCGCCGACGTGCGGCGTCGGGTTGAACCGGTTGATCCGGTCGAGGAACACGACTCCCGGTTCCCCGTTCTTCCACGCGAACTCGACGATCATCTCGAACACCTTGCGCGCGGGGATGCGGTCGACCGCCTCGCCGCCGTGCGGATTGACGAGGGTGTAGGTGCGGTCCTCCCTGACCGCCTTCATGAACTCGTCGGTGACTCCCACCGAAAGGTTGAAATTGTTGAGTCTCGCGTTATCGCGCTTCGCCGCGATGAAATCGATGATATCGGGGTGATCGACGCGAAGAATCGCCATGTTCGCGCCGCGGCGCGTTCCCCCCTGCTTCACCGTTTCGGTCGCCGCGTCGAAAACCGTCATAAAGGAGATGGGACCGCTCGAGATCCCCTTCGTCGTTTTGACGACGTCGTTCTTGGGGCGGATGCGCGAGAAGGAGAAGCCCGTTCCCCCGCCGCTCTTGTGGATGAGGGCGGTATGCTTGATCGTTTCGAAAATGCTTTCCATCGAGTCCTCGATCGGAAGCACGAAGCAGGCGGACAGCTGCTGGAGCTCGGCTCCCGCGTTCATGAGAGTCGGCGAGTTGGGCAGGAAATCGAGGGACGCCATCATCCGGTAGTATTCCTCTTCCCACTGCCGGCACTTCTCCGCCTTGCCGTAGAGCCGCTCCGCCAGGGAAACGTTGTTCGCGACGCGCCGGAACAGCTCCTCGCCCGTTTCCGTCACGTTTCCGTCTATATCCTTGCGAAAGTAGCGCTTCTCGAGAACACGCAGGGCATTTTCGGAAAGCTGCGGCTTCATCCGCGACGAATCCATGCTAACCTCCATTCTTACAATAAGTTATAATGATAATCCGTTTTGCCCTGCCCTCAATTCTACATTCCTACATATTGGGGCGAGACCGAATATTGCATACCAGATATAGGGTGTCAACAGGTAATTCCAAAAAAGAGAGAATCGACGTATATGATTTATTAACAATACCTTAATTCGCTCATCATCCCCATATCGCGCTCGCGAAAAAATGCCCTTCCGGCCGTATTGCGCCCGTGCTATATTCGAGCGCATGAAAGCGAAGAGTATTCTGCCGACGATTCTAATCCTGACCGTTCTCGGCGCGCTCAATACGAGCCTCGCGGCGCAGACGCTCGGACAGCTCGCGGTCGCATCCGCCGCGGCGGACGGGGAAGGATGCGCATTCATGCTCGCCGGAAACGAGGCCTTCCGCGCCGGGATCGGCGCGCGTTTCAACATTTCGCGCGCGAGCGATTTCGGCCTTCAGCTCGGACTCGACCGATCGTGCGGCGAGAGCTTTTTCGGCGGCGGCGTCGACTTGAAGATCGTGCTCCTCGAAAGCACGGCGAGGCTCCCGATGAGCCTCGCGCTCGACGCCTCGTTCGGAAGCCTGGCCTCCGGCGCGGCGTCGCGGCTTCGTTACGGCTTCGGCATCCTCGCGAGCTTCCGTATCGCGGCCGGCGCGAAGCGCCTGATCGAGCCCTATGGCTCCCTGATCGCCGGCATCGAGCAGATCGACATGAAGAGCGGGAACGCATCGGACGCCGACTGCCTGTGCGCGAGCCCGGGCGACGATACGGACGCCCGCGCCCTCGTGCGCGCCGGAGTCAGGATCCCGGTCTCGAACGAAGCCCAGATCTACGTCGAAGCGAATTTCGAAAGGGAATCCCTCTTCGGAGCGGGCTTCAATATCGTCTTCTAGCCGCGCGCGGCTACGGGAGCTTCTCCGCGACGATGACGGTGACGTTGTCGCTTCCGCCCTCTTCCTTCGCGCGCTTGACGAGCCGTTTGCAGGCCTTGTCGACCGCGCCGCTCGCCGTTATCTTCGCGATCTCGTCGTCGCCGAGCATCGAATAGAGACCGTCGGAGCACAGGAGCACGCGATCCCCCGCCGCCACCGGAATCGATTCCATGACGTCGACGTCGAGGTTTGCGCGAAGGCCCACGGCCTTCGTGATGACGTTCCGGTGCGGATGCCGGACGGCCTCCGCCTTGCTCAGCGTTCCCTTGCGGACCATTTCCCCGACGACGCTGTGATCGTCGGTGAGCTGCCTGAAGACTCCCTTGCTCAGCAGGTACGCGCGCGAATCCCCCGCATGGGCGACATGAATCGCGTCGGGAAGCATCACGATCGCGGTGCACGTCGTGCCCGCCGTATGGTTGCGTCCCTCGCCGACGATCTCGAAAACCTCGCGGTTCGCCTCGAGGAACGCCCAGCGAAGGCGGTTCACCGCCGGGGCCGAAAGCGAGCTTCGCGGCTCATGCAGCTCTTCGCCGTGTCCCCGTTCGGCCACCGCGGCGCCGGTCCCGTCGTAATAGACGCGCCCCATCACCTCGACCGATTTCTTGCTCGCCTCCGCTCCGGACAGATGCCCTCCCATGCCGTCGGAGACGATCGCGAGCACGCCGAGGCTCTCGACGAGATCGTCCGACTCGGGCACGTAAATGCCGTAATAATCCTCGTTGCGCTCGCGGACCGAACCGCGATCGCTCTCGGCGCCGAAGACGTATTTCATCGACGTATCTTTCATTCCCGACGCAAAGGAGCCCTTGTCTTGTCCGATGATCGATGATAAATTGCCTGAGGAAGGGTAGCGGCCCGCGAGTGGAGCGTCAATCGAAATCGCGGATTCCGGCGGCATATTACGCAACAAACTCCGGACGAGCGCATATGTCTGAAGAGAGAGCGAAGCGCCTGCGGCCCCATGCGATCCTCGGCCTGGGGATCATCCTCGCCTCCGAAATGTTTCTCCTCGCCGGCAACGCGTGGGTCAGGACCTACTTCACGCCGCTCGTCTGGACCGGTTACATCGTCCTGATCGACGCCCTCGTCGCCGCGAGAAAGGGAAGCTCCCCCCTCACGACGCGGCGCGGGGAATTCCTCCTGGTCCTCCCGATCTCGATCGTCGCCTGGTACGTGTTCGAGGGAGTCAACCTCCTCCTGAAGAGCTGGTCGTACGTCAATCTCCCCGAGGGAACCGCCGCGCGCTGGCTCGGCTACGCGTGGTCGTACGCGACGATCACGCCCGCGATACTCGTCACCGCCGAGCTCGTCGAATCGCTCCTCGGAGAACGCCTGCGCAATCGCCGGCCGTTCATCCTCGGCCGCGGGACCGAGACGGCGTTCTTCTTCGCGGGCTTCTTCCTCTTCGTCGTCGTCCTCGTCTATCCCTCCCCCTGGCTCTGCCCCCTTCCGTGGATCAGCGTCCTTCTCTGGTTCGAAGGAATGAACGACCGGCTCGGGCAGGATCGTTCGGCTCGGCGTTCCGGAGGGGAGATTACGGTCTCTTCGTTTCGCTTCTCGTCTCCGGCGCCGTCTGCGGGATTCTCTGGGAATCGTGGAATTTTTGGGCGCTCACGAAATGGAACTATCACGTGCCCTATCTTCCCGGCGTGAAGCTCTTCGAGATGCCCGTTTTCGGCTACCTCGGGTTTCCCCCGTTCGCCCTCGAGTGCTACCTCATGTACCGGTTCATCCGCTTCCTCACGCCCGTTCGGCTGGGCGCCGACGTTCTCGGCCGCGCGTGGAACGTCACGAGGCCGGGAGACGCGCCATGAACGCGCGCGACGCGCTCAAGCGCCTCCTCGACTCGAGCACGGCCGTCATCTTCGATTTCGACAACGTCATCGTCGATTCGGAGCCTTACCATTTCGAGGCGTATTCACGCGTCTTCGCGAAGGAGGGACACACGCTCGACCGCACGGAGTACTGGCTCGAATGGACCTCGCGCGGCGGCGGGGCCGAGAGCGAGATCAGGCGTCACGGCCTGCCGTTGGATCCCGCCGCGATGCGCGCCGGGAAGGATCCCATCTACTCCGAATTCTGCCGCTCGGGCGCGATCAAGCCGTTCGCCGAGGCGGCCGCGGTTATCGAAGCGCTCGATAAGGCGGGGCTCGTTCTCGCCATCGCCTCGGGCTCGTACGAGCGCGACATCCTGGCGATCCTTCGCGCGAACGGGCTCGAAGGCCGCTTCCGCGCCGTCGTCGGAAAGGACGGCATACGGAGAACGAAGCCCGATCCCGAGACGTACCTCGTCGCGGCCGGAAGGCTCGGAATTCCCCCCGAGCGATGCCTCGCGATCGAGGACGCCGAGAAAGGCGTGAGGAGCGCGAAGGATGCGGGAATGAGCGTGATCCTCATCGAGACCGAGATCACGAAGGATCTGGAGCTCGGCGGAGCGGATCTCAAGCTCTCGAGCCTCGCCGAGCTGCGCGACCTGTTGAACGGCTCGGTTTCCTGAAGATACGCGACGGGAGATTACTTGTAGAGGCTCTTGATCGCGCCCCAGCTCGTCGTTTCCACTCCGATCTCGCACTTCACCTTCACGGTATCGACCGAAGCGCATTCGACGAACGAGCTCCTCGTGATGAAGTCGCCGGAGTCGCGCGTCAGGGAAAACGCCTTGTAGTAGAGCGTCGCGGCGTTCGAAACGCCCGTATGGAAGTAGTACAGGCTCTCGCCGGGCGAGCTCGGCACTTCGACGGCGAGAAGCCCGTCCTCGGTGCCCGTCGGATAGCGGTCGGTCCGGTAGCGTATCATCGTCCGGTTGCCGCTTCCCGCGACCCAGGTGAGCTTCACCGAGCATCCCTGCCCCTGCATGGCGACGAAATCGACGGCGCTCGTATTGGGCTCCTCGCAGATCGGCTCCTGACACGTGTAGAGGTAGTTCTGCCCGATGAACCCGCCGTGCCGCGGCGAAAAGGCGTTGTGCGATTTTCCGTAGCCGTCGATCGCGATCATCTTGCCGGTCTGGCTGTTCGGCCTCAGATCGATCCAGACGGGATCGCTTCCCTTGACACGGACCACCTGGGCGTGGCCGATCCGCACCGGACCGCATGAGGTCCCGCACGCCTGGAGCGCGAGATCGAGGCGATATTCGGTCCCGCTGCTGCACCGGCAGCTTCCCACGACGCTCCAGCAGTTGTCCGGAACGAACACCGCGATGCTCTCGTTCGAGACGACCGAGAACTCGAGGTACCCGGCGCCCTCGTGGAGATTGTACGCCCACAGGGGAACGTCAAGCACGAGCTCGCTCGGAAGCATGCTCCTGCTGCACATGACGTCGGTGGGGATCGACGCGGCGTCGCCGAAATGGACGGCGAGCCTCACGAGATAGTCGAACTCGGCGAAGCTCGACGAGAGCGCGAGAGAACCGTAGCATTGCGCCTGAACCATGCCGCTCGCGCCGGCGATGATCGCGAGAAGAGCGATCGCAGCCAAGGTGGCCTTCTTCATAAATATAATCCTCCGACGACCTTCGCTCCGCGCGCCGAAAGGCCTCGTTAAAATTCTTTACTCCGCATTAATTATGACAGCAACAGAAGATTTTGTCAAGGGGGTTAAGATCATTATTTGTAGGCTGATAGAGGCGACAAAACGCCCGGGGAGGCTCGATCCTGTAGTGCCTCCTGATGCCCTTTTCTTCCTCTTTATCCCTTATTCTTCCCTCTCTTCCTCTCGCGGAGAGCGCGCCAGTACTCCATTCGCTTGATCATTTCACGCTCGAAGCCGCGCTCGACGGGACGATAATAGCGGCGGCCGGCGAGCTCCCCGGGGAAATACTCCTGATCGACGACGGCATCCGGGTCCTCGTGCGGATAGCGGTAATCCTTGCCGTAACCGATGTCCTTCATGAGCCCCGTCACCGGATTCCGGATCCAGAACGGCACGGGAAGCGGCCCGCGCTCCCGGACGTCCCGCGACGCTTCCTCGTAGGCCGCGTAGAGGGAGTTGCTTTTCGGCGCGAGCGCGAGATAGACGGCCGCCTGCGCGAGTGCGAGCTTCCCCTCGGGCATTCCGATGAAATGCACCGCCTGCATGGCGTTCAGGGCCGAGGCCAGCGCCTGGGGATCGGCGTTCCCGACGTCCTCCGACGCGAACCTGACGAGGCGGCGCGCCACGTAGAGCGGATCCTCCCCCGCTTCGAGCATGCGCGCGAGCCAGTAGAGCGATGCGTCGGGATCCCCTCCTCGCAGGCTCTTGTGCAGCGCGGAGATGATATTGAAATGCTCCTCTCCCTTCTTGTCGTAGAGAATGGCCCTTTTCTGGGCCGCTTCCTCGAGAAGCTCCCGGGTGAGGGCGATCCCGGGCTCCTTCCCCCCTACCGATTGCACCGCCATCTCGAGCGCGTTGAGCGCCATGCGCGCGTCGCCGAACGAGAGATAGGCGAGGTAGCGGACGTCCTCCTCCGAAACAGCGACGTCCATGAGTCCGTAGCCGACCTCGGGATTCGCGAGGGCGCGCGCGACGACCTTCGCGACCTCCTCCTCCCCCAAAGGCTTGAGGATGAAGACGCGACAGCGCGAGAGCAGCGGCGCGATGACTTCGAAGCTGGGATTCTCGGTCGTCGCCCCTATGAGCACGATTCTGCCGTCCTCGATGAAGGGAAGGAACGCGTCCTGCTGCGCCTTGTTGAAGCGGTGGATCTCGTCGATGAAGATGATCGTTCTCGCGCCGCCCAGCGCGAGACGCGAGACCGACTCCGCCGCGACGCGCTTGACGTCCGCGATTCCCGCCGTGACCGCGGAGAAATGCTCGAAATGCGCGTCGACGGCCGACGCGATGAGGCGTGCGAGGGTGGTCTTGCCGCAGCCGGGAGGGCCCCAGAAAATAAGGGAGGATTCGAGCTTTCCGTTTTCGAGTATGCGCCGGAGGATCTTCCCCTCGCCGACGAGATCCTCCTGGCCGACGAACTCGTCGAGGCTGCGCGGACGCATCCGCTCCGCCAGGGGCGGCGGCACATCGCTCTTGAAGAGATCGTTCATCGATCAGGTGTAATCGGGCGCCTTCTCGAAGGAATGCTCCGTCTTGAGGAAACGGCTCGTGCCTGATTTGCTCCGGAAAACGACGCTGTGAGTGACGGCGCCCCCCGGCCTGAACATGACTCCCTCGAGGAAGTCGCTCCGGGAAACACCGGTCGCGGCGAACATGACGTCTCCTCCGACGAGATCGCGGGCTCCGTATATCCTCCTGAATTCGTCTGGCAGGCTTTCCGGCTTCGCTTCGAGGTCCGGCATGAACTGGACCTGGAGCCCGGCGCCGAGACACGCGACGGCGGCCGCCGCGATGATGCCCTGCTTGGCGTCCCCGACCCCCATCATGACGTCGATGCCCGTTTCCGGAAGAGAGGCGGAGATCGCGGCGGCGAGCTCGCCGGCCTTGAGAAGCTCTATCCTCGCTCCCGCCCTCCGCACCTCGTCGATGAGCGCGCGATGGCGCTCGCGGTCGAGAATCGACACGGTCAGGTCCTCGACGTAGACCCTCTTGGCGTCCGCGATGCGGACGAGGTTGTCGAACACCGACGCGTCGAGATCGATCGCGTCCGCGGCCTCCGCTCCGACCGCGATCTTCCTCATGTACGGAGCGATGAGCTCGGAGAAGGTTCCCCGCTGTCCCATCGCGATCGCCGAGATCGAATTCGACTGCCCGTCGGCGAGCGCCTCGATGCAATCGACCGGATCGAGCACGATGTCGAACGCCGCGTCGCCGCCGGCGCCGATCATATCCCCGACGCAGAGCTTCGATCGCTCGTTGATCCGCTCCTCGCCGATAATGATGTGGCCGGATACCTTGGCGCCCATGAAGGAGAGCTCCATCGCCTCGACGGCGGCCCTGTCCGCGCTCGCGGGATCTCCCTTCCCGAAGAAACGGGCGGAGGCGAGGGCGGCGGATTCCGTTACCCTCACGAGCTCGAGGGCGAGGTTTCGATCCAAAGCGGGTTATCCTCCGGGCGCGAGCGTTACAGATCGGTCCTATCGAACGGCTCGACCGCGCGGGCTCCGACCGGCGCCGCGGGCGTCAGTCCCCGATCCCGAGCGACGAGCTCGTTGACATCCTTCGCCATCTGGTACTGATGGAAGCCGTACACGATGGGAAGCAGCGGGTACGCGAAGAACGCGGTCAACGGGTAGGCGAAGATCTGGACGATGAAGGTGAGCCAGAACCAGTTCCATTGACCGAGGTAGATGTATCCCACGGGTCCGAGGAATATCCAGCTGAAGAAGAATCCGAGCGCGGCGGCCGCTTTCGGATTCTTTCTCTCGTTCGCGGCCTTGATCCTCGTGAGCTCGTGCCGGTAGAGGGTATTCTGGCCGTCCCCGTTCACCAGCTTCTTTCCGCAGGAGGCACAGAAATCCGCTGCGCTGTCGATCTCTGTTCCACAGTATTTGCAGTACATGGTCTCTACCTCCGATCCTGGAATCCTCATCCCTCAATACGGTTTCCAGGGGAGGATTGTTTCTCCGTTCCTGGAGTTATTCTAATGGAACACCCGGAATTCCGACAGCATTATTTCCCGCGCGGAGGTCCCTTTCTCGCTTCTTCGAGCCGATCGAGATTGGCTCGCGCCGGAATATTGTCCGGCTCGATCGCGAGGACGCGCTCGAGCAAGGAGGCCGCTTCGTCGAGATCTCCCCTTGCGGCGAGGATCACCGCGAGGTTGATCATCCCCTGCGGCCAGTCGGGCTTCGCGGAGAGCGCCTTTCTCGCCCAGGGTATCGCCTCGTCCGTTCTCCCGAGACCGTTGAGACACATCGCGATCCGGTCCATGACCTCGGGGCTGGAATCGAGATTCATGTAGAGCTTCAAGGATTCTTCGTAATCTCCCTTGTGGAAGAGAATCCGCGCGAGCAGCTTCCGGGTCTCCGCGTCGTCCCCGGCCGCGGGAAGCCCTTCGAGAACGACGCGCGCCCCGTCGTAATCTCCGGCCCTGTCGAGGGCTTCGGCGAGATAAATCGCGATCTCCCGCTCCCCGGGACGCAGCCTCGAGGCCTCCTCCAGAACATCGGCCGCTTCGCGCGGCCTTCCCTCGTTGACGAGAAGGAGCCCGTATTGGACAAGGAACTCGCTCGAAGCCGCCCCGAGCGAACGGGATTTCACGAAGAGGCTCTCCGCCGAGACGGGATTCTCCCGTGCGACGAGCATCCCCTTGAGACCGTTCAGATAGGGATCGTCCGCGTCCCGCCTGAGCCCTTCCTCCACGTACTGCCGCGCGAGATCGCGCTTGTCGAGCTTGATCCCCGCGACGGCCAGATTCCGGTAAATGAGCGCTTCATGCTTCCCCTCGCAGAAGCGCCTCGCCTCGACGAACTCCGTCTGCGCGCGGCCCGTTTTCCCGATCCGCATGAGATACGTCGCGAAGTGGATGTGGCCTTCGCAGTTCTCGTAATCCGCGAGAACGGCTTCCTCGAACGCGGCGACCGCCTCGTCCCCGCGCTCCAGCCCGGCGAGGGCGCGCGCCCTCTGGCCGAGGGCCCTCGGATCGTTCTCGCCCGCGGCGACGAGGCTATCAGCGACCCGGAGAGCTTCGTCGAAACGTCCGCTCTCGATGAGGGCGTTCGCCCGCGCGTCCGCCCGCGAGCGTATCTCGATCCATTCGCCGGGGCGGCGCATCTCCGCTTTGCCGCAGGAAAGCAGGAGAAGAACAATCAGGGCGCTCCGCGCGGATCGCCGCGTCGAACTTTCGAGGGAAGGTGTCATCGACAGGATTGTACGCGTTCGCCGGGGAGAACTTCTAGCGCTTTTTCCATCCGGGCCTCTTGTATCCGAGAATCCGGTGCCTCATCTTGCCGAGAACGAGGTTGACGGGATGGCTTCTCTCCAGATGCCGGATCACGGGTTGGCGGCGCACCCCCATGCCGGAAAGCTCGAGAGCCGCCGGAGAGTTTGTGTTATCGAGCGAATAGGCCCGGGTGAAGAAATCGCGCGCCTCCTTCCGGTATCCCTGCTCCAGCAGGATGCGGCCGAGATTCACGAGAACGATCGGAGAATGCGGGGATAGCTTCGCCGCTTTGCTGCACAGTTTCTGCGCCTCCGCGAGATCCCCCCGCATGCCGACACAGAGACCGAAATAGGAGAGGTAGAGCGGATTCTCGCTCGAAATCCTGAGCGCCTCGGCGAGAAGCTCCTCCGCCATTTCGAACCTGCCTCGCACAATGCAAGCCTCGGCCCTTCGAAAGAGCTCCTGGGACTCGAACGTCTCGTTTTTCAAGTCGTCAGGAAGAAATTCCTTTCGATCCTCTAACTTATTGGAAAGGTTTGAAATCCTGCTTCCCATTCGCCTGAGCCCCCCGCGAAGAACCGTGCAATCGTTCTGCATTTCATCGAGCACCCCGTTCTCCTGCAATAAATATACCCTCTATAGCTCGAAGGTATGTTCCTTGCTTGATTCGAAACTGTGTCGTATTGCGCCATAATGTCAAGCCTGCCTTTGTGTTTGACATAGGAGCTTATTTGCGATATAATCGAACAGTAAAGAATTTTTACTCCAGGGGTGCTGGAGATTCTCGTTCGGGGGAAGTGTACCCAAGGGGTGATTGTTGTCGATGAGGCGTCGATACCGGATACTGGCGATCTGCTGTGCCTTCCTGGCTCTGGCCTCCGGCGGGGCGCTCGCCGAAGACCCTGCTTCCATCCAGCTGGTCGGGACGTTCAACGGCGTCACCTGCGAGCCGACCGATCCGGCGAACGACATGGATCCGCAGGGAAATCACATCTGGCGCATGCTCAAGTTCGTGAACGAGCCGGGCGATCCCGACACCATCTTCTTCAAATTCACGAAAAACGGATCGTACCTGCCGCAGCATTGGGGCTGGAGCGGGACATGGGGAATCGCCGAGCTCGCGTGGAGCCCCCCGAGCATCGCGACCGTGCTGCCGGACAGCGGATTCTATTATTTCTACTTCAACGACGCCGATTACACCTACTGGCTCGACCGCCCCGCCGGATGCATTTCCGGCGACGTTTCGGCGGATGGACGCCCGGACGTTCCCGCGGGCACGACCGTCACCCTCTTCGACGCGGCGTACAACGTGATCGGCACCTATGACGCGTTTTCGGATTCCACCTTCGCCTTCGACGCTCTCGGCCCCGCTCTCTACGAGATCACGGCGCACGCTCCCGGCTACCGCGACACGACGATCGCCGGAATCGACCTCGGCCCCGACGAGACCAGAAGCATATCCATCCACCTGAGAGAACAGATCGGCGTGCTCATAGCCTCGGCGGAATGCGAGCGGGTCGCCGGCGGCGTCAGCGTCAGCTGGTGCACCATGGGCTGCGGCGGCTACACGACGTTCGACGTCTACCGCGGCTTCGATCCGGATTTCGCGACGATGGCCAGACGCAACTCGTCGCCCGTCCGTTCGGACCGGATCTACGAATTTTTCGACCCGTGCGAAGATCCGACGAAGGATCTCTATTATTACATCGTCGAGATCGGCGGAGACAATCCGACGCATTACGGACCGCTCGCCGTGAGCAGACTCGACGCTCCGATCGCGAAGCTCGGTCAGAATTACCCGAACCCGTTCAATCCGTCGACGACGATTCCGTTCACGGTCGGCCTGGGCGGCTCGGGGCAGCCGGTGACGATTTCGTTCTACAACGCGTCGGGCGGACTGGCGGATCGCCATTCGCTCGGCGTCAGGGAAGCCGGCGATTACACGTTCACGTGGAACGCCTCTATCGCCGGGCGGAACGGCATCCCCTCGGGCGTTTATTATTGCAGGCTGCAGGTCGGCAAGGAGACCTATACGAGAAAAGTGATCCTTCTCCGCTGAAGCGATCGGTGGAAAGGATAGCATCCGTTGACCCAGATTCGAAACGGCATATCCGAGACAAGCCCGCGTGCGATCCACGCGGGCTTCGCGCTTTTGGTCGCGACGGCGATCGTATGCGCGCCGGCGGCCCTGCGGAGCGCCGTCGCCTTCGATTTCGAAGGCCCCGTGTTCTACGAGCCCGGCGAGATCGTCAAGGATCACGCGCTCATCCTCGTGAACGACACGTTTCACCTCTATTACATAACGACGAGCCAGCGGAGCTTCGGACACGCGACGTCGAGCGACCTGCGCCGCTGGACGAGACGCCCGGACGCGCTGCGCGCGGGGCCCGGCGCGTGGGACGGCCAGGCGATCTGGGCGCCGAGCGTCGCCTTCTACCCGGAGGCTCCGGGCTATTTCCTCATGTTCTACACGGGCGTCAACGACGCGTTCGCGCAGCGGACGTGTCTCGCGATGAGCCATATCACCGATACGTGGAACAAAGCGCCCGAGATTCTCTTCACGCCGTTCCACGGCGATACGGCCTGGATGGCATGGAGCGACACGGCGTGGTCGAACTACCGCGATCCCGGATTCTTCAGGGAGAACGGAACGAGCTACCTCGTTCAGTGCGCGCATACCCGGCAGTGGAAGGGAGCGATCGCTCTCGCGCGGTCGGACGACTGGTTCACCTGGCGGGACGACGGCCCGATCTACGTCCACGGCGACTGGCACGCGCTCGAGAGCCCCTTCCTCATGAAACGGAACGGGATCTACCATCTCTTCTTCACCGAGGAGACGGTCGGCGGGATCTCGCACATGGCGTCCGATTCGCTGCGATCGGGCTGGGACATCGTGAAGCGCACCATCATCGACGGAGGCCACGCGGCCGAGGTGCTCGATATCGGCGGCGACGCCTCCCTCATCTCTCGGCACAGCTCGTATTCGAGCGCCGACGGCGGCGTTTCGACCATCCGGTTCGACACGCTCGAATGGCTCGCCGACGAGCCCGTCGTCCACATTCCGTCTCCGCTCGAAGGCTGGACGGTTCTCTGGGGAGACGCGTTCGACCGTCAACCGGTATTCGGAAACAACCCGCGTTTCCGGGGGGACGACACGAGGGACGCCCGCTTCGAGGGAAACTGGTGGATCGGAACGTACGAGAGCTTCAACGGGCCGCTCACCGGCGCCTATCCGGGCGCCTACCAGGGAGACGGGGCGCGCGGGGCGATCCGCTCGAAGAGCTTCACGATCTCGGGATTGTCGATGCGGCTCCTCGTCGGGGGAGGCGATTATCCCGACTCGTGCTACGTCGCTCTGTGCGACGCGTCGAGCGGAGAGATACTCCTGCGCGAAACGGGAAAGAACGCGGAATGCATGGACGAGCGGATATGGAACCTCTACCCGTTCAGGGGACGGAGCGCGTACCTCGCGATCGTCGACGCCTGCGGCGCGCCGTTCGGCCATATCAACGTCGACGGGATCGAGGAACGCGCGATCCCCGTCGCCCCGCCGCCCGACGGCGAGAGGATACCGTCGAAGAGCAAGAAAAAGAGGATCGTCACCGTCGAGAACCTCTCCCCCGTTTCACAGCCCGATCGGCCCCCCGGATCCCCGGTTTTCACCTGCAGCCCGAATCCCTTCAATCCCTCCGCGGAGCTCGTCATCCGGAGCGAGCCGAACGCGGCCCTCGCGGTCTCGATCTACGACGTCGCCGGAAGGGCGCTCGGCGATTTCGCGACGAGAGCGGACGCGCGCGGCGAGGCCGTCGTCCGATGGGCGGGCACGGACAGGGGCGGCGCCCCTCTTCCCTCGGGCGTCTACTTCGCCGTTCTGAAGAACGGCCCTCGAGTCGTCGCGAGGCTCAAGCTCGTGCTCGCGCGATAGAGGCGCCGCGGCGAGTTTTTTCTTAGCGGCCGCGCCCGCGTTGTGATATTTTAACCATATGAAAATCGCACGGGGCATCGCCGCCGCATCGCTGTTCGCGTTCGTCGTCTCCTGCGGCGGATCGCCGCGGGCACAGAGCATCAGAGGGCGCGAAATGCTCGGGGTCCGCGTCGGCGGTCTCGCGACGAGCGCCGCTTTCGACGCGGAATTCGGGGGCGGCAGCGAGATCGAGCTCCATTTCATCCACGGCATCGCGGACTGGCTCGGCGTGGACGTGGCGCTCTCCTCCCACAATTTCGGCGCGTCGAAGAACGAGGAGAAGAACCTCGAATTCTTCGACCGCACGAACGTGAATCTCCAGATGTTCTCCCTGACGGCGGGCGTGATCGTTCTCAAGACGACGCACGGGCGCTATACCCCGACCGTCGAAGCGGGGCCCGGGCTCTACAGCGTGAACACGATTCTGCCCATCGGATTCTACGAGGCGCAGAAGACCGACAATCACCTCGGGATCTACGGCGGTATCGGCCTGCTCTTCAAGGTGGCCCGCACCGTTTCGCTCAACGCGAACGCCAAGTATCACGCCGTTTTCGTCGGCACCGAACCCGACGACACGGTGCATTTCTACACCGGAGAGAGCACGGCCCGTTTTCTCCAGATCACGGTCGGCGTCATGATTTCCTCGAACTGACGCCGGCGGAGCGAAGTCACCACACACGCGCAAGGAGATTCGATGAACGAAAGGGAAGAGCTCGGGAATATCATCAGGAAGCGCTCCATCCTCAAGGGAGATTTCACGCTCGCTTCGGGGAGAAAAAGCAGCTATTACATAAACGGCAAGATGACCACCCTGCATTCCCGCGGGCTTCACCTCGCCGCGAAGCTCCTTCTCGACGGCTTCGAGGGAGTCGAGTACGACGCCTTCGCCGGACCCACGATCGGCGCCGATCCGATCATCGGCGCGCTTCTTTCGCTCGCCGCGCAGCGCGGGCTCGACAAGGAAGGGCTCCTCATCCGCAAGGAGGCGAAGGATCACGGGACCAAGAATCTCGTCGAGGGAAATCTGCGGGATGGAATGCGCGTCATCCTTCTCGAGGACGTGGCGACGACGGGCGGCTCGCTCCTCAAGGCGGCCCGGGCTATCGAAGCCGGGGGAGGCGCGATCGCCGGCGTCTATACGATCGTCGATCGCGAAGAAGGCGCGGAGGCCAACCTCGCGGAAGCGGGATACCGCTTTTCGTCGCTCTTCAAGGTGAAAGAGCTCCTCTGACCGTCATTTCGGAGCGGCCTGCGGCCCGTATTCGCGGGGCTCGCCAGCCCGATCGTGTCCTCGTGCGTCATACGAAAGAGCGTATCGGGCAGGTCCGCGTCGAGATCGATGACGGACAGCAGGTATTCGTAATACGGCGCGCCTCTGAAGGTCGCTTTGAACTCCTGGGGAAAGGGAATACCGGCGACATCGGTATAATGGTCGTAGCTCTCCGTGAACACGGCGGCGGTGTCGGTCACGTTCACGACCTCGACGCTGCTCAGGAGCCAGCTCTTCCTGTCGAATGCCAGGGTGGCGACCTCGGCTCCGTCCGTATATCGTATCCGGACGACCGCGTCCCCCTTCTTCACGGGGAGCAGCTCCCCTTTGAGCCCGCCCGCCTGCGCCAATTGAATGCAATCGGGAAACCGGTACTTGAGCAGGCCGAGCTCCATCGAGGGAATCTCGTGGACGCCCTTGTCTTTCAGCCATTCGCGGCTCGTCGTGCCGTCGAAGCACAGAACGATCACGTCGGTGAGCTTGCCGTAGGGAGCGGCCAAGACCTTGTGCTTGTAGAGATTCCCTTTCCGGTAAATGTCGAAGGCGTAGCTTCTCGCGATCGTCTCGGAGCTCAGATCCTTGATGAATCCCTTGGCCGCGAAGCTCTGGAGCCGTTTCGCGTTCTTCTCTCCGCCGTACGCGCGAAGCATCTTTTTCGCGGCGCCCTCGGGACTCGACGGCGCCCCCGAGCATGAAACGAAGGCGAGGGCCAGGATCACGGCTCCGCCGAAGCGAAGCGCCGCATTCAGAGCCTTTCCCGAAAATCTTCCTGCCACGTTATTCCTCCCCGATTCGATATCGACAACAAGGTCCGGACCTAGAGCAGGTGCTCGGCGTCGATCAGCTCGTTCGCGCCGCCTGCCGCGAGCGCGTACTGGAATCCCTCCTGAAGCGCGAGCGCGCCGATCTCTCCCTCTTTCGAAAGAGCGACGAAGGCGACCTGGAACGCCGGCTTCCCCGAGTGCCGCTTGACGATCCGCTCGAGCGCTCGCTTGCACGCCTCCTTCGGCGAAAGCCCCTGCCGCATCCCCTCGACGACGAGGAAGCTCCCGCACGTCTTGATGACCTCCTCGCCCTTCCCGGTGGCCGCGGCGGCGCCGATCTCGTTGTCGACGTACATCCCCGCCCCGATGATCGGAGAATCGCCGACGCGCCCGTGGATCTTGAAGGCGAGCCCCGACGTCGTGCACGCCCCGGCGAGGT
Source organism: uncultured bacterium (assembly GCA_963846325.1). Lineage (GTDB taxonomy): Bacteria > Krumholzibacteriota > Krumholzibacteriia > Krumholzibacteriales > Krumholzibacteriaceae > SSS58A. The sequence goes on from CAWJVO010000009.1 coordinate 425,741, forward strand.
TCCCTGCCGCGTCGACGGCGACCATTCCGATCGTATCGTGATCGAGGTCCTTGGGGAACCAATCATCCTTATCGCTCATGCCCTGTTTCCACTTGACCCACGCCTCGCGCGCGGCCTCGGTGAGAAGCTCCTCGCGCGAGAAACCCTGCTTCCGCGCGAACTCCTCGGCCCCCTCGCCCACGATGAACACGTGATCGGTCGTCTCCATGACCTTTCGGGCGATGGAAATCGGATGCCGGTAGCTCTCGATGAAGGCGACCGCGCCGGCGCGGCCGTCGGGTCCCATGATGGAAGCGTCGAGCGTCACCCGGCATTCCTCGTCGGGAAGCCCCCCGTAGCCGACGCCGTTCACGGACGGATCTCCTTCGGGGACGCGCACGCCCGCCTCGACCGCGTCGAGCGCCGGGCCGCCCGCCGAGAGGATCTTCCACGCCGCGTCGTTCGCGGGCATTCCATGTTTCCAGGTGGAGATGATAAGGGGCTTCCTTCCCGGCCCGGAGCCGGAGAGCGGCGCCGCCGAGAGCCCCGCGAAGGGAGATTTCGAGAAGAGAGAGCGCAGCGGCACGAAGCTGCTCGCGGCGCCGAGGCCCGCGGTGATCTTGAGGAAGCTGCGGCGCGATACCCTGGACATCGTCATACCTCCCGCTCCGGCGTGTGACGTGCGGCGGTCGGCTCGAATCGAGCGATCGCGAAATCCATTCCCTACCCGATCCGTTCCTTCGTGAGCTCGCGCTTGAGCGCGGCGATGGCCTTCGTCGGATTGAGGCTCTTCGGACACGCTTCGACGCAGTTGAATATCGTGTGGCATCGCCAGAGGCCGTGCTTGTCGTCGAGCGCCTCGAAATGCTCGCGCGCCCCTTCGTCGCGGCTGTCCGCGATGAAGCGGTACGCCTTGAGGAACGCGTGCGGGCCGAGATACTTCTCGTCCGCCCAATACGACGGGCACGACGAAGTGCACGCTCCGCAGAGGATGCACTCGTAGAGGCCGTCGAGCTTCGCCCGGTCCGCCTGGCTCTGGTAGCGTTCCTGGTCGCTCGGCGGCGGCGTCTTCGTGATGAGGTACGGCTTCACGGCGTGGAGCTTCTCGACCATCGGATCGATATCGACGACGAGATCCTTGATGACGGGATATCCCTTGAGCGGCTCGACCGTCACGACGGAGCCGCCGAGCGCCATCACCTGCGTCTCGCACGCGAGGCGGTTCACGCCGTTGATCGTCATCGCGCACGAACCGCAGATGCCGCTCTTGCACGAGCGCCGGAAGGTGAGCGTGCCGTCGTGCTTCCAGCGAAGCTCGTTCAGACAGTCGAGAACGGACTGTCCCTTCATGACCTCGAGCTTGTACTCCTGCCAGTAGTGCTCCTTCTCCTTGCCGCCCGTGCCGTAGCGCTTGACGCGGAAGGTGAAGTGCTTCGTCTCATGTTCGTTCTCAGCCATCGCGGGAGGCCTCCTTCGACTAGTATTTTCGCTCTTTCGGTTCGAAGCGCGTGACGACGACCGGCCGGTAATCGAATTTCACCGCGCCGTCCTTCATCCACGCGAGCGTGTGCTTGAGCCAGTTCACGTCGTCGCGCTTCGGATGATCGGTGCGGCTGTGGGCCCCCCGGCTCTCCGTCCGGTTGAGCGCGCCGGCCACGATCACCTCGGCGACGTCGAGCATGCGGCCGAGCTCGATCGCCTCGGTGAGGTCCATGTTGAACGTCATGCTCTTGTCGTCGATCCGGATGCGCTTGTACCGCTCGCGGAGGCTCTTGATCTCCTCGGAGAGCTTTTCCAGGTTGCAGCCGTTTCTGAAAACGGCGCAATTGTCGCTCATCTTGGTCTGCATCTCCGCCCTGATCGCGGACACCTTTTCGGCGCCCGACGCGGAGAGAACGCCCTCGACCTCGGCGATCGCTTCCTTGGCGGCGTCAACCGGGAGATCCGGCAGCGCGGGCTCCTCGCGGAGGAACCGCACGATCGATTTTCCGGCGCGCCGGCCGAAGAGCGAGGCCTCGAGGAGCGAGTTCGTCCCGAGGCGGTTCGCCCCGTGAACGCTCACGCAGGCGCATTCCCCGGCGGCGAAGAAGCCGACGACCGGCTTCGATTTGCCGTCGGCGAGCACCCGGCAGTCGTTGTCGGTCGGTATGCCCCCCATCGAATAGTGGCCCGTGGGCTGTATGGGAATCGGATCCTTCACGCAGTCGATGTGGAGGAACTTCCAGGCGAGCTCGTGGATCTGCGGCAGCAGCGTCATGATCTTCTCCTTGCCGAGATGGCGAAGATCGCAATAGACGTAGTTCTTCCCGCCGATGCCGCGCCCCTCGTCTATCTCCTTCTGGATGGCGCGCGAGGTGACGTCGCGGGGCGCGAGCTCCATCTTCTCCGGAGCGTACTTCTTCATGAAACGCTCGCCGGCGTCGTTGATGAGATAGCCTCCCTCGCCGCGCGCCGCCTCGCTCACGAGGATGCCGTGAATGTAGAGGCCCGTCGGGTGAAACTGCACGAACTCCATGTCCTCGAGCGGAAGCCCGGCCCTGAGCACCATCGCGGGGCCGTCCCCCGTGCTCGAAAGGGAGATCGACGCGATCTTGTAGATGCGCGCGTGGCCTCCCGTGCCGAACATAACGGCCTTCCCGTGGAATACGTGCACGCCGCCGTTGATGACGTCCCAGGCGACGACGCCGCGGCAGATATTCTCGCGAACGATGAGCCCGAGCACGTAGAACTCGGGATAGAAACGAACGCCGTTCTTCACGCAGTTCTCATAGAGCGTGTGGAGCAGAACGTGTCCGGTGCGGTCCGCCGCGTAGCACGCGCGGAGAATCGGTCCCCCCTTGCCGAAATCCTTCGTGTGGCCGCCGAACATGCGCTGGGCGATGCGGCCGTCGGCCGTCCGGGAAAAGGGCGCGCCCATGTGCTCGAACTCGCGCACGACGATCGGCGCCTCCTTCACGAGAATCTCGATCGCGTCCTGGTCGCCGAGATAGTCCGACCCTTTCACCGTGTCGAACATGTGCCATTCCCAGTGGTCCTCTTCCTCGTTCGCCAGCGACGCGGCGATGCCTCCCTGAGCCGCGCCCGAGTGGGAGCGCGTCGGGAAGACCTTGCTCACGACCGCGACGTCGTAATCCTTCGAGGCCTCGACCGCCGCGCGCATCGCGGCGAGCCCGGCCCCCACGACGACGACGTCGTGGCGGTGGATATTGTGCACCGGCACGCCCGTCACGTCGTGGATCGTTTCGGGATCAAGCGTTGCCATATCTTAGAAACCTCCCTGGAACGGAAGTATGGTGAGAATGCCGAGCACGAGCGCGGCGAGCGCGGCGAGCGAGATGGCGCTGTAGAGCGCGATCCTCGCCCAGCCCCGGTGAATGTAGTCCTCGAGGACGACCCAGAGGCCGTAGAGCCCGTGGAAGAGCGCAATCACGAGGAACGAGATGTCGATCGTCTTCCAGAGCGGTGTGGCGAGCCGGTCGGCGACAGCGGCGAAGGAGAGATCTTCTTTCAGCAGATAGTGGAGCAGCCATACGTGCGCGAAGAGAACGACCGCGAGGAACACGCCGCTCACCCGCTGAAAGAGCCACAGAACCGCGCCGCCGGACGTTACGTTTTCACGGTGCGTCATGACAGCCCACCCCCTCCGATTCTCGCGACCGCCGAGAGGAGCCCGCCGGTTCTCGTGAGCATCGCGTAGGCGACCGCGCCCCACGTCACGAGCCAGACGACCACGGCCGTCGCAAACATCGTCTTCTGCCGCTCGACCATGACGCCGATATCGACGAGGGTCACGCGGAGACCGTTCCAGAGATGATAGAGGATCACGCCGACGAGCCCGATCTCGAGCGCCTTGAAGAGAGGATTGTTGAAAAACTCCATCGTTCTGTCGAAGCTCTCCTGCCCGCCGGTCAGGTGATGAATCACCCAGATATGGGTGAGCAGGTAGAGAATGAGCGCGAGACCGGAGAGACGGTGGAGTATCCACGCCGCCGTCCCGAGATGGATCCGGTATCTCTGAAGTGCCCTCATCGATCCCTCCCCGTTGAAGCCCGCGGACTCCCGCACGGTCCGCTGATGTGCCGATCATGAGATAGAATCCGGTTCCCGGGACTATATCACCCGGGCGACGGAAGCGTCAACGGAGAATGCGGAGGCGCGCAAGAGGCGCGGGAGCGGGCCGGGACGGCATCTGCGCCTCGAAATGTATTGACGGGATTTCGACCGCCCTGATAGCGTGCTCTCCGAGCATTCATTATGTGGGCGGGGTCGGAGGGGTGAATCCATCGGTTTCTCAACTGGGCAAGGAGGTCTCTATGCTTCGTTCGAGATTGCTCGTAGCGATTCTACTGCTGTCCGCGTTCCTTTTCTCGTGTGCCGGTGAAGACGGCGCGACCGGCCCCGCCGGCGCCAAAGGCGCCGACGGCAACGCGAATGTGATTGTATTCACGTATGGTACACGAACCGGGACAGGAATGATTCAGTATTCTGTTAGCGCTGCGCCGGAGCTGGTTGATACCAGCATCGTGATCGGATTTTATGCGCCATCGAACTATCCCACATTCTGGTATCCCGTGCCGGGTTTGGGCCCCATCAACGCTTATTCGACGCGCAACTTGATAGCTCCAGCCGGCACCACCGCGTTTACCTATGAAGTGCAGATTCGCACTCCGGACGGTACGGCGTCATATCCGACGGCGGTGACATTCACGAAGTTCAAGATCTTCATCGTTCCCGCATCAGTAGTCATTCCCGTTACATCGAGGGGATTGCTCGATCTCTCCGATTACAACGCGGTGAGGGATTTTCTGAAGCTGCCCGAGTAATCGCGCAGGCGTTCGATGCTTCAAAGGAGTGAGGGGGCACGCCCCCTCACTCCTTTTATTATGCGGGGATTTCTCTACCGCGGCCAGAGCCATCCGAACACGGCCGCCGTGAGAAGCGCGTAGACGAGGCCGTCGACCGTCGCCTTGATCGTCGTGACCCAGGAACGATGGTACCAGATCGACATCTGCCAGAGCGCGAGCGAGAAGCCGATGAACGCCGTCGTGCCCGTGAAGCGGAAGACCTGGCGGAATCCGGCGTCCGCGGGAAGCGCGCGTCCCGCGACGTACGCCGCGAATATCCCGACGACCGCCATGTAGACGAACCAGAGCACGAGGCTCTTCACCATCGACGTCGAGCCGTTCGGCATCACCGTGAGGATGAGGATCGGACCTCTCTTCATCTTCTCGGCGAACTCCGGCGAGCGCATCTCCTGCATGCTCGACGCTCGCGGGGCCATGTAGTCGCCGGGCGGAATGGCGAGCGGCCGGAGCGCATCCAACGCCTCCGTTTCCTTCGGCACCGTGCGGTAATCGTTCTTGTGCCACGGGAGCATCATGTGAATCGCCGAGCTCACCGCGAAAGTCACTGCCGCCGATACCAGGATCGGCAGCCACAGCATGTCCAGTCCTACCATAACGACCTCCTTTAACGAACGCCGCTGACCTCGGAGCCTATATCTTCACCGGCGCTTCGGCGCCCGGCCCGACCACGGTGGTCCATTCCCGGACGCGCCAGCTTTTCACGAGCCCGTTCTTGACGTATGGGTCCGCGGCGACGAACCGCTCGGCGACCGCGGGCGAAGCCCCGCGAAAAAGAATAATGGCTTCGTCGACCGGGTCGGTCAATGCGCCGCCGAGCACCAGCTCGCCTCGCTCGGCCGCCTCGCGAGCGAGCGCGAGATGCTCCGCGCGGTATGTGCCTCGACGCTCGAGGTAATCGTCGGATACTTCATAGAAAAGCAGGTAGTGCATACATTCTCCTTGGGAAACGGCCATCCCCGATCAGTTCGCCATCTTGATCGCGGCGAGCTTCTTGATGTTCTCGAGATCACCCTTGCTCCTCACCTCGATACGAACGCCTCTCCCCTCGGCGTATTTTCGCGCGCCATCGATGACGCTCAGCACCGAATCGGGCAAGCCGCTCTCGTGAGCAATCCGCACAGCCTTCTCTCCGAGCGCAAAAGAGGCGAGAAAATGCCCCTTGCACGGCGTCATGTAGAGCACGGTCCGCTTCTTCTGCTTCAACTGGAGCCCCCATCTATTGTTCGTGCCGGAGAAGATCCATTTCTCGACCAGAGGATCATATTGGGATGCGATATGAGCCTTCAAATCGTCCCAGAGAGCACTCGATTGCCCAAGCATTTCAGAGATGCTCGCCTTGTTCGGCATGTTCGATTTGTCGTCAAACGCGTTCAGGGCCATTTCGACCTCGCTGCCGGGTTGCAATCATGGCGTCATCTTACTCCCGGTCGATCGGACGCTCAAGACCAAATCGAGCGCGGCCCGTGAGGGATCGCGGGATCTCGACACGCCCGCGCGGGCATTCGATTGCCCTTCCCCCGCTTTCTATGTGAATATTCCCCGTGAGGATTTCAGCGCCTCAGGTGTCTTCAGGGCAGATATCGGAGGGAGACTCATTGGAGAACGGACCGGACCGCACACTCGTCGAAGCATGCGTGCGGGGAGACCGCGAGTCATACGCGGAGCTCGTGAGGCTGCATGCGGGGCGCGTCTACGCGGTATGCCTCGCGATCGTCGGCGTCGAGGCCGACGCGGAGGATCTCGCTCAGGAGGCTCTCGTGAAGGGATTCGTGAAAATCGCATCCCTCAGGGACCGAGACCGATTCGGGCCGTGGATCGCGACCATCGCCGGAAACCTGAGCCGGAACTTCATCAGGCAGCGCGCGAATCAGGCTCGGCTCCTCGCGACGCAGGCGGACTGCCCGGGAGGCGTGGCCGAGAGCTTTTCCGATCTCAGGCGCGCGCTCCGGGAGCTCCCCGAAAAGCACCGGGTCCCCCTCATGCTCTACTACTTCGATGCGACGAGCACCGAGAGCATCGCCGCGACGCTCGGCATATCCCCCGAGGCGGTCCACATGAGACTGAGCAGGGCGCGCGGCGAGCTCCGGAAGCTCATCGAGAAGACGGAGGCGCACGATGAACGCTGATTGCATGGAAATGAGACGCAGGATCGAGAGCTCCATCGGGAATGCCCTGGAGCCGGACGAACGGGACGAGATCGAGAGGCATTGCGCGGCGTGCGAGTCGTGCCGCGCATATCGGGAGCGGCTGCTCGGCGATCATTCGCGGCTTGCGGAGTTCGCCGCGCCGCGCGACGAATCGATCGGACGAGTCCGGGAGCGCGCTATCGAGAGGGTGCGCGCGGCGGAATGGGCGCCGCGCGGGCGAGCCGGCCGGGTCGTCGCGAGAATCCCGAGAATCGCCGCCATCGCTGCTGCGGCGGCGGTCGTCGTCATCGCATTTCTCGTGATCGATCTTATCCGAGGCGGACATAACGGCCCCGTCCCCGCCTTCGCCGCGGTGCAGGAGAAGATGCAAAGGTGTGACAACGTTACGTACCGGGTGAGCGAATGGAGTCGCGGCAAATGGATGACGCACACGGAAGCGAAGACGAGCTCATGGCTCTTGCGCAAGGATTATGGCGACAGCATCATTGTATGGGATCAAGAATATAGAAACGGGATTGAGCAGATTCGACTCTACCCGGCTGAAGGACGAGCGGTGATTGGCCGCGTCGTATGCCCAACGATCCTCAGCGATTCTTCGAGACATCGCACTATAACGAATCCGACAGATCGTCTCGCCGCCTGGCACAAGGCGAAGGGATTCATCTACGTGCGCACCGAGCGCCTGGACGGAGTGAACACCGCGGTCTACGAGAAAAGCTGGAATCACAGCAAGGGAAGGACGGGTAGAATGACCGCATGGGTCGATATCGAGACGGATTTGCCTGTCCGGTTGGAGATGGTGTCCCCCCAGCCCGATCCCGATAGCGACAGGCATCCCTACGGGCTGCGCCTGACCGACTTTCAGCTTGAGAACGCAAGAGCGGCGAGTTGGATTGCCGTGAAGCCCGGGGAGCCATACACGATCTACGATGTCTTCAAATGGGACTTCTCGCCCGACTCCTCCTACTTCAGCACGACCCCGCCCGCCGGGTATGCCACCGTCGAGACCACCATCCGTAGGTGTCGCGATACCTGCAGGACCCAGGGAGAGGCAGCCGCAGAAATCATTGTGAAGGCGCTTTCAAGATGGCTCCCCCTCTCCGAGAATGTCTTCCCCGAAGATGTCGCCGATCTCAGTGATTCCACCAAGGTCAAACTGCTTGTTCTCGCGAAGTATCGTCGAGGTGGAGATCCCGCGGAGGAGTTCCGCGCGGCGTATGAGGCTGTCGAGCAATTGGAGATATTCGCCGCCGCATTCAACTCAATGATACGGGGATACTTCGTCGTGAACTATGTCGGCAAAGGCGCTGCCTTTGGGGATTCTAAGAGGGTCATCTGCTGGCTCAAGGACGAAAACAATCCGCCCTGCCCCGACAGGAGAGGAAACGGGCCTTATTACTCCATCTATGGCGACCTTCACATAGCCGCCTCCCCGACTCCGCCGAAGACGGCCGGGGAGTGATTCGCAAGCGGCGATAAAGCGCATATTGGCGAGCAACGAGGCCCTGCGCCCGATGTCGATCGTCATAACGGAGACCCCGACGCGTTCGTAGGATTCAGCCGCCGGGGTCAGGCTGTTCGAGGCTCCTCTCGCCGACCGAGATTCCGGAACAGGCGATCGAGGGCGCGACCGAGATCGTCGATGGTCTCAGGCTTCAGGATCAGCTCACGAATACCGATTCGCTTCGCGGCCTCCTGAGCCTCGACAGACGCGTTTCCGGAAATCATCAGAATCGCCGCGTCGGGACGCACCGCGAGGACATCGCGCGCGAGATCGAGCCCCGACATGCCGGGCATGGCGAGATCGGTGACGACGGCATCGAAATCCAATGGCCGCAGCCGGAACATACCGAGCGCGCGGGCGGGATCGGAGCACGCCGTCACGTCGTACCCGAGCCGCTTGAGCATGCGCGCGGCGACATCCACGTTGGCCTCTTCGTCATCGATGAACAGCACGTGCTCGCCGCGCCCGCGGGGAGGCTCGCACTCTTCCTCCCGGGGGGCCTCGGGCATCCCCTGCGCCTCCGGAAAGTACAACGTGAACGTCGATCCCTTTCCAGGCTCGCTCTCGACGGTCACGGCCCCGCCGTGACTCTTCATAATGGCGTGTACGATGGAGAGCCCGAGACCGCTGCCCAGCTCCGCCGATTTCGTGGTGAAAAACGGGTCGAAGATGCGCTGGATGATCGCCTTGTCCATGCCGCAGCCGTCGTCGCGCATGGTGAGGCGGGCGTAGCGCCCCTTCGGGAGACCGGCCACGCCGGTCTCGCCGCCTGCGACAGTCACCGCATCGAGCCTCGCCTCGATCGATCCCGCCCGATCCCCGATCGCGTGCGACGCGTTCGCCGCGAGATTGACGATGACCTGATGCACCTGCGTCGGATCGCAGGCCACGAACGGCACGTCCTCGACGAAATCGAATCTAATCTCGATCATCGCGGGCAGCATGGCGCGCAGGAACTCGAGCGCCTCGTCGACGATGGGCTTGAGCTGCATCGTGTCTTTCGCTCGACCCTCCGGACGGCTGAATGAGAGAATCCTGCGCACGAGGTCCGCCGCACGGGCGCTCGCCTTCTCGATCTCCGCCAGGTTTGCCTGCACGGGATGCGTCGGCGGCAGATCGGTGATCGCGAGCCTCGCGTTGCCCGAGATGGCGAACAGGACATTATTGAAGTCATGGGCGATACCTCCCGCGAGCGTGCCGAGCGCCTCCATTTTTCCCGCCCGGATCTTCGATTCTTCCGCGCACTTGCGCTCCGTGACGTCGAGGGTGACGGCGAAGAACCGGCGCGTGATTCCCGGGAGTCCTGCGATCAAGCTCCCCCGCGACACGATCCAGCGAAGGGCGCCGTCCGGCATGAGCACTCGGCATTCCGCCGTCAGGGGCTCGGCGGTGTCGATGGCGTGTCGCAAGGCATCGAGAAAAGACTCACGATCATCGGGATGAACGAATCGGAATCCTCGCTCGATCGAGATCGGCCCTTCAGGAATAAGATCCTTGAAATCGGTTGTTATGTGAAGGAACCGCAACTCCTTCGACTCCGTCTCGACTATCCAGGAATTCAATCCAGCCACGTCGACCGCCGTCCGGAGCTGCTCCTCGCTCTGGCGGAGGGCCTCCTCGGCCCTTCTGCGGTCGGTGATGTCTTCGCCCGAGCTGAACGTTCCCCTGATCCCGCCCTTTTCATCTTTCAGGATCAGATTGTGCCACGCGATAATCCTTTCCTCGCCCGACTTGGTCAGCACGGGGTTCTCGGTGTATTCAGCGGATTCCATCTCCCCGGATACCAGCGCGCCGAATATCTTCCCGACATTCTTCCGGATCCGCTCAGGCAAGCAGGTCTCCACCCAGACCTTGTCGAGAAGCTCTCCATCTTCATAGCCTAGTATGCGGCTGCCCTTCCGGTTGATGAGCGTGATCCGTCCCTCGGCGTTCAGGGCCATGAGCATCACATCCGCGATGTCGAGATAGCGCTGTGCGCGATCCCGCTCGCGACCGAGCTCTTCCTCCGCCCGCTTCCGATCGGTGATATCGTGAAGGGTAACCGTCGCTTGATAGGGCTTCTCTTCTCCCTCATGGAATTGGGGAATCGCGTTGACGATCATCCAGACATACCGGGCGGTCCGGCGATTTCGCACCGCGAGCGTGACGTTCTCCACGAGCATGCCTGTCGCGAGCGCCAACATGGATGGATGCTCTTCAGGGAGGAATGGCGAGCCGTCTTCCCGCATCACATCCCAGGAGGGAGCATACGACGTGCCCCCGAGGAACTCCTCCCGGGTCAGTCCAAACATCTCGAGAGCGGATGGATTGACGTCGACAAGCACTCCATCGGCCCGCTGATAGAACACTCCCTGCCTCATCGATTCGAAGAGTGTCCGGTATTTCTCTTCCTTCTGCCGAGACGTTTCCTGCTCATGCGTGCCTGGGGTTATGTCATGCCCGGACAGATCGATGCTGCCGGCGTCGGGGGAAGGCACGAATGCGACGGAATAGATGCGGTCGCCGCAGGGCACCTCGACGGTCCGCGCCGCGCCGCTTTTCAGCAGCGGGGCGAGCAGCATCTTCAAGCCGGAAGGGAGAATGCCGGCCTCGCCTGATTTCCAGTGCTCAAGCAAAGGACGGCTCGCGGCATTTGCATAGACTATCCGCCCATCAGGGGCGACCCGCAGAACGGGATGCGGACTGTCTCCGGAAAGACGGGCAAGATCGGCAATGGATAATCCCCCGCCCACTCGTTCCAGAGCACCCTTGTTACGGCGGTCGAAGGCTTCGGCCATATCCGTATTCTCCTGCGCATACATGGGATTGGAGTGGGAACCTGCCTGCATAGTACCACGATGAGTCAATCGCGCAAGAACAAAGTGCCCGCGCCGTCGCCGAAGCGGCGAATTGCCCGTGCCGCGGACGACACTCCTACCGCTTCGCCGGTTTGAGATACCGGGCGAAGAACTCGCGCACGGCGGCTTCGGCGTTCGGATCGTCGAGACCGCCGTGCCCGCCCCCCTTCACCGTGTAGAGCGTGACGGGAACTCCCGCCTTCGCGAGCGCCGCGACGAGGAGCTCGCTCTGGTGATGAGGCACGAGCGGATCGCTGTCCCCGTGAACGACGATGAAGGGCGGACAATCGCTCGCGATGTAGTTGATCGGATTCGCGTTCTCCGCCTTGTCTTTGTTGTCCGCGATATTCCCGCCGATGAGCTCCGACAGGGGAGAATCCGGGCTTGTTGTTGACCGGCGCGCCGGGCAAGCGGTGCGCATCCATCTGGAGAAAATCGATCGGGCCGTAGCGATCCGCCACGGCCTGCACCCGGCTCGAGACGTCGAGATTCTCGCCGACGTCGAATTTTCTCGTGCTGCCCGTGATCCCAAGCATCGTCACGAGGTATCCGCCCGCGGACGAGCCCCGCGCGCCGAAGCGATCCGGGTCGTACCCGTACATCTTTGCGTTCGCGCGCAGCCAGCGCACCGCCGCCTTGCAGTCCTCGATCTGCGCGGGGAAGATAGCGTCGCTGCTGAAGCGATAGTTGACCGAGGCGACGGCGTAGCCTTCCCCGAGCCACTGCGCCGCGTTCTCCTCTCCTTTATCCCCTTCCGTGAATCCGCCGCCGTGGATCAGGATCATGAGGGGTGGATTCTCCGCGCCCTTCGGCAAGTAGAGGTCGAGCTTCTGGCGCTGGTGGCCGTTCGTCACGTAGGCGATGTCGCGATGGACGGTGGTGCCCCGGGGAACGGGAGGCACGCGGGAGGATCGCCTCAGGAAGTCGCGGCCAAGGTACAGCATGATGATAAAAGCTATAACTGCAGCAAAGACAATAAGTAGAAAAATTGACTTCATCTGTTTTCTCTCGTTATGCCGGCTTTCTCTTCTTATGCAATTCCGCCCTGAGCTTCCCCTGGAGCTCGATCGGAAGCGCCTTCCCCTTCGGCCGCTCCGGGGCCGGCGGCTCGTCGGGGCGACGCTCGGCGGGCTTCGGGATATACGGCTCTTTCTGCAGCAGCGCATGGAGAATGACGAGCGCCGCTTCCTTGTCGGGGATCATCCCCTTCCCTCCCGCCTCGGGATCGAGCTGGGAGAAGGGCGGTATCGGCGAGCCGACGCACGACGGGCAGCCGTGGCTGCACGTGCAGGTCGCGATGAGATCGAGCGCCGCGGTCATGATCTCCTCGATCAGATCGTATGCCTTCAACGAGAAGCCGAGCCCGCCGGGATACTTGTCGTATAGATATACCGCCGGGCTGTCGGTCGAGCGCGAGTTCACCGTCGTCCCGATGTCGAGCGGATCGCACATCACGTAGAGCGGCGTCACCTCGCGCAGCACGTTCGAGAGGCCGAGGAGCCCTTCCCCGGGCGTCCTCCCGTGCCGCCGCACCTCCGCCAGAGCCTCTGCCGGCGGCACGACCCATACGCCGGCGGTTTCGAGAATCTGCGGCGGGAGGTCGCATTTGCCGTAGCCGATCGAATCGCGGCTCCCGAATTTTATTTTCCTGAACATGAAGGTGAGGCTCGTCACCGAGACGTCGCCGAAGCAGACCTTGGATATCCGCCACTCCTTCGCCTTCTCCTCGTTATCCACCTTGACCTGGACCTCGGTGATCGACTGCGTGTAGTAGTCGACGTTCGTCGGCTCCACGAAGGCGACCTTCTTGTCGGTGTCGAGCTTGTTCACGAAATAGGTCTCGGCCTCGTGCAGGTATATCGCCTGCGGATGCACCTGCTGGAATGCGCTCGTCTCGTCGATGGTGCCTATGACCTTCGCGCCGTCCTTCTCGTTCACGATCGTGTAGACGTTGGGCGAGATGTTGCGGAGGTTCACGTCGGCGCTCGGGTAGCCCTTCCCGGTCCAGTACCATTTGCCCTTGAGGAACTTCACGCTCGTGCTCGTCCTCGAGGAGCTCGAGGATCGCCGGGGCGAACTCGCCCATCGTCTCGACCTCCTTCACCGGCGAGCGGCAGCTCGAAGGCGGCCGAGCGGAGATGCGCCATGAGAATGTGCGGATTTCCCGGATCGATGATCGCGTTCTCGGGGGATTTCCCGAAGAAATACTCGGGGTGGCTCACGAGGTACTGGTCGAGCGGCGTGTTGTACGGGATGAAGATCGTGAGCGCCTCCTCCTTCCCGCGCCCCGCGCGTCCCGCCTGCTGCCACGTGGAGGCGATGCTCCCCGGATAGCCGACGATGACCGAGGCGTGGAGCGCCCCCACGTCGATCCCGAGCTCGAGGGCGTTCGTGCTGATGACCGCCTTGAGATCGCCGCTGAAGAGACGCCTCTCGATCTCGCGGCGCTCTTCGGGAAGATAGCCGCCGCGGTACGGATGCACGGAATCCTTCATCGACGCGCGGTGCTTCCCGAGCATCTCGCGGGCGTAGCGCGTGATGACCTCGCTCACGACACGGGCGCGCACGAAGGCGATCGTCTGCACGTCGTCGAGCACGAGCTTCGTCACGAGGTCGGCGGCCTCGAAGTTGGAGCTCCGCCGCTCCATCTCGCCGATGTCGATCGTCGGGGGATTCCAGAAGATGAACTGCTTGCGCCCGCGGGGGCTGCCGTCCTCGGCGACGACCTTGATCCCGCCGCGCCCGAGGAGCTTCTCCGCGTGCTCGCCGGGATTGGCGATCGTCGCGGAGGAGGCCGCGAATACAGGGTGCGAGCCGTAGTGCGCGCAGATTCTGTCGAGCCGCCGCATGACGTTCGCGATGTGCGAGCCGAAGATGCCGCGGTAGGTGTGGATCTCGTCGATCACGACGTACTGGAGCCGCGAGAGAAAGTTCGCCCACTTCGCGTGATTGGGGAGAATGCCCGAATGGAGCATGTCGGGATTCGTGAGGAGCACCTTCGCCTCCTCGCGGAGCTTGCGGCGGCTGGATGCCGGCGTGTCGCCGTCGTAGGTGCCCGCCTCGAATTTGATCCCCTTCGGGCCCATGTAGCGCTGGAGCACGCGGAGCTGATCCTGCGCGAGCGCCTTCGTCGGATAGAGGTAGAGCGCCCGGGCCTCGGGATCCTCGAGAAGGCCGGAGAGCACCGGGATATTGTAGCAGAGCGTCTTCCCGCTCGCGGTCGAGGTGACGATGACGACGTCCTTCCCCGCGCGAAGGCTCTTCACCGCTTCGACCTGATGCACATAGAGCTTGTCGATCCCCGTCCCCTTGAGGATCTTCGCGAGCTTCTCGGGAAGCGGCGGCTCGAGATCGCCGAAACGCGCGGCGCGCGTCGGGATCGTGTGCTTGTGGCTGATCTGCCCCTTGTAGAAATCCTCGACCTGGACCTTCTTGAGGAACTTGGTGACTTCCACGAAGCGCTCCTTTGCGCCGCAGCCGCGGCTCTCCATCGATCGTGCGTCGATTATATCAGGATTCGCCCGAAAGGAATACGGTCACGAGCTGCAGCATCGTGACGAGGTCGAGCCTGTTGTGGTGAACGATGTTCGCCATGTCCTTCGCGTCGTGCGTCCGCACGAACGCGTGATAGGCGCCGGGGATATCGGCACCGTCGATGTCCCCGACCCTTTTCCGTTTGCAGAAGTGCGCCTCGAGCGTCTGAAGCCGGTGGTTCGGCGTCCTCGCGCCGACGACGGCGCGCGCGAGCGGCAGAAGGTCGATGTGCAGCGTGGGCGGCGCGAAGGCCAGACGATGGACCGTTATCCGCTCCTGGATGTACGGGACGTCGAACGAGATCCCGTTGAAGGTGACGAGAATATCGAATCGCGGCATGCATTCGGCGAGGAATCCGAGAACGGCTTCCTCCTCGGAATAATCCCGCGCGAAAAGCTGATCCACCACGAGGCGCCCCCCGGACGAATTCGCCGACGTATACATGAGCCCGACGAGAAAGAGCGGAGACATGCGGAGCCCCGTCGTCTCGATATCGAGATAGCAGACCCGCTCGGGCCGCGCGGTCTTGAGGGGCTTGAGCGCGGCGAAAGCGCGCGCTTCGGGGAAGAAGGGACTGCCGAGCGCTTCGAGGTACTCGCGGTGAAAGGCATGCGCGTCCGGCCATACCGCGCCCGCGTCCGCGAGAACGCGCCAGAAGGCTCCCTCTCCGAAAAACGTTTCCTCCCCGGCGACCGCATCCGCGAGCTTCACCGCGTTCCCCCAGCGTCCGGCGCCGTCGGGTCCGATTGCGCCGAACGGCCCGAGCTCGAGCTCCCGCCTCTGCGGTTTGAATATTCCCTCCGCCTTCTTCCTCAGCTCCTCGAGCTCGCGCTTGAGATCGATGTGACGATCGCCCATGCACGTATTACTTGCACAACCCGGCCAAAATATCAATATTTGTGAGAGATTGGGACCTGCGGCCCATTTCTTGCAGAATTTTTTCCCGGCGATACTCTTTCTCTTGACGCCATCGCGCCCTTTGGGCTATTTTACGGCAGATTCAGGTAACACTATGGAAAATGATAAATTAAAATCAATCGTCCTCGCGACCGGATCGATCATTCTCCTCTTCCTCGTGGCCACCAACCCGGGGCTGCAGAAGGACGCGATCTGGCACGCCTCGTCGGAGACGGGCGATTCCGTCGACGTCCCCGAGGCTTCCCGGGCTCCCCATTTCGCGGGTATCGTGAGCCCCAACATGTCTTTCTTCGATCTCATGATCAAATGCGGTCTCGACCCGCCCTCCATCAAGCTCGTCGAGAAAGCCGCCCGCAGCGTGTACGATTTCAGGAGAATCTACCCGGGGCAGCGTTACGAGGTCTATGCGGCCGAAGACGGCAGCATCGAGAGCATGCAGTTCTCGGTCGGCGATACGTCGTACATCGACATCAATCTGAATGACGGCGACATATCGGCGGAGAAGAAGAACTACGAGTTCAGCACGCGGCTCAGAACGGCGTCCGGAACGATCACGAACAGCCTTTATCTCGCCTGCAAAGAGCAGGACGTTCCCGTGGAAGTCGCCGATCAGCTCGCGAACATTTTCGCCTGGGATATCGACTTCCATCGCGAAATCCGGCGCGGCGATCTCTTCAAGATCATCTACGAGGAACGGACCCGCTTCGATGGGATGAAGAAGATCGGGCGTATTGTCGCCGCGGAATTCGTCAACCAGGAAAGAGCGTACTACGCCTTCATATTCAAGAATGAAAACGGCAAACAGGACTATTTCGACGAGAACGGGAAATCGCTGAGGAAACAGCTTCTGAAAGCTCCTCTCGCCTACTCCCGGATCAGCTCGAACTTCAGCAATCGCCGGTTCCATCCGGTGCTTCAGCGCTACGCGCCCCATCTCGGGATCGACTACGCGGCGCCCGTCGGAACGCCCGTCATGGCGACCGGCGACGGCTCCGTGCTCGAGACGGGGCGGAACGGGGCGAACGGCAGGTATATCAAGCTCCGGCACAGCAACGCATACACGACGTACTATCTGCACCTCTCCCGCTTCGCGAAGGGTATCGCTCCGGGCGCGCGCGTCCGGCAGGGACAGGTCATCGGCTACGTCGGGATGACCGGCTATGCGACCGGACCTCACCTCGATTACCGCGTCAAGAAGGGAAACACCTTCCTCAACCCCCGGAAGGTCTCCCTCCCGCCGGCGCAGCCGGTCACGAACGCCAATATGGCCTCGTTCATCGATCTGCGAGACAGGCACCTCGCTCGCCTCGCGAACGTGAGCGTGGGCGAGGGCGCGGCTGCCGTCGCCTCTACCGCGCTGCCGTCCGAGGTCGAAAAGGGCGCGCTTCGCGGCAAATCCTCCTCTTCCGTTTCACACTAGAAAGATGGCTGCGAAAAAGGCAATCCTCGTGCATGCGTGCTGCGCCTCGTGCTCGAGCTACGTCCTCGAGCATCTCGCCGGGACGTACGAGGTCACGGCGTACTTCTTCAATCCGAACATTCACCCCGACGAGGAATATGCGCTCCGGCTCGCCGAGATGCGGTCGGTGTGCGGCGGGCTCGCTCTGCGCTTCGTCGAGGGAGATTTCTCGAAGGACCGCTGGTGGAAAGAGATTCTTCCGTTTCGCGAGCTTCCCGAGAAGAGCGAGCGCTGCTGGACCTGCTACCGCTTCCGGCTCGAGGAAACGGCGCGAAAGGCCGCGGAGCTCGGCATTCCGCTCTTCACGACGACCCTCTCCGTGAGCCCGCACAAGTCGTACGAGCGCATCGCCCTCTTCGGAGGCGAGGCCGCGGCGAAGCATGGAGTGGAGTTTCTCGCGGAGGATTTCAAGAAGAAGGACGGCTTCAAGATCAGCGTCGCGAGGAGCCGCGAGAGGGGCCTCACGCGGCAGGATTACTGCGGTTGTATCATGAGCCGCGAAGAAGCGCTCAAGCGGCGGGAAAATGAAAACAAGTGACCGGCGGCGCTACTTTCCCGTCAGAATGAGCCTCTTGTCCGAAGGGGCCTCCACCTCTCCGATCACCGCCGCCCCTTCCACTCCCCTTTTCTTCAACGCGGAAAGATAGCGCGCCGCCTTCGCGCGCGGAATCGCGACGAGGAGCCCGCCCGACGTCTGCGGATCGCAGAGAAGCATCGCCAGCGGCGGAGAAACGGTCCCCTCGTACGCGAGATCGTCCTTCACGTACTCGTGGTTCGCCATGCCGCCGCCCGTGAGGAATCCGCGGGTCGCGAGATCGAGCGCTCCCGGAAGCAGCGGCAGCGCTCGCGTGTCGATGCGGAAGCTCGCGTTCGAGGCGCGCGCCATCTCGAGAGCGTGTCCGAGCAGGCCGAAGCCGGTGATGTCGGTGCACGCGCTCGCGCCGAAGCCGTGCATCCCCTCGGCGGCCGCCCGGTTGAGCTCCGACATGCCGCGGTAAAAGAGCTTCTCGCGGCGCGCCGAGAGAGCGCCGTTCTTCAGAGCGGTCGAATAGATGCCCGTGCCGAGGGGTTTCGTGAGAACGAGAACGTCTCCGTTTCCGGCCCCCTCCTTGCGGAGGATGCGGTCCGGATGGATGAGCCCGACGACCGAGAGCCCGTACATGAGCTCGGCGCCCTTGATCGTGTGGCCGCCCACGATGACCGCTCCCGCCTCGTTCACCTTTTCGGCGCCCCCCCGCAGCAGCTCTCCGAGCGCCTCGATCGGCACGTCCCCCTTGGGGAACACGACGATGTTGAGCGCGGTGATCGGCCTCCCGCCCATCGCGTAGACGTCGCTGAGCGCGTTGGCCGCGGCCACCTGCCCGAAGATGTAGGGATCGTCGACGATCGCAGGGAAGAAATCGACGGTGAGAACGAGCGCCGTCTCGTCGTTCACGCGCACGACGGCGCTGTCATCCGCCTGGTTGCATCCGACGATGAGGTCGGGATGACGCTGGGGGGGCAGAGATTCGAGCACCGGCCACAACTCCGTCGGGCTGAGCTTCGCCGCTCAACCCGCGCAGGAGGCCATGGCCGTGAGGCGCAGTTTCTTCTTCATTCAGGCGATCTCCCGTATCGCGCCGACGGGGCAGATGGCGACGCACGCCGCGCAGCTCGTGCAGAGCGCGGCGTCGATCTTGTACATCTCGGCGCCCTTCGGTGATGATCTCGACCGGACATTCGCTCCGGCACGCGCCGCAGCAGATACATTCGTTCGTTATCTCATACGCCATGTTTCCCCTCCGCATGATCGTGTTCCGATAATGTATCCATACATAGCGTCAACGCGCGAATGCGTCAACCGGAAATATCGATTTCACGGCCCCGTCATTTCCCCTGCGGCGCTTCCGGCACGAGCCGCAGGACGACCGCCTGATCCCACGACAGCACCGCCTCGGCGGCCCCCTGTACCTCCGCGGCCGCCGCGGCGGAGATGAGGCCGTTCATCGGCTGATACGGAGACCGCCCGCACAGCAGAAGGTCGAAGCCGAGCGCGTACGCCGCGTTGATGCTCGAAAGCTCGCTCCGGGACCGCTTGCCGAGCAGACGATTCTTCGCCGTCTCGATCTCCGCCTCGTCGCTCGGGCGCTCGCCGAGTCCGCGAACCTCCTGCTCGAGCGCCGCGCGCGCCTCCTCGAGCCTCGCGGCGCCGGTGCCGAGATACGCGATGACGACTGCGCCGCCGGGAAGAGGCGCGACGCCGCACTCGATCGAATACGCGAGCCCGCGCTTTTCCCTCAGCTCGAGCTGCATGCGCCTCGAGAGAACCTCCCCCGCGACGAGAAACGACGCGATCCCGGCGGGCTTCGCGCTCCGCGCGAGCCAGCCGGCGGCGATATATGCGGTCTCCTTGCGCGTTCCCTTCTCGATCGAAGCGGCCCGGGCCGAATCGGGGAAGAGCGGGCATTCGGCCGCGGGACCCGGCGGCGCGCCGCCGAAGAGCTTCCTCAGGGTTCCGCGCCCCTCTGAAGGCGCTTCGGGAGAAACGAGGGTCGCGATTATGTTCCCGCCGGCGAAGAGACGCCCTCTCAGCGACCGGAACTCGTCGAGCCCGGCCTGCATGATGACCGGGGGCGAGGGGAACAGAGGCGCCGCGAAGGGATGTCCTTCGAGGAGCGAAGCCCACATCGTGATTCGCATGGCGTAGCTCGCCGAAGCGGACCGCATCCCCACCTCGCGCGCGAGCGATTTCTTCGCCTCGTCGAGATCGCCTTCGGTCACCGGGGACGAGAGACAGTGGCTCACGACGAGCGAGGCCGCCTCCTCGAGGGAACCGGCCGGCGCCTCGAGACGAACGAACGCGAACGAGGGGTTGAGGAGATAATCGTCCTGCGGCACGTACGGATTGTCGCCGAACTGCACGCGGGCGCCGAGCTCCTCGAGACGCGCCGCAAGGGCGCGTCCCGCTTCGGACGATTCGAGGAGCGTCATGAGAATCTCGGACAGGCCCGACGGCGCGGCGCCCTCGCCGCACGCCCTGCCTTTGAGAAGAATATGGAGCGCCGCGACGGGAGATCCCGGGCGCTCGAGCGCCGCCACGGTGCAGCCGTTGGGCAGCGTTTCGACGGCGACAGGCGGAGGAGGGGTCCAGGAGATCGCCGCGGGCGGCGTCGCCGGCGGCGGAGTCATTCGGGAGGCCGCATCGGGCGGCATCGCCGGGGAAGGCGGCATTTGAGGGGCCTTCATGGCAGGCATCCCGGACGGCGGGGGCATTCGAGAGGACATCCCTGAAGGCATCCCCGGCGCCTGCGGCATCGCGCCCGGCATTCCCGGCCGACCCGGCTTCGGGCCGGATTCTCCCGGTCCCGCCTTTTTCTCGATGAGGCATGCGTTGAACCTGAGCGGCCGGAAGGCCTTCCTGATGACGCGCGCGCACTCCTCGAGGGTCACGCCGGCCGCGGCGTCGATCTGCGAGAGGTAGCTCGTCCCGTGGAGCGCGATCGCGTCTCCCCGCGACATGATATAGAAATGATACATCTCCCGGTCGAACATCTCCCCCGAGAGATACGATACGCGGGCCTTTTCGAGCTCTTCCGCGGACGGCGTCCAGCCGGCGAGGCTTTCGAGCGCCGGGGGGATCTTCCGGCAGGCCGCGCCGAACGACGCGGCCGAATCGGCCGCTTCGGCCGCGTCCCCGCCCCCTGCGGCTCCGCTCCCTTCGACCGCCCCGACGTGAATCCTCAGGGCGGCGAAGCCGCGGTGGATCTCGAGGCTCGTCTCGGGCGCGGAAAGCGAAAGCGCCTCGAGCGATTCGGCGAGCGGAGAGCTCTCTCCCTCGAGCATCCTCGCGACGAGGAGCGCCGCGGGGAAGCCGCTCTCGCCGACCGCGGGAAACGGCACGAGGATGTCGAATCCCGCCTCTCCGGCCGCGCTCGAATCGACGGAGATCTCGCCGCTCCAAGCCGGAGCTCTCGACGCGGCGCAGCCCGCCGCGAGCGAGCCCCCGGGGAAATAGCGATCGACGAGCCGCTCGGCCGTCTTCGGATCGAAGCTCCCGGTGACGACGATTCTCATGTTCGCCGGCATGTAGTGTTCTCTATAGAACGTCTTCAGGGCGGATTCGCTCATCGCCTCGATCGTCGCCGGATAACCGATGACGGGCTCGGTGAGAAGGCTCCCCCGATAGAGGCTGCGATCGACGATCCCCTCGAGGGCCGAGCGCGGATCGTCCCGCTCCCGGCGGATCTCCTCGAGGATCACTTTGCGCTCCTTCCCGATCTCCTCCGGAAGGAACGAAGAATGGAGCAGCATCTGCGAGAGAATCTCGATCCCTTTTTCGAAATGCGCGGACGGCACGAGGAGAAAGAAGACGGTCGTCTCCTTGCGCGTGAAGGCGTTGAGAAAACCGCCGACGTCGTCGACCCATCCGCTGATCTCCTCGCGGGTGTACCGCTGCGAGCCGTCGAAAGCCATGTGCTCGATGAAATGCGTCGCTCCTCTCGTCTCGGACGACTCGCAGCTCGATCCCGCGTTCACCGCGGCCATCACGCAGACGACGCCGCTTCCGGAGCGGCGGTCGAGCACGATCTCGGGGCCGTTCGCGCGCTTGACGACCGTGAGCGCCGCGTCGGCGAGAGGCCGCGCGGGATCAAAGAGCAGCGCGGCCGCGGCAAGCGCGAGCGCGCAACGCACAAGCTTTGTACTCATGGCGAGCCCCCGTTCGAATATGTCACTTGATGAGATCGATCGCCCTGCCGTAGATCGCTTCCGCCGCCCCGGCGAGCGCCTCCGAGAGGGTCGGATGCGCGACGACGGATTCGGCGAGCTCGGCTCCCGTGAACCCGTGGTCGAGCGCGATGACCGCCGGCGCCAGAAGCTCCGTCGCGTGCGGTCCGATGATGTGGACGCCGAGGAGCTTCTTGTCGTCCGCGCGGGCGACCACTTTCACGAAACCGTCCTCCTCGCCGAGCCCTTTCGCCTTGCCGTTCGCGGCGAAGGGGAACCTGCCCGTCACGACCGCCGTTCCCTTCGCCCGCGCCTCGTCCTCGGTGAGCCCCGCGTGCGATATCTCGGGAAGGGTGTAGATCGTCGAGGGAATCGTGTCGCGCCCGGTCTCCCGGGATCCTCCGAGCGCGTTCTCGGCGGCGACGACGCCCTCGCGCGTCGCGACGTGCGCGAGGAGCGCTCCGCCGACGACGTCTCCCGCGGCGTATATGCCGGGAGCGGTCGTTTCCATCCGCGGGTTGACCTTGATCCCCGCGCGGTCCGCCTCGACGCCCGCGGCTTCGATACCGGCGTCCGCGAAATACGGGCGCCTCCCGACGGAGACGAGCACCGCCTCCGAGACGATCTCGACGCCGCTTTCGAGGCTCGCCGCGACCCCCGCGTCCGTGATCTTCGCCGCCGTCACCGACGTCCCGAGATGGACCTCGATTCCCTTCTTGCGGAAGAGCATCTGGAGCGTTCTCGAAATCTGCGCGTCCTCCGTCGCGACGAGGACCGGGAGCATTTCGACGACGGTCACGCGTGTCCCGAAGGCGTTGAAGATCGAAGCGAACTCGCAGCCGATCGCTCCTCCCCCGACGACGAGAAGGCTCGCCGGTATCCGAGCGAGGCCGAGGACGTCCTTGCTGCTGAGGATCCGCGCGCCGTCGAACGGCATGAACGGAAGCGCCGCCTCGGAGGAACCGGTCGCGATGACGATTCTTTTCGCCGAAACCGCGCCGGCCCCTTCGACCTCGATCGTCGTTGCGCCCGTGAGACGTCCCGCGCCCCGGATCACGTCGATGCGCCTGGCCTTCATGATCTTCTCGACGCCCGAGACGAG
The DNA here is from genome assembly GCA_963846325.1 of uncultured bacterium. GTDB lineage: Bacteria > Krumholzibacteriota > Krumholzibacteriia > Krumholzibacteriales > Krumholzibacteriaceae > SSS58A. The sequence goes on from CAWJVO010000009.1 coordinate 448,790, forward strand.
ATCCTTCACGACCCGGTCCTTGTTCGCGAAGAGCGCCGCCGCGTCGATTCCGACCGGCCCGCCCGCGATGCCGCGCCCCGAGCCTTCGCGCACGCGCTCGACGAGATGCGCCGCGCCCTGGAGCGCCTTCGTGGGAATGCAGCCCCAGTTGAGGCAGGTGCCCCCGAGAGACTCCTTCTCGACGAGACAGACCCGGGCGCCGAGCTGGGCGGCGCGGATCGCCGCCGGATAGCCGGCGGGGCCTCCGCCGAGAACGAGAACGTCGTATTCGCGAGTCACGCTCGATCCTCCCCGCTCAGAAAAACCGTTCCGCCTTGCCCTTGAGAAGCTTCGCCTGCGACCGGTTGAGGCGCACTTCCGTCTTGTCGGCGTCGTCGAGGGTCATCATGAAATTTCCGCCCGACCAGGGGACCACGTCGACGATCTTCCGGATATTGACGAGATAATCCGCTCCGAGGCGGATGAACATCGCGGGGTCGATCTGGATCTCGACTTCGTCGAGGTCGCGGTAGTTGGTCGCGAACCTCCCCTCGTCGGTGTGCGCCGCGACGCGGGAACCTTCCCGCCGCAGCATCGCGACGCGCTCGACGTCGACGAGGGCGGGCTCCTCCCCCTTCCTCACGACGATGCGGGGGACGAAGCTCGTCCCGATGCGTATGCTCTCCGCGAGCGCCCTGAGGCGCTTCGTGAACTCCTCTCGCCGCGGCGCCGCGCGCCGCGCCTTCGCGAGCGCCTCGCCGAGGCGGGCGCGGTCGATCGGTTTCAGAAGATAATCGAGCGCGTTCACCTCGAAGGCCTTGATCGCGTACTGATCGTACGCGGTCGCGAAGATGACGAGCGGGACGTCCCCCGCCTTGAGAAGCTCTCCGACGACCTGAAAGCCGTTCATCTCGGGCATCTGGATGTCGAGGAAGAGCGCGTCCGGCCTCTTCTCGCGCACGAGATCGATCGCCTCGCGGCCCCCGGCCGCCTCGGCCACGATCTCGACGTCCTTCTCGTGCGACAGGAGAAAGCGCATCTCGTCGCGCGCGAGTTTCTCGTCATCGACGATGATCACTTTGAAAGGCACGCGTCCACCATCCTTGAGTCAGCGGGGAAATACAAACGCACGACGACGCCGCCGCCCTCGCGGGGCACGATCGCGAAACGGCCAGCGCCGCACGAGTAGATCTTGAGCCGTTCGATCACGTTCCTGAGACCGAGCCCCCGCGCGGTGAGATCCTCGAGGCGTCCGCCTTCGAACGGAGGGCCGTCGTTCCCGATCTCGATCTCGACTCCCTTGCCGGCGATCTTCGCGCCTATGCGGAGCGTTCCTCCGTCGACCCTCCGGGCGATCCCGTGCTTGATCGCGTTCTCGACGATCGGCTGAAGAATCATGATCGGAACCTGCGCGTCGTTCACGACCGGATCGATATCCTTGATCACCACGAGACGTTCGTCTCCGAAGCGTACCCGCTCGATGGAGAGATAGTCGTCGATGAACGCGATCTCCTCGCGGAGCGAGTGCGTGTCCCCGGAATCATCGAGCGACTTGCGGAATATCGCGGCGAGCTGCCGCGTCATCTCGCGCGCCTTGTCGGCGTCGGTCCTGATCAGGGCCGAAATGGAGTTGAGCGTGTTGAAAAGAAAATGGGGATTGATCTGGCTCCGGAGCGTCGAGAGCCGCGCGTGGATGAGCTGACGTTCCTCCTCCCGCAGCAGGATCTCGAGCCGGGCGTTCGACGCCATCTTGAGCGCGATGCCGAGCGTGTACACGAGGACCGTGAGGTCGAGCGCGGTGAGAAAATCGTCTCCCGGCAGATACCCGTAGAGAAGCCCGCGGCTCTGGAACCGTCTGAGGAGCCCGTATCGGGCGGCCGCGAAGACGATGCAGAGCGCGAAGGGGAGGAAGTTCCTGTCGAGCCGCCTTCGCACGAGCCGCGCGACGAAATTGAACACGATGGAGAACGGATTGAGCGAAAAGCTCCAGATCTCTCCGCGCGCGTGCAGAAGCGTGACGAGGGCGCCGCTCACGAATCCCGCCGTCGCGTAGAACGGAAGGGCGACGTGCTCGCCGAAGAGCCAGCAGGCGGCGCCGATCGCCGCTCCGACTCCCGCGCCCACCCATATACCCCCGAGAAATCCCGCCAGCAGCGCCCCTTCGAGGGAGAGATCCAGGGCGCCCTGGGAAGTGTACTTGCGCACGACGACGCATGCGATGAAGATCGCCGCGAGGAGCACGCCCATCCGCACGCGGTCCATCACAGAAACGGACCGGCCCAGCACGAAATTGGAGACGAACCGGAATCCGAGAACGAGGCTCGCGATTCCGGCCATGACGATCACGCGCAGGAGCAGATTGATGAGGAGCAGCTGCTCCGGAGTCAGCTTGACGGGCATATCGCTCCTTAGAGCCTCCGGGCGTTGATCTGCAGGGTGAAGGCCTCGAGCTGCCGCATCGTGCGGAAGCCGTTTTCCCTGACGTAGATGCTCCCGTCCCGAAGAAGGACGTACGTCGTCGGTATCCGCACTCCGCCGAATTCCTTGACGAACTCGTCGCCGTTATAGAACACGGCGAAGCGCGCAGGATTCTTCGCCATGAACGTCTCGACCGCCGCTTTGCCTTCCTTGTCGGTGAATACGCCGAGAATGGCGAAACGGTAGCGCTGCAATTTGGCCTGAAGCTTGTTGAGCTCGACGATCTGCGCCGCGCAGTCCTTGTTCCAGGTCGCGAGGAAGGCCAGAATGACGATATCTCCCTGATAGTCCGCGAGGCGCATGGAGCTCCCGTCGAGCGCCTTGAGCTCGACGTCGGGAACCGTCGTATAGCTCTTGATCGTCACGTTCGACGCGGATTCGGCCTGTCCGGGCGCCTGCTGTCTCGGCTCTTCATTCTTCTTCGCGCAGCTCGCCGAGCCGATCGCGAGCGCGAGCGAGACCGCGGCGACACATGAAGTGCGAGCCGATCGAATTGCGAATCCCAGCAGCATTTCCGCCTCCCTATTTCTTCTTGATGAGGATTCCCGCTATCGTGTTCTTCTGGATTTCCTTGGTGCCTTCGTAGATCTCGGTGATCTTGGCGTCGCGATAATACCGCTCCACCTCGTTCTCGAGGATGTAGCCGTAGCCGCCGAGGATCTGCACCGCCTCGTCGGTCACGAGCACGGCGGTCCGCCCCGCGTACAGCTTGGCCATCGACGTGAGCTTCGGATCTATCTTCCCCCGATCGAAGTTCCATGCCGCCTTGTACGTGAGGAGACGGGCCGCCTCGATCCAGGTCGCCATATCGGCCAGCTTGTGCTGCGTCGCCTGAAAATCGGCGAGTCGCTGGCCGAATTGCTGCCTCTGCTTCGAATACTCGAGCGCGCGCTCGAACGCGCCCTGCGCGATGCCGACGGCGGTGGAAGCGATCTCGGCGCGGCTCTCGTCGAAGAACTCGAGCACCTGATAGAATCCCTTCCCCTCCTGGCCGATGACGTTCTCGAGCGGCACCTTGACCCCGCTGTACGAGACCTCCGCGGTCGAGGTCATCCGGATCCCCATTTTGTCTCCCACCTCCGCCGAATCGAGCCCCGGCGTCCCCTTCGGCACGAGGATGAGCGACTGCCCGCGATAGCTGGGCTGCGCCGCGGAGTCGGTCTGGCAGAGGGTGATATAGAAATCGGCGATGCATCCGTTCGTGATGAAGGTCTTCGTGCCGTTGATGAGCCAGCCGTCCTTCTCCTTCACCGCGGACGTATCCATCGCGGTGATGTCGCTCCCGTGGTTCGGCTCGGTGAAGCATCCCGCCGATATCATGGCGCCCGAGGCGATCGCCGGCAGGAGACGCGCCTTCTGCTCCTGCGAGCCGTGGCGCATGATGATCTCGGAAGCGAAATCGCTCAGCGCGAGCGCCGTGCCGATGCCGGAATCCTTCCGGCAGAACTCCTCGACGACGAGCGCGTTCTCGAGAACGCCGAGCCCCTGCCCGCCGAACTCCTCGGGGAAATGAATCCCGACGAATCCGAGCTCGCACGCCTTCTTCCAGATCGATCGCGGGAAGGAGTGCTCCTTGTCGTGCTTGATCGCGAGATCCTTGTCGAACTCCCCTTCGGCGAACTCACGCGCCGCCTGCTTGATGTCCTTCTGCTCCTTGGTCAATTCAAAATCCATGATCTCCTCCGGATCGCTACGAGCCGATCTGTTCCTTCAACGCATCGATGATCTTGAACATGTCCTCGACGACGCCGTAATCGGCGGCGCCGAAAATCGGCGCCTTCGCGTCGCGGTTGACCGCGATGAAGACCCCCGATCCCTTTATACCCGCGAGATGCTGAAACGCGCCGCTGATCCCCAGAGCGAGATACACCTTCGGCTTCACGGTGCGCCCCGAGGTCCCGACCTGCCGCTCCTTCCCGAGCCATTTCTTGTCGACGACGGGACGCGAGCACGAGAGCACCGCCCCCAGCCGGTCGGCGAGCTCCTGCGCCTTCGGAACGTTCTCGACGTCCTTGATCCCGCGGCCGATCGAGACGAGGAACGGCGACTGGGAAATGTCGACGGCGCCCGCCGCGGCTTCCCGATACCCGAGGAACTCGGTCCTGAAAGGCGTCGCGAAGGGAGGGCACGGGTGATCTTCGACGGCGCCGGCGCCGCCCGCTTCAGCCGCGGGGGCGTAGCTCCCCGAGCGCACCGTGACGAGGTAGCCGCCCGACGGAGCGAACGTGGATCGGGAATGGATCTTTCCGTTGTAGATGCTCCGCACGACGGAAAGCCCCGCGCCATCCATCGCGACCTTGATGCAGTCGGTCGCGCACGGCCGCTCGCTTTCGACCGAGAGCCTCGGGAAAAGCTCCATGCCGAACGCCGATTGCGGGCAGAGCGTCACGAGAGGCGTTTCCTTCTCGAGCACGTCCCTGAGAGCGGCGGCGTACGTCTCATACCGGAAATCGGCGAGCGCCTCGCTCTCGACGACGATCGTCCGCGGCAGGTATTTCGAAAGCGTTTCGGCGAATCCTCTCACCCCGCGTCCTATGACGACGGCGGCGGGCTCGAGACCCGACGAGCGCTGGAGCTCCCGCGCGAGCGTCACGAGCTCGAACGTCGCGTCCCGTATCGCGCCCTGCCGGTGCTCGACGACGATAAAAACCTTCGCCATCTACGCCACCCCCCCTCTTTCCTTCACGATATCGAGTATCTTCCGGGCGATCTCCGCCGGAGTGCCCTTCAGCATCTCGGCTTCCTTTCCCGCCGGAGGCACGGCGAGGCCGGCGCTCCTGACGAGATTCGCGTTCGCCCCCGTCTCGCCCGGCGAGAGGCCGATCGCGGCCGGATCGAGCACCGGAATCTCCTTCGCGCGCACTTTCCGTATCCCCATGATCGAAACGTAGCGCGGCTCGTTGATGCCGGTCTGGATCGTGAGGACCGCGGGAAGATCCATCTTCAGCATCTCCTCGAGACCTCCCTCGAGCTCCCTCGTCACCTTGACCGTCGTGCCCTCGAGCAGAACGGAGGTGACGAGCGTCGCGTGCGGCCAGCCGAGATAGCCCGCGAGCACCGGCCCCACCATCGCGTATCCGTCGTCCCCCGCCTGAGCTCCCGCGAGAACGAGATCGTAGGAACCCTTCCCGGCGAGGCCGCGAAGCCCCCGCGCGATTCCATAGGGATCGGCGCCCTTGAACGCGGCGTCGTCGATCATGATCGCGTTATCCGCTCCCATGGCGAGACATCGCCTGAGAACGTCCTCGCTGTCGGCCGATCCGATCGTCGCGACGGTCACCGTGCCGCCATGCGTTTCCTTGATCCTGATCGCCTCCTCGACGGCGTAGTTGTCCCATTCGTTGATGCCGGAGGCGAGATCGTCTTCCTTGATGCCTGTTCCGTCCGCTTTGAGAACGACCTCGGCGTCGGCCGTATCGGGCACCTTCTTCACGCACACGAGAATCTCCATCCGGAGACCCCTTTCTCAGCCGGTCTTTCCACCCGGCAGACTTTCCGCCACGAGCTCCGTGAGATCCTTCACGACGATCCGGCCCTCGAAGCCCGCGGTCTTCACCGCGTCATCCATGTTGCTGAAACAGAAGGGGCACGCGGTGACGATCGTTCCGGCACCGGTTCCGACCGCTTCGCGCACCCGAATCTCCGCTATCTTCTCGCCTTCCCCCGCCTCGACCCACATTCTCCCGCCGCCTCCGCCGCAGCAGAAGCTCTTTTCCCGCGAGCGCCCCATCTCGACGAGCTTGACGCCGGGGATCGATCTCAGCACGTTTCTCGGCGCGTCGTAAATACCGCCCCGCCTCCCCAGAAAGCACGGATCGTGGAACGTGACCGTGCGCTCCCCGCGGGATTCGAGCGCGAGCGCGCCCGAGGCGAGGATCTGCTCGAGCGCCTGCGACACGTGCAGCACCCTGCGCTCCTTCATCGACGGCCGCACGCGGGTGTACTCGTTCGTGAACGTATGCATGCCGTGCGGACACGGCGTGACGATCTCCGTTATCCCGTGCCGGTCGAAAGCGTCGGCGTTCCCTTCGGCGAGCTCCGTGAAGAGACCGTCCTCTCCGACGCCCCGGATGAACTCGCTGCAGCACGTCTCGTCCTTGCCGAGCACGGCGAAGCCGAATCCCGCCGCCCTGAAGAGCGCCACGGCGGCTCGCGGCACGTCCTGCAGCCGCGAATCGTACGCGAAGGTGCATCCGACGTAGAAGCACCGTGATTCCTTCGCGCCCTCGGAAAACACCGGAAGGTTCAACCCGGACGCCCAATCCATCCTCTTCCCCTTCGCCCCCTGCCACGGATTCTTGAACTTGTAGACCGACTCGAGCATCTCCTGGATGTTGACCGGCACGTCCTCGCCCCCCTCGACGCGCGCCGTCCGCACCTCCCGAATGACGTCCAGGGGGCTGATGGCGGACGGGCACTCGTCGCGGCAGCGGCCGCACGTCGTGCAGAACCAGACCGCATCCTCTCTGACCGCGGACGCCTTCGCGAGGGAGGTTTCACCCGCGCGGCCCGGCAGCAGGCCGAATCCGCTCTTGCGGCGGACGAAACACCCTGCTTCGCCGATCGCCTTCCGCGGCGAAAGCGGTTCCTTCGCGATCGCGCTCGGGCATTGAACCGTGCAGCGGTTGCACTGCGTGCACGCGTCGAACATGATGTGATGGCGGAAGCTGAAATCGCTCTTCAACGCCTCCCGCTCCTCGAGCGAGAGGTACGAATTGAAACGCAACCCCTCGAGGGTCACGTTGACGCTCGCGGCGAAGACATGGATGAACTTGGAAAACGGGAAATAGGCGATGAGGAGCATGCTCGACGCCGCGTGAATCCACCACCACAACCGGTGCGCGGCGAGCGCGGCAGGCACGGATAGGCCGGATACGCCCGCGATCCATCGCCCGACCGGCGACGGTTCGCTCCACGGAAGCGTCTCGGCGCGAAGCCTGAACCCTTCGACCATGAATCCCGTCAGCGCGATGAAGAAGAGAAGCACGAGGATGACGTGATCGCGCGCGACCGTCACCATCCTCTCTCGTTTGATCACGTATCGCCGGAGATACGCGAGCGCAACGCCGGCCATGAGGGCGATTCCGGCGACGTCGAGCGCGAACGCATAGGCAAGATACAGGTCGCCCCTGAGGTAAGGGATTATCCAGTGATCGATCGTCGAGAGGGCCGTGCCGATGAAGAGAACGATAAAACCCCACATGATGCACACGTGCGTGACGCCGCCGAGAATATCCCCCTTGAAGATCGACGTGGTCAGGAAGATTCGCCGGAGCACGAGCCCCATGTCGAAACCGCCGTCCCGCTTCTCGAGCCATCCTGATCGCCATAACAGCCAGCGCCGGAAGAAACCGTACAGGCAGACAACGGTCGCTAAAGCCGCAAGTGAATAGAAAATATAGTGATAGCCGATATTCCAGAATACTTCACGAAAGGGCTGCATCGCTACCCCCCTCCTCGGGTTGACCTGCGGCATGGTATCAAATGCGAAGCCCCGAAATCAACCATATACTTGGCAGGCGTTCAGTTAGCCGCCGCGCGCGGCGGCCGCCCGCTCAGGAACGTCCCCGAAGATCGAAAAGAACGACCGACATCGCCTGTTCGGCGACAATTTCCGGCCCATATGGAACGGTAATTGCGAAAAGGCGCATTCGGAGGAACAGAATGCGTTTTCGCGTCTTGATTTTCATGGTCGTCCTGACGCTCGCGACGGGGCTCGCCGAGGCGCAGCCGGAGCCGTCGCCCCGCGCGCAGGCCGAAGCGCTTTTCGTCGACGCGCAGAAGGCCCTTTCGCGCGGAGACGACGCGGCGGCGGAGAGACTGCTCAAGGACGCGCTCACGAGCGATCGCGCGTTCACGTCGGCGATCTGGCAGCTCGCCCAGATCTACGAGTCGCGCGGAGAGCTCGACTACGCGCGGGAGCTTCTCACCCGCGGCCTGAAACAGGACCCCGGAGCCTCATGGGCCCGCGAGAAGCTCGCGCAGCTCGAGGGCTCGCTCGCGCGCACCATTCTCGCCGAGGCGCGCGGCTACCTGAGCTCGGAAAAATACGACCTCGCGATTCCGAAATTATCGGCGTATCTCGGGCTCAGGCCCGACGATCCCGCCGCGCTCGTCGCGATGGCGAAATGCCATATCGAGAAGGGAAACACGAAAACGGCGCGGCAATATATCGAGAAAGCGCGCGCGATCGATCCCGGCAACGCCGAGATCTCCGCGCTGACGGCACGGATGGACAAGACCGCGCGCGACACGCAGGTCGAGAACCTCATCGCCGAAGCCCAGATCGCCCTCCTCGACACGACCGAGGCCGCGCCCGGGAGAGCCCGGACGGCCCTCGAGAAGCTCATCGAAGCCGATCCCGCGAACTCATGGGCGAAGGAACGGCTCGTCGATCTGAATCGCGCCGCGGACGAGAAAGCCGTCCGGAGTGAAAAGCGCGCGAGCAGACCGGCGCCCGCGGTCGTCGCGGAGGGACGCAAGGCCGTGGATCGTTCGAAAGGCGCGCTCTCCCCGGTGGGGCATTTCATCGCCGATCACCTGTCGCTTTTCGTGCTCGGAGCCGTTCTCTGCGTTCTCGTGATCGACGTCCGAAGAAGGATGACGCGGCGGAGCTACCCCCTCGAAGGGACGATCACCGTGATCCCCATCCTCGACATCGTGTCGCTCGTCAACGGCAACCTCAGGACGGGGCGGCTCATCGTCGTGAGCTCCGACGCGAAGGGGGAGATCTATTTCGAGAAGGGCGAGATCATCCATGCCCGCTGCGACGGGCTCACCGGCAAGATCGCGTTCCACAAGCTCATGGACATCCGCTCGGGGCGTTTCTTCTTCCACAACCATCTTCCGAACGTGCGCCGCACGATCGCGGATCCGCTCAGCCTCCTGCTCCTCTCGATGAAGCCGCACGAGGACTCCGTGCTGGAGCTCGAGGAAAGCGGCGCGCGCGAAGAAGCGCTTTCGACCCGCCGCTGATCATTTGATTGTTCCGTTGATTATTCCGGGGCCGCCCGCGCTCTAGACGAGCGTTTCGAGCATCGCGCATTCCGCGGTCTCGCCGGACGCATCCGGCTCGTGGCTGTATCTGATCTCCCAGCGAATCGCCGGGTAGAGCTCCTCGCCGCGTTCTCTGCAGCTGCGCGCGAAGCGCTCGCGAAGGCCGGCCATCTCGCCGTCGATGCGCTCGCGCGACGCCCCGACGACGAGCACGTCATAATTTCCCTGCTCGCAGCCCTGCACGACGGTCCACTCGTCCTTGCCGCAGAGCGCGCAGAGGCTCGATTCGAACAGGCGCGTGAATTTCCGCGCGTCCGACGACACTCCGGTCAATCTCGCCGAAACGATGTTCAGCGAGACGCCGTTGAGCTTCGAACGCTCGATCATCATGTGGAGCGGATGAACGAGATCCTTTCCCCGCTCGAAGGGAGGATTCGAGGGCAATCTGAGACAAAACAAGTCCCGGTCTATCGGCGCATGAACGCCGTCCATCGCGCGCGCCAGATTCTCGAGCACGAATCCCTTGGAAACGTCTCCCCCCCCGCAAGAATCCTTCAGACAGCCCCGGGCGCCGCGCGAGCCGGTTCGCGGCCTGATCGATATCGATACGAACGGTTCTCCGCCCGTTTCGCCCGGCGCGTCGTTCACGGCGACGGAGCATTCGACGGAGGGAATCTCGCCGAGCCACTCTCCGATCGCTTCCACGGCGGTGGAAACGTACTTCTTGAGCCGCGACCGGCAGATAGGCAGCGCGATATCGGGCGAGCACAGCTTGAACCCGTCGATCGCTCCGCGTTTTTCCATATCGCCCAGGATCCCGCCGAGCTCGGCGTCGATCCTGATCAGCGACCTCCAGGCGTCGATATCTCCGACTTCGACGAGGAACGCGCTCTGGAGCTCGTCGAATGAGCTGACGAGCTTCTCGATGTTGCGGCAGCCGATGTCGAGGAACCGTTCCTTCGCGGCGCCGTCGAGGAGCCGCCCCTTGTCGCTCAATATCGTCACGGCGTTCCGCACGGACGTGAGCGGCGTCAGCATGCGATGAGAAAGACGCGTCGCGAAACGCAAATGGAGCTCGTCGAGCTTCCGCCACTCGGAGAAATCGTGCATGAGCACGAGGTACGAACGGCCCGCGGGGGCGATCGCGCACTCGTGAATCTCGAAGCCCACGAGACGGGACGCTCCTCCGTTCGAGCCCGGCAGGTCGATGAAGTTGATGAATCCGTCGGCGCGGCGGCCGTGCATGATATACGCGGCGAGTTTCCGGCGCTCGAGAATCTCCGCGGCCTCGCGCTCGCTCTCCGCGCCGAGAATCTCGCGCGCCCGTCTGTTGATCTGAAGCGGAACGCCCTCTTCGTCGAACACGATCGCGCCCTGGCAGATCGGTTCGAGCAGATCCCGGGGCGGCGCGGCCGCTGAAACGGGGCGCCGCGCGAGCGCGCGCGTCTTCTCCACGACGAAGTCGAGATCGGCGTCCTTCAGCGGCTTTCCGAGAATCTCGTCGGCGCCGTTCGCGACGGCGGCGGCGAAATCCTCGCGCTCGCGGGACGCGGTTACGAGAATGATCGCTCCCCGGAAGCCGCACGCGCGGGCCCGGGTGACGAGCTCCGTGCCGCGCATGAGCGGCATATCGAGGTCGGTGAACAGAAACGCCGGCTTGGCCGAGGGAAGAGCGTCGAGGAGGGCCGCCGGATCGTCGAAGCAGACGGACCCGATGCCGCGTCTCGCGAGATGCCGCTCGAGGAGGGCCGCCATGAGCCTGTCGTCGTCGATGATGAAGGCGATGTCGGCGGCGGCGCGGGTTTCCCCGCGTTTCGCGTCGGCGGCCGGAGCGTATTCGTTCGACACCGGGTTACGTCCTTTTCAGCGCAGGTGCATGATGCATTCGGTTCTGCCCGGATAAACGCAAGGCGTATGCCTCGAATCGCGCGAAACGACGGGGGCGTCCGAAATCGTATGCTCAATTATGAGAAACGATCGGAACGGGGCGAAATCGCAATATGCATCAGGGTTTGATCGAATCGGGGCCCGGGGCGGGGGGGCGGGGCGGGAATCGGTACGCGAAGGACGCCGAAACGGACGAATCGAAGACGCGCGAGGCGGCGCTTCCCTCCTCCAGGGCGCCGGCAAGCTCGAACAGGAGCCGCGGCGAGAGCTCGCGGGCGAGCGAGACGGCGTATACGCTCCGCTCCTCCCCGTCGTCGAAGCGGACGAAGAACGCGGCTACCCCGACGGATCCCAGAGCGGGCAGACCCGCGCCGATCGAGGCCGCGAGAGTGAAATGTTCGTCGTTGGCGAAATCCGCCGTTCGCCGATTCTCGAGGGCGATCGTATAGAGCCCGGCCGCCCGCACGGCGAATCCCCGCGTCACGAAGCGCGCCTCGAGGCCCGCCTCGCTTTCGAACGACGCGTCCGAGAACGGACGAAGCGCGTCGGAGCCCGTCGGAATCCGCGCGTCCGCGCGGGCGAACAATCCCGACGCGCCGGCCGAATCGCCGGCGATCCGGGCGCACGCGCGGAGCATCAGGTCCCCCGCGCCGTACCGGATACCCGCGGCCTCTCGAAGCGCGGGAAACTGAAGACCGATCCGGATCTCGAACCGCGGGCGGGGACGAATCATGAGATCGCCCGCGAGAACCGAAGCCCGCCGCGCGCCGAGATCGCACTCGCTCTGCCGGATAACGACGAGAGCGCGCGTCGAGTCGCCCGGAGCGAAAAAGGAATAGGGATCGTTATAGAGCCCGGTCGCGCCGAGCGGCCCGGCCGGAAGCGCCGCCGCGGCGACGGCGGCGAAGATCAGGAAGGACGCGAGTCTCACGTGGCAGCCCTTCTACACGACGCCTTCCAGCAAGCGGGTCTTTCCCTGATTCACGAATTGAACGACGATCGTCCTTCGATGACCGGAAAGGGTCTCCTTGGCGATCACCTTTCCGTAGTCGTTCCAGGAGCGGTGATAGATGACCTCTCCCACGCGATAGTCTCCCCCCTCCTGATACTCGCGCGCGTCTTCCGTGGAGAGATCCTCGATGGCGAGATCTTCGCTCTTCGTCCCGGCCTCTTCCTTCTCGTTCTCTTCCGCCTCGTCGATATCTTCCTGATTGAGCATGTGCGGGAGATACCCGCGGCAGCCGGGGCAATTGAGCCAGAGAACGTCCTGGTTGTCCGATTCCTCGACGATCGGCATCTCGAACGTCTTCTTGCATACGGAGCAGAACTGCTCGATCGTCTTTCCGCGATCCTTCTTTGTCTTGACTTTGCGCTGCGTCACCGGATCCACCCCCAAAACCATCGTCTCTTTCACTCGTGCCGTCATTGCGATACGATCCTGCAGCATTCGTCGGCTTCCCTCGCCGAGAGAAACCTCATACCGCACACGGGGCACACATGCTTCCCGTCAAGCCGGCCCTCGGCTTCCGCCTTCGCGAGCAGCCGATGGAATTTTACGTAATTCTTGTCTTTCTGAAGTAGTGTATCCTCCTTATCCACTCTCGTCATATCCACCCTCCCTTTCAGGGATAACCGCTTCAAAAACCCTACATGGTGTAGCTTTCAAGCCCGACCCATACCATATATGGTGGGCTTATAGCATGTCTCCTTTCGGCTGTCAACAAGATTCCCCGAATAATCGAAGCCGCGGGCCGCCGGTCATCAGCGCACAATGACGACTTTCCGCACTTCCGTCTTGTCCCCCGCGACGACCCGCAGAAAATAGACTCCGGCGGGAACGGTCATGTGCCTCAAATCGGTTCCGTCCCACGCGAGCGTCAGCAAACCGCTGAAGACCGAGTTCGAATAGACGCTCTTGACGCGCTGCCCGAGCACGTTGTAGACGCCGACCTCGACGCGCGTCCTGACCTCGCCGAGCGCGCTCGCCGTCGACGCGCCTCCCTCGGCCGCCGCGCGGCTCGCGCTCGCGCCGTCGTAGCTCTTCGGCACGTTCACCGTGAACACGACGCGGTCCCGCGACGGATTGGGAAGCGGATTCGAAACGACGCTCCCTCCGACCGGCACGGCCGCGGTCGCGGTAACTTCCTGCGACGAGAATACGTAATCGTGTTCCTCGCCGCGGAACTCGATCGTGAACTTGCCGTCGAGGCGGTAGCGGTACCTGTGCGCCGGCATCACCGTCGTGTCGACGAAGCTGTACGCCCGGCGGTTGCCTATCCCGTCCGGTTCGGATACCGTGGCCAGACGCGTTTCGGTTCCGCCCGCCGTGAGATCCGTACGCATCACGTCGAACGCGGCCCCGAACAGCTCGATGGCGGTGGTCCACGCGATCCGCACGCTTTCATCGGAGGGGATGGCGAACACCGTGTTGTACTTGAGCCCGATCAGGAACAGGCTCTTCGACGCCGTATCGCAGAGCCCGATGCGATTCTCCGTGCGAAAATCTATCGTGTTGAGCCCGGGCTCCAGCATGCTCGATACGTCGATCACGCTCGATTCGCTCGAAGAGTCTCCGTACTTCCCGCTGAACGGGTTCGTCAGCCTCCACCCTTCCTTGTTGATCGAGATCCACCCCCCCTTGATGTACGGGGCGTAGTCGACGCGGTCCGGGGGTTCCGCCTGATCCGGGTTGTTGTTCGGAACGGCGGCGTTCCGCATCTCGATCGAAAGGAAGTACTCCTCTCCGGGCAGGAGCGTGTCGAGCATGCCCGGCTGGCCCGTCAGGGTCACCGTGGGAAGGACGGCGAACAGCTTCAGATAGGTCGTCGCGCGTATCTCCACCGCCGAGATGCCGACCTGACCCTGCGTGTAGTCGCATATCGGCTGCGGTTCCGTGAAGGGGGGAGAGCTGCTCTGCATGATGCACGGCACCGTCTCCTGGCACGGCTCGAACAGCGTGTTTCGATTCGAGACGGCGAGGTATCCCGACCTATCCGAGCAGACGGCCGCCGCGGACGCGTATTCGTCGAGCGCCCAGAAGGTGTGGCTCATTTCGTGAATGAAGACGCGGCCGAAGCCGAGCCCGTAGCCGTAGCGGCAGGCCGGATACGGCACGAGAAGATAGGGCCCGCCGAGGTACGCGTAGGCGACGTAGCCGGCCCCGCCCCAGCAGCCGGGATCCGGGCTCGGAGGCGTCGCGCTGTAATGATTGCTCATATCGGCGATGAACGCGGTGAACACCCAGTCGGTCTTGAAGGCGTTGCGCGTCGCGTTGTTGAGCGCGTGCGCTCCGAATCTGACAGAGTCGTGCGATACCGGATAGCTGAGATTCCGTAGCGCCTCTCCTATCCAAATGTCGTCGGTGCTCATGTCGCTTTCGATCGGCTCCATCGTGACGGGAACCCGCTTGAAATCTTCGTAATTGTATATGAATCTCAGATCGTTGAACCAGAGAGCCTTCTGCATGTATTGCGATATGCCGAGAGCTATGCCGCTTATGGCGCCGCCGATCTCGTCCTCGGTCCAGTTCTCCGACGAACCGGCGCTCTCGGGGAATATCACGTTCACGAGAACGCTCCCGATGAGAAACTCCGAATTCTCCCTGATGCTGCGATCCGCGAGCTCCAGGGGCGAGACGCTGCGGGGTCCGTCCCTCGCGGGCATCGTCGCGCGCACGATCTCCTCGGGAACCCGGAGAAGCCGGTCATCGACGGGCCCGGTCTCTTCGAACGGCGCGGCCTGGAGAATCTCCTTCCGGAGGATCTCCTTCTGATCGAAGAGATCGCCGACGACCCGCTCGACGATCCGGTCGAGCCCCTTCGCCGTGAGGTCCGCCCCGGCGAAGCACAGCGAGACGTCGAGCCCCGGAAACAGCGACTGTCGGGGACGATCGGGGAAATATCCGAAGATCGCGTGGGGAGGAAACATCTGCACGCCGTACGCGCCGGCTGATTCGACGATCGCGCGCGCGGCCGCGAAGGTCGCGTCCGAGCGATCGGAAATCACGATCGCGACGGCGTTCAACTCGTCGTATGACCGGTAGGATTCCGCGAAGCAGGCGCCCGAGACGAGCGAGACGACGAAGAAGAGCGCGCAGAAGCTCCGATATCGAGCCATCGATCCCCCCTTTGAGCGATAGTACTCCTAAAAATAGTCCACCGCAACACCCTTCGCAATCGAAAACAGGGCGCTCGCGATCGGCGAATGCGTGGAATCCTCCCGCTACGAACGTCCGCGCGGCTTCGTGTACGAAAGAAGAATCGATTCGGTCGTCGTCGTGCGCGAACTCGCCGCCGAGGCGGGAACGCCCGGCGCCACCGTCCTGCTCTTCTTTTCGACGGTGCTCTTGACGAGACCCCACAGAGGAACGTCCCGCGAGATCCAGATACGGCTCTTCATCTCCTCGACGCGCTGAGCCTGCACCCCTCCGAGACTCACCGAACGGCTCCCCCCTCTCGAGTATTCAGCCCCCTCGCAGAGGAAGCTCCCCGCCGGCACGGCGATCTTCGCGGATTCGAGCGGCGTCCGGGCGAGATCGTTCTCCGGGCGGAGAAATATCGATTCGATATCCATTTGGTCCAGCTCGTCCGCGGTCGGCTCGCGAAACGCCTCGGCGCCCTCCTTGACGAGCACCTCCAATATGCAGGACCTGAACGATTCGGGAGACGCGGCGGAGGTCGCCCGATCGGAAAGGCGGAGCCGGGCGGTGACGCTCTCCTCCTTCGACCGCGGATACGGGGAGGAGACGATCTCGAGGCGGAACGTCCCTCCCTTGTGTTCGAGGACGCGGAGCTCGACGAATGAGGAATCGGCCGCGCCGAACGATTTCGAAACGACCAGGTACGAGACCCGCGCTCCCGGAACGAGCGAAACCGATTCGAGAGACATTCCCGGAACGAGGAAATCGGCGCCGGCCGCGCGCGTAGAGACGAGCGCGCCGGCGATCAGGAAGGCGCACATGAAAACGATCGCCCGTCGGAGTTTCGATCCGGTGTTCATAGGCTGTCCCCGCTCCCGCAGTGGGCGGCGCGGCTCCAGTACTCCCGATAATCGAAATCGGGGCTCCACTTCGACGTATGGCACGCCCTGCACGATTCGCGGGCCGCCTTCGCGTACGATCCGTCCCGGGCGTGCGCCGTTCCCGGACCGTGGCACGCCTCGCACTGAACGCCGAGCATATAAGGGGCTCCTTCCTTCTCCGTCGCGGGATCGTACCCACCGGGCCTCGCGTAGCCGGTGGTATGACAGGCGAGACACTCCGCGTTTCCCGTCTCGCCCCGCGCGCGAATCGTCTCGAAGGCGCGGAAATGCCCGCTCGCGACGAAACGCGGCATGAGCTCTCCGTGGCATCTCCTGCAGATCTCCACGCCGAGGTAGCGATCGACGACCCTGCCCGTCGAGGCGTCTCTCGCGAGCGCTCGATTGAGCTGAAGCTCCTTCTGCTTCGACCGCTCGTCCGAAAGATACGCGGCGAGGTCCTTCGCGGCCGCGGGATCGTCCGCGACGCTCGCGTCGAGATGAATGAGCCCGCTTTCGACGACTGCCGGCCGCTCCCCCCGGACGCCCGCGAGGACGACGAAGCCGAGATTCCTCCCGCGCTCGCCCGAAGAGAAGACGGGAAATCCGCCTCGCTCCGACGCCGCGGAGAGAGTATCGGCGCAGCTTTCGCGTTCCTTTTCTCCCCCGCCGCCGTGGCCCCGGATAACGATATCGAATCCCTCGAGCGACGGAAGAATCTCGAGGAGCTTCTCCCTCCCCATATGGGCGAGCAGAATGACCCGGTCGCACTCGCGCCGCGCCCGCTCGAGAGCCTCGCGTCCCTCGATCGCGGGATCGCGAAGCTCGACGCCTTCGAGCTCGCGGGGCTTCTCGCCGAGAAGCGCGACGACGCCCACCCTGGCGCCTCTGATCCGTTTGATCACGAAAGGAGGAAACACGCGCGCGCCGTTCTCATAGAGATTCGCGCAGACGATCGGAAGCCCCGCTTCCGCCTGCGATTTGAGCGCGCGGACTCCGTAGCTCAGATCCCTTTCTCCGACCGCGACCGCGTCGAAGCCCGCTTCGATCATCGTCCGTCCGAGAAACCGGCTCCGGTACATTTCGATGATGCCCGGCTCTCCGGACATATCCCCCGTCGAGAGGAGAAGAAGCTGCGGATCGATCGCCCGCCGCTCCCTGATCGCGGTGGCCCGCCGGGCCACGCCGCCCGAAGCGCTCCCCCCTCAGCCGGCGGGAGCGACGAAGCCCCTTTCGTCTCCCGAGAAGAGCACCGTCAGCCGCGCTTCTTCGCGGCATCCGGCCGCGGCGAGCGCGACGAGAGCCGTTATCATGAAAGAGAAAGCGATTTTCATAATCGAACTATACCATGAACGGAACGCGGGGGAAACGGGAATACCGCGCATGGGCGCGGCGGGCGAGGAGGCGCGGGACAAATAGAATGGGCAAAGAAAGCGAGCTCTCTTTGCCCAGGATCAAAACCCATCCTACTTCGCGATACGGGTCTTGAGCGCCTTACCTGCCGAGAACGCGGGGAATTTCGTCGCCGGAATCGAAATCGCTTCGCCGGTCTGAGGATTGCGTCCCATGCGTTTCTTTCTCTTGCGCGTCATGAAGGTGCCGAAGCCGGTGATCTGGATCTTTCTCCCGGCCGCGAGCTCTCCCGCGAGGATGCCGTCCTTGAGAGAAGTGCTGAATATCGCTTCGATGACGCCGCGGGAATCCTTCAGGGTAAGTCCGGTCTTCTTCGCAACCTTGTCGATCAATTCGGTCTTGTTCATGTTTCACCTCCTTCGCTTGTCAGTGAGTTCGAGGCTACCTTATCGCCCGTTTCGGCTCCTGTCAACAGTTTTATCCGGAAAGCCCCGAACATCAGGAACCGTAGAACGACTGGATCCCCCGCGTCCCCCGCTCGTACTTGATTTCGGGATGCGCCCTGATGCGGATCTCGAAGTAGTATCTCCAGTCGCTCGCGGTCCGCTCGTGGACGAAGCTCGCCTCCCAGCAGTGGAGATCGCGCTCGAGCCGGTACACCTGCTGGGTGAAGTCGCGTTCCTCGATATTGTAATACCCGTTGAAGGCGAGACGCCATCCGCGGGAGAGCTGCGCGCTGCCGTTGTATTTGAGGTTGCTCCGCGTCGAGCGCGGAACGCCGAGGCTCCACGCCTCGCTGAGATTGTAGCCGACCGAGAGCGACCAGCCCGCCGCGCCGCTCGGGGGTCCGGATTCGTGCCCTCCGGCCTGCGGCGCCGTGCGGTCCTTCTCCG
This sequence comes from uncultured bacterium, assembly GCA_963846325.1. GTDB lineage: Bacteria > Krumholzibacteriota > Krumholzibacteriia > Krumholzibacteriales > Krumholzibacteriaceae > SSS58A. Next base: position 467,392 of record CAWJVO010000009.1, read on the forward strand.
CGTCGATGGCGGCCTTGATGCGCTCCCGCTCGGGCGGCGACCAGACCGCCGGATAGTTCATGGCGCCCCTCAGGGTGAGATTGAAGGTCATGCCGAAATCGTTTGACAGAATCTTGCCCCGGTACGGCGAATACCGGTTGTTGAGGTTGAACGTCAGGTTGTTCCCGACGCGGAGCTGCGACCTGCTCGAAATATCGGAGAACGCCGAGCTCGCGGGAAGCTCCGGATTGTAGCTTCCGGCGACGTACCACGCGAGGACGTCGTTCGACTTGACCTCCTGCTCTCCCTTCTTGAGCTTGAGATCGATCGAGTTGTCGATCGCCCACTGGAACGACTGGGACTGGACCTGCCGCGCGTTCAGCTTCGGCGTGAAACCGTACCGGACGCTCGGCGTCACGGTGTGGCGGACGCCGACGAGGGGACCGACGCGGGGGTAGAAGGTCCCGAAGACCTTCGCGCTCATATCGGAGCCGAAGTTCATCGAGAATTCGTTCACGTCCCGGGGACGGCTGTTCGCGGTGTAGAGGCTCTCGTAACCCGGCGTGATCTTGTACGTGAGCGTCTTGGCGTAGGACCATCCCATGTTGACGCCCGGATTGAATCCGACGAAACCGAGACGCGCCTGCCGGTTGAATCCCATGCTGTAGCCGGTGGTGACTCTCGACGTGCTGCGGGCGATGCTCTGCTCGCTCGTCCGCGTCGCCGAGATTTTCGGCGTGAAGAGAACGCTCCCGAGACCGCGCTCCCAGAGACCGCGCTCCCCTTTCGGATGGGTGTCGCCGAACCAGAGGGACCGCTGGGGAAAGTTGAGCGAAAACGACGGCAGCGTCGACGAGACGCGGGCCTCCGTCGGGAGGCTCACGCTGAGCTTCTGGTCGCGGCTCGCCGAGAGGCTGAGATTCGTCCCGCCCCACGTTTTCCGGAAACTGCCGCTCGAATACACGCGGCGGTCGACGAACCGCGTGATGTCCTGCGTCCGGTCGATCGCCGTCTGGGCTTCGTCGCTGCTCACGAACTTGAGGCTGCTGGTGAAGCTCGCCGACGGCGAGAAGGTCTGCGCGTGCTGCGCCTCAATCATCCATTCGTTCGACTCGCGAAATCCGTTCGCCTTGGTCCCGAAATTCCGAACGTAGTCGAATCTCGCGTTTCCGTCCGTGACGTACCGGACCTTGTACGCGTTGACGAGGTGGAGCCGGACGCTCCGATTCTCGTTGAAATCGGCCGTGAGGAGAAAATCGGTGTAATCGTTCGTCGCCCAGTAGTAGCCGAGCCCCTGAATGAAACGCCCCTCGCGCCTGCCCACGCCGATATCGAAGTTCGGCTTGAGGAATCCCGAGCTGCGCGAGCGGCGGAGCGAGTTGACCATATAGGGAAGGTAGAACACCGGCATCTTCCCGATGTAGAGGAATATCGGGCCCGTGACGATCTTGTCGTTGATGTAGACCTTCATCTTGTCCGAACGGAACGAGTAGTGCGGACGCGTGTAATCGCAGGTCGTGTACGTCGAGTTGTAGACCTTGAGCACGTCGTCGCCGACCTTGAAGATGTTGTCCCCCTGATAGTACCCCTCGCCGTACTTCGTCGAGCCGCCGACGATCACGCCCCCCTCGGAATCGAGATCGTATCCCATGTCGTCGCCGAACATCCGCTGCTCCTTCTCCTCGAGAACGGGAGCGCCCGTCGCCTCGAGCAGATTGAGGCGCGAGTTGTAATCGATCCGCTTGGCCGTCAGGCTCGAGTTCTGGTACTTGAGAAAGGAACGGCCGTTGAGGAGAACGTTCTCGGTCCGCGCGAAGTATTCGATCAGGTCGGCGTTGTACTGGACGCGCTCGTTCGATTTCCGGAAGCTCTTGTACCGGAGCGTGCTGTCGATCGACGCGGCGAGGCTGTCGATCGTCTCGCCCGGAGCGAGGTTCAGATACTTGTAGAGCCCGGTGGAGGCTCCGGAGATCCTGATATAATCCAGATCCTCGTTCTTGAAAACGAAGAACATCCGGTCGCCGGTCGAGTAGTTGTTCGAAACCTTGTTCGCCTCTCCCTCGACCGGGTAGTACATCGCTCTTGCGTTCTTCAGTATCGTGACGGAATCGACCTTCTCGTCCGAAAGATATATTGCGACGGAATCCCCCTCGATCCACGAGTCCTCCGTCCAGGGGGATCCGGGCTTCGGCGATTCGGCGAGGCGGCCCGTCTCGGGAAGCACGATTCGCTCGACCTCGTCGTCGTTGTACCAGAGCGACATGCGTTTTCCGCTCATCGAGGAGCGGCCGTTCGTCGCGCGCGGCTCGCCGGAAAGCTCCGCCCGTCCTTCCGCGTCGTAGATCGCCGCCGAATCGCAGCTCGCCCTCGTCTCCCCCTTCGCCATCTGCACGTCCCCCTCTGCGATGCCGATCTTGCGATCCACGTCGAAGGTCATGATGCGGCTCGTGATCGTCCCTCGCTCCTCGGACTTGAGATCGAAGGTGAGCACGGGATTCACGTCCACGACCGCTTCTTTCCCGGTCCGGTCGAAGCGTGCGTGCGCGCCCGCGATGGAGTAGTCCTCGACGTCGTCGATGATGACGACATGCCCCGTCGCGTCCGCTATCTCCCGGTCGCGGTCATAGACGATCGTGTCCGCGTACATGGTGCGCGTGCTGTCCTGGGCGCTCAGGTTCCCCGTGAGAACGGCGATCCGCCGGTCCCGGTCGTATTTCGCCCGATCGCAGCGGGCCTTCCATCCGCGATCGGCGAACCGCACTCTCCCGGCGAGCACGAGCGTGTTGGTCAGGCCGAAATATTCTCCGACGTCGCTCTTCATCACCGCCGTCCCGTCGACGACGCGCACGCTGTCCTGGAGGACGATGTAGCGCCGGAGCGGGTAATGCTTGCCGCGAGCGCTCGTTATCGTCGTGGTCGCATGATCGATCCGCACTCCGCCCTCGAGGTAGACGACACGCTCCCCCTCCTCGATGCTCGATCTGAGACTCGCCGCCGTCACGCGGTAGATCGACGTGTCCGAGTACGCCGGCTCCGCCTGCGTTCCCGCCTGCGCCGGATCCTGAAACCCGGCGCTCGGCCGTCCGGCCGCGGCCAGAAGGCCGAGCGAGGCGAGGAGCATGCATGCGAATTGCTTCATTGCGATCCCGTCGACCGCGGGCGATCGGGCCCGCGCCTTTGTATCGAGACCCCGTCGCTCACCGGCGCTCGTTCAGGCGGCCGAGAGCGAGGAGCGAAACGCCGATGAACGAGGCGCGGTTCCCGAGCTCGGCGGGCACGATCCGCGCCGAGGCCATCGCCTCGTTCATGACGCACTTCCGCATCGTCGCGCGGGCGGGTTCGAGGATGAGATCCCCCGCGCCCGCGACCCCGCCCCCGATCGCGATCGCTTCGGGCGCGAGAATATGAACGACGTTCGCGAGAGCGATCCCAAGCCAGCGTCCCGTTTCCTCGAGCGCGGCCGCGGCGACCGCGTCGCCGGACGCCGCGGCGCGCGAGATCGCCTCGACGGTCGGAGAGCCGCCCCAGGCGCTCCGCGATCCGCCGGCCTTCGCACGCATTCCGATCGCGCGCTCGACAATCGCTTTCGCGCCGACGAGCGCCTCGAGACATCCGCGATTCCCGCACGCGCAGAGCGGACCGTCGGCGCTGATGACCGCGTGCCCGATCTCCCCCGCGAAGCCGGACGAGCCGCGATAGAGCCCGCCGTTGACGATGACCCCGCCTCCGACCCCCGTTCCGAGGGTAAGGCACACGAAATTCTTCATTCCCCGCCCCGCGCCCGCCGCCCATTCCCCGTACGCGGCCGCGTTCGCGTCGTTCTCGACGATCGCGCTCACGCCGAGCGCTCGCTCGAAAACGTCCCTCAGCGCTACGTTCTCCCAGCCGCTCAGATTGGGCGAGACATGGAGGAACCCGCGCTCGCCGTCGACGAGTCCCGCGCAATCGACGCCCGCGGCGGCGACCGGTCCGGCGCCGCGCGCGTTATCGTCGAGCCACCGGCGCACGCGGGCGGCGGCCGCTTCGGGACCCTCCTCCGGCCGCGTCGGAATCTTCCCCGATTCCCGTATCTCTCCCCCGCCCCCGACGAGCCCGAGCTTGATATCCGTCCCGCCGATGTCGACACCGAGCACGAGAGTCATGCGATTTCCTTTCGTCAGAGAAACGGCGCGGCTTCTTCGACCGTGACGTGCGAACCCAGGATCACGATCGTGTCGGACGGTCCGGCCCGCCCCCGCGCTTCCCTGATCGCCTGTCCGATCCCGCGCGCCACGCTCACCGCCGCCGCGTTTCCGCCGGCCGCTCTCCGCGCCGCCCCGAAGACCCTGCCGAGCCGGTCTCCCGGCGCGCTCCGCGAATCCCCGAGCGGCGCGACGATGATCTCCCGCGCCGCCTTCACCGCGCGCGCAGGAAAGAGCCCGAGCTCCTTGTGCGCGAGCACGGCGAATACGATGGTCGTGCGATCCCGCGGAGACACGCGCCGCACGGTATCGAGCGCCGCGAGCAGCGATTCCTCGTTGTGCGCGACGTCGAGAACGATCCGGGGGGACTCCGAAACGCTCTGGAAGCGTCCCGCGAGGAACGCGGAGGCTATTCCCCTCCGGATCGTCTTCGCTCCGGCGTTCCGAAGGATGCCGGCTTCCTCGAGCATCTCGACCGCGCGCAGGGCGGTGGCGACGTTGCGCACCTGGGCGCGCCCGACCATCCGCGTCGCGAGCTCCCCGTAGTCCCGCCGCGGCGTACGCGCCCGCACGATCATGCGGGATGCCGAGATCTCCGCGAGCGAGATCTCCACCTCGCCGCCGACCGGATGAAACGGAGCTCCGATCGCCGCGCAATGCGCCGCCGCCTGTTCGACGAGCGCTCGCGGCGCGAGATTCGCCACGAGCGGCGCGCCCGCTCGCGCGACCCCGAGCTTCTCGGCGAGAATCTTCCGATTCGTCCGCCCGAGGTGCTCCCGGTGATCGTGCGATATCCCCGTTATCACGGTGACGGCCGCGTTCACGAGATTCGTCGCGTCGAGGCGTCCCCCGAGCCCCACCTCGAACACGGCCGCGTCGACGCGCCTGTCGAGGAAATACCGCGCCGTCGCCGCGGTGAGGCATTCGAAATAGGTCAGGGGAATGCCCCGCGCCCGCTCGCGCACGATTCCGACGAGCGTTTCGAGATCGTGCGACGAAATCTCGTCGCCGTCGAGACGGATGCGCTCATGCGGCCGAAAGATATGCGGCGAATAGTACGTGCCCACGCGAAGCCCCGCCGCGCGTAGAACGGAAGAGACGTACGTCGTCACCGATCCTTTTCCGTTCGTCCCGGCGACGAGGACCGCCGGGTACCGCCGCTGCGGATCCCCCATCCGCTCGAGAAGAGCGGCGATATTCGCGAGGCTCAGATTCATCCGGGACGGCTTCATCGCCGCGAGGCGCGCGACGTTTCGAAACGGCGCGCTCGCTTCCGGCGGAACCGGTCTGTGCGCGGGCATGATCTTCTCTTTTCCTCGGCGTTCGGTGAGAGGCCGTAGACTCCCGTCCCGGAGCTCGCCGGGCAACTCCCTGTAATTCGGCGCGATGGTATCAATTCCGCCGGGAAGCAAAAAGAGCTTTTTTCGCGGTATTCTCAGCGACGCCGCGTCACGCGGCCCCGCGGGCGCCCAGAAACGCGGCTACGAGCGCGCCCAGCGAGCGCGCGCCCTGTTCGGCGCTGTCGAGAACTTCGGCGTGAACGGTCCGGCCTTCCGAGATATGGGTGGTGTAATTCGTTATCCAGCTCAGACACGCGGCCTCGAGGCCGACTCTCCGGGCCGCGAGAAGCTCGGGGTACGACGACATCGTCGCCGCGTCCGCGCCCATGAACGCTCCGGCGCGGGCTTCGGCAGCCGTCTCGTAGGTCGGCCCGCTCGTCCAGCAGAGAATTCCCTCGGCCAGGCGGATTCGGGCCGCGCGTGCCGAGCGCCGGAGCGCCGCGGAGATCTCTTTCGATACGACGGGCGCGGCGGGGGTTCTCGCGATTCCCGGAGCAGCGCAGCCGAACGGCTCGCGATTGAAGCGGAGGCCCGATCTCGAGGGAAAATGAACAACGTCGGTCGCGAGCATCCACGTCCGCGGCGGGATCCGGCGCGTGAGACTCCCCGCCGCCTGCGTCACGATGACGGATGTGCAGCCCGCGCGCTTCGCGAGCAGGACGGGAGAGGCGAGAACGTCTTCGCCGGCGCCCTCGTACGCGTGAAACCTCCCCGCGAAGAGGAGCACGGGAGCGCCCGCGATCCGGCACAGGGAGACGTAGCCGGGATGCCCTTCGACTGACGTTCGCCCGAAGCCGGGGATGCGCGCATAGGGAACGCACGCAAGCGATTCGAGCCCGCGGGCGAGCGTCGAGAGGCCGCTCCCGAGAACGATCGCGCACGCCGCGGCTCCGCGCAAAGCGCGAAGCTCCTCAGGCGTCGAACAGGTATTCCATGACGATCGCATCTTCGTCCGTATCGCTGTAGTACCGGCGCCTCGTTCCGATATCGACGAATCCATGCCTCCGATAGAAGGCGCGCGCCGCCGCGTTCCCTTCGCGGACCTCGAGTATCGCCCGGACGACGCCGCGGGCGCTTCCGCGCTCGATGAGCGCGCGGAGAATCTCGCTTCCGACTCCGCGCCTGCGCGCCGCGGGAACGACGGCGATGCTGAGGAGGTGCAGCTCGTCGTACGCGATCCACGCGGCCGCGTACCCGGCGACGGTTCCGTCTTCGACGAGAACGAGATTGATCGCGTGATCCGCGAATCCGAGCTGCGACCTGAACATCCCCTCGGTCCACGGCGTGATGAAGCTCGAGCGTTCGATCTCCATCACGGACGGGATGTCGCCCGCGGTCATTTCGCGGATCGCCGCCGGCGTCACGGCGCGCCCCCTCCGCGTTTCCGGACGCCCGCGGTATCGGGCAGACGGGCGTCGGGCGGACGGATGTAGAGGGGCTCGAGGGCGAAGAGCTCGTCGTACGAGAGGGGCTCGCGCTCGAGCGCGAGCAGCGCGCACAGGGACGCCGAAGGCACCGCCCACCGCTCGCCGGCGAAAAGCTTTCCGTTCGGGACGAGCGCTTCGAGCGCCGCGCGGTAGCGCAGGGCGCCGCTGCCGCACAGGACGAGGGGACCCGCGACCGAATGCTCCGCGAGAATGCCCCCGACCGCCTCCGGCTTCGCGGAGAAGAGCGGAACGATGCATCGAGGGGAACCGTCCGCCGTCTCGTAGAGCGCCCCGTACACCTCTCCCCTGCGGGCGTCGATGAGCGTCAGGACGGGACGCGCGGCGTACGGAAACGCCGCGGCGAGCACCGCGCAGCTCTCGACGGGAGCGACCGGCGTCCGGCGCACCGCGGCGAACGCCTTGACGGTCGCCAGCGCGATGCGAAGCCCCGTGAAGCTCCCCGGCCCGTGCACGACGGCGAAGAGCTCGACGTCGCTCAACGCGACCTTCGCCGAGGCGAGGCACGCGTCGACGCCCGGCAGCAGCGTCGCGGAATGCGAGTCGCTCGCGTCGAAGAGCAGCTCCGAAAGAATTTCCCCGCCGCGGCACACCGCGACGCTCCCGCGCTGATGGGACGTATCGAGCGCGAGCACGATCGGCGCCGTTTTCACGCGATGCTCCCTTCGAGCGCGTCGAGGAAACCGCTCCGCCCCTCGATCTTCATCGCGCGGCTCCGGTCTCCGGTGATCTCCATGACGATCCGCACGTCCGCGTCGAGGGATCCCGCGGGAAGGCGGTCCCCCCATTCGACGACGACGACGTTGCGTCCGTCGATCGCGTCGAAGAGCCCGACCCGGGCGACCTCGTCGACGCTTTCGAGCCGATAGAGATCGAAATGGAAGACGGGGAATATCCCTGCGTATTCCTCCGCGAGCACGAAGCTCGGACTCAACACCTCGTCGGCGACGCCGAGCCCCGCGCAGATCCCCTTCGCGATGAGCGTTTTCCCGGCGCCGAGCCCCCCCTCGAGCGAGATCACGGTCCCGCCCGGCACGAGGGAGCCGATCCGGCTCCCGATCGCGAGCGTGGAATCGGGGGATTCGCTCGACAGCGCGAGGCTCCGGCGCTCTCCCCCGACGCTCTCGAGGCGGGGCGGCGCGGAGCCGTCCCGGATTCTCGTTCCGCGGCGGACGGGTTGCGGGGACATTCGTTACCTCGGGTTCAGGGTGACGCAGGGAACGATCATTTCCTCGAGCGAGATTCCCCCGTGCTGGAACGTTCCCATGTATTGCCGCTCGTACTCGTGGAATTTCGTCGGATAGACGAAGTAGAAGTTCTCCTTCGCCAGGATATAGTTCTTGGAGGGACCCTCCGAGGGAAGGTTGAATTCGAGGGGTCTGCGGATCAGGAGCGTTTGCCGCGGGTCGCCGTTGATGTTCTCTCCGAACTTGTACCTGAGATTCGTCGAGGTGTCGCGGTTCCCGTGGACGAGGCTCGCCCGCGCTCCGAGGATCGAGCCGTGATCGGTCGTGATGATTACGGTCGCGCCGTGCTTCGAGATCTTCTGGAGTATATCGAAGAGCGCCGAATGAACGAACCACGAGCGCATGAGCGACCGGAACGCGCTCTCGTCGGGGGCGATCTCCTGGAGTATCTCGCTCTGGCTGCGCCCGTGCGCGAGGATATCGAGGAAATTGAACACCATGGCGACGAGATCGATCCCCCGGTAGCTGTCGACCTGCTTGCGGATCTCGTTCGCCTCCTCGATTTCGTATATCTTGATGTATTTCGTCGTGACGGCGCCGAGCCCCGAGCGCGCGAGCTGCTCCTGCATGAAGGAGTGCTCGAAACGGTTCTTGCTCAGCTCGTCCTTCGATCGTTCGAGCCATTGCTCGGGAGTGCGCCTCTGGATTTCCGACGGAAAGGCGCCCGCGAAGATCGCGTTCCTCGCGTACGGCGTCGCGGTCGGCAGGATCGAATAGTAGCATTCCCTTTCGATATTATAGAAGGGCGCGAGAAGGTCCTCGATCTTGAGCCACTGGTCGTACCGCATGCAGTCGATGAGGACGAAATAGACCTTCTTCTTTTCCTTGAGGCGGGGAAGGACCCAGCGGCCGAGCACGTCGACGCTCAACGGAGGCCGTTCCGAACCGCGCATCCATTCGGGGTAGACGCGCTCGATATAACGCGCGAAATCGGAGTTCGATTTCTTCTTGAGATCCTGCTGCGTCTGCTCGAGCCCCGTCGCGCTGAAACGGTCGAACTCGACGTCCCAGAAGGAGAGCTCCTGGTGGATGCCGATCCATTCGCGCCATCCGGGATCCGCGCGGAGACCGCCGTCGATCCGCTGATACGCCTGGAGGTAGTCCTTGCTGAGAACGGTCTCCTGGATGCGATGGGAATCGAGGATGCGCTTCGCGGCCGAATAGATCTGGAGCGGATTCACGGGCTTGAGGAGATAGTCGTCGATCTTCATGCCGATGGCCTGATCGACGAGGCCTTCCGCCTCGTTCTTCGTGATCATGATCACGGGAAGGTTCGGATCGATCTCCTTGATCTCCTGAAGCGTCTCGAGGCCGCTCCTGCCGGGCATCGTCTCGTCGAGGAGAACGAGGTCGAATCTCCCTTTCTTGAGCTCGGCGAGTCCCTCGTCGCCGCTCGAGGCGGCCGTGACCGCGTACCCCTTTCCCTCGAGAAACATGATATGGGAGCTCAGGAGATCGATCTCGTCGTCGACCCAGAGAATCCTCTTTTCCTTCGCCATGCGATCCGCCTCGCCCCCTCTCAATCGACGGGAAACGTGATGAGAAACGTCGTCCCTTTTCCCGGCTGCGATTCGAGAACCCTGATCGAGCCGCCGTGTATGTCCTCGACGATGCGTTTCGTCAGCGAAAGCCCGAGCCCCCAGCCGCGGCTCTTCGTCGTGAAGCCGGGAGAGAAGACGCGCTTGCGCACGCCCGGGCTCATTCCCTTGCCGCTGTCCCTGAAGAGGATCTCGACGCGCCGGTCCTTTTCGTTCATCCTGCATTGAATATGTATCTTCCCTTCGTCCCCCGCCATCGCGTCGAGCGCGTTCTTGATCATGTTCTCGAGCACCCAGCCGATGAGCTCCTTGCTGCACCTGATGAGCGGAAGCTCCTCCGATTCGGTCGTGATCGTCGAATTGATCTTGAGCGAAGGACGTCTCCGCTCGAAGTAGTCGACCGTCTCGTCGACGATCGGGGCGAGCTCCTGCAGCTCGAGCTTCGGGGCGGAGCCGATCTTGCTGAAGCGCGCCGATATCTTGCTCAAACGCTCGACGTCGGTCTCGACCTCGTCGATCGCCATCGCGAGCTTCTCCGAGCCGCGCGAGGCCGTGAGCTCTTCTCGTATCATGGCGATCCACCCCATGATCGACGAGAGCGGCGTCCCGAGCTGGTGAGCGGTCTCCTTGGCCATGCCGACCCAGATCGACCGCTGCTCGCCGCTCTTCACGGCGCGGAATCCGAGAAAACCGAAAAGCACGAAGACGACGAAGACGCCTATCTGGACGTACTGCGCGACGGCGAGCTCCCGCGAGAGGGACGACGGGCCGTAGTGGAGCACCACCCCCCGCAGCCGTTCCGATTCGATCATCACGGGCTCGTTCATCCGGTCGAAGGCGATCGCCTTCCGCTGAACCCGCTCGAGGAGCGAATCGTTGGGGGCGACGGGATTGTACGCCAGCAATCGCTTGTACTCGCGATCGTTCTCATCGAGCGTGGCGATCCCGATCTGCTGATCCCAGATCACCGGCCGGCCGGCGGGGTCCGTGATGATGAAGGGCGCGTCCAGATCCCGCAGCGTCTCGCGGATGAACTCCCGACCGCTCCGGTCGTCGAGCCGGTCGATCTGGAGCCCGATGAATCGGGCGTACTGCCGCGTCGTCTGCGCCGACTGCGCGCTCATTTTCTTGATGATGCCGTTGTTGTACACGAGGGCGAAGGAGACGACGATGACGCTCCCCGCGATGATGTACACTTTGAGGAGAAACGGAAAATTTCGTGGCGCCCTCATGATAGAATCAGGCCTCGAGGTATTCCCTGCCCCCCATGTAGGGGACGAGGGCACGGGGGACGCGGACCTTGCCGGTCGGCGTCTGGTTGAGCTCGAGGATCGTCGCGATGACCCGCGGAAGCGCGAGCCCCGAGCCGTTCAGCGTGTGGACGAATTCGGGCTTCTCGTTCGGCCGTCTCTTGAACCGGATGTTCGCCCGGCGGGCCTGGAAATCCTCGAAGTTGCTGCAGGACGAAACCTCGAGCCACCGGCCCATCGCCGGAGCGAAGGTCTCGAGGTCGTAGCACTTCGCGGCGCCGAAGCTCATATCCATCGTGCACAGCTCGATGACGCGGTGCGGGATCTCGAGCGCCTCGAGCACGGCGGTCGCGTTTCCCGTGAGCGATTCGAGCTCCTCGTACGACGTCTCGGGAAACGAGAGCTTCACCATCTCGACCTTGTCGAACTGATGCACCCGCACGAGCCCCTTCGTGTCCTGGCCGTAGCTTCCCGCCTCGCGGCGGAAGCACGGGCTGTACGCGGTGAGCTTGACGGGGAGGCGCGCGCCGTCGAGCACCGCTCCGCGGTACATGTTGGTGAGCGGAACCTCGGCCGTGGGGACGAGAAACAGGTCGTCCTTCTCGGCGAGGTACATATCCTCGGCGAGCTTCGGGAGCTGGCCGGTGCCGACCATGCACTCGCGGCTCACGAGATACGGCACCGAGACTTCTTCGTAGCCCTGTTCCCGATGCAGATCGATCATGAAATTGACGAGCGCCCGGGAGAGGCGCGCCCCGTCCCCCCGAAGCACGACGAATCCCCTGCCGCTCAGGGAGCTTCCCGTGCCGAGATCGACGATCCCGAGCTTCTCGCCGATATCCCAGTGGGGAAGAATTCCGTCGAAAGGCGCGGGGACCTCGCCCCATGATCTTCTCACGACGTTATGCTCCGGACAGGTGCCGTAGGGCGCCGATTCATGCGGCAGATTGGGTATGTGGAGCGCGAGCTCGTCGAGCCGCGCGCCGAGTTCCTTGAGCTCGGCGTCGATCTCCTTTATCCGATCGGAGGATCGCTTCATCCGCTCGAGGATCGCGCCGGCGTCCTGGCCTTCTTTCTTGAGGCGCGATATCTCCTGGGACGCTTCGTTGCGCTCGTGTTTGAGATTCTCGGTTTCCTGGATGAGGGCCCGCTGCCGTTCGTCGAGCGCGAGGAACGCGTCGAGATCGAACGAGGCGCCCTTCCTGCGCAGTCCTTCCCGGACCCGCTCCGGATCCTTCCGTATGAGCTTCCGGTCGAGCATCGCGTCAGCCGCTCCCCCGCAGTTTTCTGAACGATTCGACGATCTCCTCCCCGCCGGAGGCGAGGAGCTCGTTCGCGAGCTTTTCGGCGACCCGCGACCGGTCGGCGACCGCTCCGCTCATGATGCCCGTTATCTTCTCGGAGCCGTCGAAGGCGACGATCGCCGCCTCGATCTCGAATTCGCTTTCATCGACGTTGGCGAGAACGCCGACCGGCGCCTTCCCGTCCTTCGCCACGCGCTCGATAAACATCCGCTCGATCTCGACTTCCATCGCCGCCGACCGATCGTTGACGTCCCGGAGCATCGAGATGACGTCCTTCTTGTCACGCCGGCCGACGAGCGCCAGCGCGCCCTGTCCGGCGACGGGCGTGCAAATCGACGTGGTGAACACCTCGGCGACGGTCTCCTGCTGATTGAGCATCTCGACGTCCGAGGCGGGAAAAACGAACGCGTCGATCGTTCCCCGATTCATCGCGTCGGAGAGACCGCCGAAGTCGTCCTCCCCGTCCACGAACCTGAGGTCGCTCCGGTAATAGAGGAGCTGCCCGCGCTTCACCGGATCGCTTACCGCGACGCACGCGTTTTCCGACTGCTCGTCGAGGATGAGGCCCTCGTTCGAAACGAGCGCGTCGAAGGGATTCGTCCGAACGCATATCGCGGCGATTTCGAGCGCCTCGGCGATCTGAAACGGGATCCACCGCGCGTCCATCACGGCGACGTCGATCTCCCCTTTTCCGAGGCGGTGAAGAACGGCGGCCGCCCGACGCGCCTCGAGCTTCAGGACCGCCGGCCGCGCACCGTCGTCCCTTCCCCGTCCTTCGGCAGCTTCGACGAACTTCACGCTCGGGTGCGCTTCCGCGAGCGCGGCGCACACGTGCGCGCGATAGAGCGTGGACAGCGCGTCCCCTCTGCTTCCCACGACGATATTTTTCGCCCGGCCCATACCGACTCCCGTGCGCACGGCATATCAGAAACGCCCGAGCACGAAACTATCACAGCACTCCGAAAAACGCAATTGGAAAGGTGATCGAACGCTCGGGAAACACGCGCGTCAGCGCTGACGCGCGACGTTCCGGGCGGCGCTGATGCCGCAGCCGTCGAGTATCTCCTCCTCGGCCGCTCCGGGCATGTCGAAACGCACCATCGACCGGAGCGCGACGGCGAAAACGAAAAGAGCGAGCGCGAACGCGGCGCCGAGAGCGACGACGTTGCCCCTCATGGTGAGAACGCCGAGGACGCCGAAGACGGCGGACGTCCCCCAGAGGACGAGATCGACCTTCCACATCGAGTGGTAACGGTAGAGGAGCATGTGATGGATATGCCGATGATCCGCTTCGAACACGGGACGGCGCGTGACGAGCCGACGCGTGAACGCGAGCGTCGTGTCGAGGAGCGGCACGGCGAGGATCATCACGCAGCCGGCGATCCGGTAGAAGAGGTGCTCGCCGGGCGCGACGAGAAGGAGCGATACGAGACCGAACAGAAGGCCGAGAAAGAGGCTGCCCGAATCGCCCATGAAGATCGTCGCGGGCGGAAAGTTATACCTGAGAAACGAGAGCGTCGCGCCGCACACGACGAGCGAAACCGCGACGACGAGCGGTTGCGCCGCGAACTGCCCGGCGACGGCGAACGACGCCGCGGCGATGAACGCGAGGCCCGACGCGAGCCCGTCGATCCCGTCGATCAGGTTGAACGAGGTCGTCACGACGAGCATCCAGACGGCGATCGCGAGAAAGAGCGGCATGATGAGATATACGGCGACGCGGAGCGCCCCGAAATGCATGAGAAGGGCAAGACCCACCGCGGCGACGAAAATGGAAACGGCGACCTGAAGAATGAGCTTATAGATATAATGGAGGCTTCGCAGATCGTCGATGATGCCGAGGAGGAAAACGAGGAAGCCGCTCGCTATCAGCACGGGAGTGAACGCCCGCGCGACCGGACCGTCCGGCAGAAAGAACAGGAAGAGCGGAAGAAGGGTGAAGAGTATCGCGCCGATGATCCCCACGCCGCCGATGTGCGCGATGTCCCTGTTCGTGCGCCCGTTCGGCTTTTCGCAGATGCGCAGACGCGCCGCCATTCCCCGGACGAGCGGCGTGAACAGCCACCCGAGCACGAAGGACAGGACGACGGCGAGGATAAGGCCGAGCTTCGTCAATAGTCCACTCCTTGCATCTCTCCCCTTAAGCATCGATTATCCGCGGGGGCGTGTCAAGCGGGACTTGTCGAAGAGCTCGAGGCGGATCGTCGCTCAGACCGGGAACCTCTGCTCGAGAATGTCGGCGATCCGCTCCGCGGTTTTTCCGTCCCAGAGGGGCGGCACGCGGTGGGCGCGCGCGGGACCGGCGAGAATCCGGATCGCCTCGTCCCGGATTCTCCGGGGATCCGATCCGACGAGAACGTTCGTGCCGATCTCGACGGTGATCGGCCGTTCGGTGTTATCCCGCACCGTGATACACGGGATCCCGAGCACGGTCGTCTCTTCCTGAATGCCGCCGGAATCGGTCACGACGATCCGCGCGTGCCGCATCGCCTTGACGAAATCGAGGTATCCGAGAGGCTCGATGAGCTTCAGACCCTCGGGAATATCGATGGCGCCGCGCGCCGATTCGATCGTTTTGCGCGTGCGCGGATGGACGGGAAAGATCACGGGGAGCCGCCGCGCGAGATCGGCGAGCGCCTCCATGATCCCCGCGAACACGCCGCTTTCGTCGACGTTGGAGGGCCGGTGCAGCGTGACGAGAACGTACCCGCCGGGAACGGCGCCGAGCTCGTCGAGGACGCGTGAGCGCTCCGCTTTCTCCAGATAGAACAGGAGAGAGTCGATCATGATGTTTCCGACGAAGAAGATCCGGTCCGGCTTCACTCCCTCGCGGAGCAGATTCGTCTCCGCCTCGGGGGATGTCGTGAAACAGTATTTCGACAGCACGTCGGTGACCATCCGGTTGATCTCCTCGGGCATCGCGAGATCGAAGCTCCTGAGCCCCGCTTCGACGTGCGCCACCGGAACGAGCGCCTTCGCCCCGACGAGGGAGCACGCGAGCGTCGAGTTCACGTCCCCCACGACGACGATGAGGTCGGGGCGCTCCCGCGCGACGACCCCCTCGAAGGCGACCATGATCTTCGCCGTCTGCTCCGCGTGGGAGCCGGAACCGACGCCGAGATGGATGTCGGGCTCGGGAAGCTCGAGATCTTCGAAGAACACGCGCGACATGTTCTCGTCGTAGTGCTGTCCCGTGTGGACGAGCGTCCATTCGACGCGACCGCGCTTTCTGAACTCGCGGATGAGGGGCGCTGCCTTCATGAAGTTCGGGCGCGCGCCGACGATGACGGCGGCCTTCACCGTTTCTCCTTTCGCCGGGACGACTCCGCGATCCGCGCGCGATTGAGCTTCGCGTAGTATCGCTTGAAGCTGCCTTCCTTGACCGGCTTCCACCACGGCGCGTTCCGCTCGTACCAGCGAACGGTCCGCTCGAGACCCTCGTCGAAACCGACGCGCGGCCGCCAGCCGAGGGCGCGGATCTTCCGCGTGTCGATGGAGTAACGCCAGTCGTGCCCCGGGCGATCGGAAACGAACGCGAGGAGCGACTCGTCCGCGCCGGTGAGCGCGACGATCTTCCGGGCGATCTCGATATTGGGATGCTCCTCCCCCGCGCCGATGTTGTACGCCTCTCCTATCGCCCCCTTGCGCGCGACGAGCTCGATCGCCCGGCAGTTGTCCTCGACGTAGAGCCAATCGCGGACGTTCGAGCCGTCCCCGTATATCGGCAGGGGCTTTCCCTCGATCGCGTTCGTGATGAAGAGCGGGATGAATTTCTCGGGGTGCTGGTAGGGGCCGTAGTTGTTCGAGCTCCGCGTGATCACGGCCGGGAAGCCGTACGTCTTTCCGAACGCGCGCACGAGGAGATCGGCGCCCGATTTGCTCGCCGAGTAGGGGCTGTTCGGCTGAACGGGGTCGCTCTCGCGGAAGCTCCCGCGCTCGATGCTGCCGTACACCTCGTCCGTCGAAACCTGAACGAAGCGGGGCACGCGCGCCCTGAGCGCGCGCTGCAGAAGCACGTACGTGCCGAGAACGTCCGTCTTCACGAAGCTTCCCGCTTCGAGAATCGAGCGGTCGACGTGGGTCTCCGCGGCGAAGTTGTACACGACGTCGACGCCGGGGAGCAGGCCGTCGAGAATCCGCGCGTTGCAGATGTCCCCGCGGACGAACCGGAATCCTTTTCTCCCCATGAACTCGCGCAGGTTATCCGGATTTCCGGCGTACGTGAGCTTGTCGAGAACGGTGACGTCCACCTTCCGCCCCTCGCGATAGAGGAACCGGATAAAATTCGATCCGATGAATCCCGCTCCTCCCGTGATGAGGATCTTCCGCATCGGCGCCTCCTCCCGGCCCGGTTGCGGGAGACTCGCGGCGAGCTACCGCGTCGTTCTCCCGAAGGAATGATACCTGAATCCCATCTTCTCCATCGTTTCCGGCTGATAGATGTTCCGGCAGTCGACGACGACGGGACTCCGCAGGAGCTTCTTCACCCTGTCGAGATCGAGCACCCGGAACTCGTTCCATTCGGTCATGATGACGAGCGCGTCCGCTCCCCGGGCCGCTTCGTAGGCGTCCTCGCAGTACGAAATCCGCTCGCCGTAGATCCGGCGCACGTTGTCGATCGCCGCGGGATCGCACCCCCTGATGCGAACCCCTTCGGCGAGCAGGCGATCGACGAGGTGCATCGCCGGCGACTCGCGAACG
The DNA here is from genome assembly GCA_963846325.1 of uncultured bacterium. GTDB lineage: Bacteria > Krumholzibacteriota > Krumholzibacteriia > Krumholzibacteriales > Krumholzibacteriaceae > SSS58A. Next base: position 484,377 of record CAWJVO010000009.1, read on the forward strand.
TCGTCGGTATTCGGCTTGAACGAGAGGCCGAGCACGGCGACCGTCTTCCCCGCGAGATCCGGCGTCTCCGCGCGGATCTTTTCCATGAGCCGGTCCATGAGAGCGTCGTTCACCTCGGACGCCGCCCTGATGACGCGCAGGGGAACGCCCGCTTCATCGGCCGTGTGCATGATGGCGGCGACGTCCTTCGGAAGGCAGGACCCTCCGTACCCGACGCCCGCGTGCAGGAACTTGGGCCCGATCCGCCGGTCGAGGCCCATCGCCCGCGCGACCTCGTCGACGTCGGCGCCGACCTTCTCGCAGAGCTCCGCGAGCTCGTTGATGAACGATATCTTCGTCGCGAGAAACGCGTTGCTCGCGTACTTGATGAGCTCGGCCGTCCGGATCGACGTGAAGACGATCGGGGTTTCGAGAAGGTAGAGCGGCCGGTATATTCCGCGCATGATCTCCCGCGCGCGTTCGCTCTCGACGCCGATGACGACTCGGTTCGGACGCATGAAATCCTCGATCGCCGAGCCCTCCCTGAGGAACTCGGGATTCGATACCCGGTCGAATTCGACCGGGCTCTTCAGGTTCTCGCGCACGATCTCGCCGAAGCGCTCGGAGGTGCCGACCGGCACCGTGCTCTTCTGAACGATCACCCGGTACTCGCGCATGCGCGAAGCGATGTCCTTCGCGACCTGAAACACGTACGAGAGATCGGCCGAGCCGTCTTCCCGTTCGGGCGTTCCGACCGCTGAGAATATCACGAGCGAATCCTCGACCGCCGCCCCGAGGTCGGACGTGAACGCGAGCCTCCCCGCCGAATAGTTGCGCGCGACGAGATCCTTGAGCCCCGGCTCGTAGATCGGCATGATACCGTTGCGGATCGAGTCGAGCCGCGCCTCGTCGATGTCAACGCAGATCACCCGGTTGCCGAAATCGGCAAGGCACGCGCCGCTCACGAGCCCCACGTAGCCCGTCCCGACCATGCATATCTTGAACATTCACTCCTCCTGTGCGATTCGCTCCCAGTATTCGAAAAGCTCTCCGAGCATCGTCTCCGTCGAACGCTCCTGATTCCATCCGCACGAGCGCCGGAGGCGCGCGTTGTCGCCGACGAGCACCGGAATATCGGCCGGGCGGGCCAGGCTCGGATCCTCCGCGATCCTCACCGGCACGCCGCAGGCGCGAACGAAGAAATCGAGCGCGTCACGGAGAGCGACGCCCGTTCCCGAGCATACGTTGTACACGCCCGGCTCGGCCGCCTCCTCCGCGATCAACCGGTACGCCCGCACGACGTCGCGGACGTCGAGATAATCCCTCTCGACGTCGAGATTGCCGACCTTCACGACCGGCTCCCGCTTCCCGGCCCGTATCTCCGCGCATTGCCGCGCGAACGAGGGCAGCACGAAACGTACGGGTTGGCCGGGACCCGTGTGGCTGAAGCTCCTCGTCGCGACGACGTCGATCTCGAAGGAGCGCTCGTACTGGAGGGCGAGCATCGTCTGCGCCGCCTTGCTCACCGCGTACGGGCTCACCGGCTCGATCGGACTCCCCTCGCCGAGAGGCATCGCGCCGCGCGGCCGCCTGCCGTATTCCTCGCTCGAACCGACGGAAAGGATCCGGATCTTTCCCGACCGCGTTTTCGCTCCCGGGCACGCGTACGGGAGAGACCGCACGCTCTCGAGCACGTTGAGCGTGCCGAAGACGTTCGTTTCGAGGGTGGAACGGGGTTCCTCGAACGAACGCGCCGCCGAACTCTGCGCGGCGAGATGAAATATGTAGTCGGGCCGGACGTCCGCGACGAGCGCCTTCACGGCGCCGGCGTCGAGGAGGTCGCACCGCCGATGCACGATCCCGCCGGATTCCGCGGAAGGCTCGGCGACGTCGGTCGCGATGACCTCGTGCCCCGCCGCGGCGAGCTCCCGCGCGAGATGGCCGCCGACGAAACCGCTCGCTCCGGTGATCAATGAACGCATTCGGACTCCCGCCCCGACGGCCGCTATCGGCGGCCGGGGTTGTTCCGCCAGAAATCGAGGAGATCCCTGAGCGTTTGCTCGAACGATATATCGAGCTTCCAGCCCGTATCCGCGCGGAATTTATCGTTGGCGCCCTCGAGATGCGGAACGTCGCTCGGCCTGAGCCGCGCCGCGTCCTGCTTCACGTCGGCCCGCACGCCCGCGAGCGAAAGGAGCATCTCGAGAATTTCGCCGATGCGGTAGCTCGTTCCCGAGCAGAGGTTGTACACCTCGCCGCTCTTTCCCTTCTCCAGAGCGAGCCAGTACCCGCGCGCGATGTCGCGCACGTCGGTGAAATCGCGCCGCGCGTCGAGGTTGCCGACCCTGATGACCGGCTCCCGGACGCCGCGTTCGATATCGACGATCTGCTTGGCGAAATCGGAGCAGACGAAGATCGCCGGGCGCCGGGGCCCCGTGTGGTTGAATCCGCGCGTCCGCACGACGTCCGTCCGGTAGCTCATGAAATACTGGTACGCGAGCATATCCTGCCCCACCTTGCTCACCGCGTAGGGGCTCAAGGGGCGCAGGGGATTCGTCTCCCTGATCGGGACCTCATCCGGATAGACCATGCCGTACTCCTCGCTCGAGCAGGCGATCTGGATCCGGCAGCCGAGCTTGATCTTGCGCACCGCCTCGAAGACGTTGAGCTGGCCGACGATGTTGGTGACGAGCGATTCGGTGGGAGCGTTCCACGACGTCGGAACGAAGCTCTGCGCGGCGAGGTGGAAGATGTAATCGGGACGTATCTCCTCGATCGCGTCCCGCGTCGACGTCGCGTCGCGGAGATCGCATTCGATGAGCTTCACCCTGTCCCAGATGTGTTCGATATTCTCCGTTCTGCTCCGCCACCGGACGATCCCGTAGAGCTCGACGCCCTTCTTCGTGAGGCAGAGATCGGCGAGGTGGCTTCCGGCGAAGCCGGTGATACCGGTAATGAGGACTCTCATCGCGTTCCCCTTTGAAAATGGTATGCGCGGCCGGCGCCGTGTGGCATTCGGGAATGCCCCCGGCGGAACGTCCCGGCAGGGAGCTTAACTTTCCAATTGTAATGAAATTACGATGGCGCCGTCAACGTGAATCGCCGGTTTCAGCGGTAGACGAACCAGAGCGCGATGTAGGAAACGGCCGTCGCGGCGACGGTGAACGGCAGTCCCATTTTCATGAATCCGCCGAAGGAGATCGGACGCTTGTCCCGGTGGAGCAGCCCGACCGCGACGACGTTCGCCGAGGCGCCGATCGGCGTGATGTTCCCGCCGAGACAGGCGCCGATGAGGAGCCCGAACGCGAAGAGCTCGACCGGGAGACCCGCCTCGGTCGCGAACCGGATCACGACGGGGAGCATGGCCGTGACGTACGGCACGTTGTCGATGAAGCCCGAGAGGAGCACGGACGCCCAGACGACGACCGAGTAGAGCACGAACGGGTGCGCTCCCCTGAGCGCGCCGAGCCTGACGACCACCGCTTCGATGACGCCGCGGTTGTCGAGCATGCCGACGAGCACAAACACGCCGGCGAGGAACGCGGCCGTCCCCCAATCGAACTCCCGAGCGATCCGGAGCACGCGCCGGTGGTCGTGAAAGCTGTACCAGACGCATCCGACGAGGGCCATCGCCATGCACACCGTGCCGCCGAACCACACGAAGCCCGGATCGACGAATGTGGCGAAAGCGAGGAGCAGGATCGTGAGGATCAGGAGGAAGGTCGGTACGACGCTGAAGACTTTCGTCACGGGGATCGGCTCGAGCTTCCGTTTCATACCCTTGAAGAAAAAGAAGAGGACGCCGATGCTCACGATCGCGCCGATCTGCACGAACCAGAAGATCCCCGGCTTCAGCATGCCTGAGCCGTCTCGCATCGGATACACGATGAACTCCATGAAGTTCATTTTCATCGCGGCGCCGAGGATCATGCTCGGCGGATCGCCGATGAGCGTCGCCGTCCCCTGCAGATTCGACGAGATGGCGATGCCGATGATCACGGGCACCGGGGAGACGCCCGCTTTCCGCGCGAGCTGGAGGGCGATCGGCGCCACAATGAGCACGGCGGCCACGTTCTCGACGAACATCGAGAGCACGGACGTGAACGAGACGATCACGAGAAACGCCATGCCGAGATTCTTGCTGCGGTTGATGAGGACGTCGGCGATCGTTTCGGGCACCTTCGAGATGATGAAGATCTCGGCGAGGACGAGCGTGCCCGCGAAGATGCCGAGCACGTTCCAGTTGACGCTCGGAACGATCTCCCCGAACTTGAGCGCGCCCAGGGCCAGCGCCAGCGCGATCCCGGCCCACGTGACGTAGGCGCGGTGATGCCGGAACACGACGAGCCCGGCGTACACGACGACGAATATGACGATCGCAAGAAGCATCGAACGATCACTCCCCGTCCAGCTCGCGGAGAATGCGCTCCGCCGCTTCGCGCGGCGAGTCCGCCTCGATGACCGGCCGGCCGACGACGAGGAAATCGCTTCCCGCCTCGCGCGCCGCCCGCGGGGTCGCTACGCGCTTCTGGTCCCCCACCCCGGCGCCGGCGGGACGGATGCCCGGCGTGACGACCTTGAAGCCTGCCCCGAGCGCTTCCTTGATCGCGCGCGCCTCTTCGACGGAGGCGACGACGCCGTCGAGTCCCGCCTCGCGCGCCTGGCCCGCGAGCCGCATGACGAGATCCCTCGCGGAGAGCGTCGTGCCGAAGGTGCGCGCGAGATCTTCCCCCGAGAGGCTCGTGAGCACGGTGACGCCGACGACGAGCGGCCGCTCGATCCCGAGGCGTTTCGATTCCGCCGAGGACGCGCCCGCCGCGGCGCGCATCATCTCGACGCCGCCCGAGGTATGGATCGTCATCATCGAGACGCCCAATCCGGTCGCGGCGCGCACCGCCCCCTCGACGGTGGCCGGAATGTCATGGAACTTGAGATCGAGAAACACGGAAGCGCCGAGCGCCCCGATCTCCCGGACGATCCCGGGCCCCTCGGCGGTGAAGAGGCGGCTCCCGATCTTGAATATCCGTACGGCGCTCCCGCACGCCGCGACGAGGGCGAGCGCCCGGGCGCGCTCCTCGACGTCGAGCGCGACGATGACGGCGGGACGGGACGGCTGCGCGTTCATTCAGCACCTCCTCGATGACGAATCCGCGCCGATGGCGCGGGGAATCCCCTTTTTCGCGAGCGCCACGGCGACGCGCTCCGGCAGGCCGGGATCGTAGAAGATCGCCGTGCCGATCTGCACGGCCGAGGCTCCCGCGGCGAAAAACTTTTCCGCGTCCTCCGCGGACGATATCCCGCCGGCCCCGATGACGGGGATATCGACGGCGCGGGATATCTTCCACACCGCGTCGAGCGCCACCGGTAGGATCGCCGGCCCGGAGAGGCCCGCCCTCACGCGCCGGAACACGGGAGCGCGGAGATCGGGGAGGAGATCCGCGCCGACGACCGTATTGATCGCGGTGAGCGCATGCGCGCCGGCCGACGACGCCGCGATCGCGAGCGCGGCCACGTCGCTCACGTTCGGCGTGAGCTTCGCGATGACGGCGCTCCCTTCGAGCGTTTCGACGGCGCGGCTCACGTATTTCGCGAGGAGCTCGGGATCGCTCCCCACCGCCATCCCGCCCCGTTCGACGTTGGGGCATGAGAGGTTGATCTCGAAGACGTCCGCGGCGGCGCACGCGGCGGCCTCGTCGAGGAGCCGGCGATAATCGTCCCAGTCCTCGGCGCCGAGACTCACGATCGGCTTTCCTCCGGCCTCGACGAGCGCGGGAAGCTTTTCCGCGAAAAAGGCTTTCGCCCCCACGTTCTCGAGCCCGATGCTGTTGAGGAGCCCCGCGTTCGTTTCCCAGAGCCGCCGACCGGGATTGCCCGCTCTCGGATGAAGCGTGATCGTCTTCGTGACGACGCCGCCGAGCCGGCGGAGCCTGATGAAGTCGGCGTATTCCGTGCCGTAGCCGGCCGGGCCCGACGCGAGAAAGACGCGGTTCCTGAAGACGACGGAGCCGATCGAGAACTTCACGCTCGCTCCCTTCATCCCTCCCACTCCTCCCACGCGATATCCTCCGCCCTGAAAACCGTCCCGTCGCCGCACACCGTCCCGAGCGCCGTCCCGCCCGCGCGCTTGACGGGCAGCGCGCAGCCGCGGCACGCGCCGACGCCGCACGCCATGACCGATTCGAGCGACGTGAAATGCTCCCGATAAACGCCCCTGGTCGCCCCGACGAGAGCCCGGACCATGCCTCGCGGTCCGCACGAGTAGAGCGTCCCGGCGGGAAGCTTCTTCTTTCGCATGAGCCCGCGGCACAGGGCCACGACGTCGCCGTGAAATCCCGCCGAGCCGTCGAGCGTGGCGAACGCGCACGAGGAAAATTCCTTCTGCACGAGATCGCGGAGCAGCTCGTTCCGGCTGAACGCTCCATAGAGAATATGAGTCTCCGCGCGAAGGCGTTTCCGGCGCCATGAACGGGCGGCGAAGAGAAGGGGAGCGAGTCCGGTCCCCCCCGCGACGAAGATCGCCGATTCCCCTTCAGGTTCGGGGAACGAGGCGCCGCCGAGCGGGCCCATGAGATCCATCGCGTCTCCCGGTTTTCGCGCGGCGATCTCCGCCGAGCCCCTTCCGACGACCTTGACCAGAAGGGAGAGCGTCTTCGGCGTGAGATCCATGATGCTGTACGGACGGCGCAGGAGCGGCACCGTGGAATCGGACACGCGCACCGAAACGAATTGACCGGGCCGCGCGTCGGGGAATCCCCCGGGGCGCTCGAGAACGAGCAGGGAGCATGAGGGCGAAAGCCGCTCATTCCTCTTGAGAATCGCGGTGAAGCAGCCCCGGCCGCTCGGGATCATCCGGCCCCACCTCGCTTCGCCGGATTCAGCGTATCCGCTCCCGCGGGGAGAACCGCGGGCTTCGCGTTCGGGCCGCCGAGGGTATCGGACGAAGACGGAACGGCGGGCACGATTCCGGGCGCCCCGGACGGGAACGCCGGCGGCGGCGCCGTCGTATCGGGGACGGCCGAAGCCGGCGGCGGCGCCGCGGGCGCAGCTGCCGGGGACGCCGAGGACGACAAGCCGGTCGTATCGGCGAGCGCCGAATCCCGGTAAGCCTGAAGATACGCCCGGAGAGAATCGGCGCCTGCGCGCTCCAGTTGATACAGGGCTCCCTCCGCTTGATACGAGCGTGGATATCGCTCGACGAGCGCACGGTATCGCTCGATCGCCGCCTCCTTCTCGCCGAGCTTGTTCTGGCGGATCCACGCGATCGCATAGGCCGCCTTCGGCGCGACCGCCGTCCCGGGAAAGCTGTCGAGAACGGCCGTGTACCCCGCGAGCGCCGGCTGGATTTCGTCGAGCCTGGTCAGCTGGATCTCGGCGGCCATGAAGCGCTTCTCCGCCGCCTGCTCAGCGCTCTCGCCCGTGCCGGCCGACTTCTGCAGATCGAGGAGCCGCTTGATGCTCGCGCTTTTTTCCAGGGACACGGAGGCGAACTCGGAATTCGCGTACTCGTTGCCCACCCGCGCGAAGGCGTCCGCCGCGAGCTTCAGCGAATCGAGCCGTTCCTGGTAGATGACGCCCCTGCGATAGTGCGCTTCGGCCGAATACGCCGATTTCGGGTACTTTGTTCCGACGAGCCCGTACTCGGCGAGCGCCCGGGCAAGTGAATCCATGCACGCGTAGCTCGCCGCCCGCCCGAGGAGGAGCGGCGGCGTTTCGAGAGTCGTCGTCGTCTTCTCGAGGAGCCCGTCGAAGAGCCCGAGCGCCTCGGCGCATTCTCCCGTTTTCGCGAGACATTCGCCGAGGGCGAGCGATATCTCGTATCGCCGTTCCCACGTGATTCCCTTGCGGAGCACTTTTCGATAGCTCGCCGCCGCCTTCTCCCATTCCCCCCGCCCCCTGAAAAGCTCGGCGCTCTTGAGGAGCGACTCGTCGACGATTTCCTTCTTCTTCGCTTCGGCCGCGACGGCGCCGTAGTAATCGAGGGCGCCGTCGTAATCCTCCAGCGCGCGCTTGATGTCCCCGCCGAGGAACAGCGCGTCGAAGCGCAGTTCGTGCCCCGGATACGCCTTGAGGAACCGGTCGATATGAACGAGCGCCTGGCCGTCGTCCTGCTTCAGATGATAGGCGAACGCGAGCCAGTAGATCGACCGCGGCACATACTCGCTCTCCGGAAAATTCGTCAGGATCTCCTGGAATTTTCGTATCGCCTTGTCGTACTCCTCCTGCCTCACGAGCGCCGTTCCCATGAGGAACGCCGCGTCGTCGACCCAGCGGCTCTTCGGGTAATCCTGGATCATCTGCGAGCATTTCTTCACGACTTCTTTGTACTTTTCGCGCTGCTCGCGGGCGGCGGCGTCGGTCACGCTCGCCTTTTCGGCTTCCTTGAAGATCCGGCGCGCGTTATAGAGCGTATTGAAGTAGGCGCACGACTGCGTCGAGGCCGCGGCGACGAGCGCGGCGACGGCGCACGCGCGGGCGATGCCGATCGTGCGAAAGCTCATTGCGGCGTTCCTTTCAAACGGCGCTCTGCCACTTCCCCTCGAGAAATACCCCCTGCACCCGTCCGGTGAACCGGGCGCCGACGAGCGGCGTGTTCTTCGATCGCGAGCGGATGAGGCGTTTCTCGAACGTCCATTCCTCGGCCGGATCGAGAAGAACGAGGTCCGCCGGGGCCTCCCGGGCGATGCGGCCGCCGGGGAGCGCGAGCGCCGCCGCGGGCTTGACGGTCATGAGCTTCACGAGATCGAGAAGATCCATGACGCCTTTCGCGACGAGCTCGGTATGGAGCCGGGCGAACGCCGTCTCGAGACCGATCATGCCCGCGGGCGCCTCGTCGAATTCGACGTCCTTGTCGATCTCGCTGTGGGGAGCGTGATCGGTGGCGACGCAATCGATCGTGCCGTCGAGCAGGCCCGCCCTGACGGCCTCGACGTCCTTCACGCCCCGCAGCGGAGGATTCACCTTGTAATTCGTGTCGTACCCGTCGAGCAGGCGGTCGTCGAGCGTGAGGTGATGAGGCGTCGCCTCGGCGGTGATCCTCGCGCCCTTCTTCTTCGCCTTCCGCACGAGATCGACGGCGCCCGCCGTCGAGACGTGCGCGATATGGAGCCGCGCGCCGGTGAGCAGGGCGAGCATGCAGTCGCGCGACACCGCTATCTCCTCGGCGGCGGCGGGCGAGCCCTTGAGCCCGAGCCGCGTCGACGTGTAGCCTTCGTTCATCTGGGACGCGTTCGAGAGAAACGCGTCCTCGCAATGCGATATGACGGGAAGCGCGTGAAGATTCGCGTACTCGAGCGCCGAGCGCATGACCTGGCTGTTCGTCACGTAGGCGCCGTCGTCGCTCAGCGCGACGACGCCCGCGCGCTTGAGATGGTAGTATTCGTTGATGATTTCCCCGAGGCGCCCCTTCGTGAGCGCTCCGGCGACGTACACGCGGCATCGCCCGACCTGCTGCGCGCGGCAGGAGATATATTCGACGACGCTCGGGTCGTCGACGGCGGGATTCGTATTCGCCATGCAGACGACGCTCGTGTAGCCTCCCGCGGCCGCCGCGGCCGATCCGGTTTCGATCGTTTCCTTCTCCTCGTATCCCGGCTCGCGCAGGTGCGCGTGGAGATCGACGAATCCGGGCGCCAGCACGAATCGCTCGGCGTCGAGAACGGGGAGATCCGTTTCGACGCTCCTCTGCCAGACGATCTCGGCGATCTTTCCCTTCTGCACGCACACCGAGCCGACGCGGAGCCGCTCCGCCTCGGGATCGGCGATCTTCGCGCCCGCGATCCAGAATTCCCGTTTGTCCTTCCAGTCGATCATTGGATCTCCTCTATGCAAAAGCCTGCCGCTCTTCGGGCGTTCCCGAGTCGAAGCTGCCCCCCGCGACGAGGAAGAGAACCGCCATCCGCACCGCGACGCCGTTCGTCACCTGTTCGAGAATGACCGCGCGGTCGCCGTCGGCGATCTCCTGGGCGATTTCGACTCCCCGGTTCATCGGACCGGGATGCATGACGATGCAGTGACGCGGGGCCGATTCGAGCACGTCCGGCGTCACGCCGAACACTTCGAAGTACTCGCGCATGCTCGGAAACAGCCGCGCCTTCTGACGCTCGAGCTGGATTCTGAGGATGTTGACGGCGTCCGCCCCGGCGATCGCCTTGCGGATGTCGTACTCGACCGTCACGCCCCCTTCCCCGAGACTCTCGATCTCGGCGGGCATCATCGTCGACGGCCCGCAGACGGTGACCTTCGCGCCCACTTTCGTGAGCCCCCAGATGTTCGACCGGGCCACGCGGCTGTGCATGATGTCGCCGACGATCGTCACGTTCTTGCCTTCGAGCGTGCCGAGGTGCTGGCGCATCGTCATCATGTCGAGGAGCCCCTGCGTCGGATGCTCGTGCTGCCCGTCCCCCGCGTTGACGATGGAGGCGTCGAGAAAATTCGCGAGGAACCGGTGGGCTCCCGAAGATCCGTGCCGCATGACGACCATGTCGACCTTCATCGCGCGGATGTTCTCGACGGTATCGCGGAGCGTCTCCCCCTTCGAGACGGACGAGCCGGCTTTCGAAAAGCTCACCGTATCGGCGCTCAAACGCTTCTCGGCGAGCTCGAAGCTGATGCGCGTCCGCGTGCTGTTCTCGTAGAAGACGTTCGCGATCGTCTTCCCCCGGAGCGCGGGAACCTTCTTGATCGGCCGCTCGGAGATTTCCTTGAACGTATCCGCCGTATCGAGGATCGTCGTGATCTCATCGGCGGCGAGCTCTTCGAGACCGAGAAGGTGCTTTCTGTTAAACGGCACGGTGAGCCTCCCCCTTTCGGTGACCGGCGCCGGCCGGGTCAGGGGAAACGGAACGCCGGATGGCGCCCCGCCTCCCCGCTTCCCGGTATAACAGGCCGCTATTTCTTCTTTCCGCAGCCCTTCTTCGTCTTCTTCGCCTTCGGTGCGCAGGCGGTCTTCTTGGCGACTTTCTTTTTCGCTTTCGCGGGCATGTCAACTCCTTTCCGTTCGATGGGCGTTTGCTCCTCCTCCACGACCTCCCCCAGCACTACCTGCTCCTCGCCGTCGATCTCCGTGAGAAGCACTTCGACCGTTTCGTTCGGCGAGGTCGGAACGTTCTTGCCGACGAAGTCGGCGCGGATCGGGAATTCCCGGTGCCCGCGATCGACGAGCACGGCGAGCTGGATCGCGCTCGGCCGCCCGAAGTCGATGAGCTCGTCGAGAGCGGCGCGCACCGTCCTGCCCGTGAAGAGCACGTCGTCGACGAGAACGATGACGCGCCCGGTGATGTCGTTCTTGATCGCCGTTTCGCCGACGATGGGAACCTGGCTGATCATCTGCAGGTCGTCACGGTAGAGGGTGATGTCGATCGCTCCGACGGGGACGCGCACTCCCTCGAATTGCTCGATGGCGACGACGAGACGCTCCGCGAGAGGCACGCCGCGCTTCTGGATGCCGACGAGGATCAGGTTCTCGACCCCCTTGTTCCGTTCCACGATCTCGTGCGCGATGCGCATGATCGTGCGGTGTATCTGCAGGGCGTCCATGACGACCGATTTTCTCTGGATCTTCAACGATGAACCTCCTCGCTGCGACGGGGGCGGGCGAAAAAAATCCACCCGGCCGGAGAGGATGGGTGGGAATCCACTGGTCTTCCTTTCCTGGCCTCCCGGGCCAGATTAAAAGGCCGCACGCTTAGAAGATCGTACCGGAGACGCGAAACGAGCGCAAGGATTATTTCGAGAAAATGCGAGGGGCGTCCACCGCGCGCGCCCGAGCGCGTTCAGCGGAGCGAAAGGAGCACGATCGCCAAGGCCGCGACCACGAGCCCGGCGAAGCTCATCCCCCGCAGCCGCTCCTTCCAGAGAATGAATCCGGCGAGCGTGGTGCCGACGATGACCGCGAGGTTGATGAAGGGAAACGCGATCGAGGCGGGGACGCTTCGAAGCGCGAGCAGCGTGAATACGGTGCTGAAGAGATTCGGGACGCCGAGGAGAAGCCCGAGCGCGAAAGTCCGCCCGTCGAAGCGGATCCGGCGCGCTCCGATGAGAATCCACGTGAGAACCGCCGCCCCCGTGAAGAGTATCCACGTGAACGCGAGCCGGTCGAGGTCGCTCGCCGTCTCCCGGAACGCCTTGAGCGCGACGTCGCCGAGGCCCAGCACGACGAAGAGCGCCGGAACGATCAGCGCGGCACGCCCTCCGACGCGGGAGCCGCGTCCCGGGCCGGAGAAGCTCCACCCGAAGATCAGAACGGCGGCGAGCCCGAGCGACAAGCCGAACCACTGGAAGATGCCGGGCTTCTCGGCCCAGAACAGCACGGCGACGGCGACCGGGAGCGCGGCCGACAGGCGCGCGATCGTGACCGGCACGGCGAGCGGCAGCCTCGCGATGCCGGCCATGAGAAGCAGGAACCCGAGCACGTAGATGACGCCGGCGGCGAGCCCGAGCGCGAGGGTCGCGGCCGCGGGACGCGGCACGCGAGCGCCGAGCATGAGAAAAGAGATCGCCGAGGCGGCCAGATAGTTCGCCCCGGCGATCAGAACGCGGCTTCCGCTCCTCCCCTCGTTCACCTTGAGGATGAGGGCGATGACGATCGAACAGAGGGCCGCCGGCAGGAGCCAGATCAACGGGCGGCCTTCACGAACTGCTCGGCGAAATAACGCGCCGTGAGCGGCTCCCCGGTCGCGGCCTCGACGAGCTTGTTCCACGGCATGACGTCCCCCTTCGCGTACAGCGACTCCTTGAGATATGTGCCGACCGCGGGGTTGCCGTAGACTCCCGCCGCGCCGCCGAGCACCTGCGCGTCGATATGGCGCTGCAGCTGGGAGGCGATGAGCTCGCCGAGCAGGTAGTTGTGATAATACACCGGGCTCATGACGACATGTATCTTCGTCGCCCAGTCGGGAGCGTTGCGCCCCTCGGGACGCTTCACGAACTGGTACCGCTCGACGAGATCCCACCAGAGCGTGTTGAGATCCTGGTCGGGATCCTTGTACAGCGAGCGCTCGAAGTGGAACATCACCTGGCACCAGCGCGCGAAGATGAGCTGCTTCATGCGAAGCGATTCGGTGAGGACGGGGGCGACCTTCTCGAGATCCTTGTCGCTGAGGCCGAGCGCCGCCTTCATCCACGCGGGATCGTGCGAGAGGCGTCCGAAGTACTCGGCGGAGGCCTCCGTCACGCAGAGGTGCGGATAGGTCCGCAGAAGGAACGGAAGATTCATGTCGAGGTTCTTGTCGTAGACCCCGTGTCCGAGCTCGTGGAGGATCGTTTCCATCCAGTAGCCGTTGTCCTTCATATTCGCGAGAATCCGGATGTCCCCCGCGCGATCGATGTCGGTGCAGAAGGCGTGGGGATTCTTGCCGGTCTTTTCATAGAGATCGCTCCGCGCGAGAACGTCGTCTGCGTTCATGCCGATCCCGGCGAAGAAGACCTTCGCGATCTCGACCGGATCCTTGCCCCTGTAATACTTGTCGAGGTCGATCTCGCCGACCTGCGGAAGCTCCTGGAAATACGGATCGTGGTAATGCCACGGGCGGAGATCGGCCGTCTTGATCCTGTAGCTGTTCGCGAGGTCCGCGTCGAGATCGTTCTTCATCATGAGGAACGGCTCGCGCGTCAGCTCGTCGAGCTCGGCGAAGAGCTTCACGAGCTCGTCCTCGCTCTGCTCGGCGAGCGTGAGCGACATCGTGTAGAAGTTGTCGAATCCGACCTTCTTCGCCGATTCGTTGCGGAGCTTCACGAGCATGAGCAGGCTGTCGAGCACGATCGGCCCGACCCCCTTGCTCGCTTCCCACGTCTCGCGGCGCTTGAGGCTGCTCTTCTCCTCGCCGAGAATGCGATAGACGTCGTTCGTCGTGATTTCCTTGCCGCCGACGACGGGGCGGTACACCGTGAAGCGGTTCTCCACGGCGGCCGCGATGTCGATCATCTGCTTGAGGAGAAGCGAATCGGTCTGGTTCCCGAGATACCTGAGATAGAGTATGTCTGCCGTGCGCTGAAGCTGCGGGTCCTTGAGCTTGAGCGACTCCTTCGCTCGCTTCACGAACGCGAACTCCTCGGCGTTCGTGTAGAGTTTTTCCATCTTGAGCTGCGCGTCGGAATATTTCTTGTAATCCTCTTCCTTGCCGGAAATGGCCGCCTGCCAGTAGGCGAGGTTCGACTCCTTCTCGAGCGGTTGGAGCTTTGCGACGTGGGCGTCGACGAATTCCTTGAACTGCATTTCAATACCCTTTGAGCACGAGATGAAGGATGCGATCCCCGCGATCAAAAGGATGAGAAACGCATGGCGCGCGCCTCTTCTCATCTTTCTTCCCTCCATGCATGCGACGGAAACCCCTTTGTTCCGCGCGGCGCCGCTGCCGCGCGCCCCTTCCGTTCGCATTCGCCGAACCGGCGCGAAGGACGGAAGGCCTGTGAGTCTACACCATCGCTCTCCCGCGCGCAAGCCCGCAAACGCTTCTAGGCGATCTTCCCCTTCTCGAGTGCCACGATCCGGTCCGCGCATCCGCCGAGGAAGTCCGCGTCGTGCGAGGCGACGACGAGCGTCGCGCCCCGCGCCGAGAGCCGGTCGAGCGCCGCGCGGAGCCGCCTGCGCGCCGCGCCGTCGAGAAAGATCGTCGGCTCGTCGAAAAGAAAGAGCTCGGCGTCGAACACGAGGACGGAGGCGAGGGCGACGAGCCGCTTCTCCCCTTGGGAGAGACGGAAGGTGTTTCTCCCGAAAAACGTCTCGGGCGAGAGCCCCGCGTCGCTCAGCGCGCGGGATACGGCTTCCGTTTCTCCCGCGCCCCCGACGAGGCTCCGGTAGGCGAGAGCGACCTCCTCGCGGACGGTCGGCGCGAAGAATCCCTCCTCGGGGCTCTGAAAGAGAAACGCGGCTCTCCCCGCGGGAAAATCGCGCTTCGACGCCACCCGCCGGCCGAAAAGCGACGCCGTTCCGCTCCGCGGCGGGAGAAGCCCGGCGCATGCGAGGAGCAGCGTCGTCTTGCCCGATCCGGACGGCCCGCGCACGCCGACGCGCTCGCCCTGCCGGATCGAGAGCGAGGGCACATCGAGAATGAATTCGCCCTCTCCCGGCGAGAAACAGGCCTCTTTCAGCTCGACGATCGCGGCCGGATCGAAGGCTCCGGATCGCGATCCCCCGCCGGGCTCTCCGGACCGCGCATTCTCCGCCGGCGGTTTCGCGTCCGGCGCGCGATCAACGAGCGAGCTTTGGAGATCGCCGCGCGGGATCGAGCCCGCAAGCTCCGCCGGCGCGCCGTCGAACCTGACCTTTCCCTTTTCCATATATATGACGCGGTCCGCGAGCGCGATCTCGCCCGCGTCGATCGTGGACCACACGATCGTCTTCCCCTCGCGCCGGAACGAGCCGCGGAGCGCTTCGAGAAACGCGAGCCTCCCCGGGGCGTCGAGAAAGGAGAAGGGCTCGTCGAGGATGAGGTGGCGCGGTCCCATCGCCCAGAGGCACGCGAGGAGCGCTCGCTGTTTCTCCCCGCCCGAGAGCGTGTGCGGATTCCGCGGGAGAAGGCGCTCGAGCGCGAAGGCGCGAGCCGTTTCGGCGAGGCGGCTCGACATCTCGCCGGAGCCGGTTCCGAGATTCTCCATTCCGAATAGAATCTCCCGCTCGACGCTCGGCGTCACGAACTGGCTGTCGGGATTCTGAAAGGCGATGCCGATCGCGGGAACGGCCTCCGCCGGGCCGCGCGCGCTCCCGGGCGCCTCGCGCGCGCAGGCGGGATCCGCCCCGTCCACTTCGACCGATCCTTCGCGCGGCTTCGAGATTCCCGCCATGAGGCGGCAGAGCGTCGTCTTCCCCGACCCGTTCCCTCCCGCGACGGCGACCCATTCCCCGTCGCGAACATCGAGATTCAAGCGCTCGAGAAAATCGGGCCGGCCCGAGCCGGGAAACGCGAAGGAGACGTCGCGCAGCCGGATCACTGTTTGCCCCTTCCGAGACGCTCGAGATCCTTGAGATGCGCGCGGGCCGAATCGGCCCATTCTCCGCGGGGATCGAGGGAGAGATACTGCCGGAACCTCTCCTGCGCCTGCTCGACCGCGCCCCGTTTCTCGAAAACGACGGCGAGCGAGAAGATCGATTTCCGGTGGGACGGCTCGACGGCGAGGGCGGCGAGAAAGGCATTCTCCGCCCCATCCAGGTCGCCGGCGCCGAGGAGAGAGGCGCCGAGCGCGTAGCGGTACGCGACGTTCCCCGGAGCGACCGACACGAGATCACGGAGAATCGACGCCGCCTTTTTGTGATACGCGAGCCGCTGGTAGGCGATGGCGAGGTTGTAGGAAGCGTCGACGAGATCGGGATCGAGCTTGATCGACTCCTCGAACCGTCCGATCGCCGCGGCGTAGTTCCCCTCCGCGGCGAGATCGAGCCCCGCGTTGTACTCCCGCGCCGCGTCGAGCCTGTTCGCGACGCGCTTCGCGTCGCGCGCGCCGAGGAAGACGCGCACGGCGGATCCGGCGCGCGGCTCGACGGCGGCGTCCATGCCGTTATCGCCGGCGAGCGCCGCGGCGCGATCCTCGTCCCCGTAGAAATCGCGGGCGATGGAACGCCACGACTCCCCCTGAGCGACGCGGTGCGTGACGACCTGTTCGACCGGCTCCCGCGCCCGCGGGGCAGGCCGCTCGGCGGCGCACGAGACGAGCGCGGCGCACGAGAAGAGAGCGGCGATGGAAGCGAATCTCATTATTTTCTTTTTTTCCGCGGACGACCGGCGCGCGCCGCTTCGTACGCGTTCCCGATCGGAACCCGGCGCGACTCGGCGGCGGCCCTGCACGCTTCGTATTCGGGCGACGTCTTCACGCTTCCGTCGTTCAGACGGGCGCGCTTCACCTGCATCGGTCCGTAGGCCGTGTCGACCTTCTCGGTCCAGCGCTCGAGCTCCGAGCGCGCCTCGCGGCTCACGCGGACGCCGAGGGTCGTCGTCTCGCGGAATACGATTTCGAGGAGCGCGTCCCTGGCGGCGCTTTCGCAGAGAACGGTGAGGAGAACGCCCGGACGCCCCTTCTTCATGATTATCTGCGTGAGAAATACGTCGAGCGCCCCCGCCTTGAAGAGCCGCTCGGTCACCCAGCCGTACAGCTCGGGATTCATGTCGTCGATCGTCGTGCGGAGCACCGTGACCTCTCCGGCGAACTCCTGCGCTTCCGCCTCGATGAGGCGGAGCATGCCCGGCGCCGGTCCTGCCTCCCGGGTCCCGGCGGCGTACACGATCCGGCGCGGAACGAACGAGGACAGCTCGGGAAGCTCTTTCGCGAGCGCCTTCATGAGCGCGGCCCCGGTCGGCGTGACGACCTCCCCCTCCTCATTGTCGAGAATCACCGTTCTCCCCCTGAGAATCTCGAGCGTCGCGGGAGCCGGGATCGGATACCTCCCGTGCGAAATCTCGATGAATCCGCAGCCGAGCCTGAACGGCCGGTGGAAGAGCGGCGGGAATCCGAGCGCCTCGAGCGCGGCGGCGCCGCCCACGATATCGACGATCGAATCGACGGCTCCCACCTCGTGAAAGTGAACGTGATCGTCCGGGACGCCGTGGATCTTCCCCTCGGCCGCTCCGAGAATCCGGAACGTTTCCGCCGACATCTCCTTCACGCGCTCCCCGAGGCGCGATTTCCCGATCATGGCGAGAATGGAGGCGAGGTCGCGTTCGCGCGCCTTCCGCGGGCAGCGGACCTTCGCGCGCGCCGCCGCGATTCCCCCGCGATTCACCCGTTCGACCGCGATCGAAAAGGGCTCGAGCCCGGGGAGCTTCCGTACCTCGCGGGCGACCCGTTTCGGATCGGCGCCGAGCGAGAAGAGCCCCGCGAGGAACATATCGCCGCTCAGGCCTCCCGCCGCGTCGACGACTATCATGCCTGGTGTACGCTTCGAACCGGACCGAACTGCCACGTTTTCCTCCTTACGGCTTGCCGTGCCGCGCGCGCCTGACGATCGTCGCGGCGGCGTATCCCGCGCCGAAGCCGTTGTCGATATTGACGACCGTGACGCCCCCCGCGCAGCTGTTGAGCATCGTGAGAAGCGCCGAGAGCCCGCCGAAACTCGCTCCGTATCCGACGCTCGTCGGAACGGCGATGAGCGGAGAGTCCGCGATTCCCGCCACGACGCTCGCGAGCGCCCCCTCCATGCCGGCGACGACGACGATGCAGTCGGCCGCGCGGATCCGCTCCCACGACGAGAGGAGCCGGTGGATGCCGGCGACGCCGACGTCGTAGAGCCGGTCGACGCCGCATCCGAGATACTGCGCGGTGAGCGCCGCCTCTTCGGCGACCGGCCGGTCCGACGTGCCCCCCGAGACGACGGCGACGAGCCCGGCCTGTTTCGTCCTGACGCGCTCGATCGCGAAGAGCCTTCCTTCCTTATGATAGACGGCGCCGCGCAGGGACGGGGAGATCTTCCTGAAGAGCGCCGCGTCGCAGCGCGTCGCGAGAAGATTCGACCCCCGGGCGGTCACGTTCTTCGCGATCTTCACGATCTCGGCGGCGGTTTTCCCCTCGCAGAAGATCACCTCGGGGAATCCCCTCCGGATCGCGCGGTGGTGATCCACCTTCGCGAAGCCGAGATCCTCGAAGGGGAGCACCTTGAGGCGCTCGAGCGCCTCGGCGACGCCGAGCTTCCCCCCGCCACGCGGTCAAGAAGCCTTCTCAGACGCGCTTCTTCCATGCCTTTCAAGCTCCTCTCTGATGCTCATGACGATTTCGAGAACCCCGGCGCACGTTTCCGCGCCGGTGAGCGGCCCCCGGTATTTCTTGACGCCCTCGAACGATTTCAGATACCAGCGATAGAATTTTCTCATCTCCAGGATGCCCGTGCGCTCGCCGAAGTGCGCCGCCTGGAGCCTTACGTGCCTCTCCAGAACGTCGAGCCGCTCGGCCTCCGAGGCGACGCGCGGTTCCCGCCCCTCCGCGATCGAGCGGATATCGCGGAAGATGAAGGGATTCCCGATGGCCCCTCTCCCGATCATCACGCTCGAGCAGCCGGTCACGCGCGTGATCTCGCGGTAATCCGCCGCCGATTTGACGTCGCCGTTCGCGATGACGGGGACGGAGAGCGATTCCCTGAGCCGCGCGATATCTTCCCAGTGCGCCGGTCCCGAGAAGCCCTGGCTGCGCGGCCGCGGGTGCAGCGTGATCGCCGCGATCCCGCATCCCTCGAGCATGACGCCCGCTTCGAGATAGTTCCGCTCGCCGGCGCTCCAGCCGCTCCGGATCTTCGCCGTCACGGGAAGACCCGCCTCCGCGACGACCGCGCGGGCGATCCGCTCCATGAGGGCGAGATCGCGCATGAGCGCGGCGCCCCCGTTCTTCGTCACGACCTTCCTCACCGGGCAGCCGAAGTTGAGATCGACGAACGAAGCGCCCGAGCTCCCCGCGATCGCCGCCGCGCGCGAGAGCGTTTCCGGATTCGCGCCGAAGAGCTGCACGCCGAGGGGCGCTTCCCCCTCGAGTCGATCGAGGAGCGCTTCGCTCTTCTTCACGCCGCGCGAGAGCCCGTCCGCGCTCACGAGCCCCGTGAAGGCGAAATCCGCGCCGAGCTCGGCGCACACGAGACGAAACGGCGCGTCGGAATATCCCGCCATCGGCGCGAGACAGGCGCGTGGCTCGCCGAAGAAGCTTTTCGAAATGCCGTGCCGCATGCCGCTCCCGGACCCGCTCCCCGTCAGATGCTGTGCGGAAGGATGAAAAGGGCGAGGCTCACGACAAAGCACGCGACGATCGAGAGCGCGAACGCTTTGCGCCCGAGGCGGTCCTTCTCCTCTCCTCTGCCGAGAAAGCTCCCCCGTACGAGAAGCATGCTCGCGAGCCAGAAGACGAAAATCACCTGTGTCTTGTTGTCGGTGATGTCGTACCCGAAAGGGAACCCCTCCCAGATCGGGCCGAAGGTCTGATAGTTGAGAATCAAGCCGAGCGGCCATCCGCCGATGAAGGAAGTGACGAGCACCCACCGCGCCGCGCGCACGGCGTTCTTCTTGTCCTCTCGACCGCGCAGGATTTCGATCGCCGCGAGGAAGCTCATGACCATGAAGAAGAACGCCCCGAACATGAACGCGATATGCGCGCCGACCACGACGGAGGACGCTTCTCCCTTATACTTGAGCGTGCAGAGCTTCTTCGGATCGGCGGGAATCCGCACTTTCGTGCCCGCGACGTTCGAAGCGGTGATCCAGTACCTGATCTCCGTTCCCTTCTCGTACTCGGGAAGACGCGCCTCGTAGAGGCCCTTTCTGATCTCCCACATGCCCCGAGCCTGAATCTCGTTCGAAGGAGGAATAACCCACCTGATGACCAGAGCGGCGTGCTGCACGGGCACGACCTTCGCCTTCACGGACGGCTGCCCGGGTCCCACCATTTCCGTGACCGTCCGGTGATATACGCCCAGGCCCTGATACTCGTACATGAGATCTGCCGGCTTCCCCGTCGTAAGGCGGCGCGCGGCCGCGAGGAGGAGGAGCGTCACTACGATGCTGATGATGATTCTTCTTGCCACGGTTCACCCCCGCTTTTATACAATGTGATGATATGATACTCGACCAAAACGCGCATTGCAAGGACGGCCTTCGCGTGATACCAGCCGTTCGGGAAATCGAAATCAGCACGGGGGCTCGCGAGCCGGTGCGCGCCGACCTGCGCGCGAGCGCCTCGGGAGCGGGGCGAGCCCTCATCGTCGTGTGCCACGGGTTCCTCGGTTACAAGCGATGGGGCTTCTTCCCGCACCTTTCGGACCGGTTCGCCGGAGCGGGATTCGACGTGCTCACCATGAGCTTCTCGCTGAACGGCGTCGACGAAGCGACGGGGCTCATCGACCGGCCCGGGGATTTCGCGAGGAACACCGTCTCCGCCGAGATCGCCGATCTCCGCGGCGTGCTCTCGTTCGTCCGAAGCGGCGGGCTCGAGAGCGACGGGATCGGCGCGGAGACGCTCGGGCTTTTCGGACACAGCCGCGGGGGCGCCGTCGCGCTCCTCGTCGCCGGCGAGTTCCGCGAGGTTCGCTCGATCATCACGTGGTCGACGGTCGGCAGGCTCGATCGCTATACGGCGCGCCGGAAGGCGGCGTGGAAGAAGGAAGGGGCGCTCGTTTTCAACGATCCGCGCGCGCGCGAACCGCTCAGGCTCGATTACTCGTACTACGAGGATATCGACGCGCGCCGGGAGGCGTTCGACATTCCGCGCGCGGCCGCCGCGCTTTCCGTTCCCCACCTCATGGTCCACGGCGGACGGGACGCCGCCGTGACGCTGCGGGAGGCCGGCACGCTGCCGGCGGAACCGGGGAACGGCGTCTCCCGCCTCGAGATCGTTCACGGCGCCGGCCACACCTTCAACGTCTCGCACCCCATGCGGCGCCCGACGGGCGCGCTCGAGCGCGCCGCCGGCCTCTCCGTGGATTGGTTCGTTCGAACGCTCGTATCGGAAAGGAAGTAGCAGGCATGAACCGGAAAAGAATCCTGATCGCGATCGCGGCGGTCGTCGTCGTCGCCGCGCTCGTCACGACGCTCGTCTCCTCGAGGCAGTGGATCGCCCGCCGGTCGTACGAACGGGCCGGCGCGGGACTCGCCGCCCGATTCACCGAGGCCCAGGCGAAGAAGTACGGAACCGATCTGCGCTACACGCTCGACAAGTTCTGGGAATTCTACGCGAAGGATCTCGTCTCGCAGAACGACCTCAACGACGTCATGGAGAAGACGAAATCGCTCCGCGCGAAGAAAGACCTCTCCGATATGGATATTTTCGATTATATCGGGTACGTGAGCGGGCTCTACACGGAGGCGATGCGGCGGCGTCAGAGCGAAATGTTCCCCGAGTGAAGGATGAAGCGGTCGGTGAGCTCGCGCTCGGCGTCGCGGAAGTTCTCGAACGGTATGTGCGCGATCCCCTGCGCGCGGCAGTGATCGAGCAGCTCCCCCTTCGCGAGGACGACGTCGGCGTGCTCGGAGGGGCAGCGGTCGCTGTACCCGTTTCCGATGTACACCGTCGTGAATCCCTCGCGTTTCAGCTTCTCGAGATGAAACCGCTTGCAGTTGCCGCAGCGCGTGCAGTCCATCAGGTTGTGGTAGGGGAACTCGACGGCGCTCAGAGCCCCGTCCGCCACGACGAGACGATTCGCTTTGAACTCGAGGTATCCGAGACCGAACCGCATGAGGAGCCGGTCGACGTAGTAATCGAGCCCGTCGCTCGTGATGAGGATGCTGCTCGAACGGCGCTCGCAGAAATCGACGAAATCCTTGAAATAGGGGTCGAGCCCCTCGTTCCCGATGAAGGTGTCGAGATCGCCCTGATCGGCGCGCACGAGGGCAAACTCGCTCTCGAGACACTCCCGCGAGCTGATGAGGCCGAGCCTCCACTGCTGGAGGATCTCGAGCCAGCGCGCGCGGTCGGGGATGAACGTGCCGAAGAAATGGTGGCCGACGTCCCGCCGCGAGATCGTGCCGTCGAAGTCGCTGATGAGGGCGACCTTCTTCACTTCTTCGGAGCCTCCGTCAGCTTCTTCGGCGCTTCCGCCGTCTTCTTCGAAGCTTCCGCCGTCTTCGTCCGCTCGCTCACGTAGGCGAACATCTCCTTGAGCGTCGGCGCGGCGCGGAACATCGCGAGCACCTCGTTCACCTCTTTGTCCTTCGGGAGCGTCGCGAGATACGCGCCTTTCGTGTTCATCAGCTTGCGGAACACCTCGCGCTTGATCGCGAGCTTCATGTAATCGACGTTTTCCGGCGCCTTCCAGAGGGAATCCGCGGCCTCGAATTTGTTCTCCGTGCAATACGTCCGGAAATCGGCGATCACGGGGTCGCCGACTTCGAACTTCTCGGTGACCTTGTGCTGCGACGTGTAATGCACGGCGAAGTTGAAGAAGAAGTTCCGCCGCTCGAGATCGATCTCGAAATCGGTGAGATTCGGAAGCGTGATCGTCCAGTCGGGCGTGATCCCTCCGCCGCCGTACACGATCCTGCCGCCCGACGTATGGAATTCCTGGAGAGGCTCTTCGGCCTTCTTCTCCTCGACGGGAGGCGGCGCGTCATCGAACGCGGCCTCCTCCTGGCCGCGCGGGCGATCCTTGTGGATGCAGCGGCCGCTCGGCGTGAAGTACTTCGCCGTCGTGAGCTTCAGGGCGTCCCTGGTCACCGTGAATACCGTTTGAACGGAGCCCTTGCCGAACGACGTCTGGCCGACGACGACCGCGCGGTCCCAGTCCTGCAGGGCGCCGGCGACGATTTCGGACGCGGAGGCGCTCGCCCCGTTGACGAGAACGACGATCGGAACCTGGTCGTGCACCTTCGTCGACCGCGAGTAGTATTTCACGCTGTGGCTCGGAATGCGGCTCTCGGTGTACACGAGCAGCTTGTCCTTCTCGAGGAAGAGCTCGCAGACCTCCCGCGCCGATTCGAGGAGACCGCCGGGGTTGCTCCTCAGGTCGATGATGAGTCCCTTGACCTTTTGCTTCTCGAGATCCCTGATGATCGCGTCGAGCTCGCCCGCCGTCCGCTCGGCGAATCGCGACACGCGGACGTACCCTACCCCGCCGAGGTCCGTCGAATAGGTGATGCTCGGCACGCGGATTATCTCGCGCGTGATCGTATAGTGCAGCGAATCGGGCAATCCCTCTCTCGTGATCGTGAGGACGACTTGCGTCCCTTCGCGCCCGCGGAGCTTCGTGACCGCCTGTTCCGTCTTCCAGTCCTTCGTCGAAACGCCCTCGATCTCGACGATCTTGTCTCCCCCCTGGATCCCGAGACGGTACGCGGGGGTATCGTCGAGCGTCGAGACGACCGTGGGATATCCGCCGATCTGGCCGAGCGTGATCCCGAGCCCGCCGAACTCCCCTTTCGTTTCGATCATCAGGTTGTCGTATTCATAGCTGTCCATGTACATGGAATGCTCGTCGAGCTGCTCGACCATGCCGTCGATCGCGGCCTTGATCAGCTTCTCCGCGTCGATCTCGTCGACGTAGTAATTGAGTATCCGGTCGAGCACCGCGCCGAACTGCTCGAGATTCTGATATACGGTCTCCCGCTGCTTCTCCTCCCGGTCTCCCGCCATGACGAAGAGCGCCACGGCGACGACGATGCAGAGAAGCAGAAGACCGATGAGCGCTTTCTTGTTCAATTTCAAAATCGAACCTCCGCGGTCGAAACATCCGGCAGAAAAAGAAACGTAGACTCCACCCGCTTCCGTCGATACATCAAGAACGGTGCCACGACGGGAGCGCGCGGGATCCGGTTGCGTTTCCGGCCATAATATAACAGGCCGGTTTACGGAATCAAAAGCATTATGGTCTGCTGATAAGTGTTACGTCGAAGAGCCCCTCGAGGTTCCCGAGAATCGTCCGGACGACGTCCTCGAGGGGATGTGAGGCGTCGATCACGACTATTCGCCTTTTTTCGCGTTTCGCGAGCCGCAGGTATCCTTCGCGGACCCTCTCGTGGAAGCCCAGGTCCTCGCGTTCGAGACGGTCCCTGACCGCCGTGCCTTCCGCTTCGCGGCGCGCCGGGCCCCGCCCGAGCCCATCAGCCACGGCGAGATCGAGGAGAAAGGTCCTGTCGGGAACGGCGTTCCCGACCGCCGCGGCGTTCAACCCGTCGACGAACTCCTCGCCGAGCCCGCGCGCCCATCCCTGATACGCGACCGACGCGTCGAGATAGCGGTCGCAAACGACGGATCTTCCCGCGGCAAGGGCCGGGCGTATGACCTCGGCGACGAGCTGCGCCCGGCTCGCGAGATAGAGAAACAGCTCCGCCCGCGGATCCATCTCCGTCCGGCGGGGATCGAGGAGCAGGCCGCGAATAGCCTCCGAGACCGCCGTTCCGCCCGGCTCCCGCGCATGCGTCACGGCCACCCCCGCGTTCTCGAGCGAACGGCGGACCTCTCTCGAGACGGTCGTTTTCCCCGATCCCTCGATTCCTTCGAACGTGATGAAGCGCGGTTTCAAGCGTTTCTCCGCGAGCGGCGCGACGGCCCCGACGGGCTCATGCGCGCTCGCCTCTTCCCGAGGACGCCCGGTTCACGTGAACGATCCGCTGGACGGTGGTGACGAGGGTGAGGACCGCGAGGCACGCGATCACGACGAAGAGCGCGGTCTTTCCGAGAAGAAGCCCGAGCACGAGAAGGGCGACCCGCTCGGGCCGTTCGAGCAGGCCGACGCGGCAATCGATTCCGAGCCCCTCGGCCCGTGCCCGCGTGTAGCTCGTAAGAAACGATCCGGCGAGCGCCGCGACGACGAGCGGCACGGCGAAACGGCTGCTTCCTTCCCGCGAGACGTAGTACACGATAAGCGCTCCGAAATAAGCGAGCTCGGCGACACGATCGATCGTCGAATCGATGAAGGCGCCGAAGAGGCTCTCCTTCCCGGTGCGCCGCGCGAGCGATCCGTCGAGCGTGTCGCAGACGCCCGACACGATGAGGATCACGCCGCCGGCGACGAGCTCTCCCCGGGCGATCGCCACCGCTCCCGCGACGCTCAGGACGAGCCCCGCGATCGTGACCCCCATCGGGGTCGCCCCGGCCTTGACGAGGAGGCTCACCAGCGGATCGAGGAGGCGGCGAAGTTTTTTCTTTATCGTATTTCTGTCGTTCATAGCCCGTTCCGGTCCTTCCGAAAGGGTCGCGGTATTATGAAGCGCCCCGCGCCTCGTGTCAATCAGTTCGGTTCGGGCCGCCGCCGTCCGGCGGCCGCGCGAGGGCCGCGCGGCGCCTTCCGAGGCCCCGCACGAGGACCGTCAGCTCGCCCCGCGGCGGCGTCGCTTCGAACCGCGCGAGGAGTTCCGCCGCGGTCCCCCGCAGCACTTCCTCGTGCAGCTTCGTGAGCTCCCGCGCGACGACGACCTCGCGATCGGCGAGGATTCTCGAAAACGCCTCGAGCGTCTTGAGAAGACGGTGAGGGCTCTCGTAGAAGATGCACGTGTAGGGATTTCCGGCCGCTTCGCGGATCAGGCTGTCGCGCTCCCCCTTCTTCCGCGGGACATAGCCGTAGAAAGTGAAGCGGTCCGGAGGGAGCCCCGAAAGAACGAGCGCCGTCGTCACCGCGCACGCGCCCGGAATCGCGGTGACGGCTATTCCCTCTTCGGCGAGCCTGCGCACGAGCAGGTACCCCGGGTCGGATATGAGAGGCGTTCCCGCGTCCGAGACGAGGGCGAAGCTCTTCCCTTCCTTGATCTCGCGGACGATCACCGGAGTCATATGTTCCTGGTTATGATCGTGATACGAGCGGATCTGCACGCGGATGCCGAGCCGGTCGAGGAGCACGCGCACCTTCCGCGTATCCTCCGCCAGCACGCAATCGACCGATCGGAGCGTTTCCGCCGCGCGCGCGGAACAATCGTCGAGATTTCCGATAGGCGTCGCGACGAGATAGAACGGAAACGGTTTCATGGGCGGTTCGACCCTTCGAGAGGCGGCCCGATCATCATGCCGCGAGGATCCCCGGCAGGAGACGCTCGAGCCGTTCCATGTCTCCGGCGCCGAAATCGAGATGCGTGACCATGCGTATGAAGCGCTCCCCGAAAGGAAGCGCGAGGATTCCCGCTTTTTTCAACGCGCCGTCGAGCCCCGAGATTCCGGCCGCGGCGTCCGCCGGCTCGAAGATGACGATGTTCGTCTCGACCGGAAAAACGAGCCTGTACCGGCCCGATGCCTCCACGATCTTTCCGATCCGCGAAGCCCTCTCATGATCTTCCGCGAGACGCGCCACGTTGCGATCGAGCGCGTAGAGACATGCGGCGGCGAGGATTCCGACCTGCCGCATCCCTCCGCCGAGCCGCTTTCGCCACACGCGGGCCTTCGCGATCGCGGCGCCGTCGGAGACGAGAATGGAGCCGACCGGCGCGCCGAGCCCCTTCGAAAAGCAGAAGGTGACCGAATCGGCGAGCTTCCCGTACCGGTCGAAGGGTATCCCCGTTTTCACCGAAGCGTTCGCGAGACGGGCGCCGTCCATATGAAGGCGCAGGCCCCTCTCGCGGGCGAACCGGGACACCGCCTCTATCTGATCGAACGGATACACCCTTCCCCCCGCGCGGTTATGCGTGTTCTCGATCGAAACGAGCGAGGTGCGGGGATGATGGATATTCGCGGGGCGCACCGCTGCGGGAAGGGCTTCCAGCGGGAGAAGCCCCGCGGGCCCGTCCGTCGGGAAAAGCTGGAGCCCGCCGAGAACGGAAGCGGCGCCGACTTCGTAATTGAATATGTGGCATCTTCTGTCGAGAATCACTTCGTCGCCGGGATTCGTCTGCGAGAGGAGCGCGAGCGTATTCGACATGGAGCCGCTCGGCACGTAGACGGCGGCCTCCTTGCCGAGGAGAGCCGCCATCCGGTCCTCGAGACGCTTCACCGTCGGGTCGTCGCCGAAAACGTCGTCCCCCACCTCCGCGTTCGCGATCGCCTCGCGCATCCCGGGGGAAGGCCTCGTGACCGTGTCGCTTCTCAGATCGATGATGCTCTCCGCCATGGCGCGTCGAACCTCCGTGAACATCGCGCATGGAGCCTCCCGCGTCCAGTATCGGGTGGACCCCGGCGCTTCGAGAAATGAAGTAGGATTGCGTGCCGAACGTCAGGACTGAGCCACGAGCTCCTTCAGCTCCCGCGATACCTTGAACACGGGAACCTTGCGGTCCGGAACGGGAACGGCCTCGCCGGTCCTCGGATTCCGGGCCATCCTGGACTTGCGCGCCTTCACCTTGAACGTCCCGAAGCCGCGGATCTCGTAATGCTTCCCTTCGGCGAGACCCTTTGCGATGCAATTGAGGAAATTATCGACCGCTTCCGCCACTTCTTTCTTCGTCAACCCTGTTCTGCTGGAGATGTTCTCCACAATTTCGGCTTTCGTCATCGAACGTCCTCCTTGAATAATACCAGGGTTGTGAGTCCCCTCCCGGCCGGAATCGCTGTACGCATGTATATATTGCTTTTAATGCTGGACTTACATGTTGTCAAGACAATTTTCCATGCGCTCCGGGAGCCCGATCGCTCCGCTTCGAGACGCCGCCGTCGCGCATACGCACCGGCGATCATGCAAAAGCGCACAACAGCTTGACGGCATCGCTCTTTCGCCGCGGTAAGGATTGGAAATAACCGGAAGCGACCGTCAACAGGATCGAAATGCCTCCTGCCGCGCAACGCGATGCTCTCCAGCCGATTGCGTCGGAACGCGGCTCCCGGACGAAAAATATTGGTATGCCCCTTGCTCTATTTCCCGAACGCTGCGAGATGGTCGCCGCCTTCACGAACCCGACCCTGCATCGTACTATCTCGCAGCATTTTTTTATTTCTACGCCATCCCCAGAAGCCGATGGCACTGGGGAATCACCCTTACATCATCGAGATGCGCCGAAACCTTCGCGTGACACGCGAGGAGATCTCCGGCGGCGACGGCTCCGCATCCCGGCACCGGGGTCGCCGGCTGGATGACGAAGGTCGTTCCCCGGTCGAATTCCCCGACGATTCTCGCCGCCTCGACGAGCTCCTCCATCGAGAAGCCTTCCGCGACGACGGCCTTGCAGAACAGGAGCGTTCCCTCGAACAAGGGAAGCACGCGCCGGTAGGTTTCGAGCTGCGCGCCGGGACACAGCGAGGGGAGCTTGAGGTCGAGGGACACGTAGTCGACGAGTCCGGCGACGCCGCGCGCCGCCTCTTCATGCAGCCCGTTCGTTTCGAGATACACCGGGATCCCGTCCGCGCGGGCGCGTTTCAAGAGCCCGGCC
This sequence comes from uncultured bacterium, assembly GCA_963846325.1. Taxonomy (GTDB): domain Bacteria; phylum Krumholzibacteriota; class Krumholzibacteriia; order Krumholzibacteriales; family Krumholzibacteriaceae; genus SSS58A. The sequence goes on from CAWJVO010000009.1 coordinate 513,032, forward strand.
AGGAACTCCGGCTGCTCGAGCGGCTCGCCGCCGGTGACGCTCAGCGAGTGAAATCCCGGCGCCTTCGAGAGCGCGCGAACGACGGAAAAGAGATCCTCGACAGGGACCGGATTCGGGAGACGCTCAGTTCCTTCGACGCCGCTCACGGCGCAGACGGCGACCCGCCGGCGCGCGTCCTCCGAATCGCAGTAGCGGCACCGCGTCGAGCACCCCGAGAACCGCGCGAACGCCTGGAGCACGCCGACGTACGGGCCTTCACCCTGAATCGAGCGGAACACCTCGTGAACGTATCCGTCGACCGCCAGGGTCACGACACCCCCCGCACTTTTCTCAACGCGCGCTCGATCGACTCGCACTCGCGCTCGTACCGGTCGAGAACGGCGAGACCGAACCGCTTCGGATCGACGTCGAATTTCTTGAGCCCGACCGCGGCGACGGGAGCGCCCGCCGGATTGATATTGATCCCGTAGTGAAAGAGCGTCGAGAGAGGGAAGAGGTGCAGATGGCGACGGTGAGCTTGCGATCGTTGACGAAGAGATCGTCGCCGTCCCTCTTGATCTCGATTCCGGGCGACATCTCCTCGAGCGTCTCCTTCACGATCGTGGCGAAAAGCCTGAGGCGCACGTTCCCCTCCCGCAGGGGCTGCTGGAACTGCTCGGCGATAAAATGGAGCATCCGCTTCGAAACGATCTCGTGCTGCTCCTCGGCGTCCTCGAGATCGACGAGGCGTTCGCCCGCGACGCCGCACGGCCCGACGAAGGCGATCACGCCGTCCCATTCGATTCCCGATTTCTCCCGAACGAAATGGCTCCGCAGCTCCGCGCCCGTATACTCGATCTCTTCGGCGAGAAACGCCGTTTCGATCATCGCGCACTTCTTATCCCTCATGCGTCCTCCTTTTCGAACCTCACGCGGCCTTCCGCTTCCGTTCCTTCGACGGCCCGCCTGAGCCGCAGACACGATTCGCACGAACCGCACGGGAGACGCCCGCCGCCGTAGCAGCTCCAGAGCATCTCCCACGGAATATCGAGCGAAAGAGCGCGCGCCGCGATCTCCCGCTTCGTCATGTCGAGCGTCGGCGCGACGACGCGCACGCTCCGGCCGAGCGAGAGCTCGAACGCGCGATTGACCCGATCGACGTACTCCGCGCTGTTGTCGGGAAAGGCCTCGGCCTCTTCCCGGTTGAATCCGGCGACGACGGCGTCCAGTTCCTTTTCGGCGGCGTAGAACGCCGCGATATTGACGAAGACGCCGTTGCGGTTCTCGACCCACACGGCCCTCGGCTCCGCGTCGTCGAGACGGTCCCTCGACCATCGGGGAAGCTCCCCGGCTCCCCCGACGAGCGCCGACTTCGAGAATTTCGCCATCCAGGGAAGCTCGATGCGTTCGAGCGGAATCCGGCGGCAACCCGCGATCCCCCGGGCCGCGCGCTCCTCGTTTCGCGCGGCGCGCTGGCCGTAATCGAAGAAGAGAGCGGCGGCCGGCGCGTATCCGGTCTCCGGGGCGAGCGCAAGGGCGACGGCGGAATCGAGCCCCCCGGAGAGGAGAACGACCGAGCGTCTCGAGACGGAACTCTCAGTCTTCACGGTAGCGCACCATATCGGAGGGAGATTCCCAGAGCTCCACCTCGCGCAGCACGCCTCGCGGAATCGGCGCCTCTTCCCGGCAGAGCCTGAAGATCTCCGCGGCGATGTTCTCCGAAGTGGGATTCACGGCGTCGAAAGGCGGCACGTCGTTCAGGTGGCGATGGTCGAAACGCGGCATTATCACCCGCTCGAGCACGGTCCTGAGCTCGCGGTAATCGATCGTGAGCCCCCGATCGTCGACGGCCTCGAACTCGTAATGGACCCGGACGACCCAGTTGTGCCCGTGCACGCGCGAGCAGTCTCCCCGGTAGCCCACGAGCGCGTGGGATGAGGAAAAATTGACCTCCGTCGAAACGACGTAGCGGGAACCCATTGCGCTCGACGCCTCCTCTCGGCCGCCCGCGCGCCCGGAGATGACGGGCGGCTTCGCATATTGCAACTATGCACGCCCCCGTCCCGGACGCACCAAGGCAACTTTACACCTAACTCCACGATTTATCAACAATTAAAGAGACTACGGAAAAAAGCTCCGAATGGTACGTATTTCGCTCTGCTGCTAGACGGATAACTTTACACCGGAGAAAACATGAAAGATCTGTTGACGGCGAAAGTGCCCCTGTTTCTCACGCAGGAGAAGGCGCTCAAGAGAATACATCAGGAACGCGCGCGCGGCGATCTGACGAAAGCCCGCAGGACCGCGGTTGAAGCGCTCGAGAAATGGCCCGACGATTACGACATCGCGATCGAAGCGGCGCAGGCGTGTCTCGATCTCTCCGATTACCCCCAGGCGGCGAATATCCTCAAGAACGCGCACAAGCGCCACGCGAGCCGGAGAAACGAGATCGTGGAGCTCGCGCGGACTTCGTTCATGCAGTCGTTCAGCACGCTCCTCGGGAGCTTCGTCGTCGAAACCTTCCTCAAGGCGCGGAATCTCGAGGCTCTCTCGGAAATCCTGAACGCGAGCCCCGAATCCTTCGCCGCCGACCTCGCGAAACGGGGAGAGACGAGGTCGAAAAACCTCGCGGCCGAGGGACAGGACAAAATGGCGTTCTTCGCCGAGAACGAGCTTCTTCTCGGCATTCTGTACAAACAGGGCCAGCAGTATGCGAAATCGATCGAATCGCTCGGCACGGCGCTCGAGATGCTTCCCGCCGACGCGCAGGCCATCGGCGGCTTCCTCGTGGAGCTCGAGCAGGAGCTCCCCGAAAACGCCTGCGTGAAATACTGTCTCGGGCTCGCGTCGATGCTCCTGGCTCACCCCGACAAGGCGGAGGTCCGCTTTTTCCAGGCGATCGAGCTCGACAGGCCGCCGCTCGACAGAATCCTGTCCGCCCTCGAGTCGGCGAAGGAACCATGCCCGAACGGCGATTTCCTCAAGGGGGAGATTCTCGTCCGGTCCGGCGGGACGGCGGACGGGGCCGCCCTCATGCGCGGTCACCTCTTTCCCGATCCCGCCGCTTCCGGGCCGGCCGGATCGCCGCCTCCCGAAGAGCGTCTGAGGCTCGCGGAGAAACGGCTCGCGGCGCTTCCCGACGCCGCCTTCGCCGCGCCCGAAATATCGCTTCTCTATTGCGACGTCGCTTCCGCGCTCGGTCTCGCGAAAGAAGCCATCGCCGTGCTCCAACGCATCGCCGGCGGCGACGCCGGACGAACGGATTCGATCGTCGAATGGCTCGAAAAGAACGATGCGGTGGCGCTCACGGCCCCGGGGCAGAATCTCCTCGCGCGCGCCTATCTCGCGAAGGGATCCGTCGCCGAAGGGACCCGCGCCGCCCGGCGGGCCGTCGAGATGGACACGACGCTCGTCCCCTCGCTCACCGATTTCGTCCGCGGCGCCGTCGAACGCTCCGCGGACTGCGATCCGGGGCTGAAAGCGCTCCTCGCCGTGCTCTACGCGCGCGCGGACGACCGCACGAGCGCCGAGGAGGTCTTCGGCTCCCTCAAGCGAACCCGCGCCCTTGACGACGCCGCCCTCGTCGAGCTTTCGGCCGAGATCATGAAGCACAGCGGCATATTTCTCACCGGCGTCGTTTCCGCCCTCGAGATCGGCCTGAGCGGCGGACGGGGAATCGAGGCGTATCCGCACGTGCTGGCGCTCTACCGCGAGAAGCCCGAAGAGCATGAGGAGCTCGCGTCCTCGATCCGGGACCTCGCCGCGGAGCACGAGGAGCGCTGGAAGACGATCGCCGAGATCGTCGAACGCCTCGCGAAGGAGGACCAGCTCTCCGAACCGTTCCGCATGCTCCTCGCGACGGCGCATTTCTGCACCGGAGGGGTCGAGCGGGCGATCTTCGAGTTCGATCAGATCCTCATGCGGGACGGGAGCCTGAAATATCGCGTCATCGAAATCTACAAGAAAGGGCTCGCGCGCTTCGACGCGAACGCGACCCTCCACCTCGCCCTCTATCACCTGTATCTCGAGGAAGAGCTCTTCGCCGACGCGGCTCGTCACCTCTGCCGCACGCTCGAGCTCGATCCGAGCCAGATTCGCGACGTCGTCGCGCAGTTCGAGAAGCTCGTCGAACGTGACCCCGGCAACCTCGCCATCTGGGAAGAGATGCTCAAAACGGCGCTCGCGATGAACCGGACGAGCCTCGCTTCGGAAGTGCTCGAGCGCGCCATCGCCGCGCTGCCGGCCGGAAAGGCCGCGGCGCTTCACGTCTACGGCGCGCGGATCTCCGCCGCGGACGGAAAATGGGATGACGCGCTCAAGTGCATCGCCCTCACCCTCACCTCTCCCGAAGCCGACGTCAGGACGCTCGAGGGGGAAATCCGCGCGATCATCGCGCGTGATCCGGCGAATCCCCAGGCGCACGTCCTCTTCGGAGAGACGCTCCTGCGTCTCGGCAGGGACGCGGAAGCGGTCGCCGCGATGAGGCGCTGCATCGAGCTCGCGCCGGCGGCGAGAAAACAGGCCGCGGAGATTCTGGAGAAGTTCCTGCCCCTCAGCATCGAGCCGTGGCATCTCTCCGCGATCCTCGGCGAGATATCGTGGCTCGAAGGACGCCAGGACGACGCCCTCCGCCACTTCACGTCGGCCCGGAAGGGGCCCCGCGAGGCGCTCCCGGCTCTCAGCGCGTCGATCGAGAGAATCCGGGCGGCGTCCCCCGGGAACGAGAGCCTCGAAACGCTCTACGCGCGAAATCTGTCGCTCGAGGGGCGCCACGAAGAAACCGTAACGATCCTCGAACGCCTCATCGCGAATAACGCGGGGCTCACGCGGACCGCCGTCGATATTCTCTTTTCGATCGTCGGGGAACGTCCCGAGCAGTGCGAGGCGAACAGGCTCCTCGCGCGCATATTCGTCGCCTCGGGAGACACGGAGCAATCGCGCCAGGCCGTCGTCCGGATCCTCTCGGACGAACAGGCGGACCCGACGCGCATCGACGCCGTCGTATCGGAGTTCCTCGCGCTCCACGAGCGGGACGGCGAATTCCTCATGCGCTACGCCTCGCTCAAGGCGCGCAGAAACGAGATGGAAGAAGCGCTCGCGAGGTACGGACAGGCCCTCCACTGCGACTCCGCCCGTTCGGGCGACATCCTCGCCGGACTCCAGCGGCACGTGTGGCCCCGGGAGCTCCGCGACTCCGAACGCCTCCTGCGGGTCGATTGCCACATGACGGCGAATGAAAACGACCAGGCGTTCGCGCTTCTCGGCTCGTTCCCCGCGCAGGACGAAACGGTCGTCGAGGAGCTCGTCTCGCGTCTCGCGACGCTCATCGCGCGAGAACCGCGGCGCGAGCATTTCTCCCTCGGCGCGTCGCTCCTCGCCGGCGCCGGACGCATCGAAGCGGCGGAAGCCCTTGTCGAGCGGGGACGCTCGACGCTCGGGCCCGAAGACGCGCTCGATCTCGCGATCGAGCTCGCCGAGATTCATCATAACGCGGGAGACGTCGAGCGGGCGGGCCGGCTTTTCTCGGAAGCGCTCGAGAGCGCCCCCGAAAAGAGCCGCGTGCTCAAGCGCATCGAACGGTCGTATACGCAGTGGTCCGATCGAGAGATTCGCGGCCTCTCAGCGCGCCTCGAGGAAGGATCCGCGCGGGAAGAGGACGTCGCCCTCCTCGTGCGCCTCGTTCTCGATCGCTCGGGAGCGGCCGAGGCGCTCGAGATACTGTCTCGCGGCGCCGTCTCGCGCGCCCTGCGGAGCGACCTTCTCGGAGCGATCTACCTGTGCATGGATCGACCGGCCCTCGCCTGCGCCGCGTTCGGCGCGAACGGCGGCGCCGGCTATGCCACCGATACGGAACGATACGATCACCTGTACCTCGCGGGCGTCGCCCGGGAACGCACGGGGGATCACGGAATGGCGGCCTCGTATTTCGCCGGAATCGCCGGCGAGCGGGCCGATTTCAGGGACTGCCGCGAGCGGGCCCTGAAGAACTACACGCGATTCGTCCAATCGCACTGCGAGGAACGGGTCCTGGTGCTCGAAAAATCGGAAGCGCTCTGACGCTCGCCGGAGGAAAGGTGCAATCATGAAGATCTGCCCGTTGATAACGCAAACGTCGATTCTCGACGACAAGGAGCTTCTCGTCCGCGAACTCGACGACGTCGAGCCTGCGCGCGACGACACCCGGGCCGCCCCCGAGGGCGGCGACGAGATCTTCATCAACCCGTCGTCGAAGCAGCCCGCGGAGGAACAGCTCGTCGACGAGATCGCTTCCGTCGTGCCGGTGCGCTTCCTCGCGAAATCCTACCGCGGCCGGGTCGAATGCCTCGGAGAGCTGTGCAGATTCCATGACGACGGCCTGCGCACCTGCCGCATCGAGCGTCTCATCGCCGGCGAAGCGGCCCGCGGAGAAGACGCCGTCGCCGCCGTCCGCGCCGAGCTCGAAACGGCGCGGGAATCCCAGCGAAAGAGCGGAAGCGACCTGTTCGATCTCATGAAGGAATTGCGCGAGAGAACCGAAACGTCGGTCACGGAGCTCAGGACCGGGGTCGAGCGAAAGCTCGACGATCTCGCGGGCTTCATGCGCGCGTCGGCCGAGGAGAAGCAGAAGGCCCTCGACGCGATCTCGCTCACCCTCGACGCGAAGACGGACGAGATCGAGCGGAAGATCGATTCTAACGAGCGGGTGTTCCAGACGTTCCGCGACGAGGTGTCCGGCTGGAGAGGCGCCCTCGCGAAGAACCTCGAAACGATAGAAACCGGGCTCGGCGAGCATCGCAAGCTCGTCAGGGAGCTCTCGGACAATCATACCGGCATCATGAACCTCGTCGAGGACCAGAAGAAGAGCATCGAGGAAGAGGAAAAGAAACGGCGCTCGACCGAGGCGCGGATGCTCAACAACGGCGGCGTCATGGCGTACCACAACGGACAGTACGAGAAGGCGCTCGACCTCTTCAGAAAAGCCATCGATCTCGATCCGGCGATGACCGAGGCGTACAACAACCTCGGCCTCACCTATACCGAGATCAACGAGGAGGAAAAGGCGACCGAGGCGTTCAAGAAGGCCATCACGCTCAGCCCCGAGCTCGCCGCCGCCTACAACAATCTCGGCTACGTGTTCTACCGCCTCGGTTCGTACAAGGAAGCCATCGAGATGTACAACGAGGCGATCGGCCGGAGCAGCGATTCGAGCTCCGCGTACACGAACCTCGGAAACGCCTACTACAAGCTCGAAAAGATCGAGGACGCGATCGACGCGTGGAAAAAGGCGCTCGAGCTCGATCCGGCGAACGAAAAGGCCCGGCGCAATCTCAAGCGCTTTCACGCCGAAGTGAAATGATCCGGAGCCCGGAAAGGTCGAAACGATGACCAGGCTGCAGATACCGTACCGGCTCGTGCTGCTGAACCCCCGCGATTTCGATCCGCGCGAGTTCGACGCGATCGTCGGGGATTACGTCGAGCGAAGCAGGAAGTCGCCGGTCGTCCTCGAGATGTTCAACGACAACATCCAGTACTTTCTCTTCATCAACGAAGGGCAGATCTACTGGGCCTGCGCGAGCGAGGGCGACGCCTTTCGGCCGATCCGGCTGCGCGATTTCTTTCTCGAGATCAACCGGACGCAGTTCCCCAAGATCATCGCCTACGGAACCGACATCATCCTGTATCACTCGCTTCTCGTCTATCTGCAGAAGAAGCCCGAGCTCAAGGTTTCCTCGGCGCTCGTCCAGCTCGAGGAGCTCCTCGAGCGCGCCGAGAAGGACCGCTACAGCGCGATCATCACCGCCCGGAATCCGGGAATCTTCTTCCTCCTGCGCTATCAGGCGGGGAAGGCGATCGCCTGCTACAGCCTTCGCTCCGACAAGGGCCCCGCTTCGAGCGCCCGCGAGGATTTTCTCGTCAAGGTCTTCACGATCACGGCCAAGCGTCCGCTCGAGATCAACCTGTTCACCGATCTCGCCGTGACGCACGCCGAAGACGTCCGCTCGATCCCGTCCGATTACGCGGGATCGATCTCCTCGTTCTACCTGAGCCAGCCTCCGCGCCTCGTCGTCCGCCTGAAGGGACGCCCGCTCAAGACGTACCCCTTCTCCGGCGCCGAGATGTCCGTCGGACGGCTCCCGGAAAACGAGATCGTCATCGACAACCTCAGCGTGTCGCGCAAGCACGCCGTCATCTCCTCCCGAACGGACGGCTACGTGCTGCGCGACCTCGGGAGCAAGAACGGCACGCTCCTCAACGACAAACCGGTGAGCGAGGCCGGGCTTTCGAGCGGCGACGTGATCATGATCGGCAAATACGAGATCCTCTTCCAGATACCGACGCTCGAAGCGTCGCATCCCGAGGATCTCGACCAGACCGTCGTCATCCCGCATTTCAGAAGCCAGGCGCCCGCCTCGCAGAAACCGGCGTGCGCGGCACCGCCGCCGCGGCTCTTCAGAAAATCGGCGATGGAGGAGTACCCGCTCGACAAGGAGCGTATCGTGATCGGGCGCGGGAAGGATTCGGACATCCGGCTCTGCGGAATTTTCGCGCCGCGCGTCACCGTGGAGGTGCTCCGGAAGGGCTCCGAATACGTTCTTCAGAAGATCGAGGGACGCAACAAGGTGACGATCAACGGCGAGGAGATGGACGAAAGGACTCTCGAAAAGGAAGACCTCATCGCGATCGGATCCGAGCAATTCGTTTTCAAGGATTGAAGCATGAGATTTCTCATCCTCTCCGATATCCACGGAAACGTCGAGGCGCTCGAGCGGGTGCTCGAGGAGGCCGGGAGGCTGCGCCCCGACATGATCGTTTCGCTCGGGGACGTCGTCGGCTACGGCGCGAATCCGAACGAGTGCGTTTCCCTCGTCCAGGAAGCGGCGCACATCCGCATCGGCGGGAACCACGACGTGGCGGCCGCGGGCCTCATCGGCACGGAATCGTTCAGCGGAACGGCGCAGAGGGCTATCCGCTGGACCTCGCGGGAGATCCATCCGAGACACCGCGACGCGCTCGGGGAATACGACACGGTGCGGCGCTACGGCGATTGCGTCTTCGCCCACGCCTCTCCCCTCTCCCCCATGGAATGGGAATACGTGTACACGATCAACCAGGCGAACGCCATATTCGAAAAGATCGGCGAGAAATTCGCCTTCATCGGCCATACGCACGTGCCCGCGATCATCGAGCACAGCGATCGGCTGGGCACGAGGGTCGTCGGCGGCACCCTCGCCGCCGTGGCCCCCGGATCCCGCTACCTCGTCAACGTGGGCAGCATCGGCCAGCCGCGGGACGGCATCGCCGCGGCGAGCTTCGCCCTTCTCGACGAGCAGAAGGGAACGATCGCGATACGGCGCGTGCCCTACGACATCAGATCGGCTCAGGACAAGATCCGGAATTCCGGACTCCCCGAGTCGCTCGCGGAAAGGCTGGCGACCGCGCGATGAGCGGAAAAAGCGCGAAGAAATACGAGATCTGCAACACGCTCGCGACCGGCGGAACGGCCGTGCTGTACAAGGCGATCCAGACTTCGCTCGACCGGCCCGTCGTCATCAAGAAGCTCCATTCGCATCTCATTTCGGACCCGAACTTCACCCGCCGGTTCGAGCTCGAGGCGAAGGCCGTCGCGAGCCTCGACCACGAAAACATCGTCCGCATCATCGATTTCGGATCCGCCGAGGGCGATTACTTCATCGTCATGGAATACATCGACGGGCCGTGCTTCAAGGACGTGCTCTCGTCGCGGCGCGCCCTCCCCGAGGATCTCGCGCTGCTCGTCGCCCGCGAGATCTGCCTGGGGCTCGATCACGCGCACCAGCGCGGCATCATCCACCGGGACATCAAGCCCGCCAATATCATGCTCACGACGGAAGGGCAGGTGAAGATCACCGACTTCGGCCTCGCGAAGCTCCACCAGAGCCAGACCCAGCAGACGGTCGCCTCCACGCTTCTCGGCACGCCTCTCTATATGTCCCCCGAGCAGGCGATCGGGGATTCGATCGACGGAAGAAGCGATCTCTTCTCCCTCGGAACGATCTGCTACGAGGCGATGACGGGCACGCAGCCCTTCCTCGGCGACAACTACGCGGCGGTCATTCAGAACATCATCAACGGCGGCATCAGCGCGCCTTCGCGGATACGGAGGGATATCAGCCCCGCGGCGGAGGAGCTCGTCATGAAGGCGCTTCACCGGGAGCCGGGAAAGCGGTTCAGGAACGCCCTTGAAATGGCGCGCGCGATCGAATCGCTCCTCGGGCAGGAAAAGATCGCCTCGTCCCGCGAGCGGCTCAGAAGGCTCGCCGCCGGAGAGGACGATCTCGTCCCGCGCGCGCGGCGTCCGGTCCGCCGGATTCCGCGTAAGAAACGTCTGCTTTCCCTCGGCATCGCGGCGGCGTTCATAGCCTTCGCGGCGGTCGTCGCCTCGCTGAACCCCCGCGGCGTCGGAAACGTCGTCGACGCATTCAGGACGATCCGCGATTCCGATCCGGTTCCTCCGCCGGCGGATCAGGTCCTCGCCGGACAGGGGGAGGAGCTCCCCGGCGTTTCGATGGCAGCCCTCCCGGAAGCGGCAAGCGCCGAAACGGCCGCCGCCGATACCGCAGGCGCGGCTTCGGAAGCGCCCCGGGATTCGGGACGCGTTTTCGAGAGCAGCACCCGGGGGCTCTCGCTCCCGAACGCCGAAGAAGCGAGAAAAGCCGAGTTGGAGAAGGCGAAGCTCGTGCAGCAGCCTCTGCCCCCGGTCGAGAAGGCGGACGGGGCGCCCGAAAAGCCGGTCGCGGAACAGAGCGCCGCGCCGCCGGCGCGGAGCGCCCGGCCCGAAGCGCCGGCGACGGGATTCGTCGACGTCGAGGTCGAGCCCGACGCCGAAATATCGATCGACGGACGGCGCCGCGCTTTCGGCGGCCGCCTCGCGATGCTCGAGCTCCCCGCGGGAGCGCATGAGCTCGCCTGCCGGAGCGACGGGCACCGCGAGTACTTCGAAACGGTGCAGATAAAACGGGGAGAGCTTTCGCGGAGAATGATAACGCTCGAGAAGCTCACCGGAACGCTCTCGTTCGAGACGGCGGCGGGCACCCAGATCTTCGTCGACGGAACGTTTCGGGGAACGATCCCGCTCGGCTCCCCGCTCGACGTTCCGGTGGGAACGCACCGCGTCGAGCTCAGGAAAGCCGGATTCCAGACCTGGACCAACGCGGTATACGTGCCCCAGGACGAGACCGTGCGCCTCGCGATCAGTCTCGTGCCGGTTTCATCCGGCGAGTAACCCCTCGGCCGCGGCGATCACCTCGTCGACGCTCACCGATTCGACGCTCCCGTCCAATCCGCGCACCGCGACGACCGTTCCGTTGACCGGCTTCCATCGCGCCGGGTCGGTCGGCCCGAATACGGCGACGCATCTCGCGCCGACCGCGCCCGCGATATGCATGATGCCCGTATCGTTGCAGAGGGTGAGCGCGGACCGCTTCATGAGGGCGCCGAGGAACCCCACCGAGGGACAGGGAAGAACGAACGGGCGGTCGACGCACGCGTCGAGAAACGCTTCGAGCGCCGCCGCGTCGGCGGGCCCCCCCGTCGCGACCACGCCGCACCCGAAACGGTCGCCGAGAATCTTCACGACCTTCGCGTATCGTTCGCCCGGCCATACGTTCCGCGCCTTCCCCGCCCCCGGATGCACGACGACGAATCTTCCTCCCGTTCCGAACGAGCCGGCGAGAAACCGCTCGCAGTCCCGCTCATCCTCCGCCGAAGGAACGAACACGGAGGCGAGATCCGGCACCCGCACGCCGATCGCCGCGAGAGGATAGAGGTTGTGCGCGCTTTCGTGCATCGCGGAGAGCTCCTCTCCCGGGGGGAGCGGCAGCTCGAGATGGTAGAAGCGGGACGAGAGATCGTGGCCGAACGGCTCGCTCGTGGAGCCTATCCGCAGCCGCGCGCCGCTCGCGACGGCCAGCAGCATGCTCGTCACCGAAAAAGAAACGGTGTTGAGAACGATCGCCGCGTCGAAGCGGCGTCTTCTCAGCTCCGCGACGAACCGCGCGAGTTCGAGGGGGCTTCGGAGACCCTTTTTCCGAGGAAGGACGAGCACCTCGTCGACGTACGGATTGCCGCGCATGCACGCGGCGTTGATAGGCGCCGCGAGGAGCGTTATCCTCGCCCCGCCGAAACGCGCCCTGAGCCCCCGGAACGCGGGAACGGCGAGGAGCATATCTCCCATCTGGTGGTGCTGCCTGATAATGAGGAGCCGCGACATTTCGAAGCGGTCGAGATCCCCGGCCGTAATCCGCCGTTTCGAGAGAAACAGCGAAACGAAGCGGGCCAACGCCAGCTTGCCTGCTTTCTCGATCCCTTTTATCACCGGTTCCCCTTGAAAAAAGCGAAAAAACGCCGGAACTTTTTCCGGGCCGGCGCGTAGATAATGTCAGAGAGCGGGTGTTTAACCCCCATCCCACAATCCCTTCTTGCGGATGGCGGCCTCCCCCAAAGGGCCGCCATCTTCTTTGTACCCCCCGCGCGGCTCCGCGCGGGAGCCGCCGGACTCACCCCGGCCGCTTCATGCCCCGCTCGTCGGGCACGGTCTCGAGGATTCTGAGATAGCTCTCGTACCGCTCGCGCGAAACGCCCCCCTCCTCGACCGCATCCTTCACCGCGCAATCGGGCTCATGGCTGTGCGTGCAGCTCGCGAATCTGCACGCCGCGCGATACGGGGCGAAATCCCTGAAAAAACCGGCGAGCTTCTCCTTCGACACTCCCCAGATGCCGAACTCCCGGACTCCCGGAGTATCGCCGAGGTATCCGCCCCGCTCGAGGGGATGAATCTCGAAATGACTCGTCGTGTGCATTCCCTTTCCCGTCCGCGAGCTCACGCTTCCGACGGCGAGCTCGAGCCCGGGCTGCATGCGCGAAATGAGGGAGCTTTTTCCGCTGCCCGAAGGCCCCGCGAATATCGAGAGCTTCCCGGCGAGCATCCCCGCCAGCTCCTCGACTCCCCCGCCGGTGCGGGCGCTCGAGCAGACGCAGCGATATCCCATCGCCCGGTAGGGAGCGAGCGCTTCGTCCACGCCCGCGCGGGCGTCGGCGAGATCCATCTTGTTCACGCAGACGATCGCGTCCATCGGGCCGCACGCGGCGGAGACGAGCATGCGGTCGAGGAGGCGCATGTTCAGATCCGGCTCCTTCACCGCGAAAACGAGGATCGCCTGATCCATGTTCGCGCCGAGAATCCGGTATCCCTTTCTCTGTGAAGGATCGGTCCTCGCCAGGATCGATCGCCGGGCTCCGAGCTCGACGATGACCCCCTGGGATTCCCCCGAGCCGCCGCGTGCCTCGATACCGACCGTGACCGTGTCTCCGACGACGGGAAGCACCTCCTCGGGCGTGTCCCCGAGACGAAACCGCCCGCGGAGGGAGCAGCGAATCTCCCCGACGCCGCTTTCGACGAAGAAAACGCCGCCTTTGATCCGTATGACGAGTCCCCGGGTAGTTTCCATGGTCTCCGCAAAGGTCGAATTCGTCGACTCCAGGGCCGAAAAACGAGCGTGCACAGAGTACCAAAAAATTATTGCCACAAAAAGGCGAAATTGTTGTACCATTCTCGCGGGTGCATGCTATATTATGAAAAGTATGGAAGCTAGCAAGCTGATTTCGTTCTTCGAAGAAGATCTTTGCATATTTCATCTCCGGTCGCGCAAGAAGATGAGCGTGCTCACGGAGATCGTGCACCATCTTGCGCTCAAGAACAAGATCTCGGACGAGCACTTCATCATCGAGATGCTGAAGAACCGGGAAAGCCTCGGCAGCACGGGGCTCGGCAACGGCGTCGCTTTCCCGCACGGACGATCGCTCGCCATCAAGGAGCTCTCCGTTCTGTTCGCCCGCTCGGCGTCCGGCATGGATTTCGACGCGCTCGACGGAAAGCCGACGAAGATCTTTTTCCTCATCCTCGCCCCGTCCGACAAAGGTTCCGAAACGTACCTCGCGATCCTGAGCGAGCTCATCGGCCTGATCCAGAAGCCGGCGAAGCTCAAGAGCCTCTACGAGGTCACCGATTTCCCCTCGCTCGTGAAGATTCTGGAGGATAAGGATCTGTGAGAGACGAGCATCGGATCCTCATCGCGCTGCAGGACCTCGACATCATGATCAAAGAGGTGAAGGATAAAGCCACGTCCAAGGAGCTCCAGAGCCTCGGCTTCAAGCTCACCGGCCTGAGCGAGCTCCAGGACGCGAGGGAAAAGCTCGCGAAGCAAGCTCCGAAAGGACTCCTTCAGCGCTACGAGAAGCTCTCCGGACATTTCACCGTCGCGATCCTGCCCGTCACGGGAAGCCTTTGCCTCGGATGCTTCGTCAAGCTTCCCACCTCGTTCTTTTCCGCGGTGAGCAAGAACGAGCTCCAAACCTGCGAGAATTGCGGAAGATTGCTCTACATCCCCTGAACCGGCCGATTCGATCCCGGCGCCGTTCCATCGCCAAGATTCTCTTGATATTGAATCGGCCTTGATGTAAAGTAATTTAACCAGACAAGAAACTTAACAACTGCAAGGGTTTCAATGCGGGACGAGAAGGCAAAGGACGCGCTCAACGCGAGGTATTCCGTCAGGAAAAACCTCGGGGAATATCCTCCCTGGCATGGATACAGCGTCGCCGATTCGTTGAGCGAGCGGGAGTATCTCCTGTTCTCCGTCGATACGCCCCCTGGCGTCTCCCTTTCGATCGAAGATCTGAGAATGAGGGATTACCTCTTCTCCCGCTCCGGCAAACTCGCGCCGGCGGTGATCTCGCTCCAGCAGGCGAACGGCTCGATCACGTTTCTTCTTCCCCACTCGGATATCGTTCCCCTGGCCGGCGCGCTTCCGGGAATGAAACCGCTCGCGGCCGCCGGAATCATGCGCGCGATCATATCCTACGCCCTCGAACGCTTCGGGGAAGGGCTCTGTTTCTGCAATCTCACGCTCGACTCCTTCTACATGGCGCACGACGAGCCGGGCATACTCCCCGTCGCGTATCTTCTTCCGGGCGAGTGCCTGCGCCGCATGCCGGCGGACGCTTCCGGTTCCGCCGGTGTTTTGTATCCGCCGATCGGTGACCTTCGCGCCCTGGGAGACACGCTCGCGCTCTTCCCCCCCTGCCTCGATCGCGAAGCCGCCGGACGGATCAAAGGGCTCGCGGTCCGGCTTCAGTCGCTCGCGCCGGAAACGACCGACGCAGAGCTTCGTTCCACGCTCGACGAGCTTGCCGGATGCGCCGGATCGACGCTCCCGCCGGGACGATTCTTTCCCGCGAGGTCTTCCGGAAGGCTCCCGCCGTCCGCATCCGTGCGCGCGATGAAGCACGCGGCCCTCAAGGCGCGCGAGGGAGAAAAGCAGCTCGTGATCGTCACCGGCGAGCGCGGCGGAGGGAAAACGAGCTTCCTCGAATTCATCGCGAGCCGCCTCGCGGGGGAATGGGGCTTCAGAAACGGCGGCATCGCGGGAGACCTGGCCCTGTATCAGGATCCGGGCGAGCGCGAAACGGGCGAGCCGCGCGATTTCATCATCGTCGACGATCACGGAGACGAACCGCTGCTCTCGTGCCACGTCGTCGATTTCGTGTGCCAGGCGATCGAGCGCTGCAATCTCGCCGTGCTCTCGGGCAACGTAGACGCGCCGCTCCTGGCGCGGCACGTCCGGGAGGAAGTATCCAGGCGATCGATCGAGATCAGGGAGATCGAGCTCCCGCCCCCCGGCCATAGCCGGGACGAGCGGGGATCGGGCGTGCCCGGCGCGCGATTCCTCGAAACCCTCTCCGGAGAGGAACGATCGGTTCTCGGATTCCTCGCCGTATTCGGTTTCGAAGTCCCGCTCTCGTTCCTGCTCGGCATTTTCGCACCCGAGGAGATCGGCATCTACGCGGCGCTGCAGGATCTTGTCGCGCGCGGCCTCGTCACATCGCGCGTCGAAACCTCGAGTCTCTCCGACGGCGGCCTCTCGCTCGTATATTCGCTTGCGAGCGGCTCCGCGGGGCGGGAGGTCCTCCGCAGCCTGCCGGGCGACCGGAAGGAATCGATCCACCGGAGCATCGCGCGCCTCCTCGCGGAGAAGCGAAACGCGCCTTCGCTCTATACCTTCTTCCATCTCGTCCGAAGCGGCGCGCGAGAGGAAGCCGCGCTCAAGGGCCTCGAGATACTCCGATCTTTCATGAAGCGGAAGAAGCTCGCCGCGCTCAATTGCTTCAACGCGAGCTACCTGGACGAAAAGCTCGACCGGGCGCTTCCCCCCGACGCGCGCTACGGTCTCTACCTCGAGCTCGGCAACCACTTCTCGCTCACGGGGAACATGGAACGTGCGGAGTGCTTTTTCCACCAGTGCCGCGAGGAGATCGCCCGCGAGGAAGAGCCCGCTCGATTCCGGAACCTCGCGGTCGAAGCGGCGAGACGCGAGAGCGAGATTCTCGAGAAGCGGGGCGAGTTCCTCAAAGCGGAGAAGCTCCTCGAAAAGGCGCTCGAGGCCCACGGGGAACAGCTCCTCTCGTGCGAGCGAGCCAAGCTCTACAACGACATCGCCTGGATCCACTATCGCCTCGGAGCGTTCGACCGTTCGTGGGAGCACTGTCTCGTCGTGCACAAGCTGCTCGACGAGAAACAGAATCCGGCCGAGATCGCGCAGGCCTACAACCTCATGGGCACGATCAACTGGAACCGGAGCCGGTACGACGACGCGATTCTCTGCTACAAGCGATGTCTCGCTCTCCGCGAGGAGTGCAACGACGAAATCGGCATCGCTTCGAACTACAACAATCTCGGCCTCGTGTATCGCTCCCTCGGCATGGTCGCCGAAGCGCTCGAATGCTTCACGAAGAGCATGGAAATGAAGAAGCGGCACGAGAACCTCCCCGGGCTCGCCGCGGCTCACCTCAATATGGCCCTCGTGTACCTCGATCTCGAGCAGATCAAGGACGCCGAACGGAGCTGCGTCACCGCCCTGCGCCTCGCGGAGGAGATCGGCAACCAGCAGCTCCTCGCCGAATCGTACGGCACGATGGGCGAGATATGGTTTCTTCAGGGCAATTACGAAAAAGCGCAGAGCTGCTTCGCGAAGGATCTGCACCTCTGCGACAAGACGAAATCGCTCAGGGAGCGGGCCGTCGTGTACCGGAAGCTCGGCGATCTCAACTTCGCCCTCGGCAAGCTCCCCGAGACGAAGGAGCTTCTCGCCCAGGCGCGATCCCTCAACCAGAAGATCGGTTCCCGTCTCGAGACGGCGCTGCTCAACCTGCTCGAGGGAAAGATGCTTCTCGCCGAGGGGAAGCGCGAGGACGGCCGCTACATGCTCGAAGGGGCGAGCCTCGAGCTGTCGCTTCTCGGGAAGAAGAACGCGGCTTCCGCCGTCGCCGCCGATATCGGAACCCTCTACCTCGAAGAGGAAAACGAGCCGCTCGCCCGGGAATATCTCCTGCGGGCGATGTCCCTCGTCGCGGGGGGAGAGCAGGCGCCGCGACAGGCGCGGGCGCTGCAGGACGCGCTCGACGCGCGATCCCCCCTCGCCCGCGACCAGATCGTCAGCGACGCGGACCGATTTCGAGCTCTCTGCAGGCTCGCGTCCCTCATGCGGACGGCCCGCGATCAGGAATCGCTCCGGTCGACGATCGTCGAAACCGCCCGGCGCATCACGGCGATGGATCGCGCGGCCTTCCTTACGAAGGCGGAGGGCCAGGATTCGTTCCACGTCGCGGCCGCGAGCGGCGGATTCACGGCGGGAAGCATGCTCGCCGACCGGAACATCGGCGCCGTTCTCTCCATGGCGCTCAGGCTCGGCTATCCGCTCGACGTCTCGCGCACGACGATCCCCGAGGGCAAGGTCGCGCGCGAATTCATCGCGGAGCACCCGCGCCTCATATGCGTTCCGCTGCGGATTCAGGGAGAAGCGGCGGAATTCCTCTACCTCGACTCGACCCGAAGCTCCGCGCGAACGACGGACGAGGACCACAGCCTCCTTCTCTTCTTCAGCCAGGAAGCGGCCGCGGCCATCGAAAAGATGCTCCTCGCCGAGAAGATCGACCATCTCGAAAAGTCGCGCTCCGTCGTGAAGAGCGCAATCGCGCGGCCCAAGGAACGCGTCACGTTCCAGGATCTGATCGGGACGTCGGCTCCGATGCGGCGCGTCCACGAGCTCGTCGAGGGGATCAGGGACATGGATACGACCGTCCTCCTCACGGGATCGAACGGGACGGGGAAGGATCTCATCGCCAAGACCATCCATTACGGCGGAGGCCGCGCCGAAAGGCCGTTCGTCTCGATCAACTGTTCGGCGATTCCGGGCGAGCTTCTCGAGAGCGAGCTTTTCGGCCACGAGAAAGGCGCTTTCACGGGCGCGTACAAGATGCGGATCGGCCATTTCGAATCGGCGAACGGCGGGACGATCTTTCTCAACGAGATCGGCGACATGCCGCTCGCCCTCCAGCCGAAGCTCCTCCACGTCCTCGAGAACAAGGAGTTCTACCGGCTCAGCGGAAGGACAACGATCTCGACGGACGTCCGCATCATCACCGCGACGAACAAGGACCTCCGCGCCCTCGTGAGGGAGGGCAGGTTTCGCGAGGACCTCTACTACCGCATCAATATCTTTCCGATTCGCGTTCCCGATCTCAAGGAGCGCGCGGGCGACATCGAGCCGCTCTGCAATCATTTCCTCTCGACGTTCTGCAGACTATACGGCATTCCCCCGAAGAAGATCTCGGCCGAAGCTATGTCTCTGTTCATTTCGTACGATTGGCCGGGAAACGTGCGGGAGCTCGAGAATCTCATCAACCGGATCATCATCATCTCGAAGAAGGAGACGATTCTCCCCGAGGATCTGCCCGATTACGTCCTGAAGCGCCCCGAAAGCGCGAGGGCGGAATCGCGCGCGACGATCGAGGAAACGATCGACGCACTTATCGAGAACGTCGAGCTTTCGACGGGAGATCCGATCCTTCCCCGGATCGAGGGAATGATCGTGAACAAGGTCGTCGAGAAGATAGGCGACAAGACGAAAGCGGCCGCGGTCCTCGGCATCTCGAAGCCGACCGTCTACGCGAAGCTGAAGAAATATGGAAAGAACAAGGGTGCATAGGCGGCCTCCCCTCATCGTCCCGGCGCTCGTGATCCTCGCCGCCCTCATCGCCGTCTACCTCCCCCTTCGCTCGCGGATCGCGGGCACCGGGCGCCCGCGGGAAGCGCCTCCGCGGAACTCCGCGCTCAGCGTTTTTCTCACGAATCAGCTCGTCGGTTACCGCGAACCATGCGGTTGAAGGAAACACACGCAGTGCGGGATGGCCCGGTGGGCTTCCCTCATCGAAAAGAGACGAAGCGAGAGAGCGGTGCTCGTCGTCGACGCGGGCGATTTTTCGCTCCAGCCGGACACGAGGCAGCGCGAGCTGAAGGAACGCTATTTCTTCGAGGCGATGAAGCTCCTCGGATACGACGCCGTCGGCATCGGGGAATACGAGGCGCGCGCCGGGATCGAGAAGCTCTTCGCGTCCGCCGAACGCCTCGGACTCCCTCTCGTGTGCTCGAACATCCTCGACCGCGGCCTGAAGAAGCCCGCGGCGCCCCTATCGATCGTCAAGGACGTCGGAGGGACCCGGACGCTCTTCGGCCGCAGGGGCGCGCTGCGCGTCGGCATCTTTTCGGTCGTTCTGCCCGCGTATATCTACGGAAACAATCCGGACGGCCGGCCGAAGTACACCGTCGTGGATCCGAAACTCTCGGCGCTCGCGGCGGCGACGAATCTGCGCGCCGAGGGATGCGACCTCGTCATCGCGGTGAGCCACCTCGGCTGGCGGAAAAGCCTCGAGCTCGCCCGGGACGTGCCGGGGATAGACATCGTCCTGAACGGGCATCGCGCGCACACGAGAACCCACCAGCAGCGCGTCGGAGCGACGGTCGTCGTCGATACGGGAGAGAACGAGTCGTCGTTCACCGAGGTGTCCGTGACCTACGAAGGCGATTCGCTCGTCGTCGTCGCTTCGGACGTCTGCGCCGCGGCCCTTGCGCTTCCCGAAGATACGCGTTTGATCGAGCTTCAGAAGAGGTACGCCGAAGAGCTCAAGCGGCCATCCTCGGGCGCGGCGGGGAAGCGATCCCCGTGAATCGACGCGTTGTCGTGGGGGGATGAGAATAATGGTGGGGACTGTAGGATTTGAACCTACGACTTCTATCGTGTGAGGATAGCACTCTACCGCTGAGTTAAGCCCCCACGCATACGGGATACTATATAACCCGGCGCTTAATTGCAAGCCCCGGCATCATCGGGATCGCCGGCGTCCGCGGGATCGGCGGGATCGGCGTCTCTCTCCTCGTTCTCCCTCATGACGGCCTTCGCCGCTTCGAGGTCGCTCTCCTTGACGAAGAGCTTCACCTGGCCGAGGCCGTCGACCGTGAACGGCAGGATGTTCGGGGTGACGCCCGCGCGAACCGCCGTCTCGATACCCGCGGACTCGAGCATCCCCTTGAGAACCTGGGCCTCGAAATCCCCCTGCACCTTCGCGAGCTCGACGAGCTTCTCGTCCCGCTCCTCTTTGGAATTCTCCATCGTTTTCCTCCCGGCTTTATGATAATACTACCTCCCGGATGAACGGGCAAGACAATGCTGCCCCGGGCCCGCCGCCCCGGCCCGCCCCGGGCGCCGCATCAGGAAAGGCACCGATGAACCTCGGCGCGCATATGTCGATCGCGGGGGGAATGCACCGTGCGCTCGAGCGCGGCCGCTCGCTCGGGTGCAACGCGGTGCAGCTCTTCGTGAAGAATTCGAACCAGTGGAGAACGAGGAAGCTCGGCCCGGGCGAGATCGCGCTCTTTAAAGAAGAAGCGGGAACGTTCGCCCCGAATTTCATCCTCGCGCACGCGAGCTATCTCGTGAATCTCGCCTCGCCGGATCGCGGGATTCTCGCCCGGTCGCTCGAGGGTTTTCTCGACGAGATGAACCGGGCCCGCTCGCTCGGCATCCCGTACCTTGTTGTCCACCCGGGAAGCCATCGCGGCGCCGGAGAAGCGGCGGGCGTCGAAGCGGGTCGCATCGAGTATCGACGAGATCCTCTCCGCGACGGATGCCTCCCGGCCGGAGATTCTGCTCGAGACGACCGCCGGCCAGGGCGACTCGCTCGGAACCACGTTCGAGCAGCTCGCGCGCATCATCGGCGCGGTCCGCGCGAGCGGCTCGATCGGCGTATGTTTCGACACCTGCCACGTATTCGCCGCCGGATACGACATGAGAACGAGGCGGTCGTACGAAGCGACGATCCGGGCGTTCGATCTCGCGCTCGGGCTCGAGAGGCTCAAGGCGTTTCACGTGAACGATTCGATGAAGGAGCTCGGAAGCAGGGTCGACCGGCACGCCCAGATCGGCGAGGGCGCTCTCGGACTCAACGCGTTTTCGTTTCTCATGAACGACGAGCGGTTCTTCGACCGCCCCATGGTGCTCGAAACGCCCAAGGGGCCGGACGGCGCGAACGACGTGCGAAACCTGGCCCTTCTGCGGGGACTCCGGCGCCGTTCGAAACGGCGGGGATCATCCTCCTAGCTCGGCGGCGAGCTTCCAGTACGGATCGGTCACCGGATGCACGAGCTCCGTCGCCACGCCTCCCCGCATCAACCTCAATCCTTCCTTCTCCGGCACGATCTCGCCGCAGACCGCGCTCGCGATGCCTTCGGCCGCGAGGGCGCCGGCGAGCTCGTCGGCGTCGCGGCCGTCGACGGCGACGATGAGCGTTCCTTCGCTGATCGAACAGAAGGGATCGAAGCCGAAAATCCCGGCGGTCTTCTTCACGACCGGCTGCACCGGTATCAGATCCTGATCGATCCTGAGTCCGTATGCACCCGCCCGCGCCATCTCGTAGAGCCCGCCCCAGATGCCGCACTCGGTCGCGTCGTGCATGACGTGAACCCCCTTGAACGTCCTGGCGACCGCGCAATCGTCGAGGACGCTCATCTGCGTGAACATCGCGGCGGCTTCCTTCTGAAATGCCTCCCCGCCCGCATCGACGAATTTCCGCGGGAACAGCGCGGCGAGCAGTCCCGTCGTCTCTATCGCAGGCCCCTTCGTTATCAGGATCTCGTCCCCAATTTTCGCCCGGTGGGGACCCCGCAGGTGCTTTTCGTCGCCGACCGCGATCGCCGTCGCCCCGCCGACCATCGGATAGTTGCATCCCGTGTACCGGGCGGTATGCCCCGTGACGACGCTGATTCCGTATCGGCGCGCTTCCTCGTGCACGGCGCTCCACAGCTCCTCGAGCTGATCCTCGGCTATCTCGGGCGGAAGGTTGAGATCGATGGCGAGGTACTGCGGCGTGAGCCCGGAAACGGCCACGTCGCACATGACGATGTGAAAACCGAACCAGGCCGCCTTCGTGAATCCGAGCGACGGAACTATGAAGAACGGATCGGTCGACAGCGCGACGACCTTGTCGCCGATTCTGATGACGCCGTAGTCGACGCCGTGCCGCGGACCGATCACGACGCTCTCGTCCGGGGCGCCGAGGCGGGGATAGATGACGCGGTCGAAGAACTCCGGATGGATCTTGCCGAGATCGGGCAATTTCTGGACGTTCATGGATTCTCCCTTCCACAGGCTCACGGCACATAGTATCTCCGAGATCGGATTCCCTGTCAATGCGCGAGCGCCGCGGACGGCCCCCTTTTCCCTTGTCCCCGCCACCCGCAGACTCTATACTTCCACCCTCAGACTCACGGGAGGGTTTTCCATGTACGACGTCACCATTATCGGATCGGGTCCCGCGGGCCTCACCGCGGCCATCTACGCGCGCCGGGCCGAGCTCGCGACGCTCGTCGTTTCCGGAGCGCAGCCCGGCGGGCAGCTCACGATCACGTCCGAGGTCGATAATTTCCCGGGATTCCCCGAGGGCATTCAGGGCCCCGAGCTCATGAACCGGATGCAGCGGCAGGCGGAGAAGTTCGGCGCCGAGTTCGATTACGGCGAGGCGACCGCCGTCGATCTCGGGGGAACGCCGTTCAAAGTCACGATCGGGAAACGCGTCGTCGAGACCCGCTCGATCATCGTCGCGACGGGATCCGCGTGCCGCTGGCTCGGGCTCGAGTCGGAAACGAAGCTCCGCGGCAAGGGGGTTTCGGCGTGCGCGACGTGCGACGGGTTCTTCTTCACGGGGAAGCACGTGGCCGTCGTCGGGGGAGGCGACGCCGCGATCGAGGAGGCGACGTTCCTCACGAGATTCGCGAGCCGCGTGACCGTCGTGCACCGTCGGAACGAGCTCCGCGCGTCGAAGGCGATGCAGAAGCGGGCGCTCGACGATCCGAAAATAGATTTCGAATGGAATTCGACCGTCGAGGAGATTCTCGATCCGGCGAAGAACAAGGTCACCGCGCTCGTTCTCAGGAACGTCGAGACCGGCGCCAAGAAGGAGCTTCCCGTCGACGGCGTCTTCGTGGCGACGGGGCACGAGCCCGCGACGGGTCTTTTCAAGGGAAAGATCGATCTCGACGAGAAGGGCTATATCGTGACCCGCGGGACCCGCACCTCGGTGAAAGGCGTTTTCGCCGCGGGAGACGTGCAGGACCCGCGTTATCGCCAGGGAATCTCGGCAGCGGGAAGCGGCTGCCAGGCGGCGATCGAGGCGCTCAAGTTCCTCCAGGGCGAGGACGCGCAGCCGGGCTGGTGAATCGAATGGAGAACTTCGCGGGAAAACGCGCCCTCGTCACGGGAGGCTCCCGCGGCATCGGCCGCGCGATCGCCCTCAGGCTCGCGAGCCTCGGCGCCGACGTCGCCGTCAACTACGTGAAGGACGATCGTGCCGCCGATGAGACCGCTCTCGCGATCGAGCGGCTCGGCCGGCGGGCCCTGCGGGTGAAAGCGGACGTCTCGGAGCCGAAAGAGGTGAAGAGCCTCTTCGCGTCGGCGAAGGAGGGTTTCGGCGGGCTCGATATCTTCGTCTCGAACGCCGTCTCGGGCGTTCTCGGCCCCGCGACGCGCATCGGGAAATTCGGCTGGGACCTCGCCCTCAACGCGAACGCCCGCGCGTTCCTGCTCGGCGCGCAGGAAGCGGCGAAGCTCTTCCCCGAATCGGGCGGCAAGATCGTCGCGGTCTCCTCGATCGGGAGCTTCTCGTGCCTGCCGGGCTACGCGGCGGTCGGCGCGAGCAAGGCCGCCCTCGAAACGCTCGTCCGGTATTTCGCGAAGGAGCTCGCCCCGCGCGGCGTCAACGTGAACGCCGTCTCGGGCGGACCCGTCGACACCGCGGCGCTCGACTATTTTCCCGAGAAGGAAAAGATCCTCGAAGCGTGGAAAGGAAAGACGCCCGCGGGCCGCATCGCGAAGCCCGAAGAGATCGCCGCCGTGGCCGTGTTTCTTCTCTCGGACGACGCGTCCTGGATACAGGGGCAAACGATCGTCGTCGACGGCGGCCTCACGCTGTAGCGCCGGCGCCGCGGCGCCTACGCGCCGTCGAGGTGACGGCCTCCCTTTCGCTCCATCCACCCTTCCGGATCGGTAAAATACTCGAGCGTATCCTCGAGCGAGAGCCGGTGCTCCCGCTCCATCGAGGCGAGGAGCGTGAAGAAGCGTTTCTCGGCCTTGTCCTTGGCCTGCCCCGCGAGCTTCTCGTAGAAGTTCTCTCCCTTGTTCTCGAAAGCGATCGCGGTCTTGACCGCCGCGATATCGTCGTCGTCCCCCTCGGGCGAGTCCGTCGCCTCCTTCACGAGGCGGCCGAGCGCCTCCGTGACCTGCGTCGGGATGTCGATCGAGAACCCGTCGGGCCATTTGTTGCGCTCCTCGAGCTTCCGATGGAGATCGACGAGCCGCTTGTAGTGTTCGTTCTCGTCCGCCGCGATCGCCTCGAACATCTGCCTGCCGAGCGCGTCCTTCGTCCGTTTCGCGTGCGCTAGATAAAAATCCCGCTCCTTCTCCTCGTTCGAGAGCGCGAGCTTGAGAGCTTCGAGCTTCTGTGCGCCGTCCATTGCGATAAACCTCCCTGGCTTCCTTCCTTGACACGCGGCGATGCGATGCCGTATTATCAATAAGAATTCTTATCGCTTGCCTCTCTCAAGGTAATTTTGCCCTCGATGCAAGTAAAGTGAAAAGTGAGCCGGCACGAAAGGAAGCTGTCATGGCGCATGAACGGGACCTCACGACGCTCGAAGTGCTCAGCATCGCGATAAAGTCCGAAATCGAAGCGATAAAGCTCTATCACCGGATGAAGGATAAGGCGAAGAACCCCGACCTCAAGGTGAAGATGGACTTTCTCGCGTCGCAGGAAATGAACCACGAGCGAATCCTCACGGAGGCCTACCGGAAGAAGTTTCCCGGCGTGGATCTGAGCATGCCGCCGAAAACGCTCGTCCCGAGCATCGACGATACCCTTCCGGCCGAATCGACGCTCAAGGAGCTCTTCGTCGCGGCGATGGAAGCGGAAAAGAAGGCCGACGACTTCTACATGGGTCTCGCGAAGAAAACGCACGACCAGAGCAGCCGATCGATGCTCGAATACCTCGCGAGCATGGAGCGGAGCCACTTCTCGATCCTCGACGCCGAGTACCGGCAGCTCCAGTTCACCGAGGACTACAACACGGACGATTTTCTGAGAGGCGATCGCCTCATGAACGTCGGGCCGTGAACTTCGGAGCGAGCCTACGCGGGCGTGTGAGCGCCGGCGGGAGCGCGCTCACTTCGTGTAGTAATCTATCATACGCTCGATCGCCCGCCTGCATACCGGGCAGAACGGCCCGACCTTCTTGGAGAACATGATGCAGTCGCGGCACGGCCGGTAGAGCCCCTTCGCGGAGTACCCCGCCCCTTCGAAGGCGCCCACGACGCCGTTATGCAGAGAGTCGTCGGGTGTCGGGACCGGCGTCCCCTCGAGAACGAGATCCCCCCATTTCACCTTCGCCGTGTCGAGGAGCGCCGTGATGTTCGGCTCCCACGGCTCCATGCCCTTCGGGTAGAGATCGTTGTACGCGACCTGCGAGCTGTAGTACTCGTCTCCGAGCCCGGCGAACGAGTGGCCGAACTCGTGAACGAAGATGTAGGCGTCGTACTCGTTGTTCGAGCAGCCGTTGGAATAGAGATTGAATATGCCCCCTCCCCCGTACCGCTTCGAGTTCGCGATCATGATGACGGCGTCGCAGGGGACGTTTCCGACGATGTCGCGCATGGCCTTGTTGGAAAAGGTCAGCATGTACCGGGCGATGTCGAACGTGTTGTACGAGAGGCCGAGAATCGAGTTGCGGTATTTTCCCTCGCGCGGCTCGTCGACTCCCGATTCGGACGACGCCGTCTCGACGAGACGCACGTTGAAATCGCGCTTCCTGCTTTTGAACGGCTCGGTATCGAAGAGCGCGGCGAGAAGCCGCTCCGCGTCTCCGTGGAGCTTGTGCATCTCGTCCCGGTCGTAGCCGTCGCCGAGAACGACGATATCGACCTTGTTCGGGGAAGGGCCGCCGTCGAGAAGCTGCTTCACGCGGAGGCCCGCGAAGCGCTTCTCCATGTTGACATGGTAATCGGCGGGATCGACGACGAGGTCATAGACGGTTCTGAAGACGTTTTTCCTGTCCCTCGTATCGATCCGCACCTGCACGGGCGCCTTCGGCAGCGGCATGATCAGCGATTCGTGCATCGTCCGGGGAAATCCGGCGATCGCCTCGCCGGTCGTCTTCCATTCGTCGAAAAGGGTCGAATAGCCCCGGGAATAGATCATCGTATTCGTTTTGACGTCGAACACGCGGAGGATGCAGCTCCCCAGATCGAGCGTGTCGAGGAGGCTGTGCGGGTTTCCCGCCCAGTGCGGCTCGATCCTGATCTCGTCGAGGCTGTACGTCTCCTCCTTCGCGTCGCCGGTATGATAGAGGTCGATCCTGAGCGCCTTCGCGCTGAAGAATCGATCGAAAGCGGGACAGGCCGTCGGGCGCTCCGCCGCGACGGCTTGGGCGCCAAGGGCCATGGCCAGCATGAAGAGACAGAGACGACGCATCGATAACCTCCTTGAATCCTCCGCCGCGTGCATCGCGGCCGCGAATCCCGCATTCAGCGCGACCGAACCACTCCGGTACGCGCGCACGAGCGCGCGACCGGGCAGATCGAGCATCGTGGCGACACGGGCGCGCAGATCGATTTGCCGAACGTGACCAGAAGATCGTTTATCTCGAGCCAATGCCCCTTCGGAAGCGTCGCGCGGAGGCAGGCTTCCGTTTCGGCGGGCGCTTTCGTCTTTATGATCCCGAGCCGGTTCGCGACGCGGTGCACGTGCGTGTCGACGCAGATCCCCGGAAGCCCGAAACCGAGCGTAAGCACGAGGTTCGCCGTCTTTCTCCCGACGCCGGGAAGCGCGAGAAGCCCCTCCATCGTGTCGGGAACGCGGCCGCCGAATTCGCCGGCGACCTTCGCCGAGAGACCGCGGATCGCCCTCGCCTTCGTGCGATAGAATCCCGCGGGGTAGATGAGCTTCTCGATACGCGCCGCGGAAAGGGCCGAGAGAGAGCGCGGCGTCGAGGCCGCGGCGAAGAGCCGCCTCGCCGCCTCCCCCGTCACCTCGTCCTTTGTCCGGGCGCTGATCACCGTCGAGACGAGCACCTTGAACGGCGAGCGGCTCCTCTGCGCGATCTCGGTGACGGAAGGGGCGCGCTCCCCGCGTACGGCCTTCCGAATAGCGGGAACGACGCGGCGCAGCGTCGCGGTCGCCTGCCGCCTCCCACGAGGAAACCACTCGGCCTTCGGCTCTCTCAGATTCGATAGAGGCTTCGTCATATGCATCTCCCGCGCAGGTGCAGGCGCGGACATTCCCGCGAACGAGCCCATTGGAGCCCTGCAACTGGGCTCCTCATCAGGGCGTGGACACTCCCGCGACGAACTCATTGGAGGCTCTGCGACTGAGTTCGGAGCGGGAGTGTCCACGCCATTCCCGCCACCCGCTATTCGGGGTGTATCATACGCTTGGACCCGCTTCAACTCATTTCCCTTGACAGCGGCCTCTCGCGGTTTTTATCCTTCCCCTTCCCGAACGAGGAGGAATAATCATGGATTGGACCTTCACTGACGAGCAGAAAATGCTCAGGGACATGGTCCGCAAGTTCGTCGCCAACGAGATAAAACCGATTGCGGAAAAGATCGACCAGGAAGAGAAGATTCCGAAGGAGCTCATCAAGAAGATCGCCGAGCTCGGACTCCTCGGAGTATCGTTCCCGCCGGAATACGGCGGCTCCGGCATGGGCGAGACCGGCTACTGCATCGTCCAGGAAGAGATCGGGCGGGGCTGCTCCTCGACCGCGACCTTCATCGGCGCCCATCAGAGCATCGGCAGCTCCGGCATCTATCTGTTCGGCACCGAGGCGCAGAAGCAGAAGTACCTCGTGCCGCTCGCCGAAGGGCGCAAGATCGCGGCGTTCGCGCTGACCGAGTCGAACGCCGGCTCCGACGCGTTCAACAGCGAATCGACCGTCGTGGACAAGGGAGATCACTGGCTCCTCAACGGACGCAAGACCTTCATCACGAACGGGAGCTTCGCCGACACGTTCACCGTTTTCGCCAAGCACCGGGGCGGAAAGCCCGACGGCAAGGTGTCGAGCTTCATCGTCGAGAAGGGCTCTCCCGGATTCTCCATCGGAAAGATCGAGCACAAGATGGGCATCCGCGGCTCCGAGACGGCCGAGCTCGTCTTCGAGGACGTGAAGATCCCGTACGAGAATCTCCTCGGACGCGCGGGACGCGGGGTCATCGTCGGCATGCGCATCCTCGCCTGCGGACGCCTCGGCCTCGGCGCCGCGACCCTCGGGGCCGCGAAGGAAGCGCTCGCGCTGAGCGCCGCTCACGCGAAGGAGCGCGTGCAGTTCGGGCACAAGATCTCCCAGAACCAGGCGATCCAGTGGATGCTCGCCGACATGGCGACCGAGATCTACAACATGGAATCGATCGTCTACCGCACCGCGTGGATGTACGATCAGGGGATGGACGTGACGAAGGAATCGTCCATGGTAAAGCTCTACTGCTCGGAAGCGCTCGACCGGATCGTCGACACGGCGCTCCAGGTCCACGGCGGATACGGATACATCCGCGAGTACGCGATCGAGCGGATGTACCGCGATTCTCGCATCAACAGGCTCTTCGAGGGGACGAGCGAGATCCAGCGCCTCATCATCGCGCACGAAGTGTTGCACACGAGGCAGATCTAGGAGCGCATATGAAAGCGTCTTGAATCGTCTGCCTAAGCGTATCCAGAATCGCAGCGCGAATCATCCTGATCGAAAGGAGTAGATAGTAGATTCATCTCCCGCTTTCTGAAAAGATGTCGCGGATTGACATGAGCCAAGAGGCGACGCGGGCCGCAAGACGCCGGTGCTCGATAAAGCTGATCCTGCAACTAATTACGCAGAAATCAAAAGTTCACGCCAGAGCTGTCTTCCTCTCTATTTGCTCAAGAACCCAAGAAAACGCACGATGATAAATATTGCGGATATAAAGAGCCATGCTGCGACAACCAGTGATGCAATCACACCAATAGTTTTAAAGGTGCTCTTGCTGGGCAATCCTCCAAACATAACGAGCGGCATCATTAATACGCTCGTTCCGAAAAAGAATGACACGAAGAACATCGTCCCCAGAAACACCCCGCCAGAAATCATTGCTTTTGTGAACGCCACCAAAAATGGAGGGCAGTAATTAATGCCTGTCACCAGACCGAGCAGAACGGGCTGCTTTGTTAGCCGCATAAAGCGAGGCAGACTGCATCTGTCTTCACCACGTCGGGTCGAAATGCAAGTAATAACCAAGAACGACGCGCTCAACAGATAGGCAATCGCCATCATGATTGGACGATTGCGAATTGCGACCTTGGCGCCTAAAAGCCCAGCGAGTGAACCAAATATAGAATAACCAATAAATCGACCGATAAAGATACCCAGCACGTTTCGCAGAGCTAGTCTATACCCTTTCCCACCCTGTTGCATCAAATAGGATGCATAGATTGGACCGCAGGTAAGCAGACAGGCAGTGCCCATCGATAGGCCAAGCAGAAATCCCTGAATGGCCAGCTGAATCACAGCCCCAACTCACCCCGCTTCTCGGAAACAACCCTGAGAGCAGCGAGTCTCATTTCACGAGAATCACCAGGGACCCACTATGGTAGACTATCTTGCACCCTTAAGAAACGTCCCGACTGAACCGTGTCGGCCAGTTCTGGTTCTACAACGAATCAAGTAGCCAGGGAGTTCTATGGTTCAAGGATCCGAAGATCACAATCCCCTGCCCCAGAACAAGAGTATTAGAAGTCGAACGGTTGCATCTTATCTCGAGGGATGCTGTCCTGAAATGTCAAGGAAACAGCATCCGTCGAAATGCGCTCGACCAGATCGAGAGAATACTGCACTATTCTTTCCATGCCCGAGATATTGATGGAGTCAAGCTCATCTCTTGCGCGATTGTCTCTATGGGGCCCGGTGTAGAACCATAGTACTGGGATTCCTGCCTCGTGGAAGGTTCCTGAATCCGTAGCGCTCCGGTTTGGACCAAAGCGAATGTCAAGGTCCCGCAAGCTGATTTCTCGCAATTCTGATTCCCATTCTTTCGCGGACTGAGCTTGGCAAATATAGAGAATATCATTGGTCAGTCTTCCTACCATGTCGAAATTCAGCATTGCCTTAATGCGTCCGGCGCATTGCGGCAGATTGGCCATGAAGCGTCGAGAACCGATATTTCTCAATTCCTCGGCTCCAAAAGCTATGAACAAGAGATTGCATACGTACTCGTCCTTGCGGCCACAGAGCCGAGCAATTTCCAAAACGGTCGACACTCCCGAGGCGTTATCGTCGGCGCCGGCAGATATAATACCGCTACCAGCTCCTTCTGTATCGTAGTGTGCTCCGATCACGAGTGTCTGGGTAGAATCTTCTCCCTTAAGGAAGCCCATGACGTTGTATGTATCCTTGTAAGAATAAGTCAATCGTATCTCCATGGAGATTCTTGTGTCGGGAATATAGAACGGCCGCGGAGGGATCTTCGCCGCAGACCAGGTCTTTAGAGTATCAACGTTCATCCCAGCATTTTCCATAATACGAAACGCTAGATTTTCAGAAATCCTGACGACGGGAATGCCTTGCTGTCGAAGGTGCTGGGGTGGGAGGATTTCCTTTGAGTGCACAGTACCGACTCCACCAGGGCAAATTAGAACTACCGCTGATCCACCCATCGATCGAATGCGCTCAATTTTCTCGATATATGACTCTTCGAAAGCCATGCTTCTGACATGAGGATCGCTCCCCCTAGGAGGATATAAATAACACATAACTATCTTATGGTCCAAGCTGAGGTTCCCATAATCATTGTAGCCCCTTGCAGGCATGTAGATCCCGAAACCGAGGAATACCATTTCCCCTTTAGCTTGCCCACATCCGCTTTGGCTGTCCACCTCAAACTCACTGTCGATCTTCAGCGCAGTAACTCTGTTTTGATGCGAGAGAGCAACGGTGCTACTTGAATCGATAGCAATAGATGAAAGCACTGGAACCGGTTGAAGATAGGTTCCATCTTCTGAAATGGGCCGCAACCCGCACTTCATAAAATAACCTGCAATATAAGCCCTTGCGAGGGAATCGCCCTTACTGGTTGCAACACGCCCACCCAAACTATCCGCGGTCAGATAGGCAAGATGATACGCGAGATTTTCGTAGGTTGTGGCGTTCCCATCCCATGCGGGGCTGGAGTGTGATGTTAAGAACAGAATCGTCATTATCAGGTGTATCATGAGTATTTGCATCCTCCTGCCAGGAATTCCAAAGGAATTCGGTTCTTCTGTCTAATTATGCCGCCCCTCTCTCGTACCAATAATCAGCCACCCACACCAATCCGAAGAGATTGCCCACGAGATACTCTCGCGCTCTTGATACTGGGGAAAGCCCCCCCTTCATACTATTCCATCTCCTTTTCAGATTCCAATGACTTTCGTGCGGCCATGGTAAGCCTAGAGAAGATTCAGCTATGGCATATGTTGCTACTCTTGCCAAAACTCCCTTGCTGCAAGGCTAGCGCTTATAGCGCATTTGGAGCGCCCCAGTCCAACCGGCGCTTCCCCCAGGGTGCATTGGGTACGCTGGCAGTGCAACGCAACATCGGTCCATGATAATAGGTGTGTACCGACCGATTATAAGATCGCTTGACATGTTCGGATGCAGGATGGTAGCTTATGATCGGCAACTTGGATTATATCACACTTACAAGGGAGGACCCGTAATGAGAAGGAAAATGTTCTGGCTTATACTCAGCATCTGCATTGCCGTGAGCCCCGCTCTGACTTTTTCCTTGGCGAACCCTCTGACACCTGCTACGGCAGAACCCTTGACAGCTGATCTTTTTATTAACCATGATAAATGCTCCGGTTGTGGAGCGTGCGCAGCTTTTGCCGAGGGCTGTGTGGAAGTTAATGAAAATGGCAAGGCCTGCTTCGTGCAAACCGGGTGCGGCTTCATTAATTCAATCTCCAGTTGTCAAGAGGCCAATTGCTGGCATGGCGAAACGACCGAAGAGTTTGTGGGTCTATGCCCCGAGAATGCAATCGAGGGATATTAACAAAGTCTGCGTGACGTCCGTATCTCTTTGTGGTTGTGTTTAATCCAGGCTGGGTGGCCGATCATCTGGGATCGCCTGAGGGTTTTCATAGGAGTATCCCTGATCTCCGGCGTCCCAAGGCTCCCGTAGTTCTTCTTCAGCCAATAGAAGGCCCGCTTGGTGATCTGAAGCGAGCAGCAGATCTCATTGGCTTGCTGGCCTCCGCCTATATGAGCAAAATCAGAACTTCACCAACAAGCAGCTCGTGTATAATCGCAGAGCAACATATGGTCAACTCCATCTTGGAATCGAATGGCTTCCTGGCGTTAGACGCAGATAATGGACGTGTTGACCCCAAAAATGACCCCGAGCGCAAAACAGCGCAAGGTGGTGAATCTCAACCCCATATCTGAACCATTATCCAATAGAGAACCTTGTTTCAGCTCCCCTCGAGAAACTTCGGCGCGCGGTACTGCACCGCTTCGGCGAGATGCCGCGCCGCGACCTTATCCGAGGCGTCGAGGTCGGCGATCGTGCGCGCCACCTGGATGACGTTTCTCCGGCTCCGCGCGCTGAAGAGCAGCTTCCGCTGCGCCGCGGAGAGGAGCTGCCGCGCCTCCGCTTCCATGAGGCTCGACGATTCGAGATCCGATGCGGGCATGTCGGCGTTCCGCTCAATCCCTGGCCGCGACAGGAAACGCTCCCGCTGCATGCCGACTGCCTCGAGCACCGCGCGCCTCATCGCCTCCGAGCCCACGTCCGCGCGCTCCGATTCTCTCTCGAAGTCCCGGGGATCGACTGGCTTCACCGGCACGTGAAGGGCGATGCGGTCGATGAGGGGCCCCGAGATCTTGGCGAGGTATCGCCTGATCATAAGCGGCGTGCACCGGCAGGGCCGGCCGGTCGTGCCCGCATAGCCGCACGGACAGGGATTCATGGCGGCGACGAGCTGGAAGCGCGCGGGATAGGCGAACGACGCGTTCGCTCTCGCGATGACGATCCTTCCCTCTTCGAGCGGCTGCCGCAGGCACTCGAGAACGTTCCGCCTGAACTCGGTGAGCTCGTCGAGGAAGAGCACCCCGTTGTGAGCGATCGTGATCTCCCCGGGAGAAGCGCATCTCCCGCCCCCGATGAGACCGGCGTCGCTCGCCGTGTGGTGCGGCGCCCGGAACGGCCTCTCGAAGCTCAACACGGCGCCGTTTCCGTTGCCGGCCACGCTCGCGATCTTCGCGTTTTCGAGCGCTTCCTCCTCGCCGAGAGGCGGCAGAATCGTGGGGAGCCGCTTGGCGAGCATCGTCTTTCCGGAACCGGGAGGCCCGACCATGATGACGTGATGCCCCCCCGCCGCCGCGATCTGCATCGCCCGCTTCGCGGCGGCCTGTCCCATGACCTGCGCGTAATCGAGATCGGAGGCGCGCGTTTCCGCGCGCGGCGGCGCTCCGCCGCGCTCCGCGGCGCGCGGCGCGCCCCCTTCGAGAACGCGAAGCGCGTCTGGCAGGTCGGCGCACGGCGCGACCTCGATCCCCTTCACGACGGCGGCTTCCGGGCCGTTCGCTTCGGGAACGAGGAGGCGCCCGTAGCCGCGATCGCGCGCGTAGAGCGCGATCGGGAGAACGCCCTTGACCGGCTTGAGCCGCCCGTCGAGCGCGAGCTCCCCGAGAATGATCGACCGCTCCGAAACGGCGCATGTGGTCTGGCCGCTCGCCGCGAGGATGCCGATAGCGATCGGCAGATCGAACGCCGCACCCTGCTTGCGCACGTCGGCCGGCGCGAGATTCACCGTGATCCGCTTCTGGGGAAGCTTGAAGCCGTTGTTCTTGATGGCGGACGTGACGCGCTCCCGGCTCTCGCGGACGGCCGCGTTCGGAAGCCCGACTATCGTGAATGAAGGAAGCCCCGTGGCGAGATCGATCTCGACCGTGACCCCGAACCCGTCGATCCCCAGCACCGCGCCCGAACGAATCTCAGCGATCATTCCCAACCTCCCCGCACGTCGTCCCACGATCGCCCGGCGCCCCGCGAGCGCCGCGAGGCGCCCGCCGGAACGTCACCTAGAACGAAAATTTCGGAATGCCCGGCCTTTTCTTGCCCCTCCGCCGCGTGAGCACCGCCGCCGCGACGATCGGCAGCGCGATGGTCGCGTCGCAGAGAACGCCGACCTGCTTCGCCGTCGGTCGCGATCTTTCCCCACGAGACCGCTTCGTCGAAGGTGCACCCGCTGAGTCCCCCCCACTGGGGCGGATCGGCGACGAACTGAATCGCGTAGCGGTGCCCTTCGACGCGCCGTCCAAGAACCTGGTTCGTGACCTCCGTCTGCTGAATGAAGTTCTTCGGTGTCCCGCCGCCGACGTAGATCACCATCGTCCGCTTCATCGCGGCGATATCGGCGGTCTCCTCGACGTCGCCGATCATGTCGAAAATCACTTTGGGCGAACGCCCGGCGAGCCCGATGCCGATCGACGAATCGCCGATCGCCGGGCAGTACACGGGGACGCCCTTCCGGTATGCCGCGCTCAGGATTCCCTGCTGACCCTTCGACAGGCGGTTCGCCTCCTTGCCGAGGAGGTGGAGAAACTCCCTCGTCGTGTAGGGCCGGTCCTCGAGCGTCTTCGTCGCCCACGTGCCGATCTTCTTGTCGAGACCCTGGAACCCCTCCTCGTCCGCGAACGTGTCGTAGATCCGGTCGACCATATCCTCGCGGAGCTTCGCGTCGTCGACGTTCGGGGAACCGAGATAATGATAACTTCCCGCGGTCTCGTAAAAGTCGTGATAGAGATTGGCGCCCGTGGAGGCGATCACGTCGATGAACCGGTGCTCGATGAGCGTCACGAGCACCTTGCGCATGCCCGCCGGCACCATCGCTCCGGCGAGCCCGAGCATGACGATGATGTCGTCGTCGAGCGCGTCGGCCCAGATGCGGGCCGCCTGCGCGAGACTCCTCGCCTGGAAGCTGCACCCCTCGAGACCCTCGAGGAGCTTGTCGCACGTCATGCCGGCCTTGAGCTCGATCGGCCTCGTCGGATGGGCGAGATATTTACGTTTCACGGCGCGGCTCCTTCCCGATGTATCTCGAAATCGCTTCATAGACGATCTTCGCCGCGATGAAATCGGATGTCACGTCGTGCTCCGCGGGAGCGAGCTCGACCGCGTCCATCGCGACGACGCGCTTGTTCTCGAAAACGAACGTGAGGAGGTCCATCAGCTCGTCCCACTGGAGCCCGCCGGGCTCGGGAGTGCCGACGGCGCGGAGGATCGCCGGGTCGACCGCGTCGAAATCGATCGACAGGTACACCGGATCGGGGAGACGCCGGATCGCTTCCCACGCGCCCTCGTTCCAGAACCCGAAGACCCGCGTTCCGTCGCAGCTCCTGAGAAAATCGCGCTCCTCGCTCGAGTAGCTCCGCACGCCGATCTGGACGAGCTTGCCGAAGGGGAGCGAATTCCGCGCCGCGCACGCGTGGCTCTCCTTCTCGCCGAGGTACTGGGCGCGCATGTCGGCGTGGGCGTCGAGCCACACGACGCCGAGCGACTCGTAGCCGAGGCCCTCGAGAATCCACGGAGTGATCGAGTGCTCGCCGCCGAGAAAGCAGGGAAACGTTTCGCGGAAGTATTCGCGATTCGCGCGCACGAACGACAGGAGATCGTCCTTGCCCGCGATCTTCTCGCGCAGCGTGACGATCCCCGTTTTTTCGAGATCGAGATCGAGGGCGGAGTTGTAGAATTCGATCTGCATCGAGGCGTCGAGGATCGCCTGGGGAGCCCGGGCCGTTCCCCTCCCGTACGACGCGCTCCATTCGACGGGAACAGGGATCACGGCGACGCGATCCCTGTCCGTTCCCGAGACTTCCGCGCCGAGAAAATCGAACGTCCGTTCCATTACCGGCTCTTGTAGCTGCAGAACACCGCCGCGGCGACGACGGTGGTCCACATGCCGTCCTTGCCGAACGCCGTCTGCGTGATATTCGTCGTGCGGACGATCTGCCCCGCGATCTTCCATTCCTGTTTTCGCTCGTTCCACGCTCTCGTGAGATCGATCTCGATGCCGAGAGTCGAGGCGAGCATCGTCGCGGCGAGATCCTCGGTGTATTCGCCGAGCTCCTCCTGCTTCTTTCCGAACGCGTGGTGCTCGGAGATGTATCCGTACCGCTTCCGGTCGGTCGGTATCGCGACGCCGATCGCGGAGCCGACGAGGCGGCTCTGCTCGTCCGTGGCGTTCGTGCTCAGCACGCAGTACACGATCTCTCCCGGATGGAGCATCGACGCGCCTCTCTTGCGCGGAATCAAGACGCAATGAGGCGGAAAGATGCTCGAAACATGGACGAGGTTGAACTGCGACAACCCCGCGGCTCTCAGCGCGAGCTCGAAGCTCGTGAGCTTTTCCTTGTGCCTCCCGCCGCCTCGCGTCAGGAATATCTTGTCGGGGACCTTTCCCTCCACGGAGTACCTCTTTTCGAAACGGGGCTCTGTGTGCGCGGTTCCGCCGTGACGCCGGACCGCTGCTTCCGCCGATCGCTTCGGCTCGAATGCATTATGACCGAGGAACGGTCGTTGTCAACGCCAAAATAAAACGGGAACGGCCGCTGCCGTTCCCGTTCATTAGCACTCTCAACGAACGATATCAAGAAGACGTGCTATTTCTTGGCTTTCTTGCGAACTTTGCGCTTCGCTTTCGCCTTCACTGCCTTCTTCGCCTTGGCTTTGCCCTTCGCTTTCTTCTTGGGCTTCGCTTTGGTCTTGGCTTTCTTCTTGGCTTTTGGCATTTCTCCCACTCCTTTGTGAAAGTTGAAAGCCCGCCATCGCCACTATTGCCTGCGCTGCTTCGTTCGGTGAGGAGCTCGTGATGTCGCGCAACGCATGCACCGAATTAATTGTGCACATGTTATTCACGGGAGAAAAAATGTGTCAAGACTTTTTAAAAATATTTGAAAAATATTTTTCCGACGACGCGTGTTCGACGAACGAATCGAGCGCGCGATCGCGAGCTCCGTCGCGCGTCGCAGATTCGAAACGAAGCGGCTCGCATTGACACGCGTTCTCCGCGTTGTTATATATAGTGCGATGTTTCGCGCGGGAAGCGCGCACAACGCGAGGAGCGTACACGATGCGGCACGAAGCGGTATTCATGCGAAGCGACGACGCGCTCGTCGCCTTTCTCGCGGAGCGTCTCGGCGGCGTATTCGCGCCGGGCGACCGCGTCGCGATCAAGCTGCACATGGGAGAGCCGGGCAACAAATACTTCATCGCGGCGACGCTCGCGAAGCGCGTCGTCGATTGCGTCGCCTCCCTCGGCGCGAAGCCGTTCATCTTCGACTCGCCGGTCATGTACTCGAGCCCGCGCAGCGACGAGCGTCGTTACCTCGACGCCGCGGCCGCGCACGGCTACTCGAAGCAGGAGCTCGGGTGCCCCGTCGTCGTCTCGAACGGCAGCAGTTCCGTGAAGGGCTCGCACATGGCGTACCGGATCTGCAAGGACCTGCTCAAGGCGGACGGCGTCCTCCTTCTCACGCACGTCAAGGGACACGTCGCGTGCGGCATGGGCGGCGCCGTCAAGAACGTCGGCATGGGATGCGTCGCGAAGGAAACGAAGGGCGCGATCCATGCGGGGGGCGAGCCGGTCTATGCCGAGGGATGCACCCGATGCGGAACGTGCGTCGAGAGCTGCCCGACGGGGAACATCGCACTCGACGCCAACGGTCCCCGGTTCGGCGTCACCTGGTGCCCGGGCTGCAGCAACTGCGTCCTCGTCTGCCCCGAGCGGTGCATCGCGCCGCGCGTCGCGACGTTCGACGAGCTTCTCGCCGAATCCGCCGCGATCGCGCACCGGAGATTCAAGAAGAGCTTTTCGGTGAACGTTCTCAGGAACATCACGAAATTCTGCGACTGCATGTCGAACCCGGGGCCTCTCATCGCGAACGACATCGGATTCGTGTGCGCGGACGACAT
This sequence comes from uncultured bacterium, assembly GCA_963846325.1. Taxonomy (GTDB): domain Bacteria; phylum Krumholzibacteriota; class Krumholzibacteriia; order Krumholzibacteriales; family Krumholzibacteriaceae; genus SSS58A. The sequence goes on from CAWJVO010000009.1 coordinate 551,440, forward strand.
GGTCGCGGCGGACGCGGCCACGCTCGAGGTGATCGCGAAGGAAACGGGGCGCGAGGACATCTTCGCCGAGCATCACAAGCACTCTCCCTGGGGACACGTGCGGGCGGCGGCGCGCTTCATGGAAGCGGACACCGCGGTCGCCGTGAAGGAGATCTGAGATGGCGGGACAGGCGTACATGTTCGCGGCGCTCGGGCCGGGCTTCGAGGGCGTTCTCGACTTCCTCGCCGGCAATCCGATCCTCCTCCTCTTTTCGACGATCGGGCTCGGATACCTCGTGGGCAACATCAGGATCTTCGGCTTCAAGCTCGGCGTCGCCGCCGTCCTCTTCGTCGGTATCGCCTTCGGCGCCCTCGACGAGCGGCTCGTGCTCCCCGACTATATATATGTCATGGGACTCGTCCTCTTCGTGTACGCCATCGGGCTTCAGTCCGGCACCGGTTTCTTCGCTTCGTTCCGCAAGCGGGGCCTCCGGCTCAATCTCTTCGCCGTCGCCGTCCTCAGCGCGGGAGCCGCCGTCGCCGTCGTCCTCAAGAGCGTCATGGGGCTCTCGGCGCCGAGCGTCGCGGGGCTCTTCTGCGGATCGCTCACCAACACGCCCGCCCTCGCCGCGACGGTCGAGACGATCGAGAACATGAAGGGCGCCCTGCCCCCCGACGCGGTGAAGCTCTATCTCGAAAGCCCCGTCGTCACCTTCGGCCTCGCGTATCCCTTCGGCGTGCTCGGCGTCATTCTCTGGTTTTTCGTTTTCATCAAGCTCTTCAGGATCGATTTCGCGAAGGAGGAGGCCGCGCGGCTCAAGGAGTCGGGTACGGGGACCATCGCCAGCAGGACGTTCAGAATAACGAACCCCGCCATCGACGGCAAAACGGTCGCGGACGCGCTCGTCGCGCTCGGCGAGCCCGGATTCGTCCTGAGCCGCATCCAGCAGGGAGACGCGATCTCGGTCGTCCTCCCCACCACGATTCTCTCGCTCGGAAACCTCATCGTGGCCGTCGGCAATCCCGATACGCTCGAGCGGGCCCGCATCATCTTCGGCGAGCTGAGCGCCGAGCCTCTTCCCGAAACGGCCGGGAACGTCTCCTACCGGCGCATCTTCGTCTCGAGCAAACACGTGATCGGCAAGACGCTTCGCGAGCTCGATCTCCACAAGCTCTTCGACGCGACGATCACGAGGCTCCGGCGCGGCGACGTCGATTTCGTGCCGTCCCCCGACACGATCCTCGAGGCGGGGGATCGCATCCGCGTCGTCGCGCGGCGCGACAATATCGAGGCGATCTCGAAGTACTTCGGCGATTCGATCCGCTCGATCTCCGAGACCGATTATCTCTCGCTCTCGCTCGGCGTCGTTCTCGGAGTGCTTCTCGGGATGATCGCCTTTCCGCTCCCGAACGGAACGGTGTTCCGCCTCGGTTTCGCGGGAGGCCCGCTCATCGTCGGCCTCGTCCTCGGCAAGCTCGAACGGACCGGACCGATCATCTGGGGTCTCCCCTACACGGCGAACCTCGTCCTCCGCCAGGTGGGGCTTGTGTTCTTTCTCGCGGCGATCGGAACGAAGGCGGGCCCGGGTTTCGGCGAGACGTTCAGAACCGGCGGCTGGGGGCTCATCGCGGCCGGGGCGCTCATCACGAGCCTCGTCGCGGTGGCGGCGATACTGGCCGGGTACAGGTTCCTGAAGCTCCCGATGTCGGCGGTCATGGGCGTCGTCTCCGGAATGCACACGCAGCCCGCCTGCCTCGCCTACGCGAACCAGCAGTCGGCGAACGAGCTGCCGAACATCTGGTACGCCGCGGTCTATCCCGCCTCCATGATCGCGAAGATCATCCTCGCGCAGATCATCGTTTCGTTCCTGCTCGTGTCCTGAGGCTTCCCGCCATTGACACGGCGCTCCTTTTGCCGTACAATTGAGGCCATGAAGAAGCTCGTCGCGCTCGCCGTCGCCGTCATCGCGCTCTCGCCGTGCCCTGCACGGGCGATCGACGTGTACGTGCAGGCGGAGAGCTTCACGAGCTCCTTTAACATCATGCCCGAGAATATCCGCGCATACAACGGCTCGCTCCTCGGCCTCGACTACGCGGGAGAATGGGCGGAGTTCCAGGTTCCGGCGTCCGCGTTCGGGACGTATCTGCTCTCGATGCGCTGCTGGGGCAAACTGAAAACGCTGCCGTACCTCTTCCATCTCGTCACGAGACCGGTCGCGGGAGAGGAGCCGCAAACGATCACCCTGAGCTTCGCCGGCAGAGGGTACTGCGGCAGTTGAAGCACATCCATACTGGTCTTCGGTGGAGACCTCGTCAGAATCTTCGAATCGCCCCTCACCTTCAGGCTCGTATTCGTGGCGGGAGACGCCGGCGCGTGGATCGACTGGTTCGATTTCTCGTCGGTGAGCGCGACCGAGAACCGGTCCTGGGGATCGATCAAGAGCCTGTTCCGCTAGAATTCGATCGAAGAATAGAGCGAATACATGTTCGTCGATGATTCCGTCGCGGCGGGCGCCGTTTCGGAGTAATCGATCCGCTCGTATCGAAGCCTCACGGTTCCGATCTTCTCGAACTCCCAGCGAAGCTCTCCCACGACGCCCCTCCGGGACGAGCGAAACGACTGAATCTCTCCGTCCCGCCACGTCTTCTTCTCGAGCACGCCGAGGCCGGCGCCGAGACTTCCCCGGAGACGAAGATCGAGCGACGCGCCCGAGAGAGAGATCTGCTCCCTCTCCGTTTCCGGCGGGGCGAGGTCGGCTTCGCGCAGTCTCTTGTGGAAGAGAGAGATCGACAGGCGATCGTCGAGAAACGGCATCCGCGCCGACGCGCGGACACCCTCGGTGTTTTCCTCGTACGAGAGGGCGGAGTAGGGCGTCGAGAATCCACGGGCGAGGCGCAGGTAGTCCACGAGAAGGGAGGGGCCCAGCGGTTTTTCGACGGCGATCCCCCCGTATCCCCCGCCCCCCGTGCGCGACACGTCCACGAGCCCGTCCGCCGTCGCGACGCCGCGCTCCTTCGTGTCGTTCCACGCGACGATCTCGCCGCGCAGACGCGCGCACCGCGCGAGCGGCGCTTCCGCCGTGAAGGTCAGGGTCCGCGTTTCGGTCCAGGAATCCTCAGAAAGATAGCCGAGAGCGTAGAAATCCACCGAACGCCGGTTTTCGAAGCTCGCGATCGCGTGCGCGCCCGCCTTCCAGAACGATCCCGTGCGCCGGTCGAGACGCTGCCATCTCGATTCGAATCCCGCGATCTCCTGGGAATACTCGGCCCGCGCCGCGCCGCCGAAGCGGTACGCCGAATAGCCCGTCTCGATCGCCCGCCGCGGAATCGCGTAGAAGATCCGCGTTTCGAAACCGGACGCGGCGTGCCCGACGATCGCCCCCTCGAATGTCAGATCGGGCCCGAGCTCCTCGAGGCTCTCGACGAGAAGCGCCCCCGCCGCGGGGCCGCCGCATCCGCAGCCGGTGTCCCCCCCGACGCTCGGGCTGTCGTCCCGATCCCAGCGCATGAGGGTGAACGGCGTCATGACGATCTTGAAATATCCTATTCTCGCGCGGAACGCCGAGGCCTCGATCTCGGCGAACGCGCTCCCCCATTCCGAGCCGAGGTATTCCGGACCGGAAGCGATGACCTTCTTCCCCTCGTTGCCGATCCTGAGAAGTCCCCCCGCGCGGAGACCCTTCGCGAGCCTCATCGACGCCTCGATTTCGAGCCGATACTGAACGCTCCGCCGCGGATCGACCGGCTCGCCGTAGAGCCCCGTCGCGTCCGCCCCGCGGGAGTCGACGGCGAGGAGACGGATGCGCTGGCGCCCGTGCCAGGAGAAGGCTCTCCCCTCTCCCGGCGCGCCGCGATCTCCCGTCGCGCCGGGGGCGGCCTGCGACCCCTCGTTCGTCCCGACGGGGCTCTCTCCCTGCCGCAGCATCTCCTCCATCGCGGCGCCGGCGTCCCCTTCGGGGTCGAATCGCACCCCGAGCACGGCGCCTCCCCTCCCGACGAGGCACAGGGCGAACGTTTCGAAAGGGATTCCGTAGCCCGCGGCCGCCGTCCCTCCCGCGTCCAGCGCCTGGGGAAACGTGATGCCGTTCGACTCGATCACGCCGCGCGCCGCGAGCCGGTCGCGGTCGTCGGCGTTGATCCCGAGGACGGCGATATCCTCGCCGCCGTATATCCGGTAGAACCGTTCGCAGCCGAGAAGCGACTCGACGCAGTGCGGACAGCTCGAGCGCCAGAAAACGAGAAACGTATACTCGTGCTTCGAAAAGAGCTCGTCCGACAGCGCGCTCCCCCCGCCGTCCGCGAGCGGAAGATCGAACGCGGGCGCCGTTTGACCCGGCTCGACCGCGAGGGCCGCCGATCCCGCGAATATGGCCGCCGCGAGGAGGGTCGCGCCTCCCAAGCGAAGTCGTGCATTCATGAACGCCGCCTCCCTGTTCCGTTCCGCGTCGAAGTCTGCGCGCCGCCCCAGTATATTCGTGCCGGCGGAGCGTTGAAACATATTTCGCGGGAACGCCGCGCGGCTTTTTCTTGACACCGGTCATATATTCTTTTATGATTATACAGGAATATGATTAAAGGCGGCCCGATGACGTTCGAAACCGAATCCATGCCGTTCGAGCTCGTGGCGAGACGCCTCAAGGCGCTCGCCGACGCGTCCCGCCTCTCCGTGCTGCGGCGTCTCTGCTCCGGCGAGAAGTGCGTGACGGAGCTCGTGGAGGAGACGGGTCTCGCCCAGGCGAACGTCTCGAAGCACCTCCATATTCTGCTCGGCGAGGGGTTCGTGCTCGCCCGCAGGGACCGGCGAAACGTGTTCTACCGACTCCCGAACGGGATGAGCGAGGAGATATGCGCGATCATCTGCAGATCGATACGGGAAAAGGCCGCGGGCGACGGACGGGCGCTCGATCGTTATCTGAAACGAACACCAGCGCGAAAGGCCGGTCGAGATACATGATCAAGATTCTGATATTCGTCGCGGTATGGATCGTCGTCATGAAGCTCATTCTCCCCCGTCTCGGCGTGCCCACCTGAATGTCGCAGACGTGCGGGATCGGGGACCGATCCGCGAAAGACGAACGCGAAAAAGACGCCGAAACGAGGAAGTGAGCGCGATGCCCATATTCGAATACGAATGCGACAAATGCGGCACGCTCTTCGAGGAGCTCGTCATGAGCGCCGCGCAGAAGGTCGCGTGCCCCTCGTGCGGATCCGCGGACATCGAGAAGCTCGTCTCCCGGATCGCGAAGAGCTGCAGCGGATGCTCCTCGTCCGGCGGGGGCTCCTGCGGCCCCACCTGAGGAGGCTGCTGAGGCGGCGGTCGGCCGCGCGCGAAAACGCGAAGCCCGGGAGAACGGATTCTCCCGGGCTTCTCTTTTTATGGTAGCCCCTAGGGGAGTCGAACCCCTGATTCTTGGCTGAGAACCAAGCGTCCTGACCACTAGACTAAGGGGCCACCTTATCGTTCTGGCTGGGGAGGAAGGAGTCGAACCCTCATTAACTGATCCAGAGTCAGGTGTCCTGCCATTAGACCACTCCCCAATAGCTTCAAGAAATTAAGAAATATGCCGGACAAAAGCAACCCCTCTTTTTCGCGCCTGGCTCCGGCGTCCCTCCCCCGGAAGGGCTCCGCGGAACCGCCGGATCGACGGAGCGGCGCCTATGACGCGGGAATTCCCCTCGCGCCGAGCGCCGCGGCCAGGCGGAGCCGCTCGATCGTTTTCGCTTTTCCGAGAAGAACGATGACCCAGAAGATGTCCGGCGACACGGTCTTGCCGGTCAGGGCGACCCTGCTCGGATGAATGAGCTCTCCCGCCTCGATCATGAGGCGCTCCGCGAGACCCCGGAGCGTCTCCTCGACCGAGGCGCGGTCGAAATACTGAAGCTTTTCGAATTCGTCGGCGAGCGCCGAGAGCCTCACGGAGGCTTCATGCGTCATGAGATGGTTGTTCACCGCGGCCTCGTCCCGAGCGTAATCGTCCCGGTAGAAATAGCCCATGAGATCGGGGACGTCCTTGAGAAGCTTGAGACGGTTCCCGAGGGTTTCGATGATGAGCGCGATGCGCGGAATCTCCCGCGCATAAGCGCGGGCGCCTTCGGCGGGCGCCTCGGCGCGCACCGGTTCCTTCCCCGGCACGAGCTTGAGATCGACGGGACGGGAACAATCGACCTCGAACGCCGGCGGCAGGAGCTTTTCCTCCTCGAGCACGCCGCACACGAGCTCGATCTTCGTCGCCGGAGGAAGCGTCTTGAAATGCTCCGCGTTGATCCATTCCATCTTGCCGAGATCGAAAACGGCCGGATTGCTCGAAACCTTCTTGAGGGAGAACGCCTCGATGAGCGCCTTGAGGGTGAAGAGCTCGCGCTTGCCGTCGTACGACCAGCCGAGCAGCGCGAGATAGTTGACCATCGCCTCGCTCAGGTAGTGCTGCTCGCGGTACGAATCGACCGACGTCGCGCCGTGGCGCTTGCTGAGCCTCGTCTTGTCGTGGCCGAGTATCATCGGAAGGTGCGCGAATTTGGGGAGGCGGTACCCGAGCGCGCTATAGAGGTGCACCTGCCGCGGCGTATTGGAGATATGATCGTCGCCGCGGATCACGTGGCTGATCTTCATGTGGCCGTCGTCGACGACGACGGCGTAGTTGTACGTCGGCCGCCCGTCCGATTTGACGCAGACGAAATCGTCGAGATCGGCGTTCGCGAAGGAGAAGTCCCCCCTGATGACGTCGCGGAAGCGCACGTCCCCCTCGGAGGGCATCCTGAACCTGACCACGAACGGGCACCCGCGCGCGAGCCTGTCGTCGATCTCCGACTGGCTCAGGTCGCGGCACGTGAGCGTGTACTTCGGAGGAAGCTTCCTGGCCTCCTGTTCGGCCCGCGCCGCGTCGAGCTCCTCGGCCGTGCAGAAGCAGCGGTACGCCCTGCCCTCGCGCATGAGCCGGTCGGCCTCGGAATGGTACAGAACGCCCCGCGCCGATTGCACGTACGGCCCGTAGTCGCCGCCGGCGTCGGGGCCCTCGTCCCATTCGAGCCCGAGCCACCTGAGGCCGCGCAGGATGCCCTCGTACGACTCGCGCGTCGAGCGCGCCGCGTCGGTGTCCTCGATGCGGAGCACGAAGACGCCCTGATTCCTGCGGGCGTAGAGGAAGTTGTAGAGCGCGGTCCGCGCCCCGCCGACGTGGAGGTGGCCCGTCGGGCTCGGCGCGAAGCGAACCCGCACCGCGTCGTCGTGCTTTTCGATCAGATTCATCGCACTCCCGTCGCGAACCGGCTACCGGTCGATCCGGATCCCCGCCATGAGGGCGCCGTAATCGACGCCGAACGCTCCCCGACTCGCCTCGTCGAGCGATGCGCCCTCGCCGAGCCGGTCGAGGAAGGCAGAGCACCTTCTCCATCGATTGGTCCTGGAGAAGATTGTCGAGCATCCGGTACGCGGAGTAGTAGGCGATCCGCGAATCCCCGCGGTTCGTTCCCTCGGCGATCGAGCGTTCGATCGCTTCGGGGGCGGGATTCATGTTTCGCCCTTCATACTGGAACTCGGGCTGCTGGATCTTGAGAATCTCCAGCTCCCCGGCGATGCGCGCGGCGAGCGCCTCCTTGAGCCAGAAGGGGGATCTGCCGCCCGACCGCCGATTGATCGCGGCCTGCGCGATGCGATTGACGATGCCCTGCTCGGCGATCATGCGCTTGATCATGATATCCAGGGGTTCGAAAATGATCGTGTCTCCCTTTACCAGGCCGTAATACCACCATTCCTTGCGCGTCATGAGAAGGTATTCGTCGAGATCGACCGTTCCGATGAGAACGAGCTTCCCGGCGGCGGGGCGGCCGATCTCCTTCGTGACCTTCTCGTAGCCCGTCTTGGCGATACCGAACGTTTTCACCGCGACGAATCGAGCCACTTCGGAGGCGGGATAGCGGAGCTCTATCTGCTCGTTCGCCATGACTCCTCCGTTGACGACGTGGTAATCGTCGACGGTGAGACGATATCCCTCGATCGGGGCGAGAAGTGAATCGGGCACGCGGAACGCTTCCGAGCCGTCATTCTTGTCCTTCGCGCCCTTCCCGCAGCCGAAAACGACGAGGAGCGCGCACAGCGCCGCTACCGGACCCGCATGTCGCATCATGATCCTTTCTTCGGGCGTCCGCCCGATCCGCGCGGGCTCTCCGACCGCGCGCGAACCTCCGTGCCGACCTTTTCGATGAGAAGCCCGCGTTCCCTCTCCCGCAGCTCCAGAAACTCCTTGCAGCCAGTCCGATTTTCTTCGAGCCAGATCTTCGCGAAGGCGCCGCTCTCGATGCGATCGTAGAGCTCCTCCATTTTCTTTTCGACGTCTTTGCCGATGAGATCCTCCCCGAATTTGAGGCTTCCGTAGGCAGCCGTGCCGCTGATGACGTCCCGCATCCCCGAAAGGCCGAGACGGGAGAAGAGATCGACGATGATCTTCACCTCGTGGAAGCACTCGAAATACGCGACCTCGGGGCTGTGCCCCTTCTTCACGAGCACGTCGAAGGCGCGCTTCATGAGCGCGCTCACGCCGCCGCAGAGCACGGCCTGCTCGCCGAAGATGTCGCTCACGGCCTCTTCCCGGAAGCTCGTTTCGTACGCGCCGATCCGGAGACACCCGAGCGCCCCCGCGAGGGCGAGGGCGATTCTTTTCGCGTCTCCCGACGCGTCGTATTGGACGCCGACGAAGCACGGAAGACCCGATCCTTCGAGATACGTCTCGCGGAGCCTTCCTCCCTGCCCTTTCGGAGCGACGAGGAGCAGATCGAAATTCTCCCCCGTGATCCCGCCGAAAGCGACGGAGAAGCCGTGCGCGAAGCACAGGGCGGCGCCGGGCCTGAGAGCGCCGCGGATTTCATTATCGTAGATCTCCCCCTGGATCTCGTCCGGCAGGAGCATCATGAGTATATCGGCCTTCCGGGCGGCGTCGGCGACCGCGGCGACCGCGAATCCGTCGTCCTGCGCGCGCTTCCAGCCTCCCCCGCCCTCCCGGGCGCCGACGATGACGGCGCAGCCGCTGTCGCGGAGATTCAGCGCCTGTGGACGTCCCTGGTTGCCGTACCCTGCGACGGCTATCGTCTTTCCCGAAAGGACGGCGCGGTCGGCGTCTCTTTCCATATATATGTTCATGCGGCGCTCCGTTTGCATCTCTCGAATAAGTAACTATTTATAACAGAATGGGGAAGCCGTGGCAAGACCCTTGTGGGAAGGATCGAATGATCGCCTGACACGGGCGCTCTCCGGACCGATCAGCCGAGCTTTTCCATTGACAGGGGCGACATTTCACCTTAATTTGGTGCGGAAGTGGCGGTGTAGCTCAGCTGGTAGAGCAGGAGAATCATAATCTCTGTGTCCGGGGTTCGAGTCCCTGCACCGCCACCAGATTTATATTCAGGCCTTTACGCTCCACATCTCAAAGTCCGCATCAAGATGAGCTGCATCCATAAGGTCAGGGATTACATCCGCGCCCGCGGGATGATGCCGCCCGGCACACGGGTGCTCGCGGCGGTTTCTGGCGGATCCGACTCGATGGCGCTCATGACGATCCTTTCGGAGCTTTCGTCGGAGATGCGAATCGAGCTCGCCGCGGCCCACTTCGACCATGGGATCCGCCCCGAGGCCGGCCGTGAGCGCGCGCTCGTCGAGCGCGCGGCGGGCAGGCTGAAGATTCCCCTGTTCCTCGGTTCGGGAGACGTTCCCGCCGAGGCGCGCCGCTCGAAGAAGGGAATCGAGGAAACGGCGAGGCTCCTCAGATACCGTTTTCTCGAAGAGGCGGCGCGCGCCTGGAACGCCGGCTCCGTCGCGCTCGGGCACACGCGGGACGACCAGGTCGAAACGATCCTCCATCATATCGTCAGGGGCTCGGGGTGGCGGGGCCTCCAGGGCATCCCCCCGCGGCGGGGGCTCTTCGTGAGGCCGCTCCTCGCGTGCGGCCGCGGGGAGCTCAAGGCGCACGTCAGAAGCCGCCGCGTCCGCTATTGCGTAGACCGGAGCAACCTCGACAACCGGTTCCTCCGCAACAGGATCAGAAACCGGCTCATCCCCTATCTGGAGAGGGGCTACAACCCCGCGGCGGCGGAGGCTCTGCTGCGCCTCGGGGAGAATCTCGCCGAGGGATGGGAAACGCTCGAAAAGCCGATTCTCGAGCTCCTTCCTCGCGCGGGCCCGCGCGAAGAAGTCGCGCTCCGGCTCGCGAGCGTCGCCGGTCTTACCGATTTCCAGATCTACCTCCTCGTCGATCTCGTGCTCCGGGAGCGATTCGGCGTGATCCAGGACATGGAGAGAACGCACTTCGACGCCGCCAAACGCCTCATCCGGTCGGGCCGCTCGGGCAGAACGGTTCATTTTCCGCACGGGATCGCCGCCCGGATCGAACACGGAAACCTCGTCGTGTCGAGAAGAGCCGCACCCCCGCGCTCTCGGGCGAAGTGATCGTCTCCGGCCCCGGAAAGTATCCGCTCCCCTGGTGGAATCTCGTCGCGGCGGTCGAGCGCGTGGACGCGAGGGGCGTCGATCCGAAGGCAAGCGCGGCGGAGGGCTGCTTCGCGGGAATCCGTTTTCCCGTGATCGTCAGGGGAAAGAAGCCGGGCGACCGCCTCGTCCCGTTCGGCATGAAGGGCGGAAAGAAGCTGAGCGACCTCTTCATCGATCGAAAGGTGCCCCTTTCGCGGCGCGGCGCGATCCCGGTGTTCGAGGACGCCCGGGGCATATTCTGGGTCCCGGGAGTCGCGGCGGCCGAGCGAACGAGGATCCTCCGCGGGACGCGGGGAGCGCTGCGCATAAAACTTTTTTCGCGTTCCGGCAAAAAGTGATGTCCGCGACGAGCGATTATGATACACTCTCCTGATGAAGGCGGGTATCGTCCTCGAATCACGTACGGAAAGGCCGCGCTGTGCAAATCGGCAGGGTGCTCATAACGCGGGAAGAGATCGAAACGCGCGTCCGCGAGATCGCGGACCAGATATCCGCGGATTACGCGGATAGGAATCCCGTTCTCATAAGCCTCCTCAAGGGAGGCTTTATTTTTCTCGCCGATCTCGTCCGCTACATCACGATTCCCCATGAAGTCGACTTCATCACCGTCCACAGCTACCGCGACGGAATCACGAGGAGCGAACGGATCGAGATCCTGAACGATCTCAAGCGGAGCGTGAGCGATCGCGACGTCATCATCATCGAAGGGATCGTCGATACCGGCCACACGCTATCGTTCCTCGAGCGGATGCTCGAAGACCGCAGCGTGCGCAGCCTGCGCGTCTGCACGCTCCTCGACAAGCCCTCGTGCCGGGAAATCAAGGTGCCCGTCGATTACGTCGGATTCAAGGTGCCCGACGTCTTCGTCGTCGGGTACGGACTCGATTTCATGGAGCGCTTCAGGAATCTCGCCTACATCGCCGAGCTCACGAGCGCGTCGGCGGCGCCGGAAGGGAAGGAATCGGGTACGGCCGCCGGAGCGAAATAGAATCCCCGGACGAAATCGAATCCCTGTTATGGACAAAACGCCGTTTTTGCATTATTTTCCGGATTGAGCCGGAAACGGACCGATATGACGAACAACCCTCAGGATAAGAACACGTCGCGCAAGGATAAGCAGATGCCGAAGAAATGGCCTCCCACCAGCCCGTTGCCGGGCCCTCAGCGGACGTCGCGATCGATGGCGCTCTGGGTCATGGTTCTCATCATCATGTTCATGGCGTACCTCATGTTCAATACGAACAAGGAACGCGAATGGACGCTCACCTACACGCAGTTCGTCAAACAGGTCGAGAAGGGCAACGTCGCCCGCCTGAAGATCAAGGGGCTTGAGCTCAAGGGAAAGCTCGTCGGCGAGATCGTGATCCCCATGGGTGACGGCGACGCCACCATCTCGAGCTTCCGCGTCATTCTCCCCGCCGAAGACAAGGACCTGCCCGACAAGATCTGGGCGAAGAACCCCGACGCCCAGATCGAGGCGGAATTCCCGGGAAGCAGCGTCTGGGCGAAGGCGCTTCTCACCGCGCTCCCCCTTCTCGCGATCTTCGTTCTCTGGATCTTCCTCATGCGCCAGATGCAATCGGGAGGCAACAAGGCGTTCTCGTTCGGCAAGAGCAAGGCGAAGATGATCGACGGCGGCCTGCCGCGCGTGACCTTCGCCGACGTCGCCGGCGCCGACGAGGCGAAGGAGGAGCTCCAGGAGATCATCGAATTCCTGCGAGACCCGAAGAAATTCCAGAAGCTCGGCGGGCGGATTCCGAAAGGCGTCATTCTCCTCGGGCCTCCCGGCACCGGCAAGACCCTTCTCGCGAAGGCGGTCGCCGGGGAAGCGGGCGTGCCGTTCTTCAGCATGAGCGGTTCCGATTTCGTCGAGATGTTCGTGGGAGTCGGCGCGAGCCGCGTGCGCGACCTGTTCGACAAGGGAAAGAAACACGCGCCGTGCATCCTCTTCATCGACGAGCTCGACGCGGTGGGACGCCACCGCGGCGCGGGGCTCGGCGGCGGGCACGACGAACGCGAGCAGACGCTGAATCAGCTCCTCGTCGAGATGGACGGCTTCGAGACGAACGAGGGAGTCATTCTCCTCGCCGCGACGAACAGGCCCGACGTGCTCGATCCGGCGCTGCTGCGGCCCGGGCGCTTCGACCGGCGCATCGTCGTCGACATGCCCGATCTCCGGGGACGCCTCGGCATATTCAAGGTGCACACGCGCAAGGTGCCGCTCGCGGAAGACGTCGATCTCGACACGCTCGCGCGCGGAACGCCCGGATTCTCGGGCGCCGACATCGCCAACATGGTCAACGAGGCGGCGCTCCTGGCCGCGCGGCGCGACCGCGACAAGGTCATGATGGAGGACTTCGACGAATCGAAGGACAAGGTCATGCTCGGACCGGAGCGCAAGAGCCGCATCATGAAAGAGGACGAGCGGCGGATGAGCGCCTACCACGAGGCGGGACACGCCGTCGTCGGCATGCACCTCGCGCACGCCGATCCGCTCCACAAGGTGAGCATCATACCGCGGGGAAGAACGGGCGGCGTCACCTCGTTTCTCCCGACGGACGACCGGCACGAGGTCTCGCGGGAGTGGTGCATCGATTTCATCACGATCTCTCTCGGCGGACGCGTCGCCGAGGAGATCGTTCTCAACCGGATCGGGACGGGAGCGCAGGAGGACATCAGGCAGGCGTCGCGGCTCGTCCGCAAGATGGTCATGCAGTGGGGCATGAGCAGCCACATGGGGCCGATCGCGTACGGCGACCAGGAGGAGCAGATCTTCCTCGGCAAGGAAATCGCCGTGCGGCGCGACTACAGCGAAGAAACGGCGCGCGAGATCGACAACGAAGTGCGAACGCTCATGAACGAATGCCACGAACGGGCCCGTCGCGTCCTCGGCGAGCACCGCGAGGATCTCCACAAGGTCGCGAACGCGCTCCTCGAGCGGGAATCGCTCGACGCCGAGGATATAAAGATCCTGCTCAACGACGGGACCCTTCCCCCGCTCAAGAGGAATTCGACGAACAACGGCGGCGCGGCGAAAAGCGCCGCTGACGCCGGGGAGCCGGGCGGGCCGAGCGCCGCGTAGCTCCTGCCGCGGAACGATTCCGCGGCGTCCCGCGCCGGCACGTAGTGAACTATGCGCTATCCCCTTCGTTTGATCTCCCCGCGGCCCAGAGGCGCCCTCGCGCGCGTCCTCGCCGAAGCGGGCGTCGATCCGTACGGCATCGCGATCATCGATCGTAAGGCCGACGCGATCGTCCTGCGCGTCGATCGCGTCCCGGCCCCCGTCGCGAATATCGTCAAACAGCAGCTCCTCTCGATGGGAGGCGACGCCGCGGTGCACCGCGACGTCATCACCGGCGGTCCGCCGCAATCGAGCGTCTATCTGATCGCCGACCGCAACAGGCTCGCCCAGCTTCCCGCGAAGCTCGCGCGCCAGCCGTTCGGCCTCGCCGTCCTCGGAGCGGAGATCGAGCGCCTGCTCGGCGCTCTCGAACGCCCCCCCGCGCGGGTCGTCCTTCCCCGCGGGGAAATCGACCTCGCGGCGGGTCCGATCGTGATGGGCGTCCTCAACGTCACTCCGGACAGCTTCTCGGACGGAGGGGCCTTCCTCGATCCCGGCGCCGCGCACGAGCGCGCTCTCGCGATGATCGAGGAGGGCGCGCGCGTCATCGACGTCGGCGGCGAGTCGACGCGTCCCGGAGCGGCGGAAACGAGCGTCGAGACGGAGCTCGAACGCGTGACGCCTCTGCTCCGCAGGCTCGGCGGCGCTCTACCTGTCCCCCTTTCGATCGATACGCGCCGCGCGGCGGTCGCGCGGGCCGCGCTCGACGCCGGAGCGGCGATCGTCAACGACGTGAGCGGCCTCCGGCACGACCCGGCGATGATCGAGACGGTCCGCGATTCCGGAGCGGCGGCCGTCGTCATGCACATGCAGGGAACGCCCGAGACGATGCAGGCGAACCCGAGCTACACGGACGTGACGGGAGAAATCATCGCCTGGTTCGAGGAACGCACGGCGGAGCTCGTTCGCGCCGGGCTCGATCGCGAGAAGATTATCGTTGACCCGGGATTGGGTTTCGGAAAAAGATTGGAGGATAATCTGGCGATTCTGAACGAGCTCGGAGATTTCGCCGGTCTCGGGTTTCCCGTGATGGTCGGCTACTCGAGGAAATCGTTTATCGGAAGAATCACCGATCGCGAGCCGGTCCTGCGGCTTCACGGCGGGTTCGCGGCGCTCGCGAAGTGTCTCTCGGGAGGCGCGGCGTTCGTCCGCGTCCACGACGTCCGGGAAACGGTCGATTTTCTGAAGGTCTGGAAGGCGATCGAAGGCGCGGGGGCCGGCCGATGAGCACGTTTCATCTCAACCTGACGATCGACATCCTCGACATCATCATCGTCTCTTTTCTCTTCTACCGGCTCTTTCTTCTCATCAGGGGAACGCGAGCCGCGCAGATGTTCATCGGCCTTTTCTTCCTGATCATCATCTCCTTCGTCGCGCGCTGGCTCAACATGAACGCGCTGAACTGGATTCTCTCGAGCCTCAAGACGGTCTGGGTCGTCGCCTTCGTGATCCTGTTTCAGCCGGAGCTGCGGCGCGCCCTGTCGCTCCTCGGCCAGAACCGCATCATCGGCTATTTCCTCAAGGTCGAGGAGTCGAGCACGGTGAGCGAAATCGTCAAGGCGTGCCATCAGCTCACCCAGAGCGGCCTCGGAGCGATCATCGTGCTCGAGAAGGACGTCGGCCTGCGGAACTACATCGAAACGGGGACGTCGATCGACGCGCGCGTTTCGGCGGAGCTCCTCGTCACGATCTTCACGACGCCGAGCCCGCTCCATGACGGCGCGGTCATCATCGAGAAGAACCGCATCGTGGCCGCCGGCTGCATTCTCCCCCTCTCCCAGAATCCCCGCCTCGCGAAGTCGCTCGGCACGAGGCATCGCGCGGGCCTGGGACTGAGCGAGGAAACCGACGCGGTCGTCATCATCGCGAGCGAGGAGACGAGGACGATCTCGCTCGCCGTCGGCGGAAAGCTCAAGCGCAAGCTCGATATCAACACGCTCCGCAACGATCTCGTCGGCATGATCGGCATCAAGGCCGAGGAAACGGCGCCCGTCTCCTGAAGATAGAATGGAGGAGTGAAGGCCTCGCACATCCCCGCATCCGCCGCACCGCCGGCCGACACTCCTCATCCTTCCGGGCGCAGACCCATTCCTCCGGGGCAAGAGGAATGCCGGCCGCGCGATCTCGGGCGACAATTCGCAATTTATTTCGGGGGAACGCGTTGCGCGGGGAGGAGCGGCGGACGGGCGGAGCGCGGCGTCCGTCGCCGCGTGAACGTCATTGCCGATGCGTGAACGGAGTTACCGGCGAATCCTGCCGCTCGTGACGAGCTTCTCGACGTACGCGACGACGTCCTGGTCGAATTTCTCGCTCTGATTCTTGAGCTGCTCGATGCTTTCCTCGAGAGAGTACGCCTGCCGGTAGGGACGGTCGCTCGTCATGGCGTCGAAGCTGTCGGCTACCGCGACGATGCGCGCGCCGACCGAGATCTCGTTTCCCTTCAGATGATCCGGATAGCCCTTTCCGTCGAGCCGCTCGTGGTGATGGCGGACGAGGTCGCAGGCCGATTCGAGGAATTTCATGTTCTTGATGATGTTCGCTCCCACCTCGGGGTGGCTCCGGACGATGTCCCATTCCTGCTCGGTGAGCTCTCCCGGCTTGTTCAGAATCTCCTCGTAGACGCCCAGCTTCCCGATGTCGTGGAGGGCGGCGCCGAAACACACGATCTCGATGTCGCGCTTCGAAAGCCGCATCTCCTCGGCGATCATGCGCGCGTACTCGGCGACGCGGTCGGTATGGCCGCGCGTATAGGAGTCCTTCGCCTCGATCGTCGAAACGAGCACCTTGATCGTCGAAAGATAGGTCGCCTGCAGCTCCCCGTAGAGGCGCGCGTTTTCGAGACCGGTCGCGGCCGACGTGCATATCGACTTGAACAGATCGAGCTCGTCGGGCAGGTATCCCTGGCGATTCACCTTTCCGCCGATGAACACGATCCCGATAAGGCGCGATTTCACGATCAGCGGATACCCGTATTCGAATCCGAACCGCGTCAGGAAATTCGCTTCCCGCTTCGCGTCCTCCGGGAACTCCTCGTCGGCGAGCCCGACGCATTCGTGCTTGCCGAGGAGGAAGCTCGACAGGGCGATTTCGCGCGAAAGCCTCACCGACTGGAGCACGCTGTTCGATACGCCGCTTCCTCCCGCGTAGGAGAGGTAATCGTCCATCTCGTCGAAAGCGTAGAAAAGCGCGACGGAGCTCACGCCGAGCTGGCCGACGACGGTGAGGCAGAAAACGCGTATGAGATCGTCGGGATCGCGGAGCCGGTTGAGATCCTGGCTCAGACCCGACAGGGAACGCATATCGAGGACCTTCTTCTTGAGCTCGCGATTGACCCGCGTGTAATCGGCGTGCCCTTTCAGCACTTCTCCCTCGAGCTGGAGGTTCTGCTCGCGGAGATTCCTCTTGCGGCTCGCCTGCGAGAGATGGTTCTCGATCTTGACGAGCATTTCCTTGAGAGAAAAAGGCTTCTTGAGATAATCCTGGGCCCCGGCGCGCAGCCCTTTGACCATCGAATCCTGGATCGAGTTCGCCGAGATCATGATGACGGGCACGTCGCGCTGAACGTCCCTCGCGCGGATCGTGTCGCACACCTCGAATCCGTCCTTCTTCGGAAGCGCGACGTCGAGGACGACGAGGTCCGGCCGGCAGCGATCGTACTTCGCGAGCGCCTCGTCGCCGTCCGCGGCCGACTCGGTCTCGTATCCCTTGCTCCGGAGGCACTCCGTGAGTATCTCGACGACGTTGGGATCGTCGTCGACGACCAATATGCTTCCGTTTCCGCTCACGAAATGTATTCCCCCTGCGCCGCCGGCGCGCTCTGCCGCACCGATTGCGCGATTTCCTTCTCCATGATGCGCGCGAACTGCAGGATGACCTCGCGATCGTACCGCAGCCCGTAATTCTCCTTGAGCGCCCCGAGCGCCTCGCGCTCGGAGAGCGCGGGCCGGGTCGGCCGCTCGTGAATCATCGCCGCGTAGCTTTCGACGACCGATATGATCCGCGAGCCGAGCGGAATCTCCTTGCCGCGGAGGCTGTACGGATATCCCTCGCCGTTGAACCGCTCGTGATGCGTTCTCACGATACTGACGACGTGGTCGCTGAACTTCATCCGGGAGAGCATCTCGGCGCCGTCCTCGGGATGCTTCTTGATGATCTCCCATTCCTCTTTCGTCAGATCGCGCGGGCTGCGCAGGATGAGATCGCTCACCTTCACCATGCCCATGTCGCGAAGCACCGTGCCGTAAATGAGGTCCTTGAAATGCTCGTCGGAGTAATCCATGTTCTTCGCGACCATTCCGACGTATCTCGATACGAACTCGGACGTGCCCTTGAGAAGCGTATTCTCCTCGATGATCGATATGAGCGTCTTGACGATGCCGAGGGTGCGTTCGTGCTCCCGGTCGAACATGAGCGCGTTGTCGTACGCCCCCTGGGCGATATTGACGAGAATACGCAGGAACTCGAAGTCCATTTCCTTCATGCCTCTGCCGGCGATGCGCTTGCCGAGCAGGACGATCCCCGAAATCCCGTCCTTCGTGCGGAACGGGCACACATATTCTATTCCTTCCCCCCTGATGATCGCTTTGACGCGCTCCTCCATCGTGAAACCGTCCATCTGAATCACGTTGTTCTCGCCCGTCATCTTCGCGAAAGCGTCCGAGGGAATATCGAGGCGAATGAGCGACTCGGGCTCGAATCCCTTGGACATCACCGGCCTGAACGATTTTCCCTGATTTTCCAGAAACACGGCCGATTCGACCCCCCCCTGGGCGATCGCCGTGAGGAGAAATATGTCGAGCAGCTTCCTGCGGTCACGGATCGCGTTGAAATCGGCGCTGATCGAGAAGAGCGTCTTGAGCTCGAGAATGCGCCGGCGCAGCTGCCGGTTGAGATCGACGATCGCCGCGTCTTCCTTCTTCTGCGGCGGCGTCTCGCTGCGCTCCGAGGCGGGCGTGCCGCTCCAATCGGAGAGCACCGTCGCCGGACCGTTGAAGATCTCATCGATGATCTCCTCGGCGGCGGCGGCGTCGGACTGATCCTCGGGCGCGGCCTGCGGCTGAGCCGGGGATTCTTCCCGCGGCGTATCGGCGCTGTCATACGACATGATGATGACGTTCTGATCGGCGCTCGGTGAAGCGTTCGCGGGCGGCGCGGCGGCCGCGACCGCGGTCTCCGCGGCGTCCCGGGCGCCTGCGTTCGACGGAGCGGCGTTCGACGGACCTGCCGCCGGCGCGCCGCTCGAAGACAGTGCCTCGACGAGCGAGCGATAAATGGAAACGGATCGTTCGCCGTCCTGCAGGAATTGCGTGACGACGTCGTTGGTGACGACGAATCGGACGCTTCCCCCCTTCGCCGCGATGGCGTCTACGAAATCGCGAAGGATCTTCGCGACCCCGCCGCCGAGCGACGCGAGCTCGGAGAAGTCGAATATGACCGTGCGCATATCCCGCTTCAGGCATTCGTCGACGAGACGCTGGATCTTGGCGTTCTCGTGGAATCCGAGCTTCCCCTCGATCCGGAACGCCGCGACCCCGGGACCGCCGGCTTCGATTCTTTCGAACTTCGTTTTCACCATCGGATCGCTCCCTGCTCCAGAGCGCTCAATCGAGGACCTTGACCACCTCTTCTTCCTGAGCGAGCCAGCGGTCGAGTACGCTCCTCAGGAATCGCCATTCGCTTCCGACCTTTTTTGCCGGTATCTTCCGTTCCTTGGCAAGCCGGCATACGGTCTTCACATGCATCTTGAGGTACTCAGCCGCCTCGACCGAAGTCATCACTTCGATCGCGTCGTCATGGCCTCCGATGATGATGCTGCCGTAATCGTGCTGATGCTGATTAGACATCTCCACCTCTCTCCGTTGGTGGCCCGACCTCGCCCCTGCCCGAGAGATCGGTCCGCTCACTCTGCTACACACGCGGGACCGTTACCTCCTGATCGTTCCCCTGCCCACCATCCGCATACGTTCCGGCTTCCTCCGGTCCGCCTTCGATACCTTGGAGGGAGCTCGATATGCGCAATACCAGATCCGCATCGATGATCGGGAACTCCTCTTCCCCCAGATTGAGCATCGTTTTCGCGAGCGACGCCCACGAACCTTCCGTGATCTGCTCCGCGAGGCAGTCGATCGTGCGGCTCGCCCCGTCGACGAGCAGGCCGACCCTTTTTTCCGCGCGGCCGATGACGAGAACACGATCGGCTTTCCCGGACGATTCGAACTCGTCGACCACGGCGATCTCCTCCATCGCATAGACGGGGACGCGAACCCCCGAGAGGGTCACGCATCTTCCTCCCGATACGCGCTTCGGCTCGATCGCGTCCATGCCGATCGTCGTGTCGACCGCGTGGCACGGCACGGCGAACCGCTTTCCCGAAGCGTTGAAGATCTGAAAATCGGTTTTCGTCTTCGTCCGCGGGAGGGTGAACCTGAACCTTCCCTCGTTGCCGCCGCCAGGCTCGATCCAGAGGAGCGAGCCGAATCCGTCGAGCCGCCCGCGCACCTCGCTGAAGCACTGGTAGAACGCTCCCGCGTCGTCCCGGTCGATCTCCGAATCGCAGAGAAAATCGGGGCTGTTATCCTGTATCTTCGCGACGAGGAACGAGCCCTCGCTCCGTATGTCGACGCCGATCGTGAGCGAGAGGTCGTCCCGCACCTCGTTACGCCTGCAGATGTCGAATATGCACCGGATGAGTATGGCGACGAGCGCGGAGGCGTTCTCCCGGTCGAGCGTGCATTCGGCGCTCCGCGTCGCGAGCCGCGCGTTCCAGCGCCGGATCTGCAGGTATGCGCCGAAGAAGTCCTTCAGCCCGTCGAGCACCGTGTCGCACGAGATCCTGGCGGTGAACGGCTTGTCGCTCTTGCCCAGCATCCTCATCGTCTCCGCCGCGAGCCCCATATAGAATTCGCTCTCGCCGAACGCCACTTCGAGGTCGCGCATCGACTTTTCCCCCCGGCTCGGCTTGTCGACGAATTCCTGGAACCTGTCCCGCACCGCGGCGAGCGAATCGATCAACCTCGTGAACGTCGGAACATGCTCCGCGCCCTCGGCATGGTCTCGAACCGGACGCCCGGCGGCCGCCGGAGCCGCGGAAATCGTGATCGGATTCGCAACGGCTTCATGCGGCTCGCTCGAGAGACATTCGATCTCCTTGAGAAGGCCCTCGAACTGCTCGTGGCGGGCGAGCTCCTCGAGCTCTCCCGCGAGTATCTCCGCGACGATCTGCTCCTCGGTCTCGAGGATCTCGGATACCAGGGTGGAAAGCTGCTCGTCCCAGCACCGGCCCGCGCTCGCCGAGCCCTCCAGGAGAGCGCGGAAGGCCTTCAGCGTCGCGCTCCAATCGCCGAGATCGAGCATGCGCGTGCTCCCCTCGAGAAGACGCGTCGCGAGACACGCCCGGCGAATCGCCTGCTCGCCGAATCGCTCGCCGGACGAAAAACCCATGAGGTCGTTGAGCTTCTCAATATGGTCGTTGACCTGCTCGCCGAACAGACGTCTGTTATCCTCTTTGAGTATCACCACAAGACGTCACCTCATCTCTGTATCTGACTTTCCTTGACATATTCGATTGCTCCGAGATCAGAGAGATCGTAAATGGTCTCGTCGTCGTCGTTCTTCGCATGAGCGCCGAGGGGCGCCTCTTCGACCGATTCGAACACCGTCGCGGGATCTTCCCGCGGCGCCTCGGGCGAAGCGGCCTCCACCGTGACGTCCACGCTCCCCGCCTCGTCCTCGATTTCGGCCTTTGCGACCTCCACCTTCCGCCAGGCGTTCTTCGGCGTCTCTTCCGGCCCTTGCGCGGGCTCCGGAACCGCCTCGGCCGCGGCGTCGAGGTGCCTGAGAGAGGACATGTCCGAAAAATCGGATGCGGCCTCTTCGGGCGCGGCCTCGGGGGCCGCGTGCGCGAAGGCCTCCTTCATCTCGTCCAGGTTCCTGAACGAGAAACCCTCTTCCTCGCTCGATTCGCTCCCGGCCGTTTCGCGCGCGCTTTCGCGCGGCTTGATGCCCTTCCACGAACTGCCGTGATCGATGACCATGTCGGGAGAATCGATCGAACCGCCCGACGCGTCTCTTTCCTCGCCCGACGGCGCGGCGGAGGACCCGCGCGAAGCGCCGAGGTCGGCGGCGACGCCGCGCGGCGACGGGCGCTCGGGGGCCGTCTCGCGCGAAACCGCGGCCGCGACGTCCTTCTGAAGAAGCTCGTGCACGTCATGCAGCTCGCTTCCGAGGCCCATGATCCGTTTCTCGAGGGCGGAGCTCCGCTCGTCGATCCGGCGCGCGATTTCGACTATCGCGCCGGTGGATTCGGCGTCGATCCCGACCGCGGGCGTCTCGATCTCCACGCCGGCGTTTTCCTTGATCGCATAGCAGCTTCCGAGAAGACCCTGAGCGATGCCCGCGACGCCGTCGCTCAACTTGTGAAAGCGCTCCGCGGTGGACCGGACACGCTCGGCGAACGTCGCCAGGGCGTGCTCGTCGACGTTTCCGCGCGCCGCCATGAGCGCGAGATGTATCGCGATGCCGTTGTTTTCCTCCGAGAACTCGTGGAGGACGCGGCCGCCCTCTTCGAGCTTGCGCACGGAGCTCTCCATCTCGCTCATGGTCGCCTTGAGCGCCACGCCCTGCGACCCGGGGGCGCCGCCGCGCGACGCGGCCGTGCTCCGGGAAGCGGCGTTCGCGTTGACGCGTTCGGCGACACTCGTGAGCTCCGCGACCGAATTCGTGATCGCGAGCAGATCCTCTCCGGCGCCGCTGATGGCTTCCATCGCCCTGCCGCAGGCGAGCGTCGCGTTGCCGCTGGCCCGCCGCTCCGCCTCGTTCCGTTTCTCGAGCTCCTCGATGCGCGCGCGGTCCGCGTCGACGCGCTCGCGCAGCTTTTCGTATATAGAGCCGCAGCCCTGTCCATCGGAGGCGTTCGTCCCGGCGTATTCGTCGCCGACGATGCTCTCGATCTCGGATTTGAGCTCCGAGTAGTTCGACGCGTTGTCCTTCGTTCCGAGATCCTGGGATATCTCGCGGATCTGATCGCCGTAGTTTCTGAGAACGGCCTGAAGCTCGGGGTATTTCGAGAGGCGCGCGATCTGGGCCGGATTCGTCAGATCGTCGATACTCTCGGCGAGCGATATCATCGTGCGGTAATCCTGGCCCGAATCGAGGTAGAATTTATAGCGATGCACCGCGGAGGCGATGAGAAAATAGGCGAACAGCGAAACGAAGACGACGGCCGCCGCGAGCGGCAGCATGTCCTTCATGAAGAGGTTCGAATCGATGCTCCAGCCCCCGGTGCCCGACTTGATCCACGCGAGATCGACGTTGTAGAAGCTCACCAGGTAGTACCCCACCCCCATGCTCATCAGAACGAGAAGGAGAGATACGAATATTCCGATTTTCCACGGCGACGTGAGAACCGGCTGCTTGTCCCTGCTCTTTCTCTTTTTCACCTTTATCTCCTTCGTAATCGCATGCAACGCAAACGGCCCGGCGCACGATCCTGGTGTGCTGAAAGGGCGTAATTCTTGGTCGCTGCGGAAGTTCGCAAGGATTATGCCAGGGGTACCCGGGCGCCAAACTGCCCTTCCGATAAGACGTTATGAGGAATTTCGACGGAAAAGAAGGGACACGGCGCAGCAATGCGCGGCTGTTACTTCGCGTTTTGCATGGGGCTACGCGACCGTCCGCTCAGCGCCGTTTCCGGACGAGCGCCGTGTAGAGCTGGGGAACGCGATCGCTGAACAGGTGGTTGTTCGGCGAGATGCTCTTGTTGTTCGCGTCTCCGACGTCGATCTCGACGACGCGGAGCGATTCGCTGCGATCGCTCGCCGAGGCGAGCACCTCCCCCGTGGGACCGACGATCTGGCTCCCTCCGGTGAACGTGAGGGACGCGGCGCCCCGCTGCTCGCTCCCGATCCGGTTCGCCGTGACCGCGAAGACTCGGTTCTCGATGCAGCGCGTTTTCATCGCGTCCTGGGCGTACGGGAGAACGAGATTCGCCGGATGGCAGAGGATGTGCGCTCCGCCGAGGGCGAGCGCGCGCGAAACCTCGGGGAAGACCCAATCGAAGCAGATGAGGAGCCCGAGCTTCGCGTCCCCCGCCGAAACGACCTTGAACGACGATCCCCTCGTGAAGAAGAGCTTTTCGCGGTCGAAGAGGTGCACCTTCTGATAGACCTCGACTTTTCCCTTCGACGAAACGAAGACCGCGGAATTGTAGAACGCTCTCCCGTGCTTCTGCGCGATCCCGAACACGAGGTTCAAGCGTTTCCGCTTCGCGAGCTTCCGCATCTCGGAGACGGTGAACCCTCCCGGAATCGTCTCGGCGAGGGACGCGAGCTCCTCCTCGTTCCGGAAGAGATACCCCGTGTTGAACAGCTCGGGAAGAACGATCGTCGCGTCGGAAACCTTGCCGAGAATCGCCGCCGCCTTGCGGACGTTCTCCCTGACCGCGCCGAACCGCGGACGCAATTGGAGAAAACCGATTCGCATCCTCTTCCCCCTGCGTTTATGTGGACGTTCCGGGGCGCGCGCCCGGCTGGGAACACATTATATCAGATAACTCATCATGATTCAGCACCTTATTGGAAACGCGCGGGCGTCGCGGATTCCGGCATGGCATGGAGCTTGCACAATCCAAGGCGGATAACGAGTTATGCATTCCGCCCCGCAACCGGAGAGAAGCGCAATGACGGTTTCGACACGTTATACGCCCCTTCACGTCGCGCGAAAACCCTCGAGCGGCGACGCGTACTTCTTCATGATGGACAACCTCCTCCACAGCCGGATGGAGGCGGGCTTCCCCTCGAACGACGTCTGCTTCGACGAAGACGTGAACGTCTATCTCGCGAGCCTGCTGGCGTCGTATATATTCCCGCGAGGCGGCGACGACGGCGCGCGGGGAATCCTCCCCGTCGACGCGTCGATCTTCGAAGCCGCCGAAGCGGCGGCCGGAACGAGAGCGAAGTACCTGATCTACCGGCGCTCCGCCGATTCGCTCCTCGTCTCGCTCGGCATCTTCAAGAACGCGCGCCTGAAACGTCCCGATTCGGCGCCGCACCTCGCGATGAGCGACGCGGCTCATATCGGCCGGGGAAAATCGTACTACGCGATAGCCCGAGCCTACGCCGCGCAGGTCCATCGCGGGAATACCGCCGTCGCCGACGTCCTCGGGAAGCTCTCGGATCATTTCGAGCGGTACCTCGGAGTCCTCTCCATCATGGGCGGGGAGCATCTCAATATCTTCAAGCATCTCTCGGACGGCGAGCTCTTCCACATCGAGAAGACGCCTCGCCCGGCGGAGAAGAGCCCGGAGCTCGCGCTCCGGTACGACCGTTTCCTCGATCTCTACTCGAGGTATCTGGAAAGCAAATCAGCGCCGGCGAAAGCGGCGCTCATCGACGCCGTCCGGAAGATCCGCGAGCTCGATTCCTCGTTCGAATTCGACGTCGACGCGCGGGAGCGCGTCAGCTCTTCCTGAGAAACTCCGCGCAGAGCTTGTAGACGAGCGCTGCGTCTTCCCCCTTCACGAGCACGTGCTTGTCGCTCGGGAGAAGCTCGAATCGCGACTTCGGATTCGACGACGCGCTCTTGAGAAAGTGCAGGCTCTTCGGAGAAACGATCCGCTCGCGCGCGGCGTGGATCACGAGGATCGGCTGCTGGATCTTCTTGATGCGCGAACGCGTTTTGTCGAGGAACTGCATGAGGGTATACTCCCTCGGGACGATGCCTTTCGCGGCGAACGGAGCGACGCTGCGGACGACCTTGTACGCGAGGTACCGGCCGTCGGCCGCGGGATAGAGCGCCGGCGCGATGAGCATGGCACCCTTGACGGGAGCGTCCTGCATGAGATTCAACGCTATCGTTCCGCCGAAGCTGAATCCCACGAGGTAGGTGTTCGGAGAAAAGGTGAGCAGCGCGTCGAGAACGACCTTCGAATCGAGCAGGCAGCGTTCCCAGTTGTAGCCGCCCCGCACGGCGTTTCCCCGTTTCTTGTCGAGAAATCTCCGCCAGCGGAAGCCGCCCTGCGCGCCTTCCCGGGGGGATTGGCTTCCGTTTCCCCCAAGGGCGAGATTGACGCCGTAGACCGTGTAGCCCGCCTGGAAGAGGTGCTCCGCGAGGTCGCGCATCTCGGCGGGAGTGCCTCCCGCCCCGTGCAGGAGAAGGCAGCAGATCGCCTCGCGGTTCTGGAGATAGAGGAAGCTCCGGTCGGTCTCGGAGACGCCGACCTTCCTCTCGATGAAGATGCGGCTCTCATGGAAAAACTTGAGAAAATCCGCCCTGAGCGTGAAGCTCTTGGGGTTCCTGGCGACGAGCCTCCCGAGCTCCCATACGGAATGATCGATTCGCGCGAGCGTGTCTTTCACGCGCACCCTCCCGCCTGCCCCGCGCCGGCTCCCGCGGCCGCCGAAGTGGCTCCGCCGCATGCCTTGACGCAGATGCCGCATATTAGAGTATTGAGTTTTTCGCTCCTGGAGAAACGCCTCACCTGGGCCGCGCACCGGTCGAGATCGAACGCGAGCGGATCCATCTTGATCGCTCCCGCCGGGCAGACGCCGACGCACGAGCGGCAATCGCCGCACCCCGCCGCCGCGTCGAGCGCGAGCCCTCGATCGGGAAGCGGCGCGTCGGTGAGAACCGACGCGTAGCGGACCTGCGAGCCGAACTCCGGATGAACGAGAAGATTGTTCCTCCCGCGCCAGCCGATCCCGGCGAGGGCGCCGAGCTCGCGATGCGAGAGGTGTCCGAGAAGCCGGTCCCAATCCATCATCTGCGACGCGGGGACCGGAAGGGCGCGATACCCCATCCGCCGGCACTCCGTCGCGCAGTACAGCGCTGCCTGGTCGAGGGCGAAGTTCACCGTACGGTAGTGGTGGTAGTAGGTCCAGTTCGGGGCGCCTTCGATCGTCGCGAGCACCTCGCCGGAGAGGCGGCAGCCGAGGACGATCGCGCGGTCGAGGGACTGCGCGACCCCCCGTATCGACGCGTGAAACGATTCCTTCTCCGCGGGGCCGATCCGCGCCGACGATACGACGTCGACGCCGAAGCGCGCGGCTTCACGCCGAAGCTTCTCGAGTGTCCCCTGGGGTGTATGCGAATCGGCCATCAGCTCGTCCGGTAATTCGGCGCTTCCTTCGTTATCATGATGTCGTGCGGGTGGCTCTCGCGCAGCCCCGCCGGCGTGATGCGCATGAAGCGTCCGTTCTTCTTGAGATCCTCGATCGTCGCGACGCCGCAGTATCCCATTCCCGCGCGGAGGCCGCCGACGAGCTGGTACACGGTGCTCGAAAGGCCGCCCTTGTACGACACGCGCCCTTCGATGCCCTCGGCGACGAGCTTGCTCTCCTCCGCGACCCCTTCCTGGAAATAGCGGTCGCTCGAGCCTTTCTTCATCGCCTCGATCGAACCCATGCCGCGATAGATCTTGTAATTCTTGCCTTCGAAATAAACGATTTCGCCGGGGCTTTCGTCGGTTCCGGCGAAGAGTCCGCCGATCATGACGCTGTCCGCTCCCGCCGCGAGCGCCTTCACGATGTCCCCGGAGTATTTGATGCCGCCGTCGGCGATGATCGGCACGCCCGCCTTCGCTGCGACCGAGGCGCAGTCCATGATCGCCGTGAGCTGCGGCACGCCGATCCCCGCGATGACGCGCGTCGTGCAGATGGCGCCCGGCTCCGATGCCGACCTTGAGCGCGTCCACGCCGAGGCGTATGAGATCGCGCGCCGCTTCCGCGGTCGCGATGTTCCCCGCGATGAGCGGAAGACCCCGGTGGCGTTTCTTGATCTTCACGATCGCGTCCATGGTGTTCTTCGAGTGCGCGTGCGCCGTGTCGACGACGACGACGTCGACGCCCGCCTCGCGGAGCGCGTCGACGCGGCGCATATGGTCCTCGCCGACGCCGACCGCGGCGCCCACGCGCAGGCGGCCGCTCGCAGTCCTTGCACGAGAGCGGATAATCGAGCCTCTTCTGGATGTCCTTGTAGGTGATGAGCCCCTTGAGGCGGCGCTTGCGATCGACGACGGGAAGCTTCTCGATGCGGTTCTCGTGCAGTATCTTCTTCGCCCGCTCGAGGGTGATCCCCTCCGAAACGGTGATGAGATTCTCCGAGGTCATCACCTCGTGCACCTTCATGTCGTCGCGCTCGAGGAAGCGCAGGTCGCGGCTCGTGAGAATGCCGACGAGAACGCCGTCCTTCGTGACGGGAAGCCCCGAGATCCCGAACTTCTTCATCACCTTTTTCGCCTCGCGCACGAGCTGATCGGGCGAGAGGGTGATGGGGTTCGTGATCATGCCGCTCTCGCTGCGCTTCACGCGGTCGACGTGCTCGGCCTGCTCCATGACGGAGAGATTCTTGTGGACGATGCCCATCCCGCCCTCGCGGGCCAGGGCGATCGCGAGACTCGCTTCGGTCACCGTATCCATCGCCGCGGAGACGATCGGGATGTTGAGACGGATCGAACGGGTCAACCTCGTTCTTGTGTCCGTTTTTTTCGGGAGAACGCGCGATTTGCCGGGAATGAGGAGAACGTCGTCGAACGTGAGCCCTTCCTTGACAACCTTGGGTTTAATCACCTGCGGCGAAAGAGGCGACGCCCCTTTCTTCCTCCTCTCGTCTCGAACGATCCTCGGAGCGGGATTCGATATAGTCTACACCATTGTAATGAGGGAAGATACCGCCTGCCGCCGGAACTGTCAAGCTTTGTCGGGCCAGGCGCCGAGCGGCGCCCTCGCGAGCCGCCGCCTCTCGTAGGTCGCGACCTCGCGGACACCGAATTCGCCGAGAAGCTCGAATGCTGACTTGAAGTCCTTTCCCACGTCTCCGGGCGAATGCGCGTCGGAGCCTACAGTTACAGAGACCCCCTCCGCGACGCACGCGGCGAGGAATCCCCTCTCGGGGTACACCGAACCGGCGCCACGGCGGAGGCCCCCGGTGTTGATTTCGATCGCCATGCCCTTCTCGGCGAGAAGCCGCGCGACCTCGCGATGCTCCTTCTCCATCGACCGGACGGGCTGGAAGGCGCCCCGGCGGAGCGCGTCGGGGTGCGCCAGGACGTCGAAGAGCCCCGTTTCGATGAGGCGTTTCAGCTTTTCGAAATACTTCGGGAAGGCTTCGACCGGATCCTCGTCAGCGAAGCGCGCGATCCCGGCCTTGCTCGTGAAATGCCAGTCGCCGAGAAAATGAAGGGCGCCGAGGACGTAGTCGAACGGCTGCGAATCGAGGAGGCGCTTCGTCTCGGCCTCGTGCCCCTCGAGATAGTCGGCCTCGATGCCGAGCTTGATCGCGATGCGGCCTCGGTTGGCTTCCTTGAGATCGAGGACCCGCTCGACGTAGCGGGGCAGCTTCTCTTCGAGCATCGCATGATACGGATCGGGATTTACGACGAGCGGCAGGTGGTCGCTGAATCCGATCTCGGTGAAGCCCTTTGCGACGGCCGCCTCGACGTACTCGGCGAGGTCCCCCGTCGCGTGCCCGCAGAAATTCCCGTGCAGATGGTAGTCGATCATGGTGCGTAGAAGATAACAGACGGGGCAGGATTCGGCAACGGCGCAGCTGCGGGTCTTCGAAGACCCGCAGTGCTGCGGCCGCGGCATGCGCGTCTCATCTCTCGGGAATTTTCGGAGGCCTCATGGATGGAACGCAATGGAGGTCGGCATAAATGATCCAAAACGGATTGTCGAAAAACTCTCGGTTTTCGCCCGACTCCTCACCCCAGCAAACGACCCTTGTCGAATCGCCGAAGACAAGCCCCGTGCCGAAGTAATGAAACGTTCCTTCCTTGACGTAGCGCGAAATGCTCCCGAATCCGGATTCGAGAGTCCTAACGTCGTGCATTGCAGCCCGGAACTCGTCGCCGGGAATGCCATTCTTGTTGTGCTTCGTGACAAGCAGCGGCTTTGCCTTCGATGAATCGACCATATCGTGGACGTCATCGGGGAATGCTCCGCCGGAGAGCGAAACCCAGAGGGAAAGAGCCCGAGCGAACTCATGCGATGTGAAGGGAGCTTCTTTCCGGAATTGTTCGAAGAATTCTTTCCGGAGCTGTTCGAGCGAATCTGGATCGCTGTTCTGATCGATTGTTGTCACAGCATATCCGGAAGGAGGCGTCAGGCTGAAATACGAGGTGTCGACCGGGGCGTTCCAACGAAAATTGTCGTAGATCGATTTCGGCTCGCCGGGTTCCATCTCCGTCCATCCTGCCGCGGAGGCTCGCGGCGAGCCGGGGGGCAAGAAGTCGGTCACATCGAGGCCCAATGAAGTCGATTTCTCCCCCCTCGCGCTGACGATTTCGACTCTAAAGGGCAGCTCCGTTTCAACGTCGACCCACGTCGTCCATGTGTAGTTCTTGCCTTTTCTGTACTCGTAGACCGCCAGGTTCTTCCCGTCGCGCCTTTCCCGCCGGACGAAGGTATGCCCTTTCTTCTTGTATAGTCGGACGACCCACCCCATAGGATCCTTCTGCGTCTCGATTTGGCGCTGCAAGATTCGTTTCATCGCGGGGTCTCTCTCTGCGAGATCCGAATACTCCGACATCTGGTCGGCAAAGTAGGTTCTCTTTATGACGACTGCTCGTTTCTTCGCGGGGTAGATGCGAAGTTCCCCACCCTCTCCGCCGTGATAAAACACGAGCGCACTGTCTTCATAAGTGGCACGGCTAAGCCCTGACTGGTTGCTCCCGCGTTCAATGGTCTGCCATTTGCCAAAATACCATTCCCGGTCGCGATATACGACATTCTCGGCTTGCTCCATCTTTTCCACCACCGACGCAAAGGCGGGGACGGCGCCATTATGGGCACCGCGCAGAAAATCGATGCCCGCAACGACGGCAATAGCCGCGGCCACGGCGCCTGCGATACAGACAGCTCTCGGAACTCTCGCGAATGTCGCGCGAAATCCCGGGCGCAGTGCCCGCACCGGAGTCTCGGCCGGCAGCATCTCAATCACTCGTTCCTCGAAGCGCTGCTCCGACGTCGAGTGGAGCGCCGCAAACGCATCGAGCCGGGAATGGTCGGCAATGAGCCGCTTACGGTATTCACGGCACGACTCGCATCCGGCACAGTGCACATCGAGCGCAGCTTGCTCTTCGGCGCCCGGAGCTCGTCCGACAGAGTCTTCTATTCTCTCCCGTATCCGTTCGCAACGATCGTTCATCTCGCGCCTCCAGTGTTCTCGAGGAGCTTTCGCAGCTCCCTCCGCGCACGGCTCAGTCTCGTGTGAACCGCCTCGATGGATATGCCGAGCGTAATAGACACGCTCTCCGAGCTGTGCCCGTCGAAGTAGTAGAGCATTAATGGAATCCGGTGCTGCTCGGGCAGCTTGCCGAGCATGGCCCGGAGATCCGACATATCCTTGGAATCTTCACGGGGAAGATCGGCCTGCGACGCCAGGGTTCGCTCCCGGCTCGCTCGCTTCTTGATGAAATTGCGGGAGATGTTCCCGGCTATCGCCGCGATCCACGGCCCGAAACGATCGCGGTCTCTCAGCGAACCGAGCTCCGTGAATCCCCGCATGAACGCCTCCTGCGCCATATCCTCCGCATCCGCGGCGTTGCCCGTCATCGCGAGGCAGATCGCGTACACACGCTTCCCGTGCGCCCTCACGAGCCCGGCATACGCCCGACCGTCCCCCGCCAGGCACGCCTCGACGATTTTTTCGTCCCTTCCGCTTTCCAAGAGCCTTCCCTTTCAGTCTCTATCTCAAGAGACAGTATCAGTGCGGAAATCCTTACGGACAATATTCGCACGAAATGGGGCCTCGAATCAACGACGCGAGGAAAAAGCCGGCCGGCAGGGCAGGTTCTCGATTCCCGATTGAAAAACGGGCGATAGTGTGTTTCCATGAGGGCGACGGACTCTTGGCAAGTAACACAAGGAGGCAGCTATGAACGGACTTCAATTCGGCTGGATGTTCATCCTGGGCGTTATCGTAGTGATCCTCTTCCTCATGGGCATCAGGATCATCCGCCCGACGCACCGGGGGCTCGTCGAGCGACTCGGAAAATACCAGCGGTTCGGAAATCCGGGATTCCACTGGATCATCCCGTTCATCGAGCGGATGTACCAGGTGAACACCACCGAGCTCATGGTCGACGCCGATCCGCAGGAGATCATCACGAACGACAACCTCAACGCGATGGTCGACGCGCAGATCTACTATCGCGTCAAATCGGACGAGGAGAGCGTCAAGAGCTCGCAGTACAACGTGAACAACGTCCACTGGCAGATCGTCAACCTCGCGCGCACGACGCTCAGGAACATCATCGGCACGCTGACCCTGAAATCGGCCAACAGCGAGCGCGGCAAGATCAACGACGAGCTCCACAAGGTGCTCATTCAGGAAACGCAATCGTGGGGCATCGACATCGTGCGCGCCGAGCTCAAGCAGATCGACCCGCCCAAAGACGTCCAGGACACGATGAACAAGATCGTCAAGGCGGAGAACGAGAAGATCGCCGCCGTCGATTTCGCGACCGCGGCCGAGACGACGGCCGACGGCATCAAGCGCGCCGAGATCAAGAAGGCGGAAGGCATCCGGCAGGCGAGAATCCTCGCGGCGCAGGGCGAAGCCGAGGCGATCCGTCTCGTGAACGACGCCGCGGACAAGTATTTCATCGGAAACGCCCAGCTGCTCAAGAAGCTCGAGATGGTTCAAGCGTCGCTCAAGGACAACGCGAAGATCGTCATACCGGCCGATACGGAGCTCATCAACGTCATCGGCGATATGGCGGGCGTGCTGCCGCTGCCGATGCGCAAGGGGCAGCAGGAAAAGCCCTAGCAGATCCTCGGAAGCAGATCGCCGTAGGGGATATCGACCACGCGCTCGCCGCCGAAGACGGTCTTGAGAATCACCATTCCCGGCGGACTGGCGGCGACCTCGCCGATCCGCGCCGCGCCGCGGCCGAGCGGATGCGCCCTCATGAACGCGAGCGCCTCGTCCGCGTCCTCGCTCGCCACGACGGCGACGAACTTCCCCTCGTTCGCGATGTGCAGCGGATCGTACCCCATCAGCTCGCAGCCGCGCTTCACCGCTTCCGAAACGGGTATCGCCTCCTCGTCGAGGCGTATGCACGCCGCCGAATCGGCCGCGATCTCGTTGAGGACCGAGGCGAGCCCGCCGCGCGTCGCGTCCCGCATCGCGCGCATCGTTTTCACCCGCTCGAGCAGCGGAACGATGAGATTCGAGAGCGGCGCCGTGTCGCTCGCGAGATCGCTTCCGAAATCGATTCCCTCCCGGCGGCTCATGATGGCGAGCCCGTGCTCGCCGATCGTCCCGTTGATGAGCACGGCGTCCCCGGGCCGCGCCGAGGCCGAGGAAACCTCGACGCCCGGCGGCACGACGCCGATGCCCGGACGTATTGATGAATATTCCGTCCGCCTTGCCGCGCTCGACGACCTTCGTATCCCCCGTGACCACGCTCACGCCCGCTTCCCGCGCGGCGAGCGCGACCGAATCGAGCACGCGATCGAACGTCTCGAACGGCAGGCCCTCCTCGACGATGAACGAGAGCGAGAGCCAGAGCGGCCGCGCGCCCGATACGGCGAGATCGTTCACCGTCCCGCACACGGCGAGGCGCCCGATGTCCCCGCCGGGAAAGAACAGGGGACTCACGACGAACGAGTCGGTGGTGAAGGCGATGCGCCCCGCGTCGATCGGAAGCGTCACGCTGTCCTGGAGCGGGCCCTTCGCGCCCCCGAGCTTTCCGACGATCCGCTCGACGAGCTCCTTCATCAGGATCCCCCCGCCCCCGTGCGCGAGGAGGATACGTTCGTTCCCCTTATCAGCCATTGGAATCCTCACTCCCTTTCGAGTAATCGCGCGGCGCCGACGACGAGCTGCCCGAACGCGATGCCTCCGTCGTTCGGAGGCACGATCCCGTGCTGGTGGAAGCGCAGCGGCGAGCCCTGCGCGAGCTCCTGGACGCGCTCGCAGAGGAACCTGTTCTGGAACACGCCTCCCGAGAGCACGACGTCCGCGCACCCGCGCGCCGTCGAGAGCTCCTTCGCCAGATCGACGACGAGCTTCGCCACGCCGCGGTGAAACGCAGCCGCGACGGCGGAGAGCTCCCGCCCCTTGGCCAGATCGCCCGACGATCGCCGCGACGACCGGGACCGGATCTATCTCCAGATAGCCGCCGGGGCCGGCCTTCCATTCGAACGCATAGGCGCCCCGCGTGTCCGTCGCCTCGAGCGCGAGAGCCTCGAGAGCGACCGCGGCCTCGGCCTCGTAGCTCACGAGCGCCCCGCAGTCGAGCAGAAACGCGACCGCGTCGAAGAGCCGCCCCATGCTCGACGCGCGGGGGGAATTGACCCCCCGCTTCGC
The DNA here is from genome assembly GCA_963846325.1 of uncultured bacterium. Taxonomy (GTDB): domain Bacteria; phylum Krumholzibacteriota; class Krumholzibacteriia; order Krumholzibacteriales; family Krumholzibacteriaceae; genus SSS58A. Next base: position 585,324 of record CAWJVO010000009.1, read on the forward strand.
GATGGCGAGCACTTCTCTTGCCGGCAATCCCTCGAACGAGATCGGCCGGGGAAGCGCCTTGTCGAGCACGGCGTCTCCATAGACGCTCCGCAGATGAACGAGCGCCATTCTCCACGGCTCGCGAATCGCCGCCTCTCCGCCGGGGAGCGGCGCGTATTTCAGCGCGGCGAGCCTTTCGAATCCGTCATAGCGGGCCAGAAAGAACTCCCCCCCCAGAGCGCCCCGTCTGTTCCGTACCCCGTCCCGTCGAAAGCCACGCCGATGGCCGGCCCGGGAAGACCGCGTTCGGCCATGACGCCCGCGACGTGGGCGTGGTGATGCTGGACGGCGATCGTCTTCACCCCGCCGATCGAACCGGCGAGGCGAGTCGTGAAATAGTCGGGGTGCATGTCGTGGACGATCACTTCGGGCGCGATCGCGAGCATCCGCGCGAAGCCGGCGAGCTCCTGCCGGTAATTCTCCTCGCTCCTCAGATCTCCGAGGTCCCCGAGGTGCGGCGAAAGATACGCCTTCCCCCCTTTCGAAAGGGCGAATACGCTCTTCTCCTGCGCGCCGAACGCCGCCATGGGCACGGGAGACGCCGCGGGCAGCGGGATCGGCTCGGGCACGTACCCGCGCGCCCGCCGCACCGGAACGATCGCTCCTCCGGCGGCGAAGAGTATCGAGTCGTCGCATTTATGCGCGATGCGCCTGTTGTGAACGAGAGCCGCGTCGGCGATCGAGCCGAGGATCCCCATGAGCTCCTCTTCCATCGAGATGAGCGGCTCGTCGGTGAAGTTCGCCGAGGTCATGATGAGCACCTCGAAACGCTCCATGAGAAGATGATGGATCGGCGTATACGGCAGAAACGCTCCGAGGTATCCGTTCCTCGGGGCGACGGCGTCGGGAAGCGCGCTGCCCCGCCGCCGCAGGAGCACGATCGGCGCCTCGCTCGAAAGGAGCAGCTTCCGCTCGGCGTCGCGGACGACGCAGCGGCGCTCGACTTCGGCGACGTCCCGGAACATGCAGGCGAAGGGCTTCGCCGGGCGCCTCTTCCGCTCCCGCAGGCGTTTCACCGCCTCGCCGTCGGTGGCGAGACACGCGAGATGATACCCGCCGAGCCCCTTCACCGCGACGATGAGCCCCTTCTCGATCAGGGCGACGGCCCCGGCGATCGGATCGCCCGGCAGCTCCGTGAACCGCTCGTCGAAAAGCATGAGCGACGGGCCGCAGTCGGGGCACGAGATCGGCTCGGCGTGGAACCGCCGGTCCGAGGGATTCGTGTATTGCGAGCGGCAGAAGCCGTCCATCTCAAACTCGTGCATCGTCGTGAGCGGCCGGTCGTACGGCAGCCCCTCGATGATCGTGAAGCGCGGCCCGCAATTCGTGCAGTTGATGAAGGGATAGCGGTATCGCTTGTTTCCGGGATCGCGCAGCTCGGCGAGGCACTCGGCGCAGACGGCCGTATCGACGGGGAACACCGCTTCCGCGGCGCCGGGCTTCTCGCTCGGCGCGATCGCGAAATCGCGCTCTCCGGCCGGCTCGATCTCGACGATCTCGATCGAATCGACCCTCGCGAGCGGCGGCAGAGCGCCCTCGAAAGCGCCGAGAAAGGCGCCGATCGCCCGCGCGGATCCCTCGGCCTCGATGACGACGCCGAGCCTCGTGTTCCGGACCCACCCGCCGATCCCCGCCCGCGTCGCCGCGCGGTACACGCTCGGGCGAAATCCGACGCCCTGGACGCGTCCCGCCACGCGTATCCGGACGCGCGCCGGATCCCTGTTCGATTGAAACGCCTTGAGTATGTCTCCCGGTTTCATGCGCGCCCCGCCCTTTTTCTCTTGTATCCGGTGCGCCGGACAAAATAGACTGACGGATGATACCATTATTCCCTGCGTAATGTATCTCAATAAAACGGACCGAGGTGGTGTCGAAATGACCGAGCCGCTTTCAGAATACGTGATGCGCCTCGTGATCGCCCTCCTCATCGGAGGCGCGATCGGGCTCGAACGCGAGTTCAAGGGCAAGCCGGCCGGGATGCGCACGAACATGCTCATCTGCGTCGGCTCGTGCCTCATCATGATTCTCTCGATCGAGGTCGCGCGCATGGCCGCGCGAACCTCGGATCCGGGCCGCATCGCCGCGCAGGTCGTGACGGGCATCGGATTTCTCGGCGCGGGAACGATCATACGGTCGCGCTTCCACATCGTCGGGCTCACGACCGCGGCGACCATTTGGGCGCTCTCGGCGCTCGGTCTCGCGATCGGAGCGGGATTCATCCTCCTCTCGGCGATCGTCGCTCTCCTCATCACGATCACGCTCATCTTCATCGGCTACGTCGAGAAGAGGCTCGAAACGAAGCGTTCGTATCACGTCGTGCAGATCACCCTCGAGCGCGGCGAAGGGATCGTCAGGAACGTGATGGCTCTTTTCACGGCGATGGGGTTGTCGAGCGAAGCGCTCGAAATCGTCAGAAGCGGCGAAATCTGGCGGGCCACGTTCGAGTACGCGGCGTCTCACGAAAAGCACCGCGAGCTCGTCGAAAAGCTCTCGGGATGCCCTGGCGTACGAGGCGTTACGGAACTATAAGATCCCCGGGCGGCGATCGATCTATTCCCTGAACATGGCTTCCCGGGCGAGGCGCGGGGGAAGCGCTCCCTGCCGCAAAAGCTTCTCGTGGAATTCCTTGAGGCTGAACCGGCCGCCCAGACGCTGCTCGGCTTCCAGCCTCAGCTGGCGGATCTCCAGATACCCGGAAAAATAGGTCGAGAGGTATCCGGGATTGATCATCGCGCGGCGCCACTTGATCGCCGCCTCCGATTCCTCCTGGAATCCGTCCCCGGTCAGGAGGCGCAGGGCCTCGCTCTCCGTCATCCCCTCCCGGTGCATCCCGGAATCGATGATCGCGTTGGTGAGAACGCGGAGATAGAACTTCTTCCACGTGAGATCGAACCGCGCGTCCCCTCCCCGGAACCCGAGCTCGTTCATGAGATCCATGCAGTACACTCCCCAACCCTCGACAAAGGCGGTATTGAAACAGACGGCCCGCACCATCGACGGATTCCGGCTTGCGTAGGCGAACTGCGCGTAATGTCCGGGCATCGCCTCGTGAATCGTCACGAGCCTGATCATCTCGTCGTTGTATTCTCGAAGATACGAATCCGCTTCCCGTTGATCGTAATCCTCCGGAACCGGCGATACGAAGAAACCGTACTTCATCCCCCGGTCCAGCGGTCCCGGGGTCTCGAGCGACACGATGGAGAGACCGCGCGCATATTCGGGCGCCCAGACGATCTCGATGGGCTCGTCGGGAATCGTGAGAACGTCCCGCTCCCTCACGAACGTCTCGGCCTCCGCGTACGCCGCCTTGCAGGCGTCGAGAAGCTCCGCCGGTTTCGGATGATCCTTCGCGATCTCATCGAGCGCCTTTCGGACGATCGCCGTCCGTTCCGCGCGATTCGGATTCTCGGGCGGAGCGGCGCCCGTCATCTCCGCGTAGAGGGGCGCGGCGAGCTCGTACATCTCCCCGTGCACGCGGTCGATCTCGGCGTACGCGGCCGCCACGATCTGCTCCGGAGTCATGTCCGACTGGAGCAGGCCGTCGCCCAGACGGCGAAACACCTCGTCTCCGAGCCGGTACTCCCCGAGCGAGCGGTCCAGGAGATCCTTCTCGAGGAATTCCTGGAACGTATGGAGCGCCTCGAGCGCGACATTCGACGCTTTCTCGACCTTCTTCATCCTGGCCGGCGTCTCTTCCGCCTCCCGCCGCAGATCACGCTCGACGAGCGCGATCAGGCCGCGATTCTGGCTTATCGCCATCTCGGTGTACGGCTTCGGCGGATTGGACAGGTTCGCCATCGCCTGCTCAACCACCGCCGGAAATTTCATGAGGCGGTCGGCGGCTGCGTCGAGTCGCTCGTCGAGGGGCGCGAAATCCCTCGCCATCAGGTAGTAGATCGAATTCCCGAGGAGAGTCGTGTAGAGCATCGGATTCGTCTCGATCGTCCGCATATCCTCGTAGAGAAGGATATCGAGCCTGATGTTGTTCGCGAGCAGCTCCGCGTCGATGCGATTGTCCGGCGAGAGCTCGGCCCTTTCGACGCCGTCGAGCCTCGTCAGGTACGACTTCGCGCTTTCGAGCCTGGCGTCGGAAGCTTCGCGGCTCACGTCGTCCAGATCGCGATCGTACCGATGCTCCCCGGCCCAGGTGGCGTACGTGGGATTCGCGCGAAAGTACTCCCGGTAATATCGCTTCGCGAGTTTTTCGAATTTCGCGTTTTCGTCCGCCCCGCCCCCGCACCCCGCGTATGCGAGCGCGCAGAGCGCCGCCGCCGCGCAGAGCGCCGTCGCGCGGAATATTCGAACGCTCATCGTCCCTCCGATATCGTTCAATCGATCCGATATTTTACCTGTGGCATTATACACTGTAATAGATAAATTGTTTCCTATAATGTGTCCCCGCCCCGCCGCGGCGCGCGCGCGCCGGCCGCCGGGCCGGCCGGTACGAACGAAAGGCGGATTCGGAATCGTGGACAAACCGGTGGCCTCTACGAAGATATCGACGGAGTCGGCGGGAATCGCCTTCACCTTCCGCTCGCTCGGATCCCGCAACTATCGTCTCTTCTTCGCGGGGACAGGGCATTTCCCTCGTCGGCACGTGGATGCAGCAGATCGCGATGATCTGGCTCGTCTACCGTCTGACGCATTCCGCGTTCCTTCTCGGCGTCGTCGGTTTCGCCGGGCAGATTCCCACGTTTCTCGTCGCCCCCTTCGCCGGCGTGCTCGCCGACCGATGGAACCGCCACCGCACCATCGTGGTCACGCAGACGCTCTCGCTGCTTCAGGCGGCGACTCTCGCGATCCTCGTCCTGACGGGAACCGCCGAGGTCTGGCACCTCGTCGTGCTCGCCGTCGTTCTCGGCACCATCAACGCCTTCGACATGCCGGCGCGCCAGTCGTTCATCGTCCAGATGATCGAGCGCAAGAAGGATCTCGCGAACGCGATCGCGCTCAACTCGGCGATGGTGACCGCAACGCGCCTCATCGGGCCGTCGATCGCGGGCATTCTCATCGGCGCCTTCGGCGAGGGAATCTGCTTTCTCGTGAACGCGATCAGCTACGTCGCCGTGATCGCGGCGCTGCTCGCCATGCGCGTCGCGCCGCCTCCGGCGCGACCGGCGAACGGCCGCATGATCGACGGGCTCAGAGAGGGCTTCGGCGTACGTCGCGGGTTTCGCGCCCGTGCGCAACATTCTCCTCCTCCTCGCCCTCATCGGCTTCATGGGAATGCCGTTTCATATTCTCATGCCCGTATTCGCGAAGGACATTCTCGGGGGCGGGCGCGCATACGCTCGGCTTTCTCATGGGCGCGACCGGTCTCGGCTCGCTCGTCGGCGCGGTGTATCTCGCCATGCGGAAGAGCATCCGCGGCTTCGGACGTATCATCACGACCGCCGCGATGGTCTTCGGCATCGGCCTTATTGCCTTTTCGCTCTCGCACGTAGTATGGTTGTCGTTGATCCTCGCGTTCGTCGCGGGTCTCGGAATGATGGCGCAGATGGCCTGCAGCAACACGGTGATCCAGACCATCGTCGACGACGACAAGCGGGGAAGGGTCATGAGTCTCTTCACGATGGCGTTCATCGGGATGGCGCCCTTCGGGAGCCTCTTCGCGGGAGCCCTCGCGAGCCGGATCGGCGCCCCGCACACGCTCGCCATCGGCGGCGGCGTCTGCGTCGCCGGCGGGATCGTCTTCGCGAGCAGGCTCAAGGCGATGCGAGAGGTCCTTCATCCGATCTACCGGAAGATGGGCATCATGCCCGACATCCCGACGTAGACGGCGCGGGAGCGGACGTCAATGACGAACGATCCGATCGACACAAACTCTCCTCTCGAGCCTCGCGAGACGCGAGTATCGCTACACACAGGATCTTCCCTCGAAGCCCGATCCTTCCGTCGGGACCGTGCTCGTCACGGGGGCGTCGGGATACATCGGCGGGCGGCTCATCCCCGAGCTCCTTTCCCGGGGCTACCGCGTGCGCATCATGGTGCGGGGCAGGTCGCCCGAGTACAGCGAGCGCTGGCCCAGCGTCGAGGCGGTATACGCCGACGCTCTCGACGTCGATCAGCTCAGAGCGGCCCTCGACGGCGTTCACACCGCCTATTATCTCATCCATTCGCTCCTCCTCGGCCAGAAGGAGTTCGAGGCCGCGGACCTTCAGGCGGCGATCAATTTCCGCAACGCCGCCCAGGAAAAAGGGGTGAAACGGATCATCTATCTCGGCGCGCTCGGAGACATACGCACAAAGCTCTCGACGCACCTTCGCAACCGCATCAGGGTGGCCGACGAGCTCCGCCTCGGCGCGGTCCCCGTGACGATTCTTCGCGCGGCGATCATCATCGGCTCGGGAAGCGCGTCGTACGAGATCATCAAGCATCTCGTGAACCGGCTTCCCGTCGTGCCCATACCGAAGTGGTCGCTCAATCGCTGCCAGCCGATCGCCGTCCGCGACGTGATCAAGTATCTCGTCGGCGTGCTCGAGATCCCCGAAACGGCGGGGCGATCGTTCGACATCGGCGGGAGCGACGTCCTCACCTACGCGGACATGATGAGGACGCTCGCCGCGGTGCGCCACCAGAAACGCGTCTTTCTTCTGGTGCCGTTCGCGAACCTCCACTTCTACTCGTATCACGCGAGCTTCCTCACGCCGATTCCGGCCGCAATCACGAGGAGCCTCATGGAGGGGCTCAAGAACGAAGTCGTTTGCCAGGACGAATCGATCAAGGGATTCCTGCCGTTCGAGCCTCTCCATTATCGCGAGGCGATCGTCGGCGCGCTCACGCGGGAGGAGCAGGACAACGTGCGCACGAGCTGGTTCAGCGCGTATCCGCCCGCCCACGAGCTCGCGATCAAGCTGCACGAGCTCGATCCCGGACCGCAGTACACGGCCCGGCATTCAGTCCTCTCGCGCAAGGACCCGTGGCGGCTCTTCGCGTCGATCTGCAAGATCGGCGGCAAGGAAGGCTGGTTCACGCATAACTGGATGTGGCGGCTGCGCGGATGGCTCGACCGGGCGCTCCTCGGCGTCGGCACGTCCCGGGGCCGCAGAAGCCACACGACGCTCACGGTATCGGACGTCATCGATTTCTGGCGCATCGAGGACCTGAAGCCCGACATCCGCCTGCTGCTGCGCGCCGAAATGAAGCTGCCCGGCAAGGCGTGGCTCGAGTTCAGGATCGATCCCGAGGGAGACCGGAACAGGCTCTGGGTCGTCGCGCACTATTACACGGAGAGCTTCTTCGGGAGGCTCTACTGGTATATCTTCCTCCCGTTTCACCATTTCATCTTCACCGATCTCATCAGGCAGATCGAGAAGCGTTCGTGAGGGGCGGCCGCGGGCTTTCCTCCGGGAACCAGTGACGCGTCCGCAGGCAGATCTTCACCAGCATCAGCATCACCGGCACTTCGATCAGCACCCCGACGACCGTGGCCAGGGCCGCGCCCGACGAGATGCCGAAGAGCATCGTCGCGGTCGCGATGGCGACCTCGAAATGATTCGACGCCCCGATCATCGCCGAGGGCGCGGCGTCCTGATACGAGAGCTTCAGCGGCTTCGACAGCAGGTACCCGATCCAGAAGATCAGGTTGGTCTGGATGAAGAGCGGAATGGCGATCCAGAGGATCGTGAGCGGATTGGAAACGATGACCTCGCCCTTGAACGAGAAAAGCAGCACCAGCGTCGCGAGGAGGGCGACGATCGTGATCGGCGTGAGCACGTGGAGAAACTCCTCGTTGAACCAGGTCTCGCCCCGCGCGCGGATGATCCACTTTCGCGAGACGTATCCGGCCACGAGAGGCAGGGCGACGTAGACGGCGATGGAAAGGAGCAGCGCCTGCCAGGGCACCGGCAGCCGCCCGACGCCGAGGAGGAATCCCCCGAGCGGCCCGTAGAGAAACAGCATGGTCAGCGAATTGATGGCCACCATCACGAGCGTGTGACCGTCGTTCCCTTTCGCGAGGTAGCCCCAGACGAGCACCATGGCAGTGCACGGCGCGATGCCGAGGAGAATGCACCCCGCGAGGTAGCTCCGCCACAGGGGCACCTGCAGCATCTTCACGCCGTCCGAGAGCACGACGGTGCCGACTCCGTGCGTCGCTCCGACCGGAAGGTCGAGGCCGAACGGCATCTTCACGAGATCGACCGCCTCGGCGCCGATGAGGCCCCGAAACACGAAGCCGAGAAAGAAGACGGCGATCGCGTACATCGTGAAGGGCTTGATCGCCCAGTTCACGAAGAGCGTGAGGCCTACCGGTTTCGCGCTCTTCCCCGCCTGCAGCACTTCGGCGAAATCGATCTTGACCATGATGGGGTACATCATGAAGAAAAGGCATATCGCGATGGGGATCGATACGACCGGCGCTCCGTTCACGTAGATGGACAGGCCGTCCAGATATTTCGCCACACCCGGCGCGAGCTTCCCGAGCACGATACCGAGTCCGATGCAGAGGAGCACCCAGGCGGTGAGACTGCGCTCGAAGAAACTCAGGCCTTTCGGCTTCTTCGTGATGCACGCTTCGGCAGCCATCGATCAGTTCACGCTCCACACGAGATAGGCGCCCCCGAGTATGACGAGAGCCCCGCATACCTTCTTGAGAATGACGGCCCCCTTCGACCGCTCGTTCCAGTTGAGATATTTCTGCACCATGCTGGTAAACGTCCCCGCCAGCACGATCACTGCGCAGTGGCCGATCGCGTAGAAGAGAACGAGCGAGCCCGCCAGCAGCGGTCTCGTCGAGGCCACGTTGAAGGCGATTCCCAGCATCGGCGCCATGTACGCGAAGGTGCAGGGACCGAGCGCGACGCCGAATACGAGCCCGATGACGAGGGCGGCGAGGGCTCCCTTCCTCTTCATCTTCGGCTGGTTCGCCGCGCCGAGAAACGGGATGGTGATGACCTCGAGCAAATGCAGGCCGATCACCAGGAAAATCGCCGCGACGAAATAAT
>CAWJVO010000010.1:0-46572 GCA_963846325.1 uncultured bacterium
AGGGAAGACGAGCATGACGATTTCTGGCTGCGAGTCTGCGGCAGGGCGACCGGTTTCGATCCGGGCTCCGACGTGTACGAAACGGCGAGCCTGAGCTTCCGCGAGCCGGACATCGAAATCCTGTGGAAATACAAGAATATCATCTGGACCTTTTCGGCGGGAGACGACGTCATGGCGTGGGACGACATGGTCCGGTTCACGCCCGAATCGCAGGTCAGTCCGACGCGGCTCGCGAAGTTCAATTACCTCGCGTATTACGCCTCCGCCGGCGGGCACATCTGGACGGAAGGAAAATCGGACTCGCGCGGAGGACTCGGGGCCGTGCTCTCCATCACCAACCAGTCGTTCCCCCGGAACCTCCGGTGCGAAATCGCGGGAACGAGCACGGGGTGCGACGGCGATACGAGCGGCGTCAACAGCATCGCGTACAAGACGTATTGCGTGACCGTCGTCGACAAGTGCAGGCCGGCTCAGCGCATCGATCCCCGGATGCCCTACCGGCGCATCGATTACGACGCCCTGGCGAGCTGCTTCAAGGATACCCGCGAGCCCCTCACGACGGGGCACGCCGGCCTGCCCAACGCGCTCACCCTCTGGAGCCAGGTGACGAAGGACGGGATGTTCTTCGATCCGAAGGTGCAGGGATTCACCTACGTGGAGCTGTACAATCCGGCGTACTGGATGAGGACGATCGGCGCGACGAGACAGGATTGCTTCGTCCCGATGTACCGGATGAAAACCCGGAGCGCGCTCTCCGCCGTGAACGGCGACGTCGTGGTGTTCTGGACGACGAAATACGAGGACGTCGTCGCCGACGCCGAGGGAGCCGTGGGCGCCCCGAGCGTGCACTTCGGATTTCCGCTCTGGTTCTTCAATCGCGCGCAGGTCGATTCGATCGCCGACGTCATCTTCGACGAGTGGGAGATCGGGAGATACTGACGCCCACGCGGGACCCCATCAGCACCACCATCTCACAGTGCGGGCGCGGACATTCGCGCTCCGAGCCCAGTCGCAGGGCTCCAATGGGCTCGTTCGCGGGAATGTCCGCGCCTTCGCCGCCGCCCGCTCGTCGAGGCATTGCGAATCAACGTGGTGCCGGTGTGTATGCGGCGGGATCCTGCCTGTAGAAGCGGGAGAGCAGCTCGTAGAGCTCCGGGTGCTCGGCTTTGAGATCGCCCGGCAGCTCGAAGAATGTCTCGGTCGCGACGGCGAAGAACTCGGCGGGGTTCTCGGCTCCGTACTCGTCGAGCAGCGTCGGCCGGTGGCGCTGGACGGCTTCCGCGAGCGCGTCGTACTCGGCGCCGAGGACGCGCGCCCAATCGGCGTACATCGATCTTTCCGGCAGCGACGGCGCCCCGTCGGCGATCCCCGCCTCGTCGTCGAGCTGGTGGGCGAACTCGTGGAACACGACGTTGTAACCGTCGTGGGGATCCGCGACGCTTTCCAGGACGTCGTCCCAAGAGAGAATGAGTGCCCCGATGTCCCACGATTCCCCGTCGCGCTCCTCGAAGTCCTCGATCACGACGCCGCCCGGCCCGCGTTCCTTCAGCGGGGCGACGAAGGTGTGCGGGTAGACGAGGACCGATTGCAGCAGCGGGAAGATATCCGTCTTCCGGTGGAGCAGGAGGATGCACGCCTGCGCCGCGATCGTGAGCCGGATCTCGTCCGTGATCTCGAGGCCGTCGCAGCCTTCGAAATTCTTCTCGGCGATAAAGACCTGGACGAGCCCGAGCAGCTCATCCCGATCTTCAGGCGGGAGCGCGCGATAGTACGGCACGTTGCGCTCGACGACCGCGAGCCGCTCGGGGGGCAGCGGCGTCTTCATGAGGCGCGCGCGGCGCTTCTTCTTCGTGTCGAACCACATGGTGGCGGAAGTGTAGCTCAAAGCCCGCGCATATGATAAAATATTTTTAGAATGAACTCGCTATGGTACAATCGATAGCGCGCGCGGGCGGCGCCCCGCGTATCGCAGAAAAGGAGCTTCGATGGCAGATCGCAGAGACGAGGACGTGCTTCTGAAATTCGAGGACGCCTACACGCGGCTCCGGGGGGAGATCGGGAAGGTCATCGTCGGGCAGGACGCGGTGATCGAGGAGCTCCTCACGGCGCTCTTCGTCGGGGGGCACTGCCTCCTCGTCGGCGTCCCCGGCCTCGCGAAGACGCTCCTCGTCTCGACCGTCGCGCGATCCCTGAGCCTCAAGTTCTCGCGGATCCAGTTCACGCCCGACCTCATGCCGAGCGACATCACGGGCACCGAGGTGCTCGAGGAGGATCCGGCGACGCGGCGCCGCGTGTTCCGGTTCATCGAGGGCCCCGTCTTCGCGAACGTCGTTCTCGCGGACGAGATCAACCGCACGCCGCCGAAGACGCAGTCGGCGCTTCTCCAGGCGATGCAGGAATATCAGGTGACGGCCGGCGGGAACACCTACCGTCTCGAGAAGCCGTTCTTCGTTCTCGCGACGCAGAATCCGATCGAGCTCGAGGGGACCTATCCGCTCCCCGAAGCGCAGCTCGACCGGTTCATGTTCAATATCAAGGTCGATTATCCGTCGGACGACGAGGAGCTCAGAATCATCGACACGACCACCTCGCGCGAGCTCGCTTCGCCGGCCCAGGTGCTCTCGGGCGCCGACATCGTCGCGATGCAGCAGCTCGTGAAGAGCGTTCCCGTTTCGGAGAGCGTCCTTCGCTACGCGGTGCGCCTCATCAGGGCGAGCAGGGACGAGAAGCTCCCCGAGGTCGGCCAGTACCTCTCGTGGGGGGCCGGGCCGCGCGCGGGGCAGTATCTCATCCTCGGCGCCAAGGCGCGGGCAATCATGTCCGGCCGGACGACCCCCGGCGTCGAGGACGTCCGCGCGATGGCCCCGCCGGTGCTGCGGCACCGGCTCGTGACGAACTTCCACGCTGAGGCGGACGGCGTGACGACGGACGATCTCGTCCGGCGGCTCCTCGACGCCGTGGCGCCGTGAAAATCTGAAATGTCGCCCAGGGAAACGAACATCGCGGAGTTCCTCAAGCCCGAAGTCGTGAGCCGCCTCGCCAACATGGACCTCCGGGCGCGGCTCATCGTCGAGGGCTTCATCGCCGGCCTCCACCGGAGCCCCTACCACGGCTTCTCGGTGGAGTTCGCCGAATACCGCCAGTACAACGCGGGGGAGTCGGCGCGCGACGTCGACTGGAAGATCTACGGGAAGACGGACCGCTATTACGTGAAGGTCTTCGAGGACGAGACGAACCTGCGCGCGACGCTGCTCGTCGATCAGAGCGCGTCGATGGACTTCACGGGGGGCGCCGCGGTGACGAAGCTGCGCTACGCCACGCTGCTCGCGGCGGCTCTCGGCTATCTCATGATCATGCAGCGCGACGCGGTGGGGCTCGCCGTGTTCGACGAGAAGATCAACGTGCTCGTGCCGCACCGGTCCGTGCGGCGCCACCTGCTCCATCTCCTCGCGACGCTCGAGGGAATCGCGCCCGGCGCGAAGACGGAGATCGCGCCCGCGCTGCGCGAGATGGCGGAGCGCATCAAGCGCCGCGGCCTCGTCGTGCTCTTCTCCGATCTCCACGACGACCCGGCGGAGGTCGTCGCCGGGCTCAAGGCGTTCCGGCATCGCGGGCACGAGGTGGTCGTGTTCCACATTCTCGACGAAAAGGAGCTCACGCTCGACTACGGCGGCGAGGTGCGCTTCGTCGACCGGGAGACGGGGGAGAAGCTCCGGACGCAGCCGTGGTTCCTCAAGAAGGAATACCGCCGGAGTGTGCGCGAATGGATCTCGCGCCTCGAGCGCGAGTGCAAGGAAGACGCGATCGACTACAATCTCGTGACCACGAATACGCCGTTCGATCAGGCGCTCGTGCGGTATCTCAACAAGAGGCGGAGGCTCCGGTGAATTTCTTGAGTCCGCTCTACCTCTTCGCGCTGGCCGCGGTGGCGGTCCCCATTCTCATACATATCTTCAGCCGGAGGCGCGTCCCCGAGGTTCCCTTCAGCACGATCCGCTTCCTGAGCCGGTCCGACCGGCGCAGCATGATGCGGATAAACGTTCGCCGGCTGCTCCTCCTGCTGCTCAGGATACTCGCCGTCGGCCTCGTCGCGCTCGCCTTCGCGCGGCCCGTGGTGCGCGGCTCGCTCGCGGCGCTCTTCCCGGCGGGAGGCTCGCGCGCGGCGTGCGTGCTCCTCGACCGGAGTTTCAGCATGGGAGTCGAGGGGGACGGGGGCGTCGCCTTCGACCGCGGCGTCGCGCGGCTCTCCGCGATCCTCGACAATCTCGAGCGGGGGGACGCGGTGTCGGTCGTCCTCTTCGATACGGAGTGCGAGACCGTCTACGACGGGGAGATCGAGAAGGAAGCGGTCCTCGAGGCGCTGCGGGACGCCCGCCCGTCGTGGGGAGGGACCGACCTGCGCGGCGCGGTCGCGCTCGGGGAGCGGACGCTCGCCGGGAGCCGCCGCGACGTGCGCGAGCTCTACATTATATCCGATTTCCAGAAGACGGCGCTCGCTCGCGCGGGAGCGCGCGCCGCGGGCGAGGCGCGCCGCGCCGATCTTCCCGTCCGGGCGTTCCTTCTTCCTGTGCAGGCGCGCGCCGCGGCGAACGTATCGGTCGAGAGCGTCGCCGTGCCGAGCGTCGCGCTCCACAAGGGGGAGACGGCGGAGCTCGGGATCGTCCTGCGCAACAGGTCGCGCGAGCTCGCCGCGAGATTCCCGCTCGAGGTCTCGATCGCGGGGCGCCGCGTCATGGAGAAGGAGATCGAGATACTACCGGACAACTATTCCACGGAGACGGTCGTGTTTCCCGTCGAGCGCTCGGGATGGATCGACGGCGTCGTGAAGAAACGATCCGATCGTCTCCCCGCCGACGACACGAGATACTTCACGCTGAACGTCAGGGACAAGACGCGCGTTCTCCTGCTCGCCGACGAAGGGGGCTTCTACCTCGAGCAGGCGCTCGTCCCCGGAGGGGTCGAGGGGGACGTCGCCGTCGCGAAGCGCGGATGGAGCGCTTTCACGAGCGCCGACCTGGGCTCGGCCGACGTCGTCGTGCTCGGCCCCGGACGAGGCCCCGCCCGGGGCGACGTCGAGATCGTCGAGCGTTTCGTCGCGCGCGGGGGCACGGCGATCGTGCTGCTCGTGCCGGAGCTCGCGGAGGCCGCCGAACGGCTCAGCCGCTATCCGCTCGAAATCGAATTCGACGAAATGCCGCAGGGATTCTTCCGGCTCGCGAAACCTCCGGCCGCGCCGGGCTTTCTCGGGCCGTTCGACGAGCGGGACCTCGAGGCTCTCGCGCGCCTGAGATTCAGAAGCGCCGCGCTCGTGAGGGGAGTGCCTCCCGGAGCCGCGAAGCTCTCGTTCGAGAGAAGCGGCCCCTTCGTATGGGAAGAGCGCCGCGGCGAGGGAGCGGTCGTGTTCGCGGCGATAGACCCGAGGCCGGAGGCGGGAGAGCTCGTGCTCTCTCCCTATTTCCTGCCGCTCGTGCAGCAGCTCGTGCTCGCGACGGGCGCGGAGCTTCCCGCGAGCGAGGGAAGCCTCGTCGGAGAGGCGATATCCTGGAGCGTGAAGGGAAGCGCGGCGTTCACCGTCGAGCTTCCGGGCGGCGCGACGCTCAAGCCCGCGGAAGGAACCGGATCGATTCTCGTTCCTCCCGTCGAGACGCCGGGCGTGGTCACTATATTTTCGGGCGCCGAGACGATCGGAAAGATCGCCGTCAATCCGGACTGCCGCGAGGAGTCGGATCTCGCGTATCTCGAGCCGCGCGCCGCCGCCGATTCGCTCGGGCTTGGGGCTCGGCTCGTCGTCGAGGAAGACAGGGAGCTCGCGCCCGCGATCCGCGCGGCGCGCACGGGCAGGGAGATCACGGTGCCGTTGCTTCTCGCGGCGATGGCGCTGCTCGCCCTGGAGCTCTTCGTCGCGCAGCGGGAGAAGGGCGAACCCGGCTAGCGGGTGGGGATGGCGCAGGACATTCCCGCTCCGAGCCCAGTCGCAGGGCTCCAATGGGCTCGTTCGCGGGAATGTCCCGCGCCTGCACTTGTAGCGGGTGGCGCCCATGGGGCCCCCGCATCTCGACTAGCGGGTGGCACCGATGGGGTCCCCACACGCAGCGCAGCGAGCGCTAGCGAGCGAGCACGTGTGGGGTGCAATCGGTGACAGGACCCGCGTATCACGCGGGGTGCAATGGGCGGCAGGACCCGCGTATTGGTAGCATATGTGGAATGACCTGAAGCAGAAAATCGATCGCCTCGATGCGTACCGTAAGCTGATCAGAAAGCTCGACGCCGAGAGCGCGCACGTCCCGGTCTCGGGACTCTACGGCAGCGCGCGATCGCTCGTCGTCGCCGCCCTCGCCTCGGAGCGGAAAACGCCGTTCCTTGTCATCGCTCCCGACCCCGTGCGCGCGCGCGACGTCGAGGAGGATCTCGGGATATTCGGCGTCGACGGCGTCGTTCCGTACCCCGAGGACGAGATGCTCCCGTACGATTATCACGATCCCGACCGGAGCCTCACCGGGCTCCAGATGAAGGCGCTCGAAACGCTCGGCGAGGGCGGGTGCCGCGTGCTCGTCTGCACGATCCGGTCCGTGCTCAAGAAAGTATTCCCCCGCGAGCTCTACCACGGCCTCCTCGTCGACATGCGCGCCGGAGAGGAGCGCGACCCGTTCGAGCTGGCGGAACGTCTCGTGCGCCTCGGCTACGAGAGGCACGAAACGGTCGAAGCGAAGGGGCAGTTCGCCGTCCGCGGAGGGATCCTCGATATCTTCGAGGTGTCCGAGGAGTCGCCGGTGCGCATGGAGTTCGACGGGGACGAGATCGTATCGATGCGCGACTTCGATATCGAGACGCAGCGCTCGACCGGCGATCGGGAACGTCTCCGCGTGCACCCGCCCCATCACGTCGCCCCGACGCTCGAAGGGGTCGCGCGTCTCGCGGAGCGCATCCGGAAGGAAACGGCGGGAGCGGACGACGAGGAGCGCGCGAAGCTCATGCTTCCGGCGGAGCGTCTCGAAAAAGGGATATCGTTCTTCGGAATGGAGCATTACGCGGCGGCCCTGCACGGGGTCGTTCCCCTCTTCGCGCATTTCGACGCGCCGCCGGTCGTCGTGCTCGTCGACGCCGAGGATATCGAGAGCGCCCTCGCCGATTTCAGGGAGGAAGTCGCGCAGCGGTACGCGCGCACGCGCGACGAGGGGAATCTCTACCCGGCGCCCGACGAAGCGTACGTGGGGGAAGGGGAGCTCTCCGAATGGCTCGCGCGCTCGCGCCGCGTCTCGATCAACAAGCTCGAATGGGAAGGCGCCGTGCGCTTCGGCACGTCCTCGCCGGGGGACTACCGGCGGAATCTGGCCTCCCTCGTGACCGACGCGCAGAAAGAGCTCAAGCGCGGGAACAGGGTCTACTTCTTCTGCGCGAACAAATTCCAGAGGGAGCGCGCCGAGGAGCTCCTCGAGGACGTCGCGATGGACATCGATTTTCCCCTCGGCGGGCTCTCGAGCGGTTTCCGCTGGCCCGAGATCGGCGTTTTCTTCCTGAGCGAGGAAGAGGTCTTCGGCCGCTACCATCGCCCGTACCATACGCCGCCCGCCCGGAGCAGGTCGCTCACGTACGATCCCTCGCATTTCCAGCCGGGGGATTTCGTCGTTCACGTGAATCACGGCATCGGGCGCTACATGGGAATGCGCGTTCTCGAGATCGAGAGCGGCAAGACCGAATGCCTCGACATGCGCTACGGCGGGGACGACCACCTCTTCATCCCGATCGGCCAGCTCCGCCTCGTCGAGAAGTACGTCGCGGCGGAAGATTCCGCCCCGCAGCTCGACAAGCTCGGGAGCGCGTCGTGGACGCGCACCCGCGAGAAGGCCCGCAGGAGCGCCGAGAAGATCGCCCGCGATCTCCTCGAGGTGTACGCGGCGCGCCAGCTCGCGAAGGGTTTCGCGTTCCCCGCCGACAAGCCGTGGCAGAAGGAGATGGAGGCGTCGTTCCCCTACGAGGAGACCGAGCACCAGCTCCGCGCCACCGACGAGGTCAAGGGAGACATGGAGGGGCCGCGCCCGATGGACCGGCTCCTCTGCGGGGACGTCGGGTTCGGCAAGACCGAGGTCGCCGTGCGCGCGGCCTTCAAGGCGGCGATGTCGGGCAAACAGGTCGCGATCCTCGTTCCGACGACGGTGCTCGCGATGCAGCATTTCAGCACGGTGAGCGAGCGCCTCGCCGGATACCCCGTGACCGTCGCGACGCTGAGCCGGTTCGTCCCGAACGCGAAGCAGAAAGAGACCGTCGAGGCGGTCGGCGAGGGAAAGGTCGACATCGTCGTCGGCACGCACCGGCTCCTCTCGAAGGACATCCGGTTCAAGGATCTCGGGCTCGTCATCGTCGACGAGGAGCACCGGTTCGGGGTGCGCCACAAGGATTCGTTCAAGAGCATGAAGAAATCGGTCGACGTCCTCAGCATGACGGCGACCCCGATCCCGCGGACCCTCTCGATGGCGATCTCCGGAATCCGCGATTTCTCGGTCATCGACACCCCGCCGCGCAACCGCCTCCCCATTCATACCGAGATCCTTCCCTTCGACGACGCGAGCATCAGGGACGCCTGCATGCGCGAGATCGACCGCGGCGGCCAGGTCTTCTTCGTGCACAACCGGGTGCAGTCGATCGCGGTCATGGAAGGGTACCTGCGGAGGCTGCTCCCGGACCGGGTGCGGATCACGCACGCGCACGGCCAGATGCACGAGCGGGAGCTCGAGAAGCGCATGATCGATTTTCTCGAGCGCAAGTTCGACGTGCTCGTCTGCACGATGATCATCGAAGCGGGGCTCGATTTCCCGAACGTGAACACGATCGTCATCAACCGCGCCGACCGGTTCGGGCTCGCGCAGATCTACCAGCTCCGCGGCCGCGTGGGGAGATCGGACCGCAAGGCGTACGCCTATCTTCTCGTGCCGCGCGGCCGCACCCTCACGCCGACGGCGGTGAAAAGGCTCCAGGCGATCAGCGAGTTCGACTACCTCGGAGCGGGCTACCGGATCGCGATGCGCGATCTCGAGATCCGCGGGGCCGGCAATCTTCTCGGCATAGAGCAATCGGGGAACATCGCCGCGGTCGGCCTCGATCTCTACACGCGCATGCTCAGGGAGGAGGTCGCGCGCCTCAAGGGGGAGAGCGTCGCGACGGAACGCGAGATCCGCATCTCGGTGCCGCTCCCCGCGTATCTTCCATCCGAATACGTTCCCGACTCGGAGGAGCGGATGGACATCTACCGGCGGCTTTCGAGGATCGAGACCGCCGCCCAGGCCGGCGAGATGGCGGGCGAGCTCCGCGACCGGTTCGGGCCGCTTCCCGACAGCGCCGCCAACATGCTGAGGATCGTGGAGCTCAAGGCCCGCGCCGCGGCGGCGGGCATCGACCGGGTCGAAATCGATCGCTCCTTCACCCTCAAGGCCGGCTTCGCCGGGCGACAAGCTCCCCGGCAAGAAGCAGATAGCCTCGATCGTCGACCTCTTTCCGGGGCGCCTGATCTTTCATACGAAGGAGGGGTTCGGATTGACCGTCAAAGGGCTCCGTTCCGCGGACGGCAAGCCCGACGCCCTCGGCGACCTCGAAAATCTGTTGAAATCGTTGGAATTTTCTGATAAATAGAGTAGTTTAAACAGTATGGAGGGCGCCCCTCCCGGGGATTCGCCCGGAAACCGTCTTTACCGTCGCGCACGGCTCCCTCGGGGAGCCTTTGGCATCACATGCCGAACAGTGGATCGAGAAAGGAGCCTGCTTTGAAGAAAACGATTCTGTGCATCCTTGCGGCCGGCGTCGCGCTTTCCCTCGGATGCGGCAAGAAGGAGAATCTCGTAGTCGCCAAGGTGGCCGACCGGAAGATCACCGTGGGGGACTTCAACAAAGCGGTCGCGACGATGGACGAGAAGTTTCTGCCCAAGACGAACGATCTCGAGGGCAAAAAGGAGCTTCTCGACATCATGATAAACAAGGAAGTCATGACGCTCAAGGCTCTCGCGGCGGGATACGAGAAGGAGAAGGACGTCGCTGATTTCCTCGAGAGATTCAGGTCGCAGTACCTCGTCGCCGCGATGGAGAACGAATACGTCGTGAAGAAGGCCAAGGTGACCGAGCAGGAAGCGAAGGATTTCTTCGAGCAGATGCACAACGAATACACGCTGAGCCAGATCCTCGTCGCGAACGAGGATGAGGCGCGCGCCGTCCGCGATCAGCTCGCCGGCGGGGCCGACTTCGCCGAAATGGCGAAGAAATACTCTCTGGCCCCCGGGGCCGGAGACGGCGGCTTCCTGGGCACGAGCACGATCGGAAACATGTTCTACTGGATCGAGGAGGCCCTGACGAACACGAAGGAGGGGGATATCACGCAGCCCCTCCAGATTGAGACGGGATGGGCGATCCTCAAGGTCCACGCAATCCGGAAGATCACGCCCGAACAGGACCTCCAGTACGCGCGCAAGAAGGTCGAGGGGGACAAGCAGAAGAAGATGATCGCCGATATGAAGAAGAAGATCGAGAAGGATATCGGGCTCGTCATCTTTCCCGAAGCGGTCGACGTGATATACAACAACCTTCCTCCCGACATCCCGATGCAGGACATCATCACGTACAAGGTGACGCGCGACAACGCGCCGAAGCTCGAGATCCCGGAACAGTACCAGGATATGCTTCTCGCCCAGTACGCGGACGGCGCTTACACGCTCCGGGATTACATGAAGATTTACAGCGAGCTGGGTCTTCCCGATCGGGAGTTCCGCAAGTACGGGAAGGCGAAGATCGTCGAATCGATACACCGGCGCATCTGGGACGCCGCCCTGCCGGCCTACGTCGAAAACGTGCTCAAGGTTCAGGACATGCCCGAAGTCGCGAAGGGGCTCCAGGCGAAGAAAGAAATGATACTCACCTGGAAATTCTACGAGGATCAGGTGAAGAACGAGGTCAGCGTGAGCGACCTCGAAGTCCAGGATTATTACAACGCGAATCAGGCCAGTATCTCCTCTCCGGAGCGGCGCGAGTTCAGGATCATCCTCGTGAGCGACAAGGCGAAGGCCGATCAGGCGGTCGCGCTGGCGCGCAAGGGGGAGGATTTCGAGAAGCTCGTGAAGAAGTTCACCGAGGATCCCGAAGGGGTCCGGAGCGGCGGCGGCACGGGTGGGCTCGTCCCGAAGGGAAATTTCCCCGACTACGACGAGATCGCGTTCTCGCTTACGCCGGGCCAGATATCCGATCCGTTCCAGGTGCCGAGAGGATGGGCGGTCGTCAAGCTCGAGCAGATCGAGGCGCCCCAGCCGATGCCGTACGCGAGCGCCGCGCAGGCCATGCGGTCGAAGATGCAGGAAGACCGGGCCGAAAAGCTCCTCAAGGAGAAACTCGCGAAGTGGCGCGAGGATTTCACGATCAAGACCAATCTGCGGAACCTGAAGAAGACGGAGCTCTCGAGGACGCGGCCGAGCGACGCCATGCTCGAGCAGAAGGCCCGGGAGCAGCAACTGCAGGAACAGCAGGCGCAGCAACAGCAGCTGCAAATGCCGCGATAAGGCGGGCGCATCGATATGATCGGGGCACGGGAGGCGACAATCCTCTTTCTCCTCGTGCTCTTCGCCGTCGGCGGGTGCGGGAAGGGGAACGAGCCGGGGAAAGCGGCCGGCGATACAGCGGGCGAGATCGTCCGTGTGGGGGACGCCGTGCTCACCGGCGGCGACCTCGACAGACTCGTCGCCGGGGACGAGCAGATTCCACCGACATTCGAGGAGCGGCGGGATTTTGTCCGCCGCTGGGTCGATATGGAGGTTCTCCGGCAGGAGGCGATCCGCCGGGGCTTCAAGTCCGATCCGTACGTCGAGGCGCGCCTGAGGGAGCTCGAGCAGCAGTTCCTCGCCGACTACCTCGTGTTCGCCGAGCTTCGCAAGCGGACCGAGGTGAGCGAGGAAGAAGTCGAGGCGTACTACGCCGCTCACGAGCGCGAGTACATGAACGAGTACCGCGTGAGCCAGATTCTCGCCGGCGCCCCCGAAGACGCCGCCCGGGCGGCGGAGCTCCTCAAGACGAAGAGCTGGGCCTGGGTCGCGAACCGCTACTCGATCGACGGGGGGGCGAAGCGGGGCGGCGATCTCGGCTATCTCACCAAAGGGAACATGATCCCCGAGCTCGAGGCGATTGTCTTCGGCATGAAGCCGGGCGACGTCACCGGAGTCGTCAAATCGGATTTCGGCTACCACATCTTCAGGCTCGACGACGTGCGGGAGTCGCTCATCTCGGTCGGGCTCGACGACGTGCGCGAGCAGATCATGAACACGCTCATGCTCGAAAAGCGGAAGATGGCCTATCGCGAGCTCCTCGAATCGCTCAAGGCGAAGGCCGATATCGCGTACAAGGACGAATCGTACCTGCGCCCGGCCGAAGGAGGGCCGCAGGCGGATACAGCGGGGACGTACGATGACGCCGATACGGCGTGGACTCCCTGAAATCGAAAGAGGAGGAACGATGCATCACCGGAAGATTCTCGCGGCCGCCTGCGCGATATGCGCGGCCGCGCTGGCCGCGCAGGTGCCGTGCGCGGGAGCGCTCGCGCAAGCGCTCGCCCCCGACACGACGAGCGCGGGCGCACCGCAGGCGCGCGTACCCGATACGACGATTGCGGGCGCACGGGCGATCGTTGCCGATACGACGAACGCAAAAACCTACGTCGACCGGATCGTCGCGACCGTCGAGGATCACGCGATCTTCCAGAGCGAGGTGGACAACGAGATCAGGAGCTACCTCATGCAGACGGAGCGAACGTCGCTTCCGCCCGACGAGGAAAAGACGCTGCGGAAGGAAGCGCTCAACAGCCTCATCGCCACGGCGCTCCTCACGATCCAGGCGGACCGGGACAATCTCCGTGTCGAGGAAAAGGCGATCGACGAGGCGGTCGAGCGCTGGATAGAGCAGAAGAAGACGGAGATCGGAGGGGACGACGCCTTCGATCGGCAGCTCGCGGCGGAAGGTCTCACGATGGACGCGCTTCGCGAGAGATACCGCCCCAACGCCGAGGCGTATCTCCTTATGCAGAAGATAAAATATCAGAAGATGTTGCCGCAGGTTAAGGTGACGGAGGCGGAGGTGCGCGAGTACTACAAGACGCATCTCTCCGAGTTCCCGCAGAAGGAGCCGTCCGTGTCGGTCGCGCACATCCTCATCGTGCCGAAACCTTCCGAGGCGGTGCTCGCGAAGGCGCTCGAGAAGATCACGACGATCGAGGGAAAGCTCAAGGCCGGAGAGGATTTCGCGGCGGCGGCGAAGGAGTATTCGGATTGTCCGAGCGCCAAGTTCGGCGGCAACCTCGGCACCCTCAACCTCGACGAGCTCGACAACCCTCCCTTCGCCGAGGCGGCGCGCAAGGTCGCGGTGGGAACGGTGAGCGGTCCCGTTCTCACCGAGTTCGGATATCATATCATCAAGATCGAGAAGGTCGAGGGGGATCAGGTCTCCCTGCGGCATATTCTCGTGCGCGCCCAAGCGGCGCCGGAAGACGTCGAAGCCGCGGCGAAGCTGGCGGAGAGCGTCCGGACGGAAATCGCGGGCGGCGCCGATTTCGCGCAGGCGGCGGCGCAATACTCCGGCGATTACCCCACGAAAGACAAAGGGGGAGTCTTCGGCGCGGTCGAGATCAAGAACCTGCCCGAGCAGTTCAAGGAAGCGATCAAGGGAGTGCCCGCGGGCGGGCTCGCTCCCGTCATGAAGGAAGAGCGGGGCTTTCGCGTCGTCAAGGTGCTGAGCTGGAACGAGGCGGGAACGTACTCGTACGACGAGGCGAAGGACCAGGTGTGGAGGCTCCTCGCCGAGCAGAAGATCATGGAGAAGATGAGCGTGTACGTGGAGGAGCTCAAGAAGAACTACGAAATCGCGATAAAGGGAGAATGACCCCGGTGAGAATCGACCTGCTCCTCAAGGCTCTGTGCCTCGTGAAGACGCGGAGCCAGGCGCACAAGGGATGCGAGGCGGGCGGCATTTCCATCAACGGCAGAAAAGCGAAAGCGAGCGCGGAAGCCCGGCCGGGCGACGTCGTCGAGATCCGCTATCCGCGCGCGGTGACGGCGGTCGAGATCCTCGAGATCCCCGCGGGGCAGGTGCCGCGGAAAGACCGCGAGCGATACTTCCGCGTCATCCGTGAAGCCCGGATCGAAACGGGGGACGGAGAGGGATGGGATGTCTGAGAGCAGGGTGCGTCTCGCGCTCACCGTCGGCGACCCGGGGGGCGTCGGTCCCGAGATAACGGGATCGCTCCTCGCGACGCGGGCTCTGTCCGGCGCGGACGTGTACGTTCTCGGCGCGCACGCGGCGCTCTCGAGCTGGCTCCCGGCGAAGGCGTGCGCGGCCGCACGCGTGATTCCGCTCGCGGATGCGGCGACGCTCGAAGCCCCCGATTCATTTCCCCTCTACATCGATACGGGAGAAGAGACGGCCTATCGGCTCGGCCGCCCGACCGCCGAAGGAGGCCGCGCCGCGTGCCGAGCGATCGAAGCCGCCGCCGCGCTCGCGAAGCGGGGGCTCGTCGAAGGCATCGTTACGGGGCCGATCTCGAAAGAAGCGCTCGCGCTTGCCGGCTGCTCGAGGGTGAGCCATACCGAGCTTCTCGCCGGCCTCTTCGACGCCCCCGACTGCCAGATGATGATGGTCTCGCGCGGTCTCCGCATCGTGATCCTCACGAGGGACATCCCCCTCAGGGACGTGCCCTCGGCGGTGACGGCGGAGAGAATCTCGGCGGGCGTGCGCGTCACCGAGAGCTCGCTTCGGGAGCTCTTCGGCGTCGAAAAGCCGCGGATCGCCGTCGCCGCGCTCAATCCGCACGCGGGAGACGGCGGGGTCCTCGGCACGGAGGAGCGCGACACGATCCGGCCGTGCCTCGAGGCGCTCCGCGCGGAGGGGCATCTCATCGACGGCCCCTTAAGCGCGGACACAATGTTTTACAAATGGGAGGGGAAAGGTTACGATGCCTTCGTCGCCCTCTACCACGACCAAGGGATGATTCCCTTCAAGGCGGGAGGCTTCGGGGAGGGCGTGAACATGACGATCGGGCTTCCGGTCGTGCGGACGTCGGTCTGTCACGGCACGGCCTACGACATCGCCGGAACGGGCACGGCGGAAACGGGCAGCCTCGCGAGCGCGTTCGCCCTCGCCGTCGAATGCTGCCTCGCGCGCCGCGGGAAAGCGTGAAATGGAACAGGACCAGAGAATCATCGTCGGCGTGTACCATCTCTCGAAGACGTTCGGAAAACATTTCAGCCTCCACGACATCAATCTCCAGGTCACGAACGGGGAGTTTGTGTTTCTCGTGGGGCGAAGCGGCGCGGGCAAGAGCACGCTGCTCCGCATGATCTACATGGACGACGTCCCGAGCTCGGGGCAGGTGGTCGTCGGGCCGTACGTGTCGACGAAGATGAAACGGGGCACGATTCCGAATCTCCGGCGCAAGATCGGCATCGTGTTCCAGGACTTCCGCCTTCTCGACGACAGGACCGTGTTCGAAAACGTCGCCCTCGCGCTCAAGGTCGCGGGCGCCGGCATCGGCGACGTCAAGCACCAGGTCACCGATATCCTCATGCGCGTCGGGCTTTACCACAAACGGTACGATTATCCGCACGAGCTTTCGGGAGGCGAGCAGCAGCGGGTCGCGATCGCGCGCGCCGTCGCCAACCGCCCCTCGGTGCTGCTCGCCGACGAGCCGACGGGGAACCTCGATCCGGTCGTTACCCGGAGCATTCTCGAGATCCTGTTCAAGATCAACGCGGGCGGCACGGCCGTCCTCATGGCGACGCACGACCTCGACCTCGTCAAGAGCTTCGGGCAGAGGATCATCTACCTCGACGGGGGCCGGGTCGTGAAGGACAAGGATATGATCTACGTCGGCGACCTGCGCGACAGGATCGCGGACTCGAAGATCAGCGAGAAGGCCGATCGTCTCGAGGATCGGGACATCACGGGGGACAGGGGGGACCGCCGGTGAATCTGAACCAGCTTCGATACGTGGTCGGCGAATCGGCGACGATGATGGCGCGCCGGAAGGCGGCGAACGCCTTCTCGATCGTGATCATGGGGCTGTGCCTCCTCATCCTCGTCGTGTTCATCCTCCTCACGCTCAACGTGCAGTCGGTCATCGACCGGGCGAGCGAGGAGATGCGGGCCTACGTCTATCTCGACGACGGCGTCGCGGCCGCGGCGTCGCGCGAGATCCAGATGAAGCTCCTCGGCCTCGAGGGGGTCGAGGAGGTCGTTTTCGTTTCGAAGGAGGAGGCGCTCTCCTCGTTCCGCAAGGACCTCGGCGACAGCAAGGACATGCTCGACGCGCTCGGGAGCAACCCGCTTCCCGACGCGTACCGCGTCAAGCTGAAGCCCGAATATATCCGCTCCGAATACCTGGAGAAGCTCTCGGGCGAAGCGGGGAAATGGGAGGGCGTCGAGGAGTTCCGCTACGGCGAGAAATGGCTCGGCCGCGGCGAGAAGCTCGTGCGGGGATTCTACGTCGTCGATCTGTTCATCGGCGTCATCATCCTCCTCGCGGTGATCTTCGTCATCGCGAACACGGTGCGCCTCACCGTGCTCACGAGGCAGAAGGCCATCGAGGTGGCGAAGCTCGTCGGGGCGACGAACGCGTACATCCGCATCCCGTTCCTCGTCGAGGGAGCGTTCCAGGGGGCGGTATCCTCGCTCCTCGCGATCGCGCTCCTCGCCGTCATCCACGCGTTCGCGAAGCGCTTCCTGCCGGGCGTGATGTTCCTGCGCGGGGATTCGATATTCGGGTTCGTCGTCTTCTGCGCATTGCTCGGCGCGCTGGCGAGCTACGGAGCGATGCGGCGCTTCCTCAAAGTGTAACCGTGCCGAACGGCGGTCTGAACATGCTCTGGAAGGATGCCCGGAAAACGCTTGTCCCGCTCGCCGCGCTGCTCTGCGCGCTGGCCGTCGCGGCGGCCGCCCAGGAGCAGGGAGGGGGCACCCTCGACGAACGGATGCGGGCGAAGGACGCCGAGCTTCAGAAGCTCCGCGAGGAGATCGCCGCGGAGCGCAGGAAGATCGAGGATGTCGAACGCAAGGAAAAGGACATCGCCGGGTATCTGGACAAGCTCGTCCGGGAGGAGAAGCTCACGAAACGTCTCCTCGCCGGCATCGCGGATAAAGAAGAATTGCTCGTGCAGCAGATGGGGCGCATCGTGCAGGATCTCGATTACAGCGAGAAGGTGTTCGACCGCCGGCGCGTCATTCTCGCGAGGCGGCTGCGGGAGATGTACAAGGGCGGACCGCAGCACACGTGGCAGGAGCTCCTCCAGGCGAACGATTTCGGCGACCTTCTCCAGCGGTACAAGTTTCTTTCGACGATAGCCGCGCGGGACGCGAACCTCGTCGAGGAGGTTCGCAAGCAAAAGACCGAGATCGCCCGCCGGGAAGCGAACCTCACCGAATCGCTCGCGCAGGCGACCTCCGCGCGGCGCGAGAAAGAGCGGGAGCTCGCGCGTCTCAAGGCGAACGAGAAGAAGCGCACGAAATCGCTCGCCGAGCTCAAGACGAGCAAGAGCGGCCATCAGAAGCGGATCGAGCAGCTCGCGCGAGCGGAGCGGGATCTTCTGGCCATCATCGAGGCGTTCGAGAAGGAACGGACCGCGAGCGCTCCCGAGGCCTGGGAAGCGGCCGCGGGCAAGGATTTCCCCGCGCTCAAGGGACGCATGAATCCTCCCGTCGAGGGGAAGCGGGTGCGCGGATTCGGCGAGTCGAAGCATCCCGAGTTCGGGACGGTGACGTTCAATCCGGGCGTCGACATCGACGCGCGCGCGGGCTCCCCCGTGCGCGCGGTCGCCCGCGGGAAGATCGAGTACGCGAGCCTGCTGCCCGGCTTCGGGAACTGCATCATCGTCGCGCACGGCCAGGGGTACTACACGCTCTACGCGCACACGTCGAAGATATTCGTCAAGAAGGACGCGATGGTGAACGCGGGGGACGTCATCGCGGAGGCGGGCGGGGCGGCGGCGGGAACGGGGAACGCGTTCCATTTCGAGATACGGAAATCGAAGAAAGCGCTCGACCCGGCCGAGTGGCTCGGGAGATAGGCGCTCACCGAGGGGCCGCGCGCGGCGCAGGACCGCGGGTGGCTCGGGGCCGCGCGCGGCGCGGCGGTTCGAAAGGATGCGTCGATCATGGACATTCTCGCGGCGGCGGAGGCGATCGCGCGCGCGCAGACGCGCGTCGGGCCGCTCCTCGACGGGCTCGCCGCGTCGGGGAAGCTCCCCCCGTCGCTCGTTTTCGCGGGGCCCGAGGGCGCCGGCAAGGAGCTCATGGCCGTGAAGCTCGCCGCGGCGCTCAACTGCGAGAAGCGGAGCGCGGCGGGACCGTGCGGCGCGCTCGGGCGATGCGAAGCCTGCTCGAAGATCAGGACCCTCGAGCACCCCGACCTCCATCTCGTCTATCCGATCCCCCACGGCGAGATCGATACCGGCCTCGCGCTCGTGCTCGAGAGCAGGCGCGAGGACTTCTTCGCCCGGGGGGAGTTCGGCAACAAGGGCCGGAGCGTCGGCATAGATCTCGTGCGGCTCGTCATCGAGGCGCTCTCCAAGCACCCGTTCGAGGGGAAGCGCAGCGTCGTCGCGATTCTCGAGGCGCACCTCGCGACGGCGGAGGCCCAGAACGCGCTGCTCAAGCTTCTCGAGGAGCCTCCCGCCTCGGCCGCGATCGTGCTCGTGACGGAGTATCCCGATCGGCTTCTTCCGACTATCCGCTCCCGCTGCTACGAGGTCCGGTTCGATCCGCTCGCGGCCGGGGCGATCGCCGGATTTCTCGAGGAGTATTATTCGGTCGAGAAGGAGGAGGCGAAGCGGCTCGCGGCCCTCGCCCAGGGAAACCTTCGCCGCGGCATCGACCTTCTCGAGGAGCGCTTCCTCGCCCTCTGGAAGGACGCCGCCGCGGTCGTCGGGCTCGTCGTCGACGGAAAGTCGAAGGAGCTGATCGCGGAAGCGGAAGAGCTCGCGGGCTACAGCGAGGCGAGGAGCCGCAACAGGGGCTATTCGCGCGAGGATATCGCGGAGCTCCTCGAGGAGATGACCATTCTCTTCGGCCTCCTGATCAGGAATCGCGACGGGCGCCTGCAGGAGACCGAAAAGGGGGTCCTCGCGGACGCGATCGGGGCCGGGCGGCTCGCGGCGGCGGCCGCGCGGGACCTCCCCGGCGACATCCGGAAGGTATCCGCCGCGATCGAGAGCCTCCGCCGGAACGCGGATCCGGAGCTGACGCTTTCTCATCTGTTTCTTGATTTGACGAACGCATGGTATTAGATTGAGGGCCTATGGAAGTCATCGAAGTGCAATTCAAGGCGCAGCGGAAGGAGTTCTTCCGGAACGCGAAGGCCCTGTACCTCCGGACCGGCAATTACTGCGTCGTCCAGGCGGACCGGGGGGAGGACATGGGACAGATCATATCGCTCGCGCGCGCGGAAGCCGGCGATATCGAAGCCGATATGAAGGAAGTCCTCCGCCACGCGACCGAGAAGGACGTCGAGCACCTGCGCGAGATCCGGACGAAGGAATCCGAGGCGCTCAAGGTCTGCCAGCAGAAGGTCGCCGAGCACAAGCTGCCGATGAAGCTCGTCGACGTCGAGTACCAGTTCGACGGAAACAAGATCACCTTCTATTTCACCTCCGAGGGGAGGATCGATTTTCGCGATCTCGTGAAGGACCTGGCCGGCGTGTTCCGCACGCGCATCGATCTCCGGCAGATCGGCGTGCGCGACGAGGCCCGCCGGTTCGACGGGATGGGGATGTGCGGGCGGCGCCTCTGCTGCGCGACGTTCCTCAAGGATTTCGAGCCGGTGTCGCTCAAGATGGCGAAGGACCAGAATCTCCCGCTCACGCCGTCCAAGATCTCCGGGGCGTGCGGGCGACTCATGTGCTGCCTCGACTACGAGCTCGAGTACTACAAGGATCTCACGAAGGACATCCCGAAAATCGGGAGCAAGATACGGGTCTTCGGCGGCGAGCACCGCATCGAGAAGGTCGACATATTCAACCGGACCGTCATCCTGAGCGACGCGGAGAAGAACCAGGTCGAGGTCAAGCTCGAGGTTCTGCAGGAGGAGCTGCGCAAGGAGCCGGGAGCCGCGAAGATCGAGAAAAGCGAAGCGAACGACGCGGGCGAGAAGAAGGAGAGGAACGGGAGAAACGACAGGGGCGGCAGATTTCCCAGGAACGGCAGAAACGACGGGAAGGATCGCCCGCCGGGACGGTAAGCGGAATGGAAACGAAACGATTCTATATAACGACGGCGATCGATTACGTAAACCAGAAGCCGCATCTCGGCACCGCGTACGAGAAGATCGGCGCCGACTGCATGGCGCGGTACAAACGCCTCTCGGGCTTCGACGTCCATTTCCTCATGGGGAACGACGAGCACAGCACGAACGTCGAGCGCGAGGCGCGGAGCCGCGGGCTCGATCCGCGCGAATACTGCCGCTCGATGTCGGGCGAGTTCCAGAAGGTCTGGAAGGCGCTCGATATTTCGTACGACGACTTCATCCACACGACCGAAGCGCGGCACGTTCTCTCGGTGCGCACCCTCTTCGAGCGCATTCACAAGAACGGCTACATATATAAAGGAAAGTACGAGGGGCTCTACTGCGAGTCGTGCGAGGAGTTCATCGTCGAGAAGGATCTCGTCGACGGTCTCTGCCCGAAGCACAAGCTCCCGCCGAAAACGATCAGCGAGGAGAACTATTTCTTCGCCCTCTCGCGGTTCCAGCAGCCGCTCCTCGAGTTCTTCGAGAAGAATCCCGAGTTCGTCCGGCCGCAGATCCGCTTCAACGAGGTCATCAACGTCATCAAGGGCGGGCTCGACGACGTCTCGATCTCGCGTTTCGGCAAGGAGTGGGGGATACCGCTCCCGATCGACGAGACGCACGTGATCTACGTCTGGTTCGACGCCCTCACGAACTACATCTCGGCGCTCGGCTTCGGCGGGGCCGACACGAAGGTGTTCGATCGCTACTGGCCCGCCGACGTGCACGTGATCGGCAAGGACATCACGCGCTTTCACTGCGTCATATGGCCGGCGATGCTCATGGCGGGAGGCGTGGCGCCCCCGCGCTCGGTCTTCGCGCACGGGTTCATCTCGCTCGGCGGCGAGAAGATGTCGAAGACGCGCGGGAACATCATCGACCCGATGCGGATGGTCGAGGCCTTCGGCTCCGACGCGCTCCGGTACCTCATGCTCCGCGAGGTGCCCTTCGATCGCGACGGCGACGTCACGGCCGAGGTCTTCCTCAACCGCTACAACGCGGATCTCGCGAACGACATCGGCAACCTCTTCAGCCGCACCGTCACGATGATCTCGAAATATCTCGGCGGCGCGGTCGAGCCGAAGCCGCTCGGAGCGGGGCACGAGCTCTACGCCGAGCTCGTGCGTTCGCTCGACGCGTATCGGGGCGGCATGGATCGCATGGAGTTCTCGCGGGCGCTCGGCGCCTACTGGTCGGTCATCCAGCGCGCGAACCGGTTCATCGAGGAGAAGCGCCCCTGGGATCTGGCCAAGGATCCCGCGAAACGCGGCGAGCTCGAGGATATGTTCCGCGAGCTCCTCGCCGTGCTCAGGGCCTCGGGGGTCGTGCTCACTCCCTTCATGCCCCGCAAGATGGCCGAGATGCTCGCCCAGCTCGGCGCGGAAAAGCTCACGATGAACGATCTGCCGGAGAAAGCGGCGGGAGCGAGCGCCCTCGCGCAGCCCGTGCCGCTCTTCCCGCGCATCAAGGTGGACAGCGCCGATCTCCTGAAGGGTTGAAGCGCGCATGCTCGTCGACTCCCACGTCCATCTCGACATGAGCCAGTTCAAGGACGACCTCGACGACGTCGTCGCTCGCGCCCGCGCGGCGGGCGTTGGGGAGATGCTCCAGGTCTGCTACGACGCGCGGTCCGTCGACAACACGATCGCCCTCACCCGCCGGTACGACGAGGTGTTCGGCGCGCTCGGCATACACCCGCACGACGCGAAGCAGTGGGACGACGCCCTCGAGAGCAGGATCAAGGAAGGGCTTCTCCAGGAGAAGATCGTCGCCGTCGGCGAGACGGGGCTCGATTACTACCGCGATCTTTCGCCGCGCGAGCGGCAGCGCGAGGTCTTCCGGCGGCAGATCGGGATCGCGCTCCAATTCAAAAAACCGATCGTCGTCCACTCGCGCGAGGCCTTCGACGACACGATAGCGATCCTCCGCGAGGAGGGGGCCTCGGAGGTCGGGGGAATCTTCCATGCCTTTCCCGGGGGGATCGAGGAGGCGCGCCGGGTGAGAGAGCTCGGATTTCTCATCGGCGTCGGCGGCCCGCTCACCTACAAGAACTCGAGACTCCCCGAGGTAATGAAGATACTCCCGTCGTCTGCGTTCGTTCTCGAGACCGACTGCCCCTATCTTCCCCCCGAGCCGCACCGCGGCACGCGCAACGAGCCCGCGCGCGTGGCGATCGTGCGCGACCGGCTCGCCGCGATACGGGGGGTGGAGCCCGCCGACGTCGAGCGAGCCGCCGAGGGGAACTACCTGCGCCTGATCCACAAGCGGAGAAACAAGCCGGGCGCCGTCGCGTACGCCCTCAAGGGAAACATCTATATCAACGCCACGCGCGCCTGCACGAACAATTGCACCTTCTGCCTTCGCAGTCGCCGCGACAACTCTCTCTACGGCCACAACCTCAACCTCGCCGTCGATCCGACGGCGGACGAGATGGTCGAGGCGGCGACGGCGCTCTCGCGGGAGGGCCGGTACGGGGAGATCGTCTTCTGCGGCTACGGGGAGCCGACGTGCAGATTGACAGACGTGCTCGAGGCGGCCCGCGCCCTCAAGGCGCTCGGGCTGCCGCTCAGGCTCGATACGAACGGCCACGGGAACATGATCAACCGGCGCGATATCGTCCCGGAGCTCGCCGAGGTCTTCGACGGCGTGTCCGTCAGCCTCAACGCCCACGACCGCGCCTCGTACGCGCGGATATGCCGCCCCGACGCGGGGGAGAAGGCGTTCGACGCGGTGCTCGATTTCATCAAGCGGGCCGCGGCCTCGAGGATGGCGTGCACCGTGACCGTGCTCGATTATCCCGGCGTGGACGTCGAGGCGTGCCGGGCGCTCGTCTCGGGCATTCCGCGCGCGCGGTTCCGCGTGAGAACCTATTACAGGGAGTGAGGGCCATGCTCCCCGCGAAGAAGAGACTCGGGCAGAATTTTCTCACGGCGGAGTCGGTGGCGCAGCGGATAGCGGACGCGATCTCCCCCGCGCCGGGGGACCTCGTGTTCGAGATCGGGCCCGGGCGCGGCGCGCTCACCGTCCCCCTCGCCCGGAGCGGCGCCTCGATCGTCGCCTACGAGATCGACGGGGAGCTCGTCGATCTCCTCCGCGAGAAATTCGCGACCGCCGGCAACGTCGAGATTTCCTACGGCGACATCCGCGACGTGGACTTCGACGAGGCGGCCCGGGAGCGCGGCCGGACGAGCTACAAGCTCGCCGGCAACATCCCCTACAATCTCACGGCGCCGATCCTCGTCGATCTCGCCCGCTGGCGGATGCTGAGCGCGGCCGTGCTCATGGTCCAGCGGGAGGTCGGCGACCGGATCTTGACCGAGCCGGGCGAGAGGAACTGCGGTATCTTGTCGATTTTTCTCCGGACTTACTTTATAATGAAGAGGGTGCTCAGGGTCCGTCCCGGATCGTTCATGCCGCCCCCCAAAGTCGAGAGCGTCGTGCTCGGATTCGTGCCGCACACGCCGGGGAGAGGGCCCGAGGACAGAGGGGCGTTTCTCCAGTTTCTGAAGGGTTGCTTCGCTCATCGGAGAAAAAAGCTTCGCAACATCCTGGGAGAATTGCTAGACGTAGAAACTGCTAAGGATTGGGACAGGCTGGGCGAGCTTTCGGGCGTCGATTTCGGCATGCGTCCGGAGGAGCTCTCGCTCGAAAGCTGGTTCGAACTCTTCGCAGCCTCCCGGCGCGTGAAAGGGCTTCGATGAGCACCCTCATCCGCATCGCGGGCGTCTCGCTGTGTGTCGCGCTTCATTTCATGTGGAGCGCCCCGGCGCGCGCCGCCTCGTCCGCGAGCGATACATTGACGAGCGCCCCGGCTTCGACTCCCTCGAGCTCCCAATCGCAATCCCCGCTCTCGGGCCTTATCGGCCAGGCGCAGCAGCACGCGGACTCGTTGAAGGCCGCGGCGGACTCGGCCGCGGCCGATTCGGCGGCAGCCGACTCGGCGCAGGCGCCGGTCGACCGCTTCGTTTTCGTCAGCACCTCCAAGGTCGCGAGCGACGACGTCAGCATCTCCATCGGAAGCGGCATAAACGCCACAATCGACGCCGGCAAGGGATGGAAGTTCACGCACAGCCTCGGCATGACGCGAAAGAGATACCGCCAGCGGGTCATGGAGGACATAACGCAGAATGTCTTGAACCAGGCGGACAAGGTGCGCCCCGGCCTGTACAGGCTGAGCGCGCAGGCCGGCGAGAGCTACAGCAAGATGAAGACGCTCGGTCTCGGCCGGTTCGGGCAGGACATCATCATCAACAATACGAAAGCGGGTCTTGAGTTCGGCCTCCTGAAGCCGCTCCTCGGGGCTTCCGCGTCGGACATCACCATAAAGGCGGACGGCAGCAAGGGGACGAACGACTTCAAGTTCGATCGCGCCTATTCCGGGAGCGCGAGCGGAACGCTCAAATACCTGTTCGGTGATATCCTGAGGGTGGTGGGAGGCGCCGGCGCGAGCGGGAAGCACGAGACGAGCTACGTCGGCGGGAACCGGTTCGGCCCGATGCGGAGCGAGGCCGACTCGGTGCGGGCGGCCATGAGCTACGGCAGGGGCCTGACGAAGACCGTCGACGTGGCGTACGATTGGCACAAGGGAGTGGACCGCAAGGTCATGCCTCCGCTCGGCAACACCTACGAGGTTCTCGCCGATCCGACAAAGGCCAAGAGGGAGGAGGCGAGGAACCGGACGGAGAAGCTCATCGTGAAAACGCACCTCCAGCCGTTTTCCTTCCTGACGCTCTCGACGAATTTCACGCATGCCAAGGCGGCGGAGAAGTACCGTGTGGATACGAGGCTCTCGAAGGAGAGCGAAACGAACTCGATGGACGCGACCGCGGGCTACGCCTACGCCCCTCGCGGCACTCTTCGGTTCGGCGTTATCACGAGCGACGCCCTGTCGGACTACGGGCCGGTTTCCCTTTCGAGCTACCGGGAGCGCCAGCACGAGCTGAGCGTGAGCATCAGCCAGATGGTCAGCGACTCCATCTCCGTCAGCATGACCGGAAGGGGGGTCCTGAAGCAGCGCTTCTATCTCAAGCAGGACGTCAATCCGCGCGACGCCGATTATCTCTACTACCGCGGCGATTTCAGCGTGAAGGCGCCGTACCGGAAGTTCACCGTCGACATCGGCGGCATAATCGACCGCTTCGAAACGATCAATATCGACAACACCCTGTCGGGCGACAACAGGATCGAAAATAAATATCAGCTCAGCCCGAGGCTCAGCCTGAAACCGGTGCCCTGGCTCACCCTTTCTCAGGATTACATCATCAAGATCGAGTTCACCGATTTCGTCTATACGGAGGACAAGAATTACCTCAACAGGACGACGAGCCTCAACACGCGGGCGAACTTCAACGTGTTCCCTTCGCTCACGTTCGGCTTTCTGCACAGCTATCTCAAAAAGGATACCGGAAGCTACCTCATGCGGGCGGCGGGACGGCGGTACAGCCCGACGAACGAGACGTTCGACCACACCCTGGAGCTGACGGCCAGGTACCAGGTGATGGCGGATTTTCTCGTGACGGCCGCGGGCGACTTCAGCATCCAGAGCGGCAACATCTTCGGCTCCCGGAACGGCCGCAAGATCATATCGTCGACGACCATGTACGAGTCGGGAGGCATGACATTCGGCGTCGCGAGAACGATGAAATTCGGAGAGCGCGGGGGCATTTCGCTCGACGTCGCGTACGTGAGGAACTACGGCCCCAACATCTCGGCCGAGCGAAAGGAATACTGGCAGGCCGATTCGGAGCTTACGCTCAGATTCTAGAAGGAGGAGCGTCATGCGGAGATATTGTGTCGCGGGCCTGCTGCTGCTCGCGGCGATCGTGCAGGAAGGATGCATCTTCGAGCCTCGCACGCCCGAAACCCCGGGGGGAGGAACGGGGGAGTGTATTTGGATCACGACCAACAGGCCCAAGGACGTGTTCATCAATCTCAAGTGCGGCCTCGCCTCGAACCTCGACTCGAACTACGAGCGGAGCCTCGACGCTGCGTTCACTTTCGTTCCGTCCGCCGACGCCGAGGCCATATACCCCGGGGGCTTCGCGGATTGGACCAAGGCGGTGGAGCTCGACTTTCTCGCGAGGATAAAGACGCTGTATCTCGGGGAGAGGAGTGTGCAGTTCGGCGACGCGAATATGACCTTCACCTACGAGAACGAGCAGGTGAGCCTCGCCACCTATGAAGGCACCTACACGATCACGTTGAACGTCGGGGACGCTTCCCCCCCCGCGGTCTATGCGGGGATAGCCAGATTCACGATCGTCCAGGGCACGCAGGGCTGGGTGCTCTCCAAATGGGAGGATATCCAGCCGAGCGGCTCGAATCCTACCTCGGGCATTTTGAGGGGAGCGCTGCGCCAATAGCGCGGACGGCGTTGCATAAAGCGACCAGAAATCAGACATACCGGAGGAAAATGTGCTCTTGAATAATTCACCGGAATATGTTACAATTCCACCAGGAGGAAAACGTATGCATGGAAGCAGAATGAAATATGCGTTCCTGGCGATCGCCGCGTTCGCCCTGGTCGTTTATGCCGGATGTATTCTTTCACCGGACGAGGATCCGCCTCCGCCCGTTACTCCGCCAACCTATAAATCTCTGACGGATAGGGAAAACCTCATATACAACCTCATGCAGTGCTACAAGGAGCACAAGATTACCCGGTATGAGGAGCTCCTCGATGCCGGGTTTGTCTGGCACAACCAGGATGACTCATTCGACGACAGGGCGACGGATATCGAGCAGACGCGACTGATGTTTTCCGCGGCCGAGGGCCAATATGCCGATCCGAAGCTCTGGCTCGATAAGCTCGAGCTCACGATCGCGCTAGGGGGAACCTGGGACGAGTTGGCCAACATCGACGGAGTCCCTTGCGACGACTGCTGGGATACGACGCGCGACTACTACATCACCGCGGTGGTCAACGGAGGAGAGACGACGTACATCGGAAACGCCAGGGTCAGGTTCATCGCGATCGGCGTCGTCAAGGACAATCAGACGATCTACCAGCTGCGGCACATGTACGATATACCGCAGTAAAAGCACCCGTGCCGCGGAGGCTTCGCGGCCCCGCAACAGCCGAACGATCGAGCCCCCTCCCCCGAGGGGGCTTTTCTTTCGCCCCCTTGATTCAGCGCTCCACTTGGAGTATGATTAATTATCTTTCCAGGGGAGGATTATTCATGAAATGGCTTACTCCGCGACGATTCGCCATGGTTGTTCTTGCGTCGGCGGCGCTTCTTGTCTTCGGCTGCTCCGACGATCCCGTGCAGCCGGCTCCACCACCCTGCGGGTATCCTTGCTACAAGCCGCTCACGGATAAGGAAAATCTCATATATAACCTCATCCTGTGTTACAAGGCGCACAATCTTCCTCGGTATGAGGATCTCCTGCATCCCGATTTCATGTGGTACAACCAGGCGGGAGTAACGCCGGAGCGCTGCACGAGAAGCGAAGACGTCGAGATCACGGGCAATATGTTCCTTGCGGCGGAGGATAGGCATCCGAATGAGGATCTGTGGATAGACAAGCTCGATCTGGTGATATATCAGCCCGGAACCTGGACGCCGATAGCGAATTTCGACAGCGAGCTCTGCGAAGACTGCTGGGAGACGACGAGGGAGTACTACCTCGTGCTCGTGATGGCCGACGGCGCGACAACATACATAGCCAATGGTCGTGTGAAATTCACCGTGGTCCCGGTTGCCGTAAACGAAACGAAGCTCTACAGGATTATCCGCTGCGACGACCTCCTGTCGCCCTGATACGTCATACATATGGCCATCCTTGACTTTGTCCCGGCCTCCCGCCTATAGTGTGCGTGTGGTAAAGAAGAAATCGGACAGCTCGTCGCGCCTCAAGATGCTCGCGGTCGTTCTCTGCCTCGTTTTCGTCGCCGCGCTCGGGATCTATCGCTATTTCAGGACGGAGAGCGGAAGGGTCTTTCTCCTCGACGCCGGGATCGACAGCCGGTACACGTACGTCCAGCGCGACGTCGAGCAGCGGATCGTGAAGGCGCTCAGGCGTTACGGCGTCATGGGAAAACACCTGAGGATCGAGAGCGACAATCAGGCCGGATCGGAGGCCGCCGCGACGGTCATCCGCGCCGAGACGGCCCCGGACGCCTCTCTCGTCCAGATCAACGCCGCGATCACGAAATCCGTCCGCGCTATCGGCGGGAGGGTGCGCTCCTGCCGCGAGGGGAAGGACGGCACGATCATCACGATGGAGATCGGCACGAGGCGCGCGCTCACGCACCGGTGCGTCATCAAGAGAGGCTCCGAGCGCGAGCATCGGGCCGGGGCCGCCCAGCGCCCCGCGCGCGTCGTCGCCATCTGCGTCGACGACTTCGGATTCTTCAACAACGAGCTCGTGAAGGAGTTTCTCGAGCTCGACATACCGCTCACGATCGCGGTGATACCGGGGCTCAAGCATTCTCAAGAAGATCTGCCTCGCCGCCGCCGAGGCGGGGAAGGACATTCTCTGCCATTTGCCGATGGAGGCGGAGAAGGAGGGCTGGGACAGCGGCGAGATTCCGCTCATCCGCGTATCGATGAAGCCGGCCGAGATCGAGAAGGCGGTCGCGAAGGCGCTCGAGACCACCCCCGGCGCCGTCGGTATCAACAATCACATGGGCTCCCTGGCGACCACCGACCGCGCGCTCATGAAGACGGTGCTGCGGCTCTGCCGGGAGCGCGGGCTCTTCTTCTTCGACAGCGTGACGACCTCGCACTCGGTCGTGCACGCAGTCGCCAAAGAGCTCGGAACGAGCGCCGCGTCCAACGACATGCTCGTCGACGGCGGCGACGGGGACACGCGCGAGAACATGCGGAAGCTTCTGTCGATCGCGGCGCGGAGAGGCTCGGCGATCGGCATCGTTCATGTGAAGAGCCAGACGCTCGACGATCTCCGCTGGATGATCGACGAGGCGAGGAAAGAGGGGATCGATTTTCTGACGATCTCCCAGATGATCAAGCGAAACAACCTGGCGATGGCAGAGGGAGGAAGGCCGTGAGCACGATCAGACTTGGAGTGAATATAGACCACGTGGCCACGCTCCGCGAGGCGCGAAAGACGACGGAGCCCGATCCGGTGACCGCCGCGATGGCGGCCGAGCATGGGGGCGCCGACCAGATCACCTTCCACCTGCGGGAGGACCGGCGGCACATCCAGAACCGCGACGCGCGCCTCATCAGCGAGCTCGCCCAGACGCGGGTCAACATGGAGATGGCCGCGACGAGCGAGATGCAGGAGATCGCGCTCGCGCTCCGTCCCGATTCGGTGACGCTCGTGCCGGAGAAGCGCGAAGAGGTGACGACCGAGGGTGGGCTCGACGTCCTCAAGATGAGCGCCGCCGTGACGCCGATCGTCAAGTCGCTCAAGGAAGGCGGGATCTCGGTGGCGGCCTTCCTCAACCCCGACCTCTCGCAGATCAAGGAGGCCGCGAAGCTCGGCTTCGACGCCGTCGAGATCCACACGGGAGAATACGCGAACGCGGGGAAGACCGAGGTCGAGCGGACGCTCCGGGCGATCCGCGACGCGGCCTCGTCGATCGCGAAGCACGGCATGCATGCTCACGCGGGGCACGGGCTCACTTATCACAACGTCCGCGCTATCGTCGAGATCCGCGAGATCGAGGAGCTCAACATCGGCCACAGCATCATCTCGCGGGCGATGTTCGTCGGGATCGAGCAGGCGGTGCGGGAGATGGCGGCGCTCTTGAGGCGGTGAAGGCTCGTTCTGGCCTGCGTATCGATGATCCGCATGATCTCGCGGCGTCAGGCAGTAGACCGCCAGATAACCCATGCCCGACTGATCCGAATCAGCCCGATCATCTCAACACGACCAGCTTTTTTGTCATCGCCCTGCTATTATCAATGGTGAGCTTGCAGAAATAGACGCCGCTTGCGACGGTGCTCCCGCCTGAATCTCGCCCGTCCCAAGTCACTCGATAGATTCCCGGCTTAAAGTCGCCATCCCTGAGCCTGCTTATCAATGTGCCGGCTACATTGTAGATAGTCAGTTGGATCTTTGCGTGTTTGGGCACATGGAACTCAATTATAGTGCTGGGATTGAAGGGATTCGGGTAGGGATCCTTCAACGCGAAGACTTTCGGAATCTCAATCTCGTCCTTACTCGATGGAAGCAACAGCCCGCTGAAACGCAGTACATAGTAGCGCGCTAAATCCGACGACTTCTCGCCCACGGCAAATTCGAATTCATGCCGATGGCTGCTAGAAATGTTGATCTGCTCGCTCGCTTGCATTCCTTGAGATTCGCGCACGGTGGCCGCTTGATTGCCGGAGAGTGCTCTAGCCTCTGTAATGGAACCAGAGGCAGCAATGGGCAAGGGCTCTTTGTCTGGAGCGACGAGCATCGGTCCTGATTCCGCAAGAGCCACGGCGTACTCATTCGGTGCGTCCACGGTCATCAGGGCCATCGATGTGACCGAAAGCTCTTTGCCTTCGCATCCGGTCAAGGCAATTGATATTTTCCCGCCTGTGATCGCCGGGCTTTCCGGGAACACCCAATAGCTCGTGCTCGGTTGCCCCGAAGACTGGACTGCAAAACCGGGAAGCGGATATGACTTGTTCTTTCCATCCTCCAGACTCACGGCCACCACTGGAATCGGGCCCTTGCCTCCTATGTCAAGGTCATCGACGATTCTCAGGGGAGCGGATATGCACCAGGCGACTTTGCCCTCAATATTCCAAGCGAGTATCTTGATCTGGTACGAATGATTCTCCGGGTCCGAGCTGATTCCTTGCATCGGCCATGATATCGAGTTGGCGGCGAGGTTAGATTCATCGAGCTTATTGAGGGATGCAATTGTCCGGCTTGTTGTCCCGTCCTCCACGAGTATAACGTCGACCCGTATTGGACACCCGATGCAATGCCAAGAAATCTTGACGTTGTTGCCGATCTGATATGCGGAATATATCTGATCCGGCCCAAAGGCTACTTGCAGGTTTGGATCGCATGCTCTGGCCTTCTCGAAGATTTGCAGGCGATGATAGGCTCGATCATCGCTCGCCCGATCGAAATAGTACAAATATTTGCCCCAGCTTGCGATGCTGGCCTTCTTGTCTTGCCCGATGACGGCGTCTCCAAGAGCATATAGGGGCTCGCTGCTGCCAGAGTAAAGGTCAAAGACATAAACGGAGCTCCATGGATGCGAGGTCCATCTATTCATTCCCACATAGAGATATTGATCGTCGAAGGTATAAGAACGGTTGAAAGATTCAAGCATCCCCTGGCGGTCGTACCTATCCCAGTGCGTTCTGATTGTTTGAATTACTGTGGGATTCGTTGGATAAGAGACATCGTAAACGGCGAGGGTCGTATCATCGGTTTTCCCGAGCGCATAATATCCCGCAGGATTTCCTATCATCGCATAATAAGTCATGCCGGAAAGTGCTGTCAAATCGGCGCAAGCTGGGAGGCAAACGAGGGAATCGTGGTCGGCGCAGATCAGATCAAAATAAACGGACTTTGGTGTTTCATACACTCTCGGCTTAAGGATTTCGGTGCGGCCATGATTGGCTCCCGTAAAGAACTCGACATAAAGGTAATCGCCGACAGATTCAACAGAATAAGGAGAAAGGCCGAGGGATTGGCCAAATCCTGGGTAGTAACCCCAGACTTCGAGATTGGATGGATACCGGAAGCTGATAGCGTAGATACCTTGTCCTTCCTCGCCGGCAGCTACCACATACGCAATGGCACCCTTGATCGCAAGCGCTTTGCAGGCGCAAAGAGACGGCAAGAAGGAGCTGTAGGTGGATACAACCGGTAACGTGTTGTTCGTTTTGTCTATGACAACCAAGCAACGATCAGTTAGCACGAACAAGTACGCGTCGTAATAGCCGATCTGCATATCCACCAATTTCTGGGCTGTCCCGTACTCAGGCAGAAGCGGCAAGTCTCTTGAGGCAACCTCTATTGGATGGAATGGATCGGATACATCTATCTTTTTCACCTTAAGGTCTGAGGCGATGTACAGGAACTGACCATCGGGTATCAATAAAGCGCCTCTTGCTATATACGTGGTATCGCCATTGACAATATCGCTCCAATCACCATTGATGTCATAGAAATCGAGTTCCGATATAGCCTGCAAGCCGAAAGACATTTCGTCCGTGTAGAGTAGAGTGTCTCCCTTTGTGGATAGAACCCGGTAGTAATATGTGTGGCCCGGGACAGCAGTACTGTCAATTAAGACCGTGTCTCCGGCCGAGTTGGATTCAACCGTCTCAAATACTTGTGAGTCATCAACTCTCTTTAGGACACCGTAAACGCCCATAGTGTCAGAGAAGTTGTTCCAGGCCAACCGTGGGAACTTGCTTGATCGTGGTTCAAGGGAACCAGCATCAAAAGCACTGGAAGCCCCGGTTGCAGTAGGTGAGTAGCAGTTATCAGTATACTGATCCTTGACTTCTCCCCAGGTCTTGCCGATGCATCCTACCTGTTCTTGGGGGAAGAGAAAAACCCTTGCGGATATATCACCAGCCCCAAGGGCAGTATGACACTCTCCGGCCCTCATCACGGTCTCGTATCCCGAGGACAAGGCGTCGCTAAGGCCCAGGGCGTGGCCGAATTCGTGTGCGGCGACCACCCACAGGTTCAGGCCAGAGAAACAGGTATTGCTGCACCCGTCATAGATACGCTGCCCCGCGACGTTGTAGGCATAGAGGGAGATCTTGAATTTGATGTAATCATCGCACTTGTATTCAAGCGGGGTGAAATTGCCATAAACGGAGGACATGGTTTTGCAATCCCAATTGATTACGTTCTGCGATGTCAAGAGGTTCCCAACCCCAAGAGAGCTACTCCCCCAAGCTTTTGCAGCATCCTTAATGATCGCTTCAACGTCAGATGAAGTGCACGAGGGGGGATAGCAGTTATCCAAGTTGATGCAGTAGTCCACGTATGAATAGCGGTATCTGATGCAATCAAAGTGCGTTATGGGCGTTGTCCCCGTCTTTGACTTGAGCAATTCGTGAAAATCGCCGGCCAGAGCAGAACCAGAAGGTTGGATGAGGGGAACCAAGAAATAGAAAGCGAGCGCGGCTAGAGCGATTCGTTTCATTGGTGTATCTCCTTGGACATCTGAACGATCTCTCTGACTTTCAAAAGCGTCGCGTTGAGCGGCAGGCGATTTCGCAGGATCCTGTCGCCGTTGAGTGTATAAACGCTATTCATCCCCGCTGACAGCACATAGGCGCCATTGCGCGGTTTCAGGAAGAGCAGCAACTTCGGCCCCAATCCCGACCACATGGCAAAATCATGAAGATAGTCGAGCGATATCCGTTTTGATCGTATGCTTCCCTTCAGTACGCTATCAATCTCAAGAGTCAGAGTACAACTCTGCGTGTCATCGTGAATGAGGGTCGCAACGCATACTATCTCTGCCCCGCTCGCGATCATGCGGAAGTTCCTTTTCGCCGAGGCCTCTTGAAGAATGCGCAAGGGATCCTGCGACTCGATTACGTAGCCATCAACGTAAGGAACCAGCTTATCACCTTCTATCCTCAGCAAGCTTGGCCCCGTCGTGATAACGTAAAGGCCATTGTTATAGATGTCATAGTTTAGTACGGCTACTAAGGGATCCCCGATCCGGAGTTTTTGAAGGGCGACATCTATTCCGTCGATGCGGGGGCCGATTTCACCCTCTGGAATTATGAATGATAGCGTGAGCTCGGAGTAGTCGCCGGCTAGAACACTTGATACTGCAATCGTGACTCTTATGGCGGCAGTCATGCCGTCAGAATCGACGGATCCCAGGAGGCGGTTGCCGGGGATCTTTATATACCCGTAATTAGTTATCCTTCCAGTAACGA
This sequence comes from uncultured bacterium, assembly GCA_963846325.1. Classification (GTDB taxonomy): domain Bacteria; phylum Krumholzibacteriota; class Krumholzibacteriia; order Krumholzibacteriales; family Krumholzibacteriaceae; genus SSS58A. Next base: position 34,123 of record CAWJVO010000010.1, read on the forward strand.
CAAGATCCGAATAGAGCCCAAAATCGCGCAACTGTGCATCGCTAAAAGCCTCGACTGCAAGAACCGAATGCGATTGGGTTGCGACAAAGAACAACAATGCAAGCAAACATAATAGGCGGATATATGCTCTATTATACATGGGCGATTCCTCCTTGCCCTCGCACTTGTTCGTGCGCAGCTATCTCAGTAAAGTAGATTTCCAGTTGAGCTTGAGATAGAATAGCACGGAAAGAATTCACCAGTCAACGAAACATCTGTTGACGAGACGTCAACAGAATCTTACATGGTTTGAAAACGATAAGGGCAACGAGGCCTTTGCTGGAGCTTGGACTTCTCCCGGTTTGCTAGGCATCTTATAGGTTAATATAGAGACTATGAGGAGAGTCCATGAGCGGGAAAGAAGTATTCACGGGAGTCAAGGAAGAGGTGCTGCGCGAGATGGCGGCGTTGCTGAGGCGGTGAGGGCTCTCACTTCAGCGCGCTCAGAACCTCGTCCGCGGCGATAAGATTCTCCCGGCGGCGGCCCTCGACGTTCGCGGCGAAGATTTTTTCTATCACGCGGGCGTATCCCCCAGAGAGCGGAAGCCTTTCCATTTTCTTGTGGAGATCGTACCTCGCTCGATCGAGCTCTCTCGCATCGACAGTCCATTTAACTTCGCCCACAAGCAGGGCCTTGCCGTCGCCGGACTCGGCGACCACGTCTAACTCGAGCGGCTCCTTGTCCAATCCACCGCCCCACCAGCGGTTCGCCGTGCCCCATTCTTGTCCGTCGATCGAGAGCCGCGGAACGGATCGTCTCACGAGCGTCTCCCATATCGTGCCACGGTGGACCGGAAGATCCTTCTCTATTTCGCGAGCTACGGCTTGAACCTTTCCAGCCTCGAGACGCGAGCGGTTCGGCTCGACGTATCTGAACCAGAACGCGAGGAACGGATCGTCGATTCGGTAGAGAGTTTTCTTAGAGCTCTGCTGCGAGACCTTGAACGGCTGTTCGCGTCGGACAAGGCCGAGATCGAGCAGCCGCGACAGGGGCCGCGTGAGAGAAGTGACCGGCTTCTCCATGCGGGCGGCGATTTCCGAGATCCGGTTGCAGCCCTGCCCGATCAAGGCGAGGACGGAAGCGGCCTGGGCCGTCTCGCGGATGTCGTCGAGCAAGAGCCGGCGGGGCTCCGCATGGAGGACTCCCATCGGATCGAGCACGAGGTCCTCCATTGCCTCCCGACTCGAAGGGAAGTCCGACGCGAGCTCCCAATGAAGAGGGATGCCGCCCCAGAGCGCGTAGGTCTCCAAGGCATCGATCGAACGCGTGTATCCAAATGCGCTCCTGAGCCAGCCGGCGCCGAGAGGTTCGACGTTGATAATCTCCCGGGCTCTCCCATAGAGCGGGGCGGTCGCGTCGAGAACGAGCCCCTGCATCATCCGCTGCGACGAGCCCGCGATGACGAGATGGATGGCCTTCGGCGGGTGCCGATCGATGAGCTTCTGGAGGATGCTCGGGAGCTCGCGGCTCGAGCTCGCGAGGCTCGGGAACTCATCGAGTGCCAGAACGGTCCCTGCGGGCGCTTCCCGCCACCATCGCTCGAAGAGACTCGCCCAGTCAGGGTATGTCACCCGGTCGAATCCCGGCAGGAGTGAAGCGCAGGCCGAGGCGAGCGCCGCGCGCTGGAGGCTCGGCTCGCGCTCGTCCCCCACGTAATACACGGAAGAGCGCTTCGGAAGCACCTCTCCGATGAGGCGCGACTTGCCGCACCGGCGGCGCCCGTAGAGGCAGCATAGCGAACCTTCGCGCCGCGCGAAAGTTCGCAGGAGCCTCGTCCGTTCGTTGTCGCGGTCGAGAAATTTCATCCTCATGAGACGTCGCCTCCTGCCCAATGATTATGTAACAACTACATTATGTATATAATGCATAATTCGTGACAGTGTCAACGAAATTCTGTTGTGCTGAGGGTGTCTGGAGTATAATCCCGGCGCCGCGGCAAAGAAACCGAAAAAAAGGAGAACGCCATGCAGCCATATCCGAAGAAGCTCATCGAGACCGCCGGAATCGAAATCCCGCTCATCGGCTTCTACGACGCCCCCGACCGCGCGCCGTTCGCGCCGATCGTCGAGCCGAAGGCGGGCACGCGCGGTTGCGTCATCGCGTTCTACAGGAATTGGCTCAAAGGGGAGACGCTGCGCGTCACGAAGGACAACTTCGGCTGCGGCGGGGCGGGACGCGCCTGGTGCGGCGTCGAGGCCCGCTCGCGAGAGGAGTTCATCCGCTTTCTCGTCGACGACGAGGGGCTCAAGGCCTCGCACGATCTCATGAATCGATGGATCGACTCGAGCGCGCCCGTACGGCAAAAGCACGAGAACATTCTCGTCGGCCCCCTGCGGGAATCGCAGTACGCGTATCTCAGGACGGTCACCTTCTTTCGTGAATCCCGATCAGCTCGCCCTCATGGCGCTCGGCGCGCAGTACGAGAGCGCGCCCGAGGATCCGCCGCCGGTGATTTCCCCCTTCGGCTCGGGCTGCATGCAGCTCGTCGGCGTCTTCAAGGATCTCGGCGTGCCGCAGGCGGCGATCGGCGCCACGGACATCGCCATGCGGCAGTACCTCCAGCCGGACACGCTCGCATTCACCGTGACCAAGCCGATGTTCGAGCGGTTCGCCACGCTCGACGAGCGGAGCTTTCTCACGAAGCCCTTCTGGAAGAGATTGATGAAGGCGCGGGGGAAGGTTTAGCTCGGTCCCGTGCTCATGCTCTGTGTGAAAGAATGGCGGATCGCATGTATGGGGTCAGTTTCCAGGGCGGCGCTCCCCGATTCAGTCAAAGGAAGGGTTGGCTGGCGTACCGAAGGATCTCACCCACCATAGCGCAGCCATGTCGGGGAATCTTTCCTTTCCTGCGATACAAAGTATGTTTTAAGGATCCGATCATAGCGCAATATTTCAATCCCCAATCTCTTGAGATCCAAACGGAATTCAGGCTTATCCCCCTCAAATGATTCCACGTAGCATGTCGCTATGGGAGGAACCTCTTCGAGGAGGGGATACTTATCTGTACTTCTATATTCGCCGATCCAGCGGACATAAGGGGCATTCAGCAGCTCAAGTGCGACACCGGCAGGTATCTTTACCGGCGAGGCAAACGCCGCTATAGGCTCGTAGAATGTGATTCCCGATTTCATCAAGGATATTATCTCCCTGAGGGAGATGTGCCTGTTGGTCTGGAGTATGCAAATCAACAGGCTATCCTCTTTGCCCTCTCGTTTCAGTCGAGCCAGTTCTGAACGGAATCCATCTTCTGCTATTTGATTGGGAGTGAAACTCCGCTGCGCAGTAGATATGCTGAAGGGATTATATTCCAGACTCGTGTGTGAAAGAGTGAGCTTCGTGGGCGCGATAAAGTCCAGATCCCGGCCGTTTTCGACGGCAACTCTCTCCAATTCACTCGCGGCACGCTTAGGGTCAGAAACTCCATAAATGTATTTATCAATCTTAAGGCCCCTTTTTCCATTCGGAGCGCTTTGAGCCTCTGAGACGATTGAACCCAAAAAGCAAAATAGACCTGATAAGAGTATCCTAAGTGCCAGGCAACTGCGTCTCTTCATGGCATGATCGCCTCTTCCATTCCTCGGTCGGATTGTTCAGATAATCTTGTGGTCCAAAAGCGATTATAGCACGAAATCGATAGAAATCAAAATGAGAAGGCCCCCCGATCATCGACCGGGGGGCCAGAACTTCCCGAATCGCCGAATGCCGCAGGTGCGGCTTATCTTCTTCGGCAGCACGCTCTCGAGCGGCGTGTATTTCAGCTTGAACGCCTTCGCGACGGCCTCGTCGGTGACGACGCCCTTCATTATATTGACGCCGGTCCAGATCGTCTTGTTCGCGCGCGCGGCCTTCACGTATCCCTTGTCCGCGATCTCGATCGCGTAGGGGAGCGTGGCGTTCGTGAGCGCCATGGTGGAGGTCCGGCACACGGCGCCCGGCATGTTCGCGACGCCGTAGTGAACGACGCCGTCGACGAAGTAGATCGGATCGGTGTGGTACGTCGCGTGGATCGTCTCGATGCAGCCGCCCTGGTCCACGGCGACGTCGACGATCACGGAGCCCTTCTTCATGAGCTTGAGCATCGGTCTCGTGACGAGACGCGGCGCCTTGGCGCCGGGGATGAGAACCGCGCCGACGAGGAGATCGGCCTCGGCGATCATCTTGCGGATGTTCGCGGTGTTCGACATGAGCACGGTGACGTTCGCCGGAAGGACGTCGCTGAGATAGCGGAGCCTGTCGAGGCTGATGTCGAGGATCGTGACCTTCGCCCCGAGGCCGGCCGCCATCTTCGCCGCGTGGGTGCCGACGACCCCGCCGCCGAGAATGACGACCTGCGCGGGCTCGACGCCCGGCACGCCGCCGAGGAGGACGCCCATGCCGCCCATCGGGCGCTCGAGATACTTGGCGCCTTCCTGGATCGCCATGCGGCCGGCGACTTCGCTCATCGGGACGAGGAGCGGGAGCGAGCCGTCCTTGTCCATCGTCTCGTACGCGATCGCGATCGCGCCGGACTTGAGCATGCCGTTCGTGAGCGGCTTGCTGGAGGCGAAATGAAAATAGGTGAACACGATCTGATCCTTGCGGATCATCTTGATCTCGACCGGCTGGGGCTCCTTGACCTTGATGATCATGTCGGACTTGCGGAAGATCTCCTTCGCCGACGGGATTATCGTGGCGCCCGCAGCGCGGTAGTCGGAGTCGGGGAAACCGCTCCCGACGCCGGCGCCCTTCTCGACGAGCACCTTGTGCCCGTGCTTGCGCAGCGTCTCGGCCCCCACCGGGAGAAGGCTGACCCGGTATTCAGCTTTCTTGATCTCTTTCGGAACGCCGATAATCATCAGACCACCTCTTGTTTAGGAGTTTGGAATATCCGAATACGGCAGAAAAACCTTAATATTAGTCGATAATATAGCCCAAAACCCGCCGTTTTCAAATGAATTTTAATGAAAATAATCCGGCATCTACATAATCGGCTTGACACCCCCGGCCTTGCAATTATATTCTCCTTAACCTAAAAACCGGCCAGGTTCCGCCGTTTCTCATTACTTTCAGGAGTGCCCGAAAGGGCGTTTTTCATCTTCAGGGTTTCCCTGAAAAGGAGGCGAGTATGGCAGCCGATCCCGTCAACGCTTTCATGGAAAAGGTGAAAGCGCGCGATCCGAATCAGCCCGAGTTTCATCAGGCCGTGTTCGAGGTCGTCACCTCTCTCATGCCCTTCATCAAGAAGAATCCCAAATATCAGAAGTATCAGATCCTCGAGAGGATCGTCGAGCCCGAGCGCATGTTCATGTTCCGTGTGCCCTGGGTGGACGACAAGGGCGACATCCAGGTCAACCGCGGCTTCCGCATCGAGATGAACAGCGCCATCGGTCCGTACAAGGGCGGCCTGCGCTTCCATCCGTCCGTGAACCTGAGCATTCTCAAGTTCCTCGCCTTCGAGCAGGTTTTCAAAAACGCGCTCACGACGCTCCCCATGGGCGGCGGCAAGGGCGGCAGCGATTTCGATCCGAAGGGAAAGAGCGATAACGAAGTCATGGCGTTCTGCCAGTCGTTCATGAGCGAGCTCTTCCGCCACATCGGCCCCGACACCGACGTCCCGGCCGGCGACATCGGCGTGGGCGGCCGCGAAATCGGCTACATGTTCGGAATGTACAAGAAGCTCCGCAACGAGTTCACCGGCGTTCTCACCGGCAAGGGCCGCAAGTGGGGCGGCAGCCTCATCCGGCCCGAGGCGACCGGTTACGGCACGGTCTACTTCGCCGAAGAGATGCTCAAGACCCGCGGCGACTCGATCAAGGGCAAGACCGTGACGATTTCGGGCTCCGGCAACGTGGCCCAGTACGCCGTCGAGAAGTGCAACAACTTCGGCGCGAAGGTCGTCACCCTGTCCGATTCGGGCGGCACGATCCACGATCCGGCCGGCATCGACGCGGAGAAGCTCGCGTACGTTCTCGATCTCAAGAACGTCAAGCGCGGCCGCATCAGCGAGTACACCAAGAAGTACCCGAAGGCCCAGTTCCTCGACGGCAAGCGTCCGTGGGGCGTCAAGTGCGACGTGGCGCTTCCCTGCGCGACCCAGAACGAGGTCGACGAGAGCGACGCGAAGACGCTCGTCAAGAACGGCTGCGTCTGCGTTTCCGAAGGCGCGAACATGCCGAGCACGCCGGAAGCGATCGAAGTGTACCTCGGCGCCAAGATCCTCTACGGTCTCGGCAAGGCCGCGAACGCCGGCGGCGTCGCGACGAGCGGTCTCGAGATGTCGCAGAACAGCCTGCGCCTCAGCTGGACCCGCGAAGAGGTCGACCAGAGACTGCACGGCATCATGAAGGCCATTCATGAGCAGTGCGTCGAGTACGGCACGGAAGGCAAGTTCATCAACTACGTGAACGGCGCCAACATCGCCGGCTTCATCAAGGTCGCCGATTCGATGATCGATCAGGGCGTCGTGTAATCGCCCTCTTTCTGCGCGGCGGGTCCGACGGGGCCGGCCGGGCGTGCGGCGCGGCTCGAAGGGGCCGCCCGCGAGAGACGCACGGGCCCTCCCCCATGGGAGGGCCCTTTTTTTCGCGTCCTCCGAGGAATTCTCTGGCAGATTCGCGGCTCGATAATTAGTATCTCCGCATGTACAGCATCTTCAAGGCGAACCACGACGGGCTCCTGATCACCGACGAGATCCAGAAGGACTGCTGGGTGCGCGTCTCGAGCCCGACCCCCGCGGAATGCGATTTCCTGAGCAAGCGGCTCGGCATTCCCCCCGGCTTCATCACCGACCCCCTCGACGTGGACGAGCGGGCGCGCATCGAGATGGACGAGGGGGTCACCCTCGTCATCGTGCGCATTCCCTACTTCGATCCGGATAACGAGGACATTCCCTACATGACGCTCCCGCTCGGCGTCATTTTCACCGACGACGGCATCCTCACCGTGTGCCCGAAATACGTCGAGGATTTCCTCGATTTCGTGGTAGGGAAGGTGAAGGGATTCTCCATCGAGCACCGGGGACGATTCCTCCTGCAGATATTCTCCCGGGCGGCGCTTCTCTACCTGAGCTATCTCAAGGAGATCAACAAGCGCACCGATTCCATCGAGGGGGAGCTCCACAAGTCGATGCGGAACGTGGAGCTCATCAAGCTGCTCAATCTCGAGAAGAGCCTCGTCTTCTTCACGACGAGCCTGCGCTCGAACGAGTTCATGATGGAGCGCCTCCAGAAAACGGGAATCAGGATGAGCGAGGACGACAGGGACCTGCTCGACGACGTCATCATCGAGAACAAGCAGGCGATCGAGATGGCGAATATCTACAGCAACATCCTGAGCGGGATGATGGACGCCTTCGCGTCGGTCATCAACAACAACCTCACCCTCGTGATGAAGCTGCTCACGTCCGTCACGATCATCCTCATGATTCCGACGTTCGTGTCGAGCACTTTCGGCATGAACGTGCCGCTGCCGTTCCAGAACTCGGCGCACGCGTTCCTCATCGTGACGGGGATCTCGCTTCTGCTCTCGCTCACCGGCGTGGCCATTTTCTGGAAGAGGAGATGGTTCTGAGGGGACGTCGCCGAAAGCGGCGTTTCGGGCGGCGCGGGCCCGACAGGTCCTGCCCCGCGGCGCTCACGCGCCCGCGAGCTTCCTGAATTCCTTCTCCGAAATCACCTTCACGCCGAGCTTCTCGGCCTTGGCGAGCTTGGAGCCCGCTTCGGCCCCCGCGACGACGTAGCTCGTCTTGGCGCTCACGGTCGAGCTCGCGCGTCCGCCGAGCGATTTAACGAGGCGCTCCGCCTCCTCGCGCGAAAGCTCCTCGAGCGTCCCCGTGAACACGAAGGTCCGCCCCGCGAGCGGTCCCCGGCCGTCGGCGCGCACCGCCTTCGCGACTTCGAGCCCGAGCCGCCGGAGCCCGGCGACGAGGGCCCGATTCTTCCTGTCGGCGAAGAAGCCCGACACGCTCTTCGCCACCTCGGGGCCGATCTCGTGGACCGTCATGAGATCCTGCTCGGTCGCGTCCATGACCGCGTCGAGCGTTTCGTAACGGGCCGCGAGCACCGCCGCGACGTGCTCGCCGACCTCGCGGATGCCGAGGGCGTAGAGGAATCTGTCGAGCGCGACCTTCTTCGAGGCTTCGATCGCGTCGAGGAGATTCGCGGCCGATTTGTCCGCGAATCCGTCGAGCGCGAGGAGAGAGGCCGCGTCGAGCCGGTAGATATCGGCGACGCTCGCGACGAGGCCGCGATCGACGAGCGCCGCGACCGTCTTCGCCCCGAGCCCCTCGATGTCGAGCGCCCCCTTCGAGGCGAAATGCGCGATCCCGCGCTTGAGCTGCGCGGGGCAGCTCAGGCCGCCCGTGCAGAAATGATATGCTCCCTCCTCGACGACGCCGGCGCCGCACACGGGGCATGCGCCGGGCATGGCGAAGGCGCGCTTGCGCCGTTCGTTCTTTTGCGGGATGCGCTCGACGACCGCGGGAATCACGTCGCCCGCCCGCTCGACGCGCACGGTGTCTCCCACGCGGATGTCTTTCTTCGCGACCTCGCCTGCGTTGTGCAGCGTGGCGCGGCTCACCGTGACGCCGCTCACGTCGACCGGGCGGAGCAGCGCCACCGGCGTGAGCTTCCCCGTGCGGCCGACCTGGACGACGATGTCCTCGACGATCGTCACTTCCTTGCGCGGCTCGAACTTGAGCGCGATCGCCCAGCGGGGCGAGCGGGTCCGCATCCCGAGAATCTCGCGGTCGACCTTCGAATCGATCTGGATCACGATGCCGTCGATCTCGAAGGGGAGCTCGTCGCGGGAGGCGGCGAGCCCGGCGTGGAACGCGAGCGCGTCCTCGATCGAGCGGCAGATCTTCTGGTGCGGGTCGACGCGGAGCCCCCAGCCCGAGAGCGTCTCGAGCTCGCGCGTATGCGTGTCGGGAGGCTCGGCTCCCTCGATCGACATGATCTCGTACGCGAAGAACGCCAGCGGCCGCCGGGCCGTGACGCGGGAGTCGAGCTGCCTGAGCGATCCGGCCGCCGCGTTTCGCGGATTGGCGAAGGCGGGAAGCTCCCGCTCCGTCATCCAGCGGTTGAGGTCGCGGAACGCCTCGAGCGGCATGATGGCCTCGCCGCGGATCGCGACGAGCCGGGGGGCCTTGCCGCCGCGTAGCCTGAGCGGCACCGTCCGGATCGTGCGGATGTTCGGCGTGACGTCCTCACCCACGGTTCCGTCGCCGCGCGTCGCGCCGCGCGCGAGGACGCCGTCGTCGTAGATGAGCTCGACCGAGAGCCCGTCGAACTTGGGCTCCACCGTGTACGTCACGTCGTCCGAGCCAAGGCCTTTTCTCATGCGCGTGTCGAACTCGCGCGCGTCGGCGACGTTCGTCACCGTCTCGAGGCTCAGCATCGGCTTCACGTGACGGACGTTCGGCAGGTCGTCGCGCGGCGGGGCTCCGACGCGCTGCGTGGGAGAGTCGCTCGACACGAAGTCGGGGTATTCCGCCTCGAGCGTCTCGAGCTGCTTGCGGAGCCCGTCGTACGCCGCATCCGCGATTTCCGGCTTGTCGAGGACGTAGTAGAGATGGTCGTGCCGCGCGATTTCCTCGCGCAGCCGGCGGATGCGTTTTTCGATTTCGCCGCGGCTCATAGGGCTCCGAGCCTTTTATCCAAGGGGTCCGTGTTGAAGTTGAACCTTCGCGCGAGGCTCAGGAACGAGGAGATCGCGAGCTTCGTCCCTTCGCGGCCGCTCTTTCGGGCGGCGAGCTCGTCGAGGAGCGGAGGGATCTTCGTATCGAGTATCTCGTAGATCCGGCTCTGGATGTCCCGGAAGTTCGTCTGGATTCCCATCTCGTCCGCGAGGTTCACGAACTGCTCGAGGGCGGAGGCGGCCTCTGCGTCGAGCTCGCCCGCGAGGACCTTGATCTTCTCGAGGAGCAGGTCGCTGAAGGACGCGGCGGCCGGGGATTTGTCTAACGGCACGCCGAACACGGCCGCTTCGGTGACGATGCTCCTGATTCCCTTGAGCCCAGCCGGATCGAGCGAGCGCTCCCAGCGCTCGACCTCGCGCACGAGCTTCTTCGTGAGGTGGGTCTGAACGGGGAGGAGCAGGTTCTGCGGCACGGGGATATTCGCCTCCTTGAGGAGGATGAGGAGGTGCTTGCTCTCGGCGAATATCTCGCCGAAACGCGCCTCGATGATCTCGAGCCGCTTCGCGGCGAAGCGCCGGAGGATCCTCTCGCGGTCCTCGGCGAGGAAGTCGCGGATCGTGAACCGCCGCGGGCCGAAGTACTCCGAGGCCGCCGGGCGTATCTCGGGAACGAGCCCCGCCTCGGCGAGCTTCGCGAGGCGCTCCGCCATCGCGCGGTGCTCCGTCTCGCTCCGGAGCTCGCGGACGTAGCATACGAAGGTGGCCTCGTCCTCGACGTAGAGGAGATACTCGTACACCGCGGTCTCGAGGGTGTAGCGCGAGACGATCTCGAGGGAGCCGATCCTCACGTGATCGTCGACGCCGGGGGCGACGATATGCCGCACGATCTCGTCGAGCGGCCGGACCGGATTGCCGTAGATGTCCGCGATCGCTTCCCCCTCCGAAAGGTGAGCCTTGATCGCGTAGAGCGCGACGAGACACGGCCGGCCGAGGATCGACGCCTTCACGCTGCTGTTGTAGATGCTCGCGCCGGTGCCTTTCCCGGCGACGTTGCTCACCGCGCCCTTGAGGTCGCCGAGGAGCTTTTTCTCGAGCGAGAGCCAATGCTCCGTCCCGGCGAGCTCGATGGCGCGCGCCGCGTACCGCATGATCTGCACGGTCTCGATCCCCGAGATGTCGCTGAAGAACCACCCGCACGAGGTGAACATGAGCTGGGCGTTCCGCTGCGCCTCGAGGAGCGAGAGCGCCCGCGCGCTCTCTGCGCCCGAAAGCGGCGCCGCCGCCCGAGCGGCGACGAACGCGGCCGCCGCGTCGCGGCTTCGATTCTCGACGACGCCTATGTATTCGTCGCGCGCCTTCCACGGATCGGCGAGGAGCTTCGACGCTTCCTTCTCGTACCGGGCGGCGAGCGCGTCCCTGAGGTTGTTGAGCCCCGCGCGCAGCGGCGCGCGCCACTTCTGGTTCCACGTCGGCAGGCCGCCCGCGCTGTCGCCGCAATCTTCCTTCCAGCGACCGACGCCGTGGACGCACGACCACGCGGTGCCGTCGCCGTTCGGGCCCGGCTTGAGCTCGACCTCGGACTCGGGCTCGTGCGCGGCGAGATAGGCGCCGAAATTCGTCATCGCGAGGCCGCGGCGCGGCGCGGCCGAATCGGCGAGATAGGAGAGCGCCATGTCGGCGAACGGCTCGTGATGGCCGTAGATCTCCCCGTCCGTCGCGACGACGACGAGGTCGGCGCCGCCGCGCGGGTACGCGAGCGAAATCGCGTCGGCGAATTCGTCTCCGTTCCTGAGCAGGTGATTGAAGCTGACGTCCGTCGAGAGGGGGGCGTCATAGAAGAATATATCGATGAATCGCTTCGAGTCGCGTTTCCCCCTGGCGCCCGGCGCGAAACAGCGGTAGGGGAATCCCGTCTGAATCGTCCCGCCCGATACGTCCTTCCAGCGCGATCCGTCGTCGAGGGAGCGCGCGCGGAGCGCCTGGTGCGGCGAGAGGACGACGAAACGGAACCCGAACTCGACGAGCACCTCGAGCACGGCGGCGTTGATCGCGGTCTCGGGAAGCCAGATCCCCTCGCTCGGCCGTCCGAAGCGCCGCTCGAAGTCGTGAACGCCCCAGCGGATCTGTGTCTCCTGGTCGCGCCGCGAAGCGAGCGGCATGATCGCGTGGTTGTAGCACTGCGCGATCGCGTTTCCGTGCCCGTCGAGGCGTTTCGCGCTCGAGCGGTCGGCCTCGAGAATCCGCGCGTACGCCTCGGGAACGTGGTCCTCGAGCCAGGAGATCAGGGTAGGCCCGAAGTTGAAGCTGATCCATTCGTAGTTGTTGACGAGCTTCGCGATGCGGCCGTAATCGTCGAGGCGCCGCGAGAGGGAGTTCGGCAGGTAGCATTCGTTCGCGATTCGGTCGTTCCAGTCGTGGTAGGGCGCGGCGCTCTCCTGCCGCTCGATCGTTTCGGTCCAGGGATTCTCGCGCGGCGGCTGGTAGAAATGCCCGTGTATGATGAGGTGCCTGGGTCGTGCGGAATTCTCCATCGAGAGAGCCCTACCCCCTGTAGATGCGGTAATCGACGTCGGGGAAGATGTTGTCCCGGTGCTCGACCTCCTTGAGCCACTGGTCGTTGACGTGCGCGTTCATGATGTCGTGGTAGAGACGGTCGAAACGCGCGACGTGGTCCTTCGTCCGTTTGTGCGCGTACTCGACCATCGTTCCCGTCTTCATGATGAACGCCCAGTCGCTGCCCTGCGCGAGGAGGAGCTCCCGCGCCGCCTGGTTGAGCGCGCGCCTCGTGATGCCGT
>CAWJVO010000011.1:0-359334 GCA_963846325.1 uncultured bacterium
GTGCAGTTTCGAGGAGTTCCTGCGCATGCCACTCGCAGGCATGACCGAACAGCAGCGTTTCCACACGCTGCCGCAGTGGCGCCACGTGGCGGACGAGCACGGCGCGGTGGAGTACCTCTCGCACGTCGGCCGGCTCGAACGCCTTGCAGCGACGCGCGACTGGCTCGCCAGCACGCTGGGGTTGCCAAAGGGTGAGGCGCTGCCGCACCTCAAGCAGAGCAGCAGTGACGATTACCGCCAGCACTACACACCCACGACACGGGCGCTGGTGGCCGCGACGTTCCGTCGCGACTTCGAGCTGTTCGGGTACCCGCTCGACGAAGTCTAGTCGGCCGCGCTAGATCCGCGCGAATACTCGCGTGGCGGCCGCTATCGTGGCATCGATGTCCGCTTCGGTGTGCGCGACCGAGACGAAACCCGCTTCGAACGCCGACGGCGCGAGATACACGCCCTCGCCGAGCATGCCGTGGAAGAACTTCTTGAAGCGCTCGACGTCGCAGGCTGTTGCTTCGGCGTAGCTGCTGACATGCGGGGCGGCCGTGAAGAACAGTCCGAACATGCCGCAGACGTGATTGGTTGCGAGCGGCACCCCTGACTTCTGCGCTGCCTGCCTGATGCCATGCACGAGCCGGTCGGTGAGCCTGGCCAGCTGCGCGTGGAAGCCCGGTGCGTCGATGCCGTTCAGCGTCGCCAGGCCGGCCGCCATGGCCACGGGATTGCCGGAGAGCGTGCCCGCCTGGTAGACCGGGCCCAACGGTGCGATGTGCGACATGATGTCGCGGCGGCCACCGAAAACCCCCACGGGCATCCCGCCGCCGACGATCTTGCCGAGCGTGGTGAGGTCCGGCTTGATGCCATAGAGCTCCTGCGCACCACCTTTCGCAACGCGGAAGCCGGTCATGACTTCGTCGAAGATCAGCACTGCTCCGTGCTTCGTGCATTCCTCGCGCAGGGCCTCGAGAAACCCGGGCACGGGTGGAATGCAGTTCATGTTGCCGGCGACGGGTTCGACGATGACGCACGCGATTTCCGCGCCGATCGAGCCGAACAGCTGCCGGACCTGGCCGCTGTCGTTGTAGGAGAGCGTCAGCGTGTGCGCCGCGAGTTCGGGCGGCACGCCGGGCGAGGTCGGCACGCCGAGCGTGAGCATGCCGGAGCCGGCTTTCACCAGCAGCGAATCGGAATGGCCGTGATAGCAGCCTTCGAACTTGACGATCTTCTGCCGGCCGGTGAAGCCCCGCGCGAGCCGGATCGCGCTCATCGTGGCTTCGGTGCCCGAGCTGCACATGCGCACGAGCTCGATCGACGGCACCAGCTCGATGATCTTGCGGGCGACGATCGTCTCGATCTCGGTGGGCGCGCCGAACGACAGGCCGTTCACCGCCGCTTCCTGCACGGCGCGGATCACGTCCGGGTGCGCGTGACCGAGGATCATCGGGCCCCACGACCCGACGTAGTCGATGAATTCGCGGCCGTCGGCCGACCAGGCTCGCGAGCCCTTGGCCCGCGCAAAGAAAATGGGTTCACCGCCTACGCCGCGGAAGGCGCGCACGGGCGAATTCACGCCGCCGGGGATGTACTTGCAGGCTTCTTGGAACAGGCTCACGTCGCTGGGCTCCCGCGGGTGGATGACCGCCCAGACGGCCGGGCGGCGAGTGCGGCCTATCTTAGCAGCGCTCTCGCGTCGCTCCGCGGCGGGCCTTAGACTGCTGCGGAAAACACGGACACGACGGTCGCTGGTCCGCGATGACGCACGATCCGCCCTGGAGATTCACCTGATCGAACCCACCTGGCATTGGTACCTCCTGGTCGCCGCGGGCAGTGGCCTTGGTGGAGCGGGGCGCCTGTTCGTGTCGACCCTCGTGGGTCGTGTCGCCGGCTACGGCTTTCCGTGGGGCACGATCGTCGTCAACGTACTGGGCTGCTGCGCCGTCGGCGCGCTCGGCGCGCTGTTTGCGTCCGCGAACCCGCTGCACTTGCGGCACGACCTGCGGATGCTGCTGATCGTCGGCATCCTGGGCGGCTTCACCACGTTCTCGGCGTTCTCGCTTGAAACGCTGCAACTCGTACAACGCGGCGCGGTTGGGTCTGCGGCGGCCTACGTCGCCGCGTCGGTGGTGTTGTGCCTGCTCGCGGCGGCGGTCTCGTATGCGGCGGTGTCGGCGATGTTGCGGTAAGAGATCGGGACTGAGGGCTTCGGTATCCGGACGCGTTCCGAAAACCGTGCGCGGCATGGACGCCGCGCCGGAGCCCCATGGACGGGTTTATGCGTTTTTCGGAACGCGTCCGGAAGCCGGAGACATCAGTCCCGATACCCCTCCAGCCAGACCACCTCCGACGCAATGGCGCCGTCTGCGAGCAAGTCGATCACGCGGTAACCCGGCGGCCTGTCATCCACCGCGAAGTCGTGGCGCGGCATGAACTGCATGCTGGTGGCCGGCGTGCACATGAAACGCACGTCGCCCGAGCGGTACAGGTCGAGCGCCTGGTGAGCGTGGCCCCAGCAGACGCCCCGCACCCGAGGGTGCCGTTCGACCGCAGCGGACAGCAGCGGTCCATCGAGCAGGCCCAGCTCGTCCAGCGAGGGCGAATCCATGGGCACAGGCGGATGGTGCAGCACCACCAGTGCATGCGGGTCGGTGTGATCCGCCAGAGCTCGGTCGACATCAGCCATCTGCGCAGAACCGAGCTGACCCTCACCGTTCGACGACTCGGCGAACCACGACTCGAGCAGCAACAACTGCCAGCCATTGCGCGTGCGCCACTGGCCGCCTACCTGGAAAGGGGCGTGATTCAGCTGGCGACGCATTTCGCCGGGAACGTCGTGGTTTCCCGGAATCACGAGGACCGGTGCACCGAGGCCGGAGAACAGCAGATCGATCGTGCCGTAGGCCTCAGGCTCGTCGTGCACGACGTCGCCCGTCAGCAGGACGGCGTCCACCGGGAAGAAATGCCGGCGCGCATGAGCGAGGCAGGCTTGCAGCCGCGGCAAAGTCCGCGCGCCGCGGATCGAGCCCGCTGGATCGCGCATCAAATGCGTGTCCGTGAACTGGACCAGGCGGGTGCTCGCGGTCGCCGGAGCGGGGCCGGGAGGCGGGTCCGAAACGGAAGTGGTCGTCATCGACATGGCTGACAGGCATCATCGCAAATCTGTCCGCAGTGCAGGAGGCCGCATGTCGAAACGTTCGATCATGCTCACGGATTCGCTCTATGAATACATGAACGAGGTCTCACTGCGCGAACCGCCGCTGCTGCTCGCGTTGCGCGAGGAGACGTCGGCGCTGACGCAGCGGTCCATGCAGATCTCGCCCGAGCAAGGCCAGTTCATGGCGCTGGTCACCCGCTTGATCGGCGCCCGCCAGTGTCTCGAGGTCGGAGTGTTCACGGGCTACTCGTCGCTCGCGACGGCCCTTGCGCTGCCCGACGACGGCCGCATCGTTGCTTGCGACGTGAGCGAGGAATGGACCGCGGTGGCGCGCCGGTACTGGCAGGAGGCTGGGGTCGCGCACAAGATCGAACTGCACCTGGCTCCGGCAACGCAGACGCTCGATGGGCTGCTGGCGCAAGGCCAGGCCGGCACGTTCGATTTCGCCTTCATCGACGCCGACAAGACCAACTACCTGGCGTACTACGAGCGAGCACTTGCATTGCTGCGAACGGGTGGCCTGGTGCTGGTCGACAACACGCTCTGGGGCGGTCGCGTGGCGGATCCGGAGGTTGCGGATGCGGACACCGTCGCGCTGCGGCATTTCAATGAAGTGCTGCACCGGGATGAGCGCGTCGACCTGTCGTTGCTGCCGCTGGGAGACGGGCTGACGTTGGCGCGGAAGAGGGGATAGAGCGGCGTCAAAAGTCGCGCGACCCAGATGCAGGGTGCAGTACGCTGCCTCCACAACTTACGACATCCACGCCGCTGGCGGCCGACAACCCCATCGTTCGCGAACTGGTGGGTCCGAGTTCGGCCGGCAAGGTGATTCGCGGTGGAGCACTGCAGCGCGTCGGGCCCGGCGATATCGTCGTCATCCCGCCTCGCACACCCCATGGCTTCGTTGAAATCACCACCGAGCGAATCGTCTACACGCTGATCCGCGTGGACTCGCAGCGGCTCCTTGACCTGCGTAAAGAATCACAAGGAGTCGATTCACAGTGCTGCCAAGAACCCTGATCCTGCTCTTGATACTTCCGGTCGCTCTGCTGGGATGCTCCGGAACAAGCCCCAGCAAGTTCATTCCGACTACTGAACGTGCGCACTATGTATTGAGCGACGACACGGAATATGTCGCGCTGAAGGCCAATGCGTTTCACCCGGACGTAATCAATGGACTGAAGTCTGGGGCGTACAGGCCGCTGTTCGAAGATGCGCAAGCAATCTACTACCTGGGTCCCGAGCGCTGCGTTCTTCCTTTCCAGGACAACGGCGGGTTTCTGATTCCACGCGCAGGAAGTGATCAGGTTCCGCGCATCTGGGTGTACATGAGAGACGATTCCGATTGGCTGCGAAAGGAGGCCGGACTACTGATTGCGGAGCTATCCCGTCTGGAGGCCGGGCGCATTCGTGTGTTCAACACATCCATCGATCCCGCTCTCGTTGCCAAACTCACGCGAGTCCCGGAATAGCGGCCTGTGGTCGGTGGCTACCTTCCGAGCCAGGGCGAATACGTACCGACGCGATTGATTGCAACGCCCAAGAAAACGGCCGCCCCAAGGCGGCCGTCTTCATTCCGACTGGCCCCTGGTCACCTAGCCCCTAACACCCAGTCGGCCAGGAACGGCGACGGTCGACTACTCAGTACCGGTACTGATCCGTCTTGAATGGACCCTGCGGCGACACGCCGATGTACGCCGCCTGTTCCGGCGTCAGCGTCGTCAGGTGCACGCCGATGCGCTCGAGGTGCAACTGCGCGACCTTTTCGTCGAGGTGCTTCGGCAGCACATAGACTTCCTTGCCGTACTTCGCGCCGTGCTTGAACAGCTCGATCTGCGCAAGCACCTGGTTCGTGAACGAGTTCGACATCACGAACGACGGATGGCCCGTGCCGCAGCCGAGGTTCACGAGGCGGCCTTCCGCCAGGATGATCAGGCGCTTGCCGTCGGGGAAGACCACGTGATCGACCTGCGGCTTGATGCTTTCCCAGGTGTACTGCTTCAGCGCGGCGATCTCGATCTCGCTGTCGAAGTGGCCGATGTTGCAGACGATGGCCTGGTTCTTCATCCGCTTCATGTGCTCGTGGTTGATCACGTTCACGTTGCCGGTGGCGGTCACGAAGATGTCGGCCTTGTCGCAGGCTTCGTCCATCGTCACGACGCGGTAGCCTTCCATCGCCGCCTGCAGCGCGCAGATCGGGTCGATCTCCGTGATCCACACCTGGGCCGACAGGGCGCGCAGCGATTCCGCCGAGCCCTTGCCCACGTCGCCGTAACCCGCAACGACCGCGACCTTGCCCGCAATCATCACGTCCGTAGCGCGCTTGATCGCGTCGACCAGCGACTCACGGCAGCCGTAGAGGTTGTCGAACTTCGACTTGGTCACCGAGTCGTTGACGTTGATTGCCGGGAACGGCAGTTCGCCCTTCTTCGCGAAGCCGTAGAGGCGCTTGACGCCCGTGGTCGTTTCCTCGGTGACGCCCTGGATCTGCGCGAGGCGCTTCGAATACCAGCCCGGACTGGACTCGAGGCGCTTGCGGATCGAGTTGTACAGCGAGACTTCTTCTTCGTTGGCCGGCTTCGAGATCAGCGAGGCGTCTTTTTCGGCCTTCGAGCCGAGCAACAGCAGCAGCGTTGCATCGCCGCCGTCGTCGAGGATCATGTTGGCGTGCTGGCCGTTCGGCCACTCGAAGATGCGGTGCGTGTATTCCCAGTAGTCGTCCAGCGTCTCGCCCTTGTAGGCGAAGACCGGTGTGCCCGTCGCGGCGACGTACGCAGCGGCGTGGTCCTGGGTCGAATAGATATTGCACGAGGCCCAGCGCACGTCGGCGCCGAGCGCTTTCAGCGTGTCGATCAGCATCGCGGTCTGGATGGTCATGTGCAGCGAGCCGGCGATGCGCGCGCCCTTGAGCGGTTGCACCTTGCCGAACTCCTTGCGGATGGCCATCAGGCCCGGCATCTCGCTTTCGGCGATGGCCATTTCCTTGCGGCCCCAGTCGGCAAGCGCAAGGTCGGCCACGACGTAGTCCTGGCCCGGCTTCGAAGAAATTACGGCAGCATTCATCGGACGATCCTCTCTCGGTGGACCGTGGCCATTCGAACAGGCGGCGAGGGGGGATTCGCTCTTCTCGCTCGCCTGAACGACACCACGTGGTTCAGCGAGCGCGGTTGGGTAAACCCAAAGCCTGAGCCTGGCGGACACGACGGTCCGTTGCAGCGCTCCTCAGGCGGGGCGCAATGATACACAGCTGCCCCAGTAGCTAAGGAAGGCCCGGAAGGCCAGGAAGGCGCAGGGAGAGGTAGAGAACGAAGTGGCGCCTGCCCCTTCCTGTCCTTCCTGTCCTTCCTAGCCGCGGTCTTCGTTACAGGCCCGCGTCCTTCCGCAGCGCCTCCGCCTTGTCCGTCTTTTCCCAGGTGAAGGCGGTGAACGTCTCGCTCTTCTCGACGCGCTTGCCCGCGATGTTTTCCTTCCACGTGTACGTCATGTGGACCGGATCGCGGCCGAAATGACCGTACGACGCGGTCGCGCGGTACATCGGGTGGACGAGGTCGAGCATCTTGATGATGCCGTACGGACGCAGGTCGAAGTGCGCGCGCACCAGCTGCTCGAGGCGGTCCTGGCTCACCTTGCCGGTGCCGAAGGTGTCGACCGTGATCGAGGTCGGCTCGGCCACGCCGATCGCGTAGGACACCTGGATTTCGCAGCGGTCGGCCAGTCCGGCGGCCACGAGGTTCTTGGCGACGTAACGTGCCGCGTAGGCGGCAGAACGGTCGACCTTCGACGGGTCCTTGCCGGAGAACGCGCCGCCGCCGTGGCGGGCCATGCCGCCGTAGCTGTCGACGATGATCTTGCGGCCGGTGAGGCCGCAGTCGCCGACCGGGCCGCCGATGACGAAGTTGCCGGTCGGGTTGATGTGGAACTTGGTGTCCTTGCGCAGCCATTCCTTCGGCAGCACGTGCTTGATCACGAGTTCCATCACGGCTTCGCGCAGGTCTTCGAGCTTCACGTCCGGGTCGTGCTGCGTCGAGAGCACCACGGCGTCGAGCCCGGTGACCTTGCCGTCTTCATAACGGCAGGTGACCTGGGACTTTGCGTCGGGGCGCAGCCACGGCAGCAGGTTGTTCTTGCGGACTTCGGCCTGGCGCTCGACGAGCTTGTGCGCATAGCAGATCGGCGCCGGCATCAGGCTCGGCGTCTCGTTGCTGGCATAGCCGAACATGAGGCCCTGGTCGCCGGCACCCTGTTCCTCGGGGTTGCTGCGGTCGACGCCCATCGCGATGTCGGGTGACTGCTTGCCGATGATGTTCAGCACGCCGCAGGTGCGCCCGTCGAAGCCGACGTGCGACGAGGTGTAACCGATGTCGGTGATGACGCCGCGGACGAGGTCCTCGAGGTCCACCCAGGCTTCGGTCGTGACCTCACCGGCCACGATCGCGACGCCGGTCTTGACCAGCGTTTCGCAGGCGACGCGCGACCGCTTGTCCTGTGAAATCAGCGCATCCAGCACTGCGTCGGAGATCTGGTCGGCAACCTTGTCCGGGTGACCTTCGGAAACGGATTCAGAGGTGAACAGGTAACCGGTCGACATGAGTGAACTTCCGTGGGCGAACAACCGCAAATTATAGAGCTGACCGGATTGTCCTTGATGACCTTTCCGTCTGGCGTGATGTCAATCCCGGTCTTGTACAGGCCCGGGCGCCCGCCTGGGGTCAGATTTCGTGTGACCCGGCCCCTCCGCGGACGCTAAAATGGCCGGATTTCCACGAGGGTTCGCCGATGCCCACACGCCGGCAGTTCGCCAACGCCATCCGGGCGTTGAGCATGGATGCGGTCCAGAAGGCCAATTCCGGTCACCCCGGCATGCCAATGGGCATGGCCGACATCGCGCAGGTGCTGTGGACGGACCACCTCAGGCACAACCCGGGCAACCCCGAATGGGCCGACCGCGACCGTTTCGTGCTGTCGAACGGGCACGGCTCGATGCTGCTGTATTCGCTGCTGCACCTGACGGGTTACCCCCTCACGATCGACGACCTGGCGAACTTCCGGCAGTTCGGCTCGCACACGGCGGGCCACCCGGAAGTCGACCGGCACCTCGGCATCGAGACCACGACGGGCCCGCTCGGCCAAGGTCTCGCCAATGCCGTCGGCATGGCGCTGTCAGAGAAATTGCTGGCCGCGGCGTTCAACCGGCCCGGACACGACGTCGTCGACCACCACACTTACGTGTTCCTGGGCGACGGCTGCCTGATGGAAGGCGTGTCGCACGAAGCCTGCTCGCTGGCCGGCACGCTTCAAGCTCGGCAAGCTCGTCTGCTTCTACGACGACAACGGCATCTCGATCGACGGTGAAGTGCACGGCTGGTTCACGGACGACACGCCGAAGCGCTTCGAGGCCTACGGCTGGCACGTCGTGCCGAACGTCGACGGCCACGACGCCGCGGCCATCGAAGCCGCGATCCAGGCCGCCAAGGCGGAACCGCGTCCGTCGCTGATCTGCTGCAAGACCATCATCGGCTGGGGCTCGCCCAACAAGCAGGGCACCGAGGCCACGCACGGCGCGCCGCTCGGCGACGCCGAGATCGCGGCCACCCGCGAAAAGCTCGGCTGGACCGCCGCGCCGTTCGTCGTCCCGGACGACATCCGCGCCGGCTGGGATGCCAGGGCGAAGGGCGCCGCGGTCGAGCGGGCCTGGCAGCAGCGCTTCGCGGCGTATCGCGCGGCCCATCCGGACCTCGCGGCTGAATTCGAGCGCCGCCAGCGCGGCGAGTTACCGGCCGATTGGCGCGGCAAGTTGCAGGCCTTCATTGCGGCGCAGGTCGAGAAGCCGGCGGCGATCGCCACGCGCTCCTCGTCGCAGCAGGTGCTGAACGTGCTCGGCGCTGCGATTCCCGAAATGCTCGGCGGCTCGGCCGACCTCACGGGTTCGAACAACACGAACCACAAGCCGTCGGACTCGGTCGGCGATCCGGTCAACGGCGGCAACTACATTCACTACGGCGTGCGCGAGTTCGGCATGTCCGCGATGATGAACGGCATCGCGCTGCACGGCGGCTTCATCCCCTACGGCGGCACGTTCCTGGTGTTCTCCGACTACGCGCGCAACGCTTGCCGCATGGCGGCGCTGATGCAGCAGCGCGTCGTCTACGTGTTCACGCACGACTCGATCGGCCTCGGCGAGGATGGCCCGACGCACCAGCCGGTCGAGCACGTCGCCAGCCTGCGCCTGATCCCGAACATGCGGGTCTGGCGTCCGTGCGACACGGTCGAGACGGCCGTCGCCTGGGGCGATTCGATCGACCACGTCACGGGCCCACGAGCCTGATCCTCACGCGCCAGGCGCTGCCGCCGATGCCGCGCACGCGGCGCAGGTGGCCGCGATCGCGCGCGGTGGCTACGTGCTGAGCGACAGCGAAGGCGCGCCCGAAATCGTGCTGATCGCAACGGGCTCGGAGGTCGGTCTCGCGGCCGAGGCGGCGAAGCTGCTGGCGGCGCAGGGTCGTCGCGTTCGCGTCGTCTCGATGCCGTGCACCAGCGTGTTCGACGCGCAGGACGCGGCGTACCGTGCCAGCGTGCCGCCGGCAGGGGGCGTGAGCGAGTCGCGATCGAGGCGGGATCGAGGAAGCGGGCGTCGCCACGTCGGTCTCGACGGCGCCGTCGTCGGCATGGAGACGGTTCGGCGCGTCGGCGCCGGCCAAGAAACTCTTCGAGCACTTCGGCTTCACCGCGGCCAACGTGGCCAGGTCGCAGCCGGGCTGCTCTGATCCTCAACGTTTTACGCACTCAAGTTCTGACGGGAGACGCAGACAATGGCTATCAAGGTCGGCATCAATGGATTCGGTCGCATCGGCCGCATGGTGTTCCGCGCGGCGGTGAAGGACTTCGCCGACATCGAGATCGTGGGCATCAATGACCTGCTCGAGCCGGATTACCTGGCCTACATGCTCAAGTACGACTCCGTGCACGGCCGCTTCAAGGGCGACATCGCGGTCGAGGGCCACACGCTGGTCGTCAACGGCCGCAAGATCGGTCTAACCGCAGTCAAGGATCCGCCGAACTGAAGTCGGGCGTGGTCGGCGCCGACGTCGTCATCGAGTCGACGGCCCGTTCCTCGACGCGGCGACTGCGCAGAAGCACCTGACGGCCGGGGCGAAGAAGGTAATCGGTCGGCCCCGTCGAAGGACGAGACGCCGATGTTCGTCTTCGGCGTGAACCACACCAAGTACGCGGGCGAGACGATCATCTCGAACGCCTCGTGCACCACCAACTGCCTCGCGCCGGTCGCGAAGGTGCTGCACGACACGTGGGGCATCAAGCGCGGCCTGATGACGACCGTGCATGCTGCCACTGCGACGCAGAAGACGGTCGACGGCCCGTCGAACCAGGACTGGCGCGGCGGCCGCGGCATCCTCGAGAACATCATTCCGTCGTCGACCGGCGCGGCGAAGGCCGTCGGCAAGGTGATTCCCGAGCTCAACAAGAAGCTCACGGGCATGGCGTTCCGCGCGCCGACGTCGGACGTCTCGGTGGTCGATCTCACGGTCGAGCTCAACAAGCCGGCCAAGTACACGGAAATCTGCGCGGCGATGAAGGCCGCGTCGCAGGGCGCGATGAAGGGCGTGCTTGGCTACACCGACGAAAAGGTCGTCGCCACGGACTTCCGGCGGTGAATCGTGCACTTCGGTGTTCGATGCCGAGGCCGGCATCGCGCTCGACGACACGTTCGTCAAGGTCGTGTCCTGGTACGACAACGAGTGGGGCTATTCGAGCAAGGTGCTGGAAATGGCCCGCGTCATCTCGAAGTGAGCACGGCTGAAACGGCGCTGACCGCCACTGCAAGGGGGAAGGGCATGATCCGCGTGCTCCGGATGAGTGATGTGGACCTCAAGGGCAAGCGGGTCCTGATCCGCGAAGACCTGAACGTCCCTGTGAAGGACGGCGTCGTCACCAGCGACGCGCGCATCCGCGCGTCCCTGCCGACGATCGAAGCGGCGCAGAAGGCCGGTGCTCGCGTGCTGCTGATGTCGCACCTCGGCCGTCCCGAGGAAGGGGTTCCTGCCGAAGAGTTTTCGCTGGCGCCGGTGGCGTCGAGGCTCTCGGAAATGCTGGGCCGCAAGGTCCGCTTCGAACGCGACTGGCTCAATGGCGTGACGTGCGAGCCGGGCGAGGTGGTCCTGCTCGAGAACGCGCGCTTCAACAAGGGCAAGAAAAACAAGGACGAGCTGGCGCAGAAGATGGCGGCACTCTGCGACGTCTACGTCATGGATGCCTTCGCGACGGCCCACCGCGCCGAAGCCAGCACTCACGGCGTCGGCAAGTTCGCGCCGATTGCCTGTGCGGGTCCGCTGCTTACGAACGAACTCGAGGCGCTCGAGCAAAACCAGCATCGGCAATCCGAAGCGGCCGCTCGTCGCGATCGTGGGCGGATCGAAGGTGTCCACGAAGCTGACGGTGCTCGAAACCCTGCTCGGCAAGGTGGACAAGCTGATCGTCGGCGGCGGCATTGCCAATACCTTCCTGGCTGCCGCGGGTCACCCGGTGGGCAAGTCGCTGTACGAAGCCGACATGGTCGAGACCGCACGCGCTTTGCTCGAGCGCTCGAAGAAGTCGGGCGTCGAGATTCCATTGCCGACCGACGTCGTCGTCGCCAAGGAGTTCTCATCTTCGGCCGAGGCGGACGTCAAGCTGGTCGCGCAGGTTGCGGCCGATGACATGATCCTGGACATCGGTACCGACGCCGCCGAGCGCTTCGCTGCGGCGCTGAAGGGCGCGAGCACGATCGTGTGGAACGGCCCGGTCGGCGTGTTCGAGTTGGACGACTTCGGCGAAGGCACGCGGGTCCTCGCCCTGGCGGTCGCGCGCAGCCCCGCGTTCTCGGTGGCCGGTGGTGGCGACACGATCGCGGCGATCGAAAAGTACGGCGTGGAAGAGGACATTTCCTATATCTCGACCGCCGGCGGCGCCTTCCTCGAATTTCTCGAGGGCAAGACCCTGCCGGCCGTGGCAATGCTCGAACAGCGAGCCGCGGGATGAGCGGCATTCCGCACAAGGTGGTGCGCAGCGACATGCTGATCCGCAGGACCAAGATCGTTGCCACGCTCGGCCCCGCGACGGACGCACCGGGCGTACTCGAGGAAGTGATCCGCGCCGGCGCCGACGTCCTGCGTGTCAACTTCTCGCACGGTGGACCGGCCGATCATCGACGGCGAGTCGAGCGGGCCCGTCGGACGCCGAGAGCGTCGGCAAGCACGTCGCACTGCTCGGCGACCTGCAGGGTCCCAAGATCCGCATCGAACGCTTCGCCGGCGGGCACACCCTGCTCACGGAAGGTGCGCCGTTCACGCTCGATCCGTCGCTCGACACGCACGATGGCACGGACCGCGGCGTCGGCATGACCTATGCGGAACTGGCGCAGGACGTTTCACCCGGTGATGAGCTCATCCTCGGCGACGGCCAGATCGAACTCGTCGTCACCGCGATTCACGGCGACAAGGTGGAGTGTCGCGTGCTCGTGGGGGGCGAACTCGGCGACCAGAAAGGCATCAACCGGCGTGGTGGCGGCCTGTCGGCCAAGGCGCTCACCGACAAGGACCGCGAAGACGTCAAGCTCGCGGCGAGTCTCGACATCGATTACCTCGCGGTCTCTTTCGTGCGCCAGGCGGACGACATCGAGGAAGCACGCAGGCTGCTGTCGGCGGCGGGCAGCGATGCGCGCATCGTCGCGAAGATCGAACGCAGCGAAGCGATCCCGCGGCTCGATGAAATCGTGCAGGCGAGCGATGCGGTGATGGTCGCGCGTGGCGACTTAGGGATCGAAGTCGGCTACGCCGAACTCACGGGCCTGCAGAAGCACATCCTGCAGGTCGCGCGTAAGTACGATCACGTGACCATCACGGCCACGCAGATGATGAAGGAGTCGATGATCCAGAGCCCGGTGCCGACGCGTGCCGAGGTCTCGGACGTGGCCAACGCCGTGCTCGACGGCAGCGACGCGGTGATGCTCTCGGCATGCCGCGGTTGGCGAGTACCCGGTGCGCGCGGTCGAGGCGATGTCCCAGGAAATGGCTGGACCTGATTCGCGGCGCGTTCATGCCGACCAGCGTTGACAACCTGAAACTCGGCGCGCAGAAGCCGCCGATGCCGTTCTCGGATGCGCGGCTCCTGGGCGTGCTTTCGCATTCCTTCTGGTTCCTGCCGAGCGTGGCGGCCTGTCACGCCATGCGCAACCTGCTGGCGAAGAAGCAGAACCGCTTCTACCACGACTACAAGGTCATCGTGGCGGCGGGGAGCGCCGCCGGAATCGGCGTGGCGGCCTTGCCGCCGGTGCAGGAGGCGATGGACGATCCGCTCACGACCAAGACCATCACCCTGTCTTGCGGCAAGCTGACCACGGGCGTGACGGTGAAGCCGTGGACGGGCATTCTCATGCTGCGCAACTCCTCCAGCCCGGAAACCTATTTTCAGGCGGCCTTCCGGGTGCAATCGCCCTGGACGGTCCGCAACCCGGACGGCGCATCCCCGAACGAGGAGCAGATCATCAAGGAGGAGTGCTACGTCTTCGACTTCGCCCCGGACCGGGCGTTGCGGCAGATCGCCGACTACAGTTGCCGGTTGAATGTCAACGAGGCGAACCCGGAAAAGAAGGTGGAGGAGTTCATCAGC
This sequence comes from uncultured bacterium, assembly GCA_963846325.1. Taxonomy (GTDB): domain Bacteria; phylum Krumholzibacteriota; class Krumholzibacteriia; order Krumholzibacteriales; family Krumholzibacteriaceae; genus SSS58A. Next base: position 13,808 of record CAWJVO010000011.1, read on the forward strand.
TTCCTGCCGGTTCTGGCCTACGACGGCAGTTCCATGAAGCAGATTGACGCCGCCGGCATTCTCGACATGGCGATGAGCGGCACGACGGCAACCCTGCTGGCGCGGCGCTGGGAAAGCGCCTTGCTGGTGAATGTGGACAACGACACCTTGCGCCGCCTGATGGACAACAAGAAGGCGATGGATGCCCTCATGAGCATCGAGGGTTTCCGCAATCTGAATCAGGACATCGAGACGATCATCAACAAGTCGGAAGCCGTGAAGAAGGCCCGCAAGGAGGCCAACGACGAGGAACTGTCCGCAAAGGAGAAGAAGGAGCTTACCGAGGAGGAGAAGGAGTACAAGAGCCTGCGGAAGCAGATTCAGGAGAAGCTCATCAAGTTCGCCACGCGGGTTCCCATCTTCATGTACCTGACCGACTACCGCGAGCGGACGCTGAAGGATGTGATCACGCAACTGGAACCGGGCCTGTTCAAGAAGGTCACGGGCCTGACCGTGAAGGACTTCGAGTTGCTGGTCAGCCTGGGGGTCTTCAACAGCGCCCTGATGAACGATGCGGTCTACAAGTTCAAGCGCTACGAGGATGCCAGCCTGAGCTACACCGGGATCAACAAGCACGAAGGCGAGGACATCGGCCTGTACGATACCGTTTTGAGCCGTAACGACTATCAGGCGACTTTCGTCAATGAGCCGGTTGAAGCGTACCAAGGCACGAAGCAGACCGGAATCGGCGGGCTAATAACCGGTTGCAGCGGAAGGCGATCACGCGCCGCTGCTGAACTGGGGCGTTATACGGAATGGCGATGAAATTGATGGATGTTTTACCATGGCAGAACTACTTAAGGGATATGCGCAATATCTTGAAGTGAAATACCCTGCGCATTTCGGCAACTTCAAAGAAGAGAATCGTCAGCGCGGATTTTTAGTGTTCACGCCGAAGCTCTCTATGTTCTTGTGCTGAGATCACGCTTTGACAAGGTCATAATAGCCGAGGACGTAAAGGACGGTGGAGCGGATTTCCTGTGCGAGCATGAAGGTACATCAGTGCTTGTCGAAGTAACTGCACTGGACTGCGGGGGGAGTGGAGAGAGTCTCGGGATTGCGGAGATGTTGGTTTCAACGGATGGCAAGGCGTCGTCTTTTCGTTTGATTACGGCGCAACTGCGCTACAAGGCCGTCGAGAAAGCAAGCCAGATGGCCAATCACAATGGCCCGCGACTTCTCGTCATTTGCTCAGAACATATCGATAGTTCGCTTCTAATGGGAATAACAAGGGGGCTGAATTTCTCATGACAGCGACCAGCGGATATCATTTCCCATAGGCGCTCCTGAGTCTCTTGGTAGCATCGAAACGGATTTGAAGGACTCCGTATTCTTCCGCTTGAACGCGGATGAAGGGAAACTCGAATCCTGTGGGAGGAGTATTCCGCAATAGCCCTTTGCTGCCTTGATGGCGCTGGTTATTCAATGGTTGGTTTGCTCCATCCCGATCCCGTTGTCCCTTGGCCACTGGGGATCATCCCGCATGTTCCATTTGTGAAATTGGCCAAATGGCCCCCTCAAGACAACAAACTCCAAATAGAGTGGGTGATTAATGATCCTTTTCCGTTTAGGAATCACTATTGGCAGATTCAAATTAAGGATGAGGAGCTGAAATCCAAATAGCTCCGCATACGGCTGACGGCCGCTGCCGTCACGCCGCCTGCGGAGCACGCGGCGCTCCGGCCCGCCGGGGCGGCGGACGCGGCCGCAGCTGATGCCGACGTTAGATTACTTGGGGAGAGTTCCAGGGGACTTCTGAGAATGTTAGGAATGAAACACGGACAGGTCAACGTGAGAGGCCAAGTCATGTGTATCGATTGCTTCAGCGAAGACTCAAGAAGAAGATGGGATCCCCTTACGAAATTCTGACCGAAATGGAAAAGTATCTTTCTTGGTTCATCCCCATTGTCTCTTCGATCTTTTTTGTTATTGTCGCCGCATCAGTAAAAACTGACTTGGCAGCTACTTTCAAGACCCATATTTCTTCGGCCATAGGGTTCATTCTCTTTTTCTTGTCGCTCTTTCTGGCCATTCTATCGCGATTTTGCATTTTTCACTTCAATAAGTTGCGAAGTGATTTTGCCATAAGGATCGATAAATTGGGAATGACCTTCTTCAAACTAGGAGAGCAAATCACTGAACGATTGGAGAATCTAGGAATTGATGCCACGCAAGCTACGGAAATCGAATCTCTGCCCAGCGAGATCTGCAAGGATGAACTTCTCAATAAAGGAACAGACGAATTCTTTGATCTCATAACATCCGGCTTTCCCGACATAGTGGGAAAAAGATCGCAAAACGAGTAAATGCGATCAGCGATAAGAAGCTCAGGAATGAACTGTGCGATAAAGAGGCTGCAAAGCATTCCAGATTCTGGGCGATGAAGTCGGGCTGGGGCCGATGGGGCATTGTCTCATTCTATCTATGCAATGTGCTCTTTATTGCATCTCTGATTGCATGGTTCGTATATGTTCTTGAATCGTGGTGGGGATGAAACGAGCAATCTAATTCCGCATGCAGCTGACGGCCGCTGCCGTCACGCCGCCTGCGGAGCACGCGGCGCGCCGGCCCGCCGGGGCGGCGGACGCGGCCGCAGCTGATGCCGCGGAGGATTCTAAGTGAGAAAAATGGTCCTATGCTCCTCCATGGCCTTCAGGGGCTCCACAATACATCTATTGTTCTCCCGAGTTCCCGTGGTGATCGACCGGACCCAGGGCGTCTGGCAGAGCGTTACAAGAAGTTCCATAGGTGCTGCTTGATACCAAACGAGGGAATCATATTTTCGAGTGAATCTATACTTGGAGGTAAATGGGATGTTGGAACTGATCTATCCATTCGGGTCGAAACTCAAACCGGTTGTACAGAAGGATCGTAGCCCCAAGAAGGTCTTCGTACTTGGCGTATATGCCAGCGCGGTTCATGCTCGATGGTATGGGCCTGATGGTAAGATTCGTGTTCGCGCACTTGCCGTCGCGAGCGAACCTGAGATTTTTTGGCGATACGATAAGGCAAAGGCTGAGGAGATTATAAGCAGGATTGCAGTGCCCCCGGGATGCGGATACCTTGTACCGGAGGAACATCTCAATGGGCCATCCGGCAAAGTTCTCGATGAGAAGTATCTTGAGCCACTTGGATATTCTACGAGAAAGAAGGTATGGCTCTGTGATCTTCTGCCGGAAACGCGACTGAACGGAAGGCAGCGTAAGGCCATCGAGAATAAGTACGATCCCTTAGTCGAAAAAGGTCTTGTGCCCGAAGTGACGATTCCGAGCGTGGAACGACGTTTTTCAACGAGTGCGCGTCGTCAGGAAATTGCCACGGAATTAATTGAATCAAAAGCAGATCTGCTGATCACACTTGGGGATGATCCACTGCGTGAATTCGTGGCACAATACAAAAGGAAATGGAACCGATTGTCATTCTTCGGGGATACGGAGCGCGAATATGGGAGGAAACACGAGTTGACAATCGGCGGAAGAACCGTCTCCTTGCTTCCTCTGGTGCATCCACGACAGGCAGGACGCTTAGGCGCATTCTCAATCAAGTGGGCCGAATTGCACGATTACTGGGTCGCTCACGAGAGGAAGAAATTGAGATGAATATAGCTTCTTCCGACATCCAGATTCAATACGGTACTTTATTCGACAGGCTCCTCTCCCGCCGCGACGCCATTCTCCAATTCAAATCCTTCCTCGAGAAGGAAACGACCTGGCTCACCTCGCCGGCATCCACGAAGTTCCATCTCTGCGTCGAGCACGGGCTCCTGATCCATTCGGTCGGCGTGACGGAGAACGCCCTGAAGATCAAGGACCTCATGGCGCCGGACATCACGGACGAATCGGTCATCGTCGCCGCGCTCTTCCACGACGTGGGGAAGCTCGGCCGTCCCGGCAAGCCCTACTATCTGCCCAACGACAACCGGTGGGAGGTCGAGAAGCGCGGCATGGCCTACAAGGTCAATCCCGAGGTCGTCACGATGAACCTCGCGGTGCGGAGCCTCGAGCTCGTGAGCAGGTTCATCCCGCTCACCGAGGAGGAGGCGCAGGCCATCGTCGCGCATGACGGCGTCTATCCGGTGCACGGCGGCGTGGTCGGTCTCGAGTATTACCAGAAGGAATGCCGCCTCACGATGATCCTGCACTTCGCCGACTTCTGGACCGCCGCGGTGGAGGAGGAGGGGAGGAAATAGCTTCCGCCAAGTGTCGACGGCATCTCGTTAATTTATAATGAGTTGAAATTCAATACGCCCGCCCGGCCATTTTCCCCCTTGCAGATTCACTGATGTTGTAATATCATTACAACAGAGTTGTAGAATGAATACAACGGCATGAGAAGGAGGCGCGCTATGAAAAAGGGGGGGGCGTTCGGGGACTTTTTCAAGCGGAAGCGGATGGAACTGGGACTGACTCTGCGGGAATTCTGCAGAAAGAACGGATTCGACGCCGGGAACATCAGCAAGATCGAAAGAGGTCTGGCCCGGGCGCCGCAGAGCGCCGAGATCAAGGCGAAATATGCAGCCGCTCTGGGGATCAAGGAAGGGCACGGATGACTGGCTCACCTTCTTCGATCTGGCGGCGGCGGACTTGGGCCAGATTCCTGAAGATCTCATGAAAGACGAGAGGCTCCTCAAGAGCCTTCCTCTCCTATTCAGAACGGTGCGCGACGGCGAGGTGTCGGAAGAAGATTTGAAGAGACTGATAGAGGCGATGCGCAAGGAGCAGGGTGGATGACGGGGGCTCCGTATCTCAAGTACGAAGCAATTGGCAAGAGAGCGGATGAGTTTCTCAGGAAGTATCATCCTGGCCTCGAGCTCCCCGTGCCGATAGAGAAGATCGTCGAATTCGCCCTGAAATTGGACATCATTCCGATGCCGAATCTATACAGGGATCATGGCATCGAAGGATTTCTCACGAGCGACATGACGGCGATCTACGTCGACAATATTCAGCACGAGATGTACGAGCAGAAGTACCGGTATACGCTCGCGCACGAGGTCGGGCACTATGTCCTGCACTCGAAGAGCCTGCGAGACTGCACGTGGGGATCGGTGGAGGAGTACATCAAAATGCGCCTGAGCGTGAGCCCGCGCGATATCGATTGGTTTGAACAGCAGGGGCATTGGTTCGCCGAGCAAGTGCTCTTGCCCAGAAAGCGATTTCTCGAGGTCGTGCGCGGAGTGGTGGAGGATAATAGAACTCTGATTAAGGGCATTCCCGCGGATCCGAAAACCATCTTCGAATATTTATCCAACGCGATAGCCCCGCCTTTCAACGTGAGCCCCGGAGTGGTGAAATACAGGATCAGCAGAAGGGACGTCGAGGACGAAACCAGGATGATGATCGAGGAGCTATGAGCAGTCCCCGACCGAACGATTTTTCGATCCCTCCAAAGAATTTAGTTGCAACTTGGAATATTAGTTGCTACTTTGATATTTAGTTGCAACTTTATTGCAATTGTGGTAGTCTCTTGACCGGTAGATATTCAAGTTCTGGAGGCCGACTAATGGGAAATGAAAGAGATTACAGCCCGGATGGCCAGTGGCAAGACATAGGCGAGGTGAAGCGCGTAACGCACGGATTCCGGAATCTGCGTGCGAGCTTGCTCGGTCTTGCATATTGGCTGGCCGACCGCCCGGAGAATCGCGCGCTCCTTGCTGCTGCTCGATTCGCGAATCACCGAGAAGCGGCTGCAGCATGAACGCGAGCTTGCGTCGCGGGTCATTAGTCCGGAGATCATGCAGCCGACTGATCATCGCATCGGGAGGGGGCGGTCGATACGTGGGGCTGCCTCGGATCTCGGCGACGACTTCCGCGTGTGGTTGGATCAGCTCGTTTCCAAAGAGTCGCCCAAGTGCAAATCCAGGGAATCCTATTACGCCATTCTGCAGATTCTGCTGCATGAGTGGCTGCTCGGCAAAGCGCCGCTTACGCGAAAGGCGCTGGGGAGCATGGCCGGCTGCAGCTACCCGACGGTGGCCGCGGCCCTTCACCGCCTCGGGCCCTACCTCGGGCAGCGCTCGAGCCGCGGCGTGGCGCTGACGCATTTTCCCGGCAGCGAGTGGGAGCGGATGCTTGCCGTCTCCGATCGGATCCGCGAGACGACGCGCTTCGCCGTCGCCTCGGGTGAGGCGCGCTCTCCCGAAGCGCATCTCAGGCGTCTCGTGCAGTTGGGGCTGGATAACGTCGCCATAGGAGGCGTGCTCGGGGCGAGACATTACTATTCCGATCTCGATCTCGTCGGGACGCCCCGGCTCGATCTCTCGCTCCACTGCCCAGGGAAGCGCGCAGACCTGGAGCTCATCCAGAGGCTCGATCCCGCGCTGCGGCTCGTGGAGAGCGCTCTCGATGCGGCCGACATTGTCGTTCACAAGGTGCGCCGAGCTGAAGCGTTCTTCGTACCTCGCGAGGGCGGGCTGCAGTGGGCCGATCCGGTTGAATGCCTATTGGACCTTCACGAAGCTCATCTCGAACTGCAGGCGAAGGAGTTTCTGGCTGCTCTCGAGGCTCAGCGCACGAGGCGGTTATGATGGCTGAATACGGCGCGATTCTTCCCGGCCAAGTTCTCGGTCAGGTCGCCCGGGCGATCCCTCCCGAGGCGCGGGATAACGTCGTTGTCATCGGCAGTGTCGCTGCCGCATATTGGCTCTTTCCGGATAGGCATGCTATTCCCGTTCGAACCAAGGATATCGACTGCGTCCTCTCGCCGCGCGTGGCGGCTGTGGGAAAGGGGCTTGCCGTCGCGGTTACGTTGCATAAAGCCGGATGGCGGCAGAAGACCGACGGCGATTTCGGCAAGCCGGGGACAAGCGAGACGCCGAACAATCAGCTCCCTGCGGTGCGCCTGGTTCCGCCCGGGGGCGGCGAGTGGTTTCTCGAGCTTCTCACGGAACCTGCCGAGAATCAGACCATGCGCCAATGGCAACGGTTGGGAGTATTCTGCGCGCGCCCCGAGACGATGTCGCCTGAGGACGCGATTCGCAAGGCGGAGCTTGAGTACGAGAAATACCGGCGGCGACAGCGTTGTTGAAGTGTCACAGGTGGAAAAGGCTCTTGAGAACTCAGTAAACAGACTCCCGAATCCAAAGAAGCGCCAAGCGGTGATACATGGCAGGCTCTGCATACGTAAAGGGAGTTAAATAGCGCCGATCGACTATTAAAAGATGCGCAAGGAATGTGCGTCGCCCGACGGCGAGCTTAATAGCGCTGTCACTATTAAGAAATATGGCCTATTTTTAAATAGGCTGAAGGGCTTGCCGAGAGTGAGATAGCGGCCTTGTAAGACATAGCTCATTTCTTCTTTACCCACGGGCAGATTGTGCTATTATTCAGGAAATCCGCGTAAGCTCTGACTGTCGATCTTCGGAGGTGTCGAGTGCAGGACGATAGAGACACGGGCGCCCGGGCGCCGCAGCAAGGCTTGAAGATGTACGAGAAGCTCCTGCTCGTGCTGTTTTTCGGCGCGGTGTTCGGCACGCTGGAGCTGTTCGGACGGGACGCCCTGCGTGCCGCCGGCGTCGAGCACAAATCGGCCCCGCTCTATGCGATCGGCATCATCGTTCTGTACGCCTCCAAGCGGGTAGTGCATTTCCCCGGCTCGGTCGCCGTCATGGCGCTGATCGCGAGCCTGTTCAAGGCCACTTCCGGCAATTTCTTTCCCTGCACGGCCGCCGCGGTGATGATCAACGGCGTCGTCTTCGATATCTTCTACTCGACGTTCAAGGGACGCCTCGATTCCAGCATAGTGCAGAGGACCATCGCCGCGCCGGTCATCGTCTACGTGTCGTACGCAGTCTTCGCGATTCTCGCCGCATTCGTCCTGAAGGAAGGATCGTGGGGCGCGGACGGCTGGGCGGGAGTCCGCTCGTATCTGCTCACCTCCGCGGTATCCGCGTCGCTCTATTCGATCGTGACGATACATCTCGGATATTATCTCGGCGGCGCCCTCAGGCTCTTTGTCCCGGTGCGCAGGCCGGTGTAAGCCATGGAACGAAAGCGAATCAAGATAACCCAGGGCAAGTGCAGCGGCTGCCGCCTCTGCATGCAGATCTGCGCGATCGCCCATTATCACGAAACGAATCCCAAAAAGGCCGCCCTGAAGATCGAGCAGCATTTCCCGCAGCCGGGTATTTTCAAACCGAAGGTCTGCGTGCAGTGCGGCAAGTGCATGGAGGTGTGCCCCGAGGGCGCGATCTCTCGCCGCGACGACGGCGCCTATATCGTGGACTTCGAGAAATGCACCAACTGCGGCACGTGCGTCCCGGCCTGCAAGCCGGGCGTGATATTCCAGCATCGCGACCTCGATCACGTCATCATCTGCGACAACTGCTTCAAGTGCACGAATCTCTGCAACACGGGCGCGATCACCATGTTCATCCAGCCGGCAAAGGAGAGCGCGTGATGGCCAAGGGCGCGAAGAGCTCCAAGAGTTCCGAGGGATTGGCCGGCACGACGCTGCGCATCGATCTCACGACCGGCCGCATCAAGAGAGAGCCCACCGACAGGAAGCTCATGCGCGAATGGTTCGGAGGACGCGGCGTGGTCGCCAAGATTCTCTACGACGAGGTCCCGCGCGACGCGGATCCCTTCGGCCCCGAGAATCTCTTCATCATGACCGCCGGGGTCATGAGCGGCTGCTTCATCCCGGCGGGCGCCAAGATCGAGTTCGGCTCGATCTCCCCGATGACGAACGGCCACGGCGACTCCAACATGGGCGGCCATCTCGGCCCGGCCCTCAAGTTCGCCGGCTACGACCTCGTGATAATGTCCGGCATTTCACCGAAGCCGGTCTATCTCTTCATCGACGACGACACGGTCGAGCTGCGAGACGCCTCGAAGTACTGGGGCATGGGATCGCTCGAATGCGAGCCCCTGATGAAGAAGGAGCTCGGCGAGGATTTCGAGGTCGCCACGATCGGCCCGGCCGGCGAGAACGGCGTGCGCTTCTCGTGCATCACGCACGATTACGGCCGTCAGGCGGGCCGCACCGGGCAGGGGGCCGTCATGGGCTCGAAGAAGCTCAAGGCGATCGCCATCCGGGGCACCGGCGCGATCCACGTGCACGATCTCGACAAGCTCACGGAGCACGTCACGGCCATCATCAAACGGACGCAGGTCCATCCGAACATGGCGCCGTGGCAGAAATACGGCACCGCCTTCTTCGTCGGCTGGTCCAACAACAACGCGGTCCTGCCGACCCGGAATTTCCAGACCACGTATTTCGAGGAGGCCGAGGCCATCGACGGGCCCGCGCTCGTGGAGAAGTGCTTCATTTCCCACAAGGCCTGCTCCGGGTGCTGGATGAACTGCGGCAAGTACGTGAAGGCCGAGGTGCCGGGGAAGGACAAGGTCTTTCTCGAGGGTCCGGAGTACGAGACGGGCTCCCTGTGCGGCTCGAACCTCGGCATGAAAGACATCAACCACGTCGCCTATCTGAACTGGCTCATGGACAACGTCGGCATGGACACGATGTCGGGAGGCGGCGTCGTGGCCTTCGGCATGGAGTGCTTCCAGCGCGGGCTCATCACCGCCGACGATCTCGAAGGGCACACGCTCAAGTGGGGCTCGGTGGAGGACGCCGAGCACTTCGTCGACATGATCGTGCATCGCCGCGGTATCGGCGAGCATTTCGCGGGGGGCACGAAGCGCGCCGCGGAGAAGATCGGGCGGGGCAGCGAGAAGTTCGCCATGCAGGTCAAGGGGATGGAGATGTCGGGCTACGACGGCCGCTACGCCCCGGGCATGATGCTCTCGTACATGACGGCCGATATCGGCGCCCATCACAACCGCTCGTGGACGATCACGGTCGACATCGCCGAGGGGCAGGACAAGGTCGAGGGGCGCGCCAAGGTCGTCGTATATCTGCAGCACATCCGGCCGCTCTTCGACTGCTGGTGCATCTGCCGCCTCTTCTGGGGCGAGCTCGACATCGAGCCGGAGGAGATCGTCGAGACGCTCAACTACATCACCGGCTGGAACATCGACACCGCCGAGGCGCTCAGGACCTCGGAGAAGATGTGGAATCTGGTGCGCTGCCATTATCTCGAGCGCAACCGGGCCGACGGCCGCACGTTCGACTACCCGCCCGCGCGGGCGTGGGAGGACAAGATCCCGAGCGGCCCGAACGCCGGGAAAGGGCTGACCCGGGACCAGATCGAGACGATGCTGAATGAGTATTACGCCTGCCGCGGGTGGGATAATAAAGGCAACCCCACGCGCGAGGTGCTGCACGATTTGAATCTCGATTTCGCGGCGGACGCGATCGAGAAGCTCGGGCTCCTCGGAGAGCCGCTTCCGAACGGCATCCCGGCGGTCCGCGGCGAGCGCTACAAGCCCAAGGCGTTCTAGGAGGATGAAACGACGATGACGGTGTTCCTGAAAGCAGGCGGCAATCTTCGCGCGATGATCAAGCCCGACGTCGATCATTACACCCGCAAGCTCGAGATCGAGGGCGGCAAGTCGATCGGCGAGATTCTCCAGCACATTTCGCTGAGTCCCGCCTTCGTCGCGCTCATGTATGTCGACGGCGCGATGAAGGACCTGTCGTACAAGCCGGCCGACGGCGAGACCATTACGCTCCAGCCGCCCGTTTCCGGCGGCTGAGAAACGCTCCACATGCCATTATCGAGATTCGAAACGGAGAGGTACCGGCGTCAGCTCATGATCGACGGCTGGGATCAGGAGAGGCTCAAGCGCGCCCGCGTGCTCGTGGCCGGAGCCGGAGGCTTGGGCGGGCTCAGCGCGACGTATCTCGCCGCGGCCGGTGTCGGGTATCTGCGCATCTGCGACAGCGACAAGGTCGAGCTCTCGAACCTGAATCGCCAGATCCTGTACACGGCCGCGGATATCGGCAAGCCCAAGGCGATGCTGGCCGCGAAGAGGCTCTACGCGCAGAATCCCGAAGTCGAGATCGACGCCGTGCTGGACACGCTGACCGGGGCCAACGCCGGCGAGCTGGCCTCGGGGTGCGACCTGATCGTCGACGGGCTGGACAGCCACGCGGACCGCTTGAAGCTGAACAAGGCGTCATTCGATCTCAATATCCCCTACGTGTACGGGGCGATAAGAGAATGGCTGGGGCAGCTGAGCTTCTTCAACCCGCCGAAAACCGCCTGTCTCGCGTGTCTCATGCCGGGGGAGATGAAGAGTCCCGGGCCGACGCCGGTGTTCGGCGCCCTTGCGGCCGCGGTCGGATCCCTTCAGGCGGCGATGGCGCTCAAGTACCTGATGACCGGGGAGATTCCCGACGCGAACGCTCTCCTGATCTTCCGCGCCGATACGTTTGTCGTTCGAGAAGGTGACGTTCGAGAGAAGGCCGGGATGCGATGTGTGCGGGAGGACGTAGCAGCGTGTCGCCGGATTTCGAAAACCTCCAGAAGAAATACGCCGCGCTCTTCGAGAGGCTCGGCGAGCGGCGCGAGAAAATTCTCGCGTTCAGATCGTTTCTCGAGAAGGAGACGGACTGGCTCGTCGCGCCGGTTCTCAAGAGGGCGCCCATGGACGTGGAGCACGGTCTCCTCATGCACTCCGTCGGCGTGACGGAACGTGCCCTCGGCGTCAAGGGCCTCGTCGCGCCGGACATCCCGGACGAGTCGGTCATCGTCGCGGCGCTCTTCCACGACGTGGGGAAGCTGGACTATCCCGGAAAGCCGGACAGTCCCGGAAAGCCCGCCGCACTTCCCGTCGGCGGCGAGCCTCCGCGCCCGGGCCGCCACCACGCCGTGAGGAGCCTCGAGCTCGTGAGCAGGTTCGTCCCGCTCTCCGGGGAGGAGGCGCAGGCCGTCGCCGCGCACGACGGCCTCGTTCCGGTGGAGGGGGGCGTGGTCAATCTCGAGTATTACCGCAAGGAATGCCGCCTCACGATGATCCTGCACTTCGCCGACATGTGGACCGCCGCGGTGGAGGAGGAGGGGAGAAAGTGACGGTATGGGAGAGAAGCGCATGACCGAACGCCGCCACGATATCGATTGGCTGCGGGTTCTCGCGATGCTCGCGGTCTTCGTCTTTCACTGCACGCGCTTCTTCGACACGGAAGACTGGCATCTCAAGAACGCCGAGCAGAGCTTCACGCTCTTCATTCTCATGCGCGGCTTCATGTGGCCGTGGCTCATGGAGATCTTCTTCCTGCTCTCGGGCGCGGGCGCGTGGTACGTGCTGCAATCCCGCTCGGCGGGGGCGTTCGTCGCCGACCGCGCGAAGCGGCTCCTGATTCCGCTCTACACGATAGGCTTCTTGATTCTCCTCCCGCCGCAGTTCTATTTTCAGCGCGTCGTCATGGATTCGTCGGTCGGAGGCGATTTTCGTCTGTGGCTTCCGGCCTATTTCGGAGATTTCGGCCTGCCGCGCCTCTCCCCGTGGCCGAATACGCTTCTCCCGCTTCCGTTCGACGGGCACCTGTGGTTCCTGAAGTTCCTCTTCCTCATCTCGCTCGTCGCGCTGCCGCTCCTCGTCTTCCTGAAATCGCCGCGGGGCCTGCGATGGACCGACGCGCTCGCCCGCTGGTGCGGCCGCCGGGGCGGGATCTTCGTGTTCGTGATTCCCCTCGCGCTCGCGTTCGTCGTTCTCAGGGCTGTTTCCCCGGTGCAGAGGGGATGGGCCGAGTTCGTCTGGTACGGCATCTATTTCGTGATCGGCTATCTGATTCCCGCGGACGGCCGTTTCACGGACGCATTCAAGAGGCACCGGTGGATCGGGCTCGGCCTCTGGCTCGCGGGCATGTTCGGCGGAATACTGGCGCTCGTGCTCGTTCTCGGCTTCGACCCGATGCCGGGAGCCGAGCCGTTCGGGCTCGAGTTCGTGCTGTTTCAGGTCCTGTGGGCCGTCGCGAGCTGGGGATCGGTGGTCTTTATCCTCGGCCTCGGCGCGCGATATCTCAACTTCAAGAACCGCGCGCTCGCCTACGCGAACGAGGCGGTGCTGCCGTTCTATCTCTTCCATCAGACGATCATCCTCGTCGCGGGGTACTTCATCATCCGCTGGAACATGGGCATCCTGCCGAAGCTCTTGATCGTCGTCATAGTTTCGTTCGCCGCGATCATGGCGCTCTATGAATTCGGCGTGAGGCGCATCGGCGTCATGCGCTTCTTCTTCGGAATGAGGCCGCTGAGGAGGTCATAGTGAAGGTTCTCTTCGTGAGCGGCTCGGTCGGGCTCGGGCACGTTTCGCGCGATCTCGCGATCGCCTCCGCGATGCGGGTGCGGCGCCCGGGGCTCGAGATATCGTGGCTTGCCGCTTCGCCGGCCGATCGCGTGATCCGCGAAAAGGGAGAGAACCTTCTCCCCGACGCAGCGGATTTCGCCGACGCGAGCGCCGTCATAGAGCAGTCGGCGCACGGCGCGAGCACGAGCCTCGTCCGCTACGCGATGAACGCCCGGAAATCGTGGCGCCGCAACGTCGAGGTCGTGAAGCGGGTCACCGCCCGCGAGCGGTTCGATCTCGTGATCGGCGACGAGACCTACGAGATCAGCCTCGCCTACCGGCGCGACCGGACGCTCAAGACGTGCCCCTTCGTGATGATCTTCGATTTTGTCGGGCTCGACGCGATGTCGCGAAGCCCGATCGAGAGGCTCGGCGTCTATCTCTGGAACCGGGCCTGGAGCGGCGGACGCCGGTCGCCGAAGCCCGCGTACGATCTCGCCCTGTTCGTCGGCGAGCTGGAGGATATCCCCGACCGGTCGTTCGGCCTCGGCCTCCCGAGTCGCCGGGAATGGGCGCGGAAGCGCTGTCACTTCGTCGGCCACGTGTTCCCGTTCGACCCGGCGAAATACGCGGATCGGGCGGCGGTGCGAAGCCGCCTCGGGTACGGGGCGGAGCCGCTCGTCATCTGCTCGATCGGCGGCACCGCGGTCGGGCGCGAGCTACTCGATCTCTGCGGCGCGGCATTCCCGATCGCGCGGCGAGAGATCCCCGATCTCCGCATGGTGCTCGTCGGCGGTCCGCGGATCGGCGCGGACACGATCGCCGCTCCCGAGGGAGTCGAGGTCCGCGGATATCTGCCGAAGCTCTACGAACATTTCGCCGCGGCGGATCTCGCGATCGTTCAGGCGGGAGGGACGGCCACGCTCGAGCTTGAGGCCCTGCGGCGCCCGTTCGTCTATTTTCCCCTCGAGGGACATTCGGAGCAGCAGGTCGTCGTTGCGGGCCGTCTCGCGAGACACGGTGCGGGCGTGCGGATGAATCTCCCGCAGACGACGCCGCAAACGCTCGCCGACGCTATCCGGGCGAACATCGGGAAGCCCGCGACGTATCCGGCGATCGCGTCGGACGGGGCCGCGAAGGCCGCGGAGCTGATCTGCGGGCTGCTTGAGGAGCCGCAATGCGCATGACGATTCTCCAGATCAAGATCGTCCACTCGGTCGTCTTCTGGGTGCTGAGCGCTTGCGTTCTCTACGCGCTCTATTCGGGGATATTCGATCGAATCACGACGCTGACGTGGGTGGCGGTGGCGGGAGGGCTCATCGAGGGAGTTGTGCTCGTTTCCAGCGGCTGGAAATGCCCGCTCGCGAAATTGGCCGAGAACCTCGGCGCCGAGCGCGGCTCGGTGACGGATATCTTCCTGCCGCGATGGTTCGCGATGCGCATCTTCAGCGTCTGCGGAACTCTCTTCAGCATCGCTTGTATAATCCTCGTAGTGCGTTTGTTGCAGCGTTGAATGCGTCGACGAGGAGAAATCATGAACAGTATTCGCCGGTTCGCCTTCGCAGCTGTTTTCATCGCGTTCATTCCATGCCTCGGCGCGGACGCGCAGGAAGCGGTGCCCGCACCGGGGGCGGCTGCGCCGACCTCGGCGCCCGCGGAGCTCGCTCCGCCCGCGTCGGTCACCGTCCCGTTCGTTCTCGATCACAACCGCATGCTCGTCGACATGGAGATCCGGCGCGCGGACGGCACCTGGCGCGCGGCGCGCATCTGGATCGACACGGGTGAGCCGCGCTTTTCCATGAGCGAGGCGCTCGCCCGCGATCTGGGCGTCGATCTCTCGGGGCTCGATAGCAGCCCGCTGGTGCCGCCGCCCGCGCATGTCCGCATCGGCGGGATGCCGCTCGATTTTGCTGACATCGAGACCGGTGTCGGCGGCGCTCCGGCGTGGATGTTCAACACGATGCACAACGATGGCCACCTCTCTTCGAGGATTCTCCAGCGCTATCAGGTCGTTTTCGATTATCCGGCGCGGACTCTCACGATCGCGGCGCCGGGAACGCTCGAGCACCGCGGCGTGCGCGCGCCCGCTGCCGTCAATCCGGAGACCGGCATTGTGCAGATCGACGCCGTCGTCGACGGGGACAGCTTGAGCTTCGCGCTCGATATGGGCGCCTCCTATTCATTCGTGGATTCGGGCGTGTTGGAGAGGCTCATCGAACGTCACCCGGACCTCCCGCGCATGACCGGCGCCGCCGGCTGCGCGAACATGTGGGGATGGTGGCCTCCCGACGAGCAGAACGCGACCGTCGCGCGCGTGAGCGAGATCATGTGGGGCCCCGTGCGGCTCGCCGGCGTCGGCCTCGTCGGCGTCGCGCGCGTCCGGCCGGGCGGCCCGCCGCTCGGCGCCTGGTATTCCAATAAAACCGCGCGTCCGGTGAACGGCTTTCTCGGCCCGAACGCCTTCAGCGCGTATCGCGTCGAGATCGACTACGCGGGGAGCGCCGTCTATTTCGAGAAGACCGCCGAGCTCGATACATTCGACATGGATCTCGTCGGCCTCACGCTGCGCCCCGAGGCGGACGGGAGCTATTCGGTGCTCGGTGTCGTGTCGAAGGACGGGAAGCCCGCGGTCGAAGGGGCCGAGGCGGGGGACAAGCTCATCAAGATAGGCGATCTCGAGACGACCGGCGCCACGATGGGAACGGTCGTCGACGCGCTCAGGGGCAAGCCGGGCGACATCCGAATTCTCATACTTGAGCGAGGCGGCACGCGACTCGCGATCGAGGCCAAAGTGGCCCGCCAGCTATAGCGCTCGGCTTTTCCCGTGAGATTATCAGTTGAGAGGGATCGTCCAGCCGAGGGAGACGGACACGTCCGACGTCGATTCGGAGAGCCCGAACATCGCCGTACCGCCGATCGCCCGCCCGCTGCGCGTGAGGTAGTTGCATCCGGCGCCGATCTGCTGCGGAGGCTCCGTGCCCGCCACGATCTCCGTGCACGCCGAGTAGATCGCGCTCGCCATGACCTTTCCTCCGCCGAAGGATCGACCGAGACTCGCGTTCAGCGAGATCGGATTCTCCAGCTCCGCGTCGGGCGAGTCGCCGAGCATCCAGAAGGCCGCTTCGATCAGCACGAGAACGCTCCCGACGCCCTTGGCGAGCGAGAGCCCCGTGGAAAAGTCCCATTCTCCCGTGCCGAGGCCGTCCGCCGGGTCGGCGAGCGGCATCTTCGTCTGGCCGAATATCTGTATCGCGGGGAGATGCGTCCGCATCCTGAGCGCTTCGATATCCACCCTCACGACGGGATCGCCGACGCCGTAGACGCTCGAGTAGTCCGTCGAGCTCTCGTCGGCGCTTCCCCTGCCGCTGCCCGGCGATTCGCCCGAGGGAATCACGCCTGTTCCCGTCGTGGAGATAGCGGGGCTGCTCTGGCCGATAGCCGGGATGTTCGCCGAAATCCTGAACGGGCGGGCATACAGGCTCAATCCGTTCGAGAGGCTGAATCCCGTCGTGCGCTCGACGAGGCCGTACGTGCCGGAGCCGAAGAGCGCAGAGCCCGTGTAATACACCTGGGCGGCGCGCAGGGGCGACGCGGCGGCCGAGATCGCCAGCGCGATCCCGGCCGCCCACTTCGCCGAAGCGAGTGCTGTATCCCTGACACTCTTCATGCCGTTACTTCGTCGATTCCATCTGCTCGAGACGGGTATTGATCCGCTCCATGATCGTGAGCTGGTTCTCGATGTTCTCGCCCATGTTCTGGAAGTTCTCGTGGAGCTTGAGCATCTCCTGCTCCATCTGCTGGTCGGCGACCATGGTCTTGTTCTGCGTCATCTTCTGGAGCCGCTCCATCGAGGCTTTCATCTCGTCGGTCATGGTCCCGATCGATGCGCTCATGTGCTGCATGAGGCGCTCCTGCTCCTGCACGCGCGTCTGCTTGCGCTCCATGCGCTGGGTGAGCTGGTCGCCGAGCTTGTTCGCGCGCTCGCGCAGGCGGTTCATCCATTCCATCATGTGCTGTGTGCGGGTCATGTTCTGATTCATCGACTGCTGACCCTGCTGGGTCATCTTCTGCTGCATCTGCTGCTGCATTTGCTGTTGCTGCTGCTGTTGCTGGGTCTGCTGCAGCTGCTTCTGCTGCTGCGCCTGTTGCTGTTGCTGCTGCTGTTGCTGCCCGTTCTGCTGGGCGAACAGCGTGTTGGCGAACGCCGCGAGAACTATTGCGATCACGGCGACGGCAAGGATCGTTCTGGACATCTTCATGTGGGCACCTCCTCGTGCGCAAAAACGTGCAAACTCGCTTATGGTAATAACAAGAAGCGTGCCAGCGGAAACGGGCCCTTTTCGGCCGTGCCAAACGCCGCCCGCCGGGGCGGATTATCCGCCGGAATAATGCCCTTTGCGCCGCATATCTCCTTGAATCTATTAACGTTTTGTGGTACAATGAATCGTATGTCATATCCGCGGCGCTGCACGGCGGAGAAGGGATAGGTATGTTCGAGGACCGACCCAATAGGGACATAATCGAGCGGGCGGAGAACCTGATCGTTCGCCTCCGCGAGGTCCAGTCGTGCCGGATCTATGCGGACGAATCGGGCGCCATCACCGAGGTGCACGTCGTCGCCGTCACCGATCGCGCGCCCAAGCTCATCGCCCGCGACGTCGAGACCTGCCTCAAAGCCTCTCTCGGAATCACCGTCGATTACCGCAAGATCGGCGTCGTCGTCATCGATCCCGAGCGGAATACGATCGCCCATCTGAAAGCGGAAAACGGATTCGGGGAAAGAAGAACGTCAGGCAGCTCGGCAGCCGCGCCGTCCGCGAGCGCGAGAGGTGTCGAGCCCGCGAGCGAGGCAGGCGCAGGCTCCGGGCATATATTCGGCGCCGGGGCCGAGCCCGCGGTCGATGACGACGATTTCCCCGTGATCGATCTCGAAGAGCTCATCGATACGAAATTCGATTCGCCCTTCGCCCCGCCGGATCTGCCCGGCCCCGAGATCACCTTTCATACCGACAAGGCGCATGCCCCGAACGAGGCGGCGCGGCGCGACGAGCATGCCCCCGCCCCGGGCGCCGAGCCCTCCCCCGAAGCAGCCGATGAACCGCCGCGGATCTCGTTCAAGGGATTGCGCCTCGACATCGAGGACGCGAGGATCGACGTCGAGGTTCGGCTCGCGAGGGGGCCCCTCGTCGTGACCGGATCCCAGGGGGATTACCGGTTCAACGGCAAGCTGCCCGAGGCTATCGCGGGCGCCACGCTCCACGCGATCTCGGAACTCCTTGACGAGGATATCCATCTGTGTTTAGCTCGGCTGGAAGAGGTCGTTCTGGGCAGCCGCGTCGCGCTCTGCGTCGTGGTGAACGCGATCAGGATGCGTTCGGTCACGAGCTACGTCGGATGTGCCCTTGTCGGCGCGGAGCGGGACGAATGCGCGGTGCTCGCGGTGCTCGACGCGCTGAATCGGCCGCTCGGCGCATGGAAGCTGCGCGCGGAAATCCACTATACGATCAGATAGCCGCCCCGCGGGCGCCCGGATCGATCCTTTTGGCACGGAATCTGCTCCGGGAACTTTGCTCGCTCTATTGTGTATTCCGGAGGGATCGGGCGCCGTTGCCTCGCTCAACACAGACCTGGCCGGGAGAATCTTGACAAAGGAAACCAAGAGATCCAAGTGGGGCTTCAGGCTCTACTATTTTTTTATCGTGGCGGCCGGCC
This sequence comes from uncultured bacterium, assembly GCA_963846325.1. Classification (GTDB taxonomy): domain Bacteria; phylum Krumholzibacteriota; class Krumholzibacteriia; order Krumholzibacteriales; family Krumholzibacteriaceae; genus SSS58A. Next base: position 32,692 of record CAWJVO010000011.1, read on the forward strand.
TCGCCTTTTTCGCGTTTCTCATCCGTGATTTTCCGACGAATCACTGGCGCGACATATTCCTGTTCGTCTGCCTCATCATTCTCGCCGACTCCGCGCAGATATCGCTTCCGAGGGGAGGCGCGTCGATCTACGCTTCCTCTCCGATCGATCTCGCCGGGATCATGCTCTTCGGCCCTGCCGTCATGGCCGTGATCGAGGGAATCGCGACGATGGTCACCGAGGTCGTCCTTCAGCGGCGGCCGTTCATGAAGGTGATCTTCAACGTGCCGCTCCTCGTGATGACGGTCGGGGTCTCGGGCCTCACGTACAAGGCTTTCGGCAGTCTCGGCGCCATCGACTCGCCGCTGTTCCTCGTTCCTCTCACGGCCGCCGGAGTCGTTTACTATCTGTTCAACACCTGGGCGGTGAGCCTCGTGATCTCCCTCTCCGACGCCGAGGGGAGAAACCCGCTCCACGTCTGGAGACAGAACTACATGTGGAACTTCTTCCACATCCTCGCGTTCCTTCCCGTGGCAGCGATCATCGCCCTTCTCTACGCGAATTCGGGCGTCTGGACGATCGCCCTCTTCATCATTCCGCTGTTCCTCGCGCGATACTCGTTCCAGCTCTATCTCGACATGCGCGAGGCGCACATCAACACGGTCGCCGCGCTCACCTCCGCGCTGGACGCTTCGGATCCGTTCACGCACGGCCATTCGTTCAGGGTCTCCCGCTACGCGCTCCGCATCGGGCGGGCGATGGGAATGTCGTCCCGCGATCTCGAGATGCTCGAGTACGCGGGGCTTCTCCACGACATCGGGAAGATCGCCGTGCAGAACGACGTGCTCCTCAAGGTGGGCCCGCTCACCGACGAGGAATGGCGCTCCCTGAAGGCGCATCCGAGCGTCGGCGCCGACATCGTCGAGCAGCTCAAATTCCTCAAGGAAGCCTCCGAGGTGATCCGCAGCCATCACGAGCGGCCCGACGGGAACGGCTATCCCCGCGGCCTCAAGGGGGAGGAAGTGCCGCTCGCGGCCCGCATCCTCAACGTCGTCGACGCCTTCGACGCGATGACCTCGGATCGTCCCTACCGCAAGGCGCTTCCCATCGAGCGCGTGATCCAGGAGCTCGAGCTCTACAAGGGGAAGCAGTTCGACATGCAGGTGGCCGTCATTCTCCTCGATCTCTACCGGAAGGGCGAATTCCAGCTCATCGTGGAGGCGGACGCCACGACCGAGATCTACAACTCCCTCGTCGAGCACGTGCAGGTCTGACCCCGCCCGCACCGGCCATTATTTATTTATCCTCGCGGCGATAATTCGGGTATAATGCCGGCTGCATCCACGGTCGCTATGCTATTCGTGCGCTCAATCGGGAGGATCGCATGACGGGATCGAAATACAAGGAATCGGGCGTCGACATCGACGCCTCGAACAAGGCGAAGAAGAAGATCGCGGCGCTGGCGAAGGGGACGTGGGGGAGGGAGGTGCTCTCGGAGATAGGCAATTTCGGCGGCCTCTTCGAGATGCCGCGCGGATTCGAGAACCCCGTGCTCGTATCGAGCGTGGACGGCGTCGGGACGAAGCTCAAGGTCGCCTTTCTCGCGAAGAAGCACGATACGATCGGCGAGGATCTCGTGAACCACTGCGTGAACGACATCCTCGTGCAGGGCGCCGAGCCGCTCTTCTTCCTCGATTACGTCGCGAGCGGCGTCGTCGATCCGGAGGTCGTGGCAGAGGTCGTGAAGGGGATCGCGCGGGGATGCGCCGAGAACGGCTGCGCGCTCATCGGCGGCGAGACCGCGGAGATGCCGGGATTCTACGGCGGGGGAGAGTACGACCTCGCCGGGTGCATCATCGGCGTCGTCGACCGCGCCCGGCTCATCGACGGACGAGCGATCCGGCCGGGGGACGCGATCTGGGCCTTCCCGTCGAGCGGCCTCCACACGAACGGCTATTCCCTCGCGCGGAAGATCGTCTTCGAGGAAGCGAAGCTCTCGATCGACGACGAGATCCCCGGCACGGGATCGAGCGTGCGCGAGGCGCTTCTCGCCGTGCACCGGAGCTACCTTCCCGAGATCCGGGATATGCGCGCGCGCGTCGAGATCAAGGGGCTCGCCCACATCACGGGGGGCGGGCTTCTCGAGAACATCCCCCGCATACTCCCCGCCGGCGCGGCGGTCGAGATAGACTCGTCGAAATGGGATCTGCCGCCGCTCTTCAGGTTTCTCAAGACGCGCGGCGGCGTCGACATGACGGAGATGCACCGCGTGTTCAACATGGGAATCGGAATGGTCGTCGTCGTCCCCGCCGGCGCGGACGAGGCGATCGGGCGCGGCTCCTATCGCTGGGATCCGTTTCCGATCGGCCGCGTGACCGCGGGGGACAGGAAGGTGCGCATCGTATGACGGGGAAGCTTTCGCGCGAGATCGTCGACGCCCTTCTCGAGACGCTTCCGCTCGAGATGACCGTGCTCGACGAGAACGATCGCGTCGTCTGGTGGAACACCCGGAAGCCGCGGATCTTCGAGCGCGCGGACGACGTCCTCGGCCGCGACGTGCGCTCGTGCCATAACGAGAAGAGCGTCGGCATGATCGACCGGCTGCTCGGCGAGATGAAGGCGGGAAAGCGGGAGACGGCGCGCTTCTGGTACAACCGGATCGACGACGGCGTCCCGCGGAAGCTCGTCGTCGACTACATCGCGATCCGCGACGCGAGCGGCCGCTACGTCGGATGCGTGGAGACGCTTCAGGACGTGGCGCCGTTCCGCTTCATCGAAGGGGAAAAGAGGGAGCTCGATGACTAGACTTCTTCCCGCTCAATCTATCAAGCTCCTGGCGAGCCTCGTCCTGTGCCTGCTCGCCGGGTTCGTCGGATCCATCTTCACGACGCCGAAGATCGACGGATGGTACGCGGGGATACACAAGCCTTCGTTCACCCCGCCGGGCTGGCTCTTCGGTCCCGTGTGGACGTTCCTCTACGTGCTCATGGGGATCGCGCTCTACCTCGTCTGGAGGAAGGGCCTCGCCGCGAAAGGGGTCAAGATCGCGATCGCGGTCTTTCTCGTCCAGCTCGCGCTCAACGCGCTCTGGTCGTTCGCGTTCTTCGGCGCGGAGTCGCCGCTCGCCGGGCTCGTCGTCGTCGTCGCGCTCTGGGCGATGATCGCCGCCTCGATCGCGGCGTTCGCGCCGGTTTCGCGCACGGCCGCGGCGCTGCTCGTGCCCTACATCCTCTGGGTCAGCTTCGCGACGATTCTCAACGCGTCGATCTATTTTCTCAACCGCTAAGGGCCGGGGCCGCCCGCCGGGCGCGCGCCGCGGCCGGTCCCTCGATCGGAGGATCTCATGGACGCTCTCGTCAGGCCCACGATCGTCGTGAGCAAATGTCTCGGCTTCGCGGCGTGCCGCTACAACGGCCTCGGCGTCTCCTCGGACGTCGTGAACGCCCTTATGCCGCACGTCGATTTCGTCCCCGTCTGCGCCGAGATGGAGATCGGGCTCGGCGTGCCGCGCGAGCCGATCCGCGTCGCGCAGGGTCCGGACGGGCTCAGGCTCCTCCAGCCTTCGACGGGCGCGGACGTGACGGACAGGATGAAACGTTTCGCCGCGTCGTACCTCGATTCGCTCGCGCTCGTCGACGGTTTCATTCTCAAGAGCCGTTCGCCTTCGTGCGGGGTCAGGGACGTGAAGGTGTTCCGCGGCGTCGAGAAGGAGGCCGCGGTCGGGAAGGGCTCGGGATTCTTCGGCGCGGCGGTCGTGGAGAAGTATCCCGGCCATCCGGCCGAGGACGAGGGGCGGCTCCTGAACTTCCGCATCCGGGAGCATTTTCTCACGAGCCTCTACGCCCTCGCGCGATTCCGCGCGGCCCGCGCGCGGCTCGCGATGCGGGATCTCGTCGATTATCAGGCGCGCAACAAGCTCCTCCTCATGTCGTACAGCCAGAAGGAGATGAGGCTCCTCGGGAAAATCGTCGCCAATCCGGAGAAGAAGGCGCCGGCCGCCGCCTTCGACGAATACGAAGCGCACCTTCGCGCGGCGCTCGCGAAGCCGCCGAAATACGTCTCCAACATCAACGTCCTCATGCACGCGATGGGGTATTTCAAGGACCGGCTCACGCCCCCCGAGAAGGCGCATTTCATCGCGACGCTCGAGAAGTACCGCGCCGGGAAGATTCCCCTGAGCGCGACGATCGCGATCGTGAACGCGTGGCTCGCGCGCTTCGGGAGCGATTACCTGAAGCAGCAGACCTACTTCGAACCCTATCCCGAGGATCTCGTCGAGATCACCGATTCGGGGAAGGGAAGAGATCTCTGAGATGTCCGGGATCGCCGTCCAGCATGAGAGAATCAAGCCGCTCAACGACCGAGCGGTCGCGCCCGGCGGATTCGTCCTCTACTGGATGCAGGCGGCCCAGCGCGCCGAGTGCAACCACGCGCTCGAATACGCCATCGAGCGCGCGAACGCTCTCGCGCTCCCCGTCCTCGTCTATTTCGGCCTCACCGAGAGATATCCCGAGGCGAACGAGCGGCATTACCGATTCATGCTCGAGGGGCTCGCGGACGCGCGCGGCGCTCTCGAGAAGCGCGGGATCAAGCTCGTCGTCCGCGCCGTCCCGTCGCCCGAGAAGGGCGCCGTCGAGCTCTCGAAAGACGCGGCGCTCGTCGTGGTGGACCGGGATTATCTGCGGCATACGCGGGCGTGGCGCGCCGCCGCGGCGCGCCGCATGGAGTGTCCCCTGATACAGGTCGAGACGAACGTCGTCGTGCCGGTCGAGGAGGCCTCCCCCAGGGAGGAGTACGCGGCGGCGACGATACGGCCGAAGATCATGGAGAAGCTCGATCGATTCATGACGCCGCCGCGCACGCGTACGCCGCGGCGCGATTCGCTCGGGCTGCGCATACCGTCGCTCGATGTTTCCGACGCCGGCGGCGTTCTCGCGCGGCTGAAGATCGATAGATCCGTGGGCGGCGTCGAGATCCCGCGCGGCGGGACGAGCGAGGCGAAGAAGCGCCTCCGGGCGTTCGTCGCGACGAAGCTCTCGCGTTTCGCGGATTCGCGGAACGACCCCAACGCGGACGCTCTCTCCGGCATGAGCCCCTATCTCCATTTCGGGCAGATATCGCCGCTCTCCGTCGCGCTCGAAGTCGCGAAGAAGGGGGGACCCGGATCGAAGGAGTACCTCGAGGAGCTCGTCGTCCGCCGCGAGCTCTCCATGAATTTCGTATTCTACAACGAGCGCTACGACACGTTCGAAGGGCTTCCGGACTGGGCGCGAAAGACGCTCCGCGAGCGCGCGAAGGACCGCCGCGAGTACGTCTACGACGAGGAGGCGTTCGAGAACGCCCGCACGCACGATCCCTATTGGAACGCGGCTCAGGACGAGATGCGCGTCACGGGAACGATGCACGGATACATGCGGATGTACTGGGGGAAGAAGATCCTCGAGTGGAGCCGCGCTCCCGAGGAGGGATACCGGATCGCGCTTGCGCTCAACAACAGGTACGAGCTCGACGGCCGCGATCCGAACGGATACGCCGGCGTGGCGTGGTGCTTCGGGAAGCACGACCGGCCCTGGCAGAGACGCGCCGTGTTCGGCATGGTGCGCTACATGAACGCGAACGGTCTCAGGCGCAAGTTCGACGCCGACGCCTACGTCGAGCGCGTCGCCCGCCTGACGTCGGCGGCAGGGACGTAACCTATTGAAAGAACGCTTGTTGGCTTTCTGGTCCGCGCGCCGCGTTTCAATTTCTTGACAGGAAAACGTCCTGCGTGATACGATTCCGGCTACCTTGGAGCATTTTCTATTTGTTCCGGGAACGGAGAGCTTTTACATTAATGCATACGTAGGATGTTTCTACGCTATTTCAGACGCAAGAGAGAGGAGAATGCGATGTTGAACATCACAACCCGCGATAAGGCTGGTGTGATGATTATCGACCTCGAGGGCCAGATCGACGGCGGTCCGGTTTCGGCGAAGGTCCACGAGCTCATCAAGCAGAGCCTCGACAAGGGCCAGAAGAAGTTCGTCTTGAATCTGACCAAGATCAGCTGGCTGAACTCCCTCGGAGCCGGAATACTGATCGCCGCCTACGCTTCGGCGAAGCGTCAGGAAGCCGGGCTCAAGCTTTTCGGCGTGGGCGATCGCGTGGAAGCCGTTCTCAAGACGTGCGGGCTCATCCCCGAGGTGTTCGAGGTATACAAGGACGAGGATGGCGCATTGTCGAGCTTTGCGTGAAACGGAATCGAGCTGCGATTAGCTTGAGGAGAAGGACAAAACGATGAAGATTAAAAGTCGAGAGGTTGACGGGATAACGATATTCGACGTCTCGGGCGAGATGTACGGCGGGGCCGAGAACATGGAGCTCGTCAACATGGTCACCGAGCTCGCCAAGCAGAAGAAGCTCGATCTCCTGGTCAATCTCTCCAAGGTGAAATGGATCTCGAGCACCGGCCTCGGCATCCTGGTCTCCGCGAGATCGCGCTTCTCGAAAGAGGGGGGCGTCATAAAGCTCTGCCACCCGAACGACAGGGTGCTCGGCATTCTTCAGGTCACGCGGCTCAATATGATATTCGACGTTTTCCCGAACGAAGCGGAGGCTCTCGCCAACTTCAAGAAGAAATAGCTTCGCTTCGCCGTTCGGTACGGAACAGGACGAGGGCGCCTTCGAGGCGCCCTTTTTATTTTGTCGCGCACGGCAGGCTCGGCGAAGCGCAGATCGCGTAGTGATCGGTCTCGACGAGCGGCATCGAGAAGACGTCGCTCTGGTACTCGGCGAGCCATTCGCCCGACTTCGAAATGACGACGAGCCGGTCGTTCCGGCGGTCGATGACGTAGAGCTTCCCGTCGAGATACGCGATGTCCCCCCAGCGTCCCGCCGCCTGGGCGTTGTTTTCGTAGTACGCGTAAAAATCGAAGAACTCGTAGTCGATCGCGCCGTCCGCCGTCACCGTGACGACGCGCCGCCAGCTGTCGTTGCCGTCGAAGCATATGTACATGGTTCCCGACGAATCGGCGCACATGCCGCGCGGCTCGGCGGTGCCCACGAAGAGGCTCGCGACGGACTCCCAGCTCCCCACCGTCGCCGCCCGTCCGTCCCAGAGGCCTCGCCAGAGCACGTAATTCGAGGTGCCCGCGGCGGTCAACAAATAGATGTCCCTCGTCACCGGATCGACGGCGAAGTTTTCCCAGCGGATGGCGGCGAACATGTGGCTGGAGCTCAGCTCGGCCATGGAAGCGGGGCATCCGATATAATGAGGGGCGCCTGGATTGAGCCCCGCGAGGACGCCGCCCGGATTCGGCTCCAGCGAGAACCGCGTGGAGGCCCAATCTGCGTCCGCGTAGGTTTCGAGATCGTGCGTCGCGGGATCGGCCTTGCGTATGATGTCCTCCATCGAAACATAGAGCTCTCCCCGCGCCGAGAAGGAGATGCCGTCGATGCGCGTCGCCGTCTCGAGAATCTCGGCGGCCTCGCCGTCGGCCGGATTGAAATCGATGACGACGCTCCCCGCGCCGCCGAGAAGAGACGAGCTCGTCGTCGCGATGAAAATGTGCTTCAGCGGCCATACGCAGAGCCTCACGGGGCTCTCTTCCGCGCAGACGAGGGCGACCGCCGTCGCGGAGAGCAGGACGCTGTCGCCGGGGATCGCCGCCCATATGTGCTGCGTTCCCGCCGCGGTGCCGAGCTGGAAGCCGCATGAGGCGAGACCGTTCGCGTCCGTCCTGACGGGGACGGGAACGCGCGCGCCGCCGTCGCGTTCGTGACGAACGAAACCGAAACGCCCGGCTTCGGATTGCCGAGAACGTCGCTCACCTTGACCACGAGCGGCTCGGAGAGAACCGCGCCGACGCGCTCCGTCTGGTGGTCGCCGGAATACGCCGAGAGGCGGAGATTCGACAGGTCGTCGGCGGGATTGTCGTCGCAGGAGAATTGCGCGAGCGCCGCGAGCGCGAGCGAAACCGCGAGAGCGGACGCGCGCATGCACGAGATCCGGTTCATCGCTGCCTCCCTGATCGTTAAGCCGTGCGAGCGTGTGGGCGCCGTCCATGGTAATCTAGCGAAAAGCCGGCCTTTCATCAATCCATAACCTGTGATACCATATTTTCCGGCCCCGGCGAGGAGGGATATCGTTGAATGAAACATTCAAGGCTCCCTGGTTCGTGAAAGGCGACATAGACGGCTTCTTCGGGCTCGCCATCGACAACCTCATACAGTTTCTGCTGATCGCGACCCTCTGCCCGCTCATCGCGGGGATTCCCGCCGAGTTCGTGTACAGCCGGGTGCTTCCGGGCGCGGCGCTCTCCGTCGTGTTCGGCAACCTCTTCTATTCGTGGCAGGCGCACCGGCTCGCGACGCGCGAGCGGCGCCGCGACGTCACGGCGCTTCCCTACGGCATCAACACGGTGAGCCTCTTCGCGTATCTCATCTTCATCATGGGCCCCGTGTACCGCGAGTCGGGAAGCTGGGATCTCGCGTGGAAGGCGGGGATGCTCGCGTGCCTCGGGAGCGGGATCATCGAGTTCGGAGGCGCCTTCGTCGTGGACAAGCTGAGGCGCGTCACGCCGCGCGCCGCGCTCCTTTCGACGCTCGCCGGCATCGCGATCACCTTCATCTCGATGGATTTCGCGTTTCAGACGTTCGAGAAGCCGCTCATCGCGATGCTTCCCCTGGCCATCATTCTCATGCAGTATTTCGCGAAGGTCCGGTTTCCGCTCGGGCTCCCCGGAGGTCTCGTCGCCGTCGCCGCCGGATCGATCCTCGCATGGGCGCTCGGCGTCATGGACGCGGGAGCGGTGAGGACGGCCGCGTCCGAGGTCGGATTCCGCATGCCGCGATTTTCGGGCCCCGAGCTCTTCAGCGTGTTCGACAGCGAATACATCTACCGCTACCTCTCGGTCATCATCCCGATGGGGCTCTTCAACGTGATCGGGTCGGTGCAGAACCTCGAGAGCGCGGAGGCGGCGGGGGACCGCTACGAAACCGTCGCGCCGCTCGCCGTGAACGGGCTCGGGAGCATGCTCGCCTGCTTCTTCGGCTCATGCTTCCCGACGACGATCTACATCGGCCATCCCGGATGGAAGGGGCTCGGCGCGAGAACCGGCTACTCGATCATGAACGGCGTCTTCTTCACCGCGATCGCGCTCTTCGGCTGCGTGAGCCTCATCAACACCATCGTGCCGATGGAGGCGGGGATCGCGATCGTGCTCTGGATCGGCGTCGTCATCGCGGCGCAGGCGTATCAGGCGACGCCGAAGGCGCACGCGCCCGCCGTCGTCGTCGGGCTTTTCCCGGCGTTCGCCGCATGGGGCATGAATCTCCTCAAGCGCGGCTACTTCGGCGCGGGGACGACGATCAGCGCGGAGGTCGCGAAGGGAGTGCCGATCAACGGGCTCATGGGGATGGCCGCGCTCGACAGCGGATTCATATTCACCTCGATGATACTCGCCGCGATCAGCGTCTTCCTCATCGAGCGCCGTTTTCTCATGGCGGCCTTCTGGTCGATCGCTGCGGGCGCGCTCGCCTTCTTCGGCGTCATCCATTCGTACGCGTTCGTCGGAAACGAGACGGTTCAGGTGTACGGGTGGAACGTCGGGGGGAAGTTCGCGTTCGGCTATGCGTGCTTCGCGGCCGTTTTCCTGTTCTTCCACCTGTGGCAGCGGCAGCGGCGGAAGAAGGGGCTGCCCGAGGAGCTCTTGGCGGGATAGAGCCTGAAACAGTGAGGAGCTATGAAAAGTTGTAGGGCGATGGTGCTCATCTTGATGATTGCAACGGCGATCATGGATTATTCCGGCGACCTATTCGCTGATTCTATCAAAGGGGATACAGTCTCGACGATACGTATCGAAGATGTGATGGAACGGATCGAAAAGATAAAGCAGAAATATATCGGAAAGCCCGCGCCGGCTGTTGCAACGATGACGACGCATAATGAGGATTGGAGCCTCGCAGATCAAAAAGGCAAGATTGTTATATTTGACTTTTGGGCAACATGGTGCAAGGGATGCGTTCAATCCATGCCGGAACTGGAACGCCTGCATGAGAAATACAAACAGAACAAGGAGGTTCTGTTTGTCGGGGTGGCCCTCGACAAAGATAGGCGCGACGTCGTGGAGTACTGCAAGAAGAACAATATCAAATGGTTACAGCTGTTTGAGCCGGGAAAAGGCTTTGAGAATAGCTGCGCTAAGGCATTCAATGTGCGAGGTATTCCGCAAGTATGTATTGTCGATCAACATGGGATGGTTGCCGGTGTATTCATTCAGGTTCCTCAGGTTGAGGATATTATAGAGCGACTCTTGCATCCCTGAGGAATCTCGACAAGGACGCCTTTCTGATTTCGATGTTGAACCGGCGCCCATGTAATGATATAATCTATAAAATCAAATTCGGCGTCACCGCGTTCCAGAGGGGAGAGGATCATGCTTCCCGGGCCTCCGGAGCTGGAAATACGGTACCGCCGGTTCTTGGAAGGCAGGGGGGACGCCGTCGCTCCCCTTTTGCGTTCTATGCGGGGCGACGGAGACGCGCGGGCCGGTTCGGGAGCCTGGGCGGCCCTCATCGTTTCGAGGATATTTCTCCTCAAGGGAAATGCTTCGCTCGCGCACGCCTATTTGCGGCTCGCCGCGGCGCTTTCCGGGCAGGCGCCCCGCGCCGATTCGGGGCGCGCGGCCGGCGACGCGACGCTGCGGCTCGGGATTCTCGTCAACAAGGCGCTCATTCTCAAAGCACAGGGAAATATCACGCGGGCCGCGGCGCTTCTCCGCGCGGTCGTCGATCGGGCACTGCGCGAGGGGGAGATATTCGTCGCGGCGAAGGCCGCCTCGAACCTCGCGCTCTGCATGGCGCGAGGCGGCGCGGCATGCGGCGGTCGAACGCGCGACGCGCTCCCGTATCTCGCAATCGCGGAGAAATTCTATTCCGCGGTCGGGTGCGAGAGCGGTCTCCTGCGAACGGGCATGACGCGGGCCCTTCTCGATGCAAAGCGGGGACGCGTCGATGAGGCGATCGACCGGCTCTGCGTCGTCACGGGGGAGTGCGCGGATACGCGGCATTCGCGCGAGAGGGCTATCGGGCTGCTGCTCATAGCGGAGATAGCGCTCGCGCGCGGGGACAGGGAGCGCGCGAGAGAGGCGCTCGATGGAGCCGCCGCGATGCGCGTGACGCTCGAGCGCTTCGGCCCGCAGCGGCTGGTGCTGCATCGCCTCGAGCGCGAATTCGATCGAAGGTCGGGGAAGGCGTGCGAGTTCGTCGAGGCCGCCGGCGCGGGCACAGCGTCCGTCGCCCGGGAGGCGGCGCCGCGGGCGCTGGAGATGCGCGAGCGCGGCGAGAGCTCCGCGGCGCCCCGCGTCGCGTCGATGCGCGAACGCGGCACAACCTCGAAAGAGCCCGTCGAGACATTTATCACCTGCGACCTTCGCATGACTGAGCTTCTCCGCGAAATCGAGCGCGCGGCGCCCCTTCCGTTTCCCATTCTCATCGAAGGAGAGTCAGGCACCGGCAAGGACCTCGTCGCGAGGCTCGTGCATGCGTGGAGCGGAAGGAGTCGGGAGCCGTTCGTGCCGGTGAACGCGGCCGCGCTCCCCGCGGAGCTCTTCGAGAGCATGGCGTTCGGGCACGCGCGGGGCGCGTTCACGGGGGCCGTGGAGCGTCGAGCCGGCCTCGTGGCCGCGGCCGGCCGAGGCACGCTCTTCCTCGACGAGATCGGGGAGCTCTCCCCCGCGGTGCAGGCGAAGCTTCTTCGTCTCATCGACAGGCGTGAATATATCCCCCTCGGCGAGACGAGGCCGCGCGTGTTCGAGGCGCGCGTCGTGGCCGCGACGAATCGCGATCTCAGGGCGGACTGCGCCTCGGGGAGACTCAGGGCCGATCTCTACTACCGCCTCGCGCCGCTCGTGTTCAGGATTCCGCCGATCCGTGAGAGGCCGGCGGACATCGAGCGCCTCGCGCGCCATTTCGCCGGTCGCCTGCGGGCGCTCCACGGAATCGGCTCCGCGGGTCTGCACGAGAGCGCCCTCGCCGCGCTCGCGCGGCACACGATGGCCCGGCAACGCGCGCGAGCTCGAAAGCGAGATTCTCAAGGGCGCGCTCGCGGCGAAGGGAAGCGCGATCCGCGCATGCCATCTCTCGCCCGCGGTCATGATGAGCCTGGCCCGCGGCGCTTCGCCGGCTGGAGGCGACCCGCCGGCGGATGCGCCCCGTCCGCCGGGCGCGATCTCGCGGCGCGGATGATCGCGATCGAAAGGGACGAGATCCTCGAGGCCCTGCGCGCCTGCGGCGGAAACCGCACGAACGCGGCTCGCCGCCTCGGCCTCAAGCGAACGACGCTTCTCGGCGCGATGCGGCGGCTCGGCATCGAGTGAAAAACTTGCGCGGTCGTGGTATCATTATAGAGTGATCGAGAAGCGGGTGAAAACGAAGAGGGGCGAGGTGATCCTCGCGCGCGATTTCAGCGAGGAGTACATCCGCTGCCTCGGCATGGGCGAAGGCCTCGGCGTATTCTTCCACTATCGATATCAGGACGCGCACAAGACCCGGAAGATCCTCTCCTCGGTGAGCGAATCGGGGGACGCCAAGCTCGCCTGCGTCGTTTCCGCGAACTGCATCGTCGGCTACGTGGCTATCGTGAGCCCCGAGGCCGACTCCCGCTGGAGCGAGATCAACGACTCGCTCATCGGGAGCTACCCTGCGCTCGCCGATCCGGTGCTGCTCGAGCTCGGCTCGGTCGAGATGAGCACGCCGTGGCGGGGTCTCGGACTCTCGCGCGAGCTGCTCCGGTTCATGTTCGAGGATCCGGATTTCCAGGAGAAGATCGTCATCTCGCGGGAGCTCTCGTGGACGTGGGATCTCCGCTCCACCGGGCTCACGCCGCTCGCGTACCGGAGCAAGCTCCTCAGGCTCTTCGAAAGCGCCGGGTTCAGGTACTGCGACACCGACGAAAACGAGATCGGTTACGCGGGGGAGAACATGCTCACCGTGCGCTTCGGGGAGAAGATTCCATCCGAGGCGGTGTTCATGTTTCACCGGCTGCTCTCGAAGCGCGAGCAGCGGGGGTGGGGGTGGGGGTAGGCGTCCAAGTCCGCCATTTCTTCGTTGCATGATTCCCGCTGCACCGCTATTATTCATTCGGGGTACCTCAAATGCAAATCAGGACAATATTGCTCGCCGCGCTCCTGCTCTTCTCGGTTCCGGCACGTCCGGCGTCATTCATCTTTTCGCCTCAAACCCAAACGGTCGATCGGGCCTGTACCGTCGTTCTCGGCGGCTCCGATTTCGTGAACGCGATCGGGCTCGACGTCGAGATCGCATTCGACGAGGATGTCGTCAGGTGCTCTTCCGTGCAATTCGTCGCAAGCGCCTTGCCGGGCTTCGCCGAGTTCTTGAGCCGCATCGACAACGACGGCGGCTCGCTCGAGATCGTGCTCCTGAAGCAGACCTTGAGCGGCTATTCGGGGAGCGCCGATTCGTTCCTGGTTCTCACTTTCGAGCCCGTTGCAAACGGCTCCGCGAATATTCGCGTCGGGAAGAGCTATCAGCTCGGCGATCCGCTGCTCCTCGATCATACGTTCGCGAGCATCGAGGCGGCGGTGGACACGGCGGCGGTAGTCGTGGCGATCGAGCCGCCGCCCCTCGTGATCACGGAGATGAAGCTGCATCAGAACTACCCGAATCCCTTCAATCCGGCGACGACGATACGATTCGATATCGCGTCGCGGTCGAAGGTGTATCTGAGGATATTCGACGTGAAAGGCGTATTGATCAAGACGCTCCTCGACGGGACGGAGTATGGAAACGGAAGCTGGGAGAAAGTCTGGGACGGAACGAATAGCGGCAGATCCGCGGTTCAGAGCGGCGTCTATTTTTGTGTGCTCGAGACCGGCGGGCAAAAGACGAGCGCGAAGCTCGTGCTGCTGAGATGAAGAAAACAGTCCTCCATATATTCTGCATTGCGGCGGCCGTTGCGCTTTATACAGGGCTCGCAGGAGTGGGGTCTATCGCTGAAGCTTTCACGATTTCCGGCAGGATCGTGGTCGTGGGTGGGAGCGGATGCCAGGACGCGGTCGTATGGATCGATCATATCCACACCGCAACAACGGACAGCCTCGGCGACTACGCGATCGGCGGGCTCTTGAACGGAAAATACGCGGTCAAGGTCTGGGCGGAGCGCTGCCTCGCGAGCGTCGTGGACACGGTGACGGTTCAGTATGACAACGTCGCCGGCGTGAACGACACCATCGTCGCCGCGGATATCGTCGAGGACGGCCGGATCAATCTGTACGACGCGGGCGAGCTGCTGCGGCATTACCGAGCGACTCCCGACAGCGTTCTGTGGGATGAGGGGCTCGATTTCGACGGCAGCGGCGTGATCGACTCTCTCGATACGGCTGTGCTGATGCGCTGCTGGAAGGACACGAGACGACGTCGCACCGCCGTCGTTCCTGGAGGTGATGGAGCCGAGTGGCGCCACGATCTGGCATGTCGGGCAGCCGGCCATGCCGATCCGGTGGAACACCGGCGGTCTCCTCGGCCCGGTATCCATAAGTCTCCTCTGGGACAATGATCTGATCGACGAGATCACGCCTTCGACACCCAATGACGGCAGCTTCACGGAGTACGACGTTCCGCCCGGTCTCAGCCCGGGGAGCGAGTACAGGATCCTCGTGTATCACATAGACAGCGGCGCCAGCGGTTTGAGCGAATACTTCGAGATCAGGCGGAGCATCGCCGTCACTATCCCTGCGAGCTCGACTGTATGGAACCGCGGGCAGAAGGGTGTCACTGTCGCCTGGGTAACGGGGGGGTTCAGCGGCTACGTGAGCATTTATCTCTATAAAGGCAACACCCAAGTAAAACAGCTGAGCTGGGGCGAATCGAACAATGGTCTGCGATGGGTGGATGTTCCCGCAGATATTCCCCTCGGGTCTGACTACAGGATTCAGGTCTATCTGGATGCGGATCATAACGATTTCGGAGATTATTTCACGATCCAGGATCCATCTCTCGTAATCACCGCACCGGATGGAAATACAGCCTGGCTGCGCGGACAGCAGGACGTTGCCATTCGCTGGGAGTCGAGCTTCATGACCGGGAGCGCAGCGATAGGTCTCTATCGAGGCGGCATATTGGTTGAGATGATCGCCGCCTCGACGCCGAATGACGGGGAGTATTCCGGATACAACGTCCCCGCGCTATTGGCGCCCGGGGCCGATTATCAAATACAAATAGATTCGGATGATGGGAGACATGTTCTGAGCGATAACTTCGAGATTGTGAACCCGTCGGGCTGGAGCTGGCTGTATCCCTCTACCGAAGGGCATCACCTCAACTCGGTCTGCTTCACGGACGCGAATACCGGCACCACAGTCGGAGAATACGGCACGATACTTCGAACGACGGACGGGGGCGCCACCTGGGTCAGACAATGGGGGAGCACGAGAAAGAAGCTCTATGGTGTCGCTTTCCGCGATGCGAATACCGGTTTGGCTGTCGGGGAAGGCGGCTTGATCCTCAAAACGACGGATGGCGGCATGACGTGGGTCAGCAAAGCAAAAGGATTACGCGACAGAGGCTATCAATCCGTCGCCTTCGCCGACGCGGATACCGCGGTCGCCGTCGGCTGGGGGCCTGGTGTTGTCTTCTGCCGGTCCACGGATGGAGGGGAGACTTGGACCAGTTCCATCATCGATACATATACCTTCCCCAGGAGCGTTTCATTCTTCGATGCGAAGATCGGTGTGGCCGCGGCAAATGAGGGGGCAGTGTACTGGACGAACGACGGAGGGGCCACGTGGAATAGAAGACGGGGTGCGTGGGCAGGCGATTATTACCCGGATAGCAAGGGAACCGGCATTTCGCTTCTGGATGCGAATACCTGGGTCGTTACCGGGTGGGAACGCTATGATACATATTTTTACGGCCTGGATTATCGCGGCGTGATTGCCATTACAAGAGATGCAGGGGCGAGCTGGCAAAGGACTCTTTGGAGCGCACTGCCGAACTCGATATCGTTCGCCGACGCAAGAAATGGGACGGTTGTAGGAGAGAAAGGCGGAATTTTCGGGACAACGGATGGAGGCGCTACGTGGGTGCAGCGAGCGAGCGGTTTGAGCACCGCTCTTCTGGCTGTTTCGTTCGGCGACGACAATACGGGCATGGCTGTCGGAGCTTACGGCATGATTTCGAAAACGACTGACGGAGGCGCCACCTGGATCTTGCAGACGCCGGCGACAACGCTTCCCCTGATCGGCATCTCCTTCTCGGACGAGAACAGGGGAGTCATCGTCGGAGGAAGTGGGACTCGGGGCGTTATTCTTGGCACGACCGATGGGGGCGCCACATGGTCGTCTCAGGGGACTTCAGGAGGCGCGCTGGGCTCTATCTCCATGGCGAATGCGGATACGGGCGTGGCCGTTGGAAGCTATGTTGATTGCGGCGGCTGCGATGCGGGCTTTCCCCCCACCTACTGGGGCGTCATCCTTCGAACCATCGATGGCGGGGCTACGTGGGCGACGCAATCGAGCCCCAGATTGCTGCTCCGCGGCCTTTGGCTCCTGGATTCGAAGAAGGGGATCGCATTTGGCGATGGCGATAGTTACGCGGCCGATGATTTTGTGGTTCTTCGCACCCAGGATGGCGGCGCAGCATGGACGTCCCAGCCGTTCGCTTTCTCGATCAACGACGTCTGGTTCTCCGATGCGAATACCGGCACCGCGATCGGAGTGCAGGGCGTGATACTTCGGACTTCGGACGGCGGCGCCACATGGATTCAGCAAACGAGCGGCACGACCAGATCCCTGACGGCTGTCCATTTCTCCGATTCGAATACCGGAACGGTCGTGGGCAGCTACGGAGTGATTCTCCGGACCGTCGATGGCGGCGTGACCTGGATTCCTCAGACCAGCGGCACGGCCAGGCATCTTCTGGGCGTTCGGTTCGTCGACGCGAACACGGGCATGGTCGTCGGCGTCGACGGCACGATCCTTAGAACGACCGACGGCGGGATCACGTGGATAAGGCAGGACGGTTGGAACGCATATGACTTCAATTTCGTGCATCTCTGGGACGCAAACACCGCCATCGTCGGGGGAGAGAGTGGGGTAATCCTCAAAACGACGACCGGCGGGGAATAGCGCGCCGCCGCGCGCGCCGTTCGATGCAGCCATCCGCGGAAATCAGCCTGGAACGCCGCAATCCTACAGCTTGTACCCTATCTTTCTCAGAAGATCGTGCCGCCAGGCGCTGTCTTTTTCCTTCTCGACGCCCTTCGGCATCTCGCCGTCGATGACCCCGAGGATACCGCGTCCCTTCTCCGATTCGGCCACGATCACTTCGACCTCGTTGGCCGTCGCGCAGAAGATGGTGCACACCTCGGGAACGCTCTTCACGGCGTTGAGCATATTGATCGGGAATGCGTCCCGCATGAAGATGATGAAGCTGTGTCCCGCGGCGATCGCCTCGGCGTTCGTCGTCGCGAGCTCGATCAGGGCGGGGTCGTTTCCCGAGCAGCGGATGAGGCACGAGCCGGAGGCCTCGCAGAACGCGAGGCCGAACTTGATCCCCGGCACCGACGACACGGCCGTCTCGTGGAGATCCTCGACCGTCTTGACGAAATGGGACTGACCGAGGATGAAGTTCACGTCCGCCGGCTTTCTGATGGGCACGCTCTTGATTTCCATGGGAACCTCCTCGATTGAGACGCGCGCGGCGCGGGCCCCGCGTCGCGCGCGCCTCGCGATCAGAGTATCTTCCAGTACGGGATGAGATTCGCCTTGAGGTAATCGATCATCGCCCGCGTCACGCGCTCGATGCGGGCGCGGTCCTCGGGCACGACGAATTTCATATCCTCGGCTATCGAAAGCTCGAACGTCTCGTTCAGGATCCCGCGCACGATGGCGAGCCACCCTTCCGTGACGTACGCCCCGTACCCGCTCAGGAACAGATCGACGAGGGGGATATTCGACGACTTCGCCCTCTCCGCGATGCGGCGGATGAGCCTCGTCAGCTCGTCGAGCGTGAGGCCGAGGTTCGTCAGCGTGTCGGTGTAGAGCGGATCGCTTCCGCCGTTGCGGATGATAACCTGCGGCCTGAATTCGTCGATGAGGGGGAACACGATCTCGTCGAGAGCGTAATCGTACATTCCGCCGCCCGACATCGGCGGCATCGGGATATTCACCGTGAAGCCCGTGCCGGGGCCGACCCCGATCTCGTCGGCGAATCCCCTTCCCGGATAGAGCGTGCGCGGGTCCTGATGAATCGAGATGAAGAGCACGCGCGGATCCTCGATGAAGATGTCCATGGTGCCGTTTCCCTGATGCGCGTCCGTGTCGAAGATGCAGATGCGCTCCATCCCGTCGCGCAAGAGCGCCGCGGCCGCGACCGCGACGTCGTTGAATATGCAGAATCCCTCGCCGTAATCGTGCCCGGCGTGGTGGAGCCCGCCGAAGCCCACGGCGAGCCCCGTGCGCGCGGCCTCTCTCGCCGCCGCGACGGAAGAGCCGACGATGAGCCGCGCCGCGTCGATCGAGCCGGGCAGGAGCTGCGTGTCGATCGACAGATACCCGCGCCTCTTCTCGAGGGAGGTCACCCGGTCGATGTAGGAACGGTCGTGGACGAGTTCGAGGAGGTCGTTGCCGGCGCTCTCGGCCCGCCTGATGTCGAAGCGGGCGTACGAAGCGGGAAAGCGTTCCTGGAGCTCCTTCATGAAGCGCCCGAAGCGGCTGCCCTGGAAGGGATGGCTGGGACCGAAATCGTACGAGGCGAAGCTCGGATCGTAGAAGAACGGAATTCCCATCGCGCGTCGTTTCCTCCGGGGCGCCCGTCCGGCGCTCACCCGGGGAGTTGCGCGCGCGGGCGCGCGGGGGGAGGCGGCGGGCGTCAGTGCGACGTGATCTTGTATCGCTTCATCTTATTATGGAGATGTTGCCGCGTGCAAGCAAGCAGTTCCGCGGCCCGGGTCACCCTCCAGCCCGTTTTGTCGAGGGCTTCGATGATGAACCGCCGCTCGACCGCCTGCAGCATCTGCTTGAGAGATTTGCCCTCGGCGAGCTGATCGAGAATGCCCGATCCGGGAGCGATGTGCGGAAAATGCTCGGGGGCGAGCAGGCGCGAGGATCCCGACAGGGCGAGCGCGCGCTCGATCGAGTTCTCGAGCTCGCGGACGTTTCCGGGCCAGGGATTCGTGAGGAGGAGCTTCATCCCTTCCGACGAGATCTCGACGCCGGCCTTGTTCATCCGCGATCCGAACTTCCGCAGGAAATGCTCGACGAGCGGGATGATGTCCTCCTGCCTCTCGCGAAGCGGCGGAATCGTGATCGGCACGACGTTGAGGCGGTAGTAGAGATCCCCCCGGAAGAGCCCCTTCTTGACGTCGTCGTTCAGGTCGCGGTTCGTCGCCGCGATGACGCGCACGTCCACCTTGCGATCGGTGTTCTCGCCGACGCGGCGGATCTCCCCTTCCTGGAGGACGCGGAGCAGCTTGACCTGGAGCTCGATCGGCATCTCGCCGATCTCGTCGAGGAAGATGGTGCCGCCGCTCGCGGCCTCGAAGAGCCCCGCCTTGTCGCTCACCGCGCCGGTGAACGAGCCTTTCTTGTGGCCGAAGAGCTCGCTCTCGAGGAGCTCCTTCGGCATCGCGCCGCAGTTGATGGTGACGAGGGGCTTGCCCTTGCGCGATCCGTTGAGATGGATCGCGCGGGCGATGAGCTCCTTGCCCGTTCCCGTTTCCCCCTGGATGAGCACGGTCGTCGTGTAGGAGGCGATCTTCTGGATCGTGAGGAAGATCTCCTGCATCGACCTGCTCCGGCCGATGAAGCCCGAAAGCTCGTATTTGCCCGTGAGCTCCTGCCGGAGCTTCAGGTTCTCCCGCTCGAGCGTCTCCTGCGAGTGGACGATCTTGCCGTGGAGCTTCGCGTTCTCCACCGCGATCGTCGCCTGCGCGGCGAACGCCGAGATGATCGACATGTCGTCCTTGGCGAGCGCGGGGGAGAGGCGGTCGCTGTCGGCGTAGATGACGCCGATGACCGACTGCTCGAGGAGGAGCGGCACGCAGACGGCGCGCTTGAGCTGGAGATCGATGACGCTCTTCTGATCCTTGAAGCGGCCGTCGTCGAGGAGATCCGATATGAAGAGGGCCTCGCCGCGATCGGCGGCGTCGTTCACGATGCTCTCGCTGATCTCGAACTCCTCCATCTTGAGCGCCCGCTTCTCGCGGTCGCGGGCGACCCTGAACTCGAGAACGCCGCGGTCGTCGGCGAGCATCAGGAATCCCCGGTTCGCGTCCGCGAGCTGTATCGTCGAATCGATGATCTTCTCGAGCACCTCGTCGAGGTCGAGGGTCGAGTTGAGCGCTTTCGTGATGTCGGTGAGCATCTCGAGCTTGCCGATCCGATGGGCCGCCTTCTCGAGCTCGCGCGCCGCGCTTTCCCCGAGGCGCACGGACGCGGACGCCTCGAGCTCATGGATATCGCTCCGGGCCTGCGCGAAGAACTCGTCCGACTTCGCCGCCTTGAGAGGGCTGTTCTGCTTGTGCTCGATCTTTTTGCTGTTGCGCATTGAGGGGCTCCTCTGTTTCTTCAGTGCACTTCCATGTCAGCGTGAACGTTCACGTGAACACATTTTTCCCCATTTACATGGATCGGCGGACAGGGACGATCGCTCCGCATCCGTATGTCGCGAATGCGGTTGCGGATGCGGCGCGGCCCGCCCGGCGAGAAAGGCACGCCTCTTGTTAATGCCTGAGCCGGAGGCGATGCACAGATGACTGAAATCCTTGTAGGGGATCCGGACGACCCGTTCGCGGAGGCAAGGGGATGGCGGTAAAATGGGACAGGGACTACCACTCCCTGCGCGGAGGAATGTTGAAGAACCGCGGGCCTGACACACCCCGCCGCTCTCCTGGAGGGGCTCACTCCCCGCGCAGGTTTGTCAAAGCGATTCACCCGGTTTCTGCTCATCTCAGTGCTCGGCCTTTCGGGTCGGGACAGCGCTCGGACCTTCGGCCACTTTGCGGGATGACCGCCGAAATCACTGAGAATCTAACTCTCTCCCGGGCACACGCTTTCGGTGATAGTCCCTGGTCCCTGGAGGGGCGCTCTCCCGCCGCTCCTTGGGGTCCGGCTATATGGCTGTTGCGTATGCGACTGGCTCCAATACAGTCGGGTACACAACGCATGGCGTGTGCCACTCGGGGAGCATTTTGATGCCATTGTCTAACGTATTGATAAATAATGCGATGTGGAGGCGAAGTGCGTCGGGCCGGGGATCCGGGCGCGCGGCGGGCCTCGAAAGGCGTAAAAATATGTTTACGGTTTGTCGGCATATTTTTCCTAATGACTTTCCCTATAAGAAATTATACATGTGTAAACTAATTATGACAATAGGAAAAATTAGATTACGCTTTCTTTTGGGTATTGACGGGGGCGGTGGGGGTCTGATAGAATTTACCTAGTTAGTGTTCGTCAGGCGGCTCCTTACTAGGGTTGAACGGAAAAACTGAATCCCCGCGTGCAATGCTCGGCTCTATGCAGAATCGAGTAATTATGAGGAATTATAGTCGAAAAATTGCGTTTCTCGTCGTTCTGGCCTTCGTCGCCGGGGCAGTCCCGACGTTCTTCGCGGCGCGCCTCGAGGCCCGCGATCCCCGGGCCGGCATCGCCCTGCCCGAGGAATATTCGCTGGGCGGGGAGCCCGGTGAGGATCCGCATCTGAAAACGATCCCGAAGATATACGTTACTACTGGGGAAAATGAGCTCCTCAGCGTCGACGGCGACGAGGGCCTCGTTTCGCCGGATGAGATTTCGATAAGCTCGGTGGTATTGCGGGAGGGAAGCGGGCGCGGTCTGGGTTCTCGGGTGAATCTTGCGTGGAGGATGTTCCTCCGCAGCTGGCTGTGGCAATTGCGTCGGTAATTCACTGGGAATCGGATTAATGAAAGACGAAGAGTTGATTCGCACATACGTGGTCGAGATCGAAGACCTGCAGAGGCGCGGGGAGTACGCGACGAGCTGGGAGCGCGCGAAGCAGGTCCTCTCTCTATGCGAACGCGGCGAGGCCGATCCCGCGAAGCGCTGCGGGATCCTGATTCTCGCGGCGAGGAGTGCCTACTACGTCACGAGCTTTGACGAGGCGCTCGGGCTGTGCTCGGCCGCGGAGGAGCTTCTCGCGGCGAACGACGTTCCCGGGCGCGCCGCGCGTCTCTTCGCGTCCGCCCTCGTGCGGGCGAACGTGTCCCGCCGCCGGGGGGATCTGAAGGGAGCCCTCGCGATACTGGAGCCGTTCCGTTCGTCCGCAGGCGGCGAATTCCCCCAGGCTCTCGTGTCGGAGCGGCTGCTCATCGAAGGCGCGTGCCTGTTCTATCTCAACGAAATCCGAGCCGCCGAGGAGAGCCTCGAGGCCGCCCTCGGGCTCGCGATCCACTATGCCGACACGAGAATGAAATCCCGCGTGCTCATCATGCTTGGCCTCGTCGCCCAGAACAAAGGATTGCACGAGGCCGCGCTCGAGTACTTCGACCGCGCAAAGGATCTCTGCCACGCGGACGCCGATCATTACGGCGAGGCAGCCGCGGCGCTCGACGCGGGCATTCTCCTCTATAGAGGGGGAAGGTTCGCGAGCGCCGAAACACGGATCGAACGCGCGCGGGAGATCTTCGAGAGCATCGGCTGGAACGTCGGCCTCTCGCGGTCTCTGCTTGCGCTCGGCAGCGTCGCGACGTACCGGGGGGAGTATGCGCGCGCGGTGCGATGCTTCCGGGACGCGGATCGCGTCGCCGGGCGGGGAGGATTCGCCCGCGAGCGCGCGCTCGCCCGCGAGTACCTCGGCGACGTGCATCTCGAACGCGGGAGGCTCGAAACGGCCGAGAGGCGCTATCGGGAGTGTCTGCTCATCGCGATGGGGATCGCGCCTGAAGGGGACATCGTGCTCGAGGTCGAGAGAAGGCTCGGCGAGCTCTATCTCGCGAAGGGAGATCCCGCCGCGGCGCTGTCCCACCTGCGCAGAGGGCTGAGGCTCTCGCAGCGGCTTCGGAGCGAGCTCGAAAAGGGAGCCATCCTGCGATGTATGGGACGCGCGGCGTTCTCGCTCGGGAACCGGGAACGGGGCGTCGCGCTCTTCAAGAAGGCCGCCGGCACGCTGCAGCGGGCCGGATGCGATTTCGAGCTCGGGAAGACGCACGCGGCGTTCGCCGAGCTTCTTCTGGAGCACGACGACATGCTCGACGAGGCGTGGGCGAGCGCAGTGGAGGCGGGGCATATCTTCGGAGCGCTCGAGAGCGACGCGTGGAGGGCCGCCGCGGGGCGCTGCGTCGATCGCGTCATGGCGCGGCGCGGAAATCGGCGGCAGGCCGGTCCCGCGCTCAGGGGCGGGAAGAAGGTCGTCAGGATCGAGTATTCTCCCGAGTTCGCGCGACACGAGGGATTCGTCGCCGTCTCGGAGGCGATGCTCAGGCTGCACGAGCAGGTGCGATTCGCCTCGGGATTCGACCGGCCGGTGCTCGTGACGGGCGAAACGGGAACGGGCAAGGAGCTCGTGGCGCGGATGATCCACGCGATGAGCCCGAGAGGGCGGCGGCCGTTCGTCGCGCTGAACTGCGCGGCCATCCCCGATCATCTGTTCGAGAGCGAGTTCTTCGGGCACCGGCGCGGGTGCTTCACGGGGGCGCTCACCGACAGGATCGGACTCTTCGAGGAGGCCAGCGGCGGCACGCTCTTCCTCGACGAGGTCGGCGAGCTCACGACGCTGCAGCAGGTGAAGCTCCTCAGGGTGCTGCAGGAGGGAACGATTCGTCGGGTCGGCGAGAACCGCGAGCGGGCCGTGAACGTGCGGATCGTCTCGGCGACGAACCAGAACCTCGAGGAGAGGATCGGCAAGGCCGCCCTGCGCGAGGATTTCTATTACCGGATCAACGCGGAACATGTGCTCGTGCCGTCGCTCCGCGAGAGGCGGGAGGACATCGTTCCGCTCGTCGCATATTGTCTCTGCGCCGGGGCCGGGAGCGAGCGGCGGGTCGCGAAGATCGAAGAGACCGCCCTGAAATGCCTGCAGCGGTACTCGTGGCCCGGGAACGTCCGGGAGCTCTTCGCGGTGCTCGAGCGCGCGAAGTATATGTCGAACGGCGGCGTCGTCACGCTCGAGATGCTGCCGGAGCGCATCAAGGCGCGCGGCGGCGCACCGGAGGCCGCGGGGGCGCGGCCGGGCGCCGGGGTGCGATCGGGCGCGGCCGGGCCGGGTGCCGTCGCGCAGGGAGATTCGTCGCAGCGGCTCAGAAAGGCACTCGATCTGTGCGGCGGCAACAAAGCCGCGGCGGCCCGATGGCTCGGCATCTCCCGGGGCACGATCTACAAGGAGCTCCGGCGCTCCGGGCTCCTCGACTCCGTCAACAACCGCAACCGTTTCAGACTGTAATCTCCGTAGACACTTTGAACACCTCGTGAACGGCCGCACGCGCTCTTTCGCCGGCGCCGGGGAATGCGCTTTTCGCCGCGGCTAAAACGGTGCGGATAACTTCTTGTAATTAGATGTATTGGCCGGGACGAGGAATATTCGCGCCGAATCGCGCGCGAAGAGAGGGATGGCACGAAGTATGTTATTGCATAGGGCAGAGAGTCGTTCCATCAGAGAAAATAAAAGAACCATTCGCTGCTGCGGTCCGCTCTTTGTCCCCCCATCGCGCAACCGTACCGTAGTGAGGATGGTTCTTTTTTATTGAGCTGTTTCTTAAGCTGACATATGATAGCCGACAGGTGGAAAAGCTCTCGTGGTTGGAATAGACGGCTCTTGATGTTGGCTTGCCAATATTGGCTCATGTCGCAGTCCTATTCGCGCTGAGGAGGACCGCCACGCCGGCCCTGCGGCTGAAACAAGCACAAAATCCCAAGCAATGAGCGGAAGAATATCAATATGAACGCCAAGAATATTTCAATGCTTCTTAAGAATGAAATGAACCTCTACAATCGCAGTAGGCTATATCTGACGACGAGTGTCTCGGGGTGCGCATTTGTACTAGTGCTTTTGCTGCTGATAATCGTGTTTCCCATTCAAGCTATGAACGACCTGGGCGGCGCCTTGGTAGCTTCCATAAGAATCAGATATCCGGGTATCGATAATGTGACGCTGGTGCGAATTGCCATTTCTGAGACTGTCATCCCTGGCCTTCTCATGCTCGCCGCGATAAGTTCTCCCGGATTTCTAGCTCTGGCAACATTGACGACGGAGAAGGAACAAAGGACATTGGAATGCCTCTTGTTGCTGCCGGTATCCGACAAAGAGATTCTCATCTCCAAGATTCTCTCTTCGATTCCGATTGCACTGCTTGGTACATGGGCCGCTTATTTGATAAGCGCCGTATTCGCATACTTCTATCATCATGATGCATATGCCACGTACCTATTTAATGCAAAATTGATCCTAGAAATGCTGCTGCTGTTGCCATCCTTGGCAATCCTGTCGGCCTTCGGGGGGATCATAATATCGATCAATGCGGCGGATACCAAGACTGCACAAAGCCTAGCCCTCATTCCGCAAGCAGCTCTCATGTTTCTTTGTCTGTTGTTGGCCATAGGGACGCTCAGCCTATCACCAGGATTCCTCTTGATTGCTGTGATTCTGGTCATTTGTCTTAATGTTGTCGGGTTCGGGATAGCTGTTGCGTGTTTCAAGCGGGAACGGATGCTCTTGCGGTACTAGCGCAAACTGATAGCCTCCAAACGAGAGGGCGCAAAAGGATTGGGCGCAAACGCCATATCCGTGCAATCGGTGAGCAAGTGCTACGGCACATTCGATGCGGTGAAATCCGTGTCGTTTGGGGCTGCATTTCGAGAAGTAACAGGTTTGATAGGGCCGAACGGAGCCGGCAAGACGACGATAATCAGAATGCTTGGCACGTTGCTGAAGCCCGATGAAGGCTCGATTGTCGTCTGTGGAATCGACACCCAAGAGAACTCGGAAGACGTAAGAAGAAGAATCGGGATGCTGCCTGAGAACTCAGGCCTATACGAGAAATTGAGCGTTCGTCAAAATATTGAATACTATTCTGCATTCTACGACATCGATAATGTGGAAGGCCAAATATTGAAATATGTCGATATGTTCGATCTGAAACATAAAATAGACGAGCCCGCGGGCAAGCTCTCCAAAGGGATGAAAGCGAAGGTATCGGTCATAAGAACGGTCATTCACGATCCGGATGTGGTTATTCTGGATGAGCCGTTTTCGGGGCTTGACCCTGATTCTCGGATGTCTTTGAAGAGACTGCTGGGGACGTTCAGGGATCAGGGAAAGGCGATCTTAATAAGCAGCCATGAACTGCTGGAAGTCGAGAATCTGTGCGATAAGGTAATTCTTCTGGATGAGGGGCGGATCCTTGTGGACGAATATCTTCAAGTATTGAAGGACAGATTCAAAGGGGATGGCCTCCCGACTCTGGAGAATATCTATGCGTCATTGCGACGCTCCAGAAATGCGGATGCCCGAAACGAGACATGAAAGCGAGAAAGGTATGAAACGATTTGCTCTCTGTGCGGCGATTATATTCACCATCGCGACGTGCATTGTCGGCTCCTGCTCCCGTCCGCCGAAGATCGTCTCGGAGCTCGGGCGCTACGAGCTGAACTCCCTCGAGGGCGTGCTCACCGTGTCGAACGTCGAGGTGGACAGCACCGTCTCGAGCGACGGCACGGCGTCGCTCAAGATCACGGCCCCGGCCCCCACGACCGTCAATCTCTTCGAGCTCGGTGACGTCGACGTCGAGAACGCGAAGATCGTCTATCGCGCCATGCTCCGCACGCAGAAGCTCTCGGGGAAGGCGTACCTCGAGATGTGGGTGCGTTTCAAGGATGGCGGGGAGTATTTCTCTCGCGGTCTCGACCGCACGATAACCGGCACGACGAACTGGATGACGATGGAGATCATGTTCATTCTCGAGAAGGGGCAGAATCCCGACAACGTGAGGCTCAATCTCGTGATCGAGGGGCAGGGGACGGTCTGGATCGACGACATCGTCATTCTCAAGGGGCCGCCGATAACCTGAGAGGCGCCGGGCATCATGAAGCGCTTTCTATTCTCTGCCGCTTTCGCGGCTTTCTTCTCGATCGGTCTTTGCGGCGGCGCGAGGGGCGAAGGCGGTATCGCCCTCACGCTCGAAGACGCCGACCGCCTCGCCCAGCTTCCCCTGAAATGCCTGCAGCGGGAGTTCCCCAACAAGCCGGGGGAGACCCTCGCCCTTATGACCGACATGGGTTTGCCGCAGACTCTGCACCCGGCCTTTTACGGCTGTTTCGACTGGCATTCCTCGGTGCACGGGCACTGGATGCTGGTCAAGCTGCTGAAGACGTTCCCCGGGCTCAAGGACCGGGATCTGATCCGCGCCAAGCTCGCCGCAAATCTCAGCGCCGAGAATATCCGGGGCGAGGTGAGCTATTTTCAGAGAACGGAGGAGAAGTCGTTCGAGCGCACTTACGGCTGGGCATGGCTGCTGAAGCTCGCCGAGGAGCTCCACACGTACGACGATCCTCTGGCCCGGGAGCTGGAGAACAATCTCCGGCCGCTGACCGATCTGATCGTGCAGCGGTATATGGAATTCCTGCCAAAGCTTCTCTATCCCATCCGCGTCGGCGAACACAGCAACACCGCGTTCGGTCTTTGCTTCGCCTGGGATTATGCGCATGCTGCTGGAAACGTCGAGCTCCGGGCACTCGTAGAAAAAAGGGCGAAGGACTTCTTCATGAACGATAAGGGCTGCCCGCTGGGCTGGGAGCCGAGCGGTTTCGATTTCCTCTCTCCCTGCCTCGAAGAGGCCGACATTATGCGCCGCGTTCTTCCCGGGAAAGAATTCGCCGAATGGCTGAAGGGGTTCCTCCCGCAGCTCGCCGACAGCGAATTCTCGCTCGCCCCCGGCGAGGTAGTCGACCGCACTGACGGGAAGCTTGTCCACCTCGACGGCTTGAACTTCAGCCGCGCCTGGTGTCTGTACGGCATCGCCGGGGAGATCGAGGAGTACGGGCATCTGAGACGCGTCGCCGACGAGCACATGCGCCGATCCCTCGCCGCCATCGCCGTCGGCACGTACGAAGGGGAGCACTGGCTGGCGTCATTCGCGATATACGCGTTCTGCGCCGAGTGAGCGTGCGGCTGCGAGAAGTCGCGGCTACCTGAGGTGCTTGATCTCGTCGAAGACTCGTCTGCGGAAGGGTACTTGAAGGTATGATAGTCTGAGCTCTTCTTCGTCTATCGTCTCGGTGATCTGCTTTATCGTTTCGATCGCGTCCTTGTAACAGGCGAGAGCCTTGTGCGGCTCGTCCTGCTCTTTGTGGTACAAGGCGAATTCCCTTTGGATCTGCCACGTCGTTTCGCGGGTGCCCATCTTTTTGCTCACTCTGAGCGCGTCGGCGAGGATCTTTTTCGCGTCGTCCGCGTGTTCGAGTCTCGCGAGCGTCCCCTTTGCGAGCATGAGCAGCGGCTTCAGGTACTCGCAGTGGATCGCTTCGTAAATCTCTTCCGCTTGCTCGAGGCTGGCCCGCGCCGGCTTCGGCTTCCCCAGGGAGAGCTGGATAAGGGCGATATGAGCATGCGCCGAGACGACGTCATCCCTGTCGGCGGCCTTCTTGAAGAAGGATAGCGCCTTCCTGGCATGAACCAAGGCCTCGTCGGGCTGAAGCTTGTTCATGTGATATATGGCGAACGCCATGGAGTGGTGCCCGAGGCCGATGTGATTCTTGGTCTTTGTCGCTCTTTCGTGCAATCGGAGAGCGGCGGCTTTGAAGTCCTTCTCTTTGGCTTTGCCGAGCATCATATACAACAGCGTCGGTTTGTTCAAGAATGCGGAATTCCAAGCCTGAAAGCCCTCTCGCTTTCCGAGGTCCTCCGCCTGCAAGAGTATTTTCAGCGATTGGGTGTAATCCGCTATGATTCGGTACACTAAAGAGAGGTTCGAGAGAATGGTGATTGCACTAAGGTATTTGCCATTTTTGAGAGCAATCTCGTACGCTTCTCTAAGCGCATTGATCATTTTGTGGAAGGAGCCCTCTGTATAGTAACAACCGCCAAGGGCTGACATGCTGGCCACTAATTCAGGCGAGTTCTCGGTCTCTTTTTCAATCTGCATTCTCTTCATCAAATAGAACCTGGCAATTCTATAATGTGAAGTCATGAACTCATACCAATAAAGGAAGAAATAGATATTATCCTTTGCGGCCGCGTCTGCTTTGTCAATTCCCTTGAGAATTGTACGCTGAATCATTGCGGCTTTATGGTGTTTTCCCGCTTTCAGATAGTAATAGACCAGGTGAGCCAAGGATGTGAGATATAGATTAGAGTCCGTCTGTTTGCTTAGGGCAGCAGCTTTCTCATAGTAAAGAATGCTCTTTTCAGGATTCAATGCGGCCAAATTATGATAGATAAGGGCTATTAAATCGGATCGGTCGGCTTTTCGTGCCGATCTCAGTGCCTTTTGAAGCATAGCACGGGATTGCTCGATATTGCCGATAGAGTGAGAGTATATCTCAGCCAACTGAACGTAGTAATGCGTCTTTTTTTCATCCAATTCGACAGAATTAGCCAGTGTCTTGTAGTCTTCAATGGCTTCTTTCGGGAGGCCGGTTTTTTGTTCAATTGGCGCGAGCTTGTTGAGAACGGCGAGCAGTTGGGATATGTCCCCTTTTGTCGCCGCGAGGTTCTTTAGGGTGAGCAGGAGTTTCAGGCAATCGTAAAACAGATACGATGAGTGCATTTTGTCGATCGCATGAAATCCGTATTCAAGGGCTTCGTCGACTCGCTGCGCCAAGACGTAAAGCTGGGTTATGCGTAGTGAATCGTTCGATCCCTCTGAAACCAGACGATCAGCCAGAAGTGCGCTGTAGTTTTTCAAAATTTCAGAGGGAATGTTCTCGATAATAAACTGAGCATAGAGAGGATGGGCAAATGAAACTGTCCCATAGTCGCGATGAACTATGATTGTCTTCTCCAAGAGACCGCTCAATGCTTGCGGAGGATCTTGGACGATGCCCCGAGCAAGCATCTGCAATTCTTCGAACTTCGGCGCCTGTCCATAAAGCGCCAAGACCCTTAAGAGTGCCTTTTGATCCGGTGGCAGGTCTTTCATCGATATCGAGATTGAATCATCGATACCAGTTGGTATTTGTCTCTGCATATAGAGCCGCCTGTCAAGGATCCAATGTCCCTTGCGATCTTGAACTACATCGGATACAAGGAGGCTCTTCAGAAAAGCGGAAATAAGAAGGGGGAGGCCCTGGGTCTTGGAGAGTATGTCTCGTCTTTCCTTCTCGGGCAGCATGAGCTTGCCAAAACATTCCAACAGATACTGCTTCAGCAGCTTGTCGTCGAACGGCTGCACTTCGATTACCGCCGCAAGGGGTGATTTGGCGATTCTCCTTAGCTCTTCGCATACATCTACCCGACGCGAGAAGTCGGCGCTGGATGTGATGAGAAGATTGATCCGTGATTCGGTGAGCTCTATTTGCTTAATTAGTTGAACCATGAAGAGGAGGAAGTCCTTACTGCCTCGCTCAATATCGGAAACCACTATGAGGATTGGCTGCGATGCTGACGTCTCAACGAGAAACTGAATGATGTGCGCATAGACAACTGAAACCCTATTAGCGTCGAGTTCAGTGCTCTCTTGCTTTAAGCTGCGTTCCGAATGTGTGGGCAGGCCGGAAAGGAGATGTCTTCTTTCCTTAATACCCAGGTTGGAGCCGAGTGCATCAATGAAGTGGTCGAGCGCGAAGTAGGAGGAGGATGGCGTGAGATCTATCGGCAGGAATCCCTTGATCTGGGCGCTTTGGGCGGCCTTCCCGACTATCGACTTCTTTCCGATTCCCCGAGGGCCGTATAGAAGCATTACTCTCTTCGAAAGAGCTGCATCCGCCAGCAAGCGTTCGATTTCTCCGAGCTCCTTTGCCCTGCCGACGAAAATGCCATCAATCTGGGCTTCCCGGCGAGGCGACAATTCGTCCGCAATCATCTCGAAGGATCGAGTCGCCTCTTTTGTGTCCTGCGTCCGATCGGAAGGGTCTAGCCGGCACAGATCGAGAATGAACGCCGAGAGTGCGGAAGGATTTCTTATGCCGGCGCCCGCCAGCGTTCTATTGAGATCGACATACGTGTTCTCGAGGAATGCCTCATTCATCTCGTTTGAGCCGGGAACCTCGATAGAGAGCATTGACTCGATGAGAGACACTCCCAGCGCGTACAGATCGGTTGCCGGCGAATTGGGCTTTCCGTGAAGCAGAATCTCCGGAGCCAGATAGCGAAGGGTGCCGCTCATGAGCTTCCTCTCGTCGCCGAGGCTCATTGCCAAGCCGAAATCGAGCAGCTTGGTTTCGATCTCATGTTCTTCGTTTTCAACAATGACGATATTCTCCGGCTTGATATCTCCATGCAGGATTCGATTCTTGTGAAGGTAGCTCAGGGCCTTCAGGACCTGCCTGAGGATCATGGGGATCGAGAAGATGCTCGTTTGCTTTCGGAGAAACTCCCTGAGATTCTGACCCTCGACAAGCTCCATCGTGAAGTAGGGCGTATGAGGAGGCAATATCCCGTAGTCGAAAACCCTGACGAGGTTGGGATGCTGGAGCTGGGAGAGTGTCTTGAATTCTCTGGTAAGGGTCTCTTGCGCTGCTGTTGCACTGTCAGGGAGGATCTTGATAGCGAGGGTCTGCTTCAGATGCGAATCGTATGCTTTGAATACTTCGCCGAAACCGCCTTCTCCGAGTTTGTCGTCGATTCTGTACCGCGAAGGCAGTTTCTCGACCGATTTCATGTGGCCATTCTACGGGCGAGTTCTCGAAAAGCCAATAAAAAACCCTCCCCGGATGGGGAGGGTGTCGAGTAAGGGATGTGTACCTCCAATCGCTCATGGGTCAATCCCGGGCTGTATCTTGGTAAGGGGTCATCACCGTATTCGCTGAAGTGCTTCAGCTCGGCCTTAAGGGCACCGTCTTCCACGTATCCGCCGATGCCTTCCCAGAGCCCGCTGACATCGTTGAGCCACAGCACGTTCCAGCCGCTCGCTCATATCCGCCGCCATCCCCAGATCCAGCGACAGGATCACCTGCGCGTCGAACTGGATCCCGTGCGGGCTGAGACGGACGATCGCTTTGGGGAACTCGGGCATCTCTATCGAAATCTCGGTATCTTCCTTGAGCGCGCCGGGCGCGAAGTATACAGAGTAGTAGCCGTTGCTCACCGTGCCGCCATCCTTGGCGGAGATCATGGCCGAAGCGACTGCGCTTCTCATGGCGGCATCGGACCCTTTGGAGGCAGGCAGAAGTGTAGCGAAAGCAGGGTTTTCTACGCCGGGCATGGAGGAGTTTGAGGGGGCGACAGGAGAGTAGGTCCCACACCCAAGGGCAGCCAGTACGCTAAGGGAGGAGATCACCAGCAGGATTCTGAGGGCTTTCTTTTCTCTACACATTCTACCCACCTCCTTCGGGGTTTAAAGTCTCTTGTCTCTCGCTAGGGGGATATGGCAAGGCAGAGGCCACGGTTCATTCGCGGCGGTTTCGGGCGGGTCAGGCGGGTCCGAATGGCGCCCCAAACGCCGTCCTCAGCGGCGTCCGCCGCGCCCACAACACTTTGATAATGTTATAATTAAACGCCAGCCCGCGATCGCCGATCCCGCCGCTCCGCAGCCTCCATTTTCTCAATAATGGCCGGCACGGAGCCGCCAAAGCAGATCCGGCGTTTGGGGTTTTTTCTTATGTTTGGGGAGGATTTCAGGGGGCGGCCCGGATGCCCCGGGCTATTATGAAATACGTCAATCAGTTACGGTGACTGGCTCAAATGATCCACTTCGGAGTTTTTTCTTCGATTCGACGGCGACGATTCCGTGTTTTTTCATCTTGTACCTCAAGGTGCCTCGTCCGACCTTAAGAAGCCCCGCTGCGCGGGTGACGTTGCCCTCGGACCGGGCCAGCGCCGCCTCGATGAGCGCCTTCTCGACCGCCTCGAGCGGCACCCCGCCCGATGGCATATCGATGACGATTCGTTCCTCTTGTTCCTTGAGAGGGAGCGCGATTTCCCGTTCGACCCTGGAGAACGGAAAGTCGCCCGGCTCGATCGTCCCGCCGGCGTTGAGGAGAACCGCCCGCTCGATGACGTTGATGAGCTCGCGGATGTTCCCGGGCCACGAATAGCGCTCGAGGGCCTCGATCGCTTCCTCGCTCAGCGCGATCTCGCGCTTGTTGATGCCGGCGGCGAATCTCTTCACCGACGCGAGCGCGATCGGCCTGATGTCGGCGACACGATCCCTGAGCGGCGGGATGCGAATCTCGACGACGTTCAGCCGGTAGAAGAGATCCTCCCTGAACCGCTTCGTCGCGACCGCCTCCCGCAGATTCCTGTTCGTCGCGGACATGACCTTGACGTCGACGGGGAGAAACCGCGTGCCCCCCACGCGCCAGATCGTGCGCGAGTCGAGGAACTTGAGGAGCTTCGCCTGCAGCGAGTAATCGATCTCGCCCACCTCGTCGAGGAAAATGGTGCCGCCGTTCGCGCACTCGAAGAGCCCGATCTTCTCTTCCTTCGCGTCGGTGAACGCGCCCGGCTCGTGGCCGAAGAACTCGCTCTCGAGCAGGTTGCGCGGGATCGCGGCGCAGTTGACCTCGATGAACGGCCCTTCGCGGCGCGGGCTCGCGAGGTGCATCGCCTTGGCGAGAGCGCCCTTGCCCGTTCCGCATTCTCCCGTGATCATGATGGAGGTCGTGTCGCTCGCGGCGACCTTGCGCGCGAGGTCGATCACCTCGCTCATCCGCTCGCTCGAGCCGACGATCTCCGTAAATCCTTCGCGCACGGCGGCGCGCTTCTCGAGCACGCTCCTGCGCGTGCGCTTGCCGACGCCCTGCGCGACGGCCGCGAGAATCTGCGCGACGTCCTCGTAGCGGTACGGCTTCTGGAGAACGTGACGCGCCCCGACGATCAGCGCGGCGCGATCGGCCGCGTGAAATTCCTCGGGCGCGAGAAGAACGATCTGCGTCTGCGGGTGGCTTTCGCGCCAGGCGCGAAGCCCCGCGAGCGTCGTTTCGATATCCTCGGCGCTCGCTCCCTCGTTCAGCGAGATGAGGAGCAGCTGGTACTCGGTCTTGTGCCGCGCCTCCGCGAACTCGCCGGCCGACGCGAAGCCCTTCGCCTGCCAGCCGCTTTCCTCGCACAGCCGCGCGAGGCTCTCGCGGGCGGAGGCCGCCGTTTCGATTATTCCTGCGTTGAGATGGGACATTTCCCCCAAAAACGAGCAATTTGCATGCCTTGCGCGCAAGTATTTGAAAGAAGCGGGACGATCTGGTATTTTACGGACAGCAATCGGTTTCGGCTTCGCGGGCCCATTCGCAAAGGTCGTTTGAACTATGAACAACACTCGATTCCGCGCATCGGTCGTTATCGTCGCGCTTCTCGCGGCGTTCGCCGGCTGCAGCAGCGATCCGGATACCATCGTTCTGGACGATCCCGCAATCACCTCGATCTCCCCCGGCGCGGGGGCGTTCGGCGATACGATCGTCGTGAGCGGCTCCGGCTTCGGTCCGCGTCCGTCGGCGAACGCGATCGTGATCTCTCCCGACAGGTTCTCCATGCCCGCCTCGCGCCGCGTCATCGTGCCCATCGGCGGATCCGGCACGGAGCTCCGGGGGATCGTGCCCGACGGCGCCTTCACGGGAAGCGTGCGCGTCGAGCGCGCGAATCGAATCGGCAAGGTGTTCGCGCTCGCCCTGGATCCCCCCGCGTCCACCTCGGCCGCCCTGCCGTTCGGCGTCCGGCTCGATGCCGGCGACGTGGGCAAGTCGTTCTTCTCAGGAGTCGATTACAGCTTCTCGATCACGGCGGGGGCCTCGGACGAGGATTACCTCTTCGTCGTCTTCAGCGATCAGGCGCCGCCCCAGAGCACGTGGACATATCTGTACAGCGTAACGGCGCAGATTCCGGCGAGAATCGCCGACGGAGAGCCAGGCGCCGGAGCGGCGGCCGCTTCCGTGTCGGCACGGAGCGCCGCGCCGCGGCAAAGCCCCGGCGTGTCGCGGGATTTCTCCGCGGGAGCGACGGGTGCGAGACGAAGCGATTTCCAGAGGCGTGTCGACGAAGAAATAAGAGGACTGCTGGAGACCGGTGCGGCGACGGCCCGCCGAAGCGCGCCGGTTCGTTCGCCCGCCGTCAGCGCGGCGCCCCAGGCGACATTCAAGGTGCTCGTCGATCCGGCCGGCAGCATTCTCGATCCTGCTAATTTCACGACGGTCACGGCGAATCTGAAATATTCCGGCTCGCACACGCTCCTCTACGTCGACGCGGAGACGCCGGCGTCGTGCCTCTCGGACGCCGAAGCCGCAGATCTCGGTCTCGCGTTCGAGGACAGCATATACGGCGTCGATCGCAGCTCCTTCGGGAACGAATCGGACATCAACCACGACGGGAAAGTCGTGATGCTGATGACCCCCATGGTAAACCGGATGACGCCGGCGGGCTCGGCCGGCGGGGAGCAAGGCTACATCGCGGGATTCTTTCTCGCGACCGATCTCCTTCCCGATCTGGTCGACAGCCGCGTGACGAACGCGATGGAGATCTTCTACTCGATGGTTCCCGATCCCGATTCCCCGCCGGAATTCGGCAACGTCTTTCCGAAAGAAAAGACGCTGGGCGTCATCAGGAGCGTGCTCGCGCACGAGTTCCTCCATATGATCCTCTTCAATTACCGCGTGCTCATCTATGGCGAGGGCTATTCGGCCGATTACATGGAGGATCTCTGGATCAACGAGGGGCTCGCGCATATCGCGGAGGATCTCAACGGGTTCTATCCGAGCAATATCGGGCGCGCGAACCTCTTTCTCGTCGATCCAGGCGACGCTACTCTGATCTACGGCGGGGACGAGCTCGAGGAGCGAGGCGCCTCGTTCCTCTTCCTCCGGCACCTCGGGGACCGTTTCGGCGACTCCGTATTCAGGAGTCTCGTTCAATCGAAGAAGGCGGGCACGGCCAACGTCGAGGCCGCGACCGGCGCGTATTTCAACGAGCTGTTCGCCGATTGGGCCGCCGCCTGCTATCTGGACGACAGGGGGATCACGAGCGATCCGCGGTTCAATTACTCGTCGCTCAACCTGCAGTACGACGAAGTCGACCCGCATTTCTCGCCCCTCCTCACCGTGCCGGGGAACATTCAGGGGACGGTGTCGAGCTTCGTCAAGGCGATGGCTCCCGAATACATCCTCTACACGATTCCGGCGGGGGAGACGGTCGATTTCACGATCGAGGCCCAGGTGAGCCCGTCAGGGAGAATGAATGCGGTGGTTGTCCGTATCCGGTAGGCGCGCGCTCGTCGCCGCGTTTTTCCCGCTCGTCTTCTGCGCCTCCTGCGCGCCGCCGCGGAATGTCATTCCGGTCCCCGGAGCCATCCGTCACGCTCGAAGGCGAGGTGACTCTCGCCGGCGAGGACCCGCTCGCCCGAACGCTCGCGCTCTCGGACGCGGGGGGGAGCGTCTGCTCGATCTCGAATCCCCGGTTCGAGTACGAGCTGAGAAACCTCGCGGGACAGCGGGTGCGCGTGACGGGCCGCGTCACGGGACGGGCCGAGGGCGTGCCGGAGTTCTACGTCGAAAGCTACGAGATGGCGCCGGTCGGCGGCCGCGCGCCGCTCATCGGCGCCCTGGTCGCGCGCGGCGCCGCGCTCATTCTCCACGAGCCGCGCACGGGCGCGGAGTATCTGCTCTCGGGCCTGCTCGTGGACGCCCTGCGCGCGCATACCGGCTGCAAGGTGTGGATCGACGGGCCGCTGGCTCCCGGCGGAGGGAGAGAAGCGGCGGGGGGAACGATCGCGGTGGAGGGGTACGGGATAATCGCGCGGCCCACGGACGCTGCTACGTCCGGGCGGCCTTGAGGCGTTCCTCGAGATTCGTGTAGCTGATGAAGCTCGCCTGCTCGAGCTGCCTGAAGAAGACGCCGAGCCTGTCGTTGCACGGCTCGATCTTCTCGCCGAATTTCTCGCGCATGAGAGAGGCGATCTCGCCGACGTTCCGTCTGCCGTCGCAGAGGAGCCAGACCTCGCTCCCGATCTCGTCGAGCTTGATCTTGATGTGCGGGCTCCGGTGCCGCGGCACGAGCCAGCGCTTCAGGAAGCGGTTCGTGAATCGCGGCATGAGGACCGTGACGAGATGCGCCTCGTCGATCTCGTGCTCGACGGTCCTGCGGGGAACGAGCTCGAGAAGATTGACGTCCGCTTTCGCGCGTTTTGCCATAGAGAAATCAGTCCCTGAGAGGAAAGAGGGTGATCGAATCACCCTCTTTCCTCGTCGATCGAAATTCGCGCTCGACGCCCGTGCGCCGGCGCGAAACGTCCTTACATCACCGCTGACGGCGGCGGCGGCTCATCGGCCTTGCCCGCGTTCGCGAGAGGCCGCATGATCAGGTACAACGCGAGGAATACCGCGACCGCGACCGCGATGATCCCCAGGGGCGTATAGAAATTCTGCTGCCAGAACGGCTTGTCCTGGAAGAAGACGAAGGCGGCGATGATGAGCCCCATC
The DNA here is from genome assembly GCA_963846325.1 of uncultured bacterium. Classification (GTDB taxonomy): domain Bacteria; phylum Krumholzibacteriota; class Krumholzibacteriia; order Krumholzibacteriales; family Krumholzibacteriaceae; genus SSS58A. The sequence continues at coordinate 70,176 of CAWJVO010000011.1, forward strand.
AGCGCCTCGCCCGCGATCAGACCGGCCGCTCCCAGAATCCCGGCGTTCTCGACGCGGGTCTTCTGCGCGTCGTTGAGCTTGCGGCGTTTGGCCATCATATCGGTGATGCCGCGGATGAGGCCGCCGACGAAGATGGCGAACGTCGTTTCGAGCGGCAGATACATGCCGACCGAGAAGAGCATCGGGCTGCGCACCTTGATGAGGATCATCGCGATCCCCATGACGCCGCCGACGATGACGAGCGGCCACGCCATCTCCCCGCCGACGATACCCTTGGCGAGCATCGCCATGAGGCCGGCCTGGGGCGCCGAGAGCGCTTTATCGCCGAAGCCGATGCCTCCCATTTTAATGTTCGAGACGTGGAGGATGTAGAGCGGGAAGAACATCAGCGCGCCGCTGACGAACACGCCGATGAAATCTCCCACCTGCATTTTCCACGGAGTACCGCCGAGGATGTGTCCCACTTTCAGATCCTGGAGCATCTCTCCGGCGACCGCCGAGGAGACGCACACGACGCTCGCGACGCCGAGCACCGCGGCGACGCCGGGATCTCCCTTCACCCCGATCACGACGATCAGCAAGGCGGCGATGATCAGTGTCGAAAGCGTGAGTCCCGAGATCGGGTTGTTGGACGAGCCGATCATGCCGACGAGGTTGCCCGACACGGCGGCGAAGAGGAATCCGACGACGAGCATGACGAGCGCCGCGACGAGCGCGCCGCCGAACACGCCCGAGAACTGATAGTAGATGAGGAGCATGAGAACGAACACGATCGCGATGCCGAGGAGCACGAGCTTGAAGTTGAGGTCCTTGTCGCGGCGATCGGTGGCCGCTACGGCGCCTGCCGATTTCTTCACGTCCGCGAAGGATCGCTTGATGCCGGCCCACAGGCTCTTCCGCATCTTATAGAGCGTGAAGCATGCGCCGACGATCATCCCGCCGACCGCTATCGGCCTGATGATGAATCGCCAGATGCTCGCTGCCATCGCGACCCAGGTCTCCGTGGCGGCGGGATCGAGCATGTTCGCCGCCGCGAAATCGGCGATGATCTTGGGGCCGAGGAGGAAGACCATGAGCGGAACGAGGAGCCCCCACGCGAGCAGGCCGCCCGCGAAGTTGAGGGCGCCGAGCTCGGGGCCGATGATGTAGCCGACGCCCATGTAGGCGGGGGATACCGCGGGGGCGGATATCGACGAGATCCCGCCTGCGCTCACGACGGTGGAGTCGGATTTCGCGCCGAGACGGACGAAGCTCTTGCCGATTTCGCCGATTCTCAGAATGAAGTCGTTCGAGGCGCGGAAGAATCCGGAGCCCGCGAAGAACTGGATCACGGCGCCGATCCCCATCGCCTGGAAGAGCTGGGCCGCCGCCTGTCCGCCGCGCTGCCCCGCCTTGTGAATCTCGGCGGCCGCGACAGACTCGGGGAACTTGAGATCGCGATCCTCGACCATGACGCGGCGGAGCACCGTGACGAAGAGAATGCCGAGCGCGCCGCCGATCACCATGAGCGCCGATGCCTTGAGGTATGTGGAGAGATGGAACGAGCTGAAATCCCACAGGCCGAGAATGACGAACGCCGGGATCGTGAAGATCGCTCCCGCGGCGACCGATTCGCCGATCGAGCCCACCGTTCGGGAGAAGTTCTCCTGAAGGATGGAGCCGCGGAAGAGGCGCAGGAACGCCATGCTGATGACGGCCGCCGGATAGGTCGCGGCGATCGTCATTCCCGCGCGGAGCCCGAGGTAGGCGTTTGCCGCGCCGAGCACGACGGTCATGACGAGCCCGAGGATCAACGGAAGAAGGGTAAATTCCTTCAGATCCGTCTTGTCGGGCACATAGGCCTTAAACTCACCGCTCATCGAACACCTCCCGTATCGCTGTCGAAATATCGACGCCTGTTGAGATTAGGGGCATAGTAGTCCGTTGGCCGAAACCAAGTCAAGAAAATGATACTGTCGGGAAAATGACGCCGCGGGGACGGGCGGGAGCCCGACGGCGCGACGCCAACCATGTGCGATAGAGCGAGTTCGCTCCTCGCGGGGCGCCGGGGAACGGAACTTGCCTTCCTGCCGGGGCCATGAAGCGGATCATGGGCTCCTTTCTCAACATTATGTGCGAGACCTGCGGGGCCGAGCGGGCGCGCATGCGCGTCGCGGTGGCCGACGGGGATCGGGCGGTGCTCGTTCTCGATCAGAGGATGCCGTCGGCGGGCTACGTCGGGCGGTCCGGCTGCGGCGCCGATTACGGGGCCGGCCGCGGCGACGCCGCGCAGCTCCCGCTCCTCGACTTCGCCTCGGCGCTGTCCGATCCTCGCGAGTGGAAGATACGGCGCTCGGCGAACGGCTTCGATATCGAGATAGACCTCGTGCTCGGCGGGAACGGGGAGGACGTCGCCGGCGATCGCGTCTCGAAGGCCTCGGCGTTTCTCGATCTGTTCGAGACGCTGCTCGACGGCGGGGAGCTTCCCGGCCGCCGCGCGGACGACGAATGCGCGGCGACGCCTCGATTCGATCCGCCGTTCATCGGGGAATCGATTTCCATGATCGAGCTCAAGCGCACGATCGGCGCCGTCGCCGCGAGCGACGTCTCCCTCCTTATAGAAGGGGAGAGCGGGACGGGGAAGGAGGTCGTGGCGCGCAACGTTCATTCCTTGAGCCGGCGCCGCGCGAAGCCGCTCGTCATCGCGAGCTCGATGGAGCTGCCCCACTCGCTCCTCCAGAGCGAGCTCTTCGGGCACGCGGAGGGAGCATTCACCGGGGCGAGCAGGGAGCGCGCGGGTCTCATCGAGAGCGCGGGCGGCGGGACCTTCTTTCTCGACGAGATCGGCGAGATGCCGCTCGCGCTCCAGGCGGCGCTCCTGCGCGTGCTCCAGGAGAAGGAGGTCAGGCGTCTCGGCGAGAGCAGGCGCCGGCCGGTGGACGTGCGCTTCGTCTTCGCGACGAACCGCGATCTCCTCGAGCTCGCGAGGAAGGGAAGATTCAGGAAGGATCTCTACTACCGTATCGCCGGAGTGCGGCTGCGCGTTCCGCCGCTGCGCGCCCGCAAGGAGGACGTGCTGCCGCTCGCGAGCTTCTTTCTCGCGCGCTGCGCGAGGCGAGCCGGCGTCCGCGCGCCGTCGATAGCTCCCGCGGCCGTTCGGACGCTCGTCAGGTATCGCTGGCCGGGGAACGTGCGGGAGCTCGCGAACGAGATCGAGCGCGTCGTGGCGCTCCACGGCGACGACGGGACCATCCTGCCGCGGATGCTCTCGCCGCATCTCGATGAATCGGACGGCGGCGAGACGAGCGCGGCGTCCGGCCCGGACGGCGGCAGCATGCCCGACGCGGTGCGGAGGCTCGAGAAGGCGATGATCGCCGACGCGCTCCGCCGGTTCGCCGGGAACCGCACGAGGGCGGCCGAAGAGCTCGGGATAACGAGGCAGGGGCTCCTGAAGAAGCTGAAGCGCTACGGGAAATCATAGATGAAATCCCTGCTTGTCTGAGCCGCGATCCTCCACTATACTCCGCCGGATATTTCCCGCGCGGGAGGGCGCATGACCGACAGGCAGAACTGGTTCATCCGATGGCGCGACGAGCTCGTCGCCGGAATCTCGAGCGGGATTCTGCTCGCCCTGTCCTTTCCGCCCTTTCCGACGAGATTCCTCGCGGTCGTCGCCCTCGTACCCATTCTGCGATATTATATGGTGAAGCCCCGGCCGGGGCTCAGGCGCGCGATCGTTCTCGGATTCATCTTCGGCTTCTCGTTTTTCTGTCCGCTCCTCTTCTGGATCATGGATCTCATTCCGGCGGCGGGCGCCACGATGCCGTGGCTCATGGGCCCCGCGCTCGCGCTCCTCGTCGCGTACCTTTCCTGCTACACGGCGCTCTTCACGGTCGCGCTCTCGCTCTGCGCGTCGCGTTTCGGGGTCCGCGCGATTCTCGCCGCGCCCGCGCTCTGGACGCTCGCGGAATATGCGCGATCGCACGGGGAGCTCGCCTTTTCGTGGGGGAACGTCGCGAGCGCGATCGCGGTTCATCCGCTCGCGATCCAGGGAGTCTCCGTGTACGGGCCGTTCGGGCTCTCGTTCGTTCTCGCGCTTCTGAACGCTTGCGCGGCCTGGGCGCTCTTCGGCCGCGGCGCGCGGGCTCGCGCTCTCGCGGCCGCGGCGCTCGTTGCGCTCGTCGCGGGACATCTCGCGTTCGGCGCATACGAGATCGCGCGTTTCGACCGGACGAGGACCGCGATCAACGGAAACGAAGCCGTGGCTGTCATGCAGCCGAACGTCGATCTCGCTTTGAAATTCGAGCCGGCCTATCGCGACACGATCTTCCTGCAGTTCGAGGAATACGCCGCGATCGCGGCGCGGCTCGGCGCGGGTCTTATTATATTTCCCGAAACGGCCGCTCCCGTTTCCTTCAAGGCGACGCCGCAGTATCTCGGGCTCCTCGAATCGATCGCGGCCGGCGACCACATCGACATTCTCACCGGGTACGTCGATCATACGGTGGCGGATAAGGTGTGGATCGCTCACAACGCCGCGGCGCTCATCTCGAAGCAAGGCATGCTCGCGGGCAACTATCACAAGATGAATCTCCTTCCCTTCGGCGAGAAGCTGCCGTGGAGCCAGTATTTCCCGGCGCTCGCCAAGCTCGATTTCGGTCAGGCGAATTTCATCCCGGGGAAGAAGCAGACGATCTTCGATTCGGGCGTCGGGAAGTTCGGCGTGTTGATCTGCTTCGAGTCGACTTTCTCGGGCTTCACGAGGCGCTACGTTCAAAACGGCGCCGATTTCCTCGTGAACATCACGAACGACGGGTGGTTCGGGAACAATCAGGGCCCCGTCCAGCACGCAGAGATGGCGATTCTCCGCGCGGTGGAGAACCGCGTCACCATGTTCAGGTCCGCTTACACCGGCGTCTCGATGGTCGTCGATCCGGTCGGACGGGTAACGCAGCGTCTCGGGCTCTTCACCGAGGGGATGATCTACGGCTCCGCGGAGCGATCGAGCGGTCTCACGTTCTACACGAAGCACGGGGACGCGGTCTATTTCGCGATGACGCTCGCCTGTCTCCTCCTCGCGTTTGTCGGCGCTCCGCGCGCCCGCCGGTAGCTCCCCGCGATCGGCGCCCCCCCGCACAATGCTATTTACTGCACCTGCGAATTCCTCTATGCTTGCGGCCAGACTATGGGAATCTACGGGCAGCTCATGCTTTCCTTTTTCAAGACCGGGCTCTTCGGCTACGGCGGAGGCCCCTCCATTATTCCCCTCGTGGAAAAAGAGGTCGTCACCAACTATCACTGGCTCACGCAGGAGGAGTTCATCGACGTGCTCGCGATGGCGAACGCCCTTCCGGGCCCCATCGCGACGAAGATGGCGCTCTGCGTCGGGCTCAAGGTGGGCGGCCCGTGGGGAGCGGCGGCGGCGCTCGGGGCGCATATCTTTCCCTCGACGGTGCTCATCGTCGTTCTTGCGACCCTTTATTTCAAATACCGCAGCGTGCCGGCGATTCAGGGAATCACGAAGGGCGTGCGCCCCGTCGTCGTGGCGCTTCTTCTCGTAACCGTCGCGCATCTCGCCCCCAAATCGGTCTTCGCGTGGGAATCGGCACTCCTTGCGCTCGCGTGCTTCGCGGTCGTCTATTTCCTCGACGTGCATCCGATCTATGCGATCGTCGCCGCCGGGATCTTCGGCTTCTTCTATTATAAATGAGCGGCCGGCCGTGAGCGCCGCATGGAGGATCGTTCATGAATTTCGATGAGCAATGCTATCTCGCCGACCCGTACACGGTGGAATTCAAGTCGCGCGTGCGCGAGGTCGGGCCTGCGGGCGCAGGCGAATCGGCGGGCGGGGGCGAGGCGGCGGCCGAGGGCGGGCCGGCCGAGGGGCTCCAGGCCGTGTATCTCGACCGGACCTTTTTCTACCCCGATTCGGGCGGACAGCCGGACGACCGCGGAACGCTCGGTGGTCGCGAAGTCGTCGCCGTCGCCGAGAGCGAAAAGGGAGTGCGGCATCTCGTGAAGGGAGCGCTTCGTGCGGGTGAGGAGGTCGAGGGGCGAATAGAATGGACGAGGCGCTTCGACCATATGCAGCAGCATTCGGGGCAGCACCTCCTCTCGCGCGTCTTTCTCGAGAGCTACAAGCTCAAGACCGTCTCGTTCCATCTCGGCGAGGAGGCGTGCACGATCGATCTCGAGAGAATGGCGCCGAGCGAGGAGCGGCTCGAAGAAGCCGAGCGACGCGCGAACGAGATCGTTTTCCGAAATATTCCGATCCTGTGCCGCGTCGCCGATGCGGGGGAGATCCAGACCTCGACCGTGCTTCGCTCGCGGCTGCCCGATGGGGTGGAGCGCGTGCGGATCGTCGAGATCGAGGGCTTCGACAGCTCCACTTGCTGCGGCACTCATGTGCGCTCGACGGGGGAGATCGGCATTATCAAGATTCTCGGGCTCGAGAAGGTCAAGGGGAACGCGCGCGTCGAGTTCATCTGCGGCGCCCGCGCGGGGAAGGACTACGCCGCGAAACACAAGATTCTCTCCGCGATCGCGGCTGGTTTCACCACCGACTGGCGGGAGGTCCCGCGAATCGTCGGGAAGCTCGGCGACGACGGCCGGGAGCTGCGGAAGAAGAACGACGAGCTCTCGCGCGAGCTTGCGGGCTTCAAGGCCGTCGGGCTTTCGGCGGCGACCGGTTCGGCAGGCGGCTTCGACGTCGTGAAACGGGTGTTCGACGAAGGGGACGCCGCATCCCTCAGGGAAACGGCGACGAAGATCCGCGAGATGGGGAACAAGATCGTGCTCTTCGGTCTCTCTGGCCCGAGCCCCGCGCTCATATTTGCATGCTCATCAGGAATTCCGCTCAACATGGGAGAGATAATGAAAGCGTGCGCCGGTATCGTGGGGGCGCGCGGTGGGGGCGGGAAGGACTTCGCCCAGGGGGGCGGCGGCGACGGCGCGCGCGTCGCGGAGGCGCTCGACGAGGCGGAGCGCAGGATCAAGGAAGCGCTCGGATGATTCAGGAATCTTCGCAAGAAGACAGGCGCGAACGCGAGCGCATGGTCAGGGACCAGATCGAGCGCCGGGGCGTGCGCGACAAGCGAGTGCTCGCTGCGATGCGCGCCGTTCCCCGCGAGCTTTTCGTCGATAGGGAGGATCGCGAGTACGCCTTCCACGACGGGCCGCTCTCCATCGGAAACGGCCAGACGATCTCGCAGCCGTACATAGTAGCCTACATGACCGAGATGCTCGCAATCGGGAGCGCGAACCGCGTGCTCGAGATCGGAACGGGCTCGGGATATCAGACCGCCGTTCTCGCCGAGCTCGCCGCCGAAGTCTACACGATCGAGATCGTCGAGGAGCTCTCGTTCAGGGCGCAGGGACTTCTCCATGAGATGGGATATTCGAATATTCAATTCCGCGCGGGGGACGGCTCGCTCGGATGGCCCGAGGCGGCGCCCTTCGACGCGATCATGGTGACGGCCGCGCCGGCCCGGACGCCCGAACGGCTTGTCGAGCAGCTCGCCGAAGGCGGACGCATGATCGTCCCGGTCGGAAGAGTCGAGCAGTACCTCGAGCTCGTCACGCGCCGGGGCGGCGACCTCGAGCGCCGCGAGCTCATCGGCGTCCGGTTCGTTCCGATGACGGGGCGTGTGCGAGAGGAGGACGAATGATAGGCTTTCTCCGGCACGATCTCTTCGTGAAGCATCTTGCAGGCTACAACCACGTCGAGAGCCCCCGGCGCGTCGAAGCGATACTCGCGCGAATCGAGAAGAGCCCCGTCGCGCCGTCGATCTCGTTCATCGAGGCTGAGCCCGCAAAGATCGAATGGCTCGAGCGCGTGCACGATCCGGGCTATGTGAAGCAGATCCTCTCGCTCGAGATCGACGAGCCCGTCGTGCTCGACTGGGGAGATACGGTGGCGACGAAGGTGACCCCCGCGGCCGCGCTCCACGCGGCGGGGGCCGGCGTGCAGGCCGTCCGTCTCGTGCTTGCCGGCAAGATCGAGTCGGCCTTCTGCTGCGTGCGGCCGCCGGGCCATCACGCCGAGCGGAGCCGCGCGATGGGATTCTGCATTTTCAATAATATCGCGGTAGCCGCCGCGCACCTCGTCGAAGGTGAAGGCCTCGAGCGCGTCGCGATCGTCGACTGGGACGTTCATCACGGAAACGGCACCGAGAGCATGTTCATCGAGGACGATCGAGTGCTCTACGTCAGCCTCCATCAGTATCCGCACTACCCGGGCACGGGGAGCGCCGAGACGATCGGCACCGGGAAGGGACAGGGCTACACGATCAATCTTCCCATGTCGGCGGGCGCCGGCGACCGCGAGTACCTCGCGGCGTTCCGCGGCCGCATCGTTCCCGCGCTCGACGAGTTCAAGCCTGAGTTCATTCTCATATCCGCCGGCTTCGACGGGCACGAAGACGATCCGCTCTCGGGCACGATCCTCACGACCTCGGCGTTCCGGACGATGACGGAGCTCCTCAAGGCGAGCGCCGAAAAGCACTGCGAGGGAAGGATCGTCTCGATGCTCGAAGGCGGGTACGACATCCACGCGCTCGCCGAGTCGGTCGAGGAGCACGTCATGGCACTTGCCAAGTAAAAGGGGGAGGGTCAATGGCTCTTTCCAGAATCTCGGCATTCATTTCCGTGTTCGTCCTCTTTGTCCCCGCAATTGGCAATGCAACCGAGTCTGATGGTAATGGGATCAGTCTTCATCTAAGAGCGACGCAAGATGAGTATATTGTGCGGGAACCCATCAAACTTGTTGTGACGCTTTCTAACAATTCGAAGGAAGAGATTAGGATTCCCGGAATAGCGCAGCTCGCGGAAAGAATGGAATACGTTCATTATGTGGAGATTATTCCTCCTCGAGGGGAGAAACAATGCAGAAGGTACCAATACATGTACTATAGCGGAATTGCTCTTCCTGAATATCGTGGAGAGCCATTGAGTCCCGGCGACTACAGGGAATTGTACCTATATCCCAATGTCTCTTGGGAAATAGATTGCGCGACCCATGAAAAAGTAAACTCCTTGAGCGTGACATTCCCGGATCCGGGAGAGTATCGTATGCGGGCATATTACGTTGTGCCCTCCATTTACAATAAACTATGGAAGAAGGCGGGTGGGCTCGCTTCGAACGAGATAGTGCTGCAGGTGAGAAGACCCAATTCCGAGGAAGATGAGATTCTTGATGCCGTGTGGGGAAAATCGATAGGCCATTTGATGTATGGAGATGACTTTGCCTGTTGCGTAAGAAGCGATGAAACCGCATTGCGCCAGGTGATAGAGAAGTATCCCAATAATCCGCTCGCCAGGTACGCCCTATTCGAATTAGCGAGGAGTTTGAGCCTGCGATACGATGAATCAGACGAGATGATGGAGGCATTGAAGATCTTCGGTTTACTTGAGACACGGTATCCGGCTTTTCGATATGAAGAAGTGCGCCTGCATATGGGGCGAATCTATCAGGCGCTTAATCAAGATGCGAAGGCTCTGAGCAGTTTTACCGAGGCGCTTGAGTATAATCCAGGATTAGTTGATAACTACAATTTCATGGTCCACAAGATCTATACTGAAACAGGAAGCCGTGAGGAAATTGATAGATATACAAAAGGTAGAAACAAGGGCATCACCATTTTGCCGAAAAAGCCCAGAAAGGAACCCTAGCGTGTTACGGCGCATCCTCGAGGCTCTCGGTTGTGCAATGGCAATCGGCAATCTCCTCTTTGCTGCTGATATTGATGCCGGCTTCGAAGGTAATGCCAGGCGCTCCGGCTCTTGATCCCGATCTTGGACCGGATTGAGCCGCATTCTTGCAGTCTCTCTGGATCATTCATTCTACTCCTTCTGGCTCCGTAGCTGGCTGGCGTCAACTGTACGAAGCTGACGCGACATAGAACCCAATTGACAAATGAATCTGGTGACGGTACTATTAGAAGTACTATTGGAGGTACGTTTATGACAAAGATTCCGCAGATCATTCCGGTAACTGATCTTCGCCAGGATGCGGCAGCGGTTCTCAAGCGTTTGAAAAGCGGGAAGCGGCCCCTCGTCATCACGCAGCGGGGCCGAGCCACGGCCGTTATCATAAGCGTCGAGGCTTATGAGCGCTCGGAACGCGAGCGGGAGCTGCTACGACTCCTTGCGCGCGGGGAGCGGGAAATGGCGAAAGGGAAGGGATACTCTCTCGAATCCGTGCTGGCGGAGGCGGATGCCTTGATTGCCAGGGAGGACTCTTAAAGGTCCGGTTCTCAAATACCTAAGAACAGCTGATTCTTCTGCTCGCGGCTCTCGTTGATCGCGGTCACGTAGATGGCGGGGCGGTCGACGACGGGGCACTTCGTTTCGCAGATTCCGCAGCCGATACACAGATCGGGATTCACGACGGGCTTCTTGAGAATGATCACCCTGCCGGTCTCGTCGAGCGTCGCTTCCTCGGTGAAGGTGATCGCCTTCTCCGGCGTGGGGCAGTGCTCCTCGCACACGATGCACTGGCGTTTGAACGCGTAGGGGAGGCAGCGGTTCCTGTCGACGAACGCGAGCCCGATGTGGATCTTCTGCTTTTCCTCGACGGTCACGGGGCGGATGGCGCCCGTCGGACAGACCTGCGAGCAGAGGTTGCAGTTGTACTCGCAGTAGCCGAGCCGCGGGACGAGGATCGGGGTCCAGAGCCCTTCGAGCCCCGCCTCGGCGAACGTCGGATGGAGACCGTTCGTGAGGCACACCTTCATGCATTCGCCGCACTTCACGCAGCGGCGGACGAACTCCTGCTCGGGGAGCGCGCCCGGCGGCCGAATGAGCGACGGATCGGTGCGCTTGCGCTGCACTCCGGTCGCTATCGCCGGGACGACGAGGAGCGCGCCGAGGCCGCTCGCGAGGAGCCACCGGCGCTCGAGATCGACGTTGCCGCTGCCGGTGCTCCGCGCCGTGGCCGAGATCGAGATCGCGCTCGCGGGGCAGACCTCGCGGCAGTTGTAGCAGACGAGGCACTCCCTGCTCGCCCATTCACCCGCGGGAAACGGCGTCGCATCCCCCTGACACGCGACGACGCACTTCCGGCACGAGATGCATTTGTCCTTGTCGTTATTGACGCGCGCGCCGACCTGCTTCCAGCCGATGAGGCCGAGGAGCGCCCCGAGCGGACACAGGTAGCGGCACCAGAACCGCGGCGCGAGGAAATTGAGCCCGAGAATAACGGTGAAGATGAGCCCGATGAAAAGCGACTGCCTGAATATCGGCTGATTGAACGAGAGAACGGTCCCGGTCAGGTTCGTAAGGAGCGCGTCGCTCGCGGAGCTCAGGAGAGGGACGTGCGCCGCCGCTCCCGCCTCGAGCACCGAGCGCGCGATCTTGTTGATCGCGGGGTTGTAGCCGATCGCGAGCGAGCGGATCGTGAGCGAGATCGGATCGAGGAATCCCGCGGCGTTCCATCCGAAGATCGCCGCGACGAGGACGAACACCAGCACGTAGTACTTCACCGGGCGCCATCGCGGGAATCTTCCCTCGGCGCGCCCCGGCGTGAGGCTCCGCATGCGCAGGCCGCCGATCGCCGTGTTGATCGCCCCGAGCGGGCAGACCCAGCCGCAGAAGAACCGCCCGAGCACGATCGTGAGCGCGACCGTGACGAGGGAGAGGAGGAACACCGCGCGGACCGCGTGCGAGGCGAGCACCGAGCTCAGCGCGACGAGCGGATCGAAATCGAGGAAGAGCCGCACGGGGAGGCCGAGCTCGTTTCGTCCCTTGTACTCCGTCTGGATGAACAGATAGACGAAGAAGAGGAAGAAGACGATCTGCGACACGCGCCGGAGGTTCTTCATTATTCCCTATCCGAGGTTGACCTCGATGAATCCCGCGCTCCGGAAATCCTTGTATCCCGAGGCCGCGCTTTTCCGCGAGCCCGATCGCGCGGAAATCGTCCGTCTTCTTGCCGAAGAGCGTGACGCCGTACGCTTCGAGGCGCACCGGATCGGCGCTCGCGGCGACGGTGTCGAGCTTCTCGACGTCCTTCGTGCTTCCGCCCTGGGGGCCGTTCGCCTTGAGGATCCGCACCGCGTCGAGCACGTTGAGCTGCGGCTTGAAGAACGCCTGGAGATCGACGATGCTCTCGGGAAGTCTCTGGTGCATGAGATTCCGCGCGCCCCCGGTGACCCCCATGAGATTCTTCATCATGAGCGTCACGCCGCCGAGGCCGTGATGCTTCGCGATCGGCACGTTGATGATCTTGTCCGCGTCGAGCGCGCCGCGGAACAAAGGCCAATCCTTGAGAACCTCGCCGCCCAGGTTCGTTTTTACGTAATGGCGATCCTCGATGAAGAGGACCTCGGCGCCGGCCTTCTTGGCCGCGTCCTCGATGCCGCTCCGCTTGTAGGTGCGCCGCGCGTCGTTGCACGGGTTGTCCGCCACGACGACCTTCTTCGCGCCGGCCTCGAGCGCCATGGCGACGAGTGCCGCGACGACGAACGGATTCGTGTTGGCGGCCTGCTCCTCCGTGCGGTCCCAGCCGATGTTCGGCTTCACGAGGACGACGTCCCCGCGAGAGACGAACGAGCCCATCCCGCCGATGAGATCGACCGCCTTGCGCGTGACGAGCGTCGGATCGTCCCCCTTGACGACCGCCATCGCGTACTTTTCCTTCTTGCCCTTCGGCGCGGGCTTCGCGTCCTTCTGGACGGGGAGAGCGGGGAGCTTCCCCTTGGGAACGAGGAGCCCCGCGGCGCCCACCGCGAGCCCGGCGAGGAATTTTCTTCTATCGAGCATCTGTGTTACCGCCCTTTCTCTCTTATGGTGTGCATGCACATGGCAGAGATAGGCACTTGGCGTATTATACCCGCGGCGCGGCTCTTCCGCACCATCATTTTCGTGCACCTGTAGCGGGTGACGCTGGTGGGGCCCCCGCATCTCGACTAGCGGGTGGCACCGATGGGGCCCCCGCACGCAGCGCAGCTCGCTTTGCGAGCGAGCACGTGCGGGGTGCAATCGGTGCCAGGCCCCGCGTATCGCGCGGGGTGCAGGCGCCGACAGGACCCGCGTAACGGCAAAGAAGCGTTGCGCCGGGGGCCGTTTATGGCGTATCTTGTGCGTTGCAGGGTCGATCGAATCAGGGGTGTATCTCATGGAACCGAAAGAGTTTCAACCGAAAGCGTTCTACAGGAAATTCGACTCGCTCCTCGCCCAGATCGGCAAGGCGAGCGCGAAGGATCTCAATATTCTCGTCCTCGACGAGCTCGCCCAGTCGTTCGGGGCCGACCTCAAGATAGAGAGCGGATCGCTCTATCGCCGCAAGGGGGGCTCGTACGAGAAGGTCAAGGGCCCGGTCGGCGACTCGCGCGATCCGTGGCCGGTCTCCATTCCCCGGAGCGATCCGGCCCTCTCGCTCGTCGTCGAGCACAAGGCCTATATCTTCGCCGACTCCAACGTTCCGCCCTGGGGCAACAACAGCGTCGCGGTCGTCATCGGCGAGGAGAACCAGTTTCTCATGGCGTTCAGGCTCGGGATCGGCTGGGAACGCGAGCTCATCGAGCTCTCGCTCAACTCGATCCGGAACACGCTCAACTACATCAGGTCCACGCGCAGCTTCGGCCAGGTCTTCCAGGAAGCGTACGAGATCCAGAAGAGCCTGCTCCCGAAGAGCGATCCCGTTTTCAACGGCTACGACATCTCGGGGCGGTCGATGGCGGCGGAGTTCGTCGGGGGAGACCTGTACGATTTTCATATGTTCGACAGCAAGATGATCGGGCTCGCGATCGGAGACGCGAGCGGGCACGGGCTCCCGGCCGCGCTGCTCGCCCGCGACGTTCTCACCGGCCTCAGGATGGGAGTCGCGCGCGAGCTCAAGATCTCGAGCCTCATCGGGAAGCTCAACAGCGTGATCAACGGGAGCTTCCTCTCGACGCGGTTCATCTCGCTCGTGTACGGAGAGCTCGAGGAAAACGGAACCTTCGTGTACGTCAACGCGGGGCACAACGTGCCGTTTCTCATCAGGGGATCGGAGGTCCAGTCGCTGACCGTCGGAGGGACGATCCTCGGCCCGGTCGCCGACATGACCTTCAAGCGCGGCTTCGCGTTCCTGGACGTGGGGGACATTCTCGTCCTCTACACCGACGGGCTCGTGGAGCGCGAGGATCCGAAAGGGGAGCCCTTCGGCGACGCCCGCCTGATCGATCTCGTCAAGCGCGAACGGCAGGAGAAGGCGTCCACGATCATCGAACGGCTTTTCATGGAAGTATATAAGTACGGCGCGAACGAGAAGTGGCGCGACGACGCGACCGCGGTCATCGTGAAGCGGCTCAAGTGAGCGCTTCCGCGAGCGGCCTTCGCCGCGCCCCTCTCACGGAGGATAGACAATGAAGAAAACGGTACGCGCGCGCGAGCTGCCGCCGTCCAGGCTGCGGTGGCGCTGCGCCCCCGGCCTGTTCGATTTCAAGACGACCGACGATATCAAGCCGTGCACGGACATCATCGGGCAGGACCGCGCCCTCTCCGCGATCAAGATGGGGCTCAAGCTCGAGCACCGGGGATACAACATCTTCATCACGGGGCTCGTGGGAACGGGCCGGACGACGACGATCAAGCATCTCCTCGAGCGCCTCGACAAGAAGGGGCCCATACCTTCCGACATCTGCTACATGAACAATTTCAAGAATCCGAACATGCCCCGGATGATCGAGCTCGAGGCGGGCAAGGGGAACGAGCTCTCCGCCGACATGAATCGCCTCATCGCGGAGCTCCTTTCGAAGATCTCGTCGGTGTTCCAGAGCGATTACTACAAGGAGCGCCGGAAAAAGCTCATCGAAGAGTTTCAGGTGAAGCAGAAGGACATCATTTCGAAATTCGAGAAGGATATCGCGGGCGAGGGATTCACGATGGTCCGCATGCAGGTCGGCCCCATCATCAAGCCCGAGCTCCTTCCCGTCGTCGACGGCAATCCGGTCAACTTCCCGCAGCTCCAGAAGCTCGCCGAGGAAGGGAAGATGCCGAAGGAGAACATCAAGAAATACGAGGAGTCCGCGGAGAAGCTCTCCGAGCGGATGCAGGTCGTCTACTCCCAGGTGAAGGATCTCGAGCGCGCGGCGAACAAGCTTCTCGAGCAGCTCGATTCCGACACGATAAGTCCCGTCATCCACGATCTCATCGAGGAGATCGAGCGGAAATACGGGAACGAAGCGCTCTCGAAGGAGCTCGACGAGGTCGAGGAAGCGCTCATGCAGAAGCTCGATCTCTTCCGCCCCTCCGACGAGGACGGCCCGCCGCAGGGCGCCGCGGCGCTCGAGCCCGGCGAGCGGGAGGACCCGTTCAGGGAATTCCGCGTGAACGTCGTCGTCGACAACTCGGAGACGAAGGCGCCCCCCGTCATCATCGAGAACTTCCCCAATTTCCGGAATCTCTTCGGCGCGATCGAGCGCGACATCGTCTTCGGCGGCGTCACGAGGACGGATCATCTGAACATCCGCGCGGGATCGTTCCATCGCGCGAACGGCGGATATCTCGTCCTCAACGCGCTCGACGTTCTCACCGAGCCGGGCGTGTGGCAGAGCCTCAAGCGGACGCTCAAGAGCAGCGAAGCGCTCATCCAGAGCTACGATCCGTGGAGCCTCATGGGATCATCGACGATGAAGCCCGAAGCGATGAAGCTCAAGGTCAAGATCGTGCTCATCGGCGACGACTATCTCTACTATCTTCTCTATTCGCTCGACGAGGATTTCCAGAAGGTGTTCAAGATCAAGGCGGAGTTCGACCGCGAGGTGAAGAACACGACCGGCGTCGTCAGGCAGTACGCGGGATTCATCAAGGCCCTCTCCGTGAAGGAGCGCCTGAAGCCGTTCAATCGCTCGGGGGTCGCCGCGGTCGTCGAGTACGGCGTGCGGCTCGCGGGACGCCAGAACAAGCTCTCGACGCGTTTCAGCGAGATCGCCGACGTCATCCGCGAGTCCGATTACGGCGCGCGCGAGGATGGGAACGGGGCGGTCACCGGCGACAACGTGCGAAAGGCGATCAAGTGCCGCGCGCAGCGCCTGAACCTCATCGAGGACAAGATCCAGGAGCGCATCGACGAGGGCACGCTCATGATCGACACGGCGGGCGCCGTCGTGGGACAGGTGAACGCGCTGTCCGTGTACGATCTCGGCGATTACATGTTCGGAAGGCCCTCGCGCATCACGGCGCGCACGGGGCTCGGCAACTCCGGCGTCATCAACATCGAGCGCGAATCGGACATGAGCGGGCGCACGCACAACAAGGGCGTCCTCATTCTCTCGGGCTTTCTCAGGGAACGGTACGGAAGCAGGCGGCCGATCGCGATGAGCGCGAGCCTCTGCTTCGAGCAATCGTACGGCGGCGTCGACGGCGACAG
Organism: uncultured bacterium; assembly: GCA_963846325.1. GTDB lineage: Bacteria > Krumholzibacteriota > Krumholzibacteriia > Krumholzibacteriales > Krumholzibacteriaceae > SSS58A. The sequence goes on from CAWJVO010000011.1 coordinate 86,506, forward strand.
CGCCTCGTCCACGGAGCTCTACGCGATCCTCTCGAGCGTCGGCAGGATCCCGCTCAGGCAGGACGTCGCCGTGACCGGCTCGATCAACCAGAAGGGGGAGATCCAGCCGATCGGCGGCGTGAACGAGAAGATCGAGGGGTTCTTCCGCGTATGCAAGGCCCGGGGCCTCAAGGGATCGGAAGGGGTCATCATCCCCGAGCAGAACGTCGCCGATCTCATGCTCGACGAAGAGGTCGTCCATGCGGTCGCGGAGAAGAAATTCCATATCTATCCGATTCGCACGGTCGACGAGGGAATCTCGATCCTGACGGGGCTCCCCGCGGGAAGACCGTCGAAGAAGGGCGTCTATCCGAAGGGATCGGTGAATCGGATCGTGGTGGACAGTCTCGCGGCGATGCTGGATCAGTGGAAGGATTACAGCAAGGAAAAATCGGAGAAATGAGGACGGCATGACATCGAAGCGTTGCGCGGCGGCGGCCGCGCTCATGGCGCTGCTGGCTCTGGCGGCGGGCTGCGGCGACAAGACGAAAAAGGACATAGCTCCCGCGTCTCCCCTCGGCGTGAATCTCGTCACGAACCCGTCTTTCGAAGAATGGAACGGTGCGGAGCCGGTCGGGTGGAAGCTCGAGCATTTCGACGGCGCGGGCAAGAAGGATACCCGGCACGGCAAGTCGATCGACGTGAAGAAGACCGGGAAATTTGCGTACTTCCTGCGTGGCCTGTACGACGTCGACCGGTATATGGTTCTGACGCAGCGGCACCCGGTGTCCCCCGGGTACCGCCTGTGGTTCGCCGCCGAAATGCGCGGGAAGAATCTCCAGAAGAACCGGGGACAGGAAACCCGCGCGAATCTCTACGTGCGGTTCTACGACAAGGACGGCAAGCGCGTGAACGACCGTTACTACGCCGACGGGTATACGCGCACGCTGACGGGCACGAGCGACTGGCGGCGCATCGGCCGGACAGTGGACATACCCAAGAACACGGCCTACGTCGATATCGGCCTCATCTGCCAGATGACGGGGTGGATCTGGTTCGACGACGTCGAGATGATGCTCGAGGCGCCGATTCCGTGGAAGGAGATCGGGACCAAGCACGTGAATTACTACTACCTCGAAGGGCACCCGTTCCCCGACGGCGCGATCGATAAGGAAACCGAGTTCGTCGAGAGCTGCGTCAAGAAGCTCCGCATCAAGACCGAAGGCAAGGTCGGCTATTACTATTATCCCTCCGAGGAGAAATTCCAGGAGATCGTCGGCGTGAAGAAGGGCCACGAGCGCGCGTTGTGGAAGAAGCAGGAGCTTCATACGACGAAGACCTTCGACGATCACGAGATGATCCACATGCTGCTCGTGCCGCTCGGCACTCCGCCCTTCGGGCTCGCCGAGGGGGCCGTCTTCTACGTCCTCGGATCGTGGGAGGGCAGAGACCTGCATCTGGTCGCCAAGGAGACGCTCACCGGGATGCGGCTCCCCGCGCTCCACAAGATATTCACGCAGAAGGATATGGACGCGGCGGGCATGTCGAACGTCGTGCCCGGCTGGGCTTCATTCAGCATCTGGCTCATCGAACGGCACGGCGTCGACAAGTTCATGAAGCTCTACGTCGCGACGAACGAAGTGGAAGACCCCGCCGTATTCGCCTCGCATTTCAAGACGATCTATGGCAAGGACTTCGACGTGATGGATCGCGAGTGGCGTCTGTGGATTCTCCGTTACCAGCCGAGAACATGAGCAGGGAATACTCTTTTTGCCCCCTCTGCGCGGCGCCTCTCTCGCGCGAACGCGAGGGGGAACGTCTCCGGATGGTATGCCGCGCGTGCGGCTACGTCCATTACCGCAATCCTTCGCCCGCGGCCGGCGTCCTTATCGTCGAGAACGGCGCGGTGCTTCTCGTCAAACGGCGCTTCGATCCCTTCAAAGGGCTCTGGGTCATCCCGTCCGGATTCATCGAGTACGACGAAGACGTGCGCGCCGCGGCGGCGCGGGAGGCGCTGGAGGAGACGGGACTCGCGGTCGAGATCGACGCCCTCCACGCGGTGGAGACGTGCTTCGACGATCCGCGCGGGAACGCGCTGCTCGTGCTCTACCGCGCTCATGCCGCGGGAGGAACGTTGAAGGCCGGGGACGACGCCGAGGAAGTGCGGTTCTTCCCGCTCGACGATCTGCCGCCGGTCGCGTTCGAGGCGCATCGGAAGGTGCTCGCGCTCATCGCACGACGCGGATGCTGAAGGTGTCTCCCTCCTCGACGGAATCGACTACATTCATGCCCTTCGTGACGCGGCCGACGATCGTGTAGCGCCCGTTGAGGTGCGGCTGCGGCGTATGCGTTATGAAGAACTGGCTCCCCGCCGTGTTCAGCCCCGAATCCGCCATGCCGACGGCGCCCCGTTCGTAGCGGTGCATGTTGTTCTCGTTGCGCAGCAGGAAGCCGGCGTCCCCCCATCCGTCCCCGCGCGGGCACCCGCCCTGGATGACGAATCCCGGAACGATGCGGTGGAACACGAAGCCGTCGTAGAATCCCGATTGCGCGAGCCCGACGAGGCTCCTCACGGCGGCGGGCGCTTCGTCGCCGTAGAGCAGGATCTCGATGTCGCCCCGGGACGTCGACACGCGGATCGTCACCTCTCCGAGGGGAAGCGCCGGTTCCTTCCAGGGCGACGCGCCGCGCTGCCACGCGCCGGCGCTCGCCGCCTGGAGCTTCATGTCGAATCCGGACGCGGCGCGCGCGGCGGCGGAAGAGACGCGCGGATCGGCGTCGGCCGCGGCTCTCGCGAAGAAATCCTTCAGGCCGAATTTCTCGACGTCCCCCGCGCCGATCCTCCGGGCCATCGAGCCGATCGCGTCGACGACGGCGAGCCTCCGGTCGCCGTCGTTGTAGGAGGTGCCGGCGTCGTAGACGCGGACGAGGTCCGGGACGACGTCGGGAGAGCCGGCCTTTCCGAGCGATTCGACGGCGATGCTCGCGACGACCCAGTCGTCTCCCCGCGCGGCCCGCAGGAGCGCTTCGATCGGGGTGATCGCCGCGCCGTTTTCGTCGCGGTAGCCGCACGGCGCGCCGAGCGCGGCCTTCTTTTCCCAGCTGCCGAGCCCCGTCGCGGCTCCCTCGCGCACGAGAGGATCGTTGCCCGGCATCAGCGCGTGGACGAGCAGCGAGAGATCCTCGGGGTCGCCGCCGGCGCCGAGGAGCTCGAGAGCGGTCGATTTCTCGGGGCGCGCGCCGTTTTTCACGGTCTTGAGAAGGAGCGGCCTCGCGCCGTCCTTGTCGGTCGCCGCGATCGCGCCGAGCGCCGCGCGGCGCACCATCGGCGAGCGATCGTGGATGAGCGGCTTCACCGCTTCGAAGTGCTTCTTCCCCCCGACGACGGCGAGCCCGTTCAACGCGAGCGTTTTCAGGTAATCGTCCTTCGACGCGAGGAGCGCTTCGAGGGCGGGAGCGCCCTTCGCGCTTCCGATGCGGCCGAGCGTTTCGGCTGCCTTGATCGCGACCCACCGATCCGTATCGCGCGTGAGCGGGGCGATCGCCGGGACGGCGCTCTTCGCCTTGAGTCGGCCGAGCGCCTCCGCCGCGCGGAACCGCGCCTCGGCGGATTCGTGCGTGAGAAGCTCCGCGATCTTGTCGACGCCTCCCAGGTAACCGAGCCTTCCCATGGCGTACGCCGCGCAGGCCGCGACGTGCGCGTCGGGATCGTGGATGATCGCTTCGCACTCCGCGCCCGCGGCCGAATCGCCGGTGAAGGCGAGCGCGAGCGCGGCCTGCGCCCGCAGTCCCGAGTCGAAATTCCTCAGCCACGGGGAGATGATCGGGACCGCCTGCTTCGTGCCGGCCTTGCCGAGCGCTTCGAGGGCGTACGTCTTGATCGAGCTCGGCTTTTCCCCGAGGCAGCGCGCGAGCGGTTCGAGAACGGAGGCGCCCCCGACGAGCCCGAGGGAATACACCGCCGTTCGCGCGACAAGGTCGTCCGCGTCGTCGCAGAGGACCGCGAGATACGGTATGCCCGCCTCCGCGCCGTTGCGCCCGAGGATCTCGGCGCACCGCGCCCTGATGAGCGGCTCTTCGTCGGCCGCGAGCGTCTTGAGGACCGCCCGGTCGATCGTTCCCGCTTCCTCCATTTTCGCGAGGGCGACGAGCTTCTCCCTTCCCTTCGGGTTCCCGAGCACGCGCTCGTACCGGCTCGCGGCCGCCGCGGGAGAGCCCGGGGCGGGGAAGCAGCACACAATTCCGATTATCGTGGCGAGGACGGCGGTCGTCCGTTTCATCGGTTCCTCCTTCATGCGATTTCTCGAGACATTTTCCTGCGACGCTGGAGTATAATGCCTCCGCTCGGTTTTGTAGAGTCTTGAATGCGCGGCGCGCGCGAGGCGACGGCAAGGTCCGGGAAGAAGCGACGATGGCTCGAATGATCCGATACAGGCCCGGGGACACGTTCCTGCACCGGCTCCATCCGCTCTCCAAGCTGCTGGTCGCGGCGCTCGTTTCGATCGCGGCCTTTCTCCCCGGGACGTGGATCGCGCCCGCGGCGCTCGCCGTGTTCCTCGCGATTCTCCACGCTCCGAGGCAGATCGGATTCGCGAGGCTCCGCGCCGTTTTCGCCTCGCTGCCGCTTTTCGCCGCGCTCATCGTGCTCGCGAACGTGTTTCTCGTGCGCGGAGAGGCCCTCTGGTGGCGGAACGCGGTGACGGGGCTCGTGCAGAGCCTGCGGATCGTCGTTCTCATCGCCGCGGCGAACCTGTTCCTCGCCGTGACCGATCCGATCGATCTCGCCGACGCCGTGACGCGCGCGCTCGCGCCCCTGAGACGCGCCGGCCTGCGCGTCGGGGAGATATCGCTCATGACGATGATCGCCTTCAGCTTCATCCCGCTCATGGCGGACGAGGTGAGGCGGCTGCAGATCGCCCAGGCCGCGCGGTGCGGCTTCCCGAAGCGCGGTCCGGCCGCCCTCAGGGCGGCGGTGCCGCTCCTCGCGCCCCTCGTCATCGGCGTTTTCAGGCGGGCCGACGAGATCGACACGGCGCTCCGCGTCCGCTGCTACCGGATGGACGCGCCGCGGAGCTCGTGCCGCGGCTCGGGATGGAGGACGGCGGACAGCGTCGTCTGCGCGGCGGGGCTCATTATCTTTTTCGCGGGGTTGTATGCGCACGTTTAAGATGATCGTCGAGTACGACGGGACGGATTTCTTCGGCTGGCAGGCCCAGCCCGACCTGCGGACCGTGCAGCGCTCGCTCCAGGAGGCCGTCTTCCACGCCACGTGCAGGCGGAGCGCCGTGACGGGCGCCGGAAGGACCGACTCGGGGGTCCACGCGGTCGGTCAGGTGGCGAGCTTCAGCTCGGAGACGCATCTCGCGCCGGACGTTCTCCGGCGCGCCATCAACGGTTGGCTCCCCAGAGACATCCGGATTCGGAGCGTCGAGGAGGCGCCGGACGGCTTCAGCGCCCGCTTCGACGCGAAGAGCCGCACGTATCATTACGTATTCATCCGCCGCGAGACCGCGCTCTGGCGGAATCGCTACCAGTACGTCAAAGGGAATCTCGATCTCCGCGCCATGCGGCTCGCGCTGGCGGAGCTCGTCGGCGAGAGGGATTTCACGACGTTCACCACGGCGGACGACGGCTCCCGCACGAAGCGATGCGACCTGCTGAGGGCGGAGCTCGTCGAGACCCCGCCGCTCCTCACGCTCTCGCTCACCGCCGACCGTTTTCTCCACCACATGGTACGCTCGATCGCGGGCACCCTGCTCGATTTCGGGAGGGGGAAGCCCCTGAGCATGGCCGATATCGTCGCCGCCCGCGATTCCTCCCGGGCCGGCCAGACGCTGCCGCCGCACGCCCTCTACCTCATGTCCGTGCGCTACTGAGCCCCCCGCGGGGGGCTCCCGGAGCGGCGGATACGGGCGAATCATATTATAAAACAATAAGTTGTGGGCATTCTCCGAGCGGCGCGCGCCCCGATTGAAATCGGTTGTCCGCCGGGGCGCATATATGTATAATTACCCTTTTCAGCGGATGCCGGTTATCGGCATGCGGTAGAGATCGTTTCAGCGGGAGGAACCATGAAATTCTTCATCGACACTGCCAACATCGCGGAGATCCGGGAGGCGGCATCTCTCGGGATCATCGACGGTTGCACGACGAATCCGACCCTTCTCTCGAAGGAGAAGGGCTCGTACAAGGAGATCCTCGCGGAGATCTGCGAGATCATCCCGGGGCCGGTGAGCGCGGAAGTCGTCTCGATGGACGCGGCGGGCATGGTCAAAGAGGGAAAGGACCTGTGCAAGGTCGCGGACAACATCATCATCAAGGTCCCGTGCATACGCGAGGGCGTCAAGGCGCTCTCCATGTTCAAGAAGGAAGGCATCCAGACGAACGCGACCTTGTGCTTCTCGGCGATGCAGGGGCTCCTCGTCGCGAAGGCGGGCGCCACGTACGTGAGCCCGTTCGTCGGGCGCGTGGATGACGTGGGCAATCCCGGTATGGATCTTATCCGCGAGCTCGTGCAGATCTACAACAACTACTCGTTCGGCACCCAGGTCATCGTGGCGAGCATCCGCCATCCGCAGCACGTGTATGAGTCGGCGATCATCGGGGCGGACGTCGCGACGATCCCGTTCAAGGTGCTCGAACAGCTCATCAAGCACCCGCTCACCGACGCGGGAGTGAAGAGCTTCCTCGCCGATTGGGAGAAGGTCACGAAGAAGTAACCGGCGCCCGGGGCCGGACCCGGCCCGGAGAATCCGCCATGAGACTTTTCGAAAGCAGAGGGGAGCGCGTCGTTCCCGTCATTCTCGGAGTTCTTTTCGGACTCTGCGCCGCGCTTCTCGTCGTCTCGATCGTCATGCTCCGGCGCGCCGGAGAGGCGAACAGCCCGGGGGCCGCCTCGCGAGGACCGGCGTCGTCGCGGGCCGCCGAGGGCGAGCGCTCGGGGGCGATCGTCGAGGCGACGCGCCGCGCGAGCCCCGCGGTCGTGTCGGTGACGGCCGTCGGAACGAGCGACATCAGCTCGAATCCCGAGCTCTACTTCCGCTACCTCCAGGCGTACTACTTCAATCCGTCGCGGCTCGATCAGCTCGGCGGCAGGCCCGTTCTCCAGTATACGAATTTCGGATCGGGGCTCATCGTTTCTCCGGACGGCCACATCCTCACGAACGAGCACGTCGCCCGCGGGGCCGAACGCATCATCGTCACGATGAGCGACGGGACGAAGGCCGAGGCGTCCGTCATCGGGAGCGACGTGGTCTACGACCTCGCGCTTCTGAAGATCGACGCGAAGAACCTTCCGTACGCGCCGCTCGGGGATTCCGACAGGCTCGCGATCGGCGAATGGGTCATCGCGATCGGAAGCCCCTTCGGCTACCTCCTCGGCGACCCGCAGCCGAGTGTGACCGTGGGGGTCGTGAGCGCGCTCCATCGCGACGTGAAGTCGAGCACCGACGCTCCCGTGTTCCAGAACATGATCCAGACCGACGCGGCGATTAACCCCGGCAACAGCGGCGGGCCGCTCGTCTCGAGCGCGGGAGAGGTGATCGGCATCAACACCTTCATCATGTCGACCGCGGAGGGGAGCATTCCGGGGATGAGCTTCGCGATCCCGATCAACACCGCGAAGGCCGTCGTCGACGAGATTCTCCATTACGGCCGCGTGCGGTTCACGTGGACCGGCATCAGCGTGAGCAGCGTCACCCCCGAGGTCGCGCGGCGCTTCGGCTCCGGCGTGACGGGCGGGCTGCTCGTGGAGAAGGTCGAGCCCGAAGGTCCGGGTGCCAAGGCGGGGATCGAGCGCGGAGACGTCATTCTCGAGGTGAACGGTTCGAAGGTGAGCACGCCCGAGCAGGCGGCGAAGGCCGTCTTCGGGCTTCGCGTCGGAGACGCCGTCGACCTGGTCATTTACCGCAGCGGCAAGACGCAGACGTTGAAATTGAGGCTCGTCGAGCAGCCGAAAGGCGCGTGACGGTCCGGGCCGGCGCCCACGGAGGAGGTTTCGATTGATTCCGCGATATTCAGTTCCCGAAATAACGAGGATCTGGTCCGAGGAGTACAAGTTCGATCTCTGGCGCGAGATCGAGGTCCTCTACTGCGAGGGCATGGCCAAATACGGGCTCATCCCCGCGAAGGCCGCGCGCGAGATCCGCGCCCGCGCGGGATTCAGCGTCAAGCGGATCGAAAAGATCGAGAACCTGGTGCGCCACGACGTGATCGCGTTTCTCACCGACATGTCGAGCCGCATCGGGCCGTCGGGGCGCTACCTGCACCTCGGCATGACGAGCTCCGATCTCCTCGATACGGCGCTCGCCTGCCAGATGACGGCGGCCGGGCGCGAGATCCTCTCGCGGCTCGTGATATTGAGGCGCGTGCTGCGAAAGCAGGCCGTTCGCTACCGGCACACGCCGATGATCGGACGGACGCACGGCATGCACGCCGAGCCGATCACCTTCGGCCTCAAGCTCCTCGTCTGGTACGAGGAAACGGGGCGCAACGTCGAGCGTCTCGAGCGGGCGATCGAGGAGGTGCGCGTCGGCAAGATGACGGGCGCCGTGGGCACGCAGACGCACATCGACAGCCGCGTCGAGCGTTTCGTCATGCGGAAGCTCGGTCTCGAGACGGCGAACGTCACGACCCAGATCATCCAGCGGGACCGGCACGCGGCGTACCTGTCCGCGATCGCCGTGCTCGGCGCCTCTCTCGAGAAGATGGCGACCGAGATCCGCGCGCTCCAGCGCAGCGACATCGCCGAGGCCGAGGAGCCGTTCGTCGCGCGGGCAGAAGGGCTCGAGCGCGATGCCGCACAAGCGCAATCCGATCCTCTGCGAGCGCGTCGCCGGCATGGCGCGGCTGCTGCGCGCGAACGCGCACGCCTCGCTCGAGAACGTCGCGCTCTGGCACGAGCGCGACATCAGCCATTCGTCGGTCGAGCGCGTTATTATCCCCGATTCGACGATGCTCGCCGCCTACATGCTCGAGAAGTTCACCTGGATCATTGAGAACGTGCGCGTGAACACAAAGACGATGCGCGCGAACCTCGACCGCACGGGAGGGCTCGTGTTCTCCGAGCACGTGCTTCTCGCGCTCGTCGAGAAGGGATTGTCGCGCGAGGCGGCGTACAAGATCGTGCAGGACGCCGCGATGGAAGCGAGAAGCTCCGGCGCGAGCTTCCGCGCGCTCCTCGCCGCGGACGCGCGGCTGCGGGAGCGTTTCACGAAGGGGGAGATCGACGCGCTCTTCGATCTCGACGAACATTTCAAGAAGATAGATTTCATATTCAAACGGACACTGGGGAGAAGGAACTGACGAATGGGAGCCGAACTCAAAGGGATCGTTTCGATACAGGGCAAATCGGACGCCGAGATCGCCGCGCTTCTCAAGCAGCACGGCTTCAATATCACGACGGGCGAGGCGCTCCGCGTGACTGAGCTTCTCGGGCGCGACCCGACCGTCGTGGAGCTCACGATATTCAACACGATGTGGAGCGAGCACTGCAGCTACAAGAGCAGCAGGGCCGTGCTCAAGGAGTTCCTCCCGACCGAGGCGCCGAACGTCGTGCTCGGCCCCGGGGAGGATTCGGGCATCATACGGTTCGCCCCGGCGGGGAACGGCGACAACTGGTGCCTCGTCATCAGCCACGAGAGCCACAATCACCCGTCGCAGGTGCTCCCCGTCGAGGGGGCGGCGACCGGCATCGGCGGGATCGTGCGCGACGTGTACTGCATGGGCGCCGACGTCGTGGGAAGCCTCGATCCGCTCCGCTTCGGCGATCCGTACGGGCCGAAGGGGCGGCAGGCGATCTCGATCGCGCGCGGCGTCGTCGAGGGCATCGCCTCGTACGGCAACGCCCTCGGCGTTCCGAATCTCGGCGGCGACGTCGTGTTCGACCGGGGCTACGACGACAACTGTCTCGTCAACGTCGTCGCGGTCGGCATCGTCAAGGAGTCGCGCGTCATCAGGAGCCGCGTTCCCGTCGAGGCGCGCACGACGCCCTACAAGATGATACTCATCGGCAAGCCGACCGACGATTCGGGCTTCGGCGGCGCCGCGTTCGCTTCGGAGGATCTCGCGAGCGAGGAGAAGGCGAATCGGGGCGCCGTGCAGGTGCCCGATCCGTTCCTCAAGCGCGTGCTCTCGGAGGCGATGAAGAAGGTGTTCGAGACGGCGGCGAATCGCGGCGTCGCGATCGGCTTCAAGGATCTCGGCGCCGGCGGCATCGCGTGCGCCACCTCCGAGCTCGCGCACTCGGGCGGATTCGGCGTGAAGATCGATCTCGACAAGGTCAACCTCGCCATGGGCACGTATCCGAGCGCCGTGATCTCCTGCTCGGAGACGCAGGAGCGCTTCGCGATGGCGGTGCCGGCCGATTTCGCCGGCGAGGTGCTCAGGATATTCAACGAGGATTTCGATCTCCCCCACATCTATCACGGCGCGGGCGCCGTCGTCATCGGCGACATCACGCTCGAGCCGGAGTACTCGATCGAAACCGCGGGGAGCGTCGTCTGCAGCGCGCCGGTCGACGTGATCACGACCGGCATCAAGTACGACAGGAAAGGGACGCCGCGCCGGCGTATCTTCGAGGAGCCGAAGCTCGATCCCAAACGCTCGATTCGCGAGGATTTTCTGAAAATGATCGGCTCGCCGAACGGCGCGTCGAAGGACTACGTCTTCCGCCGCTACGACGCGGAAGTGCAGGGGAGGGCGGTGCTCCGCGCGGGCGAGGCGGACGCGTCGGTCATCGCGCCGATCCCCGGCCGCATGACCGGGCTCGCCTTCTCGGTCGACGGGAATCCGTTCTACGGGCTCATCGATCCGTACCAGGGAGGGGCGCTCGGCGTGTGCGAGGCCGCGCGGAACGTGGCCTCCGTCGGCGCCGTGCCCGCGACGATCACCGACTGCCTCAACTACGGCAACCCCGAGGTCGAGGAGGTCTTCTGGGAGTTCTCCGAGGGGGTGCGCGGCATCGGCGACGCCTGCCGCGGGATCGGTCACCTCGCGCACGAGGGGCATCCGCTCCCCGTCGTCTCGGGCAACGTGAGCTTCTACAATCAGAGCGAGAGCGGCACATCGATCCCGCCCTCGCCCGTGCTCTGCTGCGTCGGCGTGGTCGAGGATTACTCGAAATGCCGCTCGATCCAGTTCAAGGAAGAAGGGGACGCGCTCTACCTCCTCGGCGACATTCTCGACGAGCTCGGCGGCGGCGAATATTACCGTGTCATATACGGCTCCTCCGGCGCGAACGTGCCGAAGGCCGATTTTCTGCGGGAGCGGCGGCTCATCCGCACGATCGTCGAGATGCACACCCTCGGGTGGGTGCGCGCGTGCCACGACGTGAGCCAGGGAGGGCTCCTCACCGCGCTCGCCGAGATGGCGATCGGCGGCCGCGGAGCGGGGGACCTCGGATTCACGCTCGATCTCGAAGCGCTCGCGAACTTCAAGCTCCCGCCGGAAAAGCTGCTCTTCTCGGAAACGGGGTGTTTCGTCGTCGAGCTCTCTCCGGTGCGGGAGCGGGAGATCCTCGGCGTCTGCGCGCGGAATCGCGTGAACCTCACGAGGCTGGGCGAGCTCAAGGGGCGCGCGAAGCTCGAGATCGTCCAGGGGAGGAAGAGCGTCGCCGCGTGGGACGTCGCCGAGCTCCGCGAGGCGCACCTCTCGGGCTGCCGGCCCATATTCGGGATCGGGAAGGGGGGTGAGCGCGCGTGAGAAACTCGTTCAAGGATCGGGTCGCCGTCATTCAGTTTCCCGGCGTGAACTGCGAATACGAGACCGCCGCCGCGGTTCGGACGATCGGGCTCGACGCGGGGGTATTCCGCTGGAACGAGGATCCGGCGCTTCTCGACGAGTGCGCCGCGGTGATTCTTCCCGGCGGATTCTCCTATCAGGATCGCATCCGCGCCGGCGTCGTCGCGGCGAAGGACCGCGTCATGGACAAGGTTTCGGAGCTCGCGCGCGGCGGGAAGAACGTGCTCGGCATCTGCAACGGCGCGCAGGTTCTCGTCGAATCGGGGCTCATCCCGGGCATACATTGGGAAAAGGTCGATCTCGCGCTCGCGCCGAACGTCATGGCGGACCGCGAGGGGTACTACTGCAACTGGGTGCATCTGAGAAAGGAACAGAGCCGCTGCGTCTGGACGGCCCGCTACGCGGAGGGGGAAGTCATTCCGATCCCGATCGCGCACGCCGAGGGGCGCTTCGTGACGGAGGACGCCGGCGTTCTCGACGAAATGAAGAAGAACGGGCAGATCGCGCTCAGGTACTGCGACGGCGCGGGCGCGATCGTCGCGTCGTTCCCGGTCAATCCGAACGGCTCCGTCGAGAACGTCGCGGGCGTTTCGAACCGCGAGGGCAACGTGCTCGCGATGATGCCGCATCCCGAGCGCGCGACGTGGCTTCGCCAGGTGCCCGAGGACCTCTCGGGCCGCTGGGGGCGCGACCGCCGCGCCGCGGCGGGAGAATCCGGACGGATGGAGAGCGCGGGACCGGGACGGGCTTTCTTCGCCGCCCTTCGCGGCGACAAGGGAGGCGATCCGCGATGAAGACGCCGGTGCAGCTCTGGGTGCGGCTCAAGGTGATCGATCTCGTCACGCAGACGGCGCGGATCACGCTGACGGAGAAGCTCGACTTCGCGGATACGCTCCGCGGCATGACGCACTACTGGTACTGGGGGATGGACGCCGAGGCGGCCGACGCGCGGAGCGCCCTCGAGGGGATCGACCGCGTGATCCGGCTCGACAGCGCGTTCACGAACCAGAACAAGCATCTCTACCGTCTCTCGGCGGGGGCGCTCACCTGCGGCGACCTGGCCCTCGAGAAGGACTTTGCACTGGGCTCGGACATTCCCGCTCGGAATCCAGTCGCAAAGCCTCCAATGGATTCCTCCGCGGGAATGTCCGAGCCCGGGGGGCTTTATTCAATTGATTGCCTCGTGAGAGAGAGGCGGCCGGATAGAGAGAAAGGATTTGAAGCGCGGATCAATGCGAGACTCAAGGGAGTCGCCGTATCAGCCATGAAATGCGGCGAAGTGTGGCGCATCATCGTGAGCGCACCTGGGGAGTCTGCCGCGCGCGTCATTGTGGAGAAGATGCTCGTGAGCCGTTCGCGGCGCGAGGGGCTGCTCCTCAACCCGCATTACCAGACCTGGGAGATACTCGCGACGACGCGCCTCGAAGCGGGAGGAAACGCCGCGGCCGTCAAGGCGAAGGAGTAAACGTCGTGAAGCTCAAGGAAGAGTGCGCGATATTCGGCGTCTACGGCGCCGCGGACGCGGCGCAGGTCGCCTACCTCGGGCTCTACTCGCTCCAGCACCGCGGGCAGGAGAGCTCTGGCATCATCACCTCCGACGGCGACCGGGTTCACGAGCACCGAGCGATCGGGCTCGTCGCGAAGGTCTACGACCGGGAGATTCTCGAGAATCTCCCCGGGCGCCTCGCCATCGGCCACAACCGGTACTCGACGACGGGTTTTTCGAGCGTCGCCAACATCCAGCCGCTCCTCGTCGACTGCAAGATAGGGAAGATCGCGGTCGCGCATAACGGGAACCTCGTGAACGCGCTCGAGCTGCGGCGCGGGATGGAGATGGACGGCTCGATATTCAGAAGCACGACGGACAGCGAGGTCATCCTGCACCTCATCGCCCGCAGCCGTCAATCGACGCGCGAAGAGATGATCATGGAAGCGCTCCGGAAGGTGAAGGGCGCTTTCTCGCTCGTGTTTCTCACCACGGATACCGTCATGGCGGCGCGCGACACGCGGGGCTTTCGCCCGCTGTGCCTCGGGCGGCTCGACGACGCGTACCTCTTCGCCTCGGAGAGCTGCGCGTTCGACATCATCGGCGCGCAGTACATGCGCGACATCGCCCCGGGCGAGCTCTGCGTCCTCGGCCCGGGCGGGCCGAAGTTCATGCGTTTCGCGGAGCCCGAAGAGCCTCTCCAGCGCTGCATCTTCGAGTTCATCTATTTCTCGCGCCCCGACAGCAAGGTCTTCGGCGAAAACGTCGACAAGGTGCGGCGCAAGCTCGGGAGGCGCCTCGCCGAGGAATCGCCCGTCGACGCCGATATCGTCATCGCCGTGCCCGACTCGAGCAACACGATCGCGCTCGGGTTCGCCGAAGCCTCGAAGATTCCCTTCGAGCTCGGGCTCATCAGGAACCACTACGTCGGCCGCACCTTCATCCAGCCGCGCCAGAGCATGCGCGACTGGGACGTGCGGATCAAGTTCAACCCGGTCCGCGGCGTTCTCAAGGGAAAGAAGATCGTCGTCGTCGACGATTCGATCGTGCGCGGTTCGACGATGCGGAAGCTCGTGTCGATCCTGCGCCAGGCGGGAGCGGACAAGATCCATCTCAGGATCGGCTCGCCCCCCATCACCCATTCGTGCTACTACGGCATCGACACGCCGACCCGCGGCGAGCTGATCGCCTCGAGCCATTCGGTCGAGGAGATCGGCGAGTACCTCGGCGTCGACAGCCTCCATTACCTCTCCCGGGAGGGGCTGCTCACCTGTGTCGAGGAGCCTCACAACTACTGCGTCGCGTGCTTCAGCGGCCAATATCCCGTGATACCGGACGGATGTCTGCACAAGGACGTCTTCGAGGACAGGACCGGATGCGGCGAGGGCTTCGGCGTGAGGGAGGATGTTGGCCGTTGAGGATCGCGGCTGAACGCGACAGCGCCCCGGACTCGTTCGAATCTTTCACGACCACGGCTATCCTGCCGCTCGTGCAGCGGCCGTCGCGGTACGCGGGGGCGGAGCTGAACCTCTCGAACGGCGGATTCGTCGAGGGAGGCTTCAACGTCCTCCTCGTGTTCCCGGACGCGTACGAGATCGGGATGTCCCATCTGGGAATCCGTTTTCTCTACGAGGCGCTCGCCTCGATGGAAGGGCGTCGGGGTCGAGCTCGCCTTCGCGCCCTGGCCCGACGCGGGGAATCTCATGCGGGCGTGCGGCGAGCCGTTCCGGTCGCCGCAGACCGGCACGAGCGCGTCGCGGTTCGACGTCGTCGGATTCTCCCTCGCCTACGAGCTGCATTACACGAATCTCCTGATGGTGCTCGATCTCGCCGGCGTGCCGCTCGAGGCCGCTTCGCGGCGCGACGGCGATCCGATCGTCGTCGCCGGCGGGCCGTGCTGCTCGAATCCGCTCCCGTTCGTCGCCGCGATCGACGCGGTGTTTCTCGGGGACGGGGAGGATTCGCTCGCCGAGGCGGTCGCGGCGCTCGCGAAGCTCAAGTCGGCCCGCGCGGGGCGCGCGGCGAAGCGGGAAGCGCTCGCCGGGATCGAGGGAGTCTACGTCGACGGCGTCAGCTCGTCGGTCAAAGCCCGCGCGCACCGGTTCGCGAGCGGCGATCTGCCGCGGCGGCCGATCGTGCCCTCGTCGGAGGTCGTCCACGAGCGCCTCGCCATCGAGATCATGCGCGGATGCTCGCGTGGCTGCCGGTTCTGCCACGCGGGGATGTTCTACCGGCCGTGCCGCGAGCGGAGCGTCGACGAGATCATGGGAGCGGTCGTCGAGGGGCTCGACGCGACGGGCTGGGACGAGGTGTCGCTCCTCTCGCTCTCGACCTCGGATTACACCCGGCTCGACGAGCTGCTCGCGAGGCTCGTTCCCGAGCTCGAGCGGCGGAAGGTGTCGCTCGCGCTCCCGAGCCTGAGGCCCGAGACGATCACGGGCGCGATAGTCTCGGCCTCCTCGACCGTGGCGAAATCGGGCTTCACGCTCGCGCCCGAGGCGGGGACGGAGAGGCTCCGCCGGGTCGTCAGAAAGGACTTCAGCGACGAGGACATCGTGGGCGGCGTCTCGAAGATCCTCGCGGGCGGCTGGCAGATTCTCAAGCTCTACTTCATGATCGGGCTTCCGACCGAGACGGACGAGGATCTCGACGGCGTCGCCGGGCTCGTCGAGCGGATTCTCGCCCTGCCGCGCCGGCAGGGGAGGTTCAGCCTCGGCGTGTCGATCTCCCCGTTCGTCCCGAAGCCGCACACGCCGTTTCAATGGGAGCGGCAGTGCTCCATCGAGGAGTTCCGCGCGAAAGAGGAGTATCTCGCGCGCCGCATCAGGAGCCGGTTCGTGAATCTGAGCCTCCGGGAGCCTTCGATCAGCGTCCTCGAGGGAATCCTCGCCCGCGGCGACCGGCGTCTCTGGCCCGTGCTGCGCAGGGCGTACGAGCTCGGCTGCCGGTTCGACGGGTGGAGGGACGAGCTGCGAATCGAGCTTTGGGACAAGGCCCTCGCCGAGTGCGGCCTCGACGCGGCGTCGCTTATAGCGGCCCGGCCCCTCGACGAGCCGCTCCCGTGGGACGCCTTCGAGCTGCACGCCTCGAAGAAGCTCCTCCTCGCCGAACGCGACCGGGCATATGGGGCTGACGCTCTCGGCGCTGACCCAGTCGCAGAGCCTCCAATGGGTCCGCGCGCGAGAGCGTCAGCCCCCTCAGCGGCGTCGGGGGCGGACATTCCCGCGGAGGAATCCATTGGAGGCTCTGCGACTGGATTCCGAGCGGGAATGTCCGCACCCAGTCCTGGACTCCGAGCGGAAATGTCCGCCCCCCACCAGGTGTTCCGGTATCGCGTGATGTTCGAGAAGAGGGGCCGGGCGAGGTTCCTCTCGCACCTCGAGATGCTGAACGTGATCCAGCGGGCGCTTCGCCGCTCGGGCCTGCCTCTCAGCTATTCGGAGGGATTCCACCCGCATCCCAAGATCTCCGCGGGCCCCTCGCTCGCCGTCGGGATGGAGGGCTTCGGCGAGTTCTTCGACGTCGAGCTCCTCGAGCCGGCCGGGCCGACGCCGGAGCTTCTGAACCGGTTCCTGCCGCCCGGCCTGTCGATAAAGGCCTGCGCCGGACCGTTTTCCCGCAGGGAGGGGAAACTTCCGCAGGAAGCGAGATTCACCTATGCGCTTCATTTCGAGGGCTTGAGGGCGCTTCTGAAATCCTCATGCTCCCCAAGCGAAATGTTGTCCCCGGCGGAGCGCATGTGGTATCTTCTCGCGAAAGAGCTTGGAATCGGCGGGAGCATCGATATATTCGAATGCGGAGCTCCGGTCGATCCGGCTCCATGGTTTGAGGCCGAGTGGAGGCGCATGTTCGAGCGAGGCGCCTCCGTCAAGAACGAGAAGGGCAAGGAGCGCTCGTGCGCCGGCTGCGCCGTGCGGCTCGTCGGGATCGCGGCGGGCGATCGCGCGGACGCGTCGGAAGGCGCTTCTCTCGAGCTCGTTCTTCCCGGGGCGGAGGGCGCCCCCCGGCCCATGGATTTGCTGCTGGCATTCATGCCGAAAAATATCGCCTCGCTCGTAAGAATTCAAAGGCTGGAGATACGGTACCTATGCGGAGAAGATATCAAAGATCCCGTAGAAGCGATCGGGGCGAAGCTCCCCGAAATCTGAAGACCCAGATTCTGATCAATTACACCGCCCGCGAAGTGCGCATCGCGATTCTCGAAGAACGCGAGCTCGTCGAGCTCCTCATCGAGCGCGAGGACAGCCGCCACACGGTCGGAGACATTTTCCTCGGACGCGTCACGGCCGTGATCCCGGGCATTCAGGCCGCGTTCGTCGACATCGGCCAGGAGAAGGCGGCGTTTCTCCACGTGAGCGACGTCTCGACGGGGGCGATCGATCCCGAGCTCCTCGACGAGGAGGACGACAAGTCGCGCGGCCGCAAGGACAAGGATCTTCCGCCGATCGAGAATCTCCTCAAGAAGGGGCAGGATATCCTCGTCCAGGTGCGCAAGGAAGCGATCGGGACGAAGGGCCCGCGGATCTCGTCGGAGATCTCGCTGCCCGGGCGATACGCGGTGTATATGCCCGGCCTCGATCACATCGGCGTGAGCAAGAAGATCGAGGATCGCCGCGAGCGGGCGCGCCTCAAGGCGATCGTGAAGAAACACCGCCCCGAGGGTGCGGCGGTCATCGTCCGCACGGCGGGCGAGGGAGTCGACAACGACCAGCTCGCGGACGACATCAAGTACCTCGAGAAGGTCGCGAAGGAGATCAAGGAGAAGAGCGAGGCCGCCACGCCCCCGGCCCTCATCCACGAGGACGTCGATCTCACGATTTTCGCGATTCGGGATCTCTTCTCGGAGAGCGTGGAATCGATCATCATCGACAACAAGGAGGAGTTCGAGCGGCTCCGCAACTATTTCAAGTCGTTCGCCCCGCAGCTCGCCGCGCGCGTGCGGCACTACGAGGAAAAGACGCCGATCTTCGATTTCTACGACATCGAGGGGGACATCGAGAAGATCCTCGAGAGCAAGATCTGGCTCAAGAAGGGCGGCTACATCGTCATCGAGCATACCGAGGCGCTCGTCACGATCGACGTCAACACGGGACGCTTCGTCGGGAAGCGCGACCAGGAAGAGACGATCCTCGAGACGAACATGATCGCCGCGAAGGAGGTCGCGCGACAGCTCAGGCTCCGCGACATCGGCGGGATCATCGTCATCGATTTTATCGACATGGAAGTCGAGGAAAATCGCCGCAAGGTCTACAACGAGTTCCGCAACCTGCTGCGCAAGGACCGCTCGCGCGTGCGCGTCTATCCGATGAGCGATCTCGGCATCATCGAGGTGAGCCGCAAGCGCGTCCGGCCGAGCCTGCTGCACTACTACAGCGAGGAGTGCCCGTACTGCACCGGCCGCGGGAAGGTGCTGAGCCTCGAGTCGATGGCGATGAAGGTCGAGCACTGGATCAGGCGCATCGGCGGCGGCAAGAAACGGGAGAGCGGCATCGTGTTCAAGCTCAATCCCGTGCTCGGCGTCTTCCTCCGCGAGGAGCGCGCCGAGAACATGAACGAGCTCGCCAACACCTATCGCGTTCGCGTCGAGATCATCGACGATCCGCGCCTGCACCGGGAAGATTTCGAGATATTCTCTCTCGACGGGGAGCGGAACCTCAAGGCGGCGTTCGAATAGGCGGACCGAGACGCGACCTGCCGCGGCGCCGGCTTCCCGCGGCGCCTGCCCCGGCCCGCCCGCGCGTTCACACGAGGGCTGGAGGTGGCATATGAAGCGATTGATCGGACCGGCGGCGATCGTCCTCTTGCTTGCTCTCAACGCAGGCTGCCCCTACATGTCGAGTGCGCCTCTCGGCGTTCCCGACCATGGATCGTTCGACACCCGGCTCGTCGGGCTCTGGATGGGCTATGACGGGGAAGAGGCGGTGGGGCTCATACGGGTGTTCGCCTTCAACGACGCGGAGTATTACATCGAAGCGGGAGGCGAAGGGGACGAACCGGATCGCTATCGGGCGTTCGTGTTCAAGATCGGCGGGCAGCCCTTTCTCCAGATCAACGAGCTCGGCGAGAACGGCGGGGAGCGCGAATACTGCTTCGCCCGTTACGCGCTATTCGACGACGGCACGCTCGAGATGAGGTTCGTCGCGGAGGATTGCGTTCCGAAAACGCTCGCGGAGGACCCGAAGGCGCTCGGAGCGTTCATCGCGGCGCACCTCGACGATCCGGCGCTCGACGACGATGACGTTCGGCTCGTGTTGAAGCGGCAGTAGCTCGGTTGGGAAAGGAGGCGGTCATGAAGAAGTACGGCGCGGAGTTCTTCGGGACGTTCTGGCTCGTGCTCGGCGGGTGCGGGAGCGCGGTGCTCGCGGCGGCGTTTCCGGGGCTCGGTATCGGCTTTCTCGGGGTCGCGCTCGCGTTCGGCCTCACGGTGCTCACGATGGCCTTCGCCATCGGGCATATTTCCGGGTGTCATCTCAACCCGGCTGTTTCCATCGGCCTCTGGGCGGGCGGCCGGTTTCCCGCGAAAGAGCTCGTTCCCTACATCGTGTCGCAGGTGCTCGGCGGACTCGTCGCGGGAGGCGTGCTCTACGTCATCGCGAGCGGCGCGGCGGGCTTCGATCTCGCCGGCGGATTTGCGTCGAACGGCTACGGCGAGCATTCGCCCGGCGGATATTCGCTCGTCGCGGCCCTCGTCTGCGAGATCGTCATGACGATGATGTTCCTGCTCGTGATACTCGGCGCGACCGACAAGCGGGCGCCCGCGGGCTTCGCGCCGATCGCGATCGGCCTCTGTCTCACGCTGATTCACCTGATCAGCATTCCGGTGACGAACACATCAGTGAACCCGGCGCGGAGCACCGGTGTCGCGATATTCGCCGGCGGCTGGGCTATCAGCCAGCTGTGGCTGTTCTGGGTGGCTCCGATCGTCGGCGCGCTCCTCGGCGCGGCGGCGTATCGGTTCGTCGGCGCGCAGGAGAAATGATCGCCATTGTTCGCAACCGGAGAATGAAAAAGAGCTTGACCTCCGTACCCAATATGGGTACAGTCGTACCCAATATGAGTACAGAAGAATCAGAGCTGACCGTTGCGACGGCGCTTTTCGGCAAGACGCAGCGGGCGATGCTGGCGCTCTTCTTCATGCGACCGGAGCAATCGTTCTACCTGCGGCAGATTCTGCGGACCGCGCGAATCGGTCAGGGCGCCGCGCAGCGAGAGCTGGCCCGCTGGGTGGAAGCCGGGTTGCTGATTCGGACGAGACGAGGGAACCTGGTCTATTACCAGGCCAATGTCGACTCGCCGGTGTTTGCCGAGCTGAAGGCGCTGACGGTCAAGACGGCCGGTGTCGCGGATGTGCTGCGGGAGTCGTTGGCCGAATTGGCGGAGCGGATCACGGCGGCATTTGTTCACGGATCGATGGCGCGAGGCACCGAGAAATCAGATAGCGACGTCGATGTGATCGTGATCGGCAAGGTGACCTTCAGCGAGGTCGTCGCCGCGTTTCGAGGGGCGCATGCGCACATCGGGCGCGAAGTGAACCCGACGGTGTATTCGGAAAAGGAATTTCGAGAAAAACTGCATGCTCGGCATCACTTCCTGACAGCGGTAGCGGCGGCGCCGAAGCTGTTCCTCATCGGAGACGAGCGTGAGCTTAAGCGACTGGGTGCGTGACGGCTGGTTGGTTGAGCACCGTGCGAGCCCGACCGAGATCTCGGAACTGCTCGGCAAAGCCGACCGAGATCTGCGAGACTGCGCCTCCAAGGATCTGAGCGAGGATTGGCAGCTTGCGATCGCCTATAACGCGGTTTTGCTCTGCGCCACGGCGGCATTGGCGGCATGCGGTTGCCGCGCAGCCCGGGAAGCCCATCATTACCGAGTGATCCAGAGCCTGGCTCATACTATCGGCGCCGATAACGAAATGGTCACACGACTCGACGCATTTCGGAAGAAACGGAATATCGCCAATTATGAGCGGGGAGGGCTGGTCTCGGCGACCGAGGTTCGCGAAATAATCGCGGCTGCGCGGATTCTGAGGAAGAGCATTGGAGATTGGATTCGACAGAACCATCCGGAACTCTTGGCGTAATCGTTCGCACACGATCCAAAGGAGAGGACAATGAAAAAGCTCTGCAGTATTTCCATGATGTTCGTCCTCGCGGCGCTCGTCACGGCGGCCTCATGGGCGCAGGACGAGTGCTCGGTCCCCGTCGCGCCGCCCGACACGGCCGCCGCTTCGGCGGAAGAGACGCCCCAGGTCGAGCTCAAGACGGACACGGCTTTCGCGTACTGCGCGGTCGAGATGACCGGCAGCTACGATCAGCACGAGGCGGCCTTCGGGAAGCTCTTCCAGGAGGCCATGAACCAGGGGATCTACGGCGGCATGCCCTTCGGGATCTACTGGAACAGCCCCGCCGACACCCCCGTCGAGCAGCTCAAGTGGGACGTCGGTTTCGCGCTGCCGTCCGGCAACGCGCCCAAGCCGCCGCTCGCGATCAAGAAGTGGGAATATACGACGATGGCCTCGCTCAAGTATCGGGGCGTGTTCGGCGGCGTGGAGATGGACCGGGCCTACGGCAGCGTGTATCAATGGATAGGCGAGAACGGCTATCAGCCGGCGGGACCCATGATGGAGGTATTCCTCAACGCCCCGTCGCCGGACGAGACGCGGCGTGCTGTACGGCGCGGTCGAGATCGTCGTGCCGATTCAAAAGGCGCCGCGCGGCGAAGGACGCGAAGGGAAATAGCGGACGGCCCGAAGGCAGATCAGCGGGCGGGGCGAGGGAACCGCATGCACGTCTATATCGTTTTCGCGCATCCGGGCAAGGCGTCTTTCAGCCGCGACGTGCTCGACGCGTTCGTTCGGGGCCTGCGGGACGCGGGACATTCGTTCGAGATCGGCGACCTCTACGAGATGGGCTTCGAGCCGGAGATGGACGCCGCCCAGTATCGTCGCGAGGTCGGGCTCGATCCCGAAGCTCCGGTGCCCGATGACGTGAGACTCGAGCAGGAGAAGATCGGCAGGGCCGACGCGCTCGCGTTCATCTATCCCGTCTGGTGGAGCGATTGCCCCGCGAAGCTCAAGGGCTGGTTCGACAGGGTGCTCACCTACGGATACGCGTATTTCTACGGCGAAGCAGAAGAGAGATTCACGAAAATATCGATCGCGAAGGCGATCGTGATCTGCCCGGCCGGCCACACGGTCGAGCATCTCGAGGAGACCGGCGTCGCCGAGGCGATGCGCCGCGTCATGCTGAACGATCGTTTGCTCGGCGTCGGCGTGAAGGAAGCCCGTATGGAGATCCTCGGCGGAATGATGCCGAAGGACGATACGTTCAGGCGGGCGAACCTCGAAAAGGCGTACGAGCTCGGAAGATCCTTCTAGCAGCCGCTTCTGCAAACGTATTGTTAATCAGCTAATATTTATCGAATATCAATAAATAATGCTTGACAATCGATGAGGTCACGGATATAATCCTCCTGTGGTCAATGGTTGGAATCACGCCGGGATCGCCTTTCGGGCGGCCGGTGACAGGAGGTCGATATGAGAGTTTCAAATCCGTCTTCGCTCACGGGATTGGTGAAGGTGGTGATCTATCTCGCCTTCGGCGCCTCGCTCCTCGTCACCCTGTATTCGGTCGGGTCGTTCATCTACATGATGTCGAACGCCGACGATCTCAGCAAGGTCGCCGCGACAAACGTATACGAGCTGCCCGCGATCGCCGAGGAGCTGTCGCCCGACACTCTGGGCGACGGAGAACGGCGCGATCAGGTTCAGGCTCCACAAGATCTACGGCGAGTTTTCCTACCTGAGCATGCCGCGGGCGCTCGTGCTCGCGGCGTTCTTCAGGATTCTCGTTCTCTGCGGGCTCTTCTTCATCGGCGTCGTGCAGATGGCGAATATCTTCGAGGACGTGAGCCAGGGGAAGCCCTTCGCCCGCGAGAACGCGAGCGCGGCTCCGCGTCGTCGGATACGCGATGGCCGGCGGCGCGATCTTCAAGTTCGTCGTGCAGATGGGAACGTTCCTTCTCTTCAAAGGCGAGATCGCGATGAGCGGGGCCGAGATCCCGTGGCTCTGGCTTCTCAGGGAGACGCTCAACTGGGGGCTTCTCGCCGGCGGTCTCGTCGTGCTCGTGATCTCCGAGGTGTTCCGCCTCGGCAACAAGCTCCAGGAAGAGCAGGAACTGACGGTGTGAGGTCGTTATGCCTATCATAGTGAATCTCGATATGCAGCTCGTGAAGCGGAAGATGCGGCTCACCGATCTCGCGGAGCGCGTGGGAATCACGATCGCGAACCTCTCGATCCTCAAGCAGGGGAAGGCGAAGGCGATACGATTCTCGACGCTCGAGGCGATATGCCGCGCGCTCGACTGCCAGCCGGGGGACATACTCGAGTATCGCGCGGATACGGTGAATCCGCCGTGGCCGCCGGACGGGGACGAGTTCGCCGCGTGAAGCTTTCTATGGCGCGGTCGCGCGGGGGTATGCTACCGTTTCCGGCATGAGGGACGACGAGCGGGAGAGGGGAGAACCGGTATCCGACGCGGTCTGCGTCTTCCGCACGGGGGACGAGGAGCTCGCCGCCGTCGTCAAGTCGATCCTCGAAGGGGAAGGAATCCGGTATGTCGCGCGCAGCGTCGAGACGCGGGAGCTGTTCGGTGCGGGGGGCGAAGGCGGGGGCCTCAACTACACGGTCGGCTCCGTCGATTTTCTGGTGGCGCGGGACGACGCCGAGCTCGCGCGCGACGTTCTCGGCGCGCTGCGGGCGGGCTTCCTGAGCGGCGACGACGATACCGGGATAGACAGCGGCGAATAATCGTACAATCGGACATGCAGCCTTCAACATTCAACCTGCCGCGGGAGGATACCATGTCGAAACGCATTCTGCTTTCGGGCGTGCTCGGCGCGATCGCGCTCATGATCTGGACCTTTGTGACGAGCGCCTTTTTCCAGTTCAACGTCAAGATGCGGATGCAGCAGGTGCCGAACGAGCGGGCCGTGTATGAAGTGTTGAAGGAGAACGTTACGGCGCCGGGCGTGTACGTGATCAACCCCGAGGCCGTGCCCGAGAAGGGATTCCCCGCCGGGGAGCCCGTGTTCGGGCTCACGTACGCGGGATTCGGGCACGAGGCCGCGGGAAGGCTCGTCGGCGTGCAGCCGCTCATCGCGCTCGTTTCGTGCCTGCTCGCGGCGTGGCTTCTTTCGAAGGCCTCGGGCCGCGTGCTTTCGAGCTATGCGCGGAAGGTCTGCTTCGTTTCCAGCATCGGCCTTCTCGTCGCCGTGTTCGGGGATCTCATGAAATACGGGATCGGCGGCTACCCGGCGACGACGACGGCGATCATCGCGGCGTACGACTTCGTCACGTGGGTCATCGCCGCGCTCGTGATCGCGTACGTCATGCGGGCTCCGGCGGAAGCGAGGGAGGGCGCATGAGCCGGGACGGCGGATCCGGATTGCAGCGGAAGCCCGCGAATAATCCGAAACGGTTGATAACCATCTTCGTCGCGGGAGCGATTCTCCTCGCGATCGCGTACGTGAGCATCTCTCTGGTGATCGGGAGCGGCATCCGGTCGATCAGCGAGACCGCCCTTCGGGAATTCCCCGGCGACCGGGTGTCCGCCCTGATGGCGCTCGTCGAATCCGACCGGCACGGGCTTCGCGACAGGAATCGGGCGATCTGGGCGCTCGGCCAGCTCGGCGACGCGCGGGCTCTGCCCATGCTGGAGAAGCATTACACGGGCAAGGAATCGGACGAGAGAATAGAATTGTCCCAGTATGAGCTCAAGAAAGCCATCGTGCTCTGCCGCGGGGCGACGAATATCTCCGCCTTCGTGTGGCGCCGCGGGGAGCTCGCGACGGATTAGCGAAAGGACGGCCATGCAGGCGATCGGCAACACCCCGCTCATTCAGCTCGTCCATCTTCACGAGAAGGGCGCCGCGGATATCTTCGTGAAATGGGAGGGCGCGAATCCCACGGGCAGCATGAAGGATCGCATGGCGCTCTCCATGATCGAGGGGGCCGAGAAGAAAGGCCTGCTCAAGCCGGGGGGCCGCGTCGTCGACTATACGGGCGGGAGCACGGGAAGCTCGCTCGCAATGGTGTGCGCGGCCAAAGGCTATCGCGGGTACTTCGTCTCGTCGGACGCCTTCGCGGAGGAGAAGATCCAGACGATGCGCGCCTTCGGCTCGACCGTGGAGGTGGCGCCGAGCGTGAACCGAATGGTCACGCCGGAGCTGATCCAGTCGCTCATCAAACGCGTGGCGGAGCTCGCCAAGGAGCCGGACACCTACTGGACCGATCAGTTCAACAACCGCGACAATAGCGCCGGGTACGTGCCCATGGCCGTGGAGATCATGACGGCCCTGGGCGGCCGCTTCGACGAATTCATACAGGGAGTCGGCACCGGCGGCTCCTTCTCGGGGAACGCCGAGGTGTTCAAGCGCGAGGTGCCCGGGGTGCGATGCGTCGCGATCGAGCCGCTGAAATCGCGAGCGCTCTCGGGGCACGGCCCCTATGGCGGGCACCGGCTCGAGGGAATGGGGGCGGGATTCGTCCCGTCCATATGCAGGCTCGAACTCGCCGACGAGATCGTCGCGGTGAGCGACGAGGACGCCTACGCGACCGCGCGCCGCCTCGCGCGCGAGGAAGGAATCTTCGGCGGCATCTCGTCGGGCTCGAACGTGTGGGCCGCACTCGAGCGGGCGCGGAAGCTCGGAGCGGGACGCCGCATCGTCACGATCATCTGCGATTCGGGGCTGAAGTATCTGAGCGACGATCTGTATCGTTAGGCGCCGGGCATCGGCCCGGGTAATCCCGGAAAAGGATACCCGAACATGTCGGCATGGCGGCTCAAGGAGAGATGGTCCGAGAGAGCGCATGAGCTGAGCGCGGATTCGTTCGCGCTCTACCTCGCGGCGCGGGATCCGCGCGTTCCCTGGTACGCCAAGCTCCTCGCCGCCGTCATCGTGGCCTACGCGGTGAGCCCCATCGATCTCATTCCGGATTTCATTCCCGTGATCGGGCTCCTGGACGATATGATCATCGTTCCGCTGGGGCTCGCGCTCGCGCTGAAGATGATCCCGCGCGAGGTGATGGATGAGCACCGGCGGGAGGCGAAGGGGCGCCTCGCCGAGGGAGTGCCGCGGAGATGGGTCGGCGCGGCGGTCGTGATATGCATCTGGATAATTCTGCTGTGGCTCGTCGCGTATCCGATCGTGAAAAGGCTACTGGATTGAGCGCCGGCTGCTGATGGAATTTCTATATGACTGCAGCCATTATTGTGTATAGACACCGCTCGCGGGGATGTCCCGAGATTCTGCCCAGGATAATCTTGACGCAGCGCGTTGAATAATTGCACAATAGACCTAATTCTCAAATATAGGAGGAATTCTATGCGACGAGGAGCCGCGATTCTGTCTGTGTTATACAGAAGTTCTTTAATAATTTCTTTGGCGCTCGCAATTGCGTTCGTTTCGTGCGGCTCGATGATGCCCGGTGTCAAGGTGGAGAGCCAGGAAGCCTTGAAGTCGATCAGGAAAGTGCTTCTTGGCCCGATTACGGTCGATGAGTCAACCCTGGCGGCTTGCAGTTGGGCGGAAAGAGCCGCGAAAACAGCACTGCTGCACCAAACGGGAAACGCTCCTCTATTCTCTCTATCGGAGGGTGATTCTCTCGTTGGGAGCGCTTGGCGGAAGACTCCAAGCAGCATATCCGATCTTGCGAGATCGGCAGCCAGTGCAGGCTTCGATGGAATTTTGTTGTGTGAGATTGAAGGGGTATCCGTCGAATTCGGACAAGAGATAAATACGGGGCTCAGCATAAGCACTCTGACGTTGAAGCGGGATACCCTTGCGCTCTATAAGTGGGGCGGATCGAATATCACTTTGAAAGTCATCGATGTTCATACAGGATCTCCGGTCATTGTATCAAGATTCGCTCAAATGCTTGAAGACCGCGATCTGCAAAAGATCGCCCAATTCGCGGAATATGCGGCGGAAATGAATGTGTCCGGTGCCGTTGCGGGGGCATTTGCGCAAATGGTGGAGGAATGGGATTGGGCCACGATGAACGGAAGGCCAATAGCGATTCCGGATAGCCAATGAAAAGTGTGATCCTAAGCGCGGCGGAGCAAGAGGGGGAAGTTCAATGGGATTTCTCGAAGCATGTCAAGAAGGTCATGCAGCAACTGTTGCTCGAACTGGAAATGGAGGTACTCATGTGAGTAAGAGTCTCCTGTTGATATTGACTTCGTTCCTAATCGTACTCAGCGTGGTCAGTTGCTCTGACGACGACGTGACCGGACCGACGCCACAAGGAACGCACTGCCTCGACTACGGAGACTATCTGCATCTCATGAGCGGTGTTAGAACGCCCGATGAGGCTCGCGGCGTCGCCGTATTGGGATCGTACGCCTATGTGGCGGCCAACGAGTCCGGACTGCAAGTTATCGACATATCCGATCCGACGTCGCCCTCCATCGTTGGGAGCGTTGACACGCCGAGTTATGCGTCGGACATTGTGGTGAGCGGTTCCCACGCCTATGTCACAGACTGGTGGTCTGGATTGCAGGTGATTGATATTTCCAATGCTGCCTCCCCAGCCATCGATACAAGCATGAGCATACCGGGCGTCGCGCTCAGCATCGCAATAGCAGGGACATATGCATATGTGGCGGCAGGCGGGGATGGCATGCATGTGATAGACGTCTCTAATCCAGCTTTTCCCGTTATCGTCGGAAGCGTGGCTACGCCCGGGGGCGAGGCGTTTGGCGTCGCGGTGGCGGGGCACTATGCCTACGTCGCTGATGGCGGATCCGGCGTTCAAGTGATCGATATATCGAGCCCGGCATCTCCTGTCATCGTTGGAACTTGCGGCGCCATATCTGCAAATAACGTCGCAGTCGCGGGATCGTATGTCTACTCCGTAAACGCGGATAACTACCTTTCGGTGGTTGACGTTTCAATTCCGACGACGCCCTCTTTGATTGGAACACTCGACTTGCCCGGGATATATGGCGACATAGCCGTAAATGGCGCCTTCGTGTATGTCGCGAGCGAGGGCCTGGCGGTTGTCGATGTGTCCAATCCAAGCGCTCCGGTTGTTGTGGGGAGGACCTGGTCCTACGGTGGGTGGAGCATCGCGCTGGCTGGGTCCTACGCATACGTCGGCGCATCGGACGGTCTGCAGGTGATCGACATATCACACCGAACGTCTCCAGCGAGAATCGGGGGCATTGGTACCGGCATCGCATATAGCCTCGCCATGATCGGTTCCCGAGGCTACATTTGTGATGACAACGGTCTGGCGGTTATCGACGTGTCGAACCCGGTGTCTCCCGCGCTCATGGGGGGTGTCCCTACGGCAGACTACGCGTGGGGGGACGTTGCGGCGGCTGGCAACTATGCCTACGTAGCGGTGAAAGAGTCTGGGCTCCACGTGGTCGATGTTTCGAATCCCGGGTCTCCGGTCGTAGTTGGGGAAGTTGATACGCCAGGCAATCCTCTCGGCGTCGCTGTGTTGGGGTCATACGCCTATGTGGCGGCTAATGAGTCTGGACTGCACGTTATCGATGTGTCGAACCCGGCCTCTCCGACCATCGTAGGGACCGTTGACACGCCAGTCTACGCGGGGGGAGGCGTTGCGGTGAGTGGTTCCCATGTCTACATTGCAGCGGGAGTGTCTGGGCTCCAGGTAATCGACGTTTCGAATCCCACCGCCCCACTGGTCGTGGGGAGCGCCGAGACTGCACCCTACGCAGCCCGCGATGTGACAGTCGCGGGGGCCTACGCCTACGTGGGGATACTGGATCCGTCGTCCGCCGTTTCGGGTCTTCAGGTATTCAATATTGCGAATCCTGCGTCTCCCGTCTTCGTGGGAGAGATCGAATTCCTGGGTCGAGTCTATGGCATCGCGTTAGCCGGGTCCTTCGCGTATCTCGTGGGCCCTTCTCTTATCGTTATCGACGTGTCGAATCCGGCTTCTCCGACCGTAGCGGGAGGCGTCGAGCTCCCAGGACCAGGGGAGGTAGGCGGCGTTGAAATCGCGGTGTCCGGCTCTTGCGTCTACATTGCGCACTGGGGCGATTGGCTCGCTGTCTATCCAACTCAGTGCGGAGATTGAACGCACAAAGCACTTGAGCGGACGGTCTGTTCTTGTCACGCCGCCTGCAAAGCACGCGGTGGGGGAGATTCATAAGGTTGGGCGATACATTCTGATGAGGAGGGTTCTCGCATAAAGGTCTTTGCGTATTTTGTTGTCTCGGTGGTCCTGTCTGGAATCTGGACGATTGCCGCTGTGGCCGAAGGCAGCATCGTTCTCAAGGATGCGTTCTTCCCCAGCTGGTCGCCCGATGGCAGTGAGCTCGTGTGCTCCCGGCCGACCGACGGATCCTATGGTGACGAGGATATCAGATTGTGGCGTGTGGCTGCTTCGGGTCAGAACCCCACCCTTCTGACCGGTGATCCGCAGGGGACTTTCGATCCTCTCTGGCTGCCCGATGGACAGCACATCGTATACAACCGGGCTGGGTCGGAGTTCGTTTTGTTCGATCTGCAGGGAGGGGCGCCTGTCGTGTGGTCCGTGCCAGGGCTGTGGGACGATCCGGGCCTCCACCTCGCTCCCGGCGGCGGCGAGGTTCTATACTCGGTCTGGAATCCAACAGCCTGTGAAACAAGGGCGTTGAATCTCTCTGATGGCACGACCAGATTCATCCGGGAAGGAAGCGGGGGGACGATTTCTCCCGACGGCCAGTGGATAGCCTTCTTCACGCCGGGGGACTCCCTGGCTGTGGCGCCCCTTTCAGGCGGCACGACGCGCACGTTCGAGCTCGGAACTCATGCCTGCTGGACCCCCGACAGCCGGTTCATCGTGTTCACGGGCGTCAGCGGGTCAGGGACATACGACCTTATCATGGTCAGCAGAGAAGGTTCCGGTCGGTGGGAGCTGACAAGTGACTCTCTAATGGATTGGAATGGAGCGGTTTCTCCCGACGGGAAACGGCTCGCCTACACCCGCTGTCAAAGCGGCGACACGCCACCTTTCGAGGTTTGGGTCCTGGATCTGGAAACGGTGGCGGTAGAGCAGTCATCCTGGGGGCGTCTCAAGTCTCTCTACCGTTAAAGAAGCGTCAAGCCGACCCCCTGGTGGATCGGCAGGCTGGGGAATCGGATGGCGTTTCGCATGTTCGTTCCGGCGAAGACGCGCTACATGACCTTTGCGGCTCCGAGTCTCGGCAAGGCTCGACATAGGGGAGGATTAAGTATGAGATCGTGGGGCGTTTGGGCGATCGTGCTTTTTTCACTCTGCGTGGCGTCGCCAGCAGCGGGCGCGGTGACGAGGTCTGATTGCGTTCGAGTCTCTTCGTCGCGCGACGTTGTCGCCGCGGACACGACGAAGGCGAAGAAGGAACGTGTTCGAAAGGAGACCCCGACAACCGCTCAACTCGCGAAACGACCGGAGACTCAGACCGTCTCTTCCGATGGGAATGAAGATAGCTCTTGGAGCGATTGCCTGGGCTCATTCTTCGGAACGTTCATCGGATCCATATGCGGCAGCATATTCGGCGGAGATGACGACGAGAGTGAAGCCGCCAAAGAGCTGACCGGTGAAAATGAAGTGCCCTTGACAGCAAGGGAGCAGGTGCCGCTCGGCGAAGCAACGGGAGGGAGAACTGAATTCCAGACTTCTTTGGGGTCCGGCGAAAAGCGCTCCGCGGTGCGGCCCCGGTGGGAATTCGGCGCTTGCGTGTCGATGCCGGTGTTCTCTCAAAAAGCCGTTCGGGAAGAGTACAATGAAAGCGCATATCGAATCGGCATCGAAGCGGGGGCATTCCTGCCGCGTTCGATGAAGCTCGGTCTCTCCGCCGGCTTCCTGCATGCAAATGGAATGCCGCTCTATGACTATACCGACGGCACGATCACCGACTCGCCCCAGGAGAGCGACCTCGATATATTCAGCATGGGGCTTTCCTTCGGGCAATCGATCCCCTTCAGGGGCGGATCGGGTTTCTTCAGCTACGGCCTCGGGCCCGCGCTCTTCATGGTTCGAGAGAGCGCCCTGATCCATGTCTACGACAACAGTTCTCTGACGGGTGCCCGCACCGATGAGCTCACGAAGTGGAAGGGTGGGGCCGAGGTCCTGATAGCGGCCGGGGGATTGTTGGGAGACCGTGTACCCCTAAGCGTTCAAGCTCGATTCGCATTCATTCCCTGGAAGGCGGAGGAAGAGAAATCGCTCACCCTCGATTATCTGGGAACGGAGAACGTCGCGTTCTTCTCTTTTGGAATCAGCGTCGGATTCTATTCGTTTTGATGCCGGAGCGGTCGTGCCATGCGTTCGATTAAGCTCGCGGCATGTTCCATTCTTGCGTCGTGCGCCGTGATGTTCGCCTCGGCGCCCGTATGCTGTCGTGATTTCGTTGCGGGCGAGGGAGATTCTCTCCCGGGCGCCTCTCCGGCCTCATACGCCATCCGTTTCTATCAGCGCTATATATCCGATCTGCGATACGGGCATTGCCGCTTCGAACCGAGCTGTTCCCAGTACGCGCTCGAAGCGATCGATGAATGCGGTTTCGTCAAGGGCTCGGCGCTCGCAGCCGATCGATTGGTGCGATGCCATCGCGACGCGCAGGGAGCGTACAAGAAGGACTCGCGGGGCAGGCTGGTCGATTCTCCGAAGGGGAGCGAGCTTGCCTGCCGGCTCCCGCGCATTCCGGAGTGGCTCCTGCCGTCCGCAGACGATACGGTTCCTCGAATCGATTGGTCTTCGCGGATATCCGGAAGCCCCGATTCGGCGGACGTTCTTTCGACGGTTCTCCGATGGGATGTTTCTTTCGCCGACGCCCTCGCCGCGCGCGGGGACTGTTGGCGCGCGGAGACCGAATACCAGCGAATCGCCTTCTGCGCGAACTCGACGTCGCTGCGGTTCTGGGCGGCTATGATGGCGGGGCGATGCTATTTTCGCGTGAACGAGTGGAACGACGCTGCGATCCGATTCCTCCGGGCCGGAGGCGAAGCGAGCACGCGCGAAGAGAAAAGTCTCGCATTCCTCTGGGCCGCGTCGTCTCGTTTCAACGCCGGCGACTGTGCGGAAAGCGAGCGGATCCTGCGTTCTTTCGATCCTGGTGAGGGTTGCTCGAATCAGGTCGGCATTCTTCGCGCCGTGAGCGCGATGGCGGGCGGGGCGTGGGTGGAGAGCGCGGATGCGTTCTCTCGCATCGCAGAGGAATCGACCGATGGTCTCTCTCGACAGAAGATGTTGCTCCTCGCGCGGGATGCGCACGGGGGCATCGAGTTGCCGAAAAGGAATCCTCTCGTTGCCGCCGCGCTCTCGACCGTCGTGCCGGGCACGGGGCAGTGCTATGCGCGACGGCCATATGACGGTCTTCGCCATTTCATCTTCGACGGCCTGCTCATATTCAGTGTCGTGCAGCTCTTTCGAAGCGAACAGTATGCGCCCGGGTATCTTCTCGGCGGATTCACCCTGCCGTTCTATGTCGGCAATATCATGGGCGCCAGGCGGAGCGCCGAGCGATTCAACGCCTGCAAACGTCTCGAATACGTCGCCGGATCGTTGGACAGGTCCGATTCTGCGACCGCGTTGAAATAGAGGTGCTCTGCTCCATCCGTTGAACTCGACGATTGATTCAATTCGCTGCTTTTCGGGAAGCGGTTTTTCCGCTTGCGGCGGCCCCGTGCGACCGGCTAGAATGCACCTGACAATTCAAACACTATGAGAGTATACCTATTCGGAGCTTTCCCCATCCTCCTCGTCATATCGTTGGCGTGCACGATTCTGCATGCCTCGTGTCCGGAGCGACCTGCCGAATCATCGGCGCTTCGTTATCTCGGGCTGGTCGTATCCCCGTTATCGCGCGAGCAAGCAATCGAGTACGATCTCCGTTCCATCGATCCCGGGGTGGAGATTGTCGGCGTCGATTATCTTTCCCCCGCGGCGCAAGCCCGCCTGCGCAATGGCGACATCCTCCTGTACGCGGACGACAAGCCGGTCCGTTCCCAGAAAGACCTGGACGCCGTTCTCCTGCGTCTCGCGGATCCGACACAGATCAGGCTCGCCGTTCTTCATGAAGGCGAACGCTACGAGATCACTCTGTCGGTGGCGCCCCAGCCGAAGGGGGGGCTGTGTTTCGAGGTCGTGCCCCTGTGCGACCGGGACAGCATCCGCGCCACCCTTCCCGACGAGCTGGCGGCATTGGACAGCCTTCCCGTCGTGAGATGGGTTTTGGGCGACGCGGCGGTATTCAACTGGGACCCCCCCGAATGCGGAAGCGTCATTACGGGCATAGGATCCTCCAAAGTGCGGATGTACGGCATCGTCAGCGTGATCAGCCCGGATCAAATGAAGAAAGTACGATCGATATCGGATCTGTCGGCTCTCTCGGATTCTATCCATATCGGGGATGTCGTCCTGCTGCAGTTCTACTCCCGTGGCAAGTTCCATGCGGCCCGCTATACGGCTCAAGCTCCGCCGAAGCCGTGGTCCGGGCTGCGCCTTGAAGCGATGAGCCCCGCCCTTATCGAAGCGGAATCACTATCCGCATCCGGCGGCGAGGGCGCCGGCCTTTTTGTGCGAAAGGTCGAGTCCGGCTCTCCCGGCGAGAGGGGGGGGATCAAGCCGCGCGACCTCATCCTCGGCTTCAATGGCGGCGGCATAGAGTCGGTCAGGCAATTCGAGGAACGCTATTCCACGCTGCTTCCCGACCAATATACAAGGCTTTCGATCCGGCATGCCGACAATGAGGTCGATACTCTATTCCTTCAGCGTTCGGCTCAGCTCGACTATGTGCATACTGAAGAGCCGGTCCCCGGCATGCTGCGCTATGAGCGGCTCGGCGTTACGAGTTATGGTTACTTCGGTACTGTGTTACCCGCTTTCTATTGGACGAAAGTGACCGGGCCGGTTCCCTTCGGCAAGATAAAGGCGTATTTCGGCTCTCTCTCGCGGCACGCCGATGCTGACTGGATCGCGGGGTACGGAGTGGATAACGAACGGTGGCAGCACCGCGTGAACATGAGTTTTCAGGAAGCATGGATTCCAACGATTCGTTATACGGATGGGCCGATGCCGTTTTACCGGGAGCAGCTCTCGAGCGGAGTGGAGACCTGGGTATTTGCCACCTTCGCGGGCCTGGATCGATTGAACTACGTATGGAGTACGGGGTGGCAGTTCTCCTGGAAACTGGCATCGCCGCGCTTGCCGGCGCATGCGGTCTTTATGAATCTCGACTTCGCGCGGGAAACGGCCGTTCCCACCGTTTCACAGCAGAGCTGGATATCGGGGCGGCAGGAATTCTCTTCGAACCCGGTCGATGACGTCGAGCAAGGTCGCTTTCATCGAGCGACGCTTTCGTATCAGTATTCGAATACCCGATGGCGTTCCTGGACGCGCACGCTCCTCGATGCCGAAGCGCGGATTGCGGGCGGGGCGCTCGGCGGAGATTATGAGTACGTGCGCTGGGAGCTCAACGGCGTGCGTTCGCAGCGGATTTTCCGGCGCATCTATCTTGACAGCCGGCTGCGTGCCGGCCTCGCGACCGGCGCGCTCCCGCTCCAGGAGGAGTTCTATGCCGGCGGGCCCGGAACGATGCCGGGTTTCGCGGATCGCGAGTTCTCGGGGAATCGGACGCTTCTTCTGAACGTCAGCCTGTCCGTGGTCCCCTTCATGGCGCCTGAGAAATCCTGGCAATTTCGCATATTCTCCGGTATCGATGCGGGAAATGCATGGCGGTCGGACCGGTACTCCGACATTCCAAGACTGAAGTCCGATTTTGTGACGGGTATCGGCCTCTTCTGGCTCGGCGACGGTTACCTTTACCCGAGCGGAATTTCGGTGTCATGGGCGACGCCGATCGATCCTCAGACGGGAGACTGGCGGACTCTCGTGAGTTTCTTCGGGACCTTCGACCGGGGTGGATATTAATGAGAACCGGCGGTTTCGGAAATCGGCTTTCATCCACACGGTGCGCGGGGTGGTTCCTGGGCCGGGCTCTCCGCGTTCTCTTCGCCTGCATTATCGTCGCCGGCGCGGTGGACGGGACGGCCTCGGCCGAGACATGCCGGCTCGATTCGCTTTCGTACCGGAGCGACGATACGATGCTCTATATCGATTTTCTCCTTCCCATGGCGGCGCTCAAGAGCAAAGAGCTGCAGGCTGCTCTCGACGACAACGGCCTCACGATCGAGTGCGTGATATCGATCGAGGTGCAGCGGAGCCAGAAATTCGGCAGCGAAGTCGTCAGCAAGAAGCCGATTCTCAGAACGATCAAATACAGCAAGTGGTATAGCGAGTACAATCTGGAAGAGGCATCGAAGGAGATTTTCACGAGCGCCAGCTACTATGAATCGATGAATAGATTCCGGCGCTTCACGAGAATTCCCGTGATCGAGCTTTGTTTCCTCGATCCCGACCAGAATCACCGAGTCTCGCTGGAAATGACGGTGCGGGGGAGGCCGTCGGCCCAGGATCGGTCGGGAGGCGCGACGAAGCTGGCGGGGATGGTACCGGATGCGCAGGGGAAGGCGATCGCGGATATTGCAAAGCTCTGGCGCAAGAAGGGCGACTTTTTCTCCGTTGCCCTGGAATCTCAGGAGTTCACTATCGAAACCCTCAAGCGGTTGCTCTCGCCTGCTCCTTCGGCCAGAGGCGGCAAGAACCCCTAGGTCATTCTCCGCGGCGCATGCCGCGCCGGAGACGATTCATGCTCAGTCTGTTTCGCAGCCGCACCAAATTCGAACGAACCCTGTTCTACATCATTGTGTTGATCTCCCTGATCCTCGGGTCGATTTCGGTGCTCTCGCTCGTTGTGGCCCAGCGAAAATTCGAAAACCTGCTCCAGGAGCTCTGGTCCAAGTCCGCCGGCGATGAGCTTCAGGCGGATCTCGCTTATTTCGCGGGCAAACACCTCAACGATCTCTCCATGGAGAATGCGGAGCTCCTGAAACGCGCCTCATCCGACTGCCGGTACGGAGCCGCGGACCTTTTAATCGATTGCGTCCAAGCGCGCCTGAACGTATCCGAGGCCGGAGACAGGGTTGCGGTGCCGCTCTTCTTGCAGCTCTATGCAAAGGCGGACGGCGGCTGGCGGCTGGCGGTCGAGCGGAATCTGGAAGCAAGCGCTCAGAAAGCGACAAACGGCGACGTCACGGGACAGGATCTTCAACTGAAGGCCGCGGACCTCGATGAATTCGAGCGCACCGGTGTGCAGCCGAAACACCGCCGGCCCGGTTACCTTGCGAGTCTCGTGTATCTCGAACGCGCGAGGGGAAGCAATCGAGAACCGGGTGTCCTGGCTCTCATCTCCTCCACCGACGAAGCTCTCACCGAACGTTGGCAGCGTTCCGTTCGAAACGTCGAGCGTCCTTCATTCGCGCCCCTTTTTTCCCAACTGATCTGGATGCAAATCTCATGGCTGGTAGTGGCGCTTTCGGTCGTGGCGATCATCGCTGTCGTCGTGAGCCGCGTTCTCTCGAAGCGTCTGAGCGGGCCGCTCGCGGATCTTGTCGACGCCATGGAGCATGTCGCGTCGGGCGATCTCTCCTTCCGCGCCAGGCCATCCGGCCAGCAGGAGTTCGGTTTCCTGATCGACTCATTCAACTCGATGGCCGACAGCATCCAGCGCCTCAACGAAGAGACCCGCCAGACGGCACGAATGAAACGAGAGCTGGAAATGGGGCGGGAAATCCAGCTCAAGCTGCTGCCGTCCGCGCTGCCGCGGCTCGCCGGGTACGATCTCTATGGAACCAACGTTCCCAGCCTGGAGCTCTCGGGAGATTACTACGACGTTCTCCCGTGGGGCGGCGACGGCGATCTGGCGTTGATACTCGGCGACGTCTCCGGCAAGGGTCTTCCCGCCGCCATGGTCATGTCGAATGCGCAGGCATGTCTCCATAGTCAAGCCCTGAAGCCTCCGTCTGACCTGAGCGATTGCGTCGCCATTCTGAACAGGCTTCTCCTCGATAGCACGGACGAAATAACCTACATTACCCTGATTCTCGCGGTGCTCTCTCCTCGACAGGGGAAGCTCGTTTATGTGAACGGGGGACACCTTCCGGGTCTTCTCCTGCGCCCCAACGGCGAACTTCTCGAGCTCGAACGAGGCGGCCCGATCGTAGGCATCCTGCCGGGCGTGCAATTCACTGCGAACGAAATTCAACTGCATGCGGGGGATCTTCTGTGCCTGTATACGGATGGTATCACGGAAGCCCGAAATCCGGATGGCGAGGAGTTCGACAGCGAGCGCCTTGCGCGGCTGCTGGTCGAAAATAAACACCTTTCCGCCCAGGCATTGTCGACATGCGTGATCGAGGCCGTCAAGGCGTACTCCGGGCTTGAAGAACAGGCGGACGATATCACGATCATCGTTCTCAAGGTGCTGGAGCCGGGGCAGCAGGGCATTGACGCGCGACCCGAGACGGCGGACGGATCGTAATTGCCGCTGCCGGGGATTCCTTGGTTTTGAGTAGAATAAACGAGACCGGCCGCGAAGATAGATCCGTGCATTCTCTCAGGGCCGCAGCACGGCGTCTATCGTCCGGGAGAGGTCGCCCTTCGTGAACGGCTTGGCGAGGCGGGCCCGGAATCCGTATTCGCCGAAGTTGGCGAGCACGTCGTCGCTGGAATACCCGCTCAGGACAATGGCCCTCGCCCCGGGATCCATCCGGAGCAGGGGGGCGATCGTTTCTTTTCCCCCCATGCCTCCCGGAATCGTCAAATCCATTATGACGATATCCCAGGGCTTTCCATCTTGCATGCCCTGCCGGTACAGATCGAGCGCCTCGTGACCGTTTCGAGCGGCCCCGGTCGAGTGCCCGAGCATGCCGAGCATCTTGACGGTGATGGAGCGCACCGCGTCGTCGTCATCCATGACGAGCACCCTCGCCTTCCGCGTTTCGGCCGCGGTCTTCGCCGGCGGGGCGGTCTCTTCCGACGCCTGCTTCGCGGCGGGCAAGTAGAAGCTCACCTTGGTTCCCCTGCCCTCCTCCGAGAGCACCTCGATCCTTCCGCCGTGCTTCTCCACTATCGAGTAGGCGGTCGTGAGACCGAGGCCGGATCCGTCGGGCCTCGTCGTGAAATAGGGATCGAAGATGTGCTCGATCACGGAGGCGGGGATTCCCTCGCCATGGTCCTCGATCTCTATGACCACGTAGCTTCCGGGAGAGGGCAGGCGCGGGCCGGGCTCCGAAAGAGAGTACGTGTGGTTCCTTGCCTTGATTTCGATTACCCCGCCGCCCGGCATCGCCTGGCGGGCGTTGAGGAGGATATTATTTATCACCTGGCTGATCTGGTCGGCGTCCATCTCGACGTCCCGCAGATCTTCCGGCAGATCGAAAACGCAGCTCGAATTGGATCCCCTCATGACGAACGCCGCGATTTCCCTGATGACGCTCCTGATATCGCCGGCTTCGCGAACCGGAGTGCCCCCCTTGGAGAATGTGAGCAGCTGACTCGTCAACGATTTCGCCCTGGTCGCCGCGGCGAGGGCATGCGAGGTGAGCTCCTTGTCCTCGCCGGAGAGATGCCTGGAGGTCTCCAGCATCGAGAGATTACCCACGATCGCGGCGAGGAAATTGTTGAAGTCATGGGCGATTCCACCCGCCAGGATTCCCATCGATTTCAGCTTTCCCGCCCTGGCGAGCTCCTTCTCCATCTCGCGGATTCTCCGCGACCTTCATCTCCAC
The DNA here is from genome assembly GCA_963846325.1 of uncultured bacterium. GTDB lineage: Bacteria > Krumholzibacteriota > Krumholzibacteriia > Krumholzibacteriales > Krumholzibacteriaceae > SSS58A. Next base: position 125,397 of record CAWJVO010000011.1, read on the forward strand.
CTCTTTGCGAAGGAGTGAGGCGTACCTTCTCTGCGAGAAGAAGGCGAACACCCCCCAGGCGAAGAGAGCGGCGACCGCGCCGGCGAGAATCCTGAACCAGGATGATATCCAGAAAGGTCCGCGGATGACTATCGGCCCCGACGAAACGGTCTCGCTCCACGGCCCGTCCGCCGCCGCGGCCTGCAGATGAAAGACATACTTCCCCGGAGGGAGGTTCGTATAGCGGAGCTGCCGTTCGGGAGAGACGTATGGATTGTACCACTCCGCCTCGTACCCTTCCAGCCGGCTCCTGATCCTCGTCCTTTCCGAGGATGAAAAGAGAATGGTCCTGAAGTTCACGGTGAAGGAGTTCCGATCGTGACGCAGCGAGATCGTGTCCTCGAGAGAGAAGGTCGCGTCCTCCGTTTGCAGAGAGACGAGGGCCACCATGGGAAGGACCTTCCTCCGCATGTCGTATTCTCCGCGGTATACCGACACGCCGCGGTCGGTTCCGATCCAAACGTGTCCCCTGGAATCCTCCATGCCGGCGGCCCGGTTCGTTTCCCTGCCGAGGAGGCCGCTTTCCACGGTGAAATGCAGGAGGGTGTCCCCGTTCCACCGGTAGACGCCGTTATCCGTTCCGAACCAGAGTCGACTCTCGCGATCCTCGATGATGAAATACACCGGCCTGTCTATCGCCGGGCCGGGCGGCGCAGACCGCTTCAGAACTCCCCCCGACTCGCGGTAAAGCCCGTCGTACGCGCCGACGTAGAGAGTGGAATCCGCGGTCTTGCATATCGAATAGATGTTGTCGGCTGCGGCGGTGCCGGCCGCGAAGACCCTCGGATCTTTCCCTTCCTTCAGGGCGACTACGCCGCACAGGGACGTGCCCGCATAGATGGTTCCGTCGGAGGCCTCGTATAGTATCCTGTAGCCGGGATAACGGCTGCCCCAGGGGACCTTGACCCGAACGGGCTCGAAACGATCGCCGGCGCGGATGAATATTTCTTTATTCCCCAAGACCCAGAGGCGCCTGTGCTTGTCGACGAGAACGGATCTGATCTGGCTATCGATCCCGTCCTTCGCGCCGAAGACGGTCTTGCGGCCATCGGGGCCGATTCTGACCAGCCCTCCTTCGTTCGCCGCGATCCACAGCGTCCCGGACCCATCCTCGGCCAGATCGAGGATCCTCTCGATCTGTTCATCGTTCGTTACCGTCATCTTTCGCATCGTGCCGTCGATGAAGGTGAGGCCATTTGGGTGGCCGAGCACGATTCCGCCTCTCTTTCTTTCGAGGACGGCGGTCACTTCGTCGTCGAAGAGCCCGTTATTCTTCGAGAAACTCGCGAATCGGATGTCTTCGATCCTGGAAATCCCGCGCAATCCCGCTATCCAGATGTTTCCTTCGCGGTCACGAAACAGCGACGAGACCCCTTCGTCGACTATGCCGCTGTCTCTTCCCATCGGTTCGACATGGCCCCGTCCGTCGAACCGGTGGAGGTAGTTCGGATTTCCGTAATAGAGGCCGCCGATGTCGTCGGGAACGCTGCGGTAGAAGCCATAGGTGAGGTTCGGGTCGAGAGCCTGAATGCGGTGGAGAATCTTGAACCCGTCTCGATCGAACGTGCCGATCCAATCGGTCCCGACTAGCCACAGAAGACGCCGGAGCTCATCGTAGGCGAGGCTGACCATCGGCATACGCGGCGTGCCCTCGACATGTTTCAGCCCGCGCGCCAGGGAATCTCCCGGGACGCTGAAGAGCCCGCCGGGTGTCGCCGCGAATAAGACGTTATCGACCACCGCGACTCCGTTGCAGAACGGATGGGATAGATCTCCAAATACGGAAAGGGCTCGCAGCTCGGCGCCGTCGAAATATTCCAGCTCCCTGCCGATCGCCGCCAGGACGATCGCCGGCCGGCCGCCGCTCATGACGGACGCAGCCATGATATAGGGATTGTGGGGATCGGCGGCCAGCGGAAGCCTCGCGATCATCCTCCATTTCCCGCCTTCCAGCAGGGATAGCTCAGACTCGACCGACAGCGCCCATATGGATCCTAAGGGGTCTACCAGAACGGAGACGTGATCGAGCGAAGGAAGCCCGTCGGTAAGACCGTACACATTCCATTCATGCCCGTCGTACGAAGCGATGCCCGACCGCGTGGCGAACCACATCAGTCCAGAGCGATCCTGGGCGATGCTGTTGACGGCGGCGCTGGGAAGCCCGTCCCCCTCGGAATACGTTTCTACGTGATACCGCTGGGCGAGGGCGGGGGATGGCGTCGCGGAGAGCACGGCGGATAATAGAAGCAGAATCAGCAGGAATCGATATCCCTGCTGTCCGTGGGTGCAGGCGGATCGGCGCTTCGCTCGTTGCACGAGGCCTCTACCGTTCTGTAAAATAATTTCAAGAGATGTCAAATGTTGTTTACAGGCTATCAGAGGAGCGCGCAATAGTCAACCGTATATGCTTTCCCGGCCCCGGACGCTTTCCGGGCCCGCCTGTAGACAGGGCCTGCCTGCAGATTATATTATCAACGTCGCGACTTCGAAGAGCGGGCGCTGAGAATTGGAGGTAGTGAAGATGTCGAGCGTGTTGCAAATCGATTCGAATGCGCCGGTGATAGTCAGATCCACGATCGAGATAGAATCCACTCCGGATAACGTATGGAATATCATGTCCGACCTCGAGAATTGGCCGCGATGGAACCCGGAAATACGATCCGTCCGGCTTGCGGGCCCATTTGCGGAAGGGACCGAGTTCAAGTGGAAGGCCGGTCCGGGTACGATTCGATCGCGGCTGACGGCCATTGAGAAGCCCGGAACGCTGGGATGGACGGGGATCACTTTCGGAATCCGCGCAGTCCATGTCTGGGGCATTCGATCGATCGATGGCAAGACGCTCGTCACGACGGAAGAATCGTGGGATGGGGTTCATGTGAGATTGTTCAGGAAGCACTTCTCGAAAATGCTGGAGAAATCCATTCGGACGGGCCTGAGGTATCTGAAAGCGGAAGCCGAAAAGGGCCTCCACGGAAGGAGCCGGGCATGAAGATGCAGAAGGTCACGCCGTGTCTCTGGTTCGATGGGCAGGCCGAGCAGGCGGCTCGCTATTATGTATCGCTGCTGCCGGATTCATGGATAGATCAGGTGATGCGTTCGCCGGCGGACACTCCGAGCGGCCCGGCCGGGACGGTCCTCGTCGTCGAGTTCACGCTGGCGGGCGAGCGGTTCACGGGCCTGAACGGCGGTCCGCAGTTCCCGTTCACCGAGGCGGTCTCGTTCCAGATCGCCTGCGAAGATCAGGCGGAGGTGGACCGGCTCTGGACCGCTCTGTCGGACGGCGGTTCGCCGGGGCAGTGCGGCTGGCTCAAGGACCGCTGGGGATTGTCCTGGCAGATCGTGCCGATACGGCTGTATCAATTGCTCGCCGACCCCGACGCGGGTCGGTCCCGGCGGGCGATGGAGGCGATGCTGAAAATGACCAAGCTCGACATCGCCGAGCTCGAACGCGCGGCCGGGAGTCGACGATAACGAGGAGGTAGGACATGGATACGATCAAAGCGACGGCGCGGCGGGCGGGAGCGATTTACTTCCTGTTCATGATAGTGGCGATCGTCAGCGAGTTCCTCTTTCCCGCCTTCGTGGTCCCCGGGGACGCCGCGGCGACGGCCCGCAACATCGCCGCCGCCGAGCTCACGTACCGAATGAGCCTTCTGGCCGGCTTCGCCACTCTCCTTATCTTCATTTTCCTCGTCGTGGTCCTGTACAAGCTGTTCGAGGAGGTCGACAAGAGTCAGGCCAGACTCATGGTGCTGCTCGTGTCGATCGGCGTCGCCGTCGGCCTCGCCAATCTGCTCGCCAAGTTCGCGCCGCTCGTGCTCCTGAGCGGCGCCGACTACCTGTCGGCGTTCGCCAAGCCTCAGCTGGACGCTCTGGCGCTCGGCCTATTCGAATTCCACAGCAGCGCAGCCGCCGTCACCACGACATTCTGGGGACTCTGGCTCTTTCCGTTCGGCATCCTCGTCATTAGGTCGGGTTTCTTTCCCCGGATCCTGGGCGTCCTGCTGTTCGTCGCGGGCTTCGCCTATCTCGTGGGCGGCGTCACGGCCATCGTGCTGCCGGAGCACATGGGCGTCATTTCCAAGGTCCTGATGCCGCTCTATTTCGGTGAGATTCCGATCATTTTCTGGCTTCTCATCAAGGGAGCGAAGCCGGCGGGAGGTTCCCGGATTATCCCGGAGAAGGGATAATGAGCCGCTTGACAAGTGCTACCTTCCATGGCAACATATAGATATATGAAGATTCGACGAGTTTCGGCCAACAACCGCAAGAAAGTGTTCGAGGTGAAGACGTCGTCTCGGGTTCTTGTGCTTCCATACTCGAAGGTCGATCCCAAGCCTACCCAAGCCGATAGGATTGCCGAGACGGCGGTTGACGATGAGCTCGGTCGGGAAGGATTCACGTACGTTCTGGAATCCGGCCGAGAGGGAACTGTGCACATCGATCAAGTTCTGGAATACAACCAGGACCCCGGATATCTGCGCGACGTGCTTCTCTACAAGCTCACTCTGGAAGCGCAGAAGCGCGTGAAGGCGAGCCCCCTTTCGAAGCGAGAGATCATTCGGCGTCTGGGGACTTCGGCGACACAGTTCTATCGTCTTCTCGATCAGACGAACTACAGGAAATCGGTGGATCAGATTCTCTTGCTGCTGAACGTTCTCGAGTGCGAGGTTGACCTCGTTGTGAGAGAGAAGAGCGCATGACCGTCAATTCGTTACGGGCAAACAAGTATCCTGCAACAGATAAGACTTATTGACGGATCGAAGTATGCAGGCGTATATCATAGCCAGGAGCGACTCTGGTAGCTTCGGCGAAGGGGCGCAGAGCTGTTTCGCGAGGAGCAGCTCTTGCTTTTGGGGGGCGGTGCCTCGGTGAAGACCCTCAATCCCCGTAAAGCGCATCACTACAGATCCAATGCATGTTTGACATCCCGCGCACCCTTGGCTAGAATGGCCCCCGAGGGATCATTTCCAAGGCACGCGATACCTTATCGACCGGATGGCTGGGGCCGCGACGCACGGAGAACGCATGATCGGTCAGACCATCTCCCACTACAAGATCCTCGAAGAGCTCGGGAGCGGTGGGATGGGCGTGGTCTACCGGGCCGAGGACACGAAGCTCAGGCGCCCCGTCGCCCTCAAGTTCCTTCCTCCCGAGCTCACGCGCGACAAGGAAGCGAAGACCCGGTTCATCCACGAGGCTCAGGCGGCCTCGGCCCTCCAGCACAACAACATCTGCACGATACACGAGATCGACGAGACGCCCGATAAGCGACTCTTCATCGCCATGGACTGCTATGACGGGGAGACGCTGAAGGAGCGGATCGCGAAGGGGCCCCTGCCGGTTGCCGAGGTCGTGGACATCGCGAGTCAGATCGCCGCGGGGCTTTCGAAGGCGCACGGGGCGGGGATGGTCCACCGGGACATCAAGCCGGCCAACGTCATGGTGACGAGGGACGGCGTCGTGAAGATTCTCGACTTCGGGCTCGCGAAGCTCGCGGGTCAGACGAAGCTCACGAGGACGGGATCGACGCTCGGGACGGTGGCGTACATGAGTCCCGAGCAGGCGAAGGGGGCCGAGGTGGATTCGCGCTCGGACATCTTCTCACTCGGCGCCGTGCTCTACGAGATGCTCGCGGGGGAGGTGCCGTTTCCGGGGGAGCACGAGGCGGCGGTGCTCTACGGGATCGTGAACAGCGATCCGGAGCAGCTCGCTGGGCGTCGCGGCAACATACCGCGGAATATCCGGCGCGATAGTCGAAGAGAGCGCTGCGGAAAGATCCCGGCAAGCGGTATCAGAGCGCGGACGAGCTTCGACACGACCTCGCCGCAGCGGCCGGAGGCACGGATCCCTCGGCGGTCGGCGCCCGCGGCGCTTCGATAAAGCGGAGGCGATGGATCGCCGCTGCCGCCGTTCTTGGGGCCGCGATCGTCGCCGCGCTCGTGTGGAAGTTCTTGCGCCTTTGACCTCGCATCGTGCGAAGACGGATGATCTCGCGCTTGCGATTATCGATTTCCAGCGATCTCGTCACGCCCGATGATCCATTTTGTCGGCGCAGATAACGAGCCTCGTCCATGTAGGGCTCGTCGAAGGGAGCCCTATCCGGATCGTGAGCCCGTCTTACATCTACGATCTGCGCCGGCGGCTCTTCGGAAGCGCCCGCGGGCCCGTCGGAGCGGACCAGGCGCTCGAGCTGGCGCGCAGGGCCGGGGCGAGCTTCGCGCTCTCGGGGCAATTGACGAACATCGCCGGCGGCCAGTGTCTGCTGTGGGATCTGGTAAATACGAAAGACGGGCGAAGCCTCGACGCGAGACGGGCGGAGGGAAGCGATCTCGTTCAGATCGCGAATAAGGCGATCGCCGACGTGCTGCGGATCCTCGCACGGGAAGTCGGTGCGCAACCGACGCAGCCGGTCTCGGTTGCCGAGATATCGACATCCTCCAGAGAAGCGGATCGCAACTACACCGAGGGTATGCTGGTCAGGGACATCGATCCGCCGAAAGCGCTGCAGCATTTCAAAGCGGCGGTGAAGCTCGATTCCACGTTTGCATTGGCTTACCTCGAAATGAGCCGTTCGTACATGAGCAGCGTTCTGGATGAAGAGGGGTCGGCCCGGATTAATGCAGAGAAAGCCTGGCAGCTGCGATCGCGACTGGGGATCAGGGACAGGATGCGTCTCGAAGCGCAAAGGGCCCTTCTGGAGGATCGCGTCTCCGATGTGCTGGCGACATATCAGGAGATGCTCAATCGGTGGCCCGATGACAAGGAGATTCTAGGTTATCTTGCGGAGCACATGTTCTGGTGGCATTACGGCGAGGAAGGGGCCTCCGTGGCTGAACGGGGGCTCGATCTCTATCCGGATGATATCAAGCTGCGCAATCAGCATCTGATTCTGCTTCAGATGGCCGGGCGTTTGAATGAGGCGTTGGAGTCTGCTCGGATCGGCGTTCGACACCATCCTAATGACCCGATATTGTATTCATACCTTGGAGACTTGTATCTTCGACTCGGTCGACCGGACAGCGCCGAAGCGTCTTACCGGCGCAGCTCCGCGCTCGGGATTGCCCCGGGGAGGATATCCTGGAATGTCTTGCCCGGTGCGAATATTCGAGAGGCGATCTCAAGGAAGCCGCAAAACTTTACGGGAAGGTATTTGCCATCGACGATCTTCCCCGCGGGGAAAGGATTAAGCTATCTCAGCTCGTCTCCGACTCATCTCGGGCCGCGGAGGCTTCTCGCGGAGGGCGGCCGCTTCAACGACGCCATCGACGCTTTCGAGAAGGAACGGCCGCACATGTCCGGTGACCCTCGAATGACGACAGTATTTGAAATTGGATATAATCGTTTGCTTCTGAGAATGGGACGGTACGAGAGGTGCTGTCATGGGCGCTTGCATACGAGCGCCGAGCCTTCGGTTACCGGCGGCAGGTGAGCTGGTACGCCGCGACGGCATGCGCGGCGCTCGATACCCTCGATGGGGCGCGTGCCTCCCTTGCGAATCTCGAGCTCATGGATCGGGAAGGCTATCGCAAAGCCAGGAAATTGATGCCTACCGTGAAAGCCCGGATGGCGCTCGCCGAAGGAAGGCCCGATGAAGCCCTCGAGGCGCTGTCCGAGATGGGGCGCTATGGCGGCTACTGGGAAACCTGGATTTTCATTCTATGGAAAGAGACGGCGGCTCGCGCTTTTGTCATGGCCGGGCGGCTCGAGGAGGCCGCGGTCACACATCGCGAGCTTCTCTCCATATACGGCGGCCACGCCCTGTCGCATTACGAGCTCGGGACGATCTACGAGGAAATGAAACGCCCGGTGGAAGCGAAGAAGGAATACGCGAAGTTCCTCGAGATGTGGTCGGAGGCGGACGAAGGCTTGCCGCAGCTCGTCGATGCGCGGAAGCGGCTTGCGGCTCTGTAACTCAACGCCGGGACGAGAAAACGCCCGCAAAGAGAGCCACATGCGGGAAACAGGTTTTTTGCCCTTGACTTCCCCCATCTCTTTTGTTATCAATATTGTTCGTTCGTGAATCTATCAGGAGGTATAGCTGTGTACGCGGTCGTACGCCTTGCAGGCAAACAATTTATGGTAAAGCCGAACGAGCTCCTGGACGTCCCTCTCCTGGATCTCGAACCGGGAACCGTCATCAATTGCGACGAAGTGCTCGCGTATTCTGACGGCGCGGACGTTCGGGTCGGAAAGCCGCTCGTCGAGGGCATCAAGGTCATCGGCGAGGTCGTGAGCCACGGCCGCGAAGCCAAGGTCATGCTCTATAAGATGAAACGCCGCAAAAACTATCGCAAGAAACAGGGACACAAGCAGCATTTCACCCGCGTGAGAATCAAAGAGATCACCGCGTAGGACTCAAGGAGCAGCGTCATGGCACATAAAAAGGGAGTGGGGAGTTCCAAGAACGGGCGCGACAGCCAGTCGCATCGACTCGGCGTGAAGCGCTACTCCGGCCAGACGATCAACGCGGGCACGATCATCGTCCGTCAGCACGGCTCGAAGATCCACCCCGGCACGAACGTCGGCATAGGGCGCGACGACACCTTGTTCGCTCTCATCAGCGGCGTCGTCAAGTTCGAGCGTCTCGGCAAGGACAAGAAGAAGGTCAGCGTCTACGCCAAGGCCGAATAGCCGTTCGCGAAATATGACGAAGGCTTGTGGAGAACCGGGAACGGGAAATGTTCCGACCGGTTCTCCATTTTTTTATGGCGTCTCCCGCCCGAGCGCGATACTCTCCTGAGTCGAGTCCCGCATTCTCCGGAGGCACAACGATGAAGATCAAATACCTCGGCCATGCCGCGTTCGAGCTCGCTCTCGCGAGCGGCGAGCGCCTCGTGATCGACCCATACACGAAGGGCGCCTTCGGCACGCTCAAGTACGGCCCGATCGAGGGGAACTTCGACGTGGCGGTCGTGAGCCACAATCACGAGGATCACGTGAGCCGGGAAGTGCTCTCCCACTCGATGAAGATCGTCAACAAGCCGGGCAAGGTCGCAATCGGCGGCGTTACGTTCGAATCGCTCATGACCTATCACGACGAATCGAAGGGCTCCGCGCGGGGCAAGAACCTCATCTCCATCATCGAGGCGGAGGGGCTGCGGGTGGCGCATCTCGGCGATCTCGGGCACACGATCGCGCCGAAGGATTTTCCGATGCTCATGTGGCTCGACGTCCTGATGATCCCCGTCGGGGGGCATTTCACGATAGACGCGGCGACGGCCGCGGCGCTCGCGAAGAGCTTCGAGCCGAAAATCGTCATCCCGATGCACTATCTCACGCCGAAGGTCGATTTCCCCATCGCGCCCGTTGAGAATTTCACGAAGCTGATGGAGACCGTCGAGCTGGCGGACGGGAGCGAGCTCGAGGTGACCAAGGGGACGCTCCCGAAGAAGATGAAGGTCGTCGTGCTCGAGCCGGCGAACTGATCGCAAGCGGCGCTCGATACGGGAGGGGACATATGTTTTGCCCGAAATGCAAGGCTGAGTATAAAGAAGGCGTGAAGGAATGCGGCCAGTGCGAAGTTCCCCTGGTGGCGGTGCTGCCGGCGGGACCGGCGCCGGAACCGCGGAAGGATCTCGACTTCGTCAGTGTCGTGCGGACATTCAATCCCCAGGATATCGCGATAATCAGGAGCATTCTCGACGATTCGGGCATCGAATATTACATCCAGGGGGAGAACGGCATCTCCGTCCGTCCCCTCGTCGATCCCGCGAACGTCTTAGTAGTGAAGGAACAGGCCGAGGATGCGATAGCGCTGCTGAAGGATCTCGACCTGTCTTTCTATTTGTTCAAACCCGATAATCCCGGGAAAAGCGAACCAGACGACGAATCATCGAAGTGAGGTGGAAGATGCCGAAAGCGAAGACGAAGGCCAAAGCCAAGGTTAAGCCAGGGAAAAAAGTCGTGAAAAAGGTTGCGAAGCCCAAGGCCAAGCCTCGAAAGAAGGTTGTGAAGAAGGCGGCGAAGCGCCCTGCGCCGAAAGAGGCCGCGCCGAAAAAGGTGAAGCCGGCAAAATCCGTCAAGCCCGCCCCATCCGTCCGCGAGATCCCCGCGAAGAGGATCTCCGACACCGTCGCGCGGCTCGCGATGGAGGCGAATTTCGATCTCGAGAAGGACGTCCACGCCGCGCTCGAGCGCGGGCTCGGCGCCGAGGAGTCCCCGGTCGGGAAGGAAATATTCAATCAGCTCCTCGAGAACGAGAAGATCGCCCGCGCCGAGCGCATGCCGATCTGCCAGGACACGGGGCTCGCCGTCGTGTTCGTCGACATCGGCCAGGATGCGCACGTCTCGGGCGGCAGCATCGACGAAGCGGTCAACGAGGGCGTGCGCCGCGGCTACACGGAAGGCTATCTCCGCAAGTCGGTCCTCGGCGACCCGCTCAAGCGCGTGAACACGAAGGACAACACGCCGGCCGTGATCCACGTGCGGATCGTGCCGGGAAACAAGCTCACTCTCTGGGTCGTCCCGAAGGGGGGCGGCAGCGAGAACATGAGCAAGATCGCGATGATGAAGCCGGCCGACGGCGTCGAAGGCGTGAAGAAGTTCGTCGTCGAGTCGGCGCGGGTCGCCTCGGCCAATCCCTGCCCCCCGATCGTCGTCGGGGTCGGGATCGGCGGCTCGTTCGAGCAGTGCGCGATGAACGCGAAGCGCTCGCTGCTGCGCGAGATCGGGAGCCGGCATCCGGATCCGTATTACGCGGATCTCGAGGCCGAGCTTCTCAAGAAAGTCAACGACCTGGGCGTGGGTCCCATGGGGCTCGGCGGGCGCATCACGGCGCTCGCGGTGCACATCGAGGCGGCTCCGTGCCACATCGCCTCGCTCCCCGTCGCGGTCAATATCAACTGTCACGCGGCGCGGCACAAAACGGCCGTGCTTTGATACACAGGAAGGTGGACGATGGCTGAATATTCGATGACGACCCCCCTCAAACCGGAGGACGTCGACAGGCTCCGCGCCGGCGACACGGTGAACCTCAACGGCTTCATCTACACGGCGCGCGACGCGGCGCACAAGAGGCTGGTCGAGCTCATCAAGGAGGGGAAGGAGCTTCCGCTCCCGCTCGACGGGCAGATCATCTACTACGTCGGGCCCTCGCCGACCCCCCCGGGGAAGCCGATCGGCTCGGCGGGCCCCACGACGAGCTTTCGCATGGACCCGTACGCGCCGCTCCTCATCGAGAAGGGCTTGCGCGGGATGATCGGGAAGGGGGAGCGGGCGGCCGGGGTCGTCGAAGCGATGAAGAAGTTCGGCGCGGTGTACTTCGCTGCGACGGGCGGGGCGGCGGCGCTTCTCTCGAAACGCATCGTGAAGGCCGAGATCATCGCCTATCCGGAGCTCGGCGCCGAGGCGATCAGCAAGCTCACCGTGGAGAATTTCCCGGTGATCGTGGCGCAGGACAGCCACGGCGGGAACATCTACCAGGAAGGACAGAAGCGGTACGCTCGCTAGATGACGTGAGTAGAGGCGCTGGAAGGCGCTGAAAATAGACCCAGGGTGGTGTTGGGAGGTGATGTGGATGGGTTTATTATTTGCTTGGGACAACGATAAAGCTGCGGAGAATGTTCGAAAACACGATATTTCGTTCGAAGAGGCCGTGACAGTGTTCGCAGATCCGCTTTCGGTCACGGTTGAGGATTCACTTCATGGCGCCGGTGAAGTTCGATTATTAACTATGGGATATTCGAACTATCCCCGGATTCTCGTTGTGGTCCATACGGATAATGGAAATATGGTACGTATCATAAGCGCGCGGCGCGCAATCCGGCGCGAGAGGAGATTCTATGAAGAACATTAAAAAGACGAAGAAGGAACCTGAAATGAAGCCCGAATACGACTTTCGGGGAGGTGTTCGGGGAAAATACGCCGCTCGATACGCTCGCGGCACGAATATCATCATTCTCGATCCCGATGTCGCCAAGGTTTTCAAGGATTCGAAAGCGGTGAACAAGGCTCTACGAGCCTTGGCGAAGCTGAGCGCAAGGCGATCAAGTCAAGTAACCGAATGAGGTTGTATGAAATTGAATAGCACTGCAAGAAAGGCGACCGGCGGCCGGAAGCCCTCGCAGCGGCTCCTCGCGGCGTATGAGGACAAGGCGCTCGTGGTGATCCCGGCCCGCTACGGCTCGACGCGCTTCGAGGGAAAGCCGCTCGCCAGGATCGCCGGCGTCCCGATGATCGTCCGCGTCATGAATCGCGCGGCGAAGATCCGGAACGCCGACGCCGTCATCGTCGCCACCGACGACGAGCGCATCAAGAGCGTCGTCGAGGAGGCGGGGGGCGTGGCGGTCATGACGAAGCGCACGCACGCGACCGGCACGTCGCGCGTCTGCGAGGCCGCGGGATATTTCCTGCACGGGATCGTCGTGAACGTCCAGGGGGACGAGCCGCTTCTCCCCGTCCGCGCCGTCGAGAACCTGATCGCGAGCATGCAGGCCGATCCCCTGCTCGCGATGGGCACGCTCGCCTCTCCCGCGAGCGATTTCGACGATCTCTTCCGCGGCGACGTGGTCAAGGTCGTCACGAACGCGGAGGGGGACGCGCTCTATTTCTCGCGATCGCCGATTCCGTATCCGATGTTCGCCGCCGGGGCGGAGCCTGCCGCGGGCCGCGCGGCGCCGAAGAAGCGCCCCGCCGGGCCGAGCTACCTCCGCCACGTCGGGGTCTACGCCTTCAGGCGCGAGTTTCTCTTTGGCTACAACAAGTTGCGCCGCGGTCCCCTCGAGAGGCACGAGCGTCTCGAACAGCTCCGCGCCCTCGAGAACGGCTACCGTATCGGCGTCGTCGCCTGCCGTTCGGCCTCGATCGGCGTCGATCGTCCCGAGGACGTCGCGAGAGTTCAAAAAATACTTCGCGGCAAACCGGCTTCGCGCAGAAAAAAAGTTGAAAAAAGAAAACGCACCCGCTAGAGTATGCGCGGTGTTTGATTCTCTCATATCGATCGGGTCCGAGAACACGAGGACGGAGTGGGCGGGAAGACCAAATACATTTTCGTGACGGGGGGGGTCGTTTCTTCCCTCGGCAAAGGCATCGCCGCATCGTCCATCGGACTCCTCCTCAAACAGCGCGGGCTGAACGTCGTTCTCCAGAAATTCGATCCCTATCTCAACGTCGATCCGGGCACGATGAGCCCGTTCCAGCACGGCGAGGTCTACGTGACGGACGACGGCGCCGAGACCGACCTCGATCTCGGGCACTACGAGCGCTTCATCGACCACAACCTGAGCCAGCGCTCGAACGTCACGACGGGCCAGATCTACGAGACGGTCATCAACCGGGAGCGCGAGGGAGGCTACCTCGGGCGCACCGTGCAGGTCGTGCCGCACGTCACCGACGAGATCAAGGCGCGCATCCGCCACGCCGCGGATAACGGCGCGGAGGTCGACGTCGTCATCACCGAGATCGGCGGCACGACGGGCGACATCGAGGGGCTCCCGTTCCTCGAGGCCGTGCGCCAGTTCCGCCTCAATCACGGCCGCGAGAACTGCCTCAACATTCACCTGACGCTCGTTCCGTACATCAAGGCCGCGCGCGAGCTCAAGACCAAGCCGACCCAGCACAGCGTGAAGGCGCTCCTCGAGATCGGCATTCAGCCGGACATCCTCATCTGCCGCACCGAGCGGCCCCTGAGCCACGACATTCGCGCGAAGATCGCGCTCTTCTGCAACGTCGACGTGCGCGAGGTGATCGAGGCGCGCGACGTGCCGTCGATCTACCAGGTGCCGCTCCAGTTCCGCAAGGAGGGGCTCGACGACATCATCTGCGAGAAGCTCCATCTCGATCGCCCCGCCCCCGACATCGCCGAATGGGAGCGGATGGTCGAAAAGATCTATTCGATGACGGAGTCGGTCGAGATCGCCATGTGCGGGAAATACGTGCATCTGCACGACGCCTACAAGAGCATCGTCGAATCGTTCACGCATGGCGGCGTGGCGAACGACGTTCACGTGAACATCAGGTGGGTCGATACGGAGAAGGTCGAGCAGGACGGCCCCGAGGCGCATCTCGCCGGGGTTCACGGCATTCTCGTTCCCGGCGGCTTCGGCGACCGGGGCATCGAGGGCAAGGTGCTGGCGATCCGCTACGCCCGCGAGAAGGGCATCCCCTTCCTCGGCATCTGTCTCGGGCTTCAGGTGGCCGTGATCGAGTTCGCGCGCGACGTGGCGGGCCTCGCCGGCGCGAACAGCTCGGAGTTCGACGAGGACAGCCCGCACCCCGTGATCGATCTCATGCTCGAGCAGCGCAGCCGCACGATGATGGGGGGCACGATGCGCCTCGGCGCCTATCCGTGCCGCATCACGGAGGGCTCGCTCGCGCATCGCCTCTACGGCGCGCTCGACATCGACGAGCGCCACCGCCATCGCTTCGAGGTCAACAACGCCTACCGCAAGGCGCTCACGGACGCCGGCATGGCCATCTCGGGCGTCTCCCCCGACGGCGAGCTCGTCGAGATGATCGAGCTCCCGCATCTGCCGTTCTTCATCGGCTGCCAGTTCCATCCCGAGCTCAAGTCCCGGCCCAACCGCGCGCACCCGCTCTTCAAGGGGCTCGTCGGCGCGGCGAAGGCGTACAAGCGGGAGCACGACACCGGGCAGGGGGAGCAGAGCGTGATCCACGGGGACGATTGGAGGGAGGAGCGGTGAATGGAAACCCTTCGAATCGGCGGCCGCGCGGCGGAGCCCGGTAAGACCCCCATTCTCATAGCCGGTCCCTGCGTTCTCGAGAACCTCGACGACGCCGAGCGCGTCGCGCATGAATGCGCGGAGGCGGCCGCGCGCGAGGGATTCTTCTACATCTTCAAGTCGAGCTACCTCAAGGACAATCGATCCTCTCTCGGCTCGTACACGGGGCCGGGCCTCGAGAAGGGTCTCGATATGCTCGCCTCGATCAAAGCCAAGGCGAAGGTGCCGATTCTCACCGACGTGCATTGCCGCGAGGAGATCCCGCAGGTCGCGGCGATCGCCGACGTGATACAGATCCCGGCGTTTCTCGTGCGGCAGACGCGCCTCGTCGTCGCGGCGTCGAAGACCGGCCTCGTCGTGAACCTCAAGAAGAGCCAGATGCTCTCACCCGAGGAGATGGCGAACGCCGTCGAGAAGGCGCGCGCCTCGGGCGCGGGGGGGATCATGGTCACCGAGCGCGGGACGTTCTTCGGCTACAACAATCTCGTCGTCGATTTCACGGCGTTCCCGCGCATGCGGCCGTTCGGCGTGCCGCTCATCTTCGACGCGACCCACTCGCTGCAGCTCCCCGGCGGCCTCGGGAAGCGCTCCGGCGGACGGCCGGAATACGTGGCCACCCTCGCGCGGGCGGCGGTCGCCTCCGGCTGCGACGGGCTCTTCATCGAAACCCACTTCGCGCCCCTCGACTGCAAATGCGACGCCGAGGCGATGCTGCCGCTCGGCGAGCTCAAGAAGCTCCTCGCCGAGACGAAGCGGCTCTTCGATCTCGTGCGCGGGTTCGGGGCGTAGCGCGGCGGGAATAATCGGGAAATTGGAATCTTTGCTCTTGACAGTATGTACAATTGTGCATACAATTGATGTGTGCGGTACGAGTGGGACGGGTGGAAGGCGAAAAGCAATCTTGAGAAACACGGGATCAAGTTCTCGGAAGTGGAACCTGTCTTTCAGGACGTTCATTCGATTACGATGCATGATGAATCTGAGGGAGAGGACAGATATACTACCATTGGAAGAGATATGCGGGGCCGAGTTCTCATAGTCGTCCATACTTTGCGGCGCCAGAATGTTCGGATCATTTCGGCTCGATTGGCGAATCGAAAAGAGCGCCGGCAATTCGAGGGTTGAATTATGAAGAAACACTATGATTTCAGCAAAGGCGTGCGGGGAGCCATAGATCCGCTGCCTCCCGGCAAGTCCCGCATCACCATCAGAATCGACGATGAGGTTCTGGACTGGTTCCGCAACAAAGTGAACGAGGCAGGAGGCGGCAGCTATCAGACAATGATGAACGACGCGCTCCGCGAGTACATTCGCAGGAGCGAGGACGCGATCGAGGAGAAGCTGCGGCACGTCGTTCGGGAGGAGCTCGCGAGATACCGAACCAAGAGCGGCGCGAAGCGGCGAACAAAGTAGTTGATTTCGCCGGGACGAATCGGCGATTCTTGATTGACCAATCCATGAAAGCGCGGATGAAGAATGGCAAACAAACAGAAATCAGGCCCGGCGCAACCGAAGCCCCGCGACGTCGAGGATATCGGCCGCGAGGTCATAGCCGCGGAGATCTGCGGGCTCGAGGATCTGCGCCGCTCGATCGGCGCCGGGTTCAGGAAAGCCGTGGAGCTTCTCCTCGGATGCCGCGGCAAGACCATCGTGAGCGGCGTGGGCAAATCGGGGATCGTCGCGCGCAAGATCGCCGCGACCCTGAGCAGCACGGGCACCCCCGCCGTCTACCTCCATCCCGGCGACGCGGTCCACGGCGACATGGGGATGATCACGAAGGACGATGTCTTTCTCGCCGTGAGCAAGAGCGGCCAGAACGACGATATCATGAAGCTGCTCCCGTACCTCAAACGGATGAAGGTCAGGATGATCGCGATCACGGCGAAGGCCGAATGCCCCCTCGCCCGCGAGAGCGAGATCGTCCTTCTCACGATGGCGGAGAAGGAGGCCTGCCCGATGGACGTCGTGCCGACGACGAGCACGACGGCGGCCATGGTCCTCGGCGACGCCCTCGCCGTCGCGGCGTTCCAGAGCCGCAACTTCAGCAAGGAAGACTTCGCGCGGCTCCATCCGAGCGGCGTGCTCGGCAAGCGCCTGAGCCTCACCGTCGGCGAGCTCATGCACAAGGGGGACGCGATGCCCCTCATCGGCGAGGATACGCTGCTTCGCGAGGCGCTCTTCGAGATCACGAACAAGAGGCTCGGCTGCGCCGGCGTCACCGACGGCGCGGGGCGGCTCGCGGGCATCATCGTGGACGGCGATCTCAGACGCACGCTCATCAAGAACCCGCTCGCGCTCGAGATGAAGGTCTCCGGTATCATGACCTCCCCGCCGCGCACGACGAGCGCGGCCGTTCTCGCGGTCGACGCGCTCGCCCAGATGGAGATGGATCCGCGGGGCGCCGTGACCCAGCTTTTCGTCGTCGACGAGGCCGGTCATCCGGTCGGTCTCATACACATTCA
This sequence comes from uncultured bacterium, assembly GCA_963846325.1. GTDB lineage: Bacteria > Krumholzibacteriota > Krumholzibacteriia > Krumholzibacteriales > Krumholzibacteriaceae > SSS58A. The sequence continues at coordinate 142,579 of CAWJVO010000011.1, forward strand.
CGACATCATCCGCGAGGGGCTCAAGTAGGGAGCCGCCGGCCGGGCGGCTCATTTATCTGGAATTGTGATAATAAGTTAGCCAGCGCCGTTCCTTCCTGCTTCCGGCGATCCGCAAAACGCCCGCGGAATTTCTCATAACTCCTTATAGTTGCTTGACGTTACCCATCATTCCTTATAGTTCCTCCCCTTTGGCATAATTGTTGCTTGACAGAGGCGGAATCTTGGATTATAAACACTTAGGTGAAGCGAAAGATTCGAAGATGGGCAGCCTATCTTTTTATACAGGGGCTCGTGCTGTGCACCCGGCTCGTGCCGCGGCGCAGAGGGCTCGCGTTCTTCGGGTTTCTGGGCGGCATAGCCTACCGGCTCTACCGGAAAGACCGAGAGCGGGCGGTCCGGAATCTCGCCCTCGCATTTCCCCAGAGCGACCCGGTGATCGTCGCCGCGATGGCGAGAGGCTGTTTCACCGCTCTCGCCCGAAACTCGTACGACGCGCTGCGGCTCGTGTATATGTCGAAGGGGAAAGTCCTTCGGCTCTGCACCGTCGAGGGGGAAGAGCACCTGTCGGGCGCGCTCCGCTCGGGCAGGGGCGTCATCGCCGTGACGGGGCATATCGGATGCTGGGAGCTCCTGGCCGCTTATTTCTCGTGCAAGGGGTATCCGGTGAGCGTTATTTATAGAGACATGCGGGACCGCAGGCTCGAATCGACGCTCGTGGGAATGAGGCGCCGGCACGGCGTCTCGTCGATCCCGCGAGGGACGAGCGCGGTGTCCGCCTACAAGGTTCTCAAGCGCGGCGAGATACTGGCGATGCTCATCGATCAGGACATCGACGTCGACGGGCTCTTCGTTCCGTTCTTCGGCGTGCCGGCGCATACGCCGCGCGGGGCGGCCGCGTTCGCGCTGAGGAGCGGCTCGGCCATAGTGCCGCTCGCGATTCACATGCGGGCCGACGGGAGCCATCACATAACCGTGCTTCCCGAGCTCGAGAGGCCGAGCGCCGATCTCCCCGAGGGGGAGCGGATCGACGAGCTCACGAGGAGCTGCTCCCGGGCGGTCGAAGGGCTCATCAGGCTGGCTCCGCAGCAGTGGGTATGGTTTCACGATCGCTGGAGGAAACGGGAAGGGGATGCGAAGGGTGTTTGATATGAATCGATTCGGGATATCGAGGCGCGCCGCGCCGGTCGTCCTGGCTCTGTGCCTCGCGGCCGCCGCGTCCTGCCAGAGCAGGAACGACGACAAGGGATCGATCGCGACGGCCGACGTGCCGGATCAGGAATTCTCCGACTTCACGACGCTCGAAAGCGATTCCGCGCTCGTCCGCTGGGCGCTCAAGTCCCCCGTCGCCCGGGTCTACAACGCGCGGAAGCTCCTCGTGACCGACGATCCGCGCATCGAGTTCTTCGACGAGTTCGGGCAGCTCTCCTCCATCCTCACCTCCGACAAGGGAGAATACAACCAGGTCACGCACGATCTCACCGCGCTCGGCCACGTCGTGGTCACGAGCGTCGAGGGCTACGTGCTCGAAACGGAGACTCTCGTCTGGGTCGAAAAGCTCGGCGAGATACATTCGGAGGATTTCGTCAAATTCACGAGAGGCTCGGATATTCTCACCGGCTACGGGCTCCGCGGGGATCCGGGACTCCGCGACGTCGAGATCAAGCGGGACGTCAAGGCGTATCTGCGCGACGAGGACGGCGCGCTCAGGGAAGAGATCGAAAAGGACGCCGCGGGAGGTGCGCGGAGTGAATGAAGCGCGCGAAAGAACGGGTCTCTCCTCGGACCGCCTCGTCAAGGTGTACGGCAAGCGGCGCGTCGTCAACGAGGTCTCGATCGAGGTCTCGAAGGGCGAGATCGTCGGGCTGCTCGGCCCGAACGGCGCCGGCAAGACCACCTGCTTCTACATACTCGTCGGGATGATTCGCCCCGACGGGGGCTCGGTGAACCTCGACGGCGCGGACATCACCAAGCTCCCCATGTACAAGCGGGCGCGCAAGGGCATCGGATACCTGCCCCAGGAGGCTTCGATATTCAGGCGTCTCTCGGTCGAGGACAACCTCATGGCGATTCTCGAGACGATTCCCCTGTCGAAGGCGGAGCGCAAACGGCGGCTCGAGGCGCTTCTCGAGGAGCTCGGCATCGCGCACCTGCGGAAGAGCTACGGCTACCAGCTCTCGGGCGGCGAACGGCGCCGCGTCGAGATCACGCGGTCGCTCGTCACCGAGCCCTCGTTCATGCTGCTCGACGAGCCGTTCGCGGGGATCGATCCGATCACCGTGCAGGACCTCCAGGGGATCGTGCGGAAGCTCAAGGAGCGCGGCCTCGGAGTCCTCATCACCGATCATAACGTGCGCGAGACGCTGTCGATCACGGATCGCTCCTACATCATGTACGACGGAAAGATTCTGCGTTCGGGAACGGGCGACCAGCTCGCCGCCGACCCGGACATTCGCGAAATATATCTCGGCGAGGCGTTTCGACTCTAAATAAGAACAGGACGGCACCGCAATGGATATGAAAATCGGACTCAATGTCGGGCTGCAGCAGCGTCTCGTGATGACGCCTAAGCTCCAGCAGGCGCTCAAGCTCCTCCAGATGCCGACCCTCGAACTGCAGCAGGTGCTCAAACAGGAGGTCCTCCAGAATCCGCTCCTCGAGGAGATCGACGACGCGGATATGGAAGCGGACGAGGAAGAGCCCTCCACGGAGGAGCTCGCCGAGCACAAGACGGAGGAGCAGCAGGCCAAGGTCGCCGAGACCGACGCGGAGAGCGAAGAGGCGAAGAAGGAGCGCGTCGATTTCGACGACTACTTCGAGTCGAGCTACGGCCTCGGAGACGGCTTCGCGAACGAGGAGGAGCGGGAGGATTTCGTCGAGCGCGTTCCCATCGCGAAGCAGAGCTTCGTCGAATATCTCATGAGCCAGATGCGGCTCGTCACCGAGGACGTGGCGACGCTCCAGATCGGCGAGTACATCGTCGGGAGCCTCGACGACTCGGGATATCTCACGGCCGGCCTCAAGGAGATCGCCGATTCGTGCCGCACGACCGAGGCTGAAGTCGAGCGCGTGCTCGCAATGATCCAGACCTTCGATCCGATCGGGGTCGGCGCGCGCAATCTCAAGGAATGCCTCCTCATCCAGCTCGAGGCCAAGGGCATGGGGGACACCCTCGCCGCGCGCATCGTCCGCGACCACTTCGAGGAGTTCAAGCAGAAGAAATACCTGGACCTGAGCAAGGCGCTCAAGGTGTCCATGAAGGAGATACAGGAAGAGTCGCACGTCATCGGCAAGCTGAACCCGAAACCCGGTCTCGACATTCTCATCGACGAGCCGAAATACGTCATTCCGGACCTCGTCGTGGATCTCATCGGGGACCGCTACATCATCTCTCTGAACGACCGCAACATCCCCCGCCTCAGGATCAGCCAGTCGTACCGCGACGAGCTCCAGCAGAACGTCGAGCTCGACACCGAGGCGAAGGATTTCATCCAGAGCCGCCTCAAGAACGCGAAGTGGCTCATCCAGACGATCGAACAGCGGCGGCGCACGATGATCAAGGTGATGGAGGCGATCGTCGAGGAGCAGAAGGAGTTCTTCGAGAAGGGGGCGGCGTTTCTCAGGCCGCTCACCCTCCAGCAGGTCGCGAGCAGGATCAACATGCACGAGTCGACCGTGAGCCGCGTGACGACGAACAAGTACGTCCAGACCCCCCGCGGCGTCTACGAGCTCAAGTATTTCTTCAGCTCGAGCCTGAGCACCGAGGACGGCGACGAGGTGTCCGCGAAGAGCGCCAAGATGAAGATCAAGGGCATCATCGCCAAGGAGGACACGCGAAGGCCCTTGAGCGATCAGAAGATCGCGGATATACTGAAGAAGGACGGTCTCATCATCGCGCGCAGGACCGTCGCGAAATACCGGGAGCAGCTCGGCGTGCTTCCGGCCAGGCATCGGAAACAGTACTGAGCATAACCGAACGCAGGGTTATCGATAATACATGACTGTATCGACCAAGTCTCGCCGGACCGAGCGCCTTCCCGCATGGCTGCAGAGGAGAATCCCCCTGCTCGGCGAATGCGGCCCGGTCGAGGGCATCGTCCGCGGGAACGATCTTCATACCGTGTGCAGCGAGGCGTTGTGTCCGAACCGGACCGAATGCTACTCGCAGCGGCGGGCGACCTTCCTCATTCTCGGCGGCGTGTGTACGCGCGGGTGCGGTTTCTGCGCGGTCTCCCGCGGCGCGCCGGAACCTCTCGATCCTGAAGAGCCGGCGCGGATCGCGAAGGCCGCGAGCATGATGAATCTCGAGACCGTCGTCGTGACCTCGGTCACGAGGGACGATCTTCGCGACGGAGGGGCGAGCGCTTTCGCCGAGACGGTGCGCGCGCTCAAGCGCCTCGAGAAGCCGCCCGTCGTCGAGGTTCTCGTCCCCGATTTCGGCGGCAGCCGCGAGTCGCTCGCCGCCGTTCTCGCCGCGGGCCCCGAGATACTCTCTCACAATATCGAAACGGTGCGTCGCCTCTACGCGACGGCGCGCAGGGGCGCCGATTACGATAGATCCCTGTTCCTGCTTTCGGAAGCGAAAACGATTCGCCCGGAGGTCGTCACGAAGTCTTCGTTGATGCTCGGGCTGGGTGAAACGACCGAGGAGGTGCTGGAAGCCTTTCGGGATCTGAGAGGTTCGTCGGTCGACTGCCTGACAGTCGGCCAGTATTTGCGCCCGGGGATCGGGCAGATCGGCGTTCGGAGCTATATCCCGCCCGAACGCTTCGATCGGTACGGGGAAGAGGCGCTCGCTCTGGGCTTCCGCGACGTGGTCGCCGGGCCTCTCGTGCGAAGCTCGTACCGGAATGTGCGTCTCGATCCGCCGGCAGGGATGACAGCTGAGCGAAGGGTAGAAGATGCGAGGAGGTAAGGTATGGAGCTGAAGACGACGGCGCGGCATTTTGAAACGACTCCCGAGCTCGTCACGTTCACCGAGAACAAGATACGGAAGCTGAAACGGTTCTGGGACCAGATCCTCAACGTCGAGGCGATCATGTCGGTGGAGAAATTCCGCCACATCGCCGAGATCAAGGTCCACGTGAACGGCCACGACTTCTCCGCCAAGGAAGAATCGGACGATATGTACGCCTCGATCGAGAAGACGGTGAAGAATCTCGAAAAACAGATGAAGAAGTTCAAGGGAAAGCTCGTCCTCAACGCCCACGGGCACCGCAAGGGAGTCTTCAAATCGGAGACTCTCGAGAAGGTGATCGGCTCGGCGAGCATCGGCTCGACCAAGGGGCTCGAGATCGTCGAGGAGGTCGCGCACGGCATCCGTGAAACGAGCGTCGAGGCCGCGATCGTCCTGATGGAGGACGAAGAGCACAACTTTATGCTGTTCAACAACGCCGAATCGGGTAAACTGAGCATCGTCTACCGGCGGGCGGACGGCAATTACGGATTGATCGAGAAATTCTAGGACGGTTTCGAATCGCAGGCGGTGAGTATGGAGGATTCCCTTCGATACGTGTACCCGGTCGATCAGTTCTACAACGAGTGCAAGGACGAGTTCAAGCTCGAGGTCCTGACCCCGGGCCTCGCGAGCCCGCTCGCGATCACGGTGCCCGACATACACCGGCCCGCGTTCGCCCTCACCGGATTCATGGAGTTCTTTCTCCACGAGCGGATCCAGCTCATCGGCGAGACCGAGACGGTGTACCTGTCGTCGCTCGACCGGGCCCGGCAGCGCGAGGCCCTGACGAGGCTCTTCTCGAAGCCCCTCTGCTGCATCATCATGACGAAGGGGCTCGAGCCGATGCCTGACCTCGTGCCGCTCGCGACCGAGCACGGCATTCCGGTGATCCGCACGGCGTTCTCGACGACGCCGTTTCTCCACATGCTCGCCGATCATCTCGAGGACGTTTTCGCGCCGCGCATGTCGGTCCACGCCTCTCTCGTCGACGTATACGGGGTCGGGCTCCTGTTCTCGGGCCAGAGCGGAATCGGGAAGTCCGAGATCGCGCTCGATCTCGTCGAGCGGGGGCACCGGCTCGTCGCCGACGACGTCGTCGAGATCATCAGGCGGGGCAACGTGATCATCGGGAAGGGCTCCGAGCACCTGCGGCATTTCATGGAGATCCGCGGCATCGGGATCATCAACGTGATGGACATCTTCGGCATCCGCTCGGTGCGCGTGCAGAAGCGCATCGAGGTGGAGGTGCGCCTCGAGGTCTGGGATCCCAAGAAGGATTGGGACCGGCTCGGCCTCGACGAAAAATACGTCGATTTCCTCGGAACGAAGATCCGGCAGGTCGTCATCCCGATCTATCCGGGCAAGAACATCACGGTCATCGCGGAGAGCATATCCCTCAACCACATGCTCAAGGTGTACGGGATCGACGCCGCGAAACGCTTCAACAAGCAGCTCATCGACATGATGGAGAGCGATCGCAAGACCCGGCGATACCTCAAGTACGACACGGAATGAGCGACGAAAAGAACAGCGAACGCACAACCGGCATCGTCGTCACGCACGGAAAGCTCGCCGAGGAGCTCGTCCGGACGGCGGAGCTCATCGTCGGCGCGCAGGAGGATCTCTATGCCGTTTCGGGCTCCGACCTGTGCGACGAGAGCGTCATCGGCAGGATACGCGAGATCCTCGCGAAGCGGCAGGACGCCCGCGTGATCGTCTTCGTCGACTACTTCGGCGGCTCCTGCTGCATCAACAGCGTCCGCGCGGTCGACGGAGAGACGGGGATCAAGGTCATGAGCGGCGTCAATCTGCCTGTGCTCCTCGCCTTCGCGACGAAGCGGGGCACGATGCCGTTCGACGAGATGATCGATCACCTCATCCGCCGCGGCCGCGAGAGCCTGAAGGTGATCGATCTCTGAAGAGGAGCGAAAGCCCGCATGATCGTGCTGTTCAGGGTCGACGATCGCCTCATCCACGGACAGGTCGTTCTCGGATGGGGGGCCGTTCTCAAGCCCGACAGGATCGTTCTCGCGGACGACCTCGTCGCCGCGAACGAATGGGAGAGGGATCTCTACGCCTCCGCGGCGCCTCCCGAAATCAAGGTTTCGATACTCGCCATGCCCGAAGCGGCGGCGCAGCTCAAGGCCGGCGTCTTCGACGGGGAAAAGGTGATTCTCCTCGTGAAGCATCCGCGCAGCGTCCTTTCCCTCATGGACCTCGGCCTTCCCGTGAGCGAGGTCAACGTCGGCGGGATCCATTACCGCGAGGGAAGGGAAAAGATCGTCGAGAACGTCTATCTCGACGCCGAGGAGCGGGGAATCATGCGGGAGCTCGTGAAGCGGGGGGTGACGCTCGACGGGAGGGCGCTTCCGTCGAGCAAGCCGGTGACGCTCAACTCCCGGGTCGTGTAGCCGCCGCGACGGGCTTTCGAACCGCCGCGGCATATCGTGCGGCAGCCGCCTCGAAAGGAGCGCCCGAGGAGCCATGAATCCCGTTCTTTCCGCGTCTCTCCTCGCCGGCGCGCTCGCGCTGGACAACCGTTCCTCGCTCCGGCTCATGGTCTCCCAGCCCATATGCGCCGGGCTGCTCACGGGATTCGCGCTCGGCAATCCGCGCGAAGGCCTGCTCGCGGGGGCCGTTCTCCAGGCGATGTTCCTCGGCATGATCCCGGTGCGCGGGATCGGCATGAGCGACCTCGCGCTCGGGGGCGTGGCGGTCTCCTCGCTCTATATCCTCGCCCTGCGGTCGGCGGCCGTCGATCCCGCGGCGAAGGGGCTCGTGCTCCTCATTTCGCTCGCCGCCTCGCTCGGCGTCGCCGCGGTCGGGCGTTCCGTGTACCGTCTCGGGGAGGGCCGGGCGAGCGCTTTCACCGGCGCGGCGATCAGGCTCGCCGGAACGGGGCGTTTCGCCCTCGCCTCGGCGGTCCACTTCTCGACGCTTGCGATACATTTCGCCGTCGGCTTCGCCGTCACGGCGGCGGTCGTGCTCGCCGGCGTGCCGGCGGTCGCGTGGCTCGCGGGAACCGCCGGGGGAACGTGGGCCGAGCCGCTCGCGGGGCTGCCGGCGCTGCTGCCGTTCATCGGAGCGGGCTCGCTCCTCGCGCTCAATCTCGGGAAAGTGCGCGGTGTTCTGTTCCTGGCCGGATTCTGCACCGTGATGCTGGTGCTGGTGTTCAGGGGCTGATATGGAGAAGGATCGTCGGAGCGAAGGCGTCTGGGTCGAGACGGGGGACGCGCCCCCCGCCCGGCGGAGATCGCGCGCGGCCTTCGCGATGGAGCACGGAAAGGCGATCTGGCGCCTTTTCTTCATCCAGAGCTCCCGCAACGACCGGACGCTCGACGGGCTCGGCTTTTTCTCGATCGTCGAGCCGTTCCTGTCGAAATGCTCCCGCCCCGGAGAGGACGCGAAGGCCTTCGCGCGCCGCCATCTCGGGTATTTCAACGCGGGGCTCTACCTCTCGTCGGCCGTCGCGGGGGTCGTCGTCAATATGGAGCGCCGACGCGCCGGCGGCGAACCGGTCGCCGTCGAACGCATCGAGAGCGTCAAGGCGGCCCTTTCCTCCGCCCTCGCCGCCCGCGCCAACTATTTCTTCGACGCCCTTCTCGTCCCCCTCGGATTGACAATCGCGAGCATATCTGCTATGTATGGTTCGTACGCCGGACTGATAGCCTTCCTCGTGCTATACAATATTTATCACTTCCAATCCCGGATTGGCGGATATTGCAAAGGGGTCGAGTTGGGTGAGGGTGTGGGGGGGGCGTTCGTCGCCCGGCTCTACCGGGAAGAGCGATTGATCGGCTGGTGCGCGGCTTTCGCGGCGGGCGTATTCGCCGCGCTGCTGTTCGTGAGGGCCCGCGAAGCGGGCGGCGCCCGTTTCGTCGTCTGGGGCGCCGTCGCGTGCGCCGCCTCGGCGGCCCTCGCGAAGAGGCCGTCGTTCGTCCGTACGGTCGCCGTTCTGGCGGCCGCGACGGCTCTATTCCTGATCGTCGGGGGAATCGTGTCATGATCACGGGCAGCGCCAGGGTCAAGAACAAGAACGGCATCCATCTCAGGCTCGCCGGCGAGCTCGTCAAGGCCGCCGCGAAGTTCCGTTCCCATATCACCGTCGCGAAGAACGGGCAGGAAGTGGACGCGAAGAGCATACTGGGAGTGGCGGGGCTCGGGGCCGAGAACGGAGCGGAGCTCGTGTTCAAGGCGGAGGGGGAGGACGAGCGGCAGGCGATCGATTACCTCGTCGACCTCGTCGACAACCAGTTCGCGCAGGAGACCAACTAATGGACGACGCGAAAAACGACACCGGCGAGATGACCTTCAGCGGCATCCCCGCGTCTCCGGGCATCGCCTTCGGCGAGGCGTTCGTCGTCAACGTCGAGGATCTGCCCGTCGAGGAGGAGCATATCCCCGCCGGGCGGATCGACGCCGAGATCGAACGGTACCGGGCCGCCCTCGCGCGGACGGAAAAAGAGCTGCAGAAGCTCGTCGGCTCGCTCGAGGAGGAGATCGGCGAGGAGCACGGGAAGATCCTCGATTCGCACCGCATGATTCTCAAGGACGAGTTCGTCCAGAACGAGACGATCAAGGTGATCAGGGAGCAGAAGGTCAACGCGGCGTACGCGTTGAGCCTCGTTCTCGACAGGGTGCTGATCACGTTCTCCAACATAAAGGACGAATATCTCAAGGAGCGCGGCGAGGATATCCGCGACGTGCGCAGGCGCATCATACGGAATCTCATGGGTCAGAAGGACGAGGGGATCACCAATCTGCGGAAAAAGGCGATCGTCGTCGCGAAGTCGCTGACCCCTTCCGATACGGCCGGATTCAACAAGAAATTCGTCCTCGGATTCATCACGGACTCGGGCGGGAGCACCTCGCACGCCGCGATTCTCGCGCGCTCGCAGGGCATTCCCGCGGTCGTCGGCCTTAACGACATCAGCAGGCACGTGAAGCCCCACGACCAGCTCATCGTCGACGGGATCACGGGGCACGTTATCCTGCACCCGACCCCCGAAACGGTGGAGACCTACCGCGAGGCGCGGGTGCGATACCGCGACCTCGAAAAGGAGCTCCTCACGCTGCGCGATTACCCCGCCGTGACTCTCGACGGCCACCAGATCGAGCTCTCGGCGAACATCGAGAACGCGGACGAGGTCGAGGAGGTCATCAATCACGGGGCCCGCGGCATCGGGCTCTTCCGCACCGAGTACTTCTTCATCACCCGGAACACGCTTCCGAGCGAGGAAGAGCAGTACCGGTACTATTCGAGCGTCGTGAAGCGCATGCCGTCCGATCCCGTCATCATCCGCACGCTCGACGTCGGCGGCGACAAGATCGCGCGATGGGCGGGGGATTTCCAGGAATCGAATCCGTTCATGGGCTGGCGGGGGATCAGGTTTACGCTCGCGCGGAAGGATATCTTCAAGACGCAGCTCCGGGCGATCTTCCGGGCCGCCGCGCACGGCGACGTGCGGATCATGTTTCCCATGGTCTCCGTTCTCGACGAGGTGCGCCTCGCGAAGGAGATCTGCGAAGAGGTCAAGGAGGATCTCAAGCGGCAGCGCTACCAGATCGGGGAGAACGCGGAGATCGGGGTCATGATCGAGACGCCTTCCGCGGTCGCCATCGCGGACGTTCTCGCCCGCGAGGTCGATTTCTTCAGCATCGGGACGAACGACCTCATCCAGTATACGCTCGCGGTCGACCGGGGCAACGCGAAGATATCGTACCTGTACGATCCCCTCCATCCGAGCATTCTCCGGATGCTGCGCGACACGGTCGCGGCGGCGCACAAGAACAAGATCTGGGTCGGGATCTGCGGCGAGATGCCCGGAAATATTTACGGCGCGCTCCTGCTCCTCGGGCTCGGCCTCGACGAGTTCAGCGCCGGATCGTATCTCATTCCGACCATCAAGAAGATCGTCCGGTCGGTCACCTACGACGAAACGCGATCTCTCGTCCGCAAGGCGCTCACGATGGGAACCGCGCGGGAGGTTCGCGAATCGATCGATCGCTTCATTCACGAGAAGCGGTCGGAGCTCAAGGAATTTCACCCGGAGGCCGGCGCATGAGCCACGAGGATTTCGCGAGGCACTATCGCGTCGACGCGAGCAAGATGCTCGACCTCGCGATGCATATGCCCGATCACGTCGAGGAAGCCTGGCGCATGATGCGGCCGATCAAGGTCGCGACGGCGAAGCGCAAGACGTGCGTCATTCTCTGCGGGATGGGGGGATCGGCGATCGGCGGGAAGCTGCTGCTCGATCTGATCCGCGGCGGCGACGGCGTGCCGATCGTCCTCGAATCGGGCTACGCCCTGCCGGCGTTCGCCGACGCCTCGACGCCGGTCGTGTGCATCAGCTACAGCGGCAACACCGAGGAGACGTTGAGCTGCTTTCAGAACGCCGTCATGCGCAAGTGCCCGACGGTCGTCGTCACGTCCGGGGGCAGGCTGGCCGAAGAGGCGGACGCGGCCGGCGTGCAGGCGCTGCGCGTTCCCGGGGGGATGCCGCCCCGCGCCGCGCTCGGATACCTGTTCGTGCCGCTCCTCGCGCTCGTTTCGAAGTGGGGCGTCTGCGCCGCGACCGACGAGGAAGTGGAGTCGGCGGTCCGCCGGAGCCGCAAGCTCGTCGAGAAACTATCGCTCGAGGGGGATCCCGTCGAGAGCCGCGCCCTCCAGCTCGCGAAGCGCCTGTACGGAAAAACGCCGCTCGTCTACAGCGGCGACGGGCTCCTGCATTCGGCCGCGTACCGCTGGAAATGCCAGTTCAACGAGAACGCGAAGAGCATGGCTTTCGCGAACAGCTTTCCCGAGCTCGGACACAACGAGATCATGGGCTGGGAATGCCCCGAGCGTCTCAGGAGCGACTATTTCCTCGTCATGCTCCGGGACGTCGACGATCATCCGCGCGTCCAGCGCGGCATGGAGGCCGCGTACCGGATGCTCGAACCGCTCGCGGGCGGCTCGATCCTCGTCGAGAGCGAGGGGGACCGGGGCCGCGAGGGGCGCCTCGCGCGTCTCCTCTCGATCGTTCTCCTCGGGGATTTCACGAGCATCTACCTCGCGGTCGAGTACGGGAAGGATCCGACGCCGATCGAGAACATAGAAAGAATCAAGAGCGAGCTCACGATGGAGGACGCATGAAGGCGATCATACCGGTGGCGGGGATCGGAAAACGGCTGAGACCCCACACGCTCAACATCCCGAAGGCGCTCCTCAACGTCGCGGGAAAGCCGATTCTCGGCCATATCGTCGACAGCCTCCTCGGCATGGGCGTCAAGGATCTCATCCCCATCGTCGGCTACAAGGGGGATCTCATCCGGGAGTACCTCACGGCCACCTACAAGGTCCCCATCACCTTCGTCGAGCAGACGGAGCAGAAGGGGATCGCGCACGCCGTCTCCCTCGCCCGCGAGTACGCGGACGACAGCGAGCTCATCATCATTCTCGGCGACACGATCATCAGGACCGATTTCACGCGCATCCCGAAGGCCGGCGGCTGCGTGCTCGGCGTCCGCGAGGTCGCCGACCCCACGCGGTTCGGCATCTGCGAGGTCGAGAAGGGGGTCGTGCGAAAGATCGTCGAGAAGCCCGAGCATCCGAAGGGAAATCTCGCCCTCATCGGGCTCTACTATTTCAAGAATTCGGCGCCCCTCTTCAAGGCGTGCCGGGAGATCGTCGACCGGAACGTCATGACCAAGGGGGAATACCAGATCACCGACGCCCTTCAGCTCATGATCGACGGGGGAACCAAGTTCCATCCCTACCACATCGACGGCTGGTACGATTGCGGCAAGGTCGAGACGCTCCTCGAGACGAACCGCATTCTCCTCGAGGACGCGAAAACGGGGGGGAAGCGCGACGGCTGCATCATCATCCCTCCCTGCTCGATCGACAAGGGAAGCACGATCGTGAATTCGATCATCGGGCCGTACGTTTCGGTCGCGAAGGGGTGCGAGATCCGCAACTCGATCATCGAGAACTCGATCCTCAACGAGGAGTCCGTCATCGAAAACGTCATCCTCGAGGGGTCGGTCGTGGGGGCGTTCGCCGAGGTCACCGGCCGCAAGGGCAGCGTCAACGTGAGCGACTACTCGCAGATAGACTACCGCTGAAAGAACGGTTCGGGGTTTTTCGCTTGATTTTTCGCTTCCGGCGAACAATCGTTCCCAGTGCCGGCAGGGTTACTGCCGCGATCGCAAGGAGTTGATATATGGCGGAGAAGCATCTGTTCACCTCCGAATCGGTCACGGAGGGGCATCCGGATAAAGTCGCCGACCAGATTTCCGACTCGGTCGTGGACGCGATCCTCTCCCAGGATCCGAACGGCCGCGTCGCGTGCGAGTGCATCGTCACGACGGGGCTCGCGTTCGTCGCCGGGGAGATCCACACGAACGCCTACGTCGACGTCCCCTCGACCGTGCGGGGCGTCATCCGGGACATCGGCTACACCGATCCGCACCTCGGCTTCGACTTCGAGGCGGCGGCGGTGCTCACCTCGATCGACGAGCAGTCGGGGGACATCGCGATGGGAGTCGACACGGGGGGCGCCGGAGACCAGGGGATGATGTTCGGATTCGCCTGCACGCAGACCGACGTGCTCATGCCGATGCCGATCCTCATCGCGCACCGGCTCGTGCGAAGGCTCGCCGAGGTGCGCAAGCAGGGCATTATCGACTACATCAAGCCGGACGGCAAATCGCAGGTCACGATCGAATACGAGGGCCACGTCCCGAAGCGGATCGACACCGTCCTCGTTTCCACGCAGCACAGCGCGGAGGTCGGGATCGACCGGATCCGCACGGACCTCACGAAGGAGGTCATCCGGCCGGTCGTGTCGGGGATGAACGTGGACGCGAGCGACTACCGCATCCTCGTGAACCCGACGGGGCGCTTCGTCAAGGGAGGCCCGGCGGCCGACACGGGGCTCACGGGCCGCAAGATCATCGTCGACACGTACGGCGGCTACGCGAGCCACGGCGGCGGCGCGTTCTCGGGCAAGGATCCGACGAAGGTCGACCGTTCCGCCTGCTACGCGGCGCGCCACGTCGCGAAGAACGTCGTGGGCGCGGGGCTCGCCGACGAGTGCACGGTCCAGCTCGCGTACGCGATCGGCGTGGCGGAGCCGATCTCCGTCATGATCGACACCGCCGGCCGGGGGAAGCTCGCGGACGCCAAGCTGACGGCGATCGTCCGCGAGGTCTTCGACCTCACGCCCCGGGGCATCATGGAGCGGCTCAAGCTCCGGCGGGGCATCTACCGGCAGACGGCGGCCTACGGGCACTTCGGCCGCACGGAGCCCGAATTCACCTGGGAAGCGCTCGACATGGTCGAAATTCTGAAATCGAAGGCGGGCGTCGGCGGGAAGACCTGCTGAGGAATCGCAACGGAGAAAGGAATCGAGAGATGCAGTACGACTGCAAGGACATCAATCTGGCCGAGGCGGGGAAGAAGCGGATCGAATGGGCGTGGCAGAGCATGCCGGTCTGCAGGATGATCAAGGGGCGCTTCGAGAAGGCGCGGCCGCTCGAGGGCGTGCGGATCGCGGCGTGCCTCCACGTGACGACCGAGACGGCGAACCTCGCGATCGCGCTCAAGGCCGCGGGCGCCGAAGTCGCGCTCTGCGCCTCGAATCCCCTCAGCACGCAGGACGACGTCGTCGCCTCTCTCATCGCGCACGAGAAGATCGCCACCTTCGCGGTGAAGGGGGAGGATAGCGAGCGTTACTACGGCCACATCAAGTCCGTTCTCGATACGAAGCCGACGATCACGATGGACGACGGCGCCGATCTCGTGAGCATGCTCCACAAGGATCGCCGGGAGCTGCTCGCCGGCATCAAGGGAGGCACCGAGGAGACGACGACGGGCGTCATCAGGCTCCGCAGCATGGAGAAGAACGGCGTCCTCATGTATCCCGTCATCGCCATCAACGACGCCGAGACCAAGCATCTCTTCGACAACCGCTACGGCACGGGCCAGAGCACGATCGACGGCATCCTCCGCTCGACGAACCTGCTCTTCGCGGGCTCGCGTGTCGTCGTGTTCGGGTACGGCTGGTGCGGGCGCGGCACGGCGACGCGGGCCAAGGGCATGGGCGCGAACGTGATCGTCGTCGAGGTCGATCCGCTGAAGGCGCTCGAAGCGGTCATGGACGGCTACACCGTCATGACGTCGCTCGAGGCCGCCGCGATCGGAGACGTGTTCGTCACCGTCACCGGAGACACCTCCATCATCCGCAAGGAGCACTTCGAGAAGATGAAGGACGGCGCCGTGGTCGCGAACTCGGGGCATTTCAACGTCGAGATCGACATCCCCGCCCTCGAGGGGCTCGCCGTCGAGCGGCGCGCGATGCGCGAGAGCGTCGTGCAGTACGTTCTCAAGGACGGCCGCAAGATAAACCTCCTCGGCGAGGGGCGGCTCATCAACCTCGCCGCCGCCGAAGGCCACCCCGCCATGGTCATGGACATGAGCTTCGCCGATCAGCTTCTCTCGGTCGAGTTTCTCGTCAAGGGGAAGGCAAAGCTCGAAAAGAAGGTCTACTCGGTGCCGCGCGACATCGATCAGATGGTCGCCGCCCTCAAGCTCGCGAGCATGGGCGTGAAGATCGACGAGCTCACGGAAAAGCAGAAGGTCTACCTCGCGAGCTGGGAAGAGGGGACCTGAGAGAGCGCGCGCTCTCCCGGCTCATTCGACGATCGAGAACGTCGCCGACCGCGCCGCGGTTCTCGACGTCCTGAGGTCGGTCACCGTCACGTCCAGCCTGAACGGCCCCTCCCACAGCTCGTCCGTCGCGATCGAGAGCCGCTGGGGCTGCATTCTCCCGTATCCCCCCGTCTCGAACGCCGAGCTGATCGCGAGCGGCGTTTCCTTGAGCACCGGCCCCCATCTCCGCTTTTCGAGCGGGACGATCTTGTATTCGACCTTGTACGAGGCGACTCCCTCTTCGTCCGTGTCGAGCCCGTAAATCTCGAAATAGAACATGACCGGATGGGGAATCCGGTAGGCGCGGAGGGGATGGGGCACGACCTGCAGGTTGCCCTTGACGAAGCGCCGGTTCGCTTCGGTCTCCTCGATGCTGCTCGCGAACTGAATGTCGCTGATCGACGGCGATCCGGTATAGGCGGGAAAATCGACCTTCGTTCTGAACGCGGCTCTCCGGTTCGAGCTCTTGTCGCGTGCCTCTATCGCGACGACGTAGCGGCCCGGCTCGAGGGCCAGAACGATCTGGGCAGGAAGCAGGGGAGCGCTCGCGAGCGCGTCTCCGGAGACGGCGAGATCGACGCTGTCCGACGCCACCTTTTGCGTCTTCTCGTCCCTCACGAGGACGCGGAGCTCTACGCTGGCGCTGCATTTCGTGTCCGTCTTCTCGATTTTCAGAGCCTTCGCCGGTATCTCGAAGCTGACATCGACGCGATCCGACCAGCCGCCGCCGCGGAACGAGGCGATGTCGAAATAGAGAGGCAGCGGCTGCCATTCCGTATCGCAGGTATAGATGGCGGCGTATTCCTCGGCGTACATGGTGAAATTCTCCCTGGCTCGAGCGGCCTGCATGCCCTCCAGCTCCCATATTCGGGACAGTGTGTATTTTTCGAACGCCGCTCGAGTCCTTGCATGCGCGATGTAGTCGATGTTCGGCGGAGTGAATGGTCTCGCTGACCCTCGCTTGAGCAGCGAGACGGAGCGTCCGGGCGCCCCCGGGATTCTCGCTATCCTCTGCGGGATCGCGTACGTGAAGTTCCCCATCAAGTTCATATCGGTGAAGTCTACGCTCATGTGCAGTGCGTCGTAGTACCAGTGCTCCATCGGCGATATGAGCCCCGTCGTGTTCACGTCTCCCCTGTCCGACGATCGAAGGCTCGGCGGGCCGAACCGGATATAGATCTCTCCGCGGCCGTCCCAGCCCGGAGCCTTCTTCCATCCGAAGAGCTCCCGCGCCGTCTCGACCCGCCGCTCGTGTTCCCCGCGCGCCTCGTTTTCGCCGGTCGTGGGGGTCGGATCGGCCTCGAGCCAGAACCTGTCGAGCCATCGGGTCCGCTCGCCCGGCGTGCGGAGGGAGAGGTATTCCTTCTTTTCCGAGTCGCCGAGAAGGCACTGGAGACCGTAATACTCCCTGATCTCGCCCGGAGTGAGGCGGGCGACGAGCTTCTTCTCTCCCGGAACGCACTCCGCGCGGGACGGGGCGAGGAGGAGCGCGCCCGAAGGAACGGCGAGGCAGGCGAGAAGCCCGATTATGAGCGAATGTTTTTTCATTTGGCGAACGCCGATGAGTCCCGCGGAATCTATTTCAAAATCGAGAAATCCTCGTACTTCGTCGCGGTGCGGAAGGTGCGGCGGTCGGTGACCGTCACGATGAACCGGAACCTTCCTTCCCAGAGATTCTCCGTCGCGACCGAGAGACGCTGCGGCTGCGTCGCGCCGTACCCGTTCGTTTCGAACGAGGAGCTGATCGCGGCCGTCTCCTCGAGCACGGGGCCCCGCCTGCGTTTCTCGAGGGGGATGATCCGGTATTCGACGCGATAGAACGCGAGCCCCTCCGGATCGAGGTCGAGCCCGTAGATCTCGAAATACATCCAGAGCGGAAACGGCTTCCGGTAGGCGTGCGACGGATGCGGCACGACCTGCAGGTTGCCCTTGACGAAATCCTGATTCGCCTCGGTCTCCCTGATGGCGCTCGCGAACTGGATGTCGCTCACCGACGGCGAGGCGGCGTAGGGCGCGAGCTCGACGTTCGTCCGGAACGCGGAGCGCCGCTTCGAGGTCCTGTCCCGCGCCTCGATGCCGATCCGGTAGTAGCCCGGCTCGAGCGCGAGGACGATCTGGGCGGGCACGAGGCTCGGGGGGCGCGGGCCCTTGTCGGAGAGCCAATCCCCGGTCATCGTCGGTTTCACCGTGTCGACGACGGAGGCGATCTCCTTCATGTCGACGTCGTGCACGAGCACCCTGAACTCGAGGTCGGCGGCGAGGACGCCCGCCTTCTGCACGAACTGCAGCTCGGCCGTGGGGACCTCGAAGCTGATTTCGGTCCGCAGCGTTCGCTCGCCTCCCCGAAAGGAAGCGACGTCGAAGAAGAGGGGAAGGACGTTCTGGTCGAGATCGAACGAGTAGATCGTCGGCCGGTCGTGGAGGGCCGCGTAGAAGTTGTTGATCGCCTTCTGGACCTTCTCTTCCTCCATCTCGGCGATGCGGTCCTTGAGCGTCATCATCCGGGTATCGGGGCTCGCCACGTAATCGATCTCGTCGGGATTGAAATCGACGAGATCCTTCACTTCGTCGGGGCTCATGAACTGCGTGGGGAACATCTCGGAGATGACGCCGTATTTCATGAGGGTGTTGATGTTCTGGTTTCGCTCGAGCTCGCGCCTCGACGATCGTCCGACCGGATCGCTCGCGAAGAAGTACTCTCCCTTGAGGTTGGCGTTCCGGAACTGAGCGAGCATGTCGAGCGACTCGTAATACCAGACCTCGCCCGGGGCCGTCATGCCCGAGAACGACACGGTGCCCCAGACCTGCGTGCGGTTGCTCGGGAGGCCGTAGCGGATGAGCGTCTCGCCGCGCCTGTCCCATCCGGGCGCCTTCGTCATGCCGAAGAGCTTGCGCGCGAGGGCGGCGCGCTTCTCGTGCTCGGCGCGCCGCTCGTTCTCCGGGGTCGCCGGCGTCGGATCGACGTCGATCCAGAAACGCTCGAACCATTCGGCGCGCAGCTCCGCCGTCGGGAGCGAGAGGTACGCCCTCCGCTGGTGCCTGTTCATGAAATACTGCGCGGAGAAGTACGAGTAGCGCTCCTCGGGGGCGAGCTTCTTGAGGAGCGAGATTTCCCCGGGGAACGAATCCTTCATCCCCCGCGCGGGCGCGGCGAGGAACAGGCCGGCGACGACGAGGGCTGAGAGAAGGATGGAGAGCGTGCGCGTCATTGATTCGCCCGGTACAGCAGCAGGCCGCCGATCACGACGAAAACGATGTTTCCCATCCACGCGCCGAGGAGCGGATCGATCACGCCGCTGTGACCGAGGCCTTGCCCTATTCTCAGCACGCCGTAGTAGGTGAAGCTGATCAAGAGCGTGAGCCCGAATCCCGTCGCCATCGACGGCTTCCTCTTCGCGGAGGAGAGCGCGGCGCCGATCATGGCGAATATGAGGCTCGTGAACGGAAAGCTGAATTTAAAATATAAGTCGACGAGGTACTTGTCAACAGGGCCGCCGCTCCGCGCGAGCTTGTCGATATAGACTCCGAGCTGGCGGAAGTTCATCTCCTCGGGGGCGATTTCCTCCTTGGAGAAATCCTCGGGGCGCTCGGGAAGCTCTTTCATCGGGAGCTTCGCGAATGTCTCTATCTTCTCCCCGTCCTTCGTGAAATTTCTGACGGCGCCGTCGACGAAGATCCACTCGGTTCCGTCCCAGAACGCTTTCTTGGCGTCGATCCGCCGTTCGAGGTTCCCCTCGCGGTATTCGTACAGAATCACGTTCATGAGCGCCTTGAGCATGACGTCGTACGTCTCGGCGTAGTAGGTTCTTCCCCGCTCTCCCTGGTAATGCACGTTCGAACGGTAGCGGGAGGTGTCTTCTTCCTTCGTCTTCTCGATGTTGACGCGCTTGATCCTGACGCTCTTCCGATTCGCGTCGGGCACGACGTACTCCCCGAACGCCATCACGAAGAAGCTGATGGCGAGCGCCGAGACGACGATGGGAAGGGCGACCCGCACGAGGGAGGTGCCCGACGCGATGAACGCCGTCAGCTCGTTCTGCTTCGAGAGCTTTCCGAGCGAGAAGACGGCGGCGAGGAGCACCGAGACGGGCATGATGAGCGCGAGGATCCAGGGAATCTTGAAAGCGTAGAGGAGGACGATATCGGAGAAGCGCGCGTGATTGTCGATATAGGTGTTGATCTGCTCGGTCACGTCGACCGTGACGTAGATCACCGTGAAGGCGAGAAGCCCGATCAGGAGATTGCGCCAGAAATCGCCGAGGACGTACCGGTCATGAATCCGCACGGCGCCACCATTTCGCGGGATTGAGCCGCGCCCATTCCATCGCGCCGGATTCCCGGTTCGTCTGCCAGAGGACGATCGCCGCGACGGCGAGAAAGACGATGTTCGCGAGCCACATCGCGAGCCACGGCTCCATGATCCCGCGGTCGGCGAGCTTTTCCCCGCCGATGAGGAAGATGTAGTACACGAGGAAAAAGAGAATGCTGAAGCCGATGGAAACGGTCATTCCCCGCTTGCCCGACCGGATCGCGAGCGGCGCGCCGAGGAGAACGAAGATGATGCAGCTGAAGGGAATGGCGAACTTCTTGTGGATTTCGACGCCGTACCTGTTTATCTGGCGAAGGTTCGAGTCGAGGGCGTAGGTCTGCGTCTCGAGTATCTGCAGGATCTGCTCCGCGTCGCTTTCGACCCTGGGCATCGCCCTCGCCGCGCCGGGCTCGGGAGGCCGGGGGGGCGGGGAGGCGGCGGGGGAGAAGGCGTGCGCGTCGGGGATCACGCGGGCGAAGGCGCCGACGATAAAATCGAGCGCGACCTGATTCATGTGCGCGCGCGTCGAGGCGCTCGTTCCCTCGTATTCGAGGATCTTCGCTCGCATCATCGCCACCGTCATCTCCCGGTCGTTCCGGTGCGTGCGGTCGGAGCGCTTGAGCGTTCGCTCCGTATCCTGGATGTTGAGCGTGAAATGCTTGAAAAACGTCCTGCGGTACGTCTTGATGTCCGTCTGATCGGGCATCTCGTGGATTTCCCCGTCGTCGAGCTCGAAGCGCAGGACGCTCTCGCTCTCGCGATAGAGCATGCGCCCGCTCGTCGCGATGATCGATCTCGGCAGGCCCCCCTTGACCTCGAATATCTGGACGCCCTTGATCTCGCCTGTCTTGTCGTTCTTTTCCCGCACGAGGATCGTGTATCCGGCGAGCGCGTCCGAGAATATGTTCTCCTTGATCTGGAGCGTCGGCTTCATGCGGCCGATGTCGAGCATGAGGTTCATGAGCCGGTGATTGCTCTCGGGGAGCAGCATGTTGAAGTAGAAGACGAGGCCCAGCGTCAGCGCCGCGGTCGCCGCGAGGACCGGCAAGATCATCCGGTAGAGCGAGACGCCGCTCGATTTCATCGCCGTAACTTCGTTGTCCGCGGCAAGTTGTCCGAACCCCATGAGGGTCGCGGGCATCACCGCCATTGGTATAATTAATGCGAACATGTGCCCGAGACTGAGGAAAAAGAACTCGAAAACGGTGAGGACGCCGACCCCTTTTCCGATGAATTTGTCGAGCCACCGGATGATGAAGTCCATGACGAATATGAAGGTGATGATCGCAAGGCTGAAGCTGTAGGGGCCGATATGGTTCGCGAGAATGTAGCGGTCGAGTATTCTATTTCTCATAGGCTTAAGCGTCTTTCACCGGAGGAACGAAAGCAAGATTGATGCCCCGCGCGGGAAGCCCGGGCGTCTTCGCCGCGGCGCTTTTCCCGGAGGGCGGGAACAGCGGATTCCGGCGCACCATCCTCTCTCCTTCCGCTCCCTGCGGGAAGGTCGGGGGAATGGCGCGCGTGTATTAATTTGTGGACAAAGAGCGCCATTTCTGTCTCTTTTCCGGGACACCGGCGTGTGCCCGGCGAGGCGTCCGCCCCTGAAGGATCGATAGAACGATATGTCCAATGTATCATATCGCGCTTCGGCGATAACAGCCTTTTCTCCCTCGCGGCGCTCATCGGGGCGATGCGGCGACCGCGGCGCAGGTGGATGAAATTGACTGCCTCGAAACGCGCGGCGAAATCCCGGATTCCTTTCTTCCCTCTGCCGGGAATCGTATGCGTCCTGTGCGCCGCCGCGGCGTTTCTTCCGGCTCCCCTCCCCGCGCAAACGCTCGAGATCGATCTCCTCCGCATGATCGAGCTCGCCGAGACGCGGTATTACATCGCGGAACGGGGAGAGCTCCCGCCGGGCTACGTCCTGCTCGGCGGGGTGAGCACGAAGGGGGATTCGGTCGAGACCTTCCTCTATCCGGCCTTTCTCGAGAGCCGGTTCGATCTCAGGCAGCAGTACGTCGAATACGACGAGGGCACGGGGCTCATCTATGGCTTCAGCGTTCCCGCGCACTACTTCTTCGCGCGAAAAGAGGAGCGCAAGGATCTCTTCTTCTATTCCGAGCCGCGCGACATGTCCATGCCGGGGTTCGCGCTGTCGATCGAGCGTTTCGACGACCGTCTCGCCGAGATCAAGACGGCCTCCTCGAGGAAGGTCTGGATCGAAGACGTCAAATTCAACCTGAACAAGGAGCGGGTCGATAGGGCGGGCAAGGGGCTCCTTTCCATAACCATCCCGATCCCCCTGCCGAAGCGTCTCGAGCAGATCATCGGCAGGGGGCAGGAAACCAATCTCACCGTGCAGGGCAGCGAGAAGATCGCGATATCGGGACGTTCGGACTGGTGCGCGAACTGCCCGAAGACCGAAGGGCAGGTGCGGCAGGAGAAGTTTCCCGATCTCAACATGGAGCAGGAGCTCAACGTGAACCTGCGCGGGACGATCGGGGAGAAGATCAACGTCGAGATCCAGCACGCGAGCGCCGGGGCGGGAGCGCAGTCGACGAACCGCGTGCGGATCAACTACAAGGGCTTCGACGACGACGTCATCCAGCTCGTCGAGATGGGGGATACGGATCTCAGCCTCTCCGGCGCGCAGCTCGTGAGCTATTCGGGCGCGGCGAAGGGCCTTTTCGGCGTGAAGGCGGTCGCGAAGGCGGGCCCGCTCGACGTCACCGTCATCGCGAGCAAGGAGGAAGGGGAGACCGCCACGGGGTCCTACACGACGGCGGGGGGACAGGTCAGCACGGTGCCGATCTACGATTACGATTTTCTCCAGAGGCAGTTCTTCTTCTTCGAGAATCCCGGAGACGGTTTCAACCAGGCGGGATTCGGGGATATCTTCCCCGTCATCGGCGGGCCGGACAACGACGAGGTCGAAGTGTTCGTCTCGCTCGAGCCGCAGGTGCCGCAGAGCGATTTCGAGTACCTGGGCAACGGGTTCGTCGACGCCGACAACGGAAGATTCCAGGTATGGAACGGGGCGTCGCCTTCTCCCGACGACAGCCTGGGGACGCCGTATTTCGGCAGATACAAGCAGCTCTTCATGGAGGACGGCGACTTCTCTCTCATTCGCAGCTATTCTCCCGACGAGAACGAAGTGCGCTACATCGGCATCGAGCTGTCGAGGACCCTCGAGGAAACGCGCCGGCTCGTCGTGCGCTACCGGGCGCGGAACTCGATCACCGGCGACGAGTACTACGTCGGCAACTACATGGGCGGCGACAGAGCCGAGTACCGGCCCGCGGCGAGCGCGCAGACCGGTTTCGTCGGCGAGGTGCTCTGCCTGCTGAAGAGCGAATCGACGGGCCAGCGCGCGACCGATCCGACATGGAACATGATGATGCGCAACGTCTATTCCCTCGGTTCGAGCCAGATCGATCCGAGCACGCTCAGGATCCGCATCGAGGACACGTCGAAGGATCCCAACAACAACATCCACCCGGAATCGAACCTCAACTACCTCAGGATCTTCGGGCTCGACCGCGTCGTCAACAGCACGGGAGTGAAGGGAAAGGACGATCTCGTCGACAACTCGCTCGGCGTCATCGATTACGAGCGCGGCTACCTCATGTTCCCCTGGTACGAGCCGTTCAATCCTCCGCCCGCGATCACGCTGCAGTATCTCGAAGACGCGAGCGACCCGCGCGAGACGAGCTTCGCCACCGATTCGCTCGACCTCGACGAGAGGCTCTACCTCGAGGCGTTGACCGACAAGATCAAGGCGGACAACCATCATTACGTGATCGTCATCGAATCCTCGAGCGGGCAGCGCGTGTTTCAGCTCTCCGCATACGACATCATCGAGGGGAGCGAGACGGTCACCGTCGACGGGACGAGGCTCGCGCGCGACGTCGATTACACGATCGACTACACGAGCGGAACGGTGGTCCTGAAGACGAACATACTCCCCGATTCGAAGGTCAACATCGACTATCAGCACAAGCCGCTCGTCGGCGGCGGAAAGAACTCGCTGCTCGGCTTCAGCGCGAACCTCAACCTCTCGCAGAACTCGCGCGTCAACGGGACGTTCCTCTACAGCTCCATGGGCTCGCCGAAGTACCTTCCCCGGCTCGGCGAGGAGCCGAGCCGCATGATGGCCGCCGATCTCAACGGAAGCTTCGTCTTCCATCCGAACGCGATGACCGCGGCCGCGAATCTTCTCCCGCGCGTCGACACGAACGCGCAGAGCACGCTGAACCTCGGCGGCGAGATCGCGGTCAGCATGCCCAATCCGAACGTGAAGGGGAACGCGAACGTCGACGACATGGAAGGGATCGAGGAGACGAGCGCGGTGAACATGCTGCGGCGGAGCTGGTCCCCGGCCAGCCCGGCGTACAAGCTCGTCGGCGGGATCGATTCTCTGTACGGCCCCGAAACGCAGGCCGATTTCCGCTGGTACAACGCGGCGCGGACGGGAAAGCAGGAGTACTTCATCACGAGCAGGCGCGATCTCAACCCCGGCCTCGACGAGCGGGAGAATTCGAGCGTGAGCTCGCTCTTCCTCAGCGCGATCAACCCCCAGCCGGGGGAGTGGTGCGGCATCATGGCCGGTTTTCCGGGCGGCGGGCTCGATCTCTCGACGGCGCAGTATCTCGAGATCTGGGTGAACGATTTCGCGTTCGATCCGGCCGACTCCACCCCGCGGGGCGGCACGATGCACATCGATTTCGGGCGGATCGACGAGGATTACTACCAGAGCGCGGCGGACGAGCTCGACAACGAGGACAAGATCCCCTACGGATGGACCATATACGAGGATGTGGGATTCGCGGGGGACGCGTGCTCCTACCCGACCGATTTCAGCGACGCCAACTGGGTCGCGAACGAGAGCTCCTACCGGGGGATCAATTGCCGCAAGGGGAACGGCGTGCAGGATTCCGAGGATCTCAACAGCAACGGGTACCTCGACCAGGTGAACATGTACTACACGGTGAGCTTCAATCTCGCCGATTCCGCCGAGATCGACGTCCAGCGCGATTTCTCCAAGGACGCGTACTCGTCGTACTGGAACGATCCGTCAAAAACGCTGAATCCGCGCAAGGCCTGGCGGAAATACCGCGTCGATCTCGCGAAGGCTGGAATCGTGAAGGGAGAGCCCCGTCTCGACGCCATCCAGCATATGCGGATCTGGCTCGAGAGCGCCGATTCGCTCCAGGCGTTCTCCGACGCCCGTCTCGTCGAGATCGCCGAGCTTCAGTTCGTCGGGAGCCGCTGGGAATACAACGGCATCAGGAACCTCGCCGACAGCCTCGATTCGAGCGGCGCGGCTCCCGGGCAGAGGCTCGTGCTCGGCGCCATCAACAACAAGGACAACGCGAGCCAGTACCGGCCGCCGTACTCGATTCAGGAGGAAGAGGGCATCCAGATCAAGGAAGGATCGCTTCGCCTCAACTTCGAGAATTTCGCGGGAGGCACGTCGTTCCGCGCCGTGAAACGCTTTTTCGGGCAGGGGCAGAACTATCAGCAGTACCGCGCGCTCCAGTTCTTCGTGAATCCCAACTACGCCGTCGACAACGTCGATTTCTATCTTCAGATCGCGTACGACAGCCTGAACTACTACGAGATCGAGATACCGTTCGATACGCTCGACTCCCGCCGGTGGTTTCTGGTGAACGTCAACCTCAGCGACCTCACGAATCTCAAGATCGGCTCGACCGAAGATCTCGTCACGAAGCAGATCGGCGACGCGCTCGATCCGTCGCGCCTCTACACGGCCAGACTGCGCGGCGATCCGACCCTTTTCAACGTCCGGTATCTGTACGTCGGCATCCGGAACCGGACGGACCGAACGATCGACGCGGGGGAGATCTGGTTCGACGATCTCAGGCTCACGGAGGTGCGGACGGACGTCGACCACGCGGAGAACGTGAGGATCGGAGCCGATTTCGCGGGAATCCTCCAGGTGAACACGAGCTGGACGCGGACGGGACCCGAGTTTCGTTCTCTCCGCCAGAGCCGCGGAAGCGGCATGACGAACAGCGCCCTGAACCTGAACGCGAAAACGGAGATCAACCATTTCGTGCCGACCGCGCGCTTCAATCTCCCCGTAGCCGTTCAGTACAACTCGACGAATATGCTGCCGAAATACATGATCAACAGCGACGTCGAGATCGCTGACGCCGCCGTGCGCGACAGCCTGAAGAACGTCTCGGGGAGCTACGGATTCAACGTCTCGATGAGCAGGCGCGGCTCTTCCAACGTCATCATGCGAAATCTGTTCGACAACCTGAGAACCGGATTCAGCTACTCGAAGCGGTACAACTATTCGCCGACGAGACGCGACACCGTCCGCACGATGAGCGGCAATCTCAGCTACCAGGTCCAGTTCCGGGACAAGCGCGAGCTCGGCCTCTTCAAGGGGGTCAAATGGCGCTACTGGCTCACGAGCGTGTCGTACGAAACCGGGGCGAACCGCCAGACGAAAGAAGAGTACACGAGGAGCGCCACCGGCGAGTTCGTCAGGCGTCCCTTCTTCTACGACGCGCGATGGACCAACTCGATCAACACGCTCTACGAGCCGTTCGACGCGGTGAAGATAACGTTCAACGCGAGCGATCAGCGGGATCTCGGCGTCGATCACAGCTTCCACGGGGTGCCCATCGGCGTGGAAACGAATTTCGGCCACAATCTCAGCTTCAACTACCAGCCGAGCCCGCAGACTCCCATTCTCTCCGAATTCAATCCGCGCTTCGATTTCAAGAGCAGATACGCGGAAGATCTCACGCCGAGCAAACGTCAGGGGGACGATCCCTTCGGAACGAGGTACATCAACAACCAGCGCGAGATGACGTTCGCCTTCACGGTGGACGCCGGGCGGTATATCACGTTTCTCGGCGAAAAGACGGGTCTCGCCGAAAAAGGAGCGCAGCCGGCGCGCAAGGCGCGGAGCTACGCCTCGTCCCGGTCCGGCCCCATGACCGCCGACGAGGCCATGCGGCTGATGAAGCAGAAAAAGGATGAGGAAGAGCGGGACCGGCAGAGCGCGAAAGCGGGCACGATCGCCCAGCCCGAAGAAGAAGAAGGCCCGACCGGCCCCGGCGCCGTCCCGCAGGGACAACCGGTTCCGGGATCGCCCGCCGGAGGGCTCAGGGACCTCGGAATGCGCCGCGCGGCGGGGGATACGACGACGTCGGCGGCGGCCGATACCTCCGGGGCGGCGAAGGTCGACACCTCCGCGGCGCCGACGGATACGGTCGCGGTCAGAAGACGCGATCCGCTCGTGCCGGTCAAGAGGCTCGTGCGGCTCCTCGGTTCGATCGAGCCCCTCAACGTCAACATCAACCTCGATCGCCGCAGCTCCTACGAGAGGATCTACGAGCGCGCCGATTTGTGGTATCAGCTCGGCTTCACCGACCGGGCGGGCGTTCCGAGCTCCGCGGACTCCGTCGAGGACAATTCCCCGCTCAGGGCGACGGAAAATATCAACGTCGATCTGCGATCGTCGATCGGGATCACTTCGAACATCGGCGTCGAGGCGAAGGCGAGGTTCGACCTGGGGCAGGACGAATCGAGCGGGAGAAGAACGGAGAACAGCCGCGCGACGTGGCCGTCGCTCACGCTCGACTGGAAAGGGATGGAGAAATACCGGTTCCTGAACCGGCTCATCAACCAGAGCACCTTCACGCTCAACTTCGAGCGGAGGAGGAGCGAAAACCAGACCGGGCTGGAGAACGCCTATTCGGTGAGCCCGAACTGGAACCTCGAGTGGAAGAACAAGCTGTCGAGCAACCTGAATTTCAACTACAACAAGCAGACGCGCGTTCGGAACGAGCAGGAGCTCTGGACGAGGAGCTGGACGGCCGTCGTCGCCCTGAAGTACAATATCGAGGCAAGCCGGGGCTTCGGCATTCCGCTCCCGTTTCTGAACAGGAAGAAGATCAGCTTCAAGAGCGCGCTGACGACCGGGCTCAACCTCCAGTACAGCAGGAGCTCGACGCAGCTCGATCCCGCTTCGTCGGTGCTCTCGATATCGCCGAACGTTTCGTACCGTTTCAGCAACAGCGTGAACGGCGCGGCCGGGATCGATTACCAGAGGTCGTCGGGCGGAAGGCTGGGGCAGGTGCGCCAGATGATCGACGTCCGGGTGAGCGCGGAATTCAGATTCTGAGGAGACGCGATGCGGATATGCGCGATTCTCGCCGCGGCGCTCGTCGCGGCCACGCAGTGCGCCGGATGCGCGCGGAGCGAGCCCCCGGCATTCGACGGCGCCTCCGCGTTCGTCTTCCTGCGGGAGCAGTGCGACATGGGGCCGCGGTATCCGGGGTCGCCCGGACACGCCGAGATCCGGCGGTACCTGCTCGAAAGGCTCGCCGCGTTCGGCGCGAGCGTGACGCAGCAGCCGTTCGAGGCGGTCCTCACGACGGGCGACACGCTCCGTCTCGTGAACATCGTCGGCTCGTATCGCCCGGAAGCCCGGAAGCGGATTCTCCTCGGCGCCCACTACGACACGCGGCCGCGGGCAGATCGCGACCCGGACCGCGCGAGTCGCGCCCGTCCGATCCTCGGCGCCAACGACGGGGGGAGCGGGGTCGCCGTTCTGCTCGAGATCGCCCGCCTGCTCGCCGCCTCGAAGCCGTCCGTCGGCGTCGATCTGGTCTTCTTCGACGGCGAGGACTGGGGGGAGGAGGGAAACACGGCGGACTACCTGCTCGGATCGCGCCGCTACGCGAAAAGCCTCGGCGGCCGCGCGCCCGCCGCGGCGATCGTGATCGATATGGTCGGGGAGCGCGATTCGCGCATCCCCGTCGAAGGATTCTCCGCGGCCGCGTCCCCCGCGCTCTGCGCCCGGATATTCGGGATCGCGCGGACGCTTCGCGTTCCCAACTTCGTGCAATCGCGCGGCCCGTCGATCATCGACGACCACCTTCCCTTCATCCAGGCCGGCATCCCCGCGATCGATCTCATCGACTTCGAGTATCCGCACTGGCACACGCTCGCCGACACGCCCGATAAATGCTCGGGCGAGAGCCTCGCCGCCGTCGGGAGCGTGCTCGTCCGCTACGTCTGGGAAGAGCGGTAGGTCAATATTTTTCTTGCTTTTTCCCCCTTCTTCCGCTAACTATTGGGCAGTGTGTGGGGCGCGGGATGCCCCACTTTTGTTTTTTACGGGCGGGATGGTTGTATGGAGGCCGGCAAGGAGCTCAACGATCTCGTCGAGCGCGAGCTCGGCGTTCTGGGCTATGAGCTCGTCAAGATGGAGGCCTTTTTCTCCGGGAGGCGCAAGGCGCTTCGCATATTCATCGATCGCCCGGAGACCCCCGTGACCATCGACGATTGCATCCGGGTCACGAAGGCCCTCGGGCTCGTGCTGGACGCCGCGGAGACGGTTCCCGGGCCGTACAACCTCGAGATCTCCTCGCCGGGATTCGCGAGGCCGCTCACGAAGCCGGCGCACTTCGCCCGGTTCAGGGGAGAGCGATCCCGCGTGGAATACGTCGACGGGGCGGGCGTCAAGGCGACGGCGATCGGGCCTATCGCGGATTCGAGCGACACCGCGGTCACCGTGCGCGTGGACGGGGTCGACCGTGACATCCCCTACGCGTGGATCGTCAAGGCGAACCTGCATCCCGCCGACCAGGGCGCGCCGGAACCGGAAAACTGCCGGCCGACCCGCCGCGGAAGGGGAGCCGGCAAAAGGTTTTGACTTTCACGGTGAACTGAAATAAAATAAGTCGATTATCCGAAAAGGGAGCATGGAGAGATGAATGGTGGTTTCGTCGAGGCCTTCGGGCAGATCATCCGCGAGAAGAAGGTCGACAAGAATACCCTCGTTGAAATGGTGAAACAGAGCCTCATCTCCGCCGGCAAGCGCAAGTACGGTCAGGAGGCGGAGTTCAAGGTGCATCTCGACGAGGTCAAGGGCCTGCTCGAGATCTATCGGACCTACCGGGTCGTCGAGGAAGTCGCGGAACCGCTCGCCGAGCTCCTCCCCGCCGACGCGAAGAAGATCGACGGATCCGCCAAGGTCGGCGGCGAGGTCGAGGTCTATATTTCGCTCGACGAGTTCGGACGCAACGCCGTCCAGACGGCGAAGCAGGTGCTCATGCAGAAGGTGCGCGAGGCGGAGCGCGACCGTATCCACGACGAATACAAGGACAAGGTCGGCGCGATCGTTTCCGGCACGGTGCGCCAGGTCGATCGCGGCAACATCCTCATCAACCTCGGCCGGGCCGAAGCCTATCTCCCGATCCGCGAGCAGATCAAGAAGGAACGCTACAACCAGGGGGACACGATCCGCGCGATCATCCTCGAGGTCGACAAGAACGCGAAGGGACCCCAGATCACGCTCTCGCGCACGAGCGAGCTGTTCCTCCGCAAGCTCTTCGAGCAGGAGGTGCCCGAGATATTCGACGGGGACGTCGAGATCAAGGCGATCGCGCGCGAACCGGGCGGACGTTCCAAGATAGGCGTCCATTCGCGCAACGACAAGGTCGACGCGGTCGGCTCGTGCGTCGGGATGAAGGGCTCGCGCGTGCAGGCGGTCGTCAACGAGCTCCACGGCGAGAAGATCGACATCGTGAGCTGGAGCGAGAATCAGAACGAATTCCTGACGAAGGCGCTCGCGCCGGCGAAGGTCGCCAGCTTGCGGTTCAACGAATCGGATCACCGCGTGCTGGCGATCGTCGAGGACGATCAGCTGTCGCTCGCGATCGGCAAGGAGGGGCAGAACGTCCGTCTCGCCTCCAAGCTCAGCGGCTGGAAGATAGACCTCATCACGAACAAGGAGATCGAGAAGCGCGACAAGCTCGACCAGAAGCTCCAGATGGATATCTCCGAGATGTACGGCGTGACGGCGAGAATGGCGCAGAAGCTCAAGGGAGCCGGCATTCTCACCGTGCAGAAGCTGCACCGCACGCCGATCGATCAGCTCGTCGAGATCGAGGGCGTCGGAGCGAAGACCGCCGAGAAGCTCAAGAACACCGCGGCCGAAACGATGGTGGAGCTCAACAAGGCGCTCGAGGATCTGCTCAAGAAGGAGCTGCAGGAGGTCGTCGCGGAAAAATCGCTCTTCGACGAGGCGATCTTCGGCCCCGACAAGAAGGAAAAGAAGGTCGAGGCGCCGCTCACCGAAGCGGATCTGTTCAAGAATCTCGACGACAAGGGAGAGAAGCCGTCGAAGGCCGACGACGAGGCCGAAGCGGACGAAGAAGCGGCTGAAGAGGAAACCGACGCCGAAATCACGGAAGAAATCATCGCTGAAGACGGAGAGAAACCGGAAGAAGGGGAAGATGTCGAGGAGGCGCTCGGCGTCGCGGGGGACGAGCCCGACGCGGAAGACGAACCCGGCGACGCGGATGAGCCCGAAGAGGAAGCTTCTCCGGAAGAATCCGACGATACATCCGGCGCATAGGCAATGAAGGGAGTTGCGATCGCGTGGCCAAGATTCGCGTTTACGAGCTTGCGCGGAAATATACCATCTCGAGTGAGGCCCTGATCAAGATCCTGGTCAAGGAAGGGTTCGCGGTCAAGAGCCATATGAGCACGGTCGAGCAGCGGGCCGAGCTTCTCATCGAGCAGCATCTGAGCCGGGTCAAAGCCGCGACGAAGAAGGAAGTCAAGAAGAAGGACAAGGAAGAAGGCGGGAAGGAAAAGCCCGCCAGGCAGCCGAGCCCGCAGCGTCCGCAGGGCCCGCAGAGCCCGCAGAGCCCGCAACGTCCACAGCGCCCGCAGCGTCCGCAGCGCGCGCGCAAGGAGAAGAAGCCCGAGAAACGCAAAGAGGCCGACCAGAAAGCGGTCATGGAGAGCGTGAAGCGCACGCTCGCGAAGCTCGACGTCACGCGCAAGACCCGCCGGCGCAAACACGTCGCGGAAGAAGTCGCCGTCGTCGAGGAAGCGAACCTCATCCGTCTTCCCGAGTTTTCGACGGTCGCCGAGATGGCCGAGCAGCTCAAGATCGACCCGTCCGAGGTTATCCAGAAATGCCTCGGGCTCGGGCTCATGGTCACGATCAACCAGCGGCTGAATCCCGACACGATCGTCATGATCGCCGACGACTACGGCTTCAAGGTCGAGTTCGCCGAGAGCTACGGCCACGAGATACTCCGCGAAAAGCGCAAGGGGAAGCCGGAGCGCCTGCAGGGTCGGCCGCCCGTCGTGACGATCATGGGGCACGTCGATCACGGCAAGACCTCTCTCCTCGACGCCATCCGCAAGAGCAACGTCATCGCGGGCGAAAAGGGAGGCATCACCCAGCACATCGGCGCCTACGAGGTCGAAACGGGCCGCGGCCTGATCACGTTCCTCGATACGCCGGGCCATGAAGCCTTCACCGCGATGCGGGCCCGCGGCGCGCAGGTCACCGATATCGTCATCCTCGTCGTCGCGGCCGACGACGGAATCATGCCGCAGACGATCGAGGCGATCAACCACGCCCGCGCGGCGGACGTGCCGATGATCATCGCGATCAACAAGGTCGATCTCCCGAACGCGAACGTCGAACGCGTGAAGCGGGAGCTCCTCAAGCAGAATATCGTTCTCGAGGAATACGGCGGGAACGTCATGGGCGTCGAAATCGTCGCGAAAACGGGACTCAAGGTCGACCGTCTCCTCGAGATGATCCTGTTCCAGTCGGAAATGCTCGATCTCAAGGCGGACGCCGAAGCGCCCGTCCGCGGCGTCGTGATCGAAGCGCGCAAGGAGGAAGGCCGCGGGACCATCTGCACGGTGCTCATCCAGCAGGGAACCCTCAGGGTCGGCGACGTGTTCATCGCGGGGAACTATTACGGCCACGTGCGCGCGCTTCTCAACGAGCGCGACAAGAAGATCGACGAGGCGCCCCCCTCGACACCCGTCGTCGTGCTCGGCGCCACGGGCGTTCCGAACGCCGGCGAGAATTTCGTTCAGGTCGAGGACGACAGGACGGCGCGGGAGATCTCCTTCAAGCGGCAGCAGTACCAGCGGGAGAAGGACCGCCGCGTCGTCGAGCGCATCACGCTCGACGATCTCTACAAGCAGATCAAGGAAGGCGCGGTCAAGGATCTCAACCTCGTCATCAAGGCCGATATGGACGGCTCCATCGGCGCCCTCGTCGACAGCCTCTCCTCCATCCAGAGCGACGAGGTGAAGATCAAGATCATCCACAAGGGCGTCGGGCAGATCAACGAGAGCGACGTGCTGCTCGCCTCCGCGTCGAACGCGGTCGTGATCGGCTTTCACGTGAACGCGGCGGTGAAGGCGGCTCATATCGCGAAGTTCGAAAAGGTCGACGTTCGATTCTACGACATCATTTACCAGGCCATCGACGACATCAAGGCCGCGATGTCGGGTCTCCTCGAGCCGACCGTCACGGAACGGGACACGGGGAAGGCGGAGGTCCGGCAGGTGTTCAAGGTATCGAAGGTCGGCTCCATCGCCGGCTGCCACGTCCTGTCGGGAACCATCGTCCGCAACGGGAAGGTGCGGGTCCGGCGAGGCGCGGACATTCTCCACGTCGGGGCCATCCTTTCCCTGAAGCGTTTCAAGGACGACGCCAAGGAAGTGCAGGCGGGATTCGATTGCGGCATCGGCGTGACCGGCTTCAACAATTTCGAGGAAGGGGATATACTCGAGGCTTTCGTGGAAGATGTGCAGAGCAAGTCGATCAAGTAGGCATGAGGAGGGCCGCCTCCCGTGATCGTCGCGAGCCTCAGGATACAGTTTCTCCTGCCCGGGTGCGCCTCTCTCAAGCAGAAGAGATTTGTTCTCAACAGCGTCAAGGCGAAGCTCCGCAACCGGTTCAACGTGAGCGTGTGCGAAAATGATTTCCAGGATAAATGGCAGCGGAGCGAGCTCGCCGTCGCCGCCGTCGCGACGGACAAGCGGGGCGCGGAGACGATCGCGCGGCAGGTCGTCGATTTTCTGGAGCTCGAGAAACGGATCGTGCTCTGCGATTGCGAGCGGGAGTATTACTGAGCGCCCGGGGGCGCGTCCGGAGGCGGTATGAGCGAAAAGCACAAGGCGCGGATAGAGGAGGAGATCATGGCGCTCATCGCGGAGCTCCTCCTCAGAAGGGTCAAGGATCCCCGCGTGGCGAACGTCTCGATCACGCACGTCGAGGCCGCGAAGGATTATTCGTCGGCGAAGATCCTCTACAACATCGTCGGCGGCGCGGACGATCCCGCGGCGGTCCAGCAGGGGCTCGCGAGCTGCTCGGGATATCTCCGGGGACAGATCGGCAAGCGCCTGCGGCTCCGCGTCATCCCCGAGCTGCTTTTCCGGTACGACGTCTCGCTCGACCGGGCGATGAAGATCGACGAGCTCATCGACAAGATTCACCGCGAGGACGAGGAACGCGGGGAGAGCGGCGGCGGAGAGGGATCAGAGGATGCGTGAGGAACGTTTCACGAGGGAATTCGCCGAGATCGCCGCGCTCATCGAGCCGCGCCGGCGGTTTCTCCTCTTCGGGCACATCGATCCGGACGGCGACTGCATCGGCTCGATGCTCGCCCTCGCGGCCTTCCTCAGGGGGCGCGGCAAGGAGGTCGCCTGTTTCACGCCGGGCGACATGGCCGCGATCTACCTCGATCTTCCGCTCGTGAAGCTCTTCCTGCGGGAGGAGGAGCTCCCCTCGTTCAAGCCCGACATGGTGTTCGCGCTCGATTCGCCGACCACCGCCCGGACCGCGGATCTCGCGGCGCATGGAAACGGCGTGCCGGTCGTCAACATCGATCACCATCCGACGAACGAGCGATACGGCGACGTCAACGTCGTCGACGAGCGCGCGAGCGCCGCGGCGATTCTCGTGTACCGGTTCCTCGCCGCGGTCGCACCGGAGAGCATCACGCCTGAAATGGCCGATTACCTCTACCTCGGCGTCCTCATGGATACCGGGGGCTTCAGGTTCCGGAATACGAACGCGGAAGCGCTCGCCACGGCGGCGCGCTTCGTCGAGCTCGGGGCGCGGGCGCACGAGCTCGCCCACGATTTCATCTACGTGAAGAAGCTCGGGACGCTGAAGCTCCTCGCGCGCGCCCTCGACGATCTCGAGGTGTACGGCGGCGGGCGCATCGCCGCCATGCGCGTCTCGCGCGCGATGCTCGCGGCGGCCGGGGCGGAGATGAGCGATACGGAGGGATTCGTCGATTACGCCGCCTCCATCGACGACGTCGAGCTCGCCGCCCTGTTCCGGGAGGTCGGGGAGAAGGAGATCCGCGTGAGCCTTCGCTCGCGCAACGACCACGACGTCGCCTCCCTCGCCGAGAAGTTCGGCGGCGGAGGGCATCGCAACGCCGCGGGCCTCACGATCCGCGAGGATCTCGTGACGGCCGCGGCGCTCATCGTGCACGCGCTCGGCGGGATGCTGGGGGCGGGAAGCCATACGAAGGAGCCGTCATGACGGAAGCCGGCGCGCGCGCGAAGCTCAACAACAGGGTTATCCCGGTCGCCAAGTCGCCGGGCAATTCGACCTACGACTGCGTGCGGCTCTTCAAGCGCGCGATCCGCCTCGAGAAGGTGGGGCACGCGGGGAGCCTCGATCCGCAGGCGATCGGCCTCATTCTCATTCTCACCGGAGAGGCGACGAAGCTCTCGAATTATCTCATGG
The DNA here is from genome assembly GCA_963846325.1 of uncultured bacterium. Taxonomy (GTDB): domain Bacteria; phylum Krumholzibacteriota; class Krumholzibacteriia; order Krumholzibacteriales; family Krumholzibacteriaceae; genus SSS58A. Next base: position 178,115 of record CAWJVO010000011.1, read on the forward strand.
ATCTTCCGAAGCGCTACATCGCCGACATCAGGCTCGGCGCGACGACCGACACTCAGGACGAGAGCGGGCGGATTCTCAAGACCGGATCGTGGGCGAACGTGGAGCGGGAAGCCGTGGAGCGGGCGCTCAAGGATTTCACGGGCAAGCGATTGCAGACCCCGCCGATGTATTCGGCGCTCAAGCACAAGGGGACGCCGCTCTACATGCTCGCGCGCCGCGGCGAGAAGATCGACCGCGATCCGCGCCAGGTCGATACGTACTCGATCACCCTCCTCGACTTCAAGCCGCCGATCGTGCGTATCGAGGTCTACTGCGCGCGGGGGCTCTACCTTCGCGTTCTCGCCGAGGAGATCGGCGACGCGCTCGCCGTTCCCGCGCATCTCGGGACGCTCGTGCGGATGCGCATCGGGCACTTCACCCTCGACGAGGCCGTTCCCGACGGCGAATTCGAGAAGCTGCTCGACGCCGACGCTCCGGGGTATTCCCTCGCCGAGGCGGTGGGGCATTTCCCCGCGGTCACTCTCTCCGAGGAGCAGTCGAGGGGGCTCTCGCGCGGGATGATTCCGAAGCTGCATCCGGCGGCGCACGCCGCGCTGCCGGGGCAGGGCGCCCTCCTCAGGCTCCAGCGGCCGGACGGTTCGCTCGGGGCGATCGCGGAGATGGGGCTCGGCGGCCTCGTCCAGCTCAGGCGGGTGTTCCGGGAATCATAGGCGCCGCGGCTCGGCGCGTCCGGTGACGTCATGAAAATCATCGAGCAACCTCGCAGTCTCGGCCCCGGCGCTTTCTCCGGAACCGCCGTCACGATCGGCGTGTTCGACGGCGTCCATCGGGGACATACGGAGGTCATCAGGACCCTCGCCGGCGCCAAACGCGCCGAAGGGCTGAGCGCCTCGATCCTCCTCACCTTCGATACGCACCCGCTCGCCGTCACCCATCCGGAGATGGCCCCGCCGCTTCTCACGACGCTTCACGAGAAGCTCTACCTGCTCGCCGGCATGGGGATCGATTACGCGATCGTCGAGCATTTTTCCCCGCAGACCGCCGCGACGGATTACCGCGACTACGTCTCGGATATGCTCGTGGGGACGCTCGGCATGCGGCACCTCGTCGTCGGGTACGATTTCCGCTTCGGGCGCGGGAGGGAAGGCTCGCAGGAGCGGCTCGCCGCGGAAGGACGCCGGCTCGGCTTCGCGGTCACGATCGTGCCGCCGACGGTGCTTCAGGGGAGCGTCCTTTCGAGCACGAGGATCAGGCGGGACGTCGCGGAGCGGCGTCTCGAGCACGCCGCGCGGTGTCTCGGACGGCCCTATTTCTTCGAGGCGACCGTGGTGCGGGGGGAGGGGCTCGGGCGCGGGCTGGATTTTCCGACGGCGAACGCGGAGATCGCCGACCCCGCGAAGCTCCTGCCGCCCGGCGGGGTCTACGCGGTCGAGGTCGACGCGCGCGGCGGCGTCCACGGCGGGATGATGAACATCGGGATCGCTCCGACGATGCACGCCGACGGCGCGCGCCACATCGAGATCCACCTGTTCGATTTCGCGGGAGATCTCTACGACGAGCTCATCCGGGTGCGCTGCCTGGGATTCATCAGGGACGAGCGAAGATTCGGAAGCGCGGACGATCTTCGGGCACAGTTAATGCACGACCGGCAAACGGCTTACGCGATGCTGGAAAAGAAGCATTGACATTCGGGCCGAATCGTGTAGATTCTAGTGCCTAAAGAAGCGGATGATAGTGTACTGCAGTTTTCAGGCGGATCGGGACCTCCCGTTCTGCTGCCATCGTGATATCTCATCACTGGGTTAAGGAGGTGCATGAACGATGGCGCTGCCGAAGGAAGTAAAAAAGGGAGTCATTACCAAGTTTCAGGTTCACGAGAGAGACTCAGGTTCCCCGGAAGTTCAGATCGCTCTTCTCACGGAACGCATCAATCAGCTTGCGGAACATTTCAAGGTTCACAAGAAAGACTTCGCCTCGAAGCGCGGCCTTTTGAAGCTGGTGAGCCAGCGGCGCAAGCTCCTCGACTATCTCAAGAACAACAAGATCGACAAATACCGAGCGATCATCAAGGAATTGAATATCCGTAAGTAGCCCCCGGTTCCCCGGTTGAGCGGACGAGCTCTTCCCCGGCATCGCGGACGGCTCTCTATTGAATGGTAACGCAGTATGGAGGCTTATTCTCGAATGGTGAAAAAGAATTGGGATCTCGGAGGGAAGAATTTCTACTTCGAGACCGGCAGAATGGCGAAACAGGCCGACGGGGCGGTCCTCGTCGGGATCGACAGCACCGTGGTGCTCGTGACCGCGGTGGCGTCGAAAGACAGGCAATCGGATCAGGACTTCTTCCCGCTCAGCGTCGAGTATCGCGAGAAATTCTACGCCGCGGGCAAGATACCCGGGGGCTTCTTCAAACGCGAGGGGCGTCCCGGCGAGAAGGAAACGCTCGGCGCGCGCATGATCGACCGGCCCATCAGGCCCCTCTTCCCCGACACGTTCCGGTATGAGGTACAGGTCGCGTGCAGCGTCATGTCGAGCGACCAGCAGCTTCCTTCCGACATCCTCGGCATCACCGGGGCCTCGCTCGCGCTGGCGCTCTCGGACATCCCCTTCGGGGCGATCCTGAGCGGCGTGCGGGTCGGCATGAAGGACGGCACGCTCATCGCGAATCCGACCTTCACCGAGCTCGACGAGGGACAGCTCGATATCGTGGTCGCGGGCTCCGACGACGCGATCCTCATGGTCGAGGGGGGCGCGAAGGAGATATCGGAGGCCGTTCTCCTCGAGGCGCTCGACTTCGCCCACGCCGAGATCAGGAAGATCAACGCGTTCCAGCGGGAGTTCCTCGCCGCGTGCGCGCCGAAGGCGAAACGTCCCTATGCGAAAATGGAGATCAACGCCGAGCTCGAGGCGAAGCTTCGGGCCGATTACCTGGCCGAGATCGACCGGATCGCCCGTCTCGGCGGCAAGCTCTGCCGGCAGAACACGCTGAGCGAGCTCCGCGCGGCGGCCCTGGCCAAGTACGCCGAGGCCTACCCCGACTCCGAGAAGCAGTTCAAGAAGATCATGGAGCGGATGGAGCGCGAGGTCGTCAGATCGATGATCGTCGAGCAGAAGATCCGCTGCGACGGCCGCGGCTGCGACGATATCAGGGACATCACGTGCGAGATCGGCGTTCTTCCGAGGACGCACGGCAGCGCGCTCTTCACGCGGGGCGAGACGCAGAGCCTCGTCGTGACGACGCTCGGCACGGCGCAGGACGAGCAGCGCATGGACGAGCTCTCGGGCGAATCGTTCAAGAGCTACATGCTACACTACAACTTCCCGCCCTTCAGCGTCGGCGAGGTCGGCAGATTCAGCGGGCCGGGGCGCCGCGAAATCGGCCACGGCATGCTCGCCGAGCGGGCGATCGAGCCGGTCATTCCGGCCGACGAGAATTTCCCCTACACGATCAGGGTCGTCTCCGACGTCCTCGAGTCGAATGGCTCGAGCTCGATGGCGACCGTCTGCGGCGGAAGCCTCGCCCTCATGGACGCGGGCGTTCCGATCAAGAAGCCGGTCGCCGGCGTCGCGATGGGGCTCGTCAAGGAAGGGGACCGTTTCGCGATTCTCACCGACATCCTCGGGCTCGAGGATCACGACGGCGACATGGACTTCAAGGTGGCCGGCACGCGCGACGGCATCACGGCGTTCCAGATGGACGTCAAGATCGCCGGCATTCCGCGCTCCATCATGGAGCCCGCCCTCGAGCAGGCGCGCGGGGCCCGGATACGGATACTCGAGATCATGAGCCGCACGATCTCCGAGGCGCGCAAGGAGATCTCTCCGTTCGCGCCGAAGATCGTTCAGATCAAGATCCCCGTCGACAAGATCCGCGACGTCATCGGGCCGGGCGGCAAGATGATCCGGCACATCCAGGATACCTCCGGCGCCAAGATCCAGGTCGAGGACGACGGGACGATCGAGATCGCCGCCGTCGATCAGGCCGCGGGCGACATGGCGCTCGAGATGATCCGGGGACTCACCGAGGAGCCCGAGATCGGCAGGGTGTACAAGGGGACCGTGCGCGGCATCCAGGTGTTCGGCGCCTTCGTCCAGATCCTTCCCGGCAGGGACGGCTTGCTCCACATATCCGAGATCGACCGCAAGCGGGTCGAGAGGGTCGAGGACGTGCTCAAGCTCGGCGACGAGATCGAGGTCAAGGTCATCGGCATCGACAAGGACGGCAAGGTGAAGCTGAGCCGCAAGGTTCTGCTCTAACCGTATCTCATGCTGAGGTTGCCCGCGCCGCACAAGGTAGCCCTCTCGTCGGGAGCGACGCTTCTCCATCAGCGTAATCCGTTCTCGCCCACGGTCGCGTTCGGCGTCTGGATCGCGGGAGGCTCGAGCCGGGAGACGGAGTCGGAGCGCGGGCTTTCCCATCTCCTCGAACATCTCGTGTTTCGCGGGACGAAGGGGCGCGACGCCCTCCGGATCGCGTACGACCTCGAATCGATCGGCGGCCAGTACGACGCCTTCACCGGCAAGGAGGCGACGTGCTACCACGCGAAGGTCCTCGACGAGCATTTCGAGAGGCTCGCCGATATCCTCGCCGACATCGCGTGCCGGCCCTCCATTCCCGTCGAGACCTTCCGGCTCGAGAAGAACGTCGTCCAGGAGGAGATCAGGAGCATCAACGACTCTCCGGAGGAGCTCGCGCACGAGCTCTTCTACGCGACGCTCTTCAGGAAGCACCCGCTCGGCCATCCCGTGACGGGGTATCTCAAGGACGTCGCCGGCTATACGCGCGAGGATCTTTTCGCGTTTCACCGCAGGACGTATACCGCCGCCGACACGCTCCTCGGCTTCGTCGGCAATCTGCCGCTCGAGAAGGTCGTCTCGATCGTCGAGGAGAAGTTCCGCTTCCCCCGCGCGCGCGATCGCGCGAAGAAGCGTGCGCTCGCCGGCAATCCGAACCGGGTCGCCTCGCGGACCCGCGACGAATGGGCGCAGTCCCACGTGTGCGCGGGCTCGCGGACCGTCTCGGCGTCCCACGCGGACCGGCACGCGCTCGTCATCATCGCGAACATTCTCGGGGGAGGGGCGACGTCGCGCCTTTTCCAGAGTCTCCGGGAGAAGACGGGGCTCGTGTACTCCGTGTATTCGCACGTGAGCTTCTGGAAGGAATCGGGCGCGCTCTGCAGCTTCTTCTCCGTCGATTCGAAGAATCTGAAGAAGGCGCTCGACATGCTGCACGCCGAGCTCCGGGACCTGAGGAACGGCGGCGTCCGGGACGAGGAGATCGAGAGCGCGAAGGCGCAGGTGAAGGCGAGCATCGTCTTCGGCGTCGAGAGCATCGAAAACCGGCTCTTCCAGGTCATCCAGAGCGAGTATTTCCACGGGCGGTACACGCGGTTCGACGAGCTGCTCCGGGCGATCGAGAAGATCGACCGCGACGCCGTCACGGAGGCGGCCGAACGGTATCTCGGAGAGGACGTCCTGACGTACGCCGGCTGCGGGAGAATCGGCATCAGGGGTCTCGTGCCCTGAGACGGGGGCTCGCGTGAACGAGAACGTGCGGGTCGGGATTCGCTATCTGAAGCACCACGAGGGGCTCCCGCCCATCGCGCGCCAGACGCCGGGATCGAGCGGCTTCGATCTCCACGCGGCGTGCGCGGAGGAGATCCGCGTCGCTCCGGGCGAAGCGGCGCTCGTCCCCGCCGGTTTCCAGCTTTCCCTTCCCGAAGGATACGAAGCGCAGGTGCGGCCCCGGAGCGGGCTCGCGATCAAGAGCCGGATCGGCCTGCTCAACGCTCCGGGCACCGTGGACAGCGACTACCGCGGCGAGGTCTGCGTCATTCTCTACAATTTCGGCGAGGCGCCTTTCGTCGTCCGCAGGGGGGACCGCGTCGCCCAGCTCGTCGTCTCGCGGCTGCCGGGCGTCGAGCTTGTCGAGGAGGACGCCCTCGACGAGACGGAGCGCGGTTCGGGCGGATTCGGACACACGGGGTAGAGGCCCGCGGATATGGCGCATAATCGTTCGCCGGCGCCGTCCCCTCGCGGCGTTTCCCGGGAAACGATTCCCCGCGTGCTCGCCTACCACAAAGTGACCGGTTTCGAGCTCGGCGGGACATGGGTGCCGCCGGAGCGTTTCATACGCCAGATCGACGCGCTGCTCGGCGCGGGATTCCGATTCGTCGACGAGACGGCGTTTCTCGACGCCCTCGACGGGCGGCGGGAGCCGTCGGGCCGCGAGATCCTCCTCACCTTCGACGACGGCTATCGCGTGCTCCTCGACCGCGCGTTCCCCGCGCTCGAAGCGAGGCGAATACCCGCGCTCGTCTTTCTCGTGAGCGCCTTCGCGGGCAAGGCGAACACGTGGGAGCTCAACCTGCCGGGACGGCGTTTCGCGCACCTCGGGTGGGACGAGATCCGGGACCTCGCGCGCAGGGGATTCTCGTTCGGCTCGCACGCGCGGACGCACCGGGATCTCACCCGGCTCTCCCCCGAGGAGCTGCGCTTCGAGCTCGAGGATTCGAAGGGGGAGATCGAGAGCCGTCTCGCCGCCCCCGCGCGCAGCCTTTCGTATCCGTTCGGCCGGTCGAACGACCGCGTCCGCCGCGAAGCGGAGCGCTCCGGCTACCGGGCGGCGTTCGCGCTGTGTACGCCGCGGTCCGCGCGCCCGGATCGCTTCGCCCTGAGACGCGAGGCGATTTACGTGATCGATACCGTCGGAAGCATCAAGGCGAAGCTCGGGACGGGGCTGCCGTTTCTGTTCGAGGATTTCAAGGGGAGGACGATCAACGCGTTCGCCGTTCTCACGCCGCTCGTCAAGGACGGATTCGGTCGAGCGAATAGGACTTCCCGCCGCTCTCGAGACGATAGCTGAATCCCCGCGCGAGCGCCTCGTCGAATATCCCTTTCGGCATGAATCCGTTCGCGGCGAGCGTTTCGAGGCCCGTCGGGTACGCTCCCTTGACGGCGAAATGCTCCTCGAGCGCTTCGCGAAGGGCGGCTTCGACGAGACGGGTTTCGAGCTCCCCGAGCGTGGGAGCGACGGAGACGCCTCCCGCGAGGTCCGCCTCGCGGACCGCGCCGCGCGTGAAGAATCCCCATCCCGGCGGGAGGAGGCGCGGCACGGCAAGCTCGCCGAAGGCGACGCTCGCGACGAGCGCGAGGACGGCGGCGAAAGCCGGCACCGGGAAACGCCGCCGCGGCGCTTCTTCTCCGGTCTCGGTTTCCCCGGCCTCGGGCTCCTCGCTCTTCTCGGCCTCGATGATCTGCAGGAGCCCCTTTTCGAGAAGGCTCTTCAGCGCCTCGTACGTGCTGAACCGCGACATTCGCGCTCTCGGAACGACCTCGGCGATGCTCAGGGGCGTCTCGAGAAGGGTGTAGATCAGGTCGTCGAGCTCCTCGATCTGGACCTTTTCCCCCGCGGGCGCCGGGAGGCGCTTGACGATCGTGTCCTCCGACGGGAAGATCCGCAGGAACTCCGGAAACTCGTCGATCCGCCGCATGCTCTCCATGAGCAGCCCCTCGACCTTGAACGAGCCGAATGAATTCACGCCCTGGAGCACCTGGCTTCCGATAATGAACTTGTACTGGCTCCTCGGCCAGGTGAGGATCTCCTGGATCGTTTCCTGGATCTGCTCGGCGAAGATGGTGCGAAGCTCGTCGTCGGAGAATTTCTTTTCGGACGCGAGGATGTCGGTGAGGTCGAGGTTCGTCTCGGCCTGAATCCGCTGGATGCGTTCCATTTCCCCGGCGCTGATGAACCCGTATTTGAGGATATAGTTCCTGAAAGGATCCTCGGCCAGCTTGCGGCGATCCCTCGTCGAGATCACCTGCCCCTCGCGGAAATAGATGACCATCGTCTGCTCGCCGGTGATGGAGAGCATCCCCGTCTTTTTCTGGAGGGCGATGAGCTGCAGGATCTCGCTCAGGCCGAAATCCCGTACGTTTCCCTCTAACGCCATTTCGATCCCTTCTCGATCCCGCCGACGAACGCTTCCTCGCGCGCGGGCGGTTTCCGCAGCTCCGGCGGCTCGTCGGAACCGGTCTTCGCCCGGACCGCGGTCGGCCCGCTCGGGCCGGGCTCGGTCCAGGGATCGGCCGGCGCCGCCGCCGCTTTCGACTGTTCCTGTTCCTTGGCGACGCCGCGTTCCTGCAGCCGCATCTCGGGAGGGAACACCCGGAAATTCCTCGGCTCCTGCGGCGCTTTCACGCGGAACGAGGCGACGTACGCGGCGCAGAGCGCTCCGAGCGGAAAGAGCATCATCCACAGCGGCTGAACGACGTTCATCGCGCCCGGATCCTTGAAGTAGACGCCTCTCCAGACGAGGACCGCGACCGCGCCCGCGCCGACGAGCGAGAGCGCGACGCCGGGAGCCGTCCGGCCGTAATACAGATGAGACGCTCCGGGGAAGAAGAGCGTTCTGCGCCGGTGCGACCGCTGCCGGGCGGAAGCGATCCTCTGGCGCCTCGTTCTCAGGAGGGCTTCCATGACCTTGACGCTGCCCAGATCCTTGATGACGTCGGCGCAATCCCTGCAGAGCCGTATCCCGGTCTGCGCGTTCTCGCACGCGGAGCAGGTCGCGCTGCCGCAGTTCTCGCAGCGCTCGACGTGCCACGCGTCGGGGAGCTTCCGGGAGACGATTATCGCCGCGCAGAGACTCGCGGCGAAGAGCAGCCAGAGCCATTGGAACGGGAACAGCACGTACGGCTGAAGCATTTCGCCGATGAGAATGTCGCGCCGCGCCCCGCCTTCGAGAGCCGCGATCGACCGGAGCTCGTCCGGCTCGAATCCCGATTCGTAGACCGGCGGGTTTCTGAGGCCGATCGCCGGGTGCGCGGAGCGGAACGCGTCGATGCCGAGCGTGTTCGCGCGCTGGAGCCACTCGCCCGATTGCGCGAACAGCATTTTCTTGATGTACGCCTGGCCGATGTTGTAGTTCGCGACGGCGCTCGTCGAGTCGAGCTCCACGGCGTTCTGGTAGCCCGCGAGCGCCCTGTCGTAATCCCCCTGCATGAAGTAGACGTTTCCGAGGTTCACGAACGCGGGGGCGAAACGGTTCGCGAGCGAAACCGATTCGAGAAGGTAGGCCTGCGCGTCCGGGTATCTCCCGATCCGGTACATCATCGTGCCGAGGGCGAAGGCGCGGTCGGCCCGGTACTCCTCTCCCGCGATCGCGCGGATCCTCGCGACGCGGTCCTCGTCGGCGCCCCGCCTGTTCACGAGGGCGAGGCGGTTCGTGACGCTCGACGGATCGACGGCGGGCGCGAGCGCGTTCGAGGAGCGGGCCGCGAAGGACGCCGCCGAGAGAAGGATGACGAGCGACAGGACCGCCCCCTTCTCGCGCCTGCTCATGAACGACCAGAGGGCGACGAGGAGAATCGCGACGTAGAGCGCGAGCCCGAGCCTCATGAATACGAGCGCGACGCAGATGATGCCGATGATCCACCGCGCGGGCGGAAAGGTAAATCGATCCGCGAACGCCTCGACGATCTTGTGGTCGATGAGCTGCCAGTACTTGACGAGAAGCGCGACGAGCGTCGCGAGAAGGGCTCCCATGACGGTGAATATCAGGAACGCGGCCGCGTTGGCCGCGAGGACGGACTGTGCACGGGTAGCTCAGAATCGCCCGCTTGCAGCCTTCGACGAGATACGGAAGGAAATCAGGGTTCGCCGAGAGGATCTCGATTCTCGCGAGCGTGAAGAGGGGCGCCGCGTAGTCCCCGGTGACGTTCGCCGCGAGCTCGAGCTTCCGCACGGCTTCGTCCTTCTTGCCGTCGCGCAGGAGCTGGAGCGCTTCCCGGTACAGCGCCCGCGACGTCACGGGAATCGAAGGAGCTCCGTGCGCGAGCTCGCTCTCCGTGTACGCCTTGAGGTTCGCGTTCGTCACGATATCGAGCGACTCGGCCCGGGCGCCCGTGCAGAATGCGAAGGCGCACAGTGCGGCGGATATGATCGCTATTCCTCTGTGCGACATAACCTGTTGTCCGGTTGCAAGTTTCATTTTTCGTCGAGGGCGCGTCGGCCCTGCATGTTTCGCCGTTCGGTTCTATCGGAGGGACTTCGGCAAAAATCGTGCCGCACGGCGTTCGCCGGAAGCCTCCAATTTCCGATTTACAAGGGCCTTGCGAGGTGTTACATAGTGAATGTCGATCGGCCCGAGAAGGGAGCGTTCCATGCAGTCAGCCGAAATCGCCGGGATCGGAAAGCACGCCGGCAGCGAGGTTCTGCTCAAAGGCTGGGTCTATAACATACGGTCCAGCGGCAAGATCATCTTTCTGCTCGTGCGCGACGGCACCGGCGTGATCCAGTGCGTCATCGAGAAATCGTCCGCGGGGGAGGAGCTTTTCGCGAAGGCCGCCGCCCTCACGCAGGAATCCTCGATCGAGGTGAGCGGCGTCGTCCGCGAGGACAAGCGCGCGCCCGGCGGTTTCGAGATGAGCGGGACGGGGCTCTCCGTGATCCAGCTCGCGGAGCCGTACCCGATCACGCCGAAGGAGCACGGGACCGACTTTCTCATGGACAACCGCCACCTGTGGCTGCGGAGCCAGCGGCAGCACGCGATCATGACGATCAGGGCGGGGCTCGTCCGCTTCATCCGCGATTTCTTCGACAACCGCGGATTCATCAACATGGACACGCCCGTGTTCACGCCGAACGCGTGCGAGGGGACGACGACGCTTTTCGAGACGGAATACTTCGGCGACAAGGCCTACCTCACGCAGAGCGGGCAGCTCTACAACGAGGCGACGGCCGCCGCCTTCCGCAAGGTCTATTGTTTCGGCCCGACCTTCCGCGCGGAGAAGTCGAAGACCCGCCGGCACCTCATCGAGTTCTGGATGGTGGAGCCGGAGGTCGCCTTCGCCGGGCTCGACGACATCATCGGGCTCGCCGAGGAGTTCCTCGTGGAGATCGTCGGGCGCTCGCTCGAGAGCTACCGGCCGCTCCTCACCGGCGTCCTCGAGCGCGACGTGTCGAAGCTCGAGAAGGTGCAGGCTCCGTTCCCGCGGCTCTCGTACGACGACGCCGCGGCGCTGCTCAAGAGGAAGGGGACCGCATTCGAATGGGGGACCGATTTCGGCGGCACGGACGAGACGACGATATCGGAGGAGTACGACCGCCCCGTCTTCGTGCACCGCTTTCCCGCGGCGATCAAGGCGTTCTACATGCAGCCCGATCCCGCGGATCCCCGCCTCAGCCTCTCCGTCGACCTCCTCGCCTCCGAGGGGTACGGGGAGATCGTCGGCGGCGGAGAGCGGATCCACGATCTCGCCCTTCTCGAAAAGAGAATAGAGGAGCACGGGCTTCCGAAGAAGCCGTTCGAATGGTATCTCGACCTGCGCCGGTACGGATCGTTCCCCCACGCGGGATTCGGTCTCGGCGTCGAGCGCACCCTGTCGTATATCTGCGGCCTTCAGCACGTGCGGGAGACGATACCCTTCCCGCGGCTCATCAACAGGCTCACGCCCTGAAGGGCAAAAGATAGGGCTAGGCAGGAACGGCAATCGGTGCTACATTTCCTTCGAGAACGGGAATCGCGGAAAAGGACGTTCCCGCGAGACCTCGATATGCGATGCGAAGGCCATACAATCAAGGAGGTACGAAGCATGAAGAGAATGGTAATGATTGCGACGGGGCTCCTGCTCCTCGCCGGTTCCGCCTTCGCGCAGCCGTTTCCCGGGCTGCCCGATACGGCGTACGTGGGGCTCTTCGCGGATACGGGCCATTCGGTCCGCACGGTCACCTTCGGCGGCGCCCCGGCGATCTTCCATTGGTATATTTTCTGGCTTCCGAGCACGAGGGGGCTGATGGCCGCCGAGTTCAAGATATCGGCTCCTTCGAACGTCGCCGGAGTGACCACGGTGGCCAAGGATCCCGCCATCACCGTCGAGCTCGGTACGCTCACGGCGGGCATCAGCATCGCGTTCCATGCGGACAGCTGCCAGTCCGATTGGGTCTGGTCGCATCATCTGACCAGCTTTCTGCTGAACGCGACGCAGAGCCAGATCGAGCTGATCGAGCACCCGACGCTCGATCCGCCGGCGTATCAGGTCGCGACCTGCGAGCTCGGCTACCCGATCGAGCCGGTGAAGCGCCTGACGCATCTCTACCTGAACTGGGACGGCGGCCTCGGCGTGCAGAGCAAGAGCTGGGGAGCCATCAAGAGCCTCTTCTAGACAGCGGGCTCTCGAGCTCGAAACGATGACAGGGGCCGGCTCGGCGAGCCGGCCCTTTCTATTTCTTCCCGCAAGCTTCTTCATCTCACGGCCATGACCCGCTTCGAGGCTTTTCGGGCGCGCTCGATATCCGACAAGGCGTAATCGAGGCTTGACAAACGGACATATATCGTTTACAATCCACCCGCAGTATTCCTAGGGGACAGCAGATCTTTCGTTGCATCGCGGAGGGGAAACAATCAGAAAACGTTAGTCTGTCGGGGCTTTTCTGAAGCGGCTCGGGGTCTATCCACATCTGTCGTACAACCGAGAGCCAACGGTATTTCTCCGTCCTCGTTATTGAAAGGAGGGATGCGCATAAGCACTGGCTCGCCTCGATTCGCCGGGCGAATTGCGGCCATTCTCTTTCCTGTCTCTCTACGGTCTTTGCATCATTTGGAGGGGACTATGAAAAAGGGTTTATTGTGCAGCTTGGTGCTGCTTGCCGTGTCTGCTCTTGCGATCGCCAGCGCGTTCGCCGATACACCCAAGAAACCGGTGAGCCCGTTCGAAGATCCCGAGCGGGTTTCTTCTCCCGCCGCGCGCTCGCCCTTGTCGTCGCCGGCCGGAACGCTCGGCAGCACGCTCAACGTTCCCGCCGGCTATGCGACGATTCAGGCGGCGATCACCGCCGCCATCTCCGGCGACGTTATCGTCGTGGCCGCGGGCTCATATCCCGAGGCCATCACGATCGACAACAAATCGCTGACCATCCAGGGCGCGGGCGCGGGAAGCTCGACTATATCCGGGACGGTCGGGGTGACCGATTTCATCGTGAAGATCACGAACGGCGCGGTCGTCGACATTTCGGGATTCACCATCGACGGCACCGGCAAGACCGTCATGTACGGCGTCTGGGCTACGGCCGGCACCGACGGAAACATCCACGACAACGAGATCAAGAACGTCAGCTCTCCCGGCGCCATCGGCCTGGCCGTACGGCGCGCGGACAGCCAGATCGACGTTATCGACAACGCCGTGTACGGCTTCGGCCGGATCGGCATCTACACGAGAGACGACGCCATCCTCAACACCGACGGCGGCGTTATATCGGGCAACACGGTGACCGGTCTCGGCGGGAGCGATCCCGATCGGCTGAGCTACGGGATCTCCGTGTATTCCGGCAATCCCACCGTGAATGACAACGAGATCTCGGGATGCGTCTCCGGAACGAATGTCGCCGCCTGGGCGTCATCGGCGATCGACATCTGGAACGGCGCGACCGCGGCGCTGACGAACAACGACATCCACGATTCCGATTACGGAATCATTGCGTGCAGCGCTTCGCCGACGATATCCGGGAACACGTTCACGGACGTCGGGGAAGACGTCCGTCTGGATTTCATCGTCAAGAGCAACCCTGTTGCGTCTCCCTATGAATACTACAACACGATCCAGGCGGCGATCGACGCGATTCCGTCGACGTCGTATCTCTGCCTCGTCTGGATCGGGATCTACGGCGGCGGGGGCGCCTACAACGAGGCCGTCAACGTCAACAAGCCCTGCGAGGTGTACGGAAACAGCCGCGCGACGGTTACGATCAATCCCGTCGGATACGCGGTGAACAACGCGGGAGTCTATGTCGGCGCCGACAACGTGGAGCTCTACAGCTTCACGCTGATCGGGAGCACGACGAACTCGCTTCCGCGCTATGGCGTCAAGTTCGGCAACTATGACGGATGCGTTCTCTGGGACGCCGAGATCCGCAATCTCTACCGGACCGGTGTCGACGTCCTCGGAGCGACGAACTTGACGATCATCGATGTTTACTCGCACGATAACGGCGGAAACGGTCTTCAGGCGACCGACGCCCGCGACGTCACCTTCGAGAACATCACGACGAGCGGCAACGCATGGGGCGGCGTGGGCATATTCACGTATGGGCAGTACACGCCCATCGGCACGTCGGGGATCGTATTCACCGGCACGAACAGCTTCGGCGAGACCGGTTCGAGCGTCGGGAGCATCTATCTCGAAATGGGGAACTACGCGACTCCGTCGAGCCCCTACCCGATCACGTACAGCACCGATATCCTCGACGGCGCCGACGTCACCGTGCAGCTCGCCGACGTGACCCACACGCTGCACGGCATATCGGATAACAGCAATCGTTACGCCAGATTCTACCGGACGCTCGGCGACGCGCAGACCGCGGCGGCGGGCGCGGTCAGCCACATTCTCGGCGGTCGCTACATTATGGAGCTCGCCGGCACGGACCTCTACGTGCCCTCGTATCTCGGCGGGATCCAGCCGGCGGTCATCGCGGCGAGCTCGGGGAACGTGATCCACGTGGACGCCGGCTCGTTCGCGACCGCGGCGCAGGTCGTCGTGAACAAGAACCTCACGATCGCCGGGGCCGGATCGGGTGTGACGACGATCACCACTTCCTTCAACACGGGCAGCTCCGGCGACGCCCGCGGCTGGTTCCTCGTGCCGGCCGGGTACGACTTCGATCTGGACGGCGTGACGCTCGACGGCGCGGGTCAGCTCGTCTACCAGGCGATACGCAATTTCGGCACCGGGGGCTCCGCGCACGACGTCGTTTTCAGGAACATCAAGTATAACGAGAGCGGTCCGAACTACATGGGCGTCGCGATCGCCGCGGGCGGCACGGGGCCGCTGAACGTCACCGACTGCGCGTTCAGCGAGATCGGCCGTGTCGGAATTCTCTACTACGGCTCGGGCGTAAGCGGATCCTCTTTCACCGGTAACACCTACACGGGAAAGGGTCCGGGCAACTGGCTCGACTACGGGCTCGAAGTCAGCGCGGGCGCGGTGGTCACCGCGGACAATTGCGCGATGTCGGGATGCTCGGGAGTCGCGCTCGTCGACGGCTCGACCTCCGCCGCGATCATGGCGACGGATAAATTCGGACCGGGCACCGCGGCGACGATCACCAACTGCGATCTCACGAACAACACGACAGGGATCGCGGTCGGTTATGGCACGAGCGACGCGAGCGCCGTCGTCGCGCATGGCAACGCGATCTACGGGAACCTCGAGTACGGGATACAGAGCACGAATCCGACCGTGGATGCGCTCGGCAACTGGTGGGGAACCCAATCCGGCCCGTACCACCCGACGCTGAATCCCGGCGGCACGGGCAACGCCGTTTCCGATCACGTTCTCTTCGAGCCGTGGACCGGAGAATTCGGGATCACGGTCGAGCCCGCGGCGACGCTCACGAACTGCGCGACTCCGAAGACGGTGACGTTCCACCTCGAGCAGGCGGGAACGCCCGCCGACGAGGTTCGCGGATACGAGGTGAAGTTCCAGATCGACCCGGCCGTCGTGACCGTGGCGAATCCGGCCGCCGACGTCATCGAGGGAAGCTTCCTCAATTCCGTGGGCGGCACATCGTTCTACGTTTTCAACAACGGCGGCGGCCTCTACACGGTGAGCTGCGCGATTCTCGGCGGGACCGATGGCGGGATCGCCCCGGGCGATCTTTTCTCGGTGCTCCTCACGCCGGTCGCCCAGGGAACGAGTGCCGTCGCGATGACGAGCATCAAGGTCCGCGACCTCGAGAACGCGCCGCTCGCCGCTTCGGGCACGGGCGGCTCGATCGTCGTCGACTGCTCGTATCCGACGATGGAAGCGATCGCCGAGGCGCAGAACGCCTGGTACAACGCGGCGCCGACGTTCTCGAACTTCGGCTTCGACGATGACTTGAACCTCGATCTCGCCGAGTACAAGATCGACGGCGGAACGTGGACGGCGATATTCGGCGGCATAGACGCGGCGACGTGGGACGGCGACGGCTGGGCGCTTCCGGGCTTCGCCGGTCTCAGCGAAGGCGCGCACACCGTTTACTTCCGCGTGAAGGACGACGCGGGCAACTGGAACGGCGAGGGCGCGCCGCAGCCCGCTCTCTACAGCTGGAAGTTCCGCAAGGATACGGTCGCGCCGGCGCCTCCGACGGGCTTCGTCGCGATGCCGGGGCACGACAAGACGCATCTCGCCTGGACGAATCCGGCGGGGGATCCGACCTTCGACATGGTGGAGATCAGATTCAATCCGTGGAGCGGGTATCCTCATTACCTCGCGCCCGTGCCGTCGTACCCGGGCGACCACACGCAGGGCACGTTCGTGGTCCTCGTCGCCGCCGCGGCGTATGACGACAATCCGAGAGCGCCCAGGGACGTCTACTACTACGCGGCGTTCTCGAAGGATTCGGCGGGCAACTACTCGGCGCTCGGCCCGAACGCCAAGGACCGGACGACGAGCTACTGGCTCGGCGACGTCATTCCCAACCCGGCCTTTGACGGCTACGTCAACATCTCCGATCTCGCCGCATTCTCCAACACCTTCGGTGTGAGCGAGGGCGGCGGCGGTTGGATCGCCGATTGCGATTTCGGTCCGACGGACGATTGGTCGCGGTTCGGCATTCCGCTGCCCGACAACATGATCGACTTCGAGGATCTCATGATCTTCTCGATGAACTATTCCAAGGTCACGCCTCTCGGGCTCAGCGACGCCCTGGCCACGGGAAGACTCGTCGAGGAGCTCGGAGACCTCGTGAAGTTCGAGATCGTCCCGTCCGATGAGAACACGGTTTCGATCGTGCTCAAGAACAGGGCTTCGACCCTGAAGGGCGTTCACCTCGTGGTGGAGATATCCGGCGGCGAGCTCGTGTCGGTCGAGCGGGGCTCCGTCTTCGGGAGCGTGTCTCCGATCTTCTTCGGAACGATCCCGTCGAAGGCCGGCGACGCCGACATCTGCATGTCGGCCCTCGGCGTCGAAGCGCCCCTCACGGTATCGGGCGAGATCGCGCGCCTCGTTCTCAAGCCGTCGGGCGCGAGCGCGGCGACGGTTCGCATCAAGGTCCTCGATCTCCGGAATCTCGACAACGAGAAGCACGAGATCGTCGTGACCGAAGAGGTCGAAGCGCCGTTCGTGCCGAAGACGACCGCCCTGATGCAGAACTTCCCGAACCCGTTCAACCCGTCGACGACGATCGCCTTCGATCTCACCGCGTCGGGTAGCGTGCGGATCGACATCTACGACGTGTCGGGACGCCTGCTCGCGACCCCCGTGGATGCGGCGAAAGCGGCCGGACGCCACCAGGTCGAATGGAACGGCAAGGATGCGAGCGGTTCGCTCGTGCCGAGCGGCATCTACTTCTACCGGATGAAGACCGCCGGATACGAGGCGACGAAAAAGATGATATTGGTGAGGTAGCGGAGGGGAGGGATGCGGGGGGCGCGGCTGCGCGTCCCCCGCGGTCCCGTTTTCTCATGAATGGAGCGTTATGAATCGCTGCGGGACGGCTCGCCCGGCGTCGCGCGTTCTTCTGTTTTTCGCGACTCTCGCCGCGCTCGTTCCGTGCGGGCCGGCGAGCGCCGGCGCGGGGACCTGGGCGGCCTCGAGCCCGACGGTGAGCTTCGTCTCGCCCGCGCAATGCGTGGAGCCGGGGGCTCTCTGCACGCTCCAGGTCATGGTCGATCAGGCGGTCGATTCCCTGAGCTGCATGGAGGTCAAGATCAGGTACGACACCATGTACGCCGCCTGCGCGGGCGCCATCGAGGGAACGCTGTACAAACGATCGGGATACCCGACCTTCTTCAGCTGGGAAGAGCTGCCGCCGGATACCGTCACGGCGGTCGACTGCGTTCTCGGCTACCGGAGCTGTTTTCTGGCGCCCGGCGAGCTCGTGCGGTTCGTTTTCCGCGCGAAGGCGCCCGGGATATGCCGTATCTCTTTCGCGTCGATCCGGCTCTGGGATATCGACCGGGTCGAGCTCGCGCCGATCG
The DNA here is from genome assembly GCA_963846325.1 of uncultured bacterium. Taxonomy (GTDB): domain Bacteria; phylum Krumholzibacteriota; class Krumholzibacteriia; order Krumholzibacteriales; family Krumholzibacteriaceae; genus SSS58A. Next base: position 196,072 of record CAWJVO010000011.1, read on the forward strand.
CGGGGGAGCATGCGGATTTGGTCGTCTGCGCGTCGACCGGGAATGATGCGGCGCTTCCTCGCGCCGGCGCGCTCGACAATTATCCCAATCCGTTCAATCCATCGACCGTGCTCATCCTCCGGTTGCCGCACAAGGATGATGCGGGCGCCGGGTCCGAGGTCCGACTCGATATCTTCTCCGTCTCGGGCGAACGGGTGCGCGCCCTCTATGCGGGCGCCCTGGCATCCGGCGCGCACGAGCTCGTTTGGGACGGAAGGGACGACCGGGGCGCCGTCGTCGCCGCCGGCGTTTACATAGGCATCGCGCAAACGGCGCGCGGAGTGTTCAGGCGCAAGATGGTCGCAGTCCGTTGAAGAGGAGAATGGCATGCGAATGAAGCTGACGATTTCCTGCATCATGATGATTCTGATACCATTCTTGATTCCGTCGGCGGCGCAGGCCCAACGCCGCCTCTCAGTCCTTCCCGATACGGCGGTCGTCGCGATCGGGATGCAGTTCTCGCTCGATGTCGCCGTCAACGATCCTGTCGACAGTCTCATGGGCTACGACGTCACCGTCGGTTTCGACCGCTCCTATCTCGAGATCGTTCGCGTAGAGGAGGGACCTCTTCCGGCGACGTCGGGCTATTCGACCTTCTTCCGCTGGCTCAATGCGGGCTGCGCGTGCGATTCGATTCACGTGAACGGCTCGATCCTCGGCGACATGGTCGACGGCCCCGGAACGCTCTTCACGATGACCTTCAAGGCGCTCAAGCCCGGCAAGGTGGATATCGCAATCCGCCGCAGCGATCTCAGGAACGGCGTGAACGAAAAGCTCTCCCACATCGGCGAAGACGGCGTCGTAATCGTCGAGCCGCCTATCGGTTCGAAGGCGAGCTCGTGGAGTAGGGTGAAGGCCCTATATAAATGACTTTGAGCCTCGAAAGGAATAATCGCATAACTAGTTTTATTACAGTATATTAGTGGTGGTATTTCATAGGCGTCATTTTCCAAATATTCTTATTGAAAAAGATTTCGGACAAGAGTATAATATAAAGCCTAGGGACTTGACCGAAATCATTCAGCGCCAAGGTGCATAAATCACCGGGAAAGTGGTGATCGCACAGCAAGAAGGAGGCGAAATATAGGCATAACTTATTAATTTTATTTTAGTTACGGCAAGAGCGGCATTTCTGACAGCTAGGGGATATAAATCCGGAGGGGATATAATGAAACTGCTTAAGCTGTCGTTCATCGTGCTGGCCATCGTGTTCGTCGCGGCTGCCGTGTGGGCGGCGTGCCCGATTCATCCGAATCCGGGCATCTACCAGACGACCGATGGAACGATCGTACCCGGCCGCGTTTCGGAGGCCTGGTGCACGCTTCCGAGCCCTGGAGTGCCCGGAAATACGCAAAATGCGATGTCGTGGGATGGCGCGAACCTCGGCGCCCAGTGGAAAGTATGGGGAATGGCCATCGAACCGGCCGGTCCCCAAGTCGTGGGCAGCTCGATGATCGGCGGCAACGGCTGGATCGCGTACTCCACGAACTATCTCGGGGGTCAGTTCTGGCTCTCGAAGCTCCACATCTGGGCGAACGGCGTCAACGATCTCACCGGGCTGGTTTATAACTACAACGTTTATGCGCGCGTGACGTACGTCGGGGGAGTCCCCGTATCGGTGTATTCGACCGCCTACTTCACCGGCGTTTTCGACGATTGCCCGTTGTGCACTCTCGAGTACGTGATTTCGAACGTGGCGCAGGTCTGGCCGCCTCAGGGCACCGGCTACCCGCCGCTCCTGTGCGGCGCGACAGCCGGCGAGTATTTCGACGTCTGCTGTATCAGGGCGAGCATCTATTGCCCGTTGGGCGTCGAAGAGTCGACCTGGGGGGCGATCAAGAGTCTCTACGAGTAATCTCTGCGCGAGGCTCCGTCTCACGCTGCTGCGAAGGGCCGGCGGTTCCGCCGGCCCTTTTTCGTAGTGCCCGTTCTGCGTGCTCGCGCGATACGCGGGTCCTGTCGCCGACTGCACCCCGCCCGTGCTCGCGAGCAAGGCTCGCTGCGCAGCGGGCGGGGGCCCCGTCGGCGTCACCCGCTAGTCGGGGTTTCCACACTGCGCTGCGTGCGGGGGCCCCATGGGCGCCACCCGCTACAAGTGCTCAAAGGCGTGGGTACTCCCGCGACGAACTCATTGGAGGCTCTGCGACTGGGCTCGGAGCGGGAATGTCCTGCGCCATTCCCGCCGCCCGCCGCAGAGAGCCGCGCGGACGGCGAGCGCGCGACGCGAAGCCACAACGTGGTTGATTTCGAGCCGTCCGTTTGCTAACTTGAAATGTCTTTTCCCGTTGCCCTTTCTCCTCTCTTTATCAAGGAGGACTCCAACAGCCATGTGCACGAAGCGCCTGTATCGGATACTCGCCGTCGCGGCGGTTTCCGCCGCCCTCTGCGTCGCGGCCGCTCCCGCGTTCGCCGGCGAGAACGAGGATCTCAATTTCGCGAAGAAGCTGAGGCGAGACGGGATGCACGTCGCGGCCGCCGAGGAGTTCCTGCGTTTCACGGAGAAGTATCCCCAGAGCGTGTTTCGTCCCGAGGCGCTCTTCAGCGCGGCCGAATCCTATCTCCAGGCGGTGAAGGCGAACGACGCCCTCAACACGTACGAGAAATTCATCGAGACCTACCCGAAGGACGAACGCGCGTGTCTCGCGCGGCTCCAGCGCGGCAAGATCTTCAAGGCGCTCAAGCGATACAAGGAAGGGGCGGACGAGCTTCTTCTGATCCCGGACGAGAGTCCCGCCTGCCCGGTCGTCGATCAGGCGCTTCTCGACGCGGCGGATTGCCTCATGTCGATGGGGGATTCCGAGGGCGCGTCCCGGGTCCTTCGGCGGCTCATCAACGAACGCAAGGATTCGCAGCTCGCCCCCCGCGCGCGCTACACGCTCGCGCTCGCGCTCGTCAACACGGGGCGCGACATGGAAGCTGACCAGGTGCTCGCCGACGTCGTCAAGCTCTATCCGGCCTCGCCGGTCAGGGCGCTCGCCCTCGTGAAGCTCGGAGAGCGCTCGCTCGCTAAGAACGATTTCGCGAAAGCCGAGGGCTATTTCCGCATGGTCGAGAAGGATTTCAAGGAAGATCCTCTTTCCGAGAAAGCGGTGCTCGGGCTCATCGACATTCACGCGAAGCGGGGGAACGCGGACGGGGTCCTCGCCGAGTCGGAGCGTTTTCTCGAGAAGTTCCCGAACTCCGACATGCGGGGGAAGGTGATGCGGGGCGCCATCGACGCCGCGCTCAAGTCGAAGAAGCCGGACAAGGCGCTCGCCCTCGTCAACTCGCTCAAGTCGGGCAAGGCCGCGAGCGACACGACGGGAGAGCTGTCGCTCCTCACGGCGCGCGCCCTCACGGCGGCGCTCAAGACGAACGAGGCGATCGCCGAGCTCGAAACGATGCGCCGGACGTATCCGGCGTCCCCGTTCCTCAGGGACGCGATCGTGCTCGAAGCCGGGCTGCGCGACCGCTCGGGCGCTCCGCTCGAAGCGGCCCGCCTCTATAACCTCGCGCTCATGGGGAACGCGAACCGCGACGAGCGGCTCCGGCTCAACGCCAGCCTCGCCGAGCTTTCCGCCGCGCGCCTCTCCGATACGCTGTCGGCGATCCGCTACTGGCGGCTCGTCGCCGACGAGGCGATGGACGGGAGCGTCGCGGAGGAGGCCCTCTACCGGGAAAGCGTTCTCAGGGAGAAGATCGGGGACGTCGGCGGCGCGACGCGCGGATTCGAAGCGGCCGTCTCACGGTTCCCCGAGGGAAAATACGCGCAGCAGGCCCGGAACGGCCTCGCCGCGCTTTCGGTGCGCCCCGTCTGGAACGAGAATATCGGCAGGCGCCTCGCCCGGATCGCCGCGTGGGACGCCGGCCCGGTGCAGCGTTCGCTCGAGGCGGGGGCTCTCCTCGTGGAAGGCGCCCGCGACGCGGAGACCGCGATTCCGCTTCTCGAAAGCGCGCTCTCGAAAGAGCTCCCCGATTCGCTTCGCGCGAAGGGAAGCTACTATCTCGGCACGGCGCGCGTCATGCGGGCGGACGCCGCCGCGGCGCGCGGACAGGACGCGAAGGCCGAGCTCGCGCGCGGGCTCGATCAGCTGAAGAACGTGTCGGCGCAGTACGCGGGCACGGCCTGGGGCGAACGCGCTTCCCGCGCGTATATCGAGCGGCGCGAAGGCGAGTGGACGCTCGCGGAACGGCTCGGCAGGCTCGAGGAATACATGACCGCCTTCGGCCGCGGCCAGGGAAGATGGTGGGGGCTCACGAAGCGCGCCCGGTATCTCTCCGAGCGCGCGTCGCAGGGGGATACGATCGCCGCGAACGCGGCGCTCGCCGCGGCGAACGAGGTGCTCGGCTCGAACGCTCCGGCCGCCGAGAAAAAGGAAGCGGCGCTCGTCGGCGCCTCTCTGATGCGCGAGCGGGGGAATCATGCCGGCGCGGCGCGGGCGTACGCGGGATTCGTCGCGGCGTACCCCGAAGACTCGCGGGTCACGGGGATTCTGTACGATCTCGGCGAGGAGCTGCTCGCGGCGAGGGACTATACCGCCGCCGCCGCGGCGTACGACCGCTGCATCGCCCGGGCTCCGGGGAGAGGGATCGCCGAGAAATGCATGATCCGGAAAGGGGATTGTCTCTATTACAGCGGCGCCTTCGCGGCCGCCGCCGACGCCTTCGCGGGATTCGCGGCGTCGTATCCCGAGAGCGAGCTCGCGGGGGAAGCGATGTACCGCGAGGCTCTCGCCCGCGAAAAGGCGGGGGACCCGCGCAGGGCCGACGACCTGTTCCAGGGGATTCTCGCGAGGGAAGATCTCCCGCGCGCGTCGCGCATGAAAACGCTCGCCTGGCTCGGCGGGCGATACCTCGAAAACAGGCAGTACGACAAGGCGAGGCCGCTCCTCGTGGAGCTCGCCGCCGGCGAGCGGACCGCGGCGAACCTGACTCTAGCCGGCGAGGCCGAGCTCGGCGCGGGGGATTTCGACGGCGCCGTGAAGAGCTTCGACGGCGCCTTCGCGATGCAGGGCGCCGATATCTGCCGCGTCGTCGCGGGCAGGGCGAAATCGTACATGAGGCTCAAGCAGACCGACGCCTACGAGCGGGACACGGCGATTCTCGCGTCCCGCTGCGCCGACTGGAAGGGGCTCGGGGGCGTGCTCCTCGAGAAGGGCAGGATCGAGGCCGAAGAGGGGCGCTGCGCGGAGGCCGCGCGGACGCTCGACGAGCTTCAGAAGAGATTCGCCGGCACGGAAGAGGGCTCGGAGGCGCTCTTCTACATCGCGCTCTGCGATCTGAAGCGGGGCGGATACCGGGAGGCCGCGGAGAAGCTCGAGACCTTCGTCGCTTCCGCGCCGCGCTCGGCCATTCTCCCGCAGGCGTACTTCAAGCTCGCCTCGTCCCACTACGGAGCGGGGAATCTCAATCTCGCGGCGAAGTATTACGCGCTCGCCGCCGAGTCTTCCAAGGACGGCGATCTGTCGTTCACGGCGTGGAAGAACCTCGGCAGCGTGCAGCAGCAGCTCGAACAGTGGAACGACGCCGCGGCGACGTGGCAGAAGCTCGTCGAGACGTTCCCCGAACGCGACGGGATCGTCGAGATCCTGTTCGACCTCGGATTCTGCTACAACTCCGCCGGCAAGAACGAGCTCGCCTACGACGTCTACTCGAGGATTCCCGACGTCGCCACGAGCGAAGAGCAGCAGGGGCGCGCCCATTACTGGGCGGGAATGAGCCTCAAGAACATGGGGCGCTACGACGAGGCGATCCGCGAGTTTCTCCGCGTGCCCTACCTGAAGACGGGCGGGATGTGGGGGGTCACCTCGAAGCTCGAGGCCGCCGGATGCTGCGAAGCGAAGGGGGATCTGGCCCAGGCCAGAACGATCTACGAGAGCGTTCTCGCCGCGAACGGTCCCGCCTCTGACTGGGGCCGGGTGGCCTCGGACGGTCTCAAGCGCGTGGCGGAGCGGGAAGCGGCGGGCGGGGGAAAGACCGGGGAATCTCCCGGCAAGAAAGAGTAGGCGCGGGATGGCTCGCGAGAACCTGGTCGTGCGGGGCGCGCGGGAGCACAACCTCAAGAACATCACCGTGACGATACCGCGGAACAGGTTCGTCGTGATCACGGGATTGAGCGGTTCCGGCAAGTCGTCGCTCGCCTTCGACACGATCTACGCCGAGGGGCAGCGGCGCTACGTCGAATCGCTGTCGAGCTACGCCCGGCAGTTCCTCGAACAGATGGAGAAACCCGACGTCGACAGCATCGAGGGGCTCTCTCCCGCGATCTCGATCGACCAGAAGACGTCGTCCAGGAACCCGCGCTCGACGGTCGGCACGATCACCGAGATCCACGATTACCTCCGCGTTCTCTTCGCGCGCGCCGGCGAGCCGCGGTGTCCCGGATGCGACAGGCCCATTTCGCGGCAGACCGTCGCCCAGATCGTCGACCGGCTGCGGGGGGCGGGGGAGGGAACGAAGCTGGAGATCATGGCGCCGGTCGTGCGCGGGCGCAAGGGGGAGCATCGCGCGCTCCTCGGGAAGCTCCTGCGCGAGGGATTCACGCGGATACGCGTCGACGGCGAGGTCCGCGAGCTCGAGCCGGGGCTCTCTCTCGAGAAGACGAAGAAACACACGATCGAGGTCGTCGTCGACCGGATCAAGGTAAAGGCGGGCGTCGAGCGCCGTCTGGCCGATTCGGTCGAGACCGCGGCCGCGGCCGGCGGGGGCGTCGTCCTCGTGCGCCGGGACGGCAATGAGTCGCTCTACAGCCTCGAATACTCCTGCCCCTACTGCGGCAAGAGCCTCGGCGAAATCAGCCCGCGCACCTTCTCCTTCAACTCCCCCTACGGGGCATGCCCCGAATGCCACGGGCTCGGCACGCAGATCGACTTCGCGCGCGAGCTCGTCGTGCCCGATCCCTCCCTCGGCGTCGCCGGGGGCGCGCTCGCGCCGGTGGGCGAGCTCAAGGGGAACTGGTTCCGCTACCGGCTCGAGGCGCTCGCGGAGAAATTCGGCTTCTCGCTCGACACTCCCTTCGGAGAGCTCCCGGCGCGGGCGCAGGACGTCATTCTCGACGGGAGCGACGCGGAGATCACGGTCAAATACGACTTCGAGCGCGGGAGGGGCGAATACCTCACGACGTGGGAGGGGATCGTTCCCAACCTGCGCCGCCGCTATCATCAGACGAAATCGGAAGCGATCCGCCGCTGGATCGAGACCTTCATGACGTCGCACCCGTGCGCGTCGTGCAACGGCTCGCGGCTCCGGCCCGAGAGCCTCTGCGTGACGGTCGCCGGGAAGAACATCGCCGAGGTGTCGGCGCTCACGATCGAGCGCGCGAGCGATTTCTTCGGCGGCCTCGCCCTCGCGGGCGCGAGCGCCCTCATCGCGGGACCGCTCGTGAAGGAGATCTCGGCGCGGCTGCGTTTTCTCGCGAACGTCGGGCTCACCTACCTCTCGCTCGATCGCGCGGCGGGAACGCTCGCGGGGGGGGAGGCGCAGCGGATACGGCTCGCCACGCAGATCGGTTCGAAGCTCGTCGGCGTCCTCTATATCCTCGACGAGCCCTCGATCGGTCTCCACCACCGCGACAACGCGCGGCTCGTCGCGACGCTGAAGGATCTCCGGGACGCCGGCAACACCGTCATCGTCATCGAGCACGACCGCGACACGATACTCTCGTCTGACTACGTGATCGATCTCGGGCCGGGAGCGGGAGAGCGCGGCGGCGAGGTCGTCGCCGAGGGCACCCCCGCGGAAATCATGGAATCGCCGAAGAGCCTCACCGGCCGCTACCTCAAGGAAGAGCGCTGGTTCGGCCTCAAGGGCGGGGCGGGCCGGGGCTCGGGCGAGGCGATCGTCGTGCGCGGCGCCCGCGCGAACAACCTGAAGGGCATCGACGTCGCGATTCCTCTCGGGAAGCTCGTCGTCGTGACGGGCGTCTCTGGCTCGGGCAAGAGCACGCTCGTGAACGACATTCTCTACCGCGCGCTCGGGCGGCATTTTTACCGGGCTTCGGAGCTCCCCGGAGCGCACGACCGGATCGAGGGCTTCGAGCACGTCGACAAGGTGATCGATATCGACCAGTCCCCGATCGGGCGCACCCCGCGCTCGAATCCGGCCACGTACACCGGCCTGTTCGGCCCCATCCGCGATCTCTTCACCCGCCTTCCCGAGGCGCGCGTGCGCGGCTACAAGCCGGGCCGCTTCAGCTTCAACGTCAAGGGCGGGCGCTGCGAAAACTGCCGCGGCGACGGCATGATCAAGGTCGAGATGCATTTTCTTCCGGACGTGTACGTGCACTGCCAGGAATGCAAGGGGAAGCGGTACAACCGCGAGACGCTCGAGATAACGTTCAAGAACCGGAACATCGCGGAGGTCCTCGACATGACGGTCGAGGAGGCGTGCGGGTTCTTCGCGAACATCCCGCAGATCGTCCGCAAGCTCGAGGTGCTCCGGAGCGTCGGGCTCGGGTACATCCGCCTCGGACAGTCGGCCACGACGCTCTCGGGGGGGGAGGCGCAGCGCGTGAAGCTCGCCGCCGAGCTCTCCAAGGTGGGGACGGGGAAGACGCTCTATATTCTCGACGAGCCGAGCACGGGGCTTCACTTCGAGGACGTGAAGCTCCTCATGCGGGTGCTCGACGAGCTCGTCGAGCGAGGCAACACGGTGCTCATCATCGAGCACAATCCGGAGATCATCCGCGCGGCCGATCACATCATCGACCTCGGCCCCGAAGGGGGAGACCGCGGGGGAGAGGTCGTGTTCGCGGGAGCGCCCCTCGATATCGTGGACTGCGCTCGATCGCACACGGGGCGCATGCTCGCCGCGCTCGCGGGGCCCCGTCCCGCGTGACGCGCCGGAAGCGCCGGTGAGAAAATGCTTTCAAAAGGCGCTGCAAAATGCTATTGAACTAGCCGGAGAAAGGCGTACTCGAAAGAGGGTGCATATGGAGAACAGGAAAACGCCGTTATATGACGCGCACGTCCGCGCGGGCGGGCGGATCGTTCCGTTCGCCGGATTTCTCATGCCCGTTTCCTTCGAGGGGATCGTCGCCGAGCACGCGCGGGTTCGCACGGCGGTCGGTCTCTTCGACGTGAGCCACATGGGGGAGATTTCGATCGCGGGTCCCGGGGCGGTCGCGTTCGCCGACCGGGTCGTGACGAACAACGTGGCGAAGCTCGCCCACGGCCAGATCTGCTACACCGTCGCCTGCAACGAAAAGGGCACGGTGCTCGACGACCTCCTCGTGTACCGGTTCTCCGACGAGCGGATCCTGCTCGTCGTGAACGCGGTGAACGTGGACAAGATATTCAGGCACCTGAAGAGTCTCGAGGCTCCCGGCGTGGAGGTCCGCGATCTCACGCCCGCCATCGGCCAGATCGCCGTCCAGGGACCGCGCTCGCGCGAGCTCCTCATGCGAACGGAACTCTGCGCGAGCGTCCGGGACGCGCTCGCCGCTCTCAAGTATTACCGCTTCGTTTCCTTCGAGTCGCGGGGGGAGGAGATCATTCTCTCGCGCACCGGCTACACGGGCGAGCTCGGCTACGAGATCTATCTTCCCGCCGGCCGCGCGATGGGCGCGTGGGAAGAGCTCCTCGCGCTCGGGAAGGATCTCGGCGTCGGACCGATCGGCCTCGGCGCGCGCGACACGCTGCGCTTCGAGCCGTGCCTGTGCCTCTACGGGCACGAGCTCGACGAGGAAACCTCTCCGCTCGAGGCGGGGCTCTCGTGGCTCGTGAAATTGAACAAGGGAGATTTTCTCGGGCGCAGCGCCCTGCTCGAGGAGAAGGAGCGCGGGTCGGCGCGGACGCTCGCGGGCTTCGAGCTCGCCGGGCGGCAGATCGCGCGGCAGGGATTCTCCGTGCTTCAGGACGGAAAGAAGATCGGGGCGGTGACCTCGGGCACGTTCGCGCCGACCCTCGGGAAGAGCCTCGCTCTCGCGCTCGTGTCGAGCGCGGCGAAGGCCGAACGCGGCGGTTTCGCGATCGACGTGAGGGGGAAGGCGGCGGAAGCGACGATGACTCCGGTGCCGTTTTATAAAAGTCGGGCGACAGACTGAGGCGGTCAGCTGAAAGGAAGGTAGGCGATGAACCCGGAAGAATGCAAATTCACCAAAGAGCACGAGTGGATCTATATCGAGGACGGCGACACCGTGCTCATGGGAATCAGCGACTACGCCGCGGGCGAGCTCGGCGACATCGTGTACATCGAGCTTCCCGAAGTGGGGCAGAAGGTCACGCAGATGGATCCGATCGGGACCATCGAAGCCGTGAAGACCGTCGCCGATCTCTATTCGCCGGTGAGCGGCGAGGTGATCGAGGTCAACGAGAAGGCCGTCGCGAAACCCGAGATCGTGAACAAGAGCCCCTACGACCAGGGCTGGTTCATCAAGATCAGGATGGACGATCCCGGGGATCTCGAGGTGCTCTTCAGCTACGACGAATACCGGGATTTCCTCGGCGAGCAGCATACGGGAAAAGAGGACGAAGCAGAGGACAGGTAAATGAGCTACATACAAAACACGGACGCCGATCGAAAAGAGATGCGGGAGCGGATCGGGATCTCCTCGTTCGACGAGATCCTCGAGCCGATACCGGAACGGCTCAGATGCACGGAGGCACTGCGTCTCGACGAGCCGCTCGCCGAGGCCGGAGTCGCCGCGCTCTTCGGCGAGCTCGCCGGCAGGAATCGCCCCGCGTCCCGCGCCGCGAGCTTCCTCGGGGGAGGGATCTACGACCGCCACATCCCCGCGCTCGTGCGCTACGTGACCTCCCGCAGCGAATTCTACACCTCCTACACCCCGTACCAGGCAGAGGTGAGCCAGGGGACGCTGCAGGCGATCTACGAATATCAGAGCCTCATCTGCCGCGTCACGGGAATGGACGTATCGAACGCCTCGATGTACGACGGCGCGACCGCGCTCGCCGAAGCCGCGCTCATGGCGCTCGCCATCGCGAAGGGAGGCAAGGTGCTCGTACCGCGGGCGCTTTCCCCCGCGTACCGCGCCGTTCTCGACTGCTACACGGCCGCGCGCGGGATCGCGCTGGAGGAGATCCCGTACGCGAAGAACGGAACACTGGATCTCGAGCGCGTATCTTCCGCGCTCAAGGAAAAGACCGCCGCCGTCATTCTCGCCCAGCCGAACTACTTCGGGCTCGTGGAGCCGTCGCACGAGCTCGCCGCTCTCGTTCACGGAGCGGGTGCGCTCCTCGTCGCCTGCGTCGATCCGGTGTCGTGCGCGCTCCTCGCCCCTCCGGGAGAGTACGGCGCCGACATCGCCGTCGGCGAGGGACAGTCGCTCGGGCTTCCCCAGAGCTACGGGGGGCCGCTCCTCGGATTCATGGCCGTCAAGACCGAACACGTGCGCCGCATGCCGGGCCGCCTCATCAGCGGCACGACCGACATCGACGGGAAACGCGGCTACGTGATGACGCTCCAGACGCGCGAGCAGCACATCCGCCGCGAGAAGGCGACCTCGAACATCTGCTCGAACGAGGCGCTCTGCGCGCTCTCCGCCGCGGTGTATCTCACCGCTCTCGGCGAGCAGGGATTCCGTGAGGTCGCCGCGCAGAGCTACGCGAAGAGCCACGCGCTCTATTCGATGCTCGCCGCGACGAAGGGATGCTCGCTCCCGTTCGGCGCCGGATTCTTCCAGGAGTTCGTGCTCCGGCTTCCGGCGGACGCCGCGGGATTCCTGAAGGCGGCCGCCGCGAAGGGCGTCCTCGGGGGGATACCCCTCGGCGCCGCGTTCCCCGAGCTCGGGGACAGGGCCGTTCTCGTCGCCGTCACGGAAAAGCGCACGAAGGAGGAGATCGAGCTCTACAGGGATCTCGTCGCGGGAAAGGGGGCGGGACGATGACCGCAACCGTATTCGAAAAATCGAAGCCCGGCCGCCGCGGCTACCGCATTCCCGAGCGCGACTGCGCGGAGGGAGCGATCGATCTCCCGGGGCTCAGATCCGCGCCTCCCGGCCTCCCCGAGATGGGAGAGCAGGACATCGTCCGGCATTACGTCGAGCTCGCCGCGAAGAATTACCACGTCGACAAGGGCATCTATCCGCTCGGAAGCTGCACGATGAAGTACAACCCCCTCGTGAACGAGGAAGTGGCGAGGCTCGAGGGCTTCACGGGGCTTCATCCCGCCCAGGACGAGGCCGATTGCCAGGGCGCGCTCGAGCTCATGTGGCGACTCGAACGCTCGCTCGCCGCGATCACGGGGATGGAAGCGTTCACGCTCCAGCCCGCCGCGGGAGCGCACGGGGAGCTCACCGGCATCATGATCGCGCGGGCGTACTTCCTCGACCGCGGGGAGAAGAGAAGAATCGTCCTCATTCCCGATTCGGCGCACGGAACGAATCCGGCGAGCGTGGCCATCTGCGGCTTCACGCCGAAAACGATTGCCTCGAACGAGCGCGGGCTCATCGATCCGGCCCTGCTCGAGCGGGAGCTGACCGCCGACACCGCCTGCCTCATGCTCACGCTGCCGAACACGCTCGGGCTCTTCGAGCGCGAGATCGCCGAGATCGTCCGCATCGCGCACGCGAAGGGAGCGCTCGTCTACATGGACGGCGCGAATATGAACGCGCTCCTCGGCATCGTGCGTCCCGGGGACATCGGTATCGACATCATGCACACGAATCTCCACAAGACCTTCTCGACGCCGCACGGCGGGGGCGGACCGGGTTCGGGCCCCGTCGGCGTCGCGAAGCATCTCGTCGATTTTCTTCCCGTTCCGCGCGTGACGGAGCGGAAGGGCGCGTTCGCGCTTTCCGCGGACGGTCCGAAATCGATCGGCAGGGTCCATCCCTACCACGGCAACTTCAACGTGTTCGTGAAGGCGTACGCCTACATCCGGTCGCTCGGCGGGCCGGGGCTCAGGGAGGTCTCGGAGAACGCGATTCTCAACGCGAATTACCTCATGGCGCGTTTGAAGGATTCGTACGATCTCAAGTATCCGGGCCCCTGCATGCACGAGTTCGTCCTCTCGGCGCGGAACCTCAAGAAATTCGGCATCCGCGCGACGGACGTCGTGAAACGGCTTCTCGATTACGGGATCCACGCCCCGACGGTCTACTTCCCCCTCATCGTCGAGGAGGCGCTCATGATCGAGCCCGTCGAGACGGAGAGCAAGGAGACGATCGATCGATTCGCCGAGGTGATGGAGAAGATAGCCGGGGAGGCCGAGACGAACCCCGCGATGCTGCACGAGGCGCCCGTCACCACGCCGGTGAGGCGTCTCGACGAGGCCGTGGCGGCGCGGTGTCCCGACCTCTGCTGCCCCGGCGATCTCGAATGAGATGGAAACGTGGCTGTTCCTCGATAGCGGGAGCGCGCCGGGAGCCGAGAACATGGCTCTGGACGAGCTCCTCCTCGAACGGACCGGGCGCCCGGGAGGCGCGCCGGTCCTGCGGCTCTATTCGTTCGATCCGCCCGCGATCACGATCGGCTGCCATCAGAATCCCGACCTGATCCTCGACGTCGAACGCGCGCGCGCGGACGGGCTCGACTGCGTGCGCCGGATCACCGGGGGCAGGGCGCTTCTCCACGAGGGAGAGCTCACCTACTGCGTCGTCGCTCCCGCGGGCTCCGCGCTGCTGGACCGCGGTCCGGGGGAGGCGTACCTGAGAATATCCGCCGCGATCTCGACGGCGCTGCGATCCCTCGGGATCGGCGCCGGGGTTTTCCGCGGGCGGGAGAGCGCGGGGCCGAAAGGCGCGGCGGCTCCGTGCCTCTCCTCGGTGACGCGCTGGGAGCTCGCCGTCGGAGGAAGGAAGATCGCGGGGAGCGCGCAGCGGAGCACCGCGACGGCGTTCCTCCAGCACGGCTCTATTCTCATGAGAAGCGGGAGCGAGCGCATCGCGAGCTACCTCCGCGTCCCGCCGGAGGCGCTCGAGGGCCGCGTCACGAGCGTGTCGGCCGAGCTCGGCCGCCCGGCCGACGCCGGAGAGCTCCGGGCGCGCATCGCGATCGCCTTCGCGGAAATGTTCGACATCGAATGGGAGCCGCTCGATCTTTCGGAAACGGACGAGGCGGAAATCGCCGCGCGCTCGCTCGCGAAGCGCCGGGAAGCGCCCGGGCGGATCGCCGGGGAGGCGTGTTCTCCATGAAAGGATTCCTCGCGCGGCGCCTCATCCAGTCCCTCGCCCTGCTCTTCATCGTGCTCACGATCACGTTCTTCCTGCTCCGGCTCGCGCCGGGCGACCCGATGTCCCGCTACGACGATCCGGATTTCAGCCCCGAAACGGTCCGCGGCATCAGGGAAAGCCTCGGGCTCGACAAGCCGCTCGCCGAGCAGTATTTCAGATGGATCGCGAGCTTCGCGCAAGGGGATTTCGGCGTGAGCCTGCGGTACCGGCGGCCGGTGCGGGACCTCCTCGCCGAGGCGATACCGAACACGCTCCGCCTCACCGTCGCCGCTCTCGCGCTTCATCTCGTTCTCGGGATATTTCTCGGCGTCCTCTCGGCGGCGAAGAGGCATTCGCCGTTCGACCGGGTGAACACGATCGCCGCGCTCTTCGTCTATTCGATACCTTCGTTCTGGCTCGCCCTCATGCTCATTCTCCTGTTTTCCCTGAAGCTCGGGATCCTGCCGTCGTCCCACATGCAGTCGCTCGACACCGAGGGATTCTCGGCGCTCGCCCTCGCGCTCGATCGGGCGAGGCATCTCGTGCTTCCTGCGTTCGTTCTCGGCGTCGCTTCCGCCGCGAGCACGGCGAGGTACATGCGCGGCTCGATGCTCGACGCCCTCCGCGAGGATTACATCCGGACGGCGCGCGCGAAGGGGCTCCCGGAATCCCGCGTCTTTCTCAAGCACGCGTTCAGGAACGCCGCGCTGCCCGTCGTGACGATCGTGGGCTTGAGCCTTCCGTTTCTCTTCGGCGGCGCGGTCGTGGTGGAAACGATATTCTCGTGGCCGGGCATGGGACGGCTCGCGGTCGACGCGATCTACGCGCGGGACTATCCGACCGTGCTCGCGATCAACTTCGTCGTCGCGGCGATCGTCATCTTCGGGAACCTTCTGACCGACGTCGCCTACGGGCTCCTCGATCCGCGGATCGTATTCGCGGACGGGAAGAAAGGCTGAGCGGCGCATGCGCGCGCGGAGAGGCACGACATGAGCGCGAACGACGACGAGCGCGCGATCGCGGGGGCGCCCCGGGGGCTCTGGCAGCAGGGCTGGGCCCGTTTCCGCCGGAGCCGGTTCGGCATGGCGGGGGCGCTGATCGTTCTCGCGCTCTATCTCGTCGCGATCGTCGCTCCCCTGCTCACGCCCTACGATCCGATCGCGCAGGGGGACGTGCCGAGGATGCGCTATGTCGCGCCGTGCAGGGAGCATCCGCTCGGGACGGACAAATTCGGCAGGGACGTATTCGCCCGCGTCGTGTACGGCTCGCGCGTCTCGCTCACGATCGGGTTCCTCGCGGCCGCGATCACGGTCGTCCTCGGCTCTCTCGTGGGCGCGGCGGCCGGCTATTTCGGCGGGGCCGCCGACGCG
This sequence comes from uncultured bacterium, assembly GCA_963846325.1. Lineage (GTDB taxonomy): Bacteria > Krumholzibacteriota > Krumholzibacteriia > Krumholzibacteriales > Krumholzibacteriaceae > SSS58A. Next base: position 211,567 of record CAWJVO010000011.1, read on the forward strand.
ATTCTCATGCGGATCGTCGACGCGCTGCTCTCGATACCGCGGCTGTTTCTGCTCCTCACCTGCGTCGCGCTTTTCTCGGGATCGGTGTGGCTCATCGTCGTTCTTCTCGGGGCGACCGGCTGGATGGCGACCGCCCGCCTCGTGCGCGCCCAGGTGCTCTCGCTGAGGAATCTCGATTACGTGAAGGCCGCGGAGGCGCTCGGGGCGGGGGGAGGGGCGTCATCTGGAGGCATCTCATCCCGAACACGCTGAGCGTCATCATCGTCGCGGCGACGCTGCGGATCGGGGGAATCATTCTCGCCGAGGCGTCTCTCGGCTTTCTCGGGCTCGGCGTGCCGCCGCCGGCGCCGAGCTGGGGCCAGATGGTCTTCGAGGGGCGCGAGGCGCTCATGAGCGCCTGGTGGCTTTCGACCTTTCCAGGAATCGCGATAGCTGTTACCGTGATCGGGTTCAACCTGCTCGGCGACGCCCTGAAGGACGCGTTCGATCCGAAGCAGATCGCGTGAGGAGGAGCGCGGGCGCGCAACGGCGGCCCGCGGGAGACGATATGGAACCTCTGCTCAAGGTGGATAGCCTGCGGACGGTCTTCGAGACCGGGGAAGGCGCCGCGCGCGTCGTCGACGGCGTGAGCTTCGAGATCGGCTCCGACGAAGCGGTGGGGCTCGTCGGCGAATCGGGCTGCGGGAAGAGCGTGACGGCGCTATCGATCATGCGTCTCGTCACGTACCCTCCCGGCAGGATCGTCGGGGGCTCGATCCTCTTCGAGGGGCGCGATCTTCTCGCGCTTCCCGAGAAGGAGATGCGGCGGGTGCGCGGCAACAAGATCTCGATCGTGTTTCAGGAGCCCCTCTCGAGCCTCAACCCCGTTTTCACGTGCGGGGAGCAGGTCCGCGAAGCGATCGCGCTCCATCAGAAGCTCTCGCGGTCCGATTCGAAGGCCAGGGCGATCGAGATGTTCCGCCTCGTGCGGATTCCCGATCCGGAAAAGCGCTACGGCGCCTACCCGCACCAGATGAGCGGCGGGATGCGTCAGCGCGTGATGATCGCGATGGCCCTGAGCTGCGAGCCCCGGCTCCTCCTCGCGGACGAGCCGACGAGCGCTCTCGACGTTTCGGTGCAGGGGCAGATCATCGAGCTCCTCCGCGAGCTCCAGGAGCGCATGCACATGGCGGTGCTCCTCATCACGCACGACCTCGCCGTCGTCGCCCAGATGGCGAGCCGCGTCATCGTGATGTACGCGGGAGCGATCGTCGAGGAGGCGCCTGTCGGAGCGCTCTTCGAGAAGCCCGCGCATCCGTACACGGAAGGCCTCCTCGGATCGATCGCCCGGCTCGGGCGGGCGGGGGGAAGGCTCGCGACGATTCCGGGAAGCGTGCCCGACGCGTTCAGGCTGCCGCCGGGCTGCCGGTTCAGCGACCGGTGTCCGAAGCGGTTCGAGAAATGCTTCGCGGCGGAGCCGCCGCTCATCGACCTTTCGCCGGGGCGCCGCGCGCGCTGCTGGCTGTGCGGAGGGTGAGGATGGAGATCTTCTCGGCGCAGGGGATACGGAAATATTACCGCTCGTCCGCGGGGCTCTTCTTCGGGAGCGGCGCCGTGGTGAAGGCGGTCGACGGCGTCGATCTCGCGCTCGAGCAGGGGACGACGCTCGGGCTCGTCGGCGAATCGGGCTGCGGCAAGAGCACGCTCGCCCGCGTCCTCATCCGCCTCGAGGAGCCGACCGCGGGGAGCATCCGTCTCGGCGGGGAGGATTTCCTCGCCCTCAAGGGGAAGGCCCTGCGCGCGGCGAGACGCAGGATCCAGATGGTCTTCCAGGATCCCTATTCGTCCCTCAATCCGCGCCTCAGCGTGGGGAGCACGATCGCGGAGGGAATACGGATACACAAGCTCGCCAGGGGCGCCGAGGTGAAGGAGCGCGTCGCCAGGCTGCTCCACAAGGTCGGGCTTCCCCCGTCGGCGGCTTCGAAATATCCGCACGAGTTCTCCGGAGGCCAGCGGCAGCGCATCGGCATCGCGCGTTCGCTCGCGGTCGAGCCCGAGGTGCTCGTCGCGGACGAGCCGGTTTCCGCCCTCGACGTCTCGGTGCGGGCGCAGATCATCAATCTCCTGAAGGACCTGCAGCGGGACATGGGGCTCACGTACCTTTTCATCGCGCACGATCTCGGCATCGTCGAGCACATGAGCGACGCGGTCGCCGTGATGTACTGCGGGAAGATCGTCGAGCGTTCGCCGACGAGGGATCTGTTCAGGGAGCCTCTCCATCCCTACACGCAGGGGCTCATCGCCTCCGTCCCCGTGGCCGACCCGTCCGGCGCGCGGGTCCGGGCGGCCATTCCGGGGGACGTTCCGAGCCCCGTGAACATCCCTCCCGGCTGCGCCTTCAACCCGCGCTGCCCGCGCGTGATGGACATATGCCGCGTCGAAAGGCCCGATCTCGTCGAAGCCGGTCCCGGGCGCGCGGTTCGCTGCTGGCTCCATCAAGCGCGCGGCGCGCGAGTCTGAACGGGCGCCGCGGCGATCGGCGCGGAATCGGCGGCTTTTCATTTGACACGCGGCGCGTCCTGCTCTAGATTATTAAGGTTTAGTGAGCAAATTATGCTCATTCCGTATATCAGATCGTGATCATATCAATTCCAGAGCACGCACCTACATCTCTTCGCAGGAGCAGACGATGATCGAGGAGCATCTGAGCCTCATCCGTTCGAAGGAAGCCGAATCGAGGGAACGCGTCGTCGCGGCCGAGGCGAAAGCGGTCGAGCTCGTCGAGCAGGAACGGGCGAACGCCGGGAAGCTTCTCGACGAAGAGCGTCTGAAGGCGGCCGAGCTCGAGCGTTCGCTCCTCGCCGCCGCGCGGCGAAACGCCGACGAGAAGGTGTCGGCGTTCCGTGCCGAGAACGCCAAGAAGCTCGCCGGGCTCGCCGTTCTCGCCAAGAAGAGCTACGAAAAGGCGATCGATATGATTTTGAAGGAGTTTCGAGAGGGCGCCTGACGTCCCCGGGACGCGCCGCGTCCTTCAGGCAGTCCGGGAGAGAATCGAATGGCCGTCGGCCGAATGCTGAAAATCCAGCTCGTCGTCCACTCCGCCGTGAAGGACGAGGTCATGGCCTTTCTGCGCGAGGCGGGAGTCGTCGAGGTCACCGACGTCTCGCTCGAGGGGTTCCGCGGCGGAATCGACGAGGAAGAGACGGGACGGCTCGCGCGGCTCGCCGACAAGGCCGACGCGGCGATACGTTTTCTCGATCCCTACGTCGAGAGGCCGTCGTTCGCCGAAAAGCTGCGCGGCGGCCCGATGCGGGTCTCTCCGGCGGACGTCGAGAAGGCGATGGCGGCGGTCGACGTCGAGAGCGTCGCGGCCCGCTGCGCCGAATTCGAAAGCTCGACGCGGAGGATCCGGGACGAGCTCGCCTGGAGCATGGATCTCGCGCGCGAGCTCGAGCCGTGGCGGTCGATCGCGAGCCCCCTCGAATCCCTCGCCGCCGCTCGATACGGCGTCCAGTTCTGGACGTTCCCCGAAAAGGTGTACGACGCCGCGCTCGCTCAGGCGTACGAGGCGCATCCGCTCATCCAGCACGACGAGATAGCCCGCGCGGGCGGGAGGGTGTACGCGTGCGTCATCGTGCCGCGCGCCGAGGCCGAGACGGCGGCGGAGCTTCTCAAGCAGGCCGGGGCTGTTCGGAACGCCTTCGAGGGGCTCACCGGCGCGCCGGCGGACATTATCGAGACGCAGAGGAGCGGTTGGGCCGCGCTCGAGGCGAAGATCGCCCGGATCGAGGAGGAGGCGCGCGGGCTCCTGCGCGTGCGCCCCGAGCTTCTCGTTCTGTCCGATTACTTCCGCGAGCGGCACGGGCTGCTCGAGGTCGAGCGGCATTTCCATCGCACGGAGCGCACGTTCGTGCTCGAGGGCTGGATGCAGGCGATCGACAAGCGCAGGATCGAGAAGGAGCTCGCGAAGCGGTGGAGCGCGTGCGAGCTCTTCGCGCGGCCGCCCCTGGAAGGGGAGGACCCGCCGATCCAGCTCGAGAACAGGCGGGCCGCTCATCCGTTCGAATTCGTCATGACCCTCTACGGGAGACCGGCGTACGGAGAGATCGATCCGACGCCGCTGCTCGCGCCCTTCTTCGTCGTGTTCTTCGGCATGTGCATAGGAGACGCCGGGTACGGTCTCGTGATCGCGTCAATCTGTGCCCTCTTGCTCTACAAGATCAGGATACAGGGGGGGGTGCGTCTCCTCATGCAGATTCTTCTCGCCGGTGCCGTTCTCACCATGATCGTGGGGGTGTTGACGGGAGGCTATTTCGGCATCGACGTGAAGCAGCTGCCACCCGCGCTCACGAGAATCATGCTCATCGATCCGCTTAAAGAGCCGATGAAAATGCTCAACGTGGCGTTTCTCTTCGGCATCGTCCATATCCTTTTCGGTATCGGCATTCGAATGTCCGTGAATTTCAAAGCCGGTCTCTGGGCCGACGCCGTGTTCGACGATCTGTTCTGGATACTGTTCCTCATCGCGCTCGCGCCTCTCGGCTACGCGTTCATACTGAGCGGCAGGATACCGGACGCGCTCGGTTTCTACGCTTCCCGCTCCGCGCTCGCGATCGCGGGCATCCTTTTCATCACCGGCGCCCGCAAGGAGCGGAACAAGGTCGTCGGCTGCCTGAAGAGCATCCTCAAGTTCTACAGCGTCACCGGCTATTTCGGGGATGTGCTTTCCTATGCCCGTCTCCTCGCGCTCGGTCTCGCAACGGCCGCGATCGCCGTCGCCATAAACGGAATCGCGAAGATGGTCTCCGAATTTCCGTTCTATATCGGATATATCGCCGCGATCCTTGTCCTGATTCTCGGCCATTCGTTCAATATCGCCGTGAATATCCTCGGCGCGTTCGTTCATTCGGCGAGGCTCCAGTACCTTGAGTTCTTCAACAAGTTCTTCACGGGGGGGGGGCGCGAATTCCAGCCGTTCAGAAGCGAGCGGCGCTACACAGTCATGAAGCAATCGGGTTCCGGATTTTAACGTATCAGGGAAGGAGTGTCGTATGGTTGGTTTTGCGCTATTGATCCTCGGCGCGGCGCTCGCGGCCGGACTCGCCGGGTGCGGGTCGGCCCTCGGATGCGGGATCGTAGGGATGGCGGCGAGCGGTGTCGTAAGCGAAGATCCGAACAAGTTCGGGCGTCTTCTTCTGCTTCAGGCGCTGCCGGGGACGCAGGGGATCTACGGTCTGGTGGCGCTCTTCATGATCATCAACAAATTCGCGAGCTGGGGCATTCCGGCGAGCGACGTTACCGTAAAGACGGGACTCGAAGTCATCGGCGCCGCACTCCCGATCGCCCTCGCCGGACTCGCATCCGGAATCTACCAGGGGAAGGTTTGCGCGGCCGCGTGCAGTCTCGTCGCCAAACGGCCCGGTGAGGTGGGGAAGGGGCTCGTATTCGGAGTCGTCATCGAGACGTACGCGGTGCTCGGGCTTCTGGCGACGCTGCTCCTCCTCCAGAGGATCGTTCTGTAGAACCGGAGGGGCATGAACCAAGGAAAGGCGTCATGTCGATCGAGAATATATTGAAAAAGATCGAGGAAGAGGCCGGAGCGGCGGAGGCGGAGATCCTTCGCGCGGCCGGGACCCGGGCCGCCTCCGTCCGCGAGGAGGGGGAACGCGAGGGCGCGAAGCTCCGCGAGGAGCTCGAGAGCCGCGCGCGGGCGAAGGCCTCCGACGAAGAGCGGCGGCTCGTCGTCGGCGAGGAGCTCGAGCTCCGGAAGGCTTCCCTCGAGCGGAGGCGCGAGATCCTCGGCGAGGTTTACGCCGAAGCGCGGAAACGGATCGAGAAGCTCCCGCCGGACGAGTATCTCAAGCTCATATCGTCGTTCATCCTGAAGAACGCGATCTCGGGAACGGAGGAGATCGTCGTGCCCGCGGCGCAGCGGAGCATGTTCACGGGAGCTTTCGTCGAATCCCTGAACCGCTCGCGGGGCGCGGGCGCGGCGTTCACCGTCGCCGGGACCCCGGGAGAGTTCGCGTGGGGGGTCGTTCTGCGCGAAGGACAACGCAGGATCGATCTCACGCTGGATGTCATGTTCCGGCAGCTCGCGGCGCGCGTCGAGCCCGCCGTGGCCGGCGTCCTGTTCCCCGAGTAAGAGGAGACCGCGTGGCCGAGGACTATACCTATATCGTCGCCCGGCTTCGTTCGCTCGAGGCGCTCATGCCGGAGCGGGCGTGGTTCGAGCACCTCGCGCGCACTCCCGGCGAGAGCCTCCTGGGAGCGCTCAGGGAGCATTACCGCGGATTCGAGGCGGTGAGCTCCCCGGCGGAGTTCGAGCGCGCGCTCGAAGCCGAAAAGCTGTCGCTCCTCGAGCTCGTCGCGGGGCTTCTCCAGGAGGAACGGGCGAGACGATTCATACGGTCCGGGTACGATTTCGACAACTGCACCCACGCGTGGAAGGCGGCGAAGCTCGGCGCGAAGGGCGCCCTCGTCCCCTTCGGCTTCTGTTCCCCGCGCGACGTCGAAGAGACCGTGGCGGGGAAAGCCCGGGGCGTTCTTTCCCCGCGCCTCGAGGAGCACCTCGCCGCTCTCGACGCGCGATACGAGGAGACGAAGAGTCTCGCCGCGTGCGAGTACGCGGGGGAGTCGGCGAAATGGCGCTTCCTCTTCGAGACGGCGCCCGGGGAGGAAGCGGCGGCGTATCTCAGATGCAAGATCGATCTGATCAATATCAAGAATTGCATCCGGCTCCGGCGGACGGCGCTCCGCACGGAATCGGTCGACGCGGTCTGGATCGAAGGGGGGGACGTCGAGACGGCGCGGTTCAGGGACTTCGTCCGCGCGGGAGAAGAGGAGCTGCTCTCGTATCTCGCGACGAGCGTTCACGCGAGGCTCGTCCGCCTCGGCCTCTCGCGGGACGTGCCGCTCTGGAGGATCGATCCGATCGCGCGCCGCGCGCTCATGGAATTCCTGGGGGAGAGCCGCTATCGGTTCTTCGATTTCTCCCCCGTGCTCTACCATATCGAGCTCAGGGAGCGCGATTTCGAGATCGTGAGGAGAATCGTGGTGGGCAGGCTCAACCGTATGAGCGAGGAGACGACGCTCGAGCGATTAAGCGTCGTTCTGCCTTCGTGATCGAAAGGGAGCTTCCGGCGTGGCGAAGAACATCGCGGTCATAGGGAATTCCGATTCGATCGAGTATTTTCGCGTGCTCGGCTGCGAAACGTACGAGACGAAGGACGGCGCCCTCACGCAGGAAATGTTCGACGAGGTCGTGAAACGCAGATTCAAGATCATTCTCGTCACCGAGGAGGTCTTTCACGAGTACCGTGAGATCATCCGCAGGAGAACGCTCCGCATGTTCCCCGTGGTGGCGATCATTCCCGACGTCAGAAGCGCCGTGCGGACGAAGGACGGGCCCGTATCGGGCGGAGTCGCCTTCGAGGAGATCCGCATGGCGGTGGTGAAGGCGATCGGGCAGGATATTTCCGGGCACTAGCGGGCCCGGACCGCCCACGAGCCGTCGAGATCGAAGGAGTCGGTACCATTATGGCCGTAGGAAGAATCGTCAAGGTTTCGGGCCCTCTCATCGTCGCGGAGGGCATGAAGGACGCCCGGATGTTCGAGCTGGCGCGCGTGAGCGAGAAGAAGCTCATCGGCGAGATCATCGAGATCCACGGCGACGAGGCGTACATACAGGTCTACGAGGATACGGCGGGGCTCGGCCCCGGCGAGATCGTCGAGTCGACCGGGGCGCCGCTCTCGATCGAGCTCGGGCCGGGGCTCCTGCAGTCGATCTACGACGGGATCCAGCGCCCGCTGGACGTCGTGTACGCGCGCTCTGGCCATTACATGGCGCGCGGCATCAACCTGCCCGGTCTCGATCGCAGGAAGAAATGGGCGTTCACCCCGAACGCGGCCCTCAAGGCGGGCGAGCCCGTCGAACCGGGGGATGTGCTCGGCGAGATCACGGAGACGGAGCTCATCGTGCATCGCGTCATGGTGCCCCCGACGATCGGGAAGGGCACCCTCGTCCGCGCGCCCGAGAAAGGCTCGTTCGCGGTCGAGGAGACGATCGCCGAGATCAAGACGGACAAGGGGATCCAGCCGGTGGCCCTCATGCACCGCTGGCCCGTACGCACGCCGCGCCCCATCGTGAAGAAGCTCATGCCCGAAAAGCCGCTCGTCACCGGGCAGCGCGTCATCGATACGCTCTTCCCGATCAGCCAGGGAGGCACGGCGTGCGTGCCCGGGCCGTTCGGCGCGGGGAAGACGATCATCCAGCATCAGCTCGCGAAATGGTCCGACGCGCAGATCATCGTCTACATCGGCTGCGGCGAGCGCGGGAACGAGATGACGGACGTGCTCCAGGAGTTCCCCGAGCTCACGGATCCCGCGTCGGGGCGTCCGCTCATGGAGCGCACCGTGCTCATCGCGAACACGTCGAACATGCCGGTCGCGGCCCGCGAGGCGTCCGTGTACACCGGCATCACGATCGCCGAGTACTTCAGGGATATGGGGTACGACGTCGCCGTCATGGCCGATTCGACCTCCCGGTGGGCGGAGGCGATGCGCGAGATGTCGGGGCGCCTCGAGGAGATGCCGGGGGAGGAAGGCTATCCAGCCTATCTGCCTTCGCGCATCGCCGAGTTCTACGAGCGTTCGGGCCGGGCGATATGCCTCGGCGGGGACGCGAGGATGGGCACGCTCAGCGTCATCGGCGCGGTGTCCCCGCCCGGCGGCGACCTTTCGGATCCGGTCGTCCAGGCGACGCTCAAGGTGGTCAAGGTGTTCTGGAGCCTCGAGGACACCCTCGCCTTCGAGCGGCATTTTCCCGCGATCAGCTGGCTCACGAGCTACAGCCTCTATCACGACGGGCTCGCCGATTATTTCCGCGACAGCGTGGCGGACGACTTCAGGACCATGCGCATCGAAGCGATGGAGCTTCTCCAGAAGGAGGCCGAGCTCAAGGAGCTCGTCCGCCTCGTCGGCCTCGATTCCCTCTCGCCGCAGGACCGGATCGTTCTCGAGACGACGAAATCGATCCGGGAGGATTTCCTGCACCAGTCCGCGTTCGACGCCGAGGACGCCTATACGCGTTTACCGAAGCAGCACCGGATGATGAAGACGATCCTCGATCTCCATCACGCGTGCATGAGGGGGATCGAGAAGCGCGTTCCGCTCCGGAAGCTCATCGAGCTCCCCGTGCGCGAACGCATCGCGAAAATGAGATACATGAGCGAAAAGGATACCGCTCGATTCGACGAGGTTGCGGCCGAAATCGAGGATCAGATCACGGCGTTCATGAAGGAAAGCCGCACCGGCGAGGAGTGATACCATGGTGACCGAATATTCGACCATTCGCCAGATCGCAGGCCCCCTCATTCTTCTCGACCGGGTCGATCACGCGACCTACGAGGAGCTCGTCGAGGTCGAGCTGCCCGGCGGAGAGGTGCGCCGCGGGAAGGTCCTCGAGATCGACCGGGACAAGGTGCTCGTCCAGGTCTTCGAGGGAACGCGGGGCATCGACGCCGCGAAAACGAGCGTGCGGTTCCTCGGGCGCGGGCTCGAGCTCGCCGTCTCGCCGGACATCCTCGGCCGGATCTTCAACGGGCTGGGAAATCCGATCGACCAGGGCCCGCGGATCATTCCCGAGAAGAAGCTCGATATCAACGGGAGCCCGATCAACCCGTACGCGCGCGTGTACCCGAAGGAGTTCATCCAGACGGGGATATCGGCGATCGACGGGCTCAACACGCTCGTGCGCGGGCAAAAGCTTCCGATATTCTCCGGCTTCGGGCTCCCGCATTCGGAGCTCGCCGCGCAGATCGCCCGGCAGGCGACCGTGCTCGGCACGGGGGAGGCCTTCGCCATCGTGTTCGCGGCGATGGGAATCACCTTCGAGGAAGCGGATTATTTCATCCGCGACTTCCAGCAGACGGGGGCGATGGAGCGCGTCGTGCTCTTCATCAACCTCGCGAACGATCCGACGATCGAACGTATCGCGACGCCCCGGACGGCGCTGACCGCCGCCGAATACCTCGCCTTCGAGCGGGGGATGCACGTGCTCGTGATCATGACCGACATGACGAACTACTGCGAGGCGCTTCGCGAGGTGTCGGTCGCCCGCAAGGAGATTCCCGGGCGCCGCGGGTATCCGGGCTATCTCTACACCGATCTCGCGACGATCTACGAGCGCGCCGGGCTTCTCAAGGGAGCGAAAGAGGGAGAGCTCCGTCAGGGTTCGATCACCCAGATTCCCGTGCTCTCGATGCCCGACGACGACAAGACGCACCCGATCCCCGATCTCACGGGGTATATCACCGAGGGGCAGATCATTCTCGACCGCTCCCTCCACCGCAGGGGTATCTATCCGCCGATCAACGTGCTGCCGAGCCTTTCGCGTCTGCGGGACAAGGGGATCGGCGCGGGGAGGACTCGCGAGGACCACGCCCAGATCGCGAACCAGCTCTTTTCCTCCTACGCCCGCAGCAAGGAGGTCGAGGAGCTCGCCGTCGTGCTCGGGGAAGCGGCCCTCACCGACGCGGACAAGGCGTTCATGGCGTTCGGCCAGGCGTTCGAAAGGCGGTTTGTCAGGCAGGACGTTCACGAAAACCGCCCGGTCGAGCAGACGCTCGAGATGGGCTGGGAGCTTCTCACCGCGATCCCGCGGAACGAGCTCAAGCGCATCAAGGACGAGTTTATCAAGAAGTACATGGAGAAATATATGCCGGCCGCGCGGAGCGTATGACGTGAGAGTCAAGGTCAATCCGAACAGAATGATGCTCCTTCGCATGAGGCGCCGCCTCGAGCTCGCGCGCCGGGGGCACAAGCTGCTCAAAAACAAGCAGGAGAAGCTGATGCAGAATTTCTTCTCGATCGTCCGGGAGACGACCGAGCTCCGCTCGGAGGTCGAGAGGGGACTCTTGGAGATCGGGGAGCGCTATCTCGAGGGGCGCTCTTCGACCGGAGAACAGGCGCTCGAGGACGCGCTCGCGCTCAGCACGAAGAACGGGACGCTCGAATTCGCCGAACGCCACGATATGAACGTCACGAGCCCTGAGTTCGCCTTCACCGTGCCCGGGAGAGATCTCTCGTACCGGCTGTCGGACACGTCTCCCGAACTCGACGCTGCCTTCGAAAGGCTTTTCGCCTCGTTCCCGAAGCTCCTGAACCTTGTCGGAAAAGAAAATACGCTCTTTCGCATGGCGGAGGAGCTCGAAAAGACCCGCCGCCGCGTGAACGCTCTCGAATACGTGCTCATCCCCGACCTCGAGGCGGTCATCAGAAGCATCGACGACAAGCTGGGCGAGCAGGAGCGCTCCAACCAGATCCGCCTCATGAAGATCAAGGACATGGTGAGGGAGCGCGGCGAGGGGGTTTGACGAACCCTTCCTGGCCCCGGTCCGACCCGTAATAACCCCAAGTCAAATTTGTTGACATGCCCTGTGACGCTTTATATATTTTCATTGGATATTAGCCTTACGCGCGAAACAGAATAAGAGACCCACACCTTACGCTCTCTTCCGTCTCCGCTCTCTCTCGGACGGGAGATGAACGGCCTGGGGATTGGTACTTCTTGGCAAGGAGTGGAACGATGAAAGGTCGTTACGGATCGCCGGCCCCGAGATGGGCGCTGGCTGTTGCCCTTGTACTCCTCGTTGTCTCGTCCGCGAACGCATCCGCACAAACCGGAAGAATCGCCGGAAAGGTGACCGACGTTCAATCGGGAGAGCCGCTCGCGTTCGCGAACGTGGTGGTTATGGGGACGAGTCCGCTCCTCGGCGCCATGACGCTCAACGACGGCACGTTCACCATCACGGGAGTCCCCGTGGGCACCTACACGGTGAAGGCGATGATGATGGGGTATGAGGCGGTCGAGAAGCCGGGTATCGCGGTGAACGCGGGGCTCGTGGCGGATGCCAGCTTCAAGCTCAAAGAAGTCGTCGTGGGCCGCACGCAGGAAATCATCGTGGAAGCTGAAGTTCAGCAGGTCGACGTCACGTCGAGCACGACGAGCGGCCGCGTTTCGAGCGAGCAGCTCAAGGAGCTGCCCGTCGACGACGTCGTTTCGGCGGTGGCGCTCAAGAGCGGTATCGTCAAGACGGGCGACGAGCTGCACGTGCGCGGCGGGCGTTCTCAAGAGGTTCAGATGCAGATCGACGGCGTCCCCGTCGACGACCCGCTCGGCGGATCGATGTCGGTCGGTCTCCTCGGCACCGACAACAGCGAGGTCATCACGGGGGGCATGGACGCGGAATACGGCAACGCGCAATCGGCGATCATCAACATCAGCACCCGCGAGGGGGGCAAGAGCTTCGAGGGACAGATCCGGTACATGACCGACGATTTCGGCCGCAGCGACAAGACCTACACGAACTACGACAGGCTCAGCCTCGGGTTCGGCGGCCCGACGTTTCTCAGGAACCTGACCTACTACATGTCCGGAGAAGCGACCTTCCAGGACGGAGACAACTGGACGCTCGCGAGGCGGAACGAGACGAAGATCATCGGCGATTGGCTCAAGTACTCCGACCGCCAGTTCTCGTCCTACAACGTTCAGGGCAAGCTCGCCTACCAGGTCAATCCGAGGCTCAAGCTCATCGGCGAGGCGATCTTCTCCCACTCCGTGGGCAATCCGTACGCGCACAACTGGAATATCGAGGGATACGTGCAGAAGATATATCGATTCGTGGCACTCCGGCCGAGCCGCGATTCGCAGACCGAGGACGCGCGCTCGTTCGGCGCGTATTCGAGCGTGTACCAGGGGGATTGGCTCAAGAACACCCCCCCGCGCGTCGAGTACTATCCGGGTACGCTCGAGGAACGGCGCAGGACCATCTATCCGGTCAAGGTTTACGCCAAGGTGCGCGATCCGAACGATCCGACGCGGCCGGCCTTCGTCGTCCGGTACGACAACTTCTACGCACGGATGCTGAGCGACGTGTACGGACGCGAGGGAGAAGTGATCTGGGACGAGTCGATCATCGACGCGCAGGGCAATTTCGTGCGCCACGAGAGCAAGCTCCTGTTCGAGGGCTATCAGAATCCCGAGAGCAAGTTCAGCCATTTCAGGGACGATTCGAGCTACGTGTACTTCAACTCGGCCGAGAACGTCACGACGGGCACTTCCAACGACCTCAACCTCAAGTTCGCCATCAACCACAACATCTCGGACGACGTGCTCTACACGGTCAACTTCACGCGGCTCCGGTTCAAGACGCTGAACACCGTCGACGGCAAGACTCCTTCCGAGTTCTCGACGGCGGGCCATCCGGGGACCCTTCCGAGCGGGTCGTGGAGATACAGCGGCGTCAGCAGCGAGGATTTCTACACCGACCCCGATAATCCATACTACATCACCGGCTACGATTGGCCGGCCTATACGGATCGTGTCACGACCGCCTACAACCTGAAAGCGGACATCACGTCGAAGAAGTGGCAGAATCACCAGTTCAAGACCGGCGTTCAGTTCATCTACAACGACCTCGACGAAAACGCGATCAACTTTCCCGGCCGCATCAGGCGGCTCACCGACGGCAGCCTCGCCCAGGGCGGAGCCTCGAACACCTATCACAACTTCAATCCCGAAGCCTCCTACTACGTCCAGGACAAATGGGCGTACCAGGGCATGATCGTCAACGGCGGCGTCAGAATCGATTTCTTCTCCCCGGGAAACAACACGGAGATCGAGATCGTCAGCGACGAGATCGACCAGAACGTCGACAAGTACAAGTTCCAGATCAGCCCGCGGCTCGGGTTCGCGTTTCCGATCACGGACCGCGACAAGTTCCATTTCCACTACGGGCGGTTCACCCAGTGGCCGAGCAGGAACTACCTCTTCAGGACCCAGGACATGCTTTTCGGGGCAGGCGTTCTCGGCAATCCCGATCTCGACGAAGAGCTCACCGTTTCGTACCAGGCCGGCGTTTCGCACCAGTTCACCGAATCGCTCGCGGGACATTTTGTCGTGTTCAACAAGGACATCTTCGGGCTGATCTCCTCGACGCGCGTGCTCGACACGGAGCTCGGGGTGCAAGGATACCGTTACATCAACAGAACCTACGCGAGCTCGCGAGGTCTCGAGATAAGCCTCGACAAGATGAGAAACCGTTACTTCGGCGGCGAGATATCCTATACCTATTCGTACGCCGACGGTGTCGCGTCCGACGCGGAGTTCGGCGTGTCGGCGGAAGGGCTCACGCATCTGCCGACGCAGGAGATGCCTCTCGACTGGGATCAGCGCCATACGCTGAACGTCACCATGAGCCTCCAGGACCAGAACAAATGGGGAGCGACGGTCGTGTACTCGTACGGCAGCGGTCTTCCGTGGACGCCCGTCGATCGCTTCGCGCGCCGCCAGGATCCCCTGTGGGAAAACTCCGAACGGCTGCCCTCGGCGCACGTCATCAATATCCAGGGGCGCAAGATGTTCAGCATCTACGGTCAGGAGCTCATGCTCTTCTTCGAGGGACGCAACCTTCTGGACGAGGACATACTCTCGCCGGGCGGGATCGCTCCCGGAGCGTTTCCCGGCATGCCGAACGCGAACATGGACGGCGGCTCGTACCTGACCGAAACCGGCCAGTACGGCGGCGCATACCTGCAGGATATCAACGAAGACGGCGTCGACGATTTCATTCCGGTCCACGATCCGACGATATGGGATTCGCGGAAGACGTGGCGTATCGGATTCGGATTCGAGTTCTAGAACGCTCCCGGATGATGGAGGAGGGTTTGCGCATGAATCGCACGAAATGGGTCAAGGCAGCGGCGGCGCTTCTGCTGATATTCGCGATAAGCGCCCCGGCAGCCGCGAGGAACGACGACGCGGCGTGGGTCGGCACGATGAAGAATGGGCCGAACAAGACCTGGGCGCTTACCGGAGCCTGGGTGCACAACGTGGGCAACCTCCAGATGAACGTGACGAACTGGGGATGTTTCGGATCGTATCCGGGTTCGACCCTCGCGATGTCCGAATCCCCCTCGGCCCAATGGCCGGCCAACTCCGCCGTCGAATACCTCTACATCGCCGGTCTCTGGGTCGGCGCGAAAAAGGGCGGAGTCCCGGTCGTGACCACGGCGGCCTACGAGCAGGAGTTCATGCCCGAACCGCTGGATCCCATCGTGACGATCTATCGCTCGTTCGAAGGCGCGATAGGCGGAAACCGGTATCCGAGCCCGCCCGACGACGACAAGGACGGCCAGATCGACGAGGATTGGCTGAACGGCATGGACGACGACGGCGACGGCAGGATCGACGAGGATTACGCCGCGATCGGCAAGCAGATGTACTCGTGCTGGTTCACGGACGATCATCCGACCTCCACACAGCGCTTTCCGGAGCACACCCCGCTCCATCTGCTCGTTCGGCAGGAGAGCTACCAGTGGGAGGAACCGAAGTTCTTCAACTTCGTCGGAGCCGAATACAAAATAAAGAATACGGGCGTCGAGAGCATCGAGGATATGTACATCGGCTTCTTCGCCGACGGCGACGCGGGCCCGCGGACGCGCGAGCAGTACTGGCTCGACGACGGAACGGGTCTCTATGAAGACATCGTGTGCGCCCAGAAGGGCGATCGCATCGTTCCGATCCGCGTCAGCATCGCGTACTTCTACGACATCGACACGGACGAGGGCCAGACTCCGGGCTATATGGGGATTCTTTTCCTCGGCCACGATACGGATCCTCTCGGGGAAGCAGCTCCGAAGAAGGTCGGGATCACTTCGTACCAGAACTTCTCGGGCGACCAGCCGTACGAGAACGGAGGAGATCCGGACAACGACTTCCAGCGCTACGAGCTTCTGAGCAAGACGACGAGAGACCGCACCCAGGAAGTTCCGAGAGATTACCGCATGCTCATGGCGACGGGGCCGTTCAAGGAGCTCCCGCCCGATTCGACGATCGTGCTGCAGGTCGCGTTCGCGTGCGGTCTCGGGCTCGAAGGCATGAAAGCGAGCGCGGCGAGCGCCGCCCTCACCTACCAGGGCAACTGGTTCGATATCGACGGCAATCCGCTGACCGGCGTGAACGGCAAGGAAACTCCCGTCGCCGGTCCCGTGAACGGGCTCATCGCCGATTCATGCGCCACCACCGGCCTGACCCCCATCTCCGCGGCGAGGGGAGAGATCGTGTGGGTCAACGCGGACTGCCGGCTCGAGCTCGAGCTCTGGGAGGACGACAACTGCTCGAAGGGAGACGCGACGTTCGCCGATTACCAGACGGGCGTCGGCGGGAAGGAGCACCAGGTGAACTGGCTCGTCGGTTCCGCTCCTCCGCCTCCCGTCATGCGCCTCATCCCCGGGGATCACCAGGTGACGCTCCTGTGGGACAACTTCAGCGAGGTGAGCCCCGACGTGAGCACGCTCGAGTACGATTTCGAGGGCTACCGGATATGGCGCGCCGACGGATGGGAACGGCCTCTCGGCACCTCCGTCCTCACCGGCCCGAACCGCGAGCTCTGGCAGCTCATCGAGGAGCGCGATCTCGTGAACGGCGTCTCGCCCGACAGGGGCTTCAAGACGCCCTATTCGGCGGGAGGATGGGAGTACGAGCCTCTCATCAATCTCTCCAACAAGGATTCGTATATCAATTATTTCAGGGAGAACGTCTATAACTACCCGATGGACGAAGTGCCCTGCCCGCCCGGACTGGCCGCGCTCGAATGCGACACGCTCGAAGCGCTCGCCCGGTACGACCTCGGATTCCAGGGAGGGCTGAAATACTACAAGTTCGTCGATACGAGCGTCCATAACGGGATGCATTACTTCTACAGCGTGACGGCGTACGATCACGTGATCACGGGCGGCGTGCCCGTGAGAGTCGGATACTTCGGCGATCCGTCGTCGAACTTCCAGTACATCACGCCGCTTTCCGAATCACAGGCGGCGGGGACCTTCGAGGAAAAGGAAGTATACGTGGTTCCGAACCCCGCCACGGCGCGGGCGATGGAGCCGTGGCAGCTCGAGCCGAATCAGGACGATCCGACCGGCATCAAGGTGGAGTTCAGGAATCTCCCGCGCTGCCGTTCGACCGTTCGCATCTACACGGTCTCGGGAGATCTCGTCGAGGTGCTCTATCATGACGGGAGCGCCGGCGACGGATCGCTGCGGTGGGATCTCGTGTCGCGGAACGGGCAGGACGTGACGAGCGGGGTGTACCTGTACTCCGTGGAGCCCGACGACGGCAAGTTCTCGAGGACGATCGGAAAATTCGTTGTGATTCGATAATTGATTACTATGAACGTTCTCTCCGAGGAGGTTGCGTGATGAAGCGTAGGATTGGTATGGGGATTGTGCTGATCGCGCTGGTCCCCGCTCTGGCGTCGGCGTCGACCAAGCCGTTCGAGAAGGTCGGAACGTACTCGGCCCAGTTCCTGAAGATCGGCGTATCGGCGAGAGCGGCGGGAATGGGAAGCGCCTTCACGGCTGTCGCGAACGACGCGTCGTCCCTGTACTGGAATCCGGCGGGGATGGTCGAGCAGCCGCGCACGCTGGTGACGGTGAACACGGTCGTCTGGCCGGCCGATATCGACGTGTATTTCGCCGGCGCCGTGTTCAACACGCCGTACCTTCCGGGATCGTTCGGCGTGAGCGCGCGCGCGCTCACGATGGATCCTCAGGAGGAACGAACCATCTACATGCCGGGGGGAACGAAGCGGTACTTCGACGCAGGCGACATGTCCTTCGGGCTGTCGTACGCCACGTACTTCACGGACCGGTTCTCGGCGGGCATCACGACCCATTTCATCCATATGGGTCTCGCCGACAAGAGCGTCGAATCGCTCGCGTTCGACTTCGGGCTTCTCTACCGCATCGGCATCCAGGGCATGCGGCTGGGCATGATGGTCCAGAGCCTCGGCGGCGAGGTCGATTTCGACGACCGGGCATCGAAGCTCCCGACCCTCTTCAAAGTCGGACTCTCGGTCGACGCATACCGAGGCGGCGCTCACGCGCTTCTGGCGACGGGCGAGTTCTCGCATCCGGTCGATAACAAGGAACGGATGAACGTCGGAATGGAGTACAGCTTCAATCAGTTCTTCATGCTCCGTTCGGGCTACAACATCGGCTACGACACCCAGAAGCTCGCGTGGGGCGTCGGTTTCCGGATCGATACGAGCCAGACATCCGACATCGGACTGGATTACTCCTGGGAGGATCTCGATTATCTCGGTACGAGCCATCGGTTCAGCATGAACTTCAGCTACTGAGGGTAAGGGCTGCGTGTTTTTCGCGCCCCGCATACGATCTCATGCGCGCGCCTGTGTCGCCGTCCTGCCGGTATTGCTCGCGTTGATGTCGGCGCTCGAGGTCAGATCCGATCCGATGTTGGGCCGCGGCAGCTTCGATTTCTACGTCGACGTCACTTCCCTGCCCACGGGAGGATCGGGCTCCATCCAGCTGATCCAGATCGCCGTTCCCACGAAAGAGCTGCGTTACTTCGAGAAGGACGGTTTCTTCCTCGCCGAGGTGCGTTTCTCGATCAGCCTCAGCTCCGGGGGCGAGGTCGTCTACAAGAAACTGCTTCAAATGAAGGACTCGCGGGACGCGCTGCCGCGCGTGAAGGATCTCTCCTCGTTCCTCTGCCATATCGATTCGTGCGAAGTCGATCCGGGGGCCTACCGGCTCACCGTGAAGGTGGAAGATCTCCAGCGCAGGAAAAGAACGCTCCTCGGAATCCTGCGCAAGACCTATCTCTCCTCGACGGTGAAAGACGCCGCTTTCGACGTCCGGCCGTTCCCCGCGGACGGAATCGCGCTCGCCGATCCGATCCTTGTGTGGGAAACGGATCGCGGCGGGCAGTTCATACCGAATCCGATGCAGATCTACGGGCTGAGGAAGGACACTCTGAGCGTATACGTGCAAGCCTCGATGCCGGCGGGTTCGACGGCGGATTCGCTCGACGTCAGATTCGCGCTGACCAGGGATACCGGAGAAGCGATGGAAGAGGCCCTCTTCAAGGTTCCCGTCGGCGGGTACCGAAGCGCGTTCCTGCGAACGGTCGATCTCGCTGCCTTCCCGGCCGGCGCCTATCGCCTGACGGTCGAGACGCGGGCGCCCGGCGGGCTGTTCGCCTCTTCGGGCAAGGACTTCAGCGTCGCCTGGGAGCTCGTCAATTGGCAGAAGCCCACGCGCGACATCATGTTCGAAGCGCGGATCCTCCTCGACGATCGCGAGTATGACGACTTTGCGAAGATGACTCTCGGCGAGCAGGAAGCCTTCATGCGGGGCTTCTGGAAGAAGCTCGATCCGACTCCGCAGACGGCGGTGAACGAGATCTTCGAGAAATTCAATGCCCGCCTGAGATACGCGGACTCCCATTACGGCTCCTTCGAGCGCGGAGCCCTCACCGACCGGGGGTTCACCTACATCCGGTTCGGGCCGCCCGACGAGATCGTCAACAAGCCGCTGCCCCAGGGCCGGGACGACCTTTACGGAGGGATCGAGAAAATCATCGACGAATACAACATCATGCTCGAGGGAATCATGATGCAGCCGACGAGGGACGGGCGCCGGGAGCGCCCCCTGATCATATCGCCCGACAAGAAGCGCGCGACGAGGGGCGCGGTCGGCAACGACGTGGGATCCTTCGAGGTGTGGTCCTACAGCTTCAAGGGGGATCCCCTTCTTCCCGGAGACAAGGGGATGACGGTCAAGCAGGGTATCAGGTTCCTGTTTCTCGACAAGGACGGAGTAGGCGATTACCGGCTCACCGGGTCCTCCGAGAACATGTCGGTGGGCGATTGAAAACGGGCTTTTCGCGGGTCTCCCGCGGGATCGCGAGCGCCGCGCCGAGCGGGGAATTTTAGGGTTGACAAGGGGGTAGGCATCGATTATTTTGCTCACATTAATGACCCGGCGCTTACGGGATCTGGAGCTCTGAGGATCATTCGGGCTCTTCGCACATCGAGAGTGTTTTCGTATCGCGCTGAATGATCCGTCGAATCGAGATCAATTTATAAACCGCCAACTGATGCAGGAGGAGCGCGTGGTATGGCACAGAAGAAACGTCCGTCGTCCGGCCTAATCGTTCTCTTGACCCTCGCCGCAATCCTGTGCTTCGCGATAGCGGCCGCACACTCGCAGGAGTCCGCGGCGACCGCGCCGCCGGCACAGACCGCCGTATCGGGGCAGGATTCGCTCGGTATGGCGAAGGGCGATTCGATGAGCATCGTCAAGAAGATCGACGACATGAAAGAGCACGCCCGCCTCGGCTGGTTCTATAACGTCCGGTACAGCGGACTCGGCGATTTCTTCGTTCGCGGCGGACCCTTCATGTGGCCGCTTCTCCTCTGCTCGGTCATCGCGCTCGTATTCATCATCGAACGTCTCTTTACCCTGACGCGCGCGCGCGTCGACGTCAAGAATCTCATGAACCACGTGAGCCAGGCGCTCCGCAGCGAGGGCATCGAAGCGGCGCTCAAGGTGTGCGAAGGCACGCGCGGTCCCATCGCGGCGGTCATTCACTCGGGATTGCTCCGCGCCGCCCAGGGCCCCGAAGCGGTGAAGGAAGCCATCGAGACGGCGGGCTCCATCGAGACGTCGTTCCTCGAACGCGGTCTCGTGGTGCTCGCCACGGTTTCGACCATCGCGCCGATGTTGGGCTTCCTCGGAACGGTGTCGGGTATGATGAACGCGTTCGCCGCCATCGCTGCCGCGGAGCAGGTGAGCGCGAAGATCGTCGCGTCCGGTATCGAGGAAGCGCTGATCACGACGATCGCCGGCCTCACGATCGCCATCCCGGCGAGCATCGGCCACGCGTTCTTCGTATCCCAGATCGAGCGTTTCGTTCTCGAGATGGAAGAGGCCTCGGCGAACCTCGTGAACGAGCTCGTGGAACTCAACAAGAAGTAAGCCGGCGGGAAGCTGCAATGCCAATAAAACGGACCAAGCTCGAACCGACGATTCCGGCCGCATCGCTGTCGGATATCATTTTCCTTCTCCTCATCTTCTTCCTCGTCACCACGACGATGGCCGTGGAGAAGGGGCTTCCGATGTCCCTGCCGGGGAAGGAATCGAAGACGGTGAAGCTCAAGCAGGACGCGGTGTTCCATATTTCGATCAAGGCCGACGGAACGATCGCGACGAAGGAGACCGGTCCGCTCCCGATCGCCCGCGTCAGGCCGCTCATCGAAGAGAAGCTCATGGCGAACGACAAGCTCGTCATCGTCATCGAAACGCACCCCGACGCGAACTACGGGGTCATGATCGACGTCCTCGACGAGCTCCGGCTCGCCAAGGCGAACCGCATTTCGCTGAAGACGGGATCGTCGGGGGCATAAGGGGCAAAGGAAGGAATTCTCCTTGAAGATCAAGAGACGCATAAAGGTCAAGAACGAGATCCCGACCGCCTCGATGGCCGACATCATTTTCAACCTTCTCCTCTTCTTCATGGTGACGAGCATCTTCAAGATGGAGGAGGGGCTCCCGATCCAGCTTCCGAGGGCGAAATCGGGCACCGACACGCAGCGCCAGCAGATCATGCACATCTGGGCGGACCGCTGGAACCGGATCAGCATCAACGACAAGCTCGCCCGGGTCGAGCACATCCAGGGCATCGTGGCGAGCATGCTCGAGGAGAACCGCGCAATCATCGTGGCGTTCAACGTCGATCAGCGGGCGAAGTACAAACTCGTATCCGATATCATGGATCAGCTGAAGGAAGCCAACGCGATCAACGTGACGTTCACTTCGCTCTACGAGTCAACACCTTAAGTGTAAAGGGGAATTCGCGTGTCCCTCGTCGCCGTCGCAAATCAGGAATTCAAGAGCAAGTACAACGCGTACGTCCGCAACTCGCTGTTCGTGGTGCTCGCGATTCACATGGTTCTCTTCTATATCACGCCTACCTTCAAGTTCAAGCCGTACGTGCTTCGCGAGGAGTATTTCGAGGCGGTCGAGCTCCCGACGGCGTTCGAGCTTCCGCCTCCTCCGAAGGAAGTGACCGCTCCCGTCGTTCCGATAGAGGCGGCCGAGGGAGAGGAAGACGCCTCCGACGCGAGCGCTTTCGCGCCCACGAGCTACAGCAACATCGACGAAGTGCCGATGCCCCCTCCGCCGTCGACCGATCAGGCCCAGGAGTTCTACGCGTTCGACGAAGCGCCGGTGCTCATCAAGTTCGTCAATCCGAAATATCCTGATCTCGCCCGGCAGGCGGGTATCGAGGGGACCGTGCTTCTCAACGTGCTCGTCGGCGACGACGGGAAGGTGCTTCAGGTGAGCGTGATCCAATCGGACGTGACTCCCGCGATGGAAAAATCCGCGCAGGAAGCCGCCAAGCAGTTCCTGTTCAAGCCCGCCAAACAGCGCACGGTGGCCGTGAAGGCCCGCATGGCGATTCCGATCAGGTTCAAGCTGCACGGCGGCTGATCGCCCGATCGATCGCTCGAAACGATATTCGAACGCCCGGCTCGCCCATGCCGGGCGTTTTTCTTGTGGCGGGCGCGTTTCTCTCTGGCGCCCCCGGCGCGAATATGACACAATGAGCGGGTGTCGCCGGAACGGGACGCCGCTCTCGACGATTCGCGGCGCGGCCAGATTCCAGCGACATTATCTGAAACTACCGGGCGCTTCCGACGTACTACTATGAAGAAACGGATCTGTTTTTCGATACGTTGCACACAGAGGGAAGGTAAGCACGATGTGTGAGAGGAAATGCCGTCCGGTGCCCGCCGCGCTCGCGATCGCGGCTTTCGCATTATCGATCCTTTCGAGCGCCGTCTGCGCGGCCCAGGAAGCCGTCTACAGCCTCGAGCAGTGCATCGAGATCGCCCAGAAGAACAACCCCGACATCGCGATCGCGGGCGAAAGCTACCGGAAGGCCGAGGGAAACCTCCTCATGAACTACGGCAGGCTGCTTCCGGGATTCTCCATGGATTTCTCGGTAGGGCACCGGTACTACGGGCCGTCCTCGGTGCAGTTCGACGCGTCGGGGCGCCCCGTCCAGGACCAGGGATTCGATTACGAAAGCTACAGCTTCGGTCTCTCCTCGAACATCGAGGTCTTCGACGGCGGCGGGAACATCAGCAGGGTTCGCTCCGCGGGCTCCAGCCGCGACGCCGCCCGCGAGGCGCTCATGTATCGAAGGGACGTCATCGCGGCGAGCGTCATCCGCGCCTACTACGACCTCCTTCGGGCCAAGATGCTCCTCGGCGTGGCGGGGGAGAGCGTCGAATCCGCGAGGAGAAACCTCGAACGCACCGAGGCGCTCCTCGAAGTGGGGTC
The DNA here is from genome assembly GCA_963846325.1 of uncultured bacterium. Lineage (GTDB taxonomy): Bacteria > Krumholzibacteriota > Krumholzibacteriia > Krumholzibacteriales > Krumholzibacteriaceae > SSS58A. The sequence goes on from CAWJVO010000011.1 coordinate 234,760, forward strand.
CGCTACGCGCGCCGACGTGCTCAAGGCCCGCGTGCGCCATTCGAACACGCGTCTCTCCCTGATCCAGGCGAAGAACGGCGTCGATCTCGGGAGACAGGATCTCTCGGCGCTGCTCAAGATTCAGGGGGACCGGGACATCGACGTCGATACGACGATGACGATCGAGTTCGTCGATCTCGACGCCGTGGCGGAGGTGCGGCACGCGATGTCCTACCGCTCCGATCTCAAGAGCCTCGAGCATTCGATCAAATCCGCGCGATCCGGCGTCTCGGCGGCGCGGAGCGGATGGTTCCCGACGCTCGGCGCGTCGTTCAGCTACGGCTGGAACGATCGCAAGATGGCGGATGATCTGAACTTCTTCAAGAACGAGTATTCCTGGGGCGTCATGGGGTATCTGAGCCTCAACGTTTTCGACCGCTTCCAGACGTCGTCGAGCGTCAGGGTCGCGAAGGCGGACGCCCGCATAGCCGAATACAATCTCGAGAAAGCGAAGCTCGACGCTGCGAACCAGATCAGGACGCTCGTCCTGACGATCACGCAGGCGCGCGAGCGCATCTCGGTCGCGAGCGAAACGGTCGAGCTGGCGAACGAGGATCTGCGGCTCGCCGACGAGCGCTATCGCGTCGGGGCGGGCACGATGCTCGAAACGATCGACGCCCAGGTCGCCCTCACGCAGGCGAAGGCGGACGTCATCCAGGCGAAATGCGACTTTCTCATCGCGACGGCCGATCTCGCCGTGGCGACGGGGAAAAAGATCTACCGGTAGCGCCCGCGCGCGGGGGGATCGAACGATGCTGATAGAGGCCAAGGGCATCAAGAAGATATACGAGGTCGGCGCCACGCAGATCGAAGCGGTGGCGGGCGTCGATCTCGAGATCGAGAAAAACGAATACGTCGCGATCATGGGACCGTCGGGATCGGGGAAATCGACCTTCATGAACATCCTCGGCTGCCTCGACACGCCGACGGAAGGGTCTTACCGGCTCAACGGCAATCTCGTCAGCAACCTCGGAGACGACGAGCTCGCCCGGATCCGGAACAAGGAGATCGGGTTCGTCTTTCAGACGTTCAACCTGCTTCCGCGCGCGTCGGCGCTGCAGAACGTCGAGCTTCCGCTCGTGTACGGCGGCGTCGCCGCTTCCGCCCGGCGGGAGCGGGCGATCGAAGCTCTCCGGGCCGTCGGGCTCCTCGATCGCGCCGCGCACCGACCGAACGAGCTGTCGGGCGGACAGAGACAGCGGGTGGCCATCGCGCGCGCGCTCGTCAACAATCCGTCCCTCATCCTCGCCGACGAACCGACCGGCAATCTCGACAGCCGCACGGGCGAGGAGATCATGCTCATCTTCAAGAAGATTCACGAGGCGGGCAACACGATCATGATCGTCACCCACGAGGAGTATATCGCCGAGCACACGGGGCGCATCATACGTCTCCTCGACGGGAAAATCGCCTCCGACGTGAAAAACGGGCTCGGAACGCATTCGTGACCGGGCCGTGCGCGCTCACGGGTCGATCGATCGCGGGAAGCGCGAGCGCTTCCCTTTTCCGCAAGGGGGGACCATGAAGAGAATGAGGAAACGCTATTTCATCTTCTTCGCCGTCGCCGTCGTCGTCGCGATCCTCGTGATCGTGAATCTGAAGGCGCGCGAGCGGCGCTCGCTCGCCGTTCAGACGGAGGAGGTCGCGAAACGCGACCTCACGATGGTGATCTCGGCTTCGGGGAGCGTCCGTCCGAAACGCAAGGTCGATATCAGCGCGAGCAGCATCGGCAAGGTGACGAAGGTGGCGGTGAAGGAAGGGGAGGCTGTCCGGAAGGGGCAGTTCCTGCTCCAGATCGATCCCGTCGAGCTCGAAACGACCGTCGCGCGGATCCGCGCGATGCACGAGGCTGCCAAGTCGAACGAGAAACAGGCGGTCGCCCAGGCCGAGCAGGCGAAGAACGATTACGAACGCTCGAAGACGCTGCTCGAGGGGGGCCATCGGACGATGCAGGAGGTCGAAACGGCGAAGACGAACTACGACGTCTCCGTCGCCCGTCTCGAGGCGGTCAGGCAGGAAATCGCCCAGTACCGGGCAAATCTCGAGAGCGCGCAGCACAGTCTCAAGGAAGTGACGATCGTCTCCCCGATGTCCGGAATCGTCACGCGCCGCAACGTCGAGGAGGGGGAAATCGCGATCATGGGGACGCTCAACAATCTCGGCACCGTGCTCCTCACGATCGCCGATCTCTCGACGATCGAGACCGAGATCGAGGTCGACGAGACGGAAGTGACGCATATGAAGATCGGCGACAGGGCGAAGGTGACGCTCGACGCGTTTCCCGACACGTCGTTCGCCGGAGAGGTGACCGAGATCGGGAACAGCCCCATCGTGTCGGGCGCTTCGGCGGCCCAGCAGGGGGTCGATTTCAAGGTCGTCGTCACGATCGACGGCTCGATACCGAACGTGCGTCCCGGTCTGTCGGCCGACGCCGAGATCACCGTCGCGGAAGCGAAAGGCGCCCCGACGATTCCGATCCAGAGCCTCACCGCGAGGAGAAGACGGGATCTCAAGGGATACAAGGCGGCCTCCGACACGACAGCGGCCGGCGCGGCGAAAGCGGCCGATACGGCGAAGGCGGCCGGCGCCGCGAAACCCGCCCCGGTCGACGCGGATACGGCGAAGGCGGGAGAGGGGGACACCGAAGTCGAAGGAGTTTTCGTCGTGAAGGACGGGAGAGCCCAATTCCGCGCCGTCAAGGTCGGCATTTCGAGCCAGAAGTATTTCGAGGTCACCTCGGGGCTCGAAGCGGGGGACAAGGTGGTCAGCGGCAATTTCAAGGCGATCCGCGAGCTCAAGGACGGGCAACGGGTGAAGATCTCCGCGAAGTCCGACACGGGCGCCAAGGATAAGGAAAAGGCGAACTAGGGAGAGCGGCCCTTCGCCGGACACCATGCTCATACTCGAGGGAATACGTATCGCGCTGCGTGCCCTCCGGGACAACAAGCTGCGCACGTCTCTCACGCTGCTCGGCAACATCGTCGGGACGATGTCCGTCATCGCGGTCGTTTCCCTGATCAACGGCATCGATCACTACGTGAGCGAGGAGGTCGCGGAGCAGGGGAGCAACGTTTTCACCGTCGAACGCATCAATTTTTTCGAAGCGATCACGGACCTCGACGCGTTCCTCGAAGCGATCGCGCGGAACAAACCGCTCAGGCTGGGGGACGTCGAATACCTCAGAGAGTCGGTCCCGTCGAGCTCGGTGGTCGGGGCCTCGATCACCGGATCCGACCGCGTCACCTTTCAGGAATCGTATGTCGACAATATCGAGATCAAAGGACGCTCGGAGGAGTACCCGCTGCTCGAGAACGCCGAGCTGGCGGCCGGAGCGCATCTCTCGAGGATCGAGGTACAGCGCAGCAACGCGGTCGCGGTCATCGGCTGGGACGTCTATGAGCATTTTTTCGCGGGACGCGACGCGATCGGAAAGAAGATCAAGATCGGCAGCCGCCACTTTCTCGTCGTCGGCGTCGTCAAGAATCTCGGCAGCGTCCTCGGCCAGTCGCGAAACCGGTTCGTGTACGTTCCGGTGACGACCTATCTCAAGATGTACGGATCGCGGCGCTCGATCGATATCAAGATCAGGGCCGCCGATATCCGTTTCATGCAGCAGGCGATCGACGAGGCGACGATGGCGATGCGCATCAGACACCGGCTGCGTCCGCTCGAGGAAAACGACTTCAGCGTCACGACCTCGCAGCAGCTCATCACCCTCTGGCAGGGCATCTCGAAGGCGATTTTCAGCGCCCTCATCTTCATCGTCTCGATATCGCTCGTCGTCGGCGGCATCGTTCTCATGAACGTGATGCTCGTTTCGGTGACGGAACGGACCCGCGAAATCGGCGTCCGGAAAGCGCTCGGCGCCCGCCGGTCGAATATCATCTGGCAGTTCATCGTCGAATCGATCACACTCTCCCTCGTCGGGGGCGTCATCGGGATCGTCCTCGGGTTCACGATCGCCGCCGTCATTTCGCTCGTCTCGCCGCTCCCGTACCTCATCGCGCCGTGGTCGATCGCGGCGGGACTCGGCGTGACCTTCTGCATCGGTCTGATATTCGGAACGTACCCGGCGAATCGGGCGGCGCGGCTCGATCCCGTGGTGGCGCTCCATTACGAGTAGGTGGCACGATGGATCGGACAACTCCGGCCCTCGACGGCCGGCTCGGCCGGGAGCTGTGGAAGGAGAACTTCAAGCAGGCGATCCACGTCATCTTCACGCACCGGATGCGGTCGGGGCTTCTGATACTCGGCGTGGCGATCGGCGTCATGACGGTGCTCGGCATGGTGACGGTGCTTTCGGGCCTCGGGAAACGCGTCGAGCAGGACATCATGTCGTCGAACCGGCCGTTTCTTCACGTCGCCCGGTACGACCCGATGGAGGGGGATCGCGACTTCGCCGCCCTCATGCGGCGGAAGAAGCTCACCGCCGAGGACGCGAAGGCGGTCAAGGAGCAGTGCCGGGCCGTCGAACGCGTCGATTTCCAGGTGAGCCCGGGGGAAGGCATGCGGGTGCTGCGCCACAAGGGGCGCCGGACGGGGCTCCTGCAAGTGATCGGGACCTCGGAAAATTTCCCCTATATATTCAGCCTCCAGATGGACGAGGGGCACTTCCTCACGGAGAGCGACGTCGAGCGGCGCAGGCGCGTCGTCGTCCTCGGATTCGGGCCGGCGAAGGATCTGTTCCCGAACATGGACCCGATCGGGAAATGGATCCGTATCGGGAACTACGAGTACGAGGTGATCGGGACGATGCTGTCCCGGAGAAGCTTCATCGGAAGCATGAGCGACAATTTCGCCGTCATCCCGCATACGACCTTCGGGAAGGATCATTCGAGCGAGTACGACGACTTCGAAATCGTCGCCACGGTGAAGCCCGAATATACGCTCGAGGAGGCCAAGGACGAGATCACGGCGCTCATGCGGGCACGCCGGAAGGTCGAGCCGGCCGCCGAGAACGATTTCTACGTCAGCTCCTCCGAGGCGTTCCGCGACATGATCAACAACATCACGAAGTACATCGGGCTCGTCCTCGTCGTCATATCCTCGATCGGCCTCATGGTGGGCGGCATCGGCGTCATGAACATCATGCTCATCTCGGTGACCGAACGCACCCGCGAGGTCGGCGTGCGGATGGCGCTCGGCGCCACGCGCCACGACATTCTCCAGCAGTTCCTCATCGAGGCGGCGACGCTCACCGGCGCCGGAGGCGTCCTCGGGATCGCCTGCGGTCTCCTCGCCGCGAAAGGCGTCACGCACCTCATTCGTTTCCCCTACAGCCTTCCCGTTCTCTGGATCTTCATCGCGTTCGCGTTTTCCGCGGGGATCGGGATCGTTTTCGGCATGTATCCCGCCAACCGGGCCGCGAAAATGGATCCGATCGTCGCTCTCCGGTCCGAATGAGTCCGGGCGCGGACGGGGCGTAATCTCTTTACACCGCGAAATCCGGCGACTATACTCCGCCGTACGGGATCATCCATAATGCGCGATATGCGCGGCGGGGGAGGTGCGCGGTGTCCGTGAGATTCGTCTATGCGTGCGCGGCGGCGTTTCTGTTCGCGGCGTCGGGCGCCGCCCTAGGACAGGGCGCGTTCGACCGGCCGATCGAAGAGACGCCGTTCGAGCTTTCCGTGAGCCAGGAATTCGACGAGAGCTCGAAGCCGGCGATCGTCGTGGCCGCCTCGATACCGTACCGGAGGCTCGTTTTCTTTCTGCGGGACCGGCGGTACGAGGCGCGTTACCGCGTCTATCTCGAGCTCAAGAAGCGGCGCGGCGCGAGCGTCCCCGGCAGGGTCTGGGAGGAATCGGTCGTCGTGGACAGCTTCAGGGAGACGACCTCGGCGGCGCAGTTCGCCGCGACGCGGAGGTCGTTTCCCGTCGATCCCGGCGAATACACGGCCGTCGTGACGATAGAGGTCGTCGACACGTCGCGGCGATTCAAGGAAGAGCAGGAGGTGCGCGTCGTCGGCGAGGGGACGGAGCGGCTCGAGGTGTCGACGCCCGTCTTCTACTCGTGCCGCGGCGATTCCCTCTCCCCGAAGCCCCGCGGCGGCGAGATCGCCGTTCTGTCGTGCCCTTCATCGGGCGGGGCCGGCGCGCGCATCAATCCGGGCGCCGTCTACGGCGATTTCGGCGGATGGGCGCGCGTCGTCTTCGGCGTCGTCGCTCCCCCGGCGCGCGGCGGGGATTCCCTCGTGCTCACGGCGCGGGTGCGCGACGCGAGAGGCGCCGTCGCGCTCTACGCGAGAGAGGCGTTCGATCGCTCCGCGGCGGGGCCTTCTTCCCTGTGCCTCGAAATCGCGCTCGACAGCCTCCCTGTCGGTGAATACGTCGTCGACGCCGTGCTGGAGACGTCCGACGGGGCGCAGAAGAGCGAATCGAACGGGCGATTCGCCCTGCTCTTCAACGCGGGGCTCCTCGCCTCGCGCGACGACCTCGTCGACCTGCTCTCGCTCGTCGCGGACGAGAAGAAGGCCCGGGCGGTCGCCGAAACCCCCGCGCCGGAGCGCGTGCGCGCCTGGGCGCTTTTCTGGCGCGAGCTCGATCCGACTCCCTCGACCGAGTCGAACGAAGCGTTCGGCGATTTTCTCCAGCGACTGAGACACGTGCTCAGATACTACTCGAGCCGGCAGCCCGGCTGGCGGACGGATATGGGCAAGATCTATGTGCAGTACGGGCGCCCCGACAAGATCGAGGACCGGCAGGAACCCCGGATGGGAAGGAACTATCAGCTCTGGTATTACTACTCGAAGGGGATCGTCTTCATCTTCGAGGACATGATCGGTTCCGGAGAATATCACCTGCGCTCGACCGAGATGATGTGACCGGCATGAACGGAAAGCTCCGCCTCGTCGTCATGACGCTTCTGTGCGCGATCGCCCCGGCTGCGGGCGGTTGTTCGCGTTCCGGCGGCGACGCGACGGTCCGGCTCGCGCTTCAAACGGAACCGACGACCCTCGATCCCGCCTATTCGGTCGATTTCTCGTCGGGCAGGATGGCGTCTCTCATTCATTCGAACCTCGTCGCCTTCGACGCGGACGCGCGCGTGATTCCCGACCTCGCGCGCAGCTGGGAGATCCTCGACGGGGGCCGCCGCTACGTGTTCCACCTCGGCCGGGCCCGTTTCTCCACGGGCAGATCCGTGACGGCGTCCGACGTCGTGTATTCGGTACGGCGTCTTCTCGATCCCGAAACCGTTTCCCCCCGCTGGTGGCTTCTCAAGCCGCTGACGGGCGCCGCCGCGTTTCACGGGGGCGCTTCGTGGGACGACGAGACGGCGCGGGCGCTCGACGATTCGACGGTCGTCATGAGGCTCGAGCATCCCGTCGCGCATTTTCTCGGGCTCCTCGCCATGCCCGCCGCGGGGATCGTATGCCGCGAGGAGGTCGAGCGGCTCGGGAAGGGATACGGCCGCGCGCCGTGCGGGAGCGGACCCTGGGCGCTCTCCGCCTGGAGGGAGGGGGACGAGATCCTTCTCGTTCCCAATCCCGGCTATTCGGGGAGGCGGACCTCTCTCGCGGGGCTTTCCTTCCGCATCATCCCCGAGCAGATGACGCAGATCGCGGAGTTCGAGGTCGGTTCGCTCGACGTGCTCGAGGTTCCCCGGGCCGAGCTCGAGCATTGGCGCGCCGCCGGCACGCCCCTCCTCTGGAGAGAGGAGCTCAGGGTCGTCTATATCGGGTTCAACACGACGAAGCCTCCCTTCTCGGATCCCCGCGTGCGTCGCGCCCTCAACAAGGCGGTCGACGTCGACAAGATCATCGCCCACGTTCTGTTCGGGGCCGGCGCGCGTTCGCGCGGAGTCGTACCGCCGAGCCTGCGCCTCCCGCCGGAGCCGGCGGAGCGGTACCCCTACGATCCGGCGGCGGCGAAGGCGCTGCTTGCCGAGGCCGGCTATCCGAACGGTTTCCCGATGGAGATATGGCAGCGGGAGAATCCGGAGGCGGGGCGCGTGCTCGAGAGCGTGCAGGGATATCTGGCGGACGTCGGCGTGACGGCGAAGCTCGTCACGCGGGAGTGGGGAGCCTTCAAGGAGGCGATCGACCGGGGCACGCCTGACGCGTTCTTCATCGATTGGATCGCGGATTACCCCGACGCGGAGAATTTTCTCGCGCCGCTTTTCTCTTCGTCGAATATCGGGGGAGGCGGCAACCGCACGGGCTACCGGAGCGCCCTCGTCGATTCGATTCTCGATGCCGCGGCGACGTGCCTGGAGGGCGCGAAACGGGGGGAGCTCTACCGGACCGCGGAGGGGATCGTGTACGAAGACGCGCCGTGGCTCTTCCTCTGGTTTCCCGAGAAGTACGAAGTCGTGAGCCCGCGGCTCACCGGATACCGCATCCCGCTCATCTTCAACGGTCAGCGCTTTCTCGACGTGGGCGTATGACCCGGGGGGCGTGACGTGCGCACGTTCATAGCGAAACGCCTGGCTATGCTCGTCCCGATCCTCTTCGGCGTCGCGACGCTCACCTTTATTCTCATGTATGTCGTGCCGGGCGATCCGGTGCGCGCGCTCGCGGGGGAACGATACGACGAGGAAACCCTCGCCCGCATGCGCACGGAGCTCGGGCTCGACCGGCCGCTCGCCGTCCAGTACGTCGTCTTTCTCGGCCGCCTCGCGCGCTTCGATCTGGGACGGTCCTTCGTGACGCGGCGCCCCGTCGCCGAGGCGATACGCGAGCGGTTTCCGAGAACGCTCGTTCTCGCGCTGAGCGCGATGTGTCTCGCGATCGTCGGCGGAATCGCGATCGGAACGGTCGCCGCCTGGGGCCGGCACCCCGTCGTCTCGAGGATACTCATGACCGTTTCTCTCGTCGGCGTTTCGATGCCCGTGTTCTGGCTCGGCCTGCTCCTCATCTACCTCTTCGCGATCAAGCTCCGCGTCCTTCCGCCCTCCGGGTACGGCGGCGGATCGATCCGCAACCTGATTCTTCCGGCGCTCACGCTCTCGTTCGCGTCCATGGCGACGATCGCCCGCGTGACGCGCTCGGGCGTTCTCGACGCGCTTGGAGAGGATTACGTGCGGACGGCGCGGGCGAAAGGGCTCGGCGAGCGCATCGTCCTCGGGAAGCACGTTCTCCGGAACGCGCTCATTCCGGTCATCACGATCGCGGGGGCCGATTTCGGAAGCTACCTGAGCGGCTCCGTGCTGACCGAGTCCGTTTTCGGATGGCCCGGCCTCGGCCGGTTCGTCGTGCAGGCGATCCTCAGGCGCGATTTTCCGGTGATCCAGGGAGCGGTGCTTTTCATGGCGGTGCTGTTCATCCTCGTGAATCTCGCCGTCGATCTGAGCTACGGGGCGATCGACCCGCGGATCAGGCCGGAAGGGGGGAAGCGGTGAGGAACGTCGGGGGTTTCTGGCGGAGGTTCGCGCTTTCGCGCGCCGCGGCGGCCGGGATCGTCATATTCGCCGTTCTTCTGGCGGCGACGATCCTCGCCGGAGTGATTTCCCCCGCGCCTCCGGGAGCCATCGATCTCGACGCGGCTCTCGAGAGCCCGTCTCTCCGTCATCCCTTCGGCACCGATCCGTTCGGGCGGGACGTGCTGTCGCGGATCGTGCACGGCGCCCGCATATCGCTCGGCGTCGGGTTTCTCGCGCGCACCATTTCGCTTCTCATAGGGCTCTTCCTCGGCTCGCTGGCGGGGTATTTCGGCGGCCGCCTCGACTCGGTCGTCATGCGGCTCGCGGACATCACCTTCGCCTATCCGACGCTGCTCCTCCTCATCGCGATCATCGCGGTCGTCTCGCCGGGGATGGTATCGCTGTTCGTCACGCTCGGTGTCGTCGGATGGGCTTCGGTCGCGAGGCTCGTCCGCGCCGAGGTGCTTTCGGTGAAGGAGCGGGACTTCGTCCAGGCGGCGCGGGCCTCGGGAGCGAATCACGCGGTGATCCTGCTCAGGCACATTCTGCCGCAGTGCCTCGCGAGCGTTCTCGTGGTCTATACGCTCGGGCTCGGGATGACGATCATGGCCGAGGCTTCCCTGAGCTTTCTCGGGCTCGGCGTCCAGCCCCCGGCGCCGAGCTGGGGAGGGATGATCTCGAGCGGCATCGCCTTCATGCGCACCGCGCCCTGGCTCACCTTCTTCCCGGGTCTCTTTCTCACGCTCACCGTGTGCTCGCTCAACCTGATCGGCGACGGCCTGCGCGACGCTCTGAATCCCCGCCTCGCGCCGGCGCTCGCGAAGTCCTCGCGCGTTTCCGTCGCCCGGCGGGGCGAAGCGATCGAAGGGAGTCGATAGATGGATACTCTCCTGAAGGGCCTGTGCGAGGCGGTCGCCGCGGCGGAATCGGAGTGCGGGCTCGACTGGCGGCGGAGCTACTCGAAGCTCGCGCCGCGGGAGACGGGATCGTTCGAGCTCGAGCTCAGCCGCGAGGAGGTGCTGCGCGCGCTTCCGGGGCATCTCGCGGGATTCGCCCTGGAGCGGGACGAGCGCGGGCGCGTCAGCCTCGTTTCGGCGTCAGGGTCGACGGTGCGATTGCGGCTTCTCGCGGCCGGCACGGATCGTCCGCTCTGGGTTACGTCGAGCGTGGCGGACGTGAGGCGCGAGGGCGCCCATTCGGCGGAGCTCCTCACCCAGCTGATCATGGGGGACGCGGCCTATCCGCTCAAGGAGGAGGGGGACTGGCGCCTCGTGCGGCTGGGCGACGATTACCACGGATGGATACGCTCGTGGTACGTCCGCGAAACGGACGCGGGCGAGATAGCCGCCTACGCCGCCGCCGCGCGCGACGTCGTCGCGGCGAACGTCGGCTACGTGCTGTCCGGGCCCGACGAACGGAGCCTTCCCGTATCGGAGGCGGTCGCCGGCACGCGGATCGCCGCCGCGCCGAGCGCCGGCGGATATCGGGCCGTGAGCCTTCCCGGAGGGAAGAGCGGCTTCATGCGCGAGGATCTCCTCGCCGCTCGGCCCGAGCGCATGAAGCCCGATCGCGGGCGCCTCGTCGGCCGGGCGATGCGTTTCATAGGGATCCCGTACCTGTGGGGCGGAACGACTCCGAAGGGTTTCGACTGCTCGGGGCTCGTGCAGCGGGTGTTTTCCATGGAAGGAATCTCCCTCCCGCGCGATTCCGATATGCAGGCGCTCGTCGGGGATCCGATTCCGAAGGAAGAAGCCTGCCGCTGCGCGCCGGGAGATCTCCTCTTCTTCGGCGAAGGCGGGCGCGTCGCCCACGTGGGGATAAGCGTCGGAGACAACCGGTACATCCACTCCAGCGGCGAGGTGAGAATCAGCGGCCTGCTTCCGGGGGACGATCGCTTCGACGAGAAATTATCGAAAATACTTCTTTTCGCCCGGTCGGTTTTTCGGTAATAATGCGGGTGGCGAATATGAGGGTTCACACATGAATCGAGCGCGCCGATAAAATATTTGATATTGTGATAAAAAAATGTTGACAATATTTGCGGGGGCATTTAACTTAACGCCCAAAAAATGAAGAGGGTTTGAGGTTCATTGAGAGGGGGTCGCCGGCAATACTAAGATATGATTTCATACACTGACGAGGTTTTGAGAATCGGGCTTGTGGCGGTGCCGCAAGTACCAACGGTCTTGAGATCTTATCGAGAAAGGGGGAAAGCCAAGGAGGAGACGTGAGCGCCTCTTAAGGCGCAGCGATGATGAAGAAGAAACCAGGAAACTCATCCGCTCATGTTTGCGGTCATATAGAAAGGATCCTGAAGGTTTTTCCCGCAAGGGAGATTTCTGACAGGGGGTTTGTAATGAAAAAGTCATTCGCAGTTCTTCTCTCGGTTCTCTTCGCGGTTGCCCTCGCCGTTCCGGTCCTCGCGACCGACTCGCGGCAGATCGCCCTCGGCAACGTCGGCAACTACATCGAAGATGATTACAACATCTTCACGTGGTACGGGACCCTCCCGTCGTACAGCAATACGGTGTGGATCGGCCTCCAGTACGACGACTATTACTATTACATGGGCGCCCCGGCGGCGGACGGCATGAGCTATCAGCCTTACATGGGCGCCTCGTACGCGCTCGGCGCGGACGGCAAGTACGGAACGCTCGCGATGTTCTTCAACTACTACGGCACGCCGCTCAATTTCGGCAACTACGGCTGGGACTACACCGGCAACCCCTTCTCCGAGACCCTCGGCAGCAAGTGGAACGTGCTGTACGGCTACGCGATGGAGAAGATGTCGTTCGGCCTCTACTTCAGCCGGTCGGACGCCAGCACCATGTACGAGTGGAGCTACGACTACGCCGATCCCGACACGACGTTGGAGTACGCCTATACGAACGAGCGCGCGTACACGACCGTCGGCGCCGGGTTCCGTTTCGACATCGGCGAGAAGATGTACGCCGACCTGGCGTTCGATTACAGCTGGGCGGGCAAGACGGTGAACAACGAGGAAACCTCCTACGATCAGTACTACGGCTACGGTGAGGTCACCGCTGACGCCAACAAGATGATGGACTTCAGGGGCCGCGCGTTCTACGAATGGAACGAGACGGTCACCCTGGTTCCCTACGCGCAGTTCCGCACCTTCGATTTCAGCCTCAAGGGCGAAGATTCGAAGGTTTTCAACCGCGCGTTCTCGACCGACACGCTCGACTGGAAGGATACCAACTACGGCGTGAAGGGCACGATGATGACCTTCGGTCTCGGCGCGAACGTCAAGGTCAACGAGAACAACCTCCTGGTTTTCGCGGTCGAGCCCTACACCTACGGCAAGATCGAGCAGTCCGATCCTCCGGCGGCTGATTTCGTCCGGTACGATTGGGGTTCCTATCCGTATTCGGATTCCTATTCGTGGGGCAGAACCTACGAATCCACGACCACGATCCTTCCCACCTTCCACCTCGCCCTCGAAAGCGACGTGAAGGATTGGCTGACCTTCAGGATCGGCGCCGAGAAGGGATTCTACAAGGACGAGTACACGTACAGCTATACGACCCAGACCGGCTCGGACGACGATGAAGATGTCACCGCGTACGATGAAACCGACACGTATACCGGCAGCTGGTTCGATTACTGGATGGGTCTCGGCTTCCACGTCGGCGATTTCGACATCGACGCGGTCGTCAACAACAACCTGCCCTTCCGTGTCGGCTACTGGCTGACCGGCTACGAGAACAACTACGACGGACCTCCGGTGTACATGCTTTCGGCTGCGTATCACTTCTAGAAGAAACCGGAGCGATTCAGAGACAATGGGGGGCTTTTCGAGCCCCCCATTTTTTTATCTCTATTCTGGTCTGGTACTTGCTCGTTCCCCCGTGATCCTCGGAATCCAGGGGGAATATGTACTTTTTCTATTATGTCCCGCTCGGGCTCGACGTCAGCGCGCGGAAAAAGCCGTTCGTCACCTATTTCCTCGCCGTATCGTGCGTAATTCTTTATATATTATATAGATACAAACCTGTCGGGACCTGGTGGGATTTCTCGCTTCTCATATTCCAACCGGGAGCGCCGACGATCGCGACCGCGATCACCCATGCGTTTCTGCATGGCGGGTGGTTGCATCTTATCGGAAACCTCGTTTACCTCATCATCTTCGGGAGACCGCTCGAGGACCGGCTCGGATCCTTCAGGTTCTACGTCGTTTTCACGGCGGCCGCCGCCCTGGGCGCCTATACGCATCTCGTTCTCACGTCGCTCTATTCTCCCGAATATCTCCAATACGGCGTCATCGGCGCGTCGGGGGCGACCTCGGGCATCCTCGGCGCGTACCTCGTCCGCCTGCATTTCAGCCGCGTACGCGTCGGGTACTGGATCTTCATGCCCTTGCAGGGGGTAAACCGCGCCGGGCGAACGTACGTCCCGGTCGTGTTCGCGATTCTGTTCTGGTTCGCACTCCAGGGTATCCGCACGCTGATGCAGCTCGGCACCGGAGGGATGCGGGTCGCTTACAGCGTTCACCTCGGCGGGTTCGCGGCGGGCGCTCTCATCGCTCTCGCCTTCGGAGCGCTCGCCCGGGCACGGGCGGAGCGGCACCTCTTCGCGGCGCGGCGCCGCTTCGAGGCGGCGGACTGGTTCGGAGCTCAGGCTGAATACGTGGAGTATCTCGCGATCGAGAGCGGCGACGCGGAAGCGCATGCGGGGCTCGCCCGCGCCTATGTCGCGGCCGGAGACCGTGTTCGCTCGCGGGGGAGCTACGCCGCCGCGGTGCGTATCTCGGCGGAGAAAGGCGCGCGCGACGAAGCGGAGGCATTCTTCGACGAGGCCGCGCGCCTCGTTCCCAACTTCGCCCTTCCCGAACCTCTCCATATCGATATCGCCTGCGGGATGGAGCGGACATTCAAATACCGCTCGGCCATGAACGCCTACGAGCGTTTCGTATGGAGCTATCCGCTCTCGAAGGACGCGCCGTTCGTATTGCTCCGGATGGCGGTCATCCTCGAGAAGCGTCTCGAAAGGCCGGGGGAGGCCCTTGCATGCTACGCCCGGCTCGCCGGCGAATACGCCTCGGACCAGTGGGCGGAGTACGCGCAGGGGGAAATCATGCGCCTGGAGGGCGCCGGCCCCCGGTGCCGGCGGTCGTGAAAAAATGATTTGCACTTTTTGACGGTTGTGCCAATATAGCTTGCGACGCGGATGAGCTTCTGTTAGGTTTCAGCCGTCGGTGCGGGGCGGGGAAGGCTTGTGGGTGCTGGGAAATCGTCACTCGAGCTGCTGAGATCGAGGGGTGTATTACGCGGTCTCGATGCCGCGAGTGAAGCCGAGCTTATCGCTCTCGTGATCGGCGCCTGCAATCATCGATCGGGTGGAGCGATTGCCCAGGAACTCATCGACCATTTCGGCGGTCTCCCGGGAGTGGGAAGCGCCGCGGTCGAGGAGCTCATGGCGTTCGAGGGGTTGGGACCCGCGTCGGCCATGAGGCTCAAGGCTTCCTTCGAGCTCGGAAGGCGATGCATCATCGAGATCAGGGAAGGCGCCATCCGGAAGGTGAGAGCGCCGGAGGATGCGGCCGCGCTCATGACCGTCGAGATGCGCGGGCTCGATCGGGAGCATTTCAAGGCGATCCTTCTCGACACGAAGAACGGCATCCGCAAGGTGGTGACGGTTGCGGTGGGTTCGTTGAACGCGGCGCTCGTTCATCCTCGCGAGCTGTTCAAGGCGGCGGTCGCGGCGAGCGCGGCGGGCATCATACTCGTTCACAACCACCCGACCGGAAATCCGGAGCCGAGCGTCGAAGATACGGAGCTCACGCTCCGTTTCGTGAAATGCGGGGAGCTCATGGGAATCGAACTCGTCGACCATATCGTCATCGGCGGCGATCGATTCGTCAGCATGCGCGAGCGCGGCCTCATCGCGTGAGGAAAGGGGAGAAGAGCCCGTGCTTGACCGTTTGGCGAACTACTTCTCGAACGATATCGCGATAGATCTCGGCACGGCCAACACGCTCGTATACGTGAAGGGGAACGGCATCGTTCTCAACGAGCCTTCGGTCGTCGCTGTTGACCAGAAAACGAAAAAGGTATACGCGGTCGGGGCGGAAGCCAAGGCGATGCTCGGGAAGACGCCCGATCATATCGTCGCGATACGCCCGCTCAAGGACGGCGTCATCGCCGATTTCGAGATCACCGAGGTGATGCTCCGCGAGTTCATCAAGAAGGCGCAGAAGAAACGTTTCTTCATCAGGCCGCGCATCGTGATCGCGGTGCCGTCGGGAATCACCGAAGTCGAGCGCCGTGCCGTTACCGATTCGGCCCAGAACGCGGGCGCCCGCGAAGTGTACCTCATCGCGGAACCGGTCGCCTCCGCGATCGGGGTCGGGCTTCCCGTCGACAAGCCCTCCGGCAACATGGTGATCGACATCGGCGGGGGCACGACCGAGATAGCGGTCATCGCCCTCAACGGCATCGTCACCGACATGTCGATCCGCGTCGCCGGCGACGAGATGGACGAGGCGATCGTTCTCCACATCAAGAAAGCCTATAACCTCCTCATCGGCGATCAAACCGCCGAGCACGTCAAGATGGTGATCGGCTCCGCGACGAAGCTCAAAAAAGAGGAGGAGATGGAGATCAAGGGCCGCGATCTCGTCTCGGGCATTCCCAAAACGCTGAAGATATCGAGTGTCGAGGTTCGCGAGGCGCTCGCGGAGCCCGTGAGCCAGATCGTCGCGGCAGTGAAGACCGCGCTCGAGCAGACGCCGCCCGAGCTCGCGGCCGACATCGTTGACAGGGGGATCGTGATGACGGGCGGAAGTTCTCTTCTGCGCGGGCTCGACACGCTCCTCAAGGAGGAGACGAACCTCCCGATCAACGTCGTCGAGGATCCTCTCACGTGCGTCGTTCTCGGGTGCGGCAAGGTTCTTTCGAACCTGCATCAGTACGAACGGATCATAATGAAAAGCTCCCGGTTCTAAGCATGCATGTTCTCTCGTTCCTCTTCGACAAGCACCTCGACAAGACGATCCTCGCGATCGCGGTCGCGATCGCGATCGTGCTCCTTTCCGTCGGCGAGCAGAGCCGTATCGAGAAGGCGCGCGCGATAACCTCCTTTCTGCTCTATCCGGTGGAGCGGGTGACGGATCGCTTCGCCTCGGTGGAATCGCTGCAGAAGGAAAACGGCGATCTGCGCGCGATGGTCGTGACCCTGTACCAGGAGCGCGAACGGCTCCTCGAGTTCGCCGAGGAGCGGAACCGTCTCCGCGCTCTGCTCGATCTCAAAGCGGATTCGTTCTACCGTTTTCTGCCGTGCGAGATAATCTCCCGTTCGGGGACCGCCTTCTTTCATTCGATCACCGTGGACCGGGGCGCGGGGGATTCGGTGCGGGTCGGCATGGCGGTCGTCGGCTTTCGAGGGCTCGTCGGCCGCGTCTCGCAGGTATTCCCGACGTCGTCGCAGATCGTTCTCATCAACAACAAATCGATCTCGGTCAGCTGCATGAATCGCCGGAGCCGGGTCGTCGGGATGCTCGAATGGGATCGAGGCGGCACCTTCCGGCTCGAATACGTGGGAAAGGAAGAAGACGTCGCCGTCGGAGACACGCTCGTCACGAGCGGTCTCGGCCTGCTCTTCCCGAAGGGCTTTCCCGTGGGCACGGTGTTCCGGATCACGGAAGACAAGGGCGGGATATCGAAACGGGTCCACGTCACGAGCTCGGCGAATCTGAACGCCCTCGAGGAGCTCTTCATCGTGACGGGCGCCCGCGAGTGGAACGACACGGGGATACTGGACGAGCTCGAAAAGCTCGAGCTGAAGCGCGCGCGAGGCACGCGATGAACATCGTACGCATGATATTCACGGCGCTCGTCGTTCTCGTCATCCAGGTGACCGCGATTCGTCACATCGGCGTGGCGGGGTGCGCTCCCGATCTCATGGTGATTCTCCTCGTTTCCCTCGTGCTCGAGCGGGGCCCCGTTCTCGCCGTCGTCATCGGATTCCTTCTCGGTTTTCTCCAGGATCTCGGGAACGCTTCGCTCCTCGGCATGAACGTTCTCGCGAAATCGATCGTCGCGTACGGCGTTTCGCGCCTCGGGGGGGGGCTCCTTCCCGAGAACGTGCTCTTCAAGGGCTTCATCATTTTCGCGGCATGTCTCGTCAACGACATCGTCGCGCTTCCCGTCGCCACGTCGTTTTCCCCCGGAGACATGCTCGTGTCGTTCTTCAGGTTCTCGCTTCTGTCGGCGCTCTATTCGGCGCTCCTCGGCGTGCTCATCTACGCTCTGTTCGGGCTTCTGCCGCGGAGGGGGGTGAGGTCCGGTGGCGGATATTGACCGTCACGACGAATCGGTACTCGATTCGCGCCGGCGCATGCTCTCGATGATTCTCGTCGGCGCCATGGCGCTCCTCATGCTCCGGCTCTTCGTCCTTCAGGTCGTTCGCCACGAGCACTACACGAAGCTCTCCTTTTCGAACCAGCTGCAGCGGGAGCGGATCATCGCGCCGCGCGGGATCATCCGGGCGCGCGACGGTTCGAAGCTCGTCGTCAACATGCCCGTGTACCAGATCAGCGTCCTTCCGAACCGCGCGGCGAAGAGGCCCGAAATGCTCTCGCTCGCGTGCCGGTGGCTCGATCTCGATCCGGCGAAAGTGCGCGGGGACCTCGACGCGTGGATGAAGCGCTACCCGGACGGCAGGGAGATGGTCGTCGTGCAGGCCGCGGACAAGGAGCAGATCTCCATACTGCGGGAGAACCGGGACCTCCTCTCCTTTTTCAGACTCACCATGGAGCAGCGGCGATTCTATCCCGAGGGGCTGCTCGCCGCGCACGTGTTCGGGTACGTGGGCGAAGTGACCGATGAAGAGCTCTCGAAAAACGGGGATCTCGAACAGGGAGACATACTCGGCCGCACCGGCCTCGAGCGCCAGTTCGACAAGTATCTGCGCGGGACGGACGGCATTCGCATCATCGGCATCAGCGTCGAGGGAACGCAGGTCGGAGAGGTGAGCACCCTCATGAACGAGGACGAGATCGAGCGCCTGGGCGGCGCGCGACCCCCCGTTCCGGGCGCCGAAATCCATCTCACCATCGATCTCAACGTCCAGCGCGCGGCCGAGGCCGCCTTCCAGTGGGAGCGCGGGGCGCTCGTCGCCATGGACCCGCGCACCGGAGCCGTCCTCGCCGCGGTGAGCAGACCGACGTACGATCCGAACATGTTCATCGAAGGAGTGAGCGACGAGCAGTGGAAGCAGCTCTTCGAGGATCCGGCTCACACCATGTTCAACAGGATCGTCCAGGCCCAGTATCCGCCCGGCTCGGTCTTCAAGCTCGTGACCGCGTACGAGGCGCTCTCGACCGGGAAGATCGACGAACATGCGTTTCAGCGTCCATGCTCCGGCGGCATGCAGTTCGGGAACCGCTATTTCAAATGCTGGCAGAAGAAGGGACACGGCTCGCTCCAGCTCGACGGGGCGATCGTCCAGTCGTGCGACGTCTATTTCTACCAGCTCGGCCAGAAGCTCTCGGCCGACGAATTCGCCCGCGGAGGCCGCCTCTTCGGCCTCGGCGTGAAATCGCTCGTCGATCTGCCGAGCGAGGTCTCCGGCGTGGTTCCCGACGGGGCGCATCTCGACCGTCTCTTCGGGAAACGGAAATGGTCGAGGGGCCTGCTCCTCAATTTTTCGATCGGGCAGGGAGAGATTCTCGCCACTCCGCTGCAGCTCTGCGCGCTCGCGGCGAGGTTCGCGAACGGCGGGAAGAATATCCGGCCGCATTTCGTGCGCGAAATCGTCGATAACGACGGCACGGTCGTCTTCGCCGCGGACGAGAGCGCGCCGCCGATCCCCGGGATCGACCTGCGCGCCCTCGGTATCGTCAGGGACGCGATGCAGGGAGTCGTGGCGGACGAGCGGGGAACGGGGAGGGCCGCCGCGATCCCGGGAATCGCGGTCGCCGGCAAGACCGGCACCGCGCAGAATCCGGCCGGCAACGATCACGCCCTGTTCGTCGCGTACGCCCCGGCGGACGATCCGGCGATCTGCATCGCGATCGTCATGGAAAACGCGGGGCACGGCGGCTCCATGGCCGCCCCCATCGCCCGACAGGTGATGTCCGCTTTCTTCAATCCGCTCGGGAGCTCCGGCCCCGTCGCCTCGCGGGCGGCCGACACGCGGGAATAGGACCATGGGAGAGAGATACTTTCAGGATTTCGATTGGCTGATCCTGCTGCCCGCGATCCTGCTCATCGCGCTCGGGCTTCTCACGCTCTATTCGATCGATCACGTTCCCGCCGAGTTCAAGGACACGTTTCAACCGGTGAAGACGGGCGCTTTCGAACGGCAGATTCTCTGGGTTCTCGCGGGGCTCGTGGTGATGACGGTCGCGTGCCTCGTCCCCTTCAGGTACTACGAAGGGATGGCGGTCGTCTTCTACGGCGTCGGTCTCCTGCTCCTCGTCGCCGTGCTCTTCGCTCCCGCGGTGAAGGGAGCGCGTCGCTGGATCGATATCGGCAGTTTCAGCCTGCAGCCGAGCGAATTCATGAAGATCGCGGTCATATTCATGCTCGCGCGCTTCCTCGCGGAGAAGAGGAACCGGCCGGACAGCATCCGCGTGCTGGTTCTCGGCGCCGCGATCGTGTTCGTGCCGTTCCTCCTCATCGTGAAGGAGCCGGATCTCGGCACGTCGCTCGTGTTCCTCGCGCTCCTCTTCCCGGTCATGTACTGGCGCGGCATCGACGAAAGCCTCCTCATCCTCTTCATGACGCCCCTCCTGAGCGCGCTCCTCACGGTTTTCAGCGCGACGGCGGCGGAACGCGGCAGCTATCCGTATCTTCTGCTTCTGTTCTTCATCGTGATCCTCGTCGCCGCGTACCGCCGCCGCCACGAGCTGTTCCGGAGCGTTTCGCTCGTCGGATTGAACGTCGGCGTGATGCTCCTCGTGCCGATGGCGTGGAACAGGCTCGAACCGTATCAGCAGAAACGCATCCTCACCTTCCTCAGGCCCGAATCGGATATCCTCGGCTCGGGGTGGCAGGTCTATCAGTCGAAGCTCGCGATCGGTTCGGGAGGCTTCATGGGGAAGAAGTTCCTCCACGGGACCCACAAGCTTCTCGCCTTTCTTCCCGAGCGCCACAGCGATTTCATCTATTCGGTGATATCCGAGGAATTTGGATTTCTCGGCTCTCTCGTGCTTCTCGTTCTGTTCTCCATCATCATCATCCGCGGGCTCTATCTCGCCGCGAAGATGAAGAACCGGTTCGCGTCGATAGCCGCGGTGGGCATCTGTTCCTACTTCGCGTTCCATGTGATCGTCAATATCGGCATGACGACGGGCCTCACTCCCGTGACCGGGCTTCCGCTTCCCTTCATGAGCTACGGCGGATCTTCGATGGTCGTGAGCTGTTTTCTCGTCGGCGTGCTTCTTAATTTCAGCAGGCGCTTCTATGAGTACTAGGAGGATCGCGTGCATCCCATCCTGATCGAAATCGGGCCGCTCAAGATATTCTCGTACGGCTTCATGCTCGCGATCAGCTTCTGGATCGGGATCGTCCTCGCGGCGAGGCGGGCGGCGAAGCGCGGCATAGATCCGAACCACGTCTACGATATGAGCATCGTGCTGATCCTCGCCGCCGTGATCGGCTCGCGGATGCTGTACATCCTTACGCATCGCGCGGATTACAGGAGCTTCATCGATATCGTCGCGCTCTGGCAGGGGGGAGCCACATTCTACGGCGGCTTCATCCTCGCCGCCGCCGGCGCGGCCGTCTATATCCGAAGGAAGAAGCTGTCGTTCCTCGCCGTCGCCGACGCGTGCGCTCCTTCGGTCGCGCTCGGCTTCTTCTTTACGAGAATCGGCTGCTTCCTGAGCGGCTGCTGTTTCGGGCATCCGACGGAATCGATCTTCGGGGTCGTCTTCCCGCCCCATTCGCCGGCCGGGTACTACTGCGCCGGGCTCGCCGTGCATCCGACGCAGCTCTACGATTCCTTGTACGGACTCGTGACGGCGGCCGTTCTTCTTCTCATCGACCGGAAAAGGCCTTTCACCGGTTTCACCTTCGGCGTGCTCTGCGTCCTCTACGGCGCGGGGAGATTCACGATCGATTTCTTCCGGTATTACGAAGAATCGGCCATCGTCGGGAAGGTCCTGACGGTGAGCCAGATACTGAGCATTGCCCTCGTCGCGGCCGGCGTTCTCATTCTCGGCGTGCTTTCGGCGCGGGCCGGAAAGGCGAAGAGAGCTGCGGTGTAGGGCGGGGTCGCCGGTATCCTCGCGGGGGCGAAGGGTGGTGGTGCGGTGCGGGGTCTCCTCTCGTTTCTCCTCGATTGTCTCATTCCTCGATCGTGTCTCGCGTGCGGGCGGGGGGTCGGGTCCTTCGATCCCGCGGCGGCTCAGGCCGCGCCCTTCGCGACACGCCGCATGGAGGAGTTCCTCGACTCCGGATTGCGGACGGAGCTCTTCGCGGGGATCTCCGTATCCGCGGATGTTCTGTGTCCCGGCTGTTGGGCGAGGCTCGAACCGGCCCCGGGAGAGGGATTCATCGCGCGCACCTCGGCCGGCGGCGGATGCGTGCCCGTCATATCCCCCTTTCACACGAACGACGAGCTTCTCGCGCTGGTGAAGTTCCTCAAGTTCTCGGGAGGAAGAACCGCGGCTCCCGCCCTCGGATGGTGGATGGCGGCGGCCCTCCGGGAGTATTTCGAGGGGCAGCCCGGCGGCAACGCGCTCAATCCGGTGCTCGTCCCCGTGCCGCTCCATCCGAAACGCCGGAAGGAGCGCGGCTACAATCAATCGGCGCTGCTCGCCGGCGAGATCGCCGGGCGGCTCGGGCTCGAGGTCGAGGAACGCATTCTCGCGAGAATCAGGAATACGAAAGCTCAATCGATCCTCGAATCGGACGCCCGGGCGGCGAACGTGGAGGGAGCGTTCCGCCTCATGCGCCCCCATGCGGTCAGATCAAGACATATCATACTCATAGACGATCTCGTCACCACCGGCGAAACGGTTCTCGCCTGCGCGGCCGCCCTGGAGGCCGCGGCGCCATGTTCCATCTCCGTGCTCGCCGCGGGACGCGCGCGGGCTCGATCGTCCGCGCGGCCGCCGTGGGGCGGCGCTCCCCTTTCCGGCCCGTGTTGAGGCGCCATCTGAGACGCCATCTGCCGCTTGACAGATGGCTGCGGGCTGTGGGAACATTGCGCCGATCCGGCGGAATGGCCGGACAGGCGATACAGAAAGGAAAACGTGCTCGCTACCAACAAGGAGCTCATGGCGGCGGCCCGGAAGGGCGCTTACGCGGTCGGAGCTTTCAACGTAAGCAACATGGAATGGCTCCAGGGGATCACGCTCGCCGCGGAAGAGCTCGGAAGCCCGGCGATCGTCGCCCTGTCGGAAGGAGCCATCAAGTACGCCGGCTTCCGGAACATCGTCTCGATGGTGAGGCTCGCGGCCGAGGAGAAGAAGGTTCCCATCTCCCTGCACCTCGATCACGGGAAGGACATGGATATCGTCGCGAAGTGCATCGACGAGGGCTTCACGTCGGTGATGATCGACGGATCGGCGCTCCCCTTCGAGGAGAACGTGGCGGTGACGGCGAAGGTCGTCGAGAAGGCCCGTCCGAGGGGGGTCTCGGTCGAGGGGGAGCTCGGGAAACTCGCTGGAATCGAGGACAACGTCTCCGTCGCCGAGCGCGACGCGATGCTCACCGATCCGGCGCGGGCCGAGGAGTTCGTCGAGCGCACCGGCGTCGACGCGCTCGCGATCGCGGTCGGGACGTCTCACGGCGCGTACAAGTTCAAGGGAGAGGCGAACCTCGCGTTCGATCGCATCAGCGAGATCGCGTCGCGCGTGAAGGCTCTCCTCGTGCTTCACGGCGCCTCCGGCGTCAAGCAGGAGGACGTCGATCTCGCGAACAGGTTCGGCGCGGCGATCAGGGGCGCCAAGGGTGTGCCCGACGCCGCGATCGTCGAGGCGATCCGCCGCGGAATCTGCAAGGTTAATATCGATACGGATATACGAATCGCTTTCAACGCGCATGTGCGCAAGGCGCTGGCCGAAAAGCCCGAGGAAATCGATCCCCGGAAGGTGCTCGGCCCCGGACGGGACGCCATCGCCGCGGTCGTGCGCGAGAAGATACGGCTCTTCGGGAGCGTCAACAAAGCCGGGTAAGTCATACACACAACCAAGGAGGAGGATCCCATGGCGATCAAGGTTGCCATCAACGGTTTCGGAAGGATCGGCCGCCTCGTTTTCCGCGAGGTCGTCAAGGACAAGGATTTCGAGGTCGTCGCCGTGAACGATCTCACGAACGCCGCGACGCTCGCGCACCTCGTGAAGTACGACTCGGTGCACGGAAAATTCAAGGGCACCGTGGCGGTCAAGGACGACAAGTACATCGTCGCCGACGGCACGCCGGTGGAGGTATTCGCGGAGAAGAACCCCGCGGCGCTTCCCTGGAAGAAGCTCGGCGTCGACGTCGTCATCGAGTCGACCGGCAAGTTCCGCAAGCACAAGGACGCCTCGCTCCACGTCGAGGCGGGCGCGCGGAAAGTCGTCATCTCGGCGCCTTCTCCCGATCCTGATATCATGATCGTCATGGGCGTGAACGACAAGCTCTACGACAACGGCAGACACAACATCATTTCGACCGCCTCCTGCACGACGAACTGTATCGCGCCGATCGCGAAGATACTCCACGATTCCTTCGGGATCGCGAACGGTTTCATGACGACGATCCACGCGTATACGAACGACCAGGTGATTCTCGATTTCCCGCACAAGGATCTCAGAAGGGCGCGCGCCGCGGCGGTCTCGATGATTCCGACGACAACCGGCGCCGCCTCCGCGGTCGGCAAGGTGCTCCCCGAGCTCAAGGGAAAGCTCGACGGCACGTCGGTGCGCGTTCCCACGGCGGACGGATCGCTCGTCGATCTCGTCGTGACGCTCGAGAAGGACGCGACCATCGAGGCGATCAACGCGGCGGTCAAGAAGGCGGCGAACGGACCGATGAAGAATATCGTCGAATACTGCGAGGATCCGATCGTCTCGTGCGACGTCATCGGGAATCCGCACTCCTCGATATTCGACGCGCTCTCCACGATGGGCGTCACGCCGCGTGTGTTCAAGATATTCTCGTGGTACGACAACGAGTACGGATACGCGATGAGAATGGTCGACATGATGAAGCTCATCGCCCGGTAACCGGAGACTGCCGGCGCGCGCGGGCTCATTCTCGAAAAGGAGAAGGCGTTGAGGAAGAAGACTCTCAGGGACGTGGATCTCAAAGGGCGCAAGGTCCTCATGCGGGTCGATTTTAACGTGCCGCTCTCGAAGGAAGGGAGCATCACGGACGACACGCGGGTGCGCGCGTCGCTCCCCAGCATCGATTACATCGCCGCGCAGGGCGGGAGCTGCATCCTCATGTCGCACCTCGGAAGGCCGAAGGGAAAGAAGGACAAGACCTACTCGATGAGGCCGGTCGCGGATTGCCTCGGGGATCTCGTGAAGCATCCGGTCCGGTTCGTCGAAGATTGCGTCGGCCCCGACGCCGAGAAGGCCGCCGCCGCGCTCCGACCCGGCGAGATTCTGCTGCTCGAAAACGTCCGGTTCTACGCGGAAGAAGAGGCGAACGATCCCGAATTCGCGAAGCGGCTCGCGAAATGCGGCGATCTCTACGCGAACGACGCGTTCGGAACGGCCCACCGGGCCCACGCGTCGACGGTCGGCGTGACGCGTCATTTCGAGAACAAGGTGGCGGGTTTCCTCATGGAAAAGGAGATCGACGCGCTTGAGGGGCTTCTCCTGGACCCGGAACGCCCGTTCGTCGCCGTCATGGGGGGCGCGAAGGTATCCGGAAAGCTCGAGCTCATCAAGAATCTGCTCAACCGGGTCGACCGGATTCTCATCGGCGGCGGGATGGCTTTCACCTTCTTCAAGGCGGTCGGTCTCGAGGTCGGAAAATCGATCGTCGACGCGGATCTCGTGCCGCTCTGCCGCGAAGTGATGGATGAGACCGACACGGGCAAGGGGAAGCGGATTTTCCTGCCGGTCGATTGCGTCGTCGCCGGGGAAATCAGCGCCTCGGCCGAAAGCAAGCTCGTATCGACGGGGGACATCCCCGAGGACTGGGCCGGCGTCGATATCGGGGACAAGACGGTCGATCTGTTCAGGGATGAGCTCATGAAGGCGAGGACCGTCTTCTGGAACGGCCCCATGGGGGTTTTCGAGATTCCGAAGTTCTCGAACGGCACGAAGAGGATCGCGAAGATAATGGCGGAGATAACGAAGAACGGGGCCAAAACGGTTATCGGCGGCGGAGACTCGGTGGCCGCCCTGAACCAGCTCGGTCTCGCCGGGAAGATCACCCACGTTTCGACGGGGGGGGGCGCTTCGCTCGAGCTCCTCGAGGGAAAGAAGCTCCCCGGTGTCGAGGCGTTGAGCGACAGATAGTATGAGACGAACCATACTGGCCGGCAACTGGAAGATGAACCTGGACCACCGGGCGGGGGCGGCCCTCGCGAAGGAGATCTGCGCCGGCATGAGCGCCGCCGGAAGCGCCTGCGAGGTCGTTCTTATCCCTCCCTTCACGACGCTCCCCGCCGTGGCCGACGCGGTGCGAGGGTCCGCGGTGAAAACCGGCGCGCAGGATCTCTCCAGCGAGGACGAAGGCGCCTTCACCGGGGAGATCTCCGGCGGGATGCTCCGCGCCCTCGGATGCTCCTATGCGCTCGTCGGGCATTCCGAACGGCGGCACGTCATCGGCGAATCGGGCGCCCTCGTCGCGCGGAAGCTCCGCGCGGCGCTTCGCAACGGGCTCGCGCCGATCCTGTGCGTGGGGGAGCTGCTCGCGGAACGCGATTCGGGCACGGCGGTCGACGTCGTCGCGGGCCAGGTGCGCGAATCGTGCGAAGGGCTCGAGCGGGAGGAATTTTCGCGGATCGTCGTCGCGTACGAGCCAGTGTGGGCCATCGGCACGGGAAAGACCGCCACGCCGCGGGACGCGTCCGATATGCACGGCGTGATCAGGATAATCGCCAAGGAGCTTTTCGGCACCGCCGCGGCGGAAGAGCTCCCGATATTATACGGCGGAAGCGCCAAACCGGAAACCGCCCCGGCTCTTCTCGCGGAGCCGGAGATCGACGGGCTCCTCGTGGGAGGAGCCTCCCTCAAGTCATCGAGCTTTCTCGGCATGCTGCCGCGATAATCCCTCGATAAATCATTTGACTGGAGGGGGAGTTTTCGTTAAACTTCTACTTTTGAAAAGGTTGGTGGAGGAATGCTCTTTAATATCGTTTTAACGGTGCATGTCCTTGGCTGCATTTTGCTTACGATCGTAGTGCTCATGCAGTCGAGCAAGGGCGGCGCCCTTTCGGCGGCTTTCGGCGGCGGGGGCGGGCAGGTCTTCGGCGGCCGCGAAACGGCGACCTTCCTCGGCAAGGCGACGCAATACCTTGCGATTCTGTTCTTTTTGACCTCCCTGTCTCTCGCGTTCCTGTCGACGGGGAAGAGCGGATCCAAGATATCGAGCCCTCTCAGGAAGGCGGCGTCGCAGCAGTGGGGTACGGTAGCCCCTGAGGATCAGAAGAACATCGAGGACGTGCTCGGAAACGTGCCTCAGCCGGCCCAGGAAGGCCAGGGCGGCGCCGCTCAGGGCACCCCCGGGAGCGGAAGCCAGAAGCCGGCCGATGACGCCCAGAAGACGAATCAGGGGGGCAAGTAAGCGCTTCCCTCTTCGAGATAATCGCTTGTGCCGGGGTGGTGGAAATGGTAGACACGCTACTTTGAGGGGGTAGTGGGGCGACCCGTGCGGGTTCAAATCCCGCCCCCGGCATTTGAAAACCTCGGGGCTTGCTGAAGCCCCCATTTTTTATCGCGGCGACGGTCCGTAATACCGAGGCGGAGGTTATGATCGGGTTCATCGAAGCTCAGAGCGGCGCGATGATCGTCGCGGCGATCGTTCTCGCCGCCGCGTCGCTCGCCTGCGCGGTCATTATGCTGGTGCGCTTCAGGAGGCTCACCCGCCCCTTCCGCGGCATGGCGGAGGCGTACGAGGCGAAGGGTTCCGAGGGAGCGCTCGAGGAGCTTCTCAAGGGAGTCGACGAGAACCGCGAGTTCCTGCGGGGCCATTCCGAGGAGCTCAAGCGGATTCACCACCTCCTGGCGGGCTGTTACAGCGGAACGGGTCTCGTCAAGTACAACGCCTTCGAGGATATCGGCGGCATGCAGAGCTATTCCCTCTGCCTTCTCACGCGGGAAAAGCACGGCTTCATTCTCACCAACATCGTCGGGAGGAATTCGGCGCGCGGGTACGCTCTCGATATACGCGACGGGAAGCCTTCGAGGAAACTGAGCGACGAGGAACAGGAAGCCTTCGAGACCGCGATGAAATCCTTCGCGACGGCCGGCTGATCGTCTTCAGTTGAATCCGCCGCCGGATCCGCGCCAGGAATCCCCGCCCCCTCCTCCCGAACGGATCTTGCGGAAGAATTTTCTCACGCCCGGACCGCCCTTGAGAAAGAGGAATCCCGCCGCCATCCCGCCGAGGTGCGCGAAATGCGCGATGCCGTCCCCCTCCGAAAGGCCGCTCGCGAACTCGATGATCGTCATGAAGATGACGAGTGTCCGCGCCCGGACGGGCAGGATGCCCCAGACGTATATCTCGCTGTAGGGAAACAGGACGGCGTACGCGAGGAGAATGCCGTAGCCGGCGCCCGACGCTCCGATCACGGTCGTGTTGAAGGAGAAAAGGAAGCTGAGGAGCGCGCCGCCGAAGCCGCAGACGAAATAGTAATTGAGAAACCGGTTGCTGCCCCAGACGCTCTCGAGGGGGGTTCCGAACATCCAGATGATGAACATGTTGAGGATCAGGTGCCAGATGCTCCCGTGCAGGAACATGTAGGTGACGATCTGCCAGACGTAGCCCTTCGTCACGACGAGGCGCGGCGTGAGACCGAGCAGGTCGATGAACGCGGTCTGCGCGAGGATCATCTCTATCACGTATATGATGACGTTGATGACGATGATCTGGTTGACGACGCTCCCGGTCAGGAAGTCGACGACCGGATTCGAAGAACGTCTGCGATAGTAGGGCATGGCGGCCTTTCCCCCGTGGCGAATGACGACGTATGATAATAACGCATCCGGTCGCGGCGGGCAACGGGGGATGGGAATTATTTTCGGGAAGTATTTGGCTCGACCGTTGCATGGCCCTGTGATACCCTTTGACCAAGAGGTGATGCCGGTGCATAGGATATTGCTTGTCGCGGTTTTGATCGTTGTTTCGGTGTCGGGGAAGATCGAGGGGAAGACCTGGAACGTGCCGGCCGACGCTCCCACCATCAAGGCGGCCGTCGATTCCTGCGCGGCCTCGGGAGACGCCATCGCGATTGCGGTGGGTGTTTACCACGAAGGCTCGATCGTTGTGGACGGGAAGAATATTTCGATCAATCAGAGCGGCAGCGGCACGGTGACCGTCATCGCGCCCTCGATCGGGATCGGCACGTGTTTTACGATCAGAAACGCCACCGGAGGCTCGCTCTGGAGCCTCGTCATCAGGGGCTTCGGTACGGGCATCGCCGTCGAAAACGCCTCGCCCTCGATCGTTGCCGTTTCGCTGAAGGCCTGCGATCAGGGCTTGACGGTGGCGGGCGCCTCTTCTCCGCAATTCACCTACAGTATCGTCGATTCGTGCGGCACGGGCATCGACGTTCAGGCGGGATCGGTCGTTCTCCAGAACGAGACGATCGTGCACTGCGGGACGGGAGTGAGGTTCCTCGGCGGAAGCGCGGCAATGACCAGATCGATCCTTTATGGCTGCACGACGGGCGTGCTCTGTTCCGGGGGAAGTGCGACCCTCGGCTGCAACGATTTCTACCTGAACGGCGCGGACTATGCCGGCTGCGCGGCGGGAACGAACGATTTCTACCTGGATCCGAAGTTCTGCTTCTGGGCGTCATCCGCCGGTCCCTACTGGCTTCATAACACTTCTCCCTGCTTCAACGTCCTGCTGAATCCTTGCAGCGTGAAGATAGGCGCCATCAACTCGACCCTCCCGGGCTGCACGGGCACGGCGGTCGAGCGCTCGAGCTGGGGATCAATCAAGGGTATCTACCGCTGATTCGCGGACGGGTCGATGAACCTATTCCAATGTGCATGCCTTGCGGTCCCGCTGCTGTGCGCGCTCGCCTGCGGAACGGACGCGATCTCCGGAGAGAAGGAGCGGACGACGGTGGAAGCGGTATATTTCAACGGGATAATACATACCATGGACGCGTCTCGCCCCGTCGTCGAAGCGGTTTCGGTCGGGGGCGGCCGCGTCGTCGATACGGGGAGCTCGCGGGAGCTTCTCGCACGGCTCGATCCGGGCGCGCGGACGGTCGATCTCCGGGGGCGCGCCGTCATCCCCGGGCTCACCGACGCGCATGCGCATTTTCTCGGCTACGCCAAGCTGGCCACGCGCCTCGATCTCGCCGGAACCGCCTCGCTCGACGAGATCCTCGGAAAGGTTTCGGAGAGGCTCGCCGCGTCGCGGAAGGGAGACTGGATTGTCGGAAGGGGATGGGACCAGAACGACTGGCCCGAAGCGCGCTACCCGGAGCGATCGGCCCTCGACCCGATCGCGCCCGATAATCCCGTGTATCTCGTCCGCGTCTGCGGGCACGCGGCGTACGCCAATTCGGCCGCGCTTCGCCTCGCCGGAATCACCCGGAGCACCCCCGACCCGGCGGGAGGCAAGATCGTCAGAGACGCCGGCGGAGACCCGACCGGCATACTCCTCGACAACGCACTGAGCCTCGTTTCGCAGCGCGTTCCGCCGCTCGCGAGAGACGAGAAGAAGCGGCTCATGATCGCCGCCGCGCGCCGGTGTCTCGCCGCCGGGCTCGTCGGCGTTCACGAGATGGGGATCGACGCCGAGGACGTCTCCGTGTACGAGGAGCTCTACGCCTCGGGAGAGCTTCCTTTCAGGATCACCGGATATCTCTCGTCCGACGACCCGGCGATCGGGCCGTTCCTCGAGGCGGGCCCGCGCGCCGGCCGCGGCGACGAGCTCTTCCGCGTCGTCGGCGCGAAATTCTACGCCGACGGCTCTCTTGGCGCGAGGAGCGCCGCGCTCATCGGCGACTACACGGACGATCCCGGGAACCGGGGCATTCTCATGCAATCGCCCGACAGCCTGTATCGGCTGATCCTTCCGTGGCGCGAACGCGGCTTCCAGACGGCCGTGCACGCGATCGGGGACGGCGCCGTGCGCGAAGCTCTCGACGTCTACGAACGGCTCGGAGCCGGGCATCCCGCTCCCGACGCGAGACCGCGCGTCGAGCACGCCCAGATCGTCTCGCCGGACGACGTGGCGAGATTCGCGAAGCTCGGGATCGTTCCCTCGATGCAGTTCGTTCATTGCACGTCCGATATGCCCTGGGTTGAGGATCGGATCGGCGCCGTCCGCGCGGCGGGGGCGTACGCGTGGCGTTCGCTCGTCGCCGCCGGGAGCAGGATCCCCGGGGGAAGCGATTTCCCCGTGGAGTCGATCGATCCGCTGCTCGGCATCCATGCGGCGGTCACGAGACGGAATCTCGCGGGAGAGCCTCCGGGGGGCTGGCGGGGAGAACAGCGGCTCACGATCGAGGAGGCGATCGGCGCCTTCACCGTGGACGCCGCCTTCGCGGCGCACGCGGAGAACGTCGCCGGTTCGCTCGCGCCGGGGAAGCTCGCCGATTTCGTCGTTCTATCGGACGATATCTTTTCGATGGATCCGGACAAGATACCGTCGATCCGTGTCCTCGCGACGGTGCTCGGCGGCGAGATCGTCTACCGATCGGACGCCTTTTAATCCTTCTCCTGCCTCGTTTTCGGGACAATCGCCGAAAGAGGAATATCCCTCGACGCGAGGAGCATTTTCGCGAGCTCCTGCTGCGGCTTGTCGTATCCGTAGACATACGAGACGTTCTTGATCATCTCTTCGACGAGAATCATCGAGATGGCCGGATAGGCGAGAGCGGGCGAAACGGACGCGGCGAGGACTTCGCGCGACGCCCGGCCGCGTTCGAGGTTCAGCGTCTCGGCGAGATACCGCGCCGCATCGTCCGACGTCATCGTTCCCGCGTGCAGCGAGAGCACGACGATCAGCCGGGCGTACTGCTCGAGCCAGTCTCCGAGCACGAGCAGATAGAGTCCGGGATCGTTCTTCTTGATGTCCTGGGCGAGCTCCTGCGTGACGAGGTAGCGCCATCCCTCCTCGAACGTCGCGCTCGAAAAGACCGCGGAAACGGTGTCTTTCGCCGCACAGCGGAGCCTGTCCGGATCGAGCATGCGCGGGACGGCCCGGAGAAGCGCGAAGCGGAGCGCGGCGTCGCTTTCGCGCGGCGCGCCCGCCGGCAGGGCGAGGAACGCGCGGCAGGGCGGCGTCGAGATCGAAGGCGCCGTCACCGCCGCGATCGCTTTCGCCTCGAGCGGGATCGAAAGACAGGGACCCTTCGCCGAACGCGAGACGTAGCGCGGATAAGCCGGGAAAGAGAGCGCCGCTTCCATGCCGCGGGGGCTCCCCAGAGGCGCCTCGCGCTTCCCGGAGGCCTCGAGCTCCCCGAGGAGGCGCTCGATCCTCGCTTCGAACGGTTCGGCCGCGGGGATCGGGGCGCCCGGCCGGCTGCCGCGCGCCCGGCCTTGCTTCTCGAACTCGATGCGCCTCTCGAGGGTCGCCTTTTCCGTCGCGATGCGCTTGATCTGCTTTTCCGCTTCGGCGACGAGCATGTTCGGGTCGGCGTCTATCATCTCGTCGTAATGGAATATCCTCGCGAGATTCTCCGAGCCGATGATGAGGCGTCCGTACGAGGACGGCAGCAGCGTCGACGAGGCGTATTCGCGAAAGCCCTGGATCGCCTGTCTCGCGGCGTCGATTTCGGGATCGAGGCGCGCGCCGTATCGCGCTTCGACGAGGAGCTCGAGCCGGGGGAGACCCGCCGCCAGAGTGTCGAGCGTCTCGATCGCGCGCCGGACGTGCCAATCGGCGGGATTCTCGAGATTCGCCGCTCCGTTCGCAAGGAGATCGCTCACGCGAAGGAGCCTTTTCCGGTAGGCGTCGAGTTCGCCGTCGTACGGGGGAGCGATTCTCGACGGAATCGTCCAGATCGCCTCTTCCGCCGCCCACGCGTAGAGGAGGGGATTCGACCGGGCGCACGCGAGGCCCTCGAAGGCGAAACGCGTTCCGCGGAGCCAGTTGATGATGACGGTCGCGCGATCGACGTCCTCGGCGCTCAGACGGCCGGCGGGTATTTTCGAGAAAAGGGTTTCGAGGCTCTTCAGGCTTCTGACGGCCCCGTCGGTCTCCTCTTTCGAATATGAGAAAAGGAGCGAATCAGCCGACGCGATGCCGAGTCGCGAGGCGCGCAGCGGTTCGATCCGGACGTAGAGCTTCACGGCGCTCGATGCGAGCCGCCGGTACGCGCCGGCGTAATCCGGTGCGTCTGTGTCGCCGGCGCAGCCCGCGGCGAGCAGCGCGACGCAGAGCAGGACTTTCGGTGCGGAGGCAAATCCCGCGGATCTCATTTCGTTCCTCTCGGGCGCGGCGCGCCGGCCGGGAGCGGGGTGCGGACGCGCGTTTGATGCTATATAATCACTCCCCGCGCGCAAGTAAATATCTTTTGTCGTAATTCCTTGAGCGGGAGCTCCCGCTTCGCGTACAATGAGCCGCGAGTGTCCGGATCGCGACGTCGGAGAGGGGCCGCATGAACGAAAAGCGCGCTGCGGCGCGGGGAAGCTTCATATCGAATCGTCTCGCGGTGATCGTCATCGCGGTGCTCTTCGGCGCGAGCCTCGCCGGCTGGATCGCGACCGAAATCGTTCCGCCCGATTTTCCCGAGAGAGGGGATCACTTCCGCCAGGCGTGGGGGAGCACGGCGGTCAAGCTCGTCACGGCGCTGCGTCTCCACGATCCCTTTCACTCGTTCTGGTATCGTTTCGTTCTCGCGCTGTTCTTCACGGTGCTGCTTCTCTGCACCGCGTCGCGATGGAGGCAGCTCGCGCTGAAATCGTGGCGTGTCCGGCTCCCCGCCGCCTCCGGCGATCCCGGCTCGAAACGGCTCTCGTTCGAATGCTCCTGGCGGCTTCTCGAGAGCGGCGATCGGGGGGCGAGAGATCCCGTCGCGCATTTCGCGGAGCGGTACGGGCGCGCCGAATCGCTCGGGGCGGACGCGCTCCGCGGCCGTTTCGCGCGGATCGCCGCGATTTTCAGGAAGAGGGGATATCGTGTGATCTCCCGCGAGAACGCGGAGGGCATCGCGTTCGCGGCCTCGACGGGAAGACTGCATTCGCCGGGGACCATGCTGTTTCACGCGGGCCTCCTCGCGATAACGATCGGCGGGGTCATCGGAAGCTACGGCGGATGGCGCGAGATCGTGTTCGTGAAGGAGGGCTCGGCCGTTCCGTTTCCGCGGGACGGCTCGCTCACGCTCCGTGTCGACGACTTCGACATCGTGACGACGGAGCGCATGGAGATACAAAGCTTCGTATCGACCGTATCGGTCACCGACCCGAGGGGAGTCGCGGTCGCGCTCGGCGACGTCGAGGTCAACCATCCGCTGCGGGTCGGCTCCCGCCGCGTCTACCAGAGCGAGTTCACGATCGACGAAAACGAATTCGCGCGGGCGCGCGTGGAGTATTCGCTCCGGGGGAGCGGCGCGCGCGGATCGCTCGACCTCGCTCCCGCGGAGCCCGCCGCGATCGGCGACGGCACGATCACGGTAACGGCGCTTCGTTTCCTTCCCGATTTCCGGATGGGCCGCGACGGCGCCTTCTCGGCGAGCTCCTTCCCCTCGAATCCGGCCCTCGAGATCGAGGTCGTGAGCTCCGGGGAGAAGGAGCGCGGATGGCTCTTTCTCTATCATAAGGATTTCGGAAAGCGGTTCGCCGCGCCGGTCGATCTCGTTCTCGCGCGTTGCGAACCCGTGTACTACACGGGGCTCGAAGTGAGCGCCAATCCCGGGGCGGGGGTTCTTTTCGCCGGCTTCGCCGCCGCGACGCTCGGGCTCCTCCTCATGTACGCGTGCAATCCGCGGATCGTGAGGGGATTCGCCCGTCCCGACGCGATCGTCGTCGCGGCGGGCGAGCACCGGTGGAAGGCGAGCTTCGAGCGTGAATTCGCCGATATGCGCGAGGCGATTCGACAGGAAGCAGGCCACGGGAGGGAGCGATCGTGACATCAGCGCTCGACGCGAGGCTCTTCTGGCTTTCGTTCTGGACGTATCTCGCCGCGTTTCTCCTCTACTCCGTGTACGCGGCGGTCCGCAAGCGCGGGGTCGGCGCCGCGGCGACCGCCGCCTTTATCGCCGCGTTCGCGCTGCACACGGCGGGCCTCGCCGCGCGGTGGATCGTCACGACGCACCCGCCATTCTCGACGATGTACGAGTACGCCGTGACGACCTCGTGGGCGGTCGCGCTGTCCTTCATCGTCGTCATGGCGCGTTTCCGCCGCATGGCGCTCGGGGTCGTCGTATCCCCCGTGCTCCTCGTCGTCCTCGTTCTCGCCTCGCTGCTTCCGAAAGAGGCGTCGAAACAACTGATGCCCGCCTTGCAGAGCTACTGGTTCTATATACACGTGACGCTCGCCGCGTGCGCGGAAGGTGCGTTCATCGTGGCGGCGGGAGCGGGAATCATATATCTGCTTCGGCGCGGCCCGGGAGCCGGAGAAAAGGACTTTCTCCCGTCGCGCGATCTGCTCGAGGAGATCGTCTCGCGCTCGCTGCGCATAGGCTATCCGCTCTTCACGATCGGCGCGCTGTTCGCCGGGGCCATATGGGCGCAGTACGCGTGGGGAAGGTTCTGGAGCTGGGATCCCAAGGAGACCGGCTCGCTCGTCCTCTGGCTCTATTATTCCCTGCTGCTCCACCAGAACGTGCGCGGCGCATGGCGTGGGAAGACGCTCGCCATACTGGCGATCGTGGGGCTCGCGATCGCCATCGTCTCGTTCCTCGGGAATCTCTTCCTCGGCGGGCTGCACTCCTACGTCTGATCGCACGCGGATGACGGCGATGGCGCCGGACATTCCCGCGAACGAGCCCAGTCGCAAGGCTCCAATGGGCTCGTTCGCGGGAATGTCCAGCGCCTGCACCGTTAGCGGGTGGCGCCCATGGGGCCCCCGCCCGAGCACATGTAGCGGGTGGCGGCGATGGGGTCCCCGCAGGGGGCGCAACGAGCTTTGCGAGTGAGCACCTGCGGGGTGCAATCGCCGACAGGACCCGCGTGATGAACTCAGTGCGGCAGGATCCGCGCGCATGTGTCACCCGCGCGAGATTACCTGATGAGGAGGATCTTCCGCTCGAGGCGCATTTTGCCGGCCCGGGCGACGGCGAAGTAGACGCCCGGCGCGAGCGTGCGCCCGGCGCCGTCCCTTCCGTCCCACGCGATCGAATGAACTCCCCGCGAAACGGATCCGGAGAGCAGGCTTCTCACGCATCGTCCGGCCACGTCGTAGATCCGGACGCTTGCCGCGCACGCGTCGGGCACGGAGATCTCGACGTTCGTCGACGCGCCGAACGGATTGGGGCTGGATGTCAGGGCGAAGCCGGTGTGCGGCGCGGGGGGTGGATCCGGGTCCCCTTCGCCCGTTCCGTTCGCGGGGTCGATGTATTCGCGATAGTAGATCTCCTGGTTCCCGTCTCGCGAATCGACCCAGGCGAGATGGAGGTTCCGATTCGGACCGGCGATGAGGCAGGGGAGCTCGGATGCGCCGGCGGCGTTCGTGATGCGGACCGGGCCGGTCCACGTCCCGGCGACGCGCCGCCTGAAATATATTTCCGAGTTCGCGCCGCCGTCGGCGATCTGCCAGTACGCGAGAACGGCTTCCCCGCCCGCGGCGTCTACGCTCGGGTGATAGTGGGTCGCGGCGTCGTCGGTGAGCGCGATCTCGCTTTCCCAGCCTGCCGGGCCGCGCCGGCGGTAGTAGATCTGCTCGAACGATCCCCGCTTGTCGATCCAGGCGACGTGCGCGAACCCGCTGTCGTCGACGGCGACGCTCGGCCTCATCGCGTTGTTCTCCGGATCGGTGATGAGCTCCTCGTCGAGCCAGACGCCGCCCGATTTTTCGCGATGGTAGATCTTCCCGATCAGCGTATCCTGCCGCGTGTCCCACCACGCGACGTGGAGCGTTCCGTCGCGGCCGATGTCGATCGACGGAACCATGCGGTTCCCCGTCGCGACGTTCGTGAGCGGCACCGCCGCGGTCCATATGTTGTTCTTGAACGCGCGGTAGAATATCTGGAGATTTCCCGAAACGTCATCCATGTAGACCATATGAATCGTATCCCCCTCGGCGGCGAGGGCCGAACCGAACGATTCCCCCGCGGTCTGCGTGACACGCCGGTCCGCGTCCCACATGCCGCCCCACATGTTATGATAGATTTCCTTGTTGCCGTCGCGCTCGTCGTTCCATGCGAGGTGCAGGAAGCCCGAGGCGTCGGCCGCGAGGTTCGGTCTCGCCGAGTAGGCGGGATCGTTCGTGACCCGCTCGTCGTCGGTCCAGACGGTTCCGGTCCTCATTTTATGGTAGATCTCGAAATTCCTGTCCCTGTCGTCGAGCCATACGACATGCAGTTTTCCATCGAGGTCGATAGCGAGCCATTTGGCGTTGTTGGGCGCCGTGAACGACGTCGCGCCGTCGTTCGTGAGGCGGACCTCCGCCTGCCAGCCGGGCTGAAGGGCGGAGGAAGCGATTGAAGCTGAGCTCGACATAATCGCCGTAACGAGCCAAAGAATATGAAAATAGAAAGTTTTCGCCCTGGCTTCTCGGCAGGCCGGCGGGACTACATGGTCGATTGCGGAAAACACGCTGGTTCACCCATTCCTTCCGGCCTTCGGGAAGGCCGTTCGGCTGATATGAATGTAAGCCCTGTTTACGCCCGGCCGCAACCGCTAAATATTTAATTCATTCTGCCATAGCGAGTTGCATTATGGCATCAAGAATGCTTCAGATTTCGCCGGGAGAGTATGACCTGGATTCCATTCGCCGGGAGGATCGTATGAAATTGCGGCGCGCGCTCATCGCTGCGCTTTGTGTCGTTCTTTTCGTCGCGGCGGGATGCGGGAAGCGTGACGGGGGTGCGGATGGCGCGCGTTCGGACGGCGGACGCCTCGTTATCGGCATGCAGCAGGAGCCGGAGATTCTCAACGAAGCCGTGAACTCCATGGTCGCCTCGGTCTACGTCTGCAACCTCATTTTCAGCAAATTCGTGAAATACAACGACCGCCTCGAGCTCGTGCCCGATCTCATCGAGGAGATACCGACGGTCGAGAACGGCGGCGTTTCGAGAGATTATCTCGCCTACACGTATCGTATCCGGAGGAACGCGCGGTGGCACGACGGCGTTCCCGTCACTTCGTACGACGCGAAGTTCAGCTACGAGGTCATGATGCATCCCGACATCAACGTCGAGACGCGGCAGGGATGGGACGTCGTCGAGCGGGTGGAGACGCCCGATTCCTTCACCGTCGTCTTTCACCTGCGCGAGGTGTACGCGAATTTCGTCGGCGACTGCTTCTACGACGAATCGGTTCTGCCGCGGCATCTTCTCGAAGGCTCGCTGGGACCCGAGTTCCAGAACGCCGCCTTCCATCGCCGCCCGGTCGGTTCGGGGCCTTTCGTATTCAAGGAATGGGTGAGCGGCTCTCATATCGTCGTCCGGGCGAACAGGGACTACTACGGCGAAGGTCCCCGGCTCGACGAGATCGTGATCAAGTTCATCCCCGAGGACGAGACGCTCGTCATGCAGCTCGAGACCGGGGAGATCGCGGGCGCAGACAACGCCCCGAACACGGCGCTCGCCGCGATCGGAAAGGCGCCCGGAGCGCGGCTCTTCCGGAACGCCGCCCTCTTCAACGAGCATCTCGATCTCAATTGCGAGCATCCGATACTCCGCGACCGTCTCGTGCGGCGCGCGCTGGCGCTTGCGACCGACCGGAAAGAGATCTCCGACAAGATATACGACGGGGTCTGGATTCCCGCGATCGGAGACGATTATCCTCGATCGGCGTACTATTCCGCCGCGCTCGAAAGCCTCAACGCCTTCGATCCCGCACGGGCGGCGGCGCTCCTCGCCGAGGCCGGCTGGATCGATCGCGACGGCGACGGCATTCGAGAGAAGAACGGCGCGCCGCTCGCCCTCTCGATATCGGCGATGACCGGCAACGTGAATCGCGAGCGCACCGAGATGGTGCTCAGGGAGCAGTACCGCAGGATCGGCGTCGATCTCACGATCAGGAACTACACCCCCGGCGAGCTCTACGCGAGCTGGGACGAGGGGGGCGTCCTCCGGCGAGGCACGTTCGATATCGCCCTGTACGCCGTCCTCACCCCGCCCGATCCATCGAACAAGGACGGCACCTATTCAGAGGGATTCATTCCGCCGAAGGGTCAGAATTTCACGCGCATCAGGAACGACAGGCTCTCGCGCCTTCTCGCCGAAGGAAACAGGACGGTCATCTTCTCCGAGCGCAAGAGAATCTATGACGAGGCGGCCGCGATCGTCGCCGCCGAGGCGCCCGTGATCCCGCTCCTCTGGGTGACGCAGCTCGACGTGATGCCCGAGGCTCTCGTCAACTATCGGCCCAATCCGACGCAATCGGGGGACACCTGGAACGCGAACGAGTGGCGGCTGAAGAAATGAAGCAGCACTATCGGTGGCTTTTCATCGCGCTCGCCGTCATCGTCGGCGCGATCGTTATCGTCGAGCTGATCCCCGACGGGGAGAAGTCGTCCGGCCCCGTCGTCAGGTTCTGGGGCGCCGCGCGGCGGGTCGGCGGCTCGTGCCTCATCGTCGAGAACGAAGGGACGAAGTTCGTCGTCGACTGCGGCGCGCTCGGGGAGCAGGGCTCCGGAGCGCTTCCCCCGCGTCCCGATTCGCTCGCGTTCGCCATAATCACGCACGCCCATATCGACCACGTCGGGCTCCTGGCCGAGCTCTTCGCGGCGGGCTTCAAGGGGCGCGTCTACTGCACGCCGGGAACGGCGGAGCTCGCGCCGATCATGCTCGCGATGATGCGGGGGACGGCGCGGGAAAAGATTCCGCGCGAGGCGTACGACCGCTCGCTCGCGAGCCTCGTTCCCGTGCCGTTCGGGCGGACGGTCTCGGAGCGCGGCGTGTCGTTCCGTTTCTTCAGGGCGGAACATCTTCTCGGCGCGGCCTCCGTCGACATGCGGCTCGTTTCGGGCGCGGATACGGTGCGGCTCGTCGTCTCGGGGGATATCGGCGCCGG
Organism: uncultured bacterium; assembly: GCA_963846325.1. Taxonomy (GTDB): domain Bacteria; phylum Krumholzibacteriota; class Krumholzibacteriia; order Krumholzibacteriales; family Krumholzibacteriaceae; genus SSS58A. The sequence goes on from CAWJVO010000011.1 coordinate 274,377, forward strand.
CAACTCGATTCTCCTGCCGCCGGCCGAGAAGCCCGGGCGCGCCGACTACGTAATCATGGAATCGACCTACGGCGGCGTCGCGCGGGACACGTCGCGCACGGCCGCCGCGGGGCACGAAGCGTTCGCCGGCTCCATCGCGAGCGTCATTCGTTCGGGCGGAGACGTGCTCATACCGTCGTTCACGCTCGGGAGGACGCAGGAGGCGATGGCCGTGATCGACAGGTACATAAGGAACGGCACGATCCCGGCAGGAACCGAGGTGTACGTGGACAGCCCCACCGCGCGGAAGATCGCCGGCGTGTACCGGCGCATGAAAGGGGAGCTCTCCGCGTGGGCGCGATCCGCCTATCCCGGAGAGGCTCTGCGATTCCCGGAGCTGCGGGAGGTGCGGAGCCGCACGTCGCTCAAGGTGCACGGCCGCACGCATCGCCCCGCCGTATTCATATCCTCGAGCGGCGATCTCGCGCACGCGAATTCTCCGAGACATCTCATGAAGATGTACGACGATCCGAAGAACCTTCTCTGCATCATCGGCTGGCAGCCGCCCGGCTCCGTCGGAGGGCGGCTCCTCGCCGGGGAGAGCCCCGTGCTCGTGGGGCATCAGGAAGGGAAAAAGTACGAGCGGGATTGGATATCCCCCGAGATCGCGACGAGGGGCTTTCACTCGTTCTCGGGGCACGCGGACGCCGCCGGTCTCCTCGAATGGCTCGGGGCCGCGACCGGCGTGCGGCATGTATTTCTCGTGCACGGCGAGGAGAAGCAATCGCTCGCGCTCGAGCAGGCGATCCGCGCGAAGCTCGGTCTCGAGGTGACGGTGCCGCGGCGGGGGGACGGATTCGTGCTCACCGCGCGGAAGGGAGCGGTCGCGAAGAAATTTCCCGCCACCGCGGCGGAGCGGCCCGGCGTCCCCGCGCCGGCGGCCGCGCGTTCGGATTCACTCGCGCGCGGGGCAGCCGCGCAGTCCGGCGAGGTCTCTGAGGGCGCAGATTGACGGGGAATTCGCCGGTCGTTCGTGGAAGGATCAGGCCATGAGGAAGAACATAGCGCGAAGGCTCGCGCGAATTGTCCCGATCGTCGTGCTCATTTCGATCGTGACGTTCGCCCTTCTTCATCTCGCGCCGGGCGGCCCGGCCGGAGTGCTCTCGGGCGGCTCGCGGATGAATGAGAGCGACCTCGCGCGGATCAGGGGGAATCTCGGGCTCGACAAGTCCCTCCCGGTGCAATACCTCCTCTGGTTCAAGAAGGTTTTCCTGAGCCTCGATTTCGGGAACAGCTACGCGACGGGGCAGCCCGTCGCCCGCATGATCCTCGAGCGACTGCCCGCGACGCTCGAGCTCATGGGCGCGGCGTTCGCGCTCGCCCTCGTCCTCGGCGTTTCGATGGGGATCGTATCGGCGGTGCGCCGGGACGGGGCCCTCGATCAGCTGTTCTCCGTCGTTTCGGCCGCCGGGCTTTCGATGCCGGTCTTCTGGCTCGCGCTCGTCTCGATCTACGTGTTTTCCCTGAAGCTCGGCGTTCTCCCGAGCGGGGGGAGGGAGACGATCGGCGCCCCGCCGGGCTTCATCGATCATCTCCGGCACCTCGCGCTCCCGGCGTGCGTGCTCTCGGTCGGTTTTCTCGCTTCGTGGAGCCGCTATATGAGGGCTCAGCTCCTCGGCGCGATCCGCGGGGATTTCGTGCGCACGGCGCGGGCGAAAGGGCTGAGCGAGAGAACGGTGATCTGGAAGCATGCGTTCCGGAACGCGGCGCTTCCCGTGTTCGCCGTCGTCGTCATGCAGCTCCCGGCGCTGTTCACGGGAGCCGTCATCACGGAGACCGTGTTCTCGTGGCCGGGGATGGGGCGGCTGTTCTACGAGGGGCTCGCGCGGCACGACTATCCGCGCGTGCTCGGGATCGTCGTGATCTCCTCGTTCCTCATCATCGTCTTCAACGCGATCGGCGATCTTCTGTACGCGGCGGTCGATCCGAGAATCTCTCCGGGCGGCGGGCCGGGCGCCGTCGGCACGAGTGCGGAGGACGCATGATGAGGGATAACGCATACGGCGCATTCGCGAACATCGGGAGCGCGCTCGCGCCCGGCTCGGGCGTTCGACTTGACGGCGGCGGATTCTTCGCCTGCAGGGGCGCCGCGGTCTCGCTGATCCTCATCCTGCTCGTCCTCGCCGTTTCCGCGCTCGCGCCGCTTCTCATGCCGCATGAACGCGACGCGATGAATCTCGATTCGATCCTTGCGCCCCCCTCGGTCGAGCACGTGCTCGGCACGGACGATCTCGGCCGCGACGTTTTCACGCGGCTCATCTACGCGGGGCGCTTCAGCATGCTCGTCGCGCTCTGCGCCGTGGCGATCGCGCTCGCGATCGGCGTGCTTCTCGGCGCGGTCGCGGGCTACTTCGGCGGAACGGCCGACGCCGCGGTCGCGGTCGCCGTCGACCTCTTTCTCTCGGTGCCCGTCTTTCTCGTGCTCCTCGTCGCGGCCGCGGCCGGCGGCGGCAGGATCTGGATCGTGCCGCTCGTGATCGGAGGGACTTCCTGGATGGAGACGGCGCGCGTCGTGCGCTCGATCCTGATTCCCCTCAGGGAAGAGGGCTTCGTCGAGGCGGCCCGGGCGGCGGGAGCGAAGGACGCGCGTATCGTCGTGCGGCACATGCTTCCGCAGGCGTTCCCCGCGGTCGTCGTATCGGCGACGGTCGGATTCGCGCAGGCGATGCTCGTCGAATCGGCCCTGAGCTTCCTCGGCTTCGGCGTGCAGCCTCCCGTGCCCACCTGGGGGAACATGCTCCAGAACGCCCACGTGTTCATCAGGCAGGCCCCGCTCGCCGCGATCGCGCCCGGTTTCATGATCTTCATCACGTGCCTCTCGTTCAACTATGTCGGGGAGGGGCTGCGCAGGGCGCTTGCCATCGAGCGCTGATTCGGCTACCTTCCTTCCATGAACGCGAAGACCAAAGCGATCGCTCTCGTCTCGGGAGGGCTCGACAGCGCTCTCGCCGTCGCCGTCGTGAAACGTCTCGGCATCGACGTTCTCGCGCTGCACGTCTCCATCGGCTATTCGAGCGGTTTCATGCGGGCCGAGATTGCGGGCGAGAAGCCCGAGGATCTCGCCGCGGCGGAGGCGGCGCGGATGTCGGCGGCCTTCGGCGTCCCGGTGCGCATCATCGATCTCGTCGAGGAGTATTTCGGCGTGCTCCTGCACCCGCGGCACGGCTACGGCGCGAACGTCAATCCCTGCATCGACTGCCACCTCTTCATGATCAGGAAGGCGAAGGAGATCATGGAGCGGGAGGGGGCGCGCTTCGTCTTCACGGGAGAGGTGCTCGGGCAGCGGCCGATGTCGCAGAACTACAAGGCGCTCGAGCTCATCGATCGCGAGTCCGGTCTCGAGGGGCGCCTCGTGCGCCCGCTGAGCGCGAAGTGCCTTCCCGAGACGCTCGCGGAGAAGAACGGATGGATCGCGCGGGACGGGCTCCTCGACATCCAGGGCCGCTCGCGGAGACGCCAGATGGAGCTCGCCGCCTCGCTCGGCGTGACGGGGTACTCGTCACCCGCGGGCGGATGCATGCTCACGGACGAGAATTACGCGGCGAAGCTCAAGGATTGGATGAAGCATCGGGGCGAGGCGCCGCTCACCCACGAGGAGACGCTTCTTTTCTCCGTCGGGCGCCATTTCAGGCTGTCGCCGTCGGTCAAGGCGGTCGTCGGCAGGCGCGAGGTCGAGAACCATTATCTCGAACGCGCCTGGCGGCTCGAATGGCTCGCGACGCCGGTCGACGTTCCCGGGCCCACGGTCCTCGTGCAGGGCCCGGCGGCCGAAGAGGATCTGCGCTTCGGTGCTTCGCTCGTCGCGCGCTACTGCGACGCGAAGGGCTCTCCGGCCGTGAAGGTGGTCGCGAGAAGAGGAGATGAGGAGAGGAGCTGGGAGATCGCGCCCGCGCTCGACGATCAGATCGAACCATTGCGGATTTGAACGGGCGGCACCCGCCCGCCGGCGTCGCCGCTCCTAGACTTCTTCGCTCCACAGCCTGCGGAGCTCTTCACGCCTCTCGATATATTTCCCGATCAACCGGCCGTGGGCTTCGAACGCCAGCTTCGGCAGCCGGTCGAAGGCGTAGAAGCGCACCTTCCCGGCGTCGTCCCCGGCGCGCGGCGTTCCCTCGAATCCCGCGAACGAGTATCCGATGATGAGGAGCGAGGCGCCGTAGAATCTGCTTTCCTGGTAGATGATGTCGACGAGGGACGGATCGCGCGCGACGATCCCGCACTCCTCCTCGAGCTCGCGTTTCGCCGCCGCGGCCGGGCTCTCGTGCATTTCGATGAATCCGCCCGGAAGCGCCCATTGATTCTTTCCCGGCTCCCTGTTTCTGCGGACGAGGAGCAGGCGTCCCGCGTCGTCGGTCACGATACCCGTAGCCGCGGGGATGGGATTCTCGTAGATGAAGCGCTGCTCCGCCTCGCAGTAGAGGCGCGAGCGGCCTTCGGATTCCCTGCTCCCGAGAGGCGCCCCGCAGAAGTGGCAAAAGAGCTTCGCTTGTTTCATACAGATCTTCCTCGTGTGCGGCCGCGGCGAGTCGCTAGAAATTGTACCCGACGAGCAGGGCGAACCCGAGGTTCTTGCTGCTCCCGGGATTGACGGTTTCCGTGTCGCTGGAGTCTCCGAAATCGGTCGTCACCTCTCCTCCGGAATAGACATCGGTCAGGCCGAAGTCGAATCTCGCGTCGGCGGTGATCCCGCCGAGGCCGATGGCGTACTTGCATCCGGCGCCGAACGAGAAGCAGATTTCCGTTCGGTTCATGATCCCGGACCAATCCGACGAGCCGGACGCGCTCTCGCCCCTCGTATCCGTGAAGTCGATCTTCATGTCGGCGCCGATGTTGATTCCCACCCCGGGGCCCGCGAAGAAGTAGGGGGTGAAATGGCTCTTTCCCGCGACGGTGAGCTTCGCGAGAAGGGGGATCTCGATGTAGTCGAAACGCGCCGTGTAGTTCAGGTCGTAGTGGGGGCCCTTGAGCCCGCCGTCGAGCCCCTTCGTGACGTAGAGGATCTCCGGCTGCAGGCTGAAATATCTATTGAAGGCATAATCCATATAGACGCCCCCCGCGAAGCCGTTCCTGAAGGCGGTGTCCGGCCAGCCGGTGGGGATCTCCGTTGTATTGGACGTGTAGATGCCCCCCTTGACGCCGAAGGATACCCAGGGAGCAGCCGCGGCGGAGTGAGACAGCATGAGAACGAAGAGAAAGAATCCGATGCGCTTCATGTGCGTCTCCTTGTGAGGTTGATTCTACCGTCGAAGCGTCGATTCTAGCCGCCCGGGGCCGAATTCGCAAGGCGCTTTCGCGCGCGGGCGGGATTTCCCGTTGCCCCGGGCGCGGGGTTCCGGTAGCATCGAAGGCGGCCGCGCGAAAGGAGCGTCGCGAGAACATGCAGAAGCGATTCGACGCCGTCGGCATCGGATACACCGCGCTCGATTATCTCGGCATCGTGCCGCACCTGCCCGCCGAAAACACGAAGCTCGAGGTGCGCGATTTCACGATACAGGGGGGAGGCCCTACGGCGACCGCGATGGTCACGATGCGGCGTCTCGGCCTCGGCGTCGCGTACGCCGGCAAGGTCGGCGACGATCCCTTCGGCGCGCGCATGCTCGAGGAGCTGCGCCGGGAGGGCGTCGACGTGTCGCCGGTCGTGGTCGAGCCGGGTGCGACGTCGCAGTACGCGTTCATCATGGTCGACGCGCGCACCGCGGCGCGGACGATTCTCTGGACGCGGGGGAGCGTGTCGCGCCTGCAGGCTCGCGAGGTGAATCTCGACCTCGTTCGCTCGGCGCGCGGGCTCTTCATCGACGATCTCGAGCCCGAAGCGGCGCTCGTCGCGGCGAAGGCGGCCCGAGAGGCGAAGATCCCCGTGCTCATCGACGCGGGATCGCTGCGCGAGGGAGTCCGCGAGCTTCTGCCGCTCTGCGATTACATCATCGCGAGCGAGCTTTTCGCCGAGCAGGTCTCGGGGGGCAAGAGCCTCCGCGAGGCGCTCGAGACGCTGAGCGCGTTCGGCCCGAAAGCCTCGGTCGTGACGCTCGGCGAGAAGGGGTGCGCGTTTCTCTCGGGAACGGGCGTCGTCGACGTTCCGGGATTCGCGGTAAAGGCGGTCGACACGACGGGCGCGGGAGACGTTTTCCACGGCGCGTATCTCTTCGCCGTTCTCGAAGGCCTCGACACTCTGCGGGCCTGCACCTTCGCGAACGCCGTCGCCGGCCTCAAATGCCGCAGGCTCGGCGGCCGCGCCGGCATTCCGACCCTCTCCGAGGCGCTCGCCTTCCTCGCCCGCGAGCGGCCCGGCATGGATTTCCCTTTGAAGAGCTAGCGGGTGACGGGAATGGTGTGGACACTCCCGCTCCGAACTCAGTCGCAGAGCCTCCAATGAGTTCGTCGCGGGAGCGTCCACGCCAGCACTGTTAGCGGGTGGCGGCGATGGGGCCCCCGCACGCAGCGCAGCGAGCGCAAGCGAGCGAGAACGTGCGGGGTGCAATCGCCGACAGGACCCGCGTATCGGGCGGGGTGCAGTCGCCGGCAGGACCCGCGTCGAGTCACTTCAGCGCGTGGTGCTTCGCCTTGCCCGTCGCGAGATCGAAGACGACCCAGCCGGGGGGCTCGAGGAGCCCCATGAGCTCTCCGGGATTGACGAGCCACGTGGATCCCACCCGCTCGATCTTCGCATGGTGCGTGTGCCCGTAGAATACGGCCGTGTACTTCCCGGTGCACGCGAGGCCGCGCGCGAACTCTGGGCGATGCGTGAAGGCGACCTCGCCGTTCTCGGTCTCGACGAAGCCGACCTCGCCGTGAATCTTCACGTTCGGAAATTTCTTCGAAGCGACGTTGTCGATCGTGTACCGGTCCCCTTCGTTGTTGCCGAAGACGACGTGCACGGGCCCCTTGAACGCGGCGAGCCGGTCGATGACGAACGGAGAGACGAGATCCCCGCAGTGGAAAAGCGCCGAGACGCCCGACTCGTTGATCTCGGCGAGCGCAGCCTCGAGATTCTCGAGGTGATCGTGCGTGTCGCTGATGACGGCCACTTTCATCGCAGCTCCTTTCTCTCCCGATGCGGCCGCAGTATACCAGAAAATCCGGTCGCATGACGAGCCCGGCCCCGCATGGCACGCCTCTTGAATTCCCGCCGTACGGAGAGGGCGCATGCCCTCGCATCAATTCACGGTGAGAGGAATCGCAATGCCACGCACGGAGAAAGCACAACTCATTACTATGGAAGAACTTAAAGAGATGCGCGCGGGCTCGATCAGCGTCTGCATGATCGCCCGGGACGAGGAAGAGCACATCGCCGAGGCCCTCATGAGTGTCAAGGATCTTGCCGATGAGATGATCGTTGTCGATACAGGTTCGGCGGACGCCACGATCCTCGAGGCGAAAAGGCTCGGGGCGGCGGTCTACGAGATTCAGTGGAACAACGATTTCAGCGAGGCGCGGAACTTCGCCCTGTCGAAGGCGACGAGGGAGTGGATTCTCGTCCTCGACGCGGACGAACGAGTGTCCCTCGACGATCACGAGAAGATTCGCTCGCTCGTGCGCGAGGCGGAATCCGCGGCCTTCATGTTCGAGCAGCGCACGTATACGAACGTGTCGTGCGGCCCGGGGCTCCAGAGGCAGTCCGATCGGGACGAAGCGTCGGCGGGATGCGCCGCGCGTTTCAGCGATCGCCAGATCAGGCTCTTCCGCAACGACGCCGGTGTCCAATACGCATGCGAGATCCATGAGAACGTCGAGGAGTCGCTCATGATGGCCGATATTCCCGTGAGGGAGAGCGGCCTCGCGATCCATCATTACGGGAGGATCGCGCCGTCGGATCGCGTATACCGGAAGGCGGCGGCCTGGTGCGCGCTCGAGCGGGAGGGCGTCGGGGCGTGCCCCGGGGCGTCCATGTACCTCTACGAAATGGCGGTCCAGCTTCTCGAGCTCGGCAGAACCGACGGCGCGCTCGCGCACGCCGAGGTCGCTCTCGATCTCGATCCGAGGCGCTGGGAATTCCTGAATATCGCGGGGCTCGCGCACCTGAGAAGCGCTCGCAGGGAACAGGCGACGGCGTGCTTTCGCGACGGGCTTCGCGCGGCCGGCGAGCCGCACGCCGAGCTCAGCAACAACATGGGCGTCGCGCTCATGGAGAGCGGCGAAAGCGCCGAAGCGCTTCTCCATTTCGAGCGCGCCCTCGAGCTGGATGACGATAACGCGGACGTGCTCCGGAACGCGGCTTCCGCGTGCGCCCTCGCCGGCGAGCTCGACCGGGGACTCGAATACATCGCGCGCTCTCTCTCCAGGGATCCGTTCGCGGCCCATTCGCACGCGATCCACGCCGATCTCCGCTACCGGCTGAACGATTTTGCCGCGGCGGGGCGCATCCTCGAAACGATGCGGTTCCTTCCCGAAACGCCGTTCAAGGTCTACCTCAAGGTCATCCAGCTCTACACGCGCATGCACATGATCGACGAAGCGGACGAGGTCGTCCGGAAGGCGCTCGACGAGTTTCCTGAGCGGGAGGATCTTCTCTACCTCGCGGGCAAGATCGCGGAGCTTCACGGAGAGGACGACCGCGCGATCGGTCTCTACCGGCGCGCTCTCGCCGCCGGCCCGGGGCACGCCGACGCGCTCTCGAGCCTCGGATGCATTCACGAGCGGCGAGCGAACCTCGACGACGCCCTCGACGCGTTCCGGGAAGCTCTCCGCCTCAAACCGCACGACGCGCAGCTCGAGCTGAACGTCGGCATCGTCCTCGACAAGCTGGGCCGGATCGAAGAGGCCGAACGCCACTTCGAAAGGGTGAAAGGGATCGAAGAAGAGTCCGGATTCGCCTGCAACGCCCTCGGCTGCCACCTCGCCAAGACGAACAAGCTCGACGAGGCGCTCGTCTATTTTTCGAAGGCGGTCGAGCTGGAATCGAACAACGCGATGTATTACCAGAATCTCGGTCTCGCCTGCGAGAAGATGAATCTCGTCGACAGGGCCGCCGCGGTGTACGAGCGTCTGGCGGCGATCGATCCCGGAACGACCCCGTTCGTGCGCGAGAAGCTCATGCGCCTCAAGAATCCCATCGGGTAAGGGCAGCCGGCGAGCGCAGCCGCCGCGCGTCTCGGTTCCCCCCGCGTCAATATCCCGCCTTGAACGAAACGTTCATTTCATGAGAAGATAGGCGCATGAAACGTCTCAAGATCGGTCTCGCCCTGAGCGGCGGCGTGGCGAAGAGCGTCGCGCACATCGGGGTTCTCCGCGCGCTCGTCGAGCAGAAGATAGACATCGACTATCTCGCCGGCACGAGCGGCGGCGCGATGGTTGGGGCATTCTTCGCCGCGGGGAAATCGATCGCCGAGCTCGAGGCGCTCGGCTCCGGCGTGCATTGGAAGAACCTCGCCGGGATCACGGTGCCCCGCCTCGGGTTCCTGTCGGGCGAGAAGGTCAGAAAATTCGTCGCGGACGAGATCGGCGACGTCGAATTCCGCGATCTCGGGATTCCCCTGGCGATCGTCGCCTCCGATCTTACGGCGGGCGCGCGCGGGGTGTTCACGACGGGCAAGGTCGCTCTCGCCTGCCAGGCGAGCAGCGCGGTCCCCGAGTTCTACACGCCGGTCGAAATAGACGGGCATCTCTTCATCGACGGCGGGCTCTCGGAGTACGTCCCCGTCGAAGCCCTCGCTTCGCTCGGGGATATGTACCGGATCGGCGTCAATCTCGGTTTCGAGAGAGGAACGAAGAAGCCGCGCAATCTCATCGATGTGACCTTCGAGGTCACCAACTATATCCAGCAGCAGAACGCCGCGATCTCGGAGCGGCACGCGGATTTCATGATCAGGCCGGATCTCGCGGCGTTCGGCCCGTTCGATCTCGAGAGGGCTTCGGATATGATCAGGGCCGGGTACCTGTCGACGATGCGCGTCGTTCCCGAGCTCAAGGCGGCGCTTCTCGCCATCGGCGCGGATTCAGCAACGGAGGATACGGCATGAAGCTCGGTCAGTTCGAAATCAGGGCGATCGAAACGGGAACGTTCAGGCTCGACGGAGGGGCCATGTTCGGCGTCGTGCCGAAGGTGCTCTGGAGCAAGACGAACCCAGCCGACGAGAGCAACCGGATCGCGATGGCGATGCGCGCCCTCTACGTGGAGGGAGGCGGCCGCCGGCTCGTCGTCGACAGCGGCTCGGGCACGAGCTACGGCGAGAAGATGACGCGCATATACCGGATCGAGACGCACGGGCTCCGGGCGGCGCTCGAGCTCGCGGGCGTCGATCCGGATTCGATCACCGACGCGGTCGCGACGCATCTCCATTTCGACCACGCGGGAGGATTCAGCTATCGCGCGGGCGACGAAGGGCTCAGGATCTCGCTTCCCCGGGCGAATCACCATATCCAGCGCCGGCAGTGGGAGACGGCGCTCAATCCGACCGAGAAGGACCGCGCGAGCTTCTTCCCCGAGTACCTTCTCCCGATCGAAAAGGCGGGACTCCTGAGCCTCGCCGACGGCGTCGTCGAGATATTCCCGGGCGTCACGCTCATCCCCACCGACGGGCACACCTTCGGGCATCAGGTCGTTCTCGTATCGACCGCCGCGGGAAGCCTGCTGTATTGCGGCGACCTCATTCCGCTCGCCTCGCACGTCAACCTTCCTTACATCATGGCGTACGATCATTTTCCTCTCAAGACGCTCGAGGAGAAGAGGCAGATGCTCGGCAGGGCCGCCGACGAGGGGTGGATCCTGTTCTTCGAGCACGATCCCGAAATCGCCGCGGCGCGCGTCGAACGGACCGATTCGGACGGATTCAGAATCACGGATATCGTGGAGATCGGATAGCGCTTCATGGACGACGACGCGACTCTGATGCGGCGCATCGCCGGCGGTGATTCGGCCGCCTTCCGCGCCCTCGTCGAACGCTACGAGAAAGCCGGCTACCGTTTCTTTCTGCGCCTCACCGGCAATGCCGAGGACGCCGAGGATCTCACCCAGGAGCTCTTCGTCGCGATCTTCCGCTCGGCCGGCCGCTATCGCTCCGAAGCCCCGTTCAAGGCGTTTTTCTACAGGATCGCCTCGAACCTTTCCGCGAGCCACCTGAGAAAGAGAAAGCTCCGGGCCGCGCCGTCGATCGACGAGATGGCCGAACAGGGCATCGACGTCGCGTCCACACGCCACGAGGACGATCCGGCGCTGACCCTCGGCGGCCGGGAGACGCGCCGCCGCTACGAGGAGGCCCTCGCCGGGCTCCCGCGCGACTGGCGGGTCGCCCTCGAGCTCAGGGTCACGGGGGAGCTCACCTACGAAGAGATCGCGGACGCGATGGGGAAGAGCGTTTCGGCCGTCGAGTCGATTCTCGTCAGGGCGCGGGAGCGGATCGCCGGGGAATGGGGCGATCGATGAAGATTCCTCGTTTTTTTTCGCAGGATGCCGCGATCTCGCGCGATATAACCTAGCAAGAGGAGGAACCCGGTATGGATTGCCGGAAATTTCGCACACTAGTTTCCCGAGAGCTCGACGGGGCGCTCGATGGAGCCGGGAGAGCGGATCTCGAATCGCATCTCGCGTCATGCGCCGGATGCAGCCGGTTCAGGGATATATCGCTCGCCGGCCTTTCGATGCACCGCTCCATGAGAGAGGCCGATCCGCCCGTTTCGCTGCTTCCGTCGATACTGGCGGCCGTCGAGGTCGGGCCGCGGTGGGAATGGATGCGCGGATGGCTCAGGGTCGCGGTGCCGGCGGCCGCAGCGGCGGCAGTCGTCGCCGGCGTCTGGATCGGGGGCCTCATGCGCGAGAGCTATGCGCCGGCGAGCGCGGGGAATCAAACGGACGTTCTCGAGCTCACCTATCTCGACGAATATCCGCCGGGATCGCTGGGGGACATCCTCATGACCTCGAACGGAGGAGGCGGAGATGAGCAGAGATAATCTGAAGATCGCGCTTGTGCTGTCTCTCGTCTTCAACGTGGCCGTGCTCGGCGCATTCGCCTACGGTTTGATCCGGGGAATCGGGTCCGATAGGTTCGGTCAGCCGCCAGGGTGCGGACCGGGGGATCCTTTCGGCAGGCACACGGCCCGATTCGCGAGGCAGATGGGCATCCCGCGCGAGCGGGCCATGCATTTTTCCCGCCTCATGGCCGATTCGACGGAAGGCATGCGGGATCTGCGGACGGATCTGCAGCAGGCGCGCGGGGAGCTCGTCGCGCTCATCGGAGCGAGCGAACCGGACGAAAAAGCGATCATGGCGAAGGTCGATGAGATATCGGCCATCCAGGGCCAGCTGGAGAGGAAGCTCATTCACCGGGTTCTCGGCGCGAGCTCGACCCTCCGCCCGGAGGAGCGGGACAGGTTCATGCGCATGATTCGGATCAGATGCGGTGGATGCGATAGCGGTGTACCGGAATGCCCCGAAGGGGCGGAAAAAGAAGGAGAGGTCGGAAAATGAAGAAGGGTCTGTTGATTCTCGTAGCTCTGTCGATCGCGTTGCTCATGGGAACATCGATGCTCGTCGCGCAGGAGAAAGCGTGTGCCGCGAAGGAAAAGGGAGCGTGCAAGAGCGAGATGAAGCTCACCGACGAGCAGAAGGCGAAAGTCGAAAACATGAAAATGAGCTTCCGCCTGAAAATGATCGACCTCAAGGCCGAACGGGAGAAGCTCCACATCGCGCTCAAGCAGGAGATGATGAAGCCGGAGCCCGCCATGAAGGATATCGAGCCGATCGTGAAGAAGATGTCGGCCGTTCGGGAGAAGATCATGCTCGCCACGATCGAACAGAAGATCGCCATGCGGAAGATTCTCGGTCCGGATGCGTGCAAGGGCATGCACGGCGGGATGGGCATGGGGTGCGGCATGGAGTGTGGAATGATGGGCGGGCACGGGAAGTCGTCCTGCCGTGAAGGCCGGGGCATGGGAGAAGAGCGCAGAATGCCCGCAAAGCGTATGATGCGGATGCATACGGAAGCCTCCGGCTGCCATGGCGACGGCGCCGAAAAAGAGATCGAGTGCAAGGTGGAGATCAAGGAAGAGGCGAAGAAGAAGTAATACCGTTTTTCAGGCGTGGAAAACGAAACCGGGGCGGCTCCGAAGCCGCCCCGGGCGTTTCACCGGGGAAGCGAACGCTTCTCCGGTATTTCTTTTCCCCGTCCGTTACAATCGAATCGCCGTAGTGAAATAGAAAAAGACGCCGCTGTAGTCCAGTTCCATCTTCATGTCCGGCTCGAACAAGGCGGTATCGCCGTATTTGTCGGTGAATGAGTTGAGAGCGAGTCCGCGGTATCCCAGCTGAAAACCGACCTCGATCGGTTTCAGGAAATTGGTATGGGCTTCGGCGTAGATCTCGAATCCCCGGTCGTCCCCCCTGAACTCCGAGAGCCGTCGCTCGATGACCTCGTTCGTGCCGAAGACCGATTCCGCGAAGCAGAGATTCGATCCGACGCACAGGTTGAGCGCGTTTTCGATGCGGAAGACCGCGACGATCGCCCCGAGGGTATAGACGTCCGACGGAGCCCGGTACGAAAGAGAGGATTCCGTTCCCTCGGATTCCGTCGCGCCCCAGAAATGCTCGAACCCTCCCGTGACGGCGAACAGGTCGTACATCCAGACCCTTCCCTCGATGCGGAAGTTCACCCCGCCCGAGAGATCGCCGAGAGACTTCACTCCCAGATCCTGCGCGACGTGTCCGAGATGCTCGTTCAGCGCTTCCATGTCGTAGTAGCCGGCGCCGATCCCTCCGACGGCCGAGAAGCCGATCGGGAACGATCCGGCGGGCGCGGCGGCAAGCGAAAGGATCGCGAGCGCGACGAACGCCTTTGTGATTCTTCGAATCATGCCGTCTCCTTGTCGCGCACGTCCCGGTCGTGCGGCTGTCATGACGCCCTTCGTTCCAGATATCGCGAGAGTCTCCGGATTCCCTCGGCCACGTTCTCGAGCGAGTTCGCGTAGGAGATCCTCAGGTATCCCTCGCCGTGCTCGCCGAAATCGATTCCCGGCGTGACCGCGACGCCCGCCGTGTCGAGGATATCGAAGGCGAGCCGGTACGAATCCGTATCGATACGGGCCGCGTTCACGAAGAAGTAGAACGCGCCTTTCGGTTCGACGGGACAGACGAGGCCCAGCTTCGGAAGCGCTTCCCAGAGGTACCTGCGTCTCGCGTCGTACTGCCGCCTCATCTCTTCGATCTCGGGGTGCGTTTCCGTCAGCGCCGAAATCCCGCCCCGCTGGACGAACGAATTCGGCGAGATGAAGAAATTCTGCTGGAGAATCTGAAGCCGGCGCACGTGTCGCGGCGGGGCGACGATATAGCCGAGCCTCCATCCGGTCATCGCGAAGAGCTTCGAGAAACCGTTCAGGACGAACGCGTCGTCCGCGAACTCCAGCGCCGAATGCGCGGCGTCCCCGTAGACGAGGCCGTGATAGATCTCGTCAGAGATCACGGGAACGCCGAGGCCGCAGATTTCCGCGAGGTCGTCTTTCGGGATCAGCGTGCCGGCCGGATTCGAGGGGGAGTTGACGATGACGCCGCGGGTCCGGGGGCCGATCGCCCTGCGCACGTCGTCAGGTTTGAGCTGGAAGCCGTCGCTTTCACGGACAGGTATGGAGCGGGGCACGCCCCTGAGATATCGGATGAAATTCGGATAGCAGGGATAGCCCGGATTCCCGATGACGATCTCGTCCCCCGGTTCCTCGATGAGGAGCGAGAGAACGAGGAGCATCGCGGGGGACGTCCCCATCGTGACGATGACGCGCTCCTCCGGGAAACGCGTTCCGTACGCGCGCTCGTGGTATCGGGCGATCGCCGCGCGCAGCTCGACGAGACCGCGGCTGTCGGTATAATGCGTCTCGCCCTTCGCGAGGGCCTCCGTCGCGGCCCGGACGATGCGCGGGGGGGTCGGAAAATCCGGCTCCCCGACCTCGAGGTGGATTATCGAGCGTCCCTCGCGTTCGAGAGCGAGCGCCTTCTCGAGCACTTCCATGACGATGAACGGCCGCAGCGCGGATAGTCGATCCGCATGCCCGCGAACGGCGTCGTTCGCGGGATTTTCTGAGGATTTTCGGCTCTGTTTCATGCGTCGATTCTCGGCCGCGTTACTTGTTTTCGAAGCGTTATATATGAAACATATCGCGGGGCCGGAGCCAAGTCAAACACATCGTTCGACGTCCCCCGGGTCGGGACGGACCACGGCGAGAGTCCAGTGCCGTCCCGTGACGCCGCCGTCCCGGCGGTGCGAGAAGAAGAGAGAAGGGGAGCAGGCCGTGCAGAGCCGCGAGGAGAAGACGTTCCGTTTCCGGATTCCGTGCGCGGCGAGGTCCCGGACGATAAACGCGGAGAGATCGAGGCGCCATCGGCCCCGATCGTATCGTCTGACCTCCTTCGGAAAACGCATGGCGTCCTCGCGCGACACCTCGTAGCATGTTCCGCAGATTCCCGGTCCGACGATCGCGATCGCGTAACGGGGATCGATCCGGAATCGCGAACTCAGCACGCCGACGGCGCGCCCGATGATTCCGCCCTCGGCGCCCCGCCTGCCGACGTGCAGCGCGGCGAGCGCCCGCTCCGGCGGCGAGTAGATCACGACGGAATAGCAGTCGGCGGTGCTGATGGCGAGCGCGAGGCCGCGCCTGTCGGTCGCGAACCCGTCGAATCCCGGGTAGTGGCCTCCCCGCGTCACGACGGCGATCTCCGTGCCGTGAATCTGCCCCGTGCGGGCGAGCGCGCGCGGGGCAAGGCCGAGCGCGTCGAGCAGGAGCCGCCTGTTCTTGCTGATGTTGGCGGGAGGGTCTCCGAGCGTTCCGCCGAGGTTCAGCGATTCAAACGGAGCCCGGCTCGTTCCTCCGCCCCTCGTCGTGACGAACACCTCGAGTCCCGGGGCGATCGCCTTGAGGGCGGGGAAGGTGCCGAGCGTGAGTCCTGAGCGCGTGATCCATTCCATATTTGTTCTGTTGACAACCGGCGACCGGATAAGGATAGCTTATCGCGGGATCTTTTCAAGGACTGTCGGAGGCATCGCATGAAATATTTCGAAGGTTACCGCTGCGGATTGTGCGGTCGCGAGATTCCCGCTGGTTCCGCCGCCGGCGAATGCCCTGCCTGCTCCGGCCCGCTCCTCTGCGTCTACGATACTTCGGCCATCCGGAGAAACGCGTCGTCCCGGACGCCCGGTTCGAAGAGGTCGGGAACGGGAGTCTGGCGCTATGGAGATCTGCTTCCCGATTTCTCCAGGAGAATAACGCTCGGGGAGGGGAGCACGCCGCTCATTCGGGCGCATCGACTCGGGGAGGCGATCGGCGCGCGCGATCTCTACGTCAAGGACGAATCGGCGAATCCGACTGGCTCGTTCAAGGCGCGCGGCATGGCAGTCGCCGTTTCGCGCCTGCTCGAGCTGGGCGTGAAGCGGGCGTACGTTCCTTCCGCGGGAAACGCCGGCCTCGCGCTCGCCGCGTACGGAGCGGCCGCCGGCCTCGCGTGCCACGTGTTCATTCCGTCCGAAACGCCGGAAGGGGTCGCCGGGGAATGCCGTCTCTACGGCGCGGAGGTCACCGTGGTTCCGGGGATCCTGCCCGACGCCGCGCGCGCTCTCGACGGGGCGGTGCCGGGGGACAGGACGGGGATCGTGAGCACCTTCCGGGAGCCGTGCCGTGTCGAGGGGAAGAAGACGATGGCCTTCGAGATCGAGGAGGAAATCGAGCCCGACTGGATCGTTTTTCCCGCCGGGGGAGGGACGGGAATCGTCGCGTTCTGGAAGGCGTACCGGGAGCTCGAGGCGATCGGATCGCTCCGGAGGCCGATGCCGCGCATCGCCGCGGTGCAGGCCGCAGGCTGCGCGCCGCTCGTCAGGGCCTTCGTCGAGGGCTCGGAGAAAGCGGTTCCGTGGAAAGACCCCGTCACGATCGCCTCGGGGATACGCGTGCCATCGTCGAGGGCGGACGCGATCATTCTGCGGGCTCTCCGCGAGAGCGGGGGAACGGCGGTGTCGGTAACGGACGGGGAGATCATGGAGGCGGTGTCCGAGATCGCGCGATCCGCCGGAGTGTTTCCCTCTCCCGAGGGCGCCGCGACGTGGGCGGGGCTCAAGCGTCTCGTCCGCGAGGAAAAAATCAGCCCCTCCTCGCGTATCGTCATCGTCAATACGGCGGGAGGGGCTCGATATCGTTTTCTGCTCGATTCCCTCGAACGGCGATCAGCGGGAACGTGACCGTTTCGTCGAGCCCGTGTTCGAGGACCGCGAGCTCGCCGGCGTCGAGCTCGGGGCGCTCCGTGTCTCTCGCGTGGGCCTGTCGACGGCCCTCGAGGGGGAAGCGCTCGACGACCTCCGGTCGGAGCCCTGCGATCTCTCGCGCGTCGAGGAATCGGAAGATTTCTCGCGCGTCTGCGATCCGGAAGACCGCTCCCGCGTCGATTCCCTCCTGGTCGGCTCTTTCCTGTCGGCGTCGCCCGATTTCCGCTGGGATTCTTCTCGCCGGTTCACGGTCCGTCCGGAATCGCCGCTTCGCTCGCGCGCCGGTTCGACTCTCCTCGCCGGATCCCGCCGCGTCTCGATTCTCCGCGGCGACTTCGGGCTCTGCGCGCCGGGATTCTCGCGCGAACGCCGGGTTTCGGTCACGGGAGCTCTCCGATCCACGGTTCGTCCCGTTCCGCCGTCCGTGCGCTCGCGGCCGTAAATGAGTCTCCGGTCCAATTCGCGCGTCCGCACGGCGCTCCGTTCGCTCCGGCGAGTCGTTCCGGTCACGAGATTCCTGTCCGCGGATCTCCGCTGAAGATCGGAGCGATCGAGTCTCCGGGCGACGTCCCTGCTCCTCGTTTCGGCGAGGCGGCTTCCTTCGATCGAACGCTTCCGGCTGAGCTCGGTATTGGTTCTCGCGTAATTCAGCGAGCGTTTCGCGAGCGTCCGCTCCGCGAACGCGGGACGGAACCGGTAGTCGTCTCCGCGGCAATGATCGTATCCCCAGCCGCAATAATCGTTGTCCCAGCCCCACCAGCGGTACCGGTAATGGGACGCCCAGCCGTAATACGGCCAATACCAGCCCGGCGACCAGTAGCCGTAGCCCCAGGTCCAGCTCCACCCGAATCCCCACCAGAACGGATCCCAGTAGAACGGATCGTAGAAGAGCAGAGTGGGACCGAAGAAGGGGGAGTAAGGATTATACGTGCTGTACGCGATCGACAGGCGGTAGCGCGTGTCGCCGGCGGTATCCTCGTCTTCTCCCTCGTCGAGCCACGAATCCGCGTAGCCGCCGGACGAGTAGTTTTCATTCTCGGCCTGTTCCCCCGAGTGCCGAACGTCGTAGAGCGGCGGATAGGGATACTGCGGCTTCTCCTCGTACGCGATCTCGTCGATGACGATCTCGGGGCATTCCATCGCGTACGGATCGGGGAGCTTTTCCGGGCTATGGCACTTCGCGCACAGATAGCGGGGGTAATCAACCCGCCTGTTGACGAAGAAGTTCGTGAAATCGGTCGCCGGCGGATCGCTCTCGGCGTCGCGGACGATCTCTCCGTCTATCGTGTTGAAGGCGAGGTACGGGTCCGTATCGACGCGGAGCCGCTTTTCCTCCGGGAGCCGGTCTCCCCGGGAGAGAAAAAAGAGCTCGTCATCGTTGAGCCTGCTCTGCTCGGTGACGGCGAGGACGTGGATGTATTCGACACCCGTCGTCGAGCCGGCCTCCCAGACCAGATTCTTGCCGGGGGGAGGAAGGAAGTAGGTCGTGCGCCCTTTCGAGAGAACGGGCCGCCCGTCCTCCGGATGAAGGAGCTGCACGTAGCCCTCGGCGTCGATGTTGTATATGACGACGTATGCGTCCTTCGTCGTTTGGAAGGAGAGGCGAATCTCATCTCCGGACCTGTACACTCCCTCCTTCTCTCCGAGCACATTGACGCTCACGGAGAAATCGCCGGGTCCCGGCGCGGCGGAGATCGATCTCTCTCTCTTGAAATCGACGGCGCCGCCCTTCGAGGCGATAATCGGGAGCATCAGCGCGGCAAGAAGGAAGAGAAACGTGGTGCGTTTCATTGCTCTCACTCCTTCTCCAGGGGAGGGTTATATTGATCTCGTGTTCGCGGGGGCTCAAGTCCTTGGTTTTTCGACAAGAGCACCCGTATGTATTATACCCTCCGGGCCGGTTTTTTACAAGCGAAACACCTCTTTCTCCGGCCCTTCCGGGCACTATATTTATGTATCGGCGATCTCGGCCGACCCGGTCGACCGAGTGGGCGCCGGGGGGGGGCGAGCCTCGTAACTTCATGAAATTCTTGAGGCTAATGCGCCGCGAATATCCTGAAACATACTTGACCGTCCACGGGTACTATAGTAAGTTGCCCGAAGACGCCATCCAAGGAGGACGAAAATGGGGTTCGAGGGGCCGGTCGCTTTCCTGCAGATATCGGGAAAGCTGTCAGATGTGATATTCCACGGCGGCACGGTGGGGAACGGGATCCTCCTGATTCTTACGGTGCTTTCGGTCGTATCCTGGACGATCATGATAGAGAAGTTCCGCTTCTTCAAGCGTTCGCGGAAAGAAACCGCACGTTTCCTCGAGCTCTTCGCGGCGGAACGTTCCCTGCGCGGGATTCAGGAGCGCGCCGGAACGTTCGCGGCGAGCCCCGAGGCGAGACTCGTCTCCGCGCTGTCGGCCGAGATCGAGAAGGGGGAAATCAGAACGACCTCCGCGCTCGAGAAGCTCATCGAGGCCGAAACGATCTCGATCATGGCGACGTGGGAGACGTACGTGCAGTTTCTCGCGACGACCGCGTCGATCTCGCCGCTCCTCGGTCTCTTCGGCACGGTATGGGGAATCATGGCGGCGTTCCTGAGCATGGGCGCGCAGGGCTCGGCGAGTCTCTTCGTCGTCGGTCCGGGAATCGCCGTGGCGCTCATCACGACGATCTTCGGGCTCGGAGCGGCGATTCCCGCGGTGGTCGGATACAACTACATCCAGCGCGCGATCAGGGGCAAGGAGGACGAAATAGCGTCCTTCGGCTTGCGCTTTCGCAACCGGATCGCCGATCGCGCCTACGTCGAGCTGCACGAGGGAGCGGCCGGATTCGCCCGCGGCGGCGATCCCGTCTCGCCGTCCCTCGGATCGAGATAAGGGGACGGAGGCATGAGACGCTCGCGCTACGCGCCGCTCGCGGAGATCAACATCACGAACCTCGTCGACGTGACCATGGTGCTTCTCATCATCTTCATGCTCACGGCGCCGTTTCTGCAGGCCGGGGTGAAGCTCAGGCTGCCCAAGGCCGAAGCGAAGCAGATCGAGGAGCAGCAGGGGGTCACCGTCTCCATCGACGCGGACGGCGAGCTCTTCATCGACGAGAAGCCCGTGGGGTGGAACGATTTCACCTCGGAGTTCCGCGTGGCCATCGAGGCGACGGCGCCGCGCGTGTTCCTGCGCGTCGACAAGGACGTGCGGTACGAGACGGTTCTCAAGGTGATCGCGCGGATCAAGATGCTCGGCATCGAGGATCTCGGTCTCATCGCGGAGCAGGAAGAGAAAAGACGTTGAAGGGGCGGGGAGGGAAAGAATGAGGCTTTCCCTGGGCATTTCGGCGTGCGTGCACGCGGTCGTGCTGACGGCGCTCGTTTTCCTGTTTCAGGCGGTCCCCAAGATGCGTCTCCCCGAAGGGGTCTACTCGGTCAAGATTCTCCAGCCGTTCGTCGGCTCCGGGCCTAAATCCGCCGCGAAGGCAGAAGAAGGGGAAAAGGAAGCCGTCAAGATAGAAGAGCCGAAGCAGAAGCCGAAGAAGGAAGAGGCGAAGATCCCCGTTCCGAAGAAGCCGGACGCGAAGAAGGAAGGGGAGGCGAAGAAGGAGACGCCCGCGGCGGACACGGGGGAGAAGGCGCTCGGCGTCACGGTCGGCGAGGGGGACGGGACCGGCATCGCGGTCGACGCGGCGAACTTCCCCTTCGGGTATTTTCTCGCCGCTATCGAGCGTCGCGTCTCGGAGAACTGGTTTTCGGCGGCGTCGGAAGGGGGGACGGGACTCACGTGCGTCGTCTATTTCAGGCTCATGCGGGACGGGAGCGTTTCCGACGCGCGCGTCGAAACGAGCTCCGGCAACGCCTACTTCGACCGCTCGGCCCTGCGAGCCGTGAAGAGCGCCGCTCCGTTCCCGCCGCTGCCCCGGGCTTTCACCGACGCTTTTCTCGGCATCCATTTCACATTCGTCCAGAAGGAATGAGAATGATTCGACTCATCGCAGCGATCGCGGCGCTCTGCGCGGCCGCGCCAGCGGCGCTCGCGCAGACCGATATCTATCTGAAAACCGAACGCGGGGGGCGCGGAAAGATTCCCATCGTGATCGAGGAGATCGAGGGCGCCACCGCGCGCGAGGCTTCGTCGGCGCGATCCGTCACCGGCGTGATCCGGAACGATCTCGATTACTCGGGCCTCTTCGAGACGATCGGCCCGGAAGCGGTATCCGGCGCGGAAGGGCATACGCGGACGGCGAGCGCGATTTTCAGGGGAAAGCTCTCCTCGGAGAGCGGGAGCTTCGTTCTCGACGCGACGCTGCTCGATTTCTCGAGCAAGGAGACGATTTTCAGCAAGCGGTACCGGTTCGGCGCGGACGCCGCGAGGCATCTCGCCCACACGGTGAGCGACGAGATCGTCTACTTCCTCGTCGGCGAGCGAGGAGTGGCGACGACCCGCATTCTCTTCAGGAGGGTCGACGGGGGAGCCAAGAATCTCTACGTCGTCGATTACGACGGATTCGGCGAGCGGCGGATAACGAAGGGCGAGATCGCCATGTCTCCCCTCTGGCTCGACCGGAACAGGTTCTGCTATTCGTCCGACCGCCGGAGCAACTGGGACTGCTACCTCGTGGACCTCGCGAAAGGCACGAAGCATCTTCTGACGCAATGGCGCGGGATCAACATGCCGGGGAGCTACTGCGCGGCGCGGGGCGAGATGGCGATGACCCTCAGCGTGAACGGGAACCACGAGATCTACGTCCTCGACACGGCGGGCAAGGTGCTGAGACGCCTCACGAGAAACCGGGCGATCGACATATCGCCCTCGTGGTCTCCGAACGGTTCCGAGATCGCGTTCGTTTCCGACCGCGGCGGCACGCCGCAGATTTACGTGATGGACGGCTACGGCGGCTCCGTGCGGCGGCTCACGCGGAGCGGCTCCTACAACCAGTCCCCCGCGTGGTCTCCGAAGGGAGACCTCATCGCGTATTCCTCGCGCGAGGGAAACGTCTACCGGCTCAAGCTCGTCTCTCCGGACGGGCTCGTCGAGGAGACTCTCTTCGACGACGCCACGAGCTGCGAGGATCCGTGCTGGGCCCCCGACGGCCGGCATATCGCCGCGACGGTGCGCGAAGGCGGCAGGAACTACGTCGTCGTCATCGACATCGATACGAAGGAGAAGCGGCGTCTCGCCCAGGGAGAGTTCGCCGACTGGTCGCCGCTCTCCGCGGAGGGATCCCCGGCGTCGCGCCGCTGAAGCTCGCCGGCGCAACAAAAGACTTTCCCTATCCGGGGGATCGCGTGTATCATGGTCGCGAATGTTCGATTCGGCAATCGGGGAAGGCGCCCGGCGCGTCGAATGACGGCGCGCGGCGCAGGGTGTTGAGACGGGGTTCGATCCCCGGAAGGAGGTCGTCGTGATGGCACGATACAAATGGTTGATCCTCGCAATCGCGATCGCGCTGGTTCTCGCTCCCGCATGCGCGAAAAAGCAGGTAGTGCCTGTGGAGCAGCCCGTGGAAGAGGTCGCTCCGCCGCCAATCGTAACGCCTCCGAGCGATGAGGCGCCCGTCATCCAGGAAGAAACCGGCGCGGCAGTCGTTCTCGAAGACGTTTTCTTCGCCTTCGACAAGTACACGATCGGCGAGGAGTACAAGCAGGCGCTCGTGAAGAACGCCGGGATCCTCATGGCGAATCCCTCGAAGAAGCTCGTTGTCGAGGGGCACTGCGACGAACGCGGCACGATCGAGTACAACATGGCTCTCGGCGAGAAGCGCGCCCGGGCGGTCGTCGATTTCCTCACGACGTACGGCATCAAAGCGGACCGCGTCTCCTGGATCAGCTACGGAGAGGAAAAGCCTTTCGGCATGGGGCATGACGAATCGGCGTGGGCCGCGAACCGCCGGGCTCACCTCGTGCTCCAGTAGGCGAACGTCATGAACGGATGGAAAAGACGCGCGGGGACGTGCGCGCTCCTCGTTCTGCTTGTCGCGATCGAGGGGGGATGCTGGGGGCGCAAGTTCTTCCGCATGCCTTCGGAGACC
Organism: uncultured bacterium; assembly: GCA_963846325.1. Classification (GTDB taxonomy): domain Bacteria; phylum Krumholzibacteriota; class Krumholzibacteriia; order Krumholzibacteriales; family Krumholzibacteriaceae; genus SSS58A. The sequence goes on from CAWJVO010000011.1 coordinate 297,601, forward strand.
ATGGGCATGGCGGCGAAGGTGGACTCGCTCCTTGTCGAAAACGCGGCGCTCAAGTCGAGGATCGCGGCGATCGAACGGACGCTGAGGGAAGATCAGGAGTTCGCGCGGGGCTCGAACGCGCAGCTCAAGATGGATCTCGAAGAGCTCAAGGACCAGCTCGGCGCTCTCCAGGAGATGCTCCGGGAGTCGCTGGAGAGTTCTCCGTTCAAGCCGGTCGAGCGGCGCAGACCGGCGCGGCCCGATACGACCGGCGCGCGGAGCGCCGCGCCGTCGGAGAATCCGCGGACGCCGATCGTCGGCTCGACCGACGCGGCGCGGGGGGATACGCTCGAAAGGGCGGGCGGCTCCGTCGATCGGGATTCTCTTTCCGGAATCGGAATCGTGGGGGATACAGCCGGGGCTCTCGCCGCCCCGGCCCCTCCTCCCGAAGAGCTGTTCAGGCAGATATACCTCGATTTCAGCCGGCGCGAGTACCAGCTCGCACTCGATGAATCCGAATCGTTTCTCGCCGAGTATCCCGACGATCCGCTCGGCGAGGAGGTGCTCTTCGTCAGGGGACAATGCCTGATGGAACAGACCGTATACGCCGACGCGCTGAAGGAGTTCTCGACGATACTCCAGCGTTACCCGCGGGGGAAACGCGCTCCGGGCGCCCTGCTCCGGATGGCCGTCTCGTACGACGCCACGGGGCAGAAGGAGCTCGCCGCCGGTGTCGTGAGACGGCTTCTCAAGGAATATCCGAACAGCGAGGAGGCGAAAGCCGCCGCGGAGCGGTTTTCGGCCATCATCGCGGAATGACGCTCCGAGGCGCGCGGCGCCGCGCCGTGATCCCCCGCAGCGCAACGAATCGCTCGCGCACCGGTCATGGGTGGCACGATGGCTATCGGTGAACACCTTCCGTTGATCCTCTCGCTCGTCGTTCTCATGCTTCTTTCCGCGTTCTTCTCCGCTTCCGAAACCGCGTATTTCTCGATTTCGCGTTCGGCGGCGGCGGAGATGGAAAAAGGGAGGAGGCGCGAGCGGATGGCCGCGGGCATTCTCCGTGATCCGCGCATGCTCCTCGTCACGATCCTCTTCGGCAACCTCCTCGTGAACATCGCCGCGACGAGCGCCGTCACGGCCCTCGCGATCAGGCTCTACGGGGACCGCGGGATAGGGATCGCCGTCGCGGTCATGACTGTTCTGATACTCATCTTCGGAGAGATATCCCCCAAGAGCCTCGCCATCAAGAGATCCGGTTCCTTCGTCCTCTTCGCGGCGCCGATTCTCAGGGTGTTCATGATCGTCTGCACCCCCGTGCGCGTGGTCCTCGGCGCGATCGCCGACTACACGGTCGAGGGATCGAGGAAGATCCTCGGCGAGAGACGAGTGGCGTACGGCGCCCACGAGCTCGCGACCGCCGTCGAGTTCGGGCACCGGGACGGGCTGTTCGGCGAGTTCGAGAAGGAAGTGCTCACGAACCTCTTCCTCTTCAGCGAAACGACGGCGCGGGAGGTGCAGACGCCCCGCCACGAGGTGTTCGCGCTCGACGTCGATACCCCGCTCAACGAGGCGATCGTCCAGGTCAAGGCGAGGGGGTTCAGCCGCGTTCCGCTCTACGAGGGGACGTCCGATTCGATCGTCGGAGTGCTCTTCGCGAAGGATCTCCTCCGGTTCTCGCGCGACGACCGCGTCACTCTCGCGGGAATCCTCCGGCGCCCGGCCTTCGTTCCGGAGAGCAAGCGGATCCGCGAGCTCTTCGGCGAGCTCATCATGTCTCACCAGCATCTCTTCTTCGTCGTCGACGAGCACGGATCCTGCACGGGAATTCTCACCCTCGAGGACATACTCGAGGAGATATTCGGCGAGATCCGCAACCGGCGCGAGCCGCGCGTCGCGGACTATCACCGTCTCGACGCCGATCGCGTCGTCGTCGAGGGAACGATGAGTCTCCGGGAAGCGGCGGAGATTCTCGGGGTCCCCTTCGATTCGCCGGATGTCGAAACGATCGCCGGCTACCTCGTCGAGAGGATAGGCAAGATCCCGCGCGAGGGGGAAGCCTTCACGATAGACGGCGTTCGCTTTCTCGTTCTCTCGGCGGAGCCCGTTCGCGTGAGCAAGCTCAAGCTGGAGCGTCTGCCCGAAACGGAGGAGCGCTGATGGATCCCCGTCTCGCGATTCTCGTGATCGTCGCCGGCGTGCTCCTCGCCGCGTTCGCGGCCGGCTCCGAGACCGCCGTCGTTTCGTGCAGCAAGGTGCGGCTCCACGCGAATGCGAAAGCGGGGCATTGGCGGGCCAGGATTCTCGAGCGGCTCATCAATTCGCCGGAGCATTTCTTTTCCGTCGTCCTCGTCGCGACGAATCTCGCCGTCATCGTCTGCACGGCCGCGGCCACCGATCTCGCCGTGACGCTGTTCGGGAGCTCGGGGGCGGCCGTCGCCACCGCCGTGATGGTTCCCATCCTCCTCGTGTTCGGCGAGGTCATTCCGAAATCGGTGTTTCTCTACCACGCGGACAGGGTCTCAGCCGCTGTCGCTCCTCTCCTGCAGCTGCTCGCCTATGTTCTCTGGCCGCTCGTCATGCCGGCGACCCTTCTCGTCCGCGCGCTCCTCAAAGCCGTCGGGGCGGGAGGGCAGCGGTTCGGCATCCTCTCGACGCGCGAGGAGCTCATCTATCTCTACCGTTTGGGCAAGAAGGAAAGCGCGCTCGAACGGGGAGAGCGGCTCGTCATCGACCGTGTGTTTCGATTCGAAAGCGTCCGGGCCCGCGATCTCATGATTCCGATGGAACGCGTCGTTTCGATCCCCGTCACCGCTTCGGTCGACGAGGTGGTCGCCGAAGCGAACAGGCATACGTATTCCCGGTTTCCCATCGTTTCTCCCGAGGACGGCCGCGTCGTCGGGATCGTTTCGCTTTTCGATCTCCTCGGCCTCGACGGGGGAGAGAAGCTCACCTCCGTCATGCACAAGCCGCGTTTCGCGAAGGAGGACGAATCGGCGGAACGGCTCTTCGTCGCGATGAAGGATGAGCCGATGCACATGACGATTGTCGTCGGCGAGCGCGGGGAGATGCGCGGAATCGTGACCCTGGAAACCATTCTACAGAACATCATCGGGGACATCTATAACGAGTACAACGCCGCGCCGTTCGGGGAACGCTAGGTACGTTCCGGGGGGAACGCTCGACCATGGGCAAATCCGAAGACGCACGTTCCCGTTCATACCCTCTTCCGATGCCGATCGGATCGCGGCGCATGGCGATTCTGGCGGACGGATGCTTCTCGCCGCTCGGGGCGAAGACCGCCGTGTGCCTCGTCAGGTACGCGGGCGGCGAGGTCGCGGCCGTGATCGACGCGAGCCGGGCGCCTTCGACCGCCCGGGAGGTTATCGGGATCGGCGGCGGGATCCCGGTCGTCGGTTCCCTGCATGAGGCGCTCGCGTTCGGCCCGAACACGCTCGTTTTCGGAACGGCGCCCCGGGGAGGGGCGCTCGCCGGCGCCGATCGGGCCGCCGCCGTCGAGGCGATCCGGAGCGGCCTCCACGTCATGAACGGGATGCACGAGTTCCTCGGCGACGACGCGGAGCTCGCCGCCCTCGCGGCCGAAAAGGGGGTCGTGCTCTGGGACGTCCGGCGTCCCCCGGGGGGCTCGGCGTCGCGTCGGGAAAGGAGTGCGCTTCCTGCCCCGTGATCTTCACCGCCGGCTCCGACTGCAATACGGGCAAGATGACGGCGGGGATGGAGATTCACCGTGCGCTGCTCGGCGCCGGCGTCCGATCGGGATTCGCCGCTTCGGGGCAAACGGGGATCATGATCACGGGGAGCGGCATCCCCGTCGACCGGGTCGTCGCCGATTTCATCGGCGGCGCGACGGAGCGCCTCGTCAACGAGGCGGCGACCGGAAACGACGTCGTGATTCTCGAAGGGCAGGGATCGATTCTGCATCCGGGCTACGCGGGCGTGACGTTCGGAATGATCGCCGGGGCGCTTCCGCGCGCCTGCGTCCTCTGCCATCAGCCGACGAGGGATACGATCCGCGGCTACGAGGTGCCGATCCCGCCGCTCCCGGAGCTCGTCTCGCTCTACGAGGGCGCGATCTCGGCCATCCGGCGGATGAGCGTCGTCGGCATCGCGCTCAATACGTTCGATCTCGACGACGCGCTCGCGCGTCGCGCGGTCGAGGCGGCGGCGCGACAAACGGGGCTCCCCGCCACCGACCCCGTGCGCTTCGGCGCGGACGTCCTCGCGCGCGCGATCAGAAATTCTCTCTCGATCTAGGGCAGGCGAAGCGAGCAGCTCTCATCCTTGCAGATCCGGAAGAAATTGCAGAAGCGGCAGAGTCCGCTCTCGATCACGGGAAAGCGTTCGTACGGGAGCGCCTCGTTGCGCGCCGCGTCGCGGCCGACGAGCGCGCCGGAGAGCTTCTCGATGCCCGAGGCGATCGTCTCTCCTGCCCGCGCGACGCTTTCCTCGTCGGCGGCGTGCTCGATCATTCTTCCGCCGTCGAGAAGGTTGATCTCGAGGAGCCGTATCGAAGCGACCGGCTCGCCGAGAATTCGCGCGGCGTAGTAACCGTAGATGCCGAGCTGCACTGCCGCGTTCCGCGGTTCGTCCTCGTCCGCGTCGACGACCGCGGCGCCGCCGCGATTCGTTTTCCAATCGACGATCCCGAGCGTGCCGTCTCCGCCGCGGAACATGAAGTCGGTCTTGACGAACACCGTCGCGCCGCCGTAATCGAATTGCTGTGAAAAGGCGCCGCTCGCGAGATCCTCGATGTCCCATTTCGCGCGATCGGTCTCGAGAAGGACGCCGAGAATCGGGCCCCCGTAGAGCCCCTCGATCGCTTCCACGCATTCGCCGCGCGTCCGCTCGAGGGCCGCGTCCGTCACGGGACGGCCGTACTCGTGGTCGATGAGCGCGAGCCAATCGATGTTGAGGCTCTCGAACGTCTTTTTCGGGGTCGTGAGATATTTTCTATCGCGGGAGAACGCGAGCTGCGTCTCGAACCGTTCGATGGTGTAGGCGATCACCCGGTCCTTGTCCGGGAGCCTCCCTTTCGCCTTCATCGAGCGCAGCACCATCGAGGCGACGTAATGGACGAGCTGGCCCCGCCAGAGGGGAAGCGAGACGAGGCGCTTGAGCTTGAACGCCTCGCGCGAGATCGCGGGAGCGTCGGCGCGCCATCCGCCCCAGCTCAGGTAGTAATGGAAGAAATACCGGCGGCGGCAATGATCGAACGTCGCTTCACGCGAGAGGGACCATCCGAAGCGGTTTGCGAAAGACATCGCGCGGGCTATTTCCTCTTCTTCGGGACCGGTGTGCGGGCGCTGGGTCTTTGCGCGGCTCTCTTCCGGGGCGCGCGTTTTTTCGGCAGCTTCTTCGCCGCGCGTTTGACGCGTTTCTCGAAGACGCCCTTGAACACCCGGTTCTCGAGCTTGAAGCTCTCGAATTCATAATCGAACTTCATGCTCTTCTTCCCGCGAAGCGCGACCGCCTTGTCGGTGTACATGTAGAGGTGATACTTCGATCCGGTTTTCTGCTGCGCGTATCTGGGGAGCTCGTCGTGTTCGAAGAGCCAGACCCGCAGCTCGCTCAGATCGACGCACGCGATGATATCGGCGGCCGTCTCGACGGGGATCCACCAGTCGAGCGCCTCCTTGCCCTTGCCCCCGGCGCGCTTCGGCTGGAGATTCGAAACGACGAACACCGTGAACTCCCTCCGCGGCTTTTTCAGGTTCACGACGAGGTCGATCCCGTCCTTGCCGGCCGAGCAGGGGAGCCCCTCGCGGGTGAGCATCGACTGGACGAAATATTTTCCGCTGAAACCGATCATATTCTTCGGGATTTCCTTCATACCCACTCCTTTCCCCGCTATCGTGAGCTCGTTATATTCTGATGGCGGCGAGACGTCCTATGCGTCGCCGGTGGAATTATACAATAATATCTATACACCTGTAAAATAAATTTGACAAATTAAAATCATTCAAGATTAGCCCTCTTCGAGCTCCGCGCGAATCATGGGGTCTCCGCGCCCGTTGCGCGGGCGAGGCCGGCTTCCGCGATGAGGTAATCGGCGATCGCGTTTCCGCGGATCGTTCTCGCGCTCGTGAGGAGGACGTTCGCGTCGAGCATCTCCGCATTCGTCGCGAGCCCCTCCCTGAACCTCCCGGCCGTCACGCGGTGGTTCTCCTCGGCCTGGGCGACGTTCTCCCGGGCCGCCTCGATCTCGTCCCATGCTTCGAGGAGCGAAAACCAGGCTTCCGTCACGTCGAGCGTGATCGCGTCCCTGAGGCTCCTTTCCGCCGTCTCGATCTGTCTGAGCCTGCTTCTCGATTGCCGTGTCCGGTAGACGGTACGGCCCCAGTCGAAAACGTTCATCTGCGCGAGAACTCCCATCGACCAGCTCGAGTAGAAGTCGCGCTCCAGCTCGCGATTCGGGTTCAGGTAATTGAGGTTCGCGAAGAAGGAGACGTCGGGGAGATACCCGCTTCGGGCCACCTCGAGCTCCTTCCGCGTCATGCGAGTGCGATATTCGATCGACCGGAGCTCCTGCCGTTTCCGGAGGGCGGTTTCGACTGCCGTCTCGAGGTCGATTCCGGCCGGCGCCGCGGCTTCGGCGTTCGAGGTGAACGCGATCTCGCTCGCGAGGGGGAGATCGACGACGCTGCAGAAATACGTTTTCGCGAGACGGAACGCGTGCCTCGTCTTCATGAGAGCGAGCCTGGATTCGGAGAGATAGACCTTCGTCTTGAGAACGTCGTTGTCCGCCGCGAGCCCGGCGCCCCGCATCGCCTCGATATCGGCGAGGTGAGCTTCGAGCCGGCGCACGGACTCCGCCGCGGAGCTCGCGGTATTGGCCGCCTTGACGCACGAGAGGTACGCCCGCTTGACTTCGTACACGAGCTCGCCCGCTTCCCCTTCGAGCTCGGCTTCGGCCGCGTTCCCGGCGAGCCGCGCGATATCGTGCGACCTCATGATCCGGCCGCCCGTGAAGAGGGGCTGCTGGAGCCGGAGCGTCGCCTGGTAGCTGTCGCGGAGCCCGATCTCGATCTCCCCGGGGAGCGCGCCGGCCGCGCCGATCGCTCCGAGCCGGGAGGTGGGGATGTAGGGGGCGACGTCGAGCCTCGTGTAGCCGGCGCTGCCGGTGATCTGCGGGAAGAAGGCCGTGCGCGTTTCCCCCGCGCGGGCCCAGGCCTCGTTCGTCTTCTCGCGCGCCACGGCGAGGCTCTTGTTGCGTTCGAGAGCGATCCGGACGCTCTCCTCGAGCGAGACGGCGAGCGTGTCGGCCGCGATCGAGCTCCCCGTGTTCGCCGCGAGAACCAGAAAAGCGGCGGCAAGCGCTATGATCCCGTTCACGTTTTCCTCCTTCGGCGCAGTGACGTCGTCATGCCGGCGGCGCAGGATCGTTCTTCGGTCCCGTACGGATCCCCGCGAGCCCATGCAAAATGAGTTGTGCGATCCGGGAGTCCGCTTCCGCGGGAGCGCGGCCGGCGCCGGGGGAAAGGCGAGCCCGATGAACGGCGAGAATCATCCCGGTGATCGCGAAGGACGCGACGCGGACGTCGAGGGGCCTGAACGCCCTCCGTTCGACTCCCTCGGCGAGGGCGCCTTCGAACAACGAATAATGCGAGAGGAACCTCTCCGGGAAGCGGAGCTCCTGCGTCTCCCTGAGCGTGCTCCGGTGGAGGAACACGATCCGGTAGAGGCGCCGGTTCTCCCTGAGAAAAGAAAGGCAGGCGTCGATCGCCGCTTCGAGCCTCGGCGCCGGTTCCGCGATACCGCGCGTCGATTCATCGATCCGTTTCGAGAGCCGTTCGATTCCGAGCTCGACGGTTCCCATGAATAGGGCATGCTTGTCAGGGAAATAATTGTAGATCGTCCCTTTCGAGACCCCGGCCACCTTCGCGATGGCTCCGACTTCGGTTTCGTGGAAGCCGTACCTCGAAAAGAGCTCGACCGCGGCTTCGAGGATCTGGGCTTTTCGCATGTCCGCGCGGCCGCCCACTGCCCGTTTCTTTTTCGAAGCCCGCATGTCTTCCTTTCGCGGTGGCTTATTGAATGACCGGTCAGTCATATTAGCCCGATGGGCCGCGTTTCGTCAAGACGGATTCATGTTGATTTTCCTTCGGTGTTGTATTACCTTGCAACGGATTTTGCCGGCTTCGAGATTCGCCGGAGATTCCGCGAGATCGTGCAGATAAGCGAACAATGAAGGTGGTCCATGAAGACGCTCATTCTCATTATCGTAAGCGCGGTTTTCGTCAATAACTTCGTTCTGAGCCGGTTTCTCGGCATCTGCCCGTTCCTCGGCGTTTCCAAGCGAATCAAGACCGCGGCGGGGATGAGCGCGGCCGTCATTTTCGTCATGACGATGGCGTCCGCCGCCACGTGGCTTTTCTACCAGTACATTCTCGTGCGGTTCCACCTCGAGTACCTGCAGACGGTGACGTTCATCCTCGTGATCGCCGCTCTCGTCCAGGTGGTCGAGACGGTGCTGCTCAAGATGAGCCCGACGCTTTACCGGGCGCTCGGTATCTACCTGCCGCTCATCACGACGAACTGCGCCGTGCTCGGCGTCGCCGTCTTGAACATCCAGAAGGAATACAATCTCGTCGAAACGACCGTGTTCGGCTTCGGGGCCGCGGTCGGTTTCGGATTCGCCATGATGATTTTCTCCGGAATCAGGGAGCGCATGGAGCTGTGCGACATACCGGTTCCCCTTCGAGGTACGGCGATCGGGCTCGTGACGGCGGGGCTTCTTTCACTCGCTTTCATGGGCTTCACCGGCCTCGTGAAACAATGATAAGGAGAGACGTTCTATGCAGACGGCAGTCCTGACCGCGATCGTCGCGCTGTCCGCCCTCGCGCTCTTCTCGAGCCTGCTCCTCGCGGCGGTGGCGCGCGCCTTCGCCGTCCCGTCGAATCCGAAGGTCGAGGAGATCGAAGGGGCGCTGCCCGGGGCGAACTGCGGCGGTTGTGGGCTCCCCGGCTGCTCGGAGCTCGCGCGGCGCATCGCCGACGGCAGGGCGAGCGTCGACGCGTGCCCGGTCGGCGGAGAGAGCGTCGCGGCGAAGATCGCCGCGATCATGGGCGCCTCCTTCGCGGGGGGCGCGGGGCGCAAGGTGGCGCTCGTGCTCTGCGCCGGGGACGACCAGGTCGCCGGGAAGCGTTTCTTCTACAACGGGATCAGGGATTGCACGTCGGCGGCCATCCTCTTCGGCGGCGACAAGGCGTGCTCGTACGGCTGTCTCGGCCTCGGAACGTGCGCGGGCGTATGCCCGTTCGACGCGCTCCACATGCTCCCGAACGGCCTGCCCGCGGTCGATCCCGCCAAGTGCACGGCGTGCGGAAAATGCGTGTCGGCGTGTCCGAAGCATATCATCAAGCTCGTTCCCGCCGACAGGCGGCTCCACATCCTCTGCTCGTCGCACGATAAGGGGGGGAAGGTCCGCAAGATCTGCGAGGTCGGCTGCATCGGATGCACGAAATGCGTCAAGGAGGCTCCCTCGGGAGCGATTGCGATGCAGGATAACCTCGCGGTCGTCGATTATACCTATGAGATACCCGATTCGATCGCGGCGGTCTGCCCGATGAAAACGATCCAGATCAAGGCCATGGACGGTTCCGGTGTCGAAGTCGAGCTCGATGCGGCGGCGGGAGGCGAGGCATAATGGCGGCGAGAAGATTCTTCGGGGGCATTCATCCGGCGTATAACAAGGATCTGGCGGACAGGCTCGCCATAGAGACGATGAGCGTGCCGAAGCGTTTAATCGTGCCGTTCGCGCAGAACCTCGGCGCCGCCCCGAAACCGGTCGTCAAGAAGGGGGACACGGTCAAGAAGGGGCAGATCATCGCGGAGCCGCAGGGCTTTGTCTCGGTGCCCCTCCACGCGCCGACCTCGGGCACCGTGCAGGCGATCGACGTCTTTCCGCATCCGGTCGGCGCCGACATGCCCGCCGCGGTCATCGTGCCCGACGGCACGGACGAATGGGCGGATGGACTGGACGTCGAACGCGGCGGGGAGGGCCTGGACGCCGAAAGGATAAAGGCGATCGTTCGAGACGCCGGTCTCGTCGGCATGGGAGGCGCTTCGTTCCCCACGCACGTGAAGCTCTCTCCCCCGAAAGACAAGCATATCGACGTGCTCATCATCAACGGCGCCGAATGCGAGCCGTATCTCGCGAGCGACCATCGCCTCATGCTCGAAAAATCGCCTCAGATACTCGAAGGCGCTTCCTATCTCGCGCAGGCGCTCGGGGTGAAGAACGTGATCGTCGGCATCGAGAAGAATAAATCGGACGCGATCGGGACGATGCGGAAAGAGGCCGAGAAACGGAGCTTCGCCGTGCGGGCGCTCGACGTCGTCTATCCGCAGGGCGCCGAACGCCAGCTCATCTACGTCCTCACCGGACGCGTCGTCCCCGCGGGCGGGCTCCCGATGGACGTCGGCGTGCTGGTCCAGAACGTCGGCACCGCGTACGCCGCCTGGGACGCCGTGCGCCGCAACCGGCCCCTCGTCGAGCGCGTCGTGTGCGTGACGGGCCGAGGCGTGGCCGCGCCCAAGAACGTGCTCGCGCGGATCGGCACGACCTTCGGCGACCTCATCGAATTTTGCGGCGGCCGGAAGCAGGACGCGGGGAAGGTGATCGGCGGCGGCCCGATGATGGGCGTCGCGCAGTATTCTCTCGACGCCCCCGTTACCAAGGGGACGAGCGGGATCGTCGTCCTGAAGCAGGAAGAGGTCGCCCAGTTCGTCGGCGACGCATGTATCCGGTGCGGAAGGTGCGTGCGGGCGTGCCCGATGCGCCTCAATCCGTCGGTCCTCAGCATCTTCGCCGAGCGTCTCCGCTTCGAGGACGCGGGCGAACACCACGTGCTCGACTGTATCGAGTGCGGCTGCTGCGCGTATCTCTGCCCCTCGCGCCGGCCGATGGTGCATCATTTCCGGCGCGCGAAGGCGGAGGTCCGGAAGAACGCCGCCAAGGTCGTCTGAGCGGGAGGTCTTGTTGGAAGAGATCAAGGAGAAGGAGATCAAGGAGCAGCTCGACGAGGCGGGGCCGCGCTTCCTCGTGAGCTCGTCACCCCATATTCACGACGGGAGGCGCGTCGGCGACATCATGCGCCTCGTGATCATCGCGCTCCTGCCGGCGGCGCTCTTTTCGGTGTACCTGTTCGGCCTCGCCGCCCTCTTCACGATCGTCATCTCGGTCGGCTCGGCAGTTCTCTTCGAGGCGGCCTGGCAGAAGGTCGTGCGGAAGCCGGTCACGGTAAACAACCTGAGCGCGGCGCTCACCGGCCTGCTCCTTGCGCTCAACCTTCCCGCGACGAGCCCCTGGTGGATGATCGTCGTCGGGAACTTCTTCGCAATAGTCATCACGAAGCAGTTCTACGGGGGGCTCGGCTACAACATTTTCAATCCGGCCCTCGTCGGCCGCGTCGTGCTCCTCATCGCTTTTCCTATAAACATGACGGCGAAATGGGTGACCGCCTCCGCGTGGGGCGCCGCCGCCGTGACGACCGCCACGCCTCTCGGCAAGGTGCGCGAAGCGCTCCAGTCGACGGGACGTCTCGACGTTCATCTCACGAGGCAGGAGGTATACGACCTGCTTCTCGGATTCCGCGCGGGATCGCTCGGCGAGGTATCCGTCGTGCTCCTGCTCCTCGGGGGCGTTTTCCTCGTCGCGAAGAAGGTCATCACGTGGCATATCCCGGTATCGTTCATCGCGAGCGTATGGGCGATGACGGGGATATTTCATTATATCAATCCGGCGCGCTACGCCGATCCGAGCTTCCACGTGATCACGGGCGGCCTTTTCCTCGGCGCCATCTTCATGGCGACCGACTACGTCACGAGCCCCATAACGCCGGGAGGCAAGCTCATCTTCGGGATCGGGTGCGGAGCGGTCACCGTCGTGATCAGGCTCTTCGGCGGTTACCCCGAGGGCGTCAGCTTCGCCATTTTGCTTATGAACGCGTTCACCCCGCTCATCGACCGGTACGTCAAGCCGACGGTGTTCGGTGCGCGGAAGGAAAAATCGAAGGTCGCCGCATAGCGCCGCGTCCGCTCGCCGGGCCGTCGGCGAGGGAGCGCCGCTGAAGGGAGACGTACCATGAAAGAGATATTCAGACTCTGCTTCGTCCTCACCCTGATCGGGGCCGTGTGCGCCGCCGTCATGGCATTCGTCGACCAGGAAACGAAGGCGCCGATCGCAAAGTCGAAGACGGCGGAGAAGATGGACGCCGTGAAGGTCGTCATGCCCCTGGCCGACAACGATCTCGAGAAGGACCAGGTGAAGATCAAGGACGAGGATATGCAGATGGAAATGACCTTCTTCCCGGGCAAGAAGGACGGGGTCGTCATCGGCGCGGCGTTCCTCGCCGTCGCCCCGGGCGGCTACTCGGGCCCGATCGAGATCCTCGTCGGAGTCGACACGGCGGGCGTCGTCACGGGAGTCGAGATCGTCAAGCACGCCGAAACGCCCGGCCTCGGGAGCAAGATCACGACGCCGCTGTTCAGGGGCCAGTTCGTCGGCAAGAGCGTCAAGGAGCCGGCCAACTGGAGCGTCATGAAGGACGGCGGCCCGTTCAAGCAGATCACGGGGGCGACGATTTCGTCGCGCGCCGTGACGACCGCCATCGCGACGGGCCTCGAGTTCCTCGAGGCGCACAAGGCCGAGGTGTTCGGCGCGCGGAAGCCCGCGGCCGCGAAACCGGAATGCGAGGGAAAGCCCGCGACCGGAGGGAAGAAGTAATGGGGGCGATGAAGGAGTTCACCAAGGGGCTCTGGGCCGAGAATCCGATATTCCGGATCGTGCTCGGGATGTGTCCGACGCTCGCGATCACGACGGAGGCTTTCAACGGGATCGGCATGGGGCTCGCCGCCACCTTCGTCCTCGTCGGCTCGAACGTGATGATCTCGGCGCTCCGCAACTTCATTCCGAAGAAGATCCGCATCCCCGGCTACATCGTCATCATCGCGACCTTCGTCACGGTCGTCGATCTCGCCATGAACGCCTATTTCCATCCCATTTACCAGAAGCTCGGCATCTTCATCCCGCTCATCGTCGTGAACTGCATCATCATGGGAAGGGCCGAGGCGTACGCCCAGAAGAACGGTGTGATCTACTCGCTGCTCGACGGGCTCGGGATGGGGCTCGGGTTCACGATCTCGATCGTCGTGATCAGCATGATCCGCGAGCTCATCGGGTTCGGAACGATGTTCGGCGCGCAGATCATGGGGCAGTCGTACGTGCCGTTTCTCCTCATCATTCTCGCGCCCGGCGCGTTCATGCTCCTCGGTTCCATGCTCGGGGCGATGAACCGCCTTGAGATATACATGGCGAAGAAGGCGGGGCGCACGCCCACCTTCCGCAAGGAGCACGACTGCGCGAGCTGCGAGGTCTTCGGCGGCTGGTTCGATCGCGGATCGAAGGGCATCGAAGCGATCAAGTAGCGTCCGAGAACCGCGCGCGGCCGTCGGCCGCTAGAATCGGACGAGATGCCCGAGATAGAACGCGAACGAAATCGCCGCGACGTGGAGAATCCACCAGCCGATCCGGCCTCTCATAAAGTGCTTCACGGCGTTACCTCCAGAGAAAATGCCCGAGGGTGAAGACCGCGCTCAGGTAGACGAAGTGCCTCGCCCACCAGAACGGGGTGAAGAGCCTTCCCATGCCCTTGGGGTGATAGTGGTACAGGACGATCTGTCCGACGGGCAGCTTCGCCACAAGGAGCAGGATGCTTCCGAGCATCGTCCCGAACAGGATGCTCCGGGGCGTGAGCGGCGACGGGGGATGGACGATGCTGAGCAGGGCCATGGTGATCGTGCCGATGACGACGCTCATGCCGTTGAGCAGGTAGCCGGCGACGAACGTGCGCCGGTAGTTGAGGAGCGGCGGCACCGCGACGATGCTGAGAATCCCCGCGATAAGCGGCACGAAGAAAGCCGGATTCGACGGATTCGCCGGATCGAACGACACCGGATGGACTCTCATATGGAAGAGCCACCCGCTGAGAGACAGAAGAAAGATCGCGAGAATCGGGAGCCGGAGCTCTTTTCTGATCATCCTGCACCGCCTTTCCTGAACAGAAGTCCCGTTCGAGTTATTTGTTCCTCGTGCTGTCCGGAGCATGGCGAGCCGGTCTCGGACCGCGCCGGAACCCCGAAATTCCGTGAATCCAGCGATCGATCATCCTGATCTCTTCGGGCGAAAGAGCGGGCGCGTCGTCCGGCATCCGGGATCCTTTGATGCCTTTGTCGCCGCGCACTTTCATCAGAAAGTAGCTCCGCTCGGGCCTGCGCGTATCGACGAGCTTGAGGGAATCGATTTGCCGGCTCGGCACGTCCTTCAGCGCCTGGACGAGCATTCCCGGCTCGAGATTGAGCCCCATCCTCGGGTGCTTTCCCTTGTGGCATCCGGCGCAGCGCTCGTTGATGAGGGAAACCGTTCTTGCGTGAAACGCCTTTCGCATGGAGTCTGTGGGTGCGGTCATTCCCCTCGCTTTCTCTTGTTGAGCCATACTCGAAAAGCCGAAACCGAGGGATACGAGGAGAACGAAGAGCGGGATTCCGAAGAGCCGAAACGGCGTGTTCCTATGGACCATTGCGATTGCCTCCTGTCGGTTCGATGGTGTGCCGAGTCGTGTTCGCTTTCTTGAGAATCAACCGGCGGTCCAGATCGCCGGCGGAGCGGTAGACGATTCCACGATCGTCCGCCAGGGCGAAGAGGGCCGCGACACCCGGGAGCCCGGCCGCGACCGCCCGCGCGTCGTCGGGTCCGAGGACGAAGAGCCCGGTCGAGAGCGCGTCCGAAGCGAGCCCCGTGGGCGCGACGACCGTGACGCTCAGGACGTGCGAGACGGGCCGTCCCGTTCTCGGATCGATGATGTGGCCGTAGCGCTTTCCCCCGATCTCGACGAAATTCTCGTAGTTCCCCGAGGTCGCGACCGCCTCGTCGCGCAGGAGGAGCGTTCCAACCGTCTCGAGGCCTCCGTTCGGATCGCGGACGCCGACGCTCCAGCCGCTCTTTCCGGAGGGCGCGCCCATCGCGTAGATGTTGCCGCCGATGTTCACGAGGGCGTTCCGGACGCCGAGCTCCGCGAGGACGGCGACGCAGCGGTCGACGGCGTATCCTTTCGCGACGCCGGCGAGGTCGATCTGCATCCCCCGGGGGAGCGCGACCGTCGATCTCAACGGATCGAGCGCGACCTTCCCCGATCCGACGAGCGACATGGCGCGCGCGATCTCGGCGTCGCTCGGGAGACGCGCCGTCCCTCCCTGAAAGCCCCACAGGCGCACGAGCGGGCGGACCGTCACGTCGAAGGCGCCTGAGGTCGCCCGCGAATAGAAAAGGGAGCTGTCGACGAGGGAGTAGAGCTCGCTCGACGCCGCGAAAGGCGTTCCGCTCGAATCCGCGTTGAGACGGGAGATCTCGCTCGAGGGCCGCCACGTGCTCATGACGCTCTCGATGCGGTACATTTCGTTGAACGCCGCCTGCGCGGCGCGCTCGGCGTCGGGATCGTTCATGCCGGCGATCGTCACCCACGCCTTCGTTCCCATGACGAAGGTTTCCTTCGTATACGGCTCGCGGGGCTCGCACGCGGAGGAGAGGAACAGGATCGCCGCGAGCGCGAGGGGGAGGATTCCCGCGAACGGGCGCGTGCCGGGGACCGGGCGAGACTCGACGCATGAGCGGATCATGAGGTTCCGGGCTTTCCGAGAAGCTTGAACATCCTTCTCTTGTATTCCTCGACCCCGGGTTGATCGAACGGATTGACGCCGAGAAGGCGCGCGGAGATCGAGATCGCGATTTCGAAGAAGATGAAGAGTCCGCCGACGGACGCGGGGTCGATCGATTCCGTTTCGATCGTGAGAACGGGGATTCCGCCCGCCGCGTGCGCCTCGCGCGTGCCTTCGAGCGCGGTCCGGTTCACCTCGCTCAGCCGCCGTCCCGCGAGGTAGTTCAGACCGTCTTCGTCGTCCGCGTCCGAGGGTATCGAGACGTCCGCGCGCGGAGTCGCGGCGGAGAGGAAGGTTTCGAGAATGCTCCGCGGCCCTTCCTGAAGACACTGTCCGAGCGAGTGGAGGTCGGTGCTCATGACGGTCGAGGCGGGAAAGAGGCCGCAGCCGTTCTTCCCCTCCGATTCGCCGGCGAGCTGTTTCCACCATTCGCACAGCGAAGCGAGCTCGGGGTGAAAGGTCGATAGAACCTCGATCGCCATCCCGCCGCGGAGCAGGAGGTGCCTGAGCGCGGCGTAGCGGACGGCGTCGTTGGCGGCGTCGTTCCTCGTGAACCGGTCGAGAGCCGCCGCCGAACCGTCGAGCAGGTCGCGCACCGGAATCCCCGCGGCGGCGCAGGGAAAAAGGCCGACCGGGGAGAGCACGCTGAACCGTCCGCCGACGCCGGCGGGAATCGCGAAATCCGCGTAGGATTCCTTCGCCGCCATCCGCCGGAGCGCTCCCGTTTCCCGGTCCGTCACGGCGACGATTCGCGCGCGGGCGCCGGCCTCGCCGAATCGATCGACGAGCTTGTTCCGCAGGATGCGGAAGGCGATGGCGGGCTCGAGCGTCGTTCCCGATTTCGATATGACGCAGAGCGCGAATCGCTTGCCTTCGAGCCGGGCGAAGAGGCGTTCGTGATACTCGGGGGAGAGGTTGACGCCCGCGAAGAAAACGGGGAAGGGAGCTTCCCGGGGCAGCGCCTCGATCGCGGCGCGGGCGCCGAGGTACGAGCCGCCGATGCCGACGACGACGAGACAGTCGTTCTCGTCCTGTATCCGCTTCGCGCCGTCCTCGAGCCGCGCGATCTCGCCGCGCGCCGCGAGCGGCAGGTCGAGCCAGCCGAGCATGCCGGCCCCCGGGCCTTCCCTCCGTACGAGGGAGCGCAGCTCGTCGAGCGCGGCGGGAAGCGCCGCGGCCAGCGCGTTCTCCGCGGCGTGCGCCCGTGTGAGAGAAAAATCGAGCTTGAGCATGCGCGTCACTTCCCCGCGGCGATCGAGCGTTCCGCGAGCAGGACCGTCTCTTCCGTGAGGGGGATCGTTTCGGCGCGGAGCCGCCTCGCCTCGGCGAGCGTCTCGTTCCGGAAACTCTCGTCCGCGATGCCGGGGAGGTTGATCGCCACGTTGAGGAACGCCCCTTCGGCGGCGGTTCGCGCCGCGAGCGCCGCCACGCCGCCGTCGCTGATGGAATTCTTGTTCCCGCGCTCGACGACGGTCCTCGCGAGCTTCGCCGCCTCGAGCGAGCGTTCGAGAACTCCGAGGGGAACGAGCGTGGCCTCCCTGGTCGCCGCCTGAATCGCGGCATCGCGGGCCTGCTTCTCCTCCGCGGTTCCTTTCGGGAGGCGCATGGCCTCCATGACCCTGTTGAAGGCGTCCGTGTCGCGATCGACGTCCGCGAGGAACGCGGCCTTGAGCTCCTGCGCTCTCACTCCGGTTTTCTCCATCTCGTCGGACGCGCCTTCGTACCCTTTCTTCCCGTGCGTGAGCGCGGCCACCATCGAGGAGAGAGCGCCGCTGAGGGCCCCGCAGAGCGCGGCGACGCTGCCTCCCCCCGGAGCGGGAGATTCCGTCGACAGGACGTCCGCGAACGCGTCGACCTTCATCCCGACGAGGGGACCCTCCGTCCTGAACTGGTATTCGATGATCTTCTTCGCCGGCTCGAACGGGTAGAGATCGCTCATCCCCATGGAGAGCGCCGCGATATGGATGAGCTCCGATTCGGGGACCCCCGTCGTTTTCTTCTGCTTCGCGAGATAATGGCGGCCCGCGCGCAGCATCGCCTCGAGCGGGACGAGCCCGACGAGCTCGCTCCCCGTGACGCGCGCGCCGTGTTTCTCGGCGAGCTTCACGCATTCGTCGAACACGAGATGCGGCGGCGTGATCCGATAGTTGACGAGATTCATCGAGATCTGGGCGCGGCCGAAATTCTCCATGTACCAGCCGACCGCCTTGCACGCCTGGAATTTTCCCGGCACGAAGATCGTCTCGCCGCTTTCGTTCTTCACGATCGCGCCCGACGCGTCGCGTTTGGCGCGCCCCTTCTCGCGTATGTCGAAGGCGATCTCGCGCGCGATCCGGACGTCGCGCGTATTCAGGTTGACGTTGTAGGCGACGAGGAACTCGCGGGCGCCGATGACCGTCGCCCCGCTCTTCGCGTTGAACGCGGCGGGACCGAAGTCCGGTTTCCACGCGGGATCCTTGAGCTTCTCGGCGAGACCCTCGTATTCCCCCTGGCGGATGTTCGCGAGGTTCCGCCGCTCGGGGCTCGCCGCCGCTTCCTCGTAGAGGTACACGGGGATGGCGAGCTCCGCGGCCACCCGGGCGCCGAGGGCCCGCGCGAGCGCCGCGCAGTCGTCCATCGTGACGCCCGAAACCGGCACGAACGGGCATACGTCCGTCGCCCCGAGGCGCGCGTGGGCGCCGGTGTGCGCCCGCATGTCGATGATCTCGGCGGCCTTCGCGATCGCCTTGAAGGCCGCTTCGAGCGCGGCTTCGGGAGTCCCGATGAAGGTCACGACCGTCCGGTTCGTATCCTTGCCCGGATCGACGTCGAGGAGCTTCACCCCGTCGGTCGCGCGAATCTCGTCCGCTATCTGCTCGATCTTCGCCGCGTCGCGTCCCTCGCTGAAATTGGGAACGCATTCCACCAGTTTCATGCCGTGCACCGCCTTGCCCGTTCGAAGCCTCGTTCTTGCAATATCGGCCGCGTATGTGTTACGTTGACGCCCGCCGGAGCGATCCGGAGATTCCGGACGCTCCGGCGCGTGCTTCGTAGAATACTCATATCGCAGGAGACGGTCAAGGGGGAGCTTGCGCGCGGGCGCGAGGCGGTTCATATGATCTTTCACGCGAGCGTCATGCTCGACGAGCTCGAGGACAAGCTCGATTCGGTCGCGCGAACCGGGCTTCATCCCGAAGTGCGGATGAGAGACGCGGGGCATCTCATGGAGCTCGCCGACGCCGACGTCGCGCGGATGGGGAAGCTCCTCGCCGAGCGCTCGTTCGCGACCTTCACGCACGGCCCGTTCCTCGGGCTCGACATCGCGAGCCTCGACGCTCATATCGCCGAATACAGCGCCGCGTGCCTCGCGCGCGGGCTCGAGGTGACCGCGGGGCTCGGCGGTTCCGTGATGGTCGTTCACACGAGCTATTCCCCGCGCTTCTCGCGCGCGGGCCTGCGCGAGTGGCTCGGGAACTGGAGTGAGCGCATGGGCCCGATTCTCCGGAAAGCGCGCGGGCTCGGCGTGCGCGTCGCCCTCGAGAACGTGTGGGAGGAGCGTCCGGAGGAGCTCGCCCGTCTCGTCGAGGTCCTTCCGGACCGCGACGCGATGGTGTGCCTCGACACGGGGCACATCGCCGCGTTCTCGCGGTTTCCCGCGGCGCGATGGTGGGATCTCCTCGGCGAGAGAGCGATCGCGCTCCATCTGCACGACAACGACGGATCCTCGGACGATCATCTGCCGCCGGGCCGGGGCATATTCGATTTTCCCGCGCTCGTGAAGATACTGCGCGCTCGGGCTACGCCGCCTCTCATGACTTTCGAGGTCGACCTCGCGGGAGCGATCGAGGGCAGGGCGTATCTCGAGGAGCTCTTTTCGGAGCGAACGTGATATCGGCGGGCAAGGAGCCATGATGGAAACGCTGCGTCTTCTCCATACGTCAGACGTGCACATCGGCGCGCCGTTCCTGTTCCTCGGAACGAAAGGGGGCGAGCAGCGCCTCGCCCTGCGGCAGGCGTTCGCCGAGATCGTTCGCGTCGCGCGGGACGAGAAATACGACGTTCTCGTCGTCGCGGGGGATCTCTTCGATTCGGCGTTCGGCGCGAGCGAGGCGGACGTCACGCACGTCGTCGGATGTCTCCGCGACGCGGGACCCTCGTGCCGCGTCGTCATTCTTCCGGGAGGCCACGATCACTATTCGCCCGGGTCGGTTTACGAGCGCGAGATGAAACGGTTCGAATCGAACGGAAACGTCCGCGTTCTGACGCCGGGAAACACGGTGATCGATATTCCGGATCTCTCGCTCGCCGTGCACGGCGCGGCGCTCTCCTCGAACGTTCCGGCGGAGAGCGTTCTCGCCGGTCTCGCGCCGCTCGCCGATCGCCGGTGGAACGTCTGCGTCGCGCATTGTTCGGTCGAGGGATTCTCCGCCGGCCTCGACCCGAAGGAGGCGCCCGCGCGGCTCGAAGACCTCGCCGCCGGATTCGACTACGTCGCTCTCGGGCACTGGCATTCCTTCAGGGTCTTGCGGAAGCAGTCGCCGCCGGTTCTCTACAGCGGTTCCCCCGAGATCGTCGCGAGGGATCAGGAGGGAGCCGGCTTCGCCGTTTCGGTCACGCTCGCGGCGGGCGCCGCGTCGTTCGAGCGAAGGCGTATCGGCAGGCGGCGCATCGAGAAGCGCGTCATCGATTGCACGGGCCTTCGATCGACGGATGAGTTCGCCGCGAAGGTTCTGCGCGAGGCTCCTCCCGACCGCGATCTCATTCTCGAGCTCTCTTTGACGGGGCTCCTCGCCATCGATTCGGCGCTCGATCCGGCGCAGGGAGTCGCGGAGATCGAACGGCGCTACTTCTCCGCGCGGCTCTCGGGGAAGGGGCCTTCGAGGGAAATTTCGAAAGAGGAGCTTCTCGCCGTTCCCGCTGACACGGTGGCGGGCGCGTTCGTGCGGAGCATGCTGAAGAGGATCGAGGGAGCCGAGGGGGACACGAGGGAGATCTGCGAGGAAGCGCTCCAGCTCGGGTACCAGCTGTTCAAGGGCAGGGATCTGATCGGCTGACGGCGGCCCGCGCCTCTCGTCCGCCGGGGAGAATCGAACGCACGTGTGGGTCGAACGAATCGCCCTCGAAAATTTTCTCGCTTTCAGTGATTGTGCCGTCGAGCTCGCGAGCGGCCTCAACGTCGTTCTCTCCCCGAACGAAGGGGGCAAGTCGAGCCTGTTCCGCGGCGTCTCGACCGGCTTCTACGCGAGCGCGTCGTCGCAAAGGAGCGAGATCCTCGCCCTCGCGCGATGGGGGAGCGCCGTCCGGCCAGCGCTGGAGATCGGATTCCGGATCGGAGAGACCTCGTATCGTCTCGTTCGCGACTTCGAATCGAAGGAGCAGACGATTTCCCGCGCGGGGGAGGCGAAGCCGTTCGCGAAAGGGAAAGCCGTGGACGACTTTCTCGCCGCGCACCTTCCGATCCCCGACGAGAATCTCTTCCACCGCGTATGCGGCGTCCGCCACGAGGAGCTCGCCGCGGTCGGCGAAGGAACGTCGGCCATCGGCGAGACGATCGAGGAGATTCTCGGGGGAGGGTGGGGAAGCGCCACTCCCGCGGTGGTCCGGCGCACGGTCGACGACAAGAGGAAAGAGCTGATCAGGGGCAGGGACCGGCCGGTCAACGAGGCGAACCGCGGCCCGGTGAAACGTTTCATGGACGACGTCGAGCGGCTCGAGCGCGACGCGGCCAGGGCCTCGGCCCTCGCGGCCGCGCGAGAGGGGTTCCTCAAGTCGATTTCGGACGTCGATTCGAAAACGCGGCTCCTCGACGCCGATCTCGAAGTCCTGCGCGCGAAGAGGGAGAAGGCGTCGGCGCACCGGGATCTCGAGAGGAAGGAAGGCGCGGTGCGTGAAAAGGCCGACGCGCTGCGGAAGCGAAAAGACCGCGTCGGGGAGCTTTCGGGGAAGATGGAGGCTCTCGCCGCGGAAAGCTCGCGCTTCCCCGAATCGCTCCTGCGGGGAACGCCCGCGTTTCTCGACGAAATGAGATCCGCTTTCGAGCGGGAATCGCTTCTCGAAAAGGATATCGAAAAGGCCGGTTCGCCGGTCGAATCGCGCGGCTCGCTCTGGCGGCCGGTTCTCGCTTCGGTTCTCGTCCTCGCGGGCGTCGTCGGCGTCGCGATCGGCGAACCGATCATGATCCTGTTCCTTGCAGCCGGCGCTTTGTTCGCCGCCTGGCATTTCGCGAGAAGGTACGGTCGCCGGAAGGGCGGCCTTCCGGCGGCGGATCTCGCCGATGAGCTCGCGCGCCTCGCGGAAAAGCGGGCGGCGCTCTCCGGCGGCCGCTCACTCGAGGACTCGAAGGCGCTTCTCGCCGGGTTCGCCTCATGGAAGGAGCGCTCGCGCGACGTCGCGGCGAGGATCGAAGAAGCCGCCGGCGGGCGGCGGGTCGATCCGGCCGATTTCGCCGGAGCGCTCGACCGTGAATACGGGGACGCCGCTCTCGAGCTTCGCGCCCTCATGGAATCGCTCGCGGAGCTCGAACCGTTCAAAATCGACGGGGACGCTCTGCTGAGGCTCGAACGCGACCTCGGCGCCCGCGAGGAGGAGCGGAAGCGTCTCGCGGGAGCCCGCGCCCTCGCCGAACGCGGCCTGGCCGGCATCGAACGCATGGACGGGATCGAAATCGACGAGCGTCTCGCATGCGCGAGGGAGGGTCTGGAGCGCGCGTTGAAGAGGGAGCGCGTTCTGGACGCCATTCTCGAAACGCTCGACGGGGCGCGGCGGGAGATATCCGGCTTCCTCGCCGGGAGGCTCCCTCCGCTCGCGGGGGCGTATCTGTCGCGGATCACGGGCGGCAGGTACGAAACGCTGTTCGTCGATCCTCTCACCCTGCGAATCGAGACCGTTCCGGCTCGGGGGGACGCGGATGAGTCGAGCGGCGCCGCGCCCGCGCCGGAGCGCGTCAGGCCCGAATCGGTCAGCCAGGGCGCCCGCGACCAGTTATATCTCGCGACACGGCTCGCCCTCGTGGAGCTCATGAGCCGCGGAGAGCCGCAGCCGGTCTTTCTCGACGATCCTCTCGTCCACTTCGATCCCGAGCGGCGCGCGCGGGCCCTCGACCTCCTGCGCGAGTTCGCGGCGAAGCACCAGGTCGTCGTTTTCACCTGCGATCCACGCTATCGCGAGGCGGGAGGCCGTCTCGTCGAGCTCCCCCCGCGCTCGTGAATTCTCTTGTAATACCGCGTGAGCTTTCCTAGAGTTGCGGCATCAATCGGAACATAGAGCTTCGAGGCGCTTTTCGAGCCGGGAGGACGGTATGAAAGAGATCGAGGTGGGCGTCGTCCGGGATTATTTCGCGAAGATCGGCGTCGCGGCTCTCGAGATCACCGCGCACGGGCTCACGATCGGCGACGAGATTCACTTCAAGGGGCACACCACCGATTACATCCAGATCGTCGACTCGCTCCAGGTCGAGCATGCCCAGGTGACCGAGGCCGGCGCGGGAGCTTCGGTGGGGACGAGGGTGAAGGACCGCGTCAGGATCGGGGACAAGGTTCTCAAGGTGGTCGAGGATTGACGCGTCCCGCGGGCGTCGCGCCCGTCGCGATCCGGGCCGCCGGACGTCGGCATTCCACGCGGGCTACGGCGATTCCGGCGTCCGGGCGGACCGCAACCTCTCCCGTATCGCGGCGACCATCGTCGCGAGGCCCGGCAGCTCGCGCGACTCCCCGATTCCTTCTTCGAGCAGATCGATTCCGCTCGGGATCGAATCGAGAAAGCGCGGCTTTCCCATGCGCGTCCCGAGCTTGACGAACGCGGCGAGCGCCTGGAGGTTGCGCTGCACGCCGGCGAGCGTGAAGGCCTCGTAATATTCCGCGAAGCGCCGAGCCTCCGGCGCGCCGCGCGAGCGGAGCTTTTCGTAAAACGCTTCGAGAAGCGCCCGCCTCTCGGGGGCGCTCACGGGATGATAGGCGTCCTTGAGGAGGGATGCCGCGTCGTAGAGACCCGGCCCCCGATGCGCCGTCTGGAAATCGACGATCCTGAGACGCCCGTCCGTCAGCATGATGTTCCTGCTCTGGAAATCCCGGTGCATGAAGACGCGCCGCTCTCCGGCGAGCGCCGCCGCGAGCAGGCGCCGCTCCCGCTCCCAGGATCCCGGCACCGGAACGGGGCAGAATCCCTCGACGAATTCGCGCATGAAATATTCCGTTTCGCCGAGGAGCGTTCGCTCGTCGAAGACGCGGTCGGCGAGAAGCCCCTCCCGCACGAGCGAATCGGTGACCGTCGTTTCGAGATCGACGAGGATGTCGAGGACCCGCGAATAGAGCGACGTCGCCTCGGCCGGAGAGGCCGTCGAGAGCGCGTCCTCGAGGTGGACGTCGCCGAGGTCCTCCATGAGAACGACGCCTCTCTCCCGGTCGGCCGCGAAGATCTCCGGCGCGCCGACGCCGTGGCGCGCGAGGAGCCGCGCGATCACGACGTACGAGTCGATCTCCGGCCCGCCTTCGCTCTGGTGGAGCACGACGGCCGAGCGGGACGGTCCCGAGAGCCTGAAGAACTCGCGATTCGATCCGCCCCCCGCGATCGGCGCGAGCGTCGCAGCGCCGGAGAACCCCTCGATGCGCTCCCGGCGCGCGAGATCCTTCGCCGCCGCGAGAACCGCGTGCGCTCCCCCTTCCATCATCCGTTCGTGCCTCCCGCGGCCTTGAGAATCCCTCCGGGAAACAGAATCTCGTTCGAATGGACGGTATCCCTCGCCACGATCGTGTCATCGAGCACGACGCAGTCCTCGAGCCGCGCGCGGGGCTCGACGACGGCGCGGCGGCCGATCGAGCAGAATCCTCCGAGACGGGCGGCGGGATCGACAACGGTCCCCTCGCCGACGTAGATCGAACCGGGAGGCGCGTGGGCACCGGGATCGAAACGCACCCCGCCGACGAGGATCGCCCGGTGTATATCGAGATATCCCGCGGGAGAGCCCGCGTCCCCCCATGCGTACGGGATCTCCCCTTCCGCGGCGTTCCAGCCGATCACCGAGCCGGGCTTCTTCCGCATCATTTCGAGGAGGATCGGGACGAGATGCGCCTTTTTCCCGCAGGGGAAGAAGGGGAGAGCGTCGGGGGAAAGCACCGCAAGGCCCGTATAGCCGAGGAGACGGGGACCCGGACCGAGCGTTTCGGCGCTCCCGCCGATCGCGATCACTTCGTCCGCGGCGCCGATCGCGACATTCGCCCTCGGGCCGGAGGGAACGAGCACGAGCGTCACGAGCGCACCCCGCTCCCGATGACGCTCGATCGCGGGTTCAAACGGGATGTCGGAGAGAATGTCGCCGTTATGGAGAAGGATGCAATCCGCGCCCGATACGCCGTCCCGCATGTTTCCGATGCCGCCCCCCGTCCCGAGGAGCTCCTCTTCGCGGTGGAGCCGAACGGGCCAGTCATGCAGCGAGGCGAACGCCTCGATCATCCCGGAGAGATGGTGGGTGTTGCAGTGGACTTCCTCCGCGCCGTGGCGCATGAGCTTCCTCACGATCAGCTCGATGACAGGAGTGCCGAGAATCGGGAGGAGCGGTTTCGGGATCCGTCCGGTGAGCGGGAGCATCCGCTCGCCGAACCCCGCCGCGAGGATCATCCCGGAGATTGCGGTCCGTGCGTTCTTCATGATGCTCAGTAGAGGAGGAATCGCGCCCGATCCGCGCGAAAGCGTTCCTCGTCGGCGCTCCAATCGTCGAAAAGGCGGGATAAATCCTTCCCCGCGTCGATCGTTTCGCGCAGGGCCGCGCTTCCCGAGATGATATCGATCGGGGGAATGGCGTATTCGTATTCGTACGGCGGCGCGTTCCATCGGAAGCGGCCGGGGTGGAGCCTCGCGGCGGCGGCGACGATCGCCGCGCCGCAGCGAACGGGCCGGAACGCGCGCCGGTCCGTGACGTGGATCTGGATCCCTCCGCACGGCTCGGCGGCGTACTTGTCCCACGCCGGTGTGAAGAAGAGAGGCCGGAAAGCGACACCGGAAAGCTCGAAGGAAGCGAGCGCCGCGGCGAAGGCGCGCGGCTCGATCCATGGCGCGCCGACGATCTCGAACGGCTTCGTCGTTCCCCGTCCCTCGGAGATGTTCGTGCCCTCGAGGAGAACGAGGCCGGGGTAGACGATCGCGGTGTCGAGCGTCGGCATATTGGGAGAGGGAAGGACCCAGGGCTGGACGGTCCCGTCGAAACAGGTCCCGCGCTCCCAGCCGTTCATCCGCACGATCCGCAGGGAGCAGGCGTCCTTTTCGGCGGAATTCATCATCGCGAGCGCCTCGCCGATCGTGAGGCCGTGCCGCATCGGCAGAGGGAAAAGCCCGACGAACGACCGGAATCGCTCGTCGAGAAGCGCCCCTTCGACAGCCTCCCCGCCGATAGGATTGGGACGGTCGAGCGCAACGACCTCGATCCCGGCCGCCGCGCACGAGCGCATCATGAGGAGCGAGGTCCAGAGGTACGTATAGGGCCGGGCTCCGACGTCGGGAAGGTCGATCACGACGCAATCGAGACCTTCGATCTCGCCGCGTTCCGGCGCGCGCCGGGCGCCGTACAGCGAGTGCACGGGAATGCCCGAGGCCGGATCGGTGAATCCCTCCCATTCGATCATGTTCGCCTGAGTGTCCCCGTAGATGCCGTGCTGGGGCCCGAATATCCGTTCGACGCGGACGCCGCACGAGAGGAGGACTTCGAGAGTCGGGACGAAGGAGCGGGAGACGGAAGCGGGATTCGCGAGGAGCCCGACGCGTTTCCCCGCGAGGCTCCCGCACGATTCCCGGAGGATTATGTCGCAGCCGGTTTCAACCAAGGCTTTTGCCGCGCCGGCCCGGGGCGGGCCGTGTGCCCGCCCCGGCGCGACGCATCGATTACAAGTTCCAGTCGTAAACGTTCAACGTGTCCGAGCCGCCGCCGTCGGAACTGACGATCTTCACGGGGCCGACTCCGGGCGACAACCACACTATTTGATGCACCTCGCTCACGTCAACGCTAATTCCGTCCACGTATCTCGTGACCTCGGCGTCGAGATGCAGGATGTAGCAGCCCTTGAAGGTGCCGTGAAGGGCCCCGCTCACGAGATCGGCGGTGAGCGCTTCGAGCGAGGTCGATCCGACGAGTGTCATCGTCGTCGACGCGTCGATCGTCGCGGTGGCCGAGAAGGGCCAGCTCTCGCCGAGGTGATCCTCGGGAGGGAGCTCGAAGTACGTGAGGGGATCGTTCCACGTCATGGAGAACTGGTAAACGCCGTCGCGGTATTCGTCCCGGCCGAGATGCTGGATCATCGTGGACGTCTTCCTGAAGTGCGTTATTTCCTGCGTTTGCAGGTCGCCGTTTCTGACGATCTGATCGAAGGTGCCGGCGCCCTGATCGTAGTTCGCTATGGAGTGCGTCACCTCGTCGCTTTCCCCGTGGATGAAGCTCCACGCGTTGCCGTTCGACACGGGGAAAACGGTCGTCGTTCCCGCCGTCGTCAGCTGGTAGAGCGTCGGGTTCGGGTCGATCGGGTTGCCCGCGGCGTCGGTGACGTTCTCGAAGTACACCCAGTAGGTGCACCCGGGGAGAAAGCCGTTCGTCACGGGGACCGTGATACTCGAGCCGTCGGGGCCGAAAGTCGGTTCCTCGCGCATGGTCTGATTGATCCGCGCGTCGATGCGCTCGGCCGACATGTCGAACGACTCGAAATCCATCGGCTCGCTGAAGGTGAAGGTCATCGAGGGGAGCGACGTCGACACGCCGGTCGCGCCGTTCGCGGGGGAGGCGCTCGCGAGGTACGGCCGCACGGTGTCTACCCTCGTTCTGAAATCGAAGGCGTACGGCGCGGCGAGATGGTTGCCGGATAGATCCATCGCGCCGGTCCCGATCGTCACGGTGACGACTTCATCCTGGGGGAGGGCGGTGTGGTGGATGCTCATGGTGAGCCCGGCCCATTCGATCCAGCCGTCGGACGGTTCCGGATCGATCGTGATCGCGTCCTGGGTGGATCCCGTGTTCATCGTTTCGCTGAAGGTGATCTCGATCGTCTGCGAGCCGGGGACGTCGGTCGCCCCGTCCGCCGGATAGGTGCTTACGATCGTGGGAGGCGCGAGGTCGGCTGCGTCGGTCGTCGTGAAGGGGATGACGACGTCCGAGCCCAGAGCGTTCCCGTTCTCGTCCTCCACCGTGCCGGCGATCGTGATCGAGCAGCTCGCCCCTCCTTCGATGAGCGAGTACGGCGTGATCACGAGCGTATCGGATCTCCACGAGGCGTCGAAGTATACGGAGCCCGGAGTGAACGAGATCCCGGCGGGGAACATGTCCTCGTCCATCGGTTCGCTGAACGCGATCCAGAAGGGACCGCTCCTCGAGACGTCGACGGCTCCGTCAGCGGGGAATTGAGCGACGATCGTCGGCGGCGTCGTATCCGGCACGTCCGGGGTATCGCCGTCGCTCGAGCTCGAACTCGAGCATGCAAGAACGAACAGGGGCGCCGCGAATGCGAGCATCGTGCAAAGCGCACGGATCCTTGCGTACTTCATCCTGGACCTCCTTGTAGTCTCCAATCGCTTCTTTTTCAAGAAGTTGCTGCTGCCGGTAACCCTGCGCGCGCGCCCGGGTGCGAATCGGGCGCACGGTACGTTTCCGGTCATTGCAACTTCCGAACCTCCGGCGATACTATTATCTTTCCCGGGGAGAGATGCGCGTGTACACTGTGCGGCGAGGCGCTATTCACACCGAGGGAGCGTGGTGATCGTGCGAAACAGTTCGATGAGCCGTTTAGGTTTGATTGCGCTGCTCGCCGCGTTTCTCGCGGCGGGCGCCGGATGCGCGAAGAAAGACCGGGCCGAACGGGGGGGCACGCTCGTCGTCGGGGAGATCAACGACTACGAGGGTCTCAATCCGATGTCCACGACCGACGCCCACGCCCGCGACGTGTACAATCTTCTCTTCCTCTCTCTGCTCGAAGAGCAGTCCGACCTGCTCAACTTCGCGCCACGCCTCGCCGAGTCGTGGGAGTTCTCCCCGGATCGTCTCGATCTCACGTTCCGTCTCCGCGGCGACGTCTACTGGAGCGACGGGATTCCCGTGACGGCGCGAGACGTCGAGGCGACCTTCGCCGCGCAGAAGGATTCGACGACGCAGTGGGCGAGCCGCCACCTCAAGGCGCACATCGACAGCGTCACGGTCGTCGACGACCGCACGATCGTGTACCATTACGCGAAGGCCTATCCCTATCAGGTCATGGACGCGAACGACGGTCCCGTCATGCCGAAGCACGTGCTCGACCGTGTTCCCCATGCGGAGTTCGGGAAGCTCCCGATCGAGCAGCTCCCGACGAACGGCCCCTTCAAGCTCCATTCGTGGGTCAAGGGGCAGGCGCTCACGCTCGCGCGAAACGAGCGGTATTACGAGAAGGGAAAGCCCTATCTCGAGAAGGTGATCTTCAAGATCATTCCCGATCAGACGACCCTCCTCACCCAGCTCAAGAGCGGCGAGATCGATTGCATGGAGATGATCCCTCCGCGGGAGATGCAGGACATCAGGGACAAGCATCCCGAGCTCGCGATCTTCGATTTTCCGACGCGGGCGTACAACTACATCGGGTGGAACGCGTCGAAGCCGCATTTTTCGAATCCCCGCGTCCGCCTGGCTCTCACGATGGCGATCGACCGCGCGCTCATCAACGAGAATATCTATTACGGATTCGCGCAGGAATGCACGAGCCCTTTCCCGCCGATCATCTGGGCCTACAACCCGAACATCAGACCCGTCCCGTACGACACCGCCGAAGCGCGGCGGATCCTCGCCGAGGAGGGCTACCGCGACACGAACGGGGACGGCTGGCTCGACAAGGGAGGGAAGCGGTTCGAGTTCGACCTCATTACGAACCACGGAAACCAGCTTCGGAGCGATATCCTCGTGACGGTTCAGGAGATGCTGCGCAAGACGGGGATCAAAGTCGACGCCGCCGCCCTCGAATGGACCGTTTTCCTCGAGCGCGTCAAATCGGGGAATTACGACGCCCAGGTCAACGCGTGGCGCGTCGGGGGGAAGGCCGATCTCTCGCCGATCTGGTCGTGCGAGGCGCGCACGCCCCCCGGCTTCAACCGGATCGATTACTGCAACCCGCTCGTCGACAGCCTCAACGCGGTCGCGACGGGGATGCTCGATTTCGAGCAGGCGAAGCCGATCTTCTGGCGCATACAGGAGATTATCTATAACGATCAGCCGTACACGTTTCTCAACGTCGTCGAAGCGCGCAACGTCGTGCACCGGCGGTTCAGGGACGTGAAACCGGACGCGATCAGCATGTATCACTATCTCCAGGACTGGTGGGTTTCGAAGGAGAAATAGCGCGTTCCCCCGCGGTTCCGCCCGGCGCGGAGCGGCCCGGGGGCGCGTCGAGGTTCGCATGGTTCATCAGATAGGACTCGCCGCGATCGTGAGCGGCGTCGCCGCCCAGGCGCTCAAGCCGTTCGTCGACGTCCTGCAGAAACGCGGATTCAACGTTCTGCGCTTCCTCGACACGGGAGGGATGCCGAGCTCGCACACCGCGGTCGTCACGACGTTGACGACCGGTGTCGCCTACTATCAGGGAGTGTCGTCGCCTCTCTTCGGCGTATCGCTCATCATGAGTCTCTACTTCATCTTCGAAGCGACGGGTCTCCGGCAGGAGGTCGGGTATCAGGCGCGCGTCCTGAACGAGGTCGTGGAGCGGCTCAAGGCCACCGGTTCGCACCACGTCGAGCCGGAGGTGCTCCGCGAGCTCATCGGACATACCTGGATCGAGGTTTTCGCGGGGCTCGGGCTCGGATTCATCGTCGCGCTTCTCATGTTCTGAGCGCCCGGGACCGGGAAAACGACGCCGAATTCTTAGAAAAATCTTGACACCACGGCGCGCCTCAATCGAGAATCACCCCGATGAATGTGCTCACAGGTAAATCGCGTGGCAAGGAGGCGGGCCGGAGCATCGGGGATGTTTCGGCTTTTTTTGTCCGCTTCGGACTGCTCGGCAGCGCGCGCTCTCGGGCCCGTATACAGAGGAGGCGCCGGCAATGCGGATCATATCGATCATAAACCAGAAGGGCGGGTGCGGGAAGACGACCGTCTCGGTGAATCTCGCCGCGGCGTTCCGCGAGCTCGGGCTGAAGACCCTCCTCGTCGATCTCGATCCGCAGGCGCACGCGTCTCTCGGACTCGGCGTCCAGCCGGAAGAGGTCGAGACGACGGCGTACGATCTGCTCAAGGATCCGCGCGTCGACGTATCGGACGCCCTCCGCATGGTCGAGGAGAATCTCTACCTCGTTCCGTCCTCGCCCGTTCTGAGCGCGATCGAGCAGGAGCTGTCGGGCAAGGCGGGGCGCGAGGGGCGCCTCCTGTCGAAGCTCGCGCGCGTTCCGGTCGATTTCAGCTACGTCGTCATCGACTCCCCCCCGAGCATCGGGCTTCTCACGTTCAACGCGCTCATGGCGTCGGGCGAGGTGATCATCCCGGTCGATCCGAGCCGTTTCTCGGTCCAGGGGCTCGAGAAGCTCCGGGAGACGCTCGAGCTCCTCGAGCGCGAGACGCGCCATACGATCGGCGTGCACGTGCTCCTGAACAATATCGAGCGGCGGACCGCCTTCAGCCGCGCCATCGTCGACGAGACCGAACGGGACCACGGCGGCGTTCTCATGAAAACGATCATCAGCCATTCGGTGCGCTACAAGGAGGCCTCGTCCCAGGGCCTGCCGATCTTCCGCATGAAGCACGTCGAGCAATTCCAGGAGGAATTCCTGTCGCTCGCCCGGGAGATCGAAGCGAGCGTCCCTTCGTCGCTCGCGGTCGAGAGCATCGACGACTGGATGGTGAGGCTGCACGGGCCGCGCCGCGTGGAGGAAGGGATCCTCTTCATCCTCAACGCGCCGAACGCGCAGAGCGTCTATCTCACCGGCGAGTTCACCAACTGGTCCCGCGAGGGGATCCGGATGGAGAAGGACGAGAAAACCGGTTTCTGGAAAACGGTCCTTCATCTCGAGCCCGGCGAGTACGAGTATCGATTCATCGTGGACGGCGTCTGGATCAAGGATCCGAACAACACGGACTCCGTGCTCAACGAATTCGGCCAGGAAAATTCGCTCCTCATCGTGTAAATCATGCCCGAGAGACGATCATCCCGGAGCCTGCGCGACGTCTCGCACCTTTTCCTCTCCGAATCGCGCCCGGCGCGAAGCGAGGCGCGCCGGGGCACGGCGTGCGTCTGGCTCGCCGTCGCCGACCGTTCGCTGAACCGCGCGCATCTCGCGGCCGGCCTCGCGGCGGCCTTCGCGAGGCAGGGAACCCGGGTCTCGCTCCTCGAGGTCTGCGGCAATCTCCCCACGATCGGCTACTATTTCGGCATGGAGAGCGCCGAGCATCTCTCCCCGGCGCTCGACCGCGCCGCTCTCGCGAGCGGCGAGTGGAACGGGACGGTCCGATACTGCTTCTCGGCGAGCCTCTCCTCCTTCCGCGGGTATCCCGGAAAAGAGCCGGATCGCGCGGCGCCCCATGCGATCGTCGTGGCGTTTCCGTACCCGCGCCGGCCGGGCGCGGCGTCCTTCCTTTCGTCGCTCCGGGAGGTCTCCGGCGTTCTCGCGGGGGAGGAGGCTCCGAACGGCCATCCGCCCGACGCGATCGTCGTCGCCGGCGGTCCGGGAAGCGGCGGTCGGAGCGGGGCCTGCGTGGCGGGAATGCGGGAGGCGTTTCCGGGCGCCGCCGGATTCTTCGCCGGGAGCGGCGTCACGCGCGAGGCGGGCGCGTTCGAACGGATCGCACTTCCGGACGATATGCGCCGGTCCTGGGCACGGCGGATGCCGCCGGTGGATCCGTGGTTCGACGATCTCGCCGCCGGGCTCCTGCAGGTCGTGAGCCTGAGGCGAAGGGGGGTGGCGAACCGTGCGGCGAAGTGACGGGACCGATCGCGAAGGCATGCGCGTGTTCGCGGCCGGCAAGCGGATCGGCCCGCGCGCGACCCGCCGTCTCTTCGTCAGGTTCTGCCGCGAAGTGAGCCGCTTTTCGGATCGGTTCGAGATCGAGGTCGCGCCGTTCGAAGTGACGCTCCGGGAGCCGGGAACCGGCTACTGCGTCGTCGTGTCTCCGCTCAGGGATCTCTTTCTCGTTTCCATCGGCGAAGGCCGTTCGTTCGACGTGCGCGTGTCGTCGGACGAGAGCTTCGTATCCGCGCTCGATCTCGCGCTCGAGCGGTACCTCGCCTCCGCCTCGAGAGCGGCGGGCGCCGCCTGATCGATATCCGGCGGACGCGTCGCTCCCCGCCGGACGCTTCTCCGATTCCAATTACCGCCTCCGATTTCGCATTTTTCTTTCGCGCGAGCGGGAATCTTTTTATCTTACATATGTAAGAGGTTCCAGGAGGTGGATGATGATGAAGAACGCTTTCGCAATCGGCTTGGTGATCGCCCTTTCCGTCCTCGCGTCGTGCATATTCCAGAACAATCCGCTCGAGCCGAACAATCCGCCGACGATTCGATCGTATACCCCCTCCCAGAGCTTCTTTTCGTTGACCGCTCCCGATTCGTGCGTGTTCTCCATCGGCGCCGTGGACCCTGACGGCGACGACATCGTCTACCTGTTCGTCTCCGGCGATTCCGTGCTCAGCCGGGCCGATAGGGCAACATTCTACGCGGTCGAGCCCGGACGCTACGATATCCGCGGCGAGGCGCGCGACGGAACGACGAAGGTGTCCCGCGCCTGGCAGGTCACCGTGCTTTCGAAGGACGACGAGCCGCCGACAATCACGTCGTCGCATCCCGATCAATCGACCATCGCGTGCGCGGTGGGCGATACGCTCGAGTTCCGCATCACCGCGGACGACGACCACCCGGAGACTCTCGTGGGCCTCTATCTGCTCGACGGCGCTGAGCTTCAATCCGGCTCTTTCACCCTCGCGCATCGTTTCATGGAGCGCGGGGATTTCGTCGTCGAGGGTGTCGCGTGGGACGGTCAGAACGGCGACACGGTGCGGTGGGATATCAACGTCGCCGGATTCCCCGATACGATCGCTCCCGCTCCGATCGTCGATCTCGTCTCGGAGCCGGGGACGATCGACGGCTCGATATCGCTCGTCTGGACGGCGCCCGGGGACGACGACACCGAAGGGAAGGCCGCTTCCTACGTCGTCAAGACGTCGGTCTACCCGATCCTGACCGAGGCCGACTGGAACAGCGCCGAAGGCAAGCCGGGAGAGCCCGTTCCCTCGGCCGCGGGGACCGTCGAGCGGATGACGATCCGGAACCTCATATCGGCGAGCTACGTCTACGTCGGCATGCGGGCCGTCGACGATTTCTTCAACATGTCGCCGATCGGCAATTCCGTCAAGGCGCTCGTGAGAGGCATCGATGTCGGCGGGCGCGCGATCAACGCCGCCACGGGCGAACCGGCGCCGGGTATCGAGATTCTCGTGAGCTCGAAACGGGATACGAGCGACGCGAACGGCGAGTATCTTCTTCAGAACATACCTTCCTATACGACCTCGGTCGTCGCCCGGGACGAAAACGTCCTGAGCCAGCTCGGCGACTATTTCAACTGCTCGTCCCCGATCCTGACGGTGACGCAGCTCGACAAGAATTTCTACATGATACCGGCGTTCACGCTGGTCAGCACCGTCTACCCGGATCCGTACGAGGGTCGTTTCCTCGCGTTCTACAAGGAAATGACGAGGACGGACGGCTACATCGGAAGGCCGACCGTTTACACAGGCTGGAATCACTGGCCGCTCACCGTTTACAATCCTCCGCAGATGTCCGGAGACATCGATCTTCAGGCTTCGTGCGGGAACGCGCTCGCGGACTGGGAGCAATCGACGGGGATCGATCTTTTCGTCGAGGTTTCTTCCGCGGAGGGAGCCGACGTCGTGATCGTGTACGATACGCTGATCGATGAAAGGCACCACGTGGCGACGCCCGCGTACAACCCGGACGGAACCCCTGCGCGCAAAGAGATCTGGATCTATACGAAGAATACCGATGTGCCTCTCTCGAGATTCGCCGAGATGGTTTTCGCCCACGAGCTTGGGCATGTCATCGGGCTCGACCACAGTAGAAACGTGGGGCATCTCATGGTCGGCCTGACCATGCCGCAAGTGCGCCATCCTTCGGTTGACGAGATCCGTCTCGTGCAGGTGCTCTACCATATGCCGAATTTCTTCGATTACAAGTATGTGGTCGAGGATTAGGACATGCTGGCCGGACAGGGGAGGCCAAGCATGACAAAATGGCACACGCTTTAGGGTGTCGATTGAGTCCTTTATCGATACTCCGCCCGTTGTTTCTTCTAATATAAAGTAATACAAGCGGTTAACCGATTATTCCGTTCGGCTCCGGTTCTGGCATAATTGGTGCGCTATGAATCCCCGGAAAAACGCTCGAAAGAGGTGATGATCGGTGATGAGTTTCGATAAATTTACCGTTAAGGCTCAGGAAGCCATAGCCGCGGCGCAGGAGCTCGCGTTCAAGGGAAACAATACTGAAACGGATCCCCTGCACATGCTTTCGGCCCTAATCGCCCAGGAAGACGGAGTGATCGGTCCTCTTCTCCAGAAAATGGGGGCCGCGGTCCCGACCGTTCAAAACGATATCGATCGTTCATTGAAAGATCTGCCGCGGCTCGAGAAAGGGATGGGAAACGCGAGCCTGTCGGTTGAGCTGCAGGAAGTCGTCAAGCGCTCGCTGGGCGAGGCCGAAGGGCTGCATGACGAGTACGTCAGCACCGAACACCTGTTTCTCGCTCTGGCGGAGGATCGCGGCAGGGCCGGAAAGCTCCTCGCCGGGCATGGCGTCACTCGCGACAGGGTCCTCAAGGCGCTCGCGTCGGTGCGCGGATCGCAGCGGGTCACCGACCAGAATCCCGAAAGCAAGTACCGCGCGCTCGAGAGATTCACGAGGGACTTCGTCGATCTCGCCCGGCGGGGCAAGCTCGATCCGGTGATCGGGCGCGACGAGGAGATCCGGCGCGTGAGCCAGGTGCTGTCGCGCCGCACGAAGAACAATCCGGTCCTCATCGGCGAGCCGGGCGTCGGGAAAACAGCCGTCGTCGAAGGTCTCGCGCAGCGCATCGCCTCGCTCGACGTGCCCGAAAGCCTCAAGGGGAAACGGCTTCTCGGTCTCGACATGGGCGCAATCGTCGCCGGCACGAAGTTTCGCGGGGAGTTCGAGGAGCGCTTCAAGGCGGTTATCAAGGAAATAACGGACGCCGAGGGGCAGATCATTCTCTTCATCGACGAGCTCCATACCCTTGTCGGGGCGGGCGCCGCGGAAGGCGCGATCGACGCTTCGAACATGATCAAACCGGCGCTCGCGCGGGGGGAGCTTCGATGCATCGGCGCGACGACGCTCGACGAGTACCGCAAACACATCGAGAAGGACGCCGCCCTCGAGCGGCGTTTCCAGCCCATCCTCGTCCGCGAGCCCAGCGTCGAGGAAACGATCGCGATTCTGAGAGGGCTCAAGGACAAGTATGAGGTTCACCACGGCGTTCGCATCGTCGATGACGCTCTCATCGCCGCGGCGAAGCTCTCGCACCGCTATATCACGGGCCGGTTCCTGCCCGACAAGGCGATCGATCTCGTCGACGAGGCGGCCTCCCGCCTGAGGCTCGAGATGGATTCGATGCCGCTGGAGCTCGCCGAGATCCAGGACAAGATCACCCAGCTCGAGATAGAGAAACGGGCGCTCGAAAAGGAGAAGAACGGCGCGGAGGTCAAGGAGCGCCTCGCGGGCGTCAAGGAACGGCTCTCGGATCTCGGCGAAAAGGCGTCGGGTCTCCGGGCGCGCTGGGAGAACGAGAAGGGCGCCGTGAGCGCGATCCGCAGTCTCCAGGAGAAGCTCGATCGGGCGCGGACCGACGAGCAGATCGCGCAGCGCTCGGGGGATCTCGGCCGCGTCGCCGAAATCCGCTACGGTGTCGCCGTCGAGCTCGAGAAGAATCTCGCGGACGCGAGAAAGCGCCTCAAGACGCTGCAGGAAGCGGGAGGCAGCCTTCTCAGGGAAGAGGTCGCCGAAAGCGACATAGCAGGGATCGTCAGCAAGTGGACCGGTATTCCCGTGAGCCGTATGCTCGAGGAGGAGCGCTCGAAGATTCTTCACCTCGAGGAACGCATCGGGGAGCGCGTCGTGGGACAGGAAGAGGCGATCGCCGCGGTTTCGAACGCCGTGCGGCGTTCGCGGGCGGGGCTCCACGATCCGGGACAGCCTCTCGGATCCTTCATATTCCTCGGGCCCACGGGAGTAGGCAAAACCGAGCTCGCGAAAGCGCTCGCCCAGGTGCTCTTCGACGACGAGGACAGCATGATCCGGCTCGACATGAGCGAGTTCATGGAGAAGCATTCCGTCTCGAAGCTCGTCGGGGCGCCGCCGGGATACGTCGGATTCGAAGAGGGAGGCTATCTCACCGAGGCCGTCCGCCGGAATCCGTATTCGGTCGTTCTTTTCGACGAGATCGAGAAGGCGCATCCGGACGTTTTCAATATTTTGCTCCAGCTCCTCGACGACGGACGTCTCACCGATTCGCAGGGTCGAACGGTCGATTTCAAGAACACCATCGTCATCATGACCTCGAACCTCGGGAGCCAGATTCTCAGGGAGCGCGGCGCCGCGAGCGACGAGGAGATCTCGCGGCGGATGATGGACGCGCTGCGCTCGTTCTTCAGGCCCGAGTTCCTCAACCGCGTCGACGAAACGATCATCTTCCGCGCCCTGAGCCGGGAAGATATTCTGAAGATCGTCGATCTTCAAATCGAGGCCGTCAACGCGAGGCTCTCGGAAAGAAACCTCTCGATTCGCCTCACCGCCTCCGCGAGAAACGCGTTCATGGAGCACGGGTACAGCCCCGATTTCGGCGCCAGGCCTCTCAAGCGCCTCATTCAGAAATGGCTCCTCGATCCGCTCGCCCGGCTCGTCATCGAGGGCTCGGTCGCCGATGGAGACGCCGTAGAGGTCGACTGGAAAAGGGGAGCGATGGCCCTCGAGAAGAAATAGGCGGGGCGGCCCCTCGAGGCCGCGCGGACGGAGGGAGGGCCGCCGCCCGATAATGAATAGGATCTGCAATATAAACAGCAGTCTTGACAAAGGGTTAGATTTAGTGTACAATGAGTCTGCATCTGATTCCGCGCTCATCTCGAAGATGACCAGGAGTTAGGAGATCAAAGGAGCTGCATCATTCGGTCATACTGCTATTGTCTCTCGGAGACGCATTTTTAATTTGCCGCCTCGGTCGAAGGTTTACTAGCAGGAGGGTACCATCAATGAGACGGATTTCATCCGCGCTCCTCACCCTTATGATTCTCATGGCCCTGCCGGTTCACCCGGCATCCGGCTCGACGCTGTCCTGGACGCTCACCCTGGAACCCTCCCGGCTGAAATACGAAGATGCGGGCGCCGGCCTCGCGCGCGCCGCGGTGGACGGGTACGGCAATCTCGAGTATTTCGACTATCCCGCCCTTCCGTACCGCGTCGTGAGCGTTCTCCTTCCTCAAGGCGAGGAGGTCTCGTCGTACCGGATCGACGTTCTCGACCGGGTGTCGGCGGCGCCGCCCAAGCCGCTCGCTCTTTTCTCGGGGAGCTACCGCGACGACGGCGAAAAGCTGGGGATCGAGCTCGATAAGGCTTCCGGCGGCGAAGTGGACGCGGTCTTCCCCGCCTGGCGCGTGCGGCACCTCGGAACCGGTTTCTATCGAGGATACCGGCTCGCCCAGTTCGCCGTGTACCCGATCCGCTACGACATGAAATCGGGCGGCCTCACGATCGAGAACTCGGTTCGCCTCACGGTCGAAACGACCCCTGCGGCCGCCGCGTCGGGAACGGCCGATCGGGTGCGCCATATCGAGGGATTCAGGGAGGAGTCGCGGAAGATCGTCGAGGAGATGTGCCTCAATCCCGAAATGGCGAGCGCCTATTCGTTCGAGGATATCAAGGTTGATCCGGGAACGAGGGCGTTTCTCCCGAGCTACGAGCCGAGCATGGAAGGGAGCGACGTCAAGTACCTCATCGTGACGAACGAAGAGATGGCGCCGGCGTTCCAGCGCCTTGCCGACTGGAAGACGAAGAAGGGGATTCCCTCGGTGGTGCGCACGGTCGAATACATCGCCCAGCACAGCCGCGCCGGAGCCGATCTCGCGGAAACGCTGCGCAACTTCATCGCCGACGCATACGCGAAATGGGGAGTCGAGTACGTGCTCCTCGGCGGCGATACCGGCGTGATCCCGGCCCGGTTCGGTTTCGTCACCTTCTACACGGGCGAGTTCATTCCGACGGATATGTACTATTCGTGTCTCGACGGGACCTGGAACGCCGACGGCGATTCGCTCTGGGGCGAGGCGTTCCACAGCGTAACCGACCAGGGTGACAACTGCGACCTGTACGCCGAGGTCTACCTGGGGCGGCTGCCGGCGTCGACGTCGGCCAACGCGACCATCATGGTCAACAAGGCGATCGATTACTCGAAACCCGTGGAGAGCGCTTCGAAGTCGAAGTTCCTCATGCTCGCGGAGGTCGTGTTTCCGTCCGATTACCATCCCGGCGACCAGATCATCCTCGACGGGGCGGAGATCGAGCAGTCCGTGTACAACAGCTATCTGGCGGGCAACCCCGACGTGATCACCGAGCGCCTGTATGAAAACTACCCGGCCTATGCCGGATCGGTTCCGCTCACGAGGGTGGCCGCGATCGATTCGATGTCGGCGGGCGTGAATCACATTCTCCACACGGGGCACGGATACAAGTACAACATGTCGGTCGGGGACGGCAGCATCCTCAATTACGACGCGATGAATCTTTCGAACGGAAGCAAGCTCTTTTCGATGTACCTCATGAGCTGCACGAACGTCGCGTTCGACACCGACTGTCTCGCGGAGTACTTCCTCCTCAATCCGGGCGGCGGCGCTTTCGCCGTGACCGGGTCGAGCAGATCGGCGTTCCCGAGCGCCTCGCGTCCGTATCTTGACGAATACTATCGTCTCC
The DNA here is from genome assembly GCA_963846325.1 of uncultured bacterium. Taxonomy (GTDB): domain Bacteria; phylum Krumholzibacteriota; class Krumholzibacteriia; order Krumholzibacteriales; family Krumholzibacteriaceae; genus SSS58A. The sequence goes on from CAWJVO010000011.1 coordinate 337,262, forward strand.
TGTTCGCGCAGGACGTCGTTCAGCTCGGCAAGCTCCAGACGCTGTCGCGCGAGCCGTTCACGGGAAGCGCGTACGGCGAGACGGCGGACCGGTGGACGCATTTCATTTACAATTATCTCGGCGATCCGGAGCTCTGCATATACCAGGGGAGCGTGAAGGCGTACGCGGTGACGAAGCCCGGGACCGCGGCGTTCGGATCGAATTCGATCCAGATCGGGGTGACGAGCGGGGGGGCGCCCGCCGATTCCGCCATGGTTTGTCTCTACAAGAAAGGGGACGACTACGCGTACGCGGCGACCGGTCCGTCCGGAACGATCACCTTTCCCGGATTTCTCTGCAAGAGCGCGGGTCCGATCTACGTCACGGTGACGGGGCTCGATCACGGAACGTATCGCGATTCGATCATGGTCGCGCAGCAGGCGCCCGCCTACGTGAGGGTGAACAAGACGAGGATCGAGGATTACATCGTCGGCAACAACGACGCCGTGCTCGACGCGGGGGAGACCGCGAATCTCCAGATCGAGCTCAAGAACACCGGCCAGACGGACGCGGCGAAGCTCTATGCGATCGTCCGTTCGAGCGATCCCGGCGTGACGGTGACCGACAGCGCGTCGATCTACCCGGACCTGGCGGCGGGCGCGAAGGCGTACGGCCTCGATCCCATGCGATTCAGCGTCGACGCTTCGGTGCCCGATATGCACGCGATCGAATTCACGATCGTCGTGCGGGACTCGACGGGCGGATTCTGGTCGGAAAAGTTCGCTCTCGCGGTTCATGCGCACGCGATCGAGCTCTACGTGAATTCGCTCAGCGACGCGTCCCCCTACGGCGACAACGACGGGATCATCGAAGAGGGGGAGAATTTCCTTCTCAAGATCTCGCTGAAGAACTTCGGCACGGGGGTCGCGCAAGGCGTCGCCGGGAAGATCCGCTCCCTCGACGGCGATATCACCGTCGTCGACAGCACGTCGAATTACGCCGCGATGCCGCTCCTCGGCGTCGCGGACGGAGAGGGGTTCGTGCTCTCGGAGGTGAACCTCGGCCAGGTCAACTACTTCACCTTCGAGGCGGTGGACCGGTTCGGGAGGATGTTCACGAAGCGGATGGAGCTTCGCGAACCCGGCGCGCCTACTATGGTCGTTCTCAATTCGAGCTACGGACCGAACGAGATCCACGCGACCTGGCGGCGTCCCGATTCGCTCGAGGCGTACCGGTATCAGGTATATCACTCGCTCGCGCAGGGAGGGCCCTACACGCTCGCGAACAGCGATCTCATACGGTTCACGCTCTATCGAGACACGGGGCTCGAGGCGAGCACACGGTATTATTACCTGGTCACGCTCGTCGACTCGTGCGGCAACGAGGGAGCGGCGAGCGTCGAGCAGACGGCGACGACGAGTCCGCCCCAGCTCGCGGGATGGCCGAACAAGATGGGCAAGGAGACGGCGAGCAGCGTCAAGATCGGCGACATCGACGGGGATTCGAGGCCGGAGATCGTCGCGGGATCGGATTACGTGTACGCATGGCACGGTGACGGCATCGAAGTGCGGGACGGGGACGGCCAGCCGCTCACCTGGGGCGTCTTCAACTCCCTCGGGAGCAACTTCACGGCCACCGTCGCCCTCGCCAACCTCGACGGCGCGCCGGGTCTCGAGATCGTCGGGGCATCATGGAACACGAAGCAGATATTCGTGTTCGACAAGAGCGGCGCGTCGCTCGCCGGGTGGCCGAAGACGACGACCTCCCTGTGCTGGGCGAGCCCCGTCGTCGGCGACATCGACGGAGACGGAGATCTCGAGATCTTCGCGTACGACGTTTCGGGCAAGGTATACGCGTGGCACCACGGCGGAACGGAGGTTCGGGACGGAGACGCCAATCCCGCGACCGACGGCGTCTTCTTCGTGACGAAGAATCCGGGGACGTGGCACATCTCCACTCCCGCGATGGCCGATATGGACGAGGACGGCGTCGAGGAACTCATCGTGTGTTCCCCCTCCGACAGCATCTACTGCCTCAACGGCAACGGAAGCAGGGTGCCCGGCTGGCCGCTGAAGGTGGTCGAAACCGGCGCCAATATCACGGCGAGCCCCGCGGTGGGGGACATCGACGGCGACGGCCATCTCGAGATCGTCATTCAGAGCAGCAACGGGCGCGTGTACGGGTTGAATCACGACGCGACCTGGATGACGGGCTGGCCGGTGTGGATCTACAGCAACACGACGACGATCTGTCCGTCGCCGGCGCTCGCGGATCTCGACGGCGACGGCAAGCTCGAGATCGTGATCGCGGGTCTCGACAGGAAGTGTTACATACTGCGGCACAACGGCGCCGCTTATTCCGGATGGCCGCAGACGTACGCGACGACGAGCACGAGCGAATCGTCTCCCGTCGTCGCCGATATCGACGGCGACGGCAGCCTCGACATACTCCTCGCCTGCGAAGCGGGCCGTCTCAACGCCTGGAGGCAGAACGGCGAGCCCATCGCCGGCTTCCCGATACAGCTCGGAAGCTACCTCCGCGGCACGCCGATGGTTCACGACGTGGATTACAACGGCGATCTCGAGCTCGCGGCCACCTGCTGGGACGCCAACGTGTACGTGTGGGATCTCAACGGCGCGTACTACAACGGGTGCGTGCAGTGGAACGGGTTCCACGGGAACATATATAATTCGGGCTGGAAGGAATTCATTCCGGCGACGGCCGTCGAGCAGATCACGTGCGTCTACCGGCTGCTCGAGGATTTGATCGAGCTCAACTGGTCGGTGTACGCGGACGTGCCTTCGTGGAATCTGTACCGCGAGACACGCGGCGGAGACTTCGAGATCCTCGCCTCCGGCCTGCGAGCGGGACAGACGAGCGTCATCAACTACGTCGACAGGACCGCCGAAGCGGGGATCGCGTACCGGTACCGGCTCGAGGCGGAGGGAAAGAGCGATCTCTCGATGACCACCGGGGAGATCATGATGCCGGCGCGGAACGTCCGTCTGTACCAGAACCATCCCAATCCGTTCAATCCGTCGACCGTGATTCCGTACACGGTGCCGGGAGGATTGGGGGTTCGGCACAGCGTGTATCTCGCGGTCTACGACGTGAGCGGCGCCCTCGTCAAGACCCTCGTGAGCGGGATGATCGAGGGCGGAAGGCACGAGGCGCGTTGGGACGGGCGAAACGAGCGCGGCGAGAGCGTCGCGACCGGCATCTATTTCGCGCAGGTGAGATCCGGCGGCTTCAAGGAGGCCCGGAAGATGATCCTTCTCCGATAGTCGTCGCGCCCGCGCGGGCCGGCGCTATTTCGGATGCCGAAGCCTGAAATAGCGTTCGAGCTCCTCGTACGAGTGAAAGTGGAGATCGAAGTCGTAGTCTTCGTGGAACTCGCACTCGGCGGGATGATGGGCCCGGCAGATCCGCGGCCGTGAAGGATAGATGAGACAACCCCGCGCCGGATCCAGGAACCGGCACGGGGTTTTTACCATAACGTACCACCGTCTGCGCTTCGTATAGATCTCGACGTCCCGGTGCGCGAGCATCCAGAGAATGTCGTCGTAGTCCTTCGGGCTATGCGGCGCGTCGATCTCCGTGGAAAAATACATGCAGCATCTGGCGGGGACGCATTCCTTGCAGAGCGAAGAATCCTTCGCTTTCTTCCCGTTCCGCGGCGGTTTTTTCGCGGCGCGTTTTGTGGGCACGGTGCTCCTTCCTTCGGGTGTTCGCGCGCGTATTGTACAGGGGCAGGGGGGGCCGCAGCAAGCCCTTCTTCGCGAACCGGGCCGCGGCCGGGCGGATTCGGCGCGGAGTCCCCGGTAATGTGCATTGACAGCCTCTTCGCGTATGATGTATCGTATCTCTTTAGTGCAATATTTTAGGCAAAGTTAACAGCTCCTCAGATCGCCCGCGGGGCGATCTCCGTGCGCGGCGGCAAACAAAGGAAGATCGATGCAGTATCCACTCACCGAAGACGAACGGATGATCCAGAAGACGGTCCGGGATTTCGCGCGTGAGGAGCTCGCTCCCGTCGCGATCGAGGCGAACGAAAAGGGGATATTTCCCGACGAAATATATAAGAGGCTCGGCGGGCTCGGATTCATGGGCGTCACGGTGCCCGAGGAATACGGCGGCGTCGACCTCGGGACCTTCTCTCTCGTTCTCATCCTCGAGGAGATCAACGCGGTATGCGCGTCGACGGGAGTGACGATGTCGGTGCACAATTCACTGACGAACTGGTGCATCCTCAAATACGGAAGCGAGAAGATCCGCAAGCGGTTCCTTCCGAGCCTCGCCTCGGGAGAGATGCTCGGCGCGTACGCGATCACCGAATCCGAGGCGGGGAGCGACGTTTCGGCGATGCGCCTTTCGGCGGTCCGGAAGGGGGACGAGTATATCCTGAACGGCGCGAAGATCTTCATTTCGACCGGCAACAAGGCGGGAGCGATCATCGTTTTCGCCCGGACCGACCCGGCCGAGAGGACGAAGGGCATCAGCGCGTTCGTCGTCGAGCCCGGCTCTCCGGGCTTTTCGATCGGCAAGATCGAGAAGAAAATGGGGCTCAACGCGTCGACGACGGTGGAGCTCGTGTTCGAGGATTGCCGCGTGAGCGCCGACAATCTCCTCGGCACGGAGGGGATGGGGATGAAGATCGCGCTCGCGGGTCTCGACGGCGGAAGAATCGGCATAGCCGCGCAGGCCGTCGGCATCGCGCAGGCGGCGCTCGACGAAGGCGTGCGCTTCTCGCTCGGGCGAAAGCAATTCCATACGAGAATCGTCGATTTCCAATCGACCCGGTGGAAGATCGCGGATATGGCGACGGCGGTCGAGGCGGCGAGGCTCCTCACGTATCGCGCGGCGAAGCTCAGGGACGCCGGAGAGCCGTGTTCCAAGGAGGCGGCGATGGCGAAGCTCTTCGCGAGCCGCACGGCGAACACGGTCGTCTACGACGCTCTCCAGATGCACGGAGGAGTCGGCTACACCAGGGAATTTCTCATCGAACGGCTGTTTCGGGACGCTCGCGTAACCGAGCTCTACGAGGGAACGAGCGAGATTCAGCGAATCGTCATCTCGAAAGCGGTCATCGATGAATTCGAACGCACCATTCCGGATTGATGCTCACGGCAGCGAAAGGAGGAGCTCTTGAAGATACTCGCTCTTTTGAAACGGGTGCCCGATACCGAGGCGAAGATCCTCATCAACCAGGAAGGGACCGGCATCAAGGATGAGGGCGTCAAGTACGTCATCAACACATACGACGAGTACGCCGTCGAGGAAGGCCTGCGGCTCAAGGAGAAGACGGGCGGAACGGCCACGGTGACCGTCATATGCGTGGGACCCGAGGAAGCGACCGAGCTCGTCAGAACGGCGCTCGCGATGGGCGCCGACGACGCCGTCCACGTCTGCGACAAAGCGCTGGATCGTCCCGATCCCTTCGTGATCGCGACCGTTCTGGCGAAGGCGATCAAGGCGGAAGGGTTCGATATCATATTCTGCGGCAAACAGGCGATCGACGACGACATGGGCCAGGTCCAGTCGATCCTCGCCGAAATGCTCGATATTCCGCAGGTGAACGTGGCGACCGCGTTCGAGATCTCCGCGGACGCGAAACGCGCGACCGTGCGGCGGCGGGTCGAGGGAGGGGACGAAAAGGTCGAAACGAGCCTCCCCGTCATCATCTCGTGCGAAAAGGGGCTCAACGATCCGCGGTACGCATCGCTGCCCGGCATCATGAAAGCGAAGAAGAAAGAAATCCGGAAAAAGACGCTGGCCGATCTCGGGTTCGGCGAAGTCCCCGGTGAAGCGCGGAGCACGATCCTGCGCTGGCTGCCTCCGCCGAAAAGCTCGGGGTGCACGATGGTGAAAGCCGAAGAGACGAGGGACGCGGTGAAGGAGCTCGTGCGGCTGCTCCGCGAAGAAGCGAAGGTCGTTTAAGCACTGGCCGACAGGGAGGATTCTCAAGATGGCGAACGATATCCTGGTATTCGGAGAGGTCCGCGGAGGCGGGATCAAGAAAATAACGAAGGAGCTCATCGGCGCGGCGCGGCGCGTGTCGGCGGAGACGGGTGGAGCGATCGACGCGGCGCTCATCGGGGCGGGAGCGCGCGCGGCGGCCGAGGGACTGACGGAATACGGGCTGCGAAAGATCGTCGTCGCCGAGGGAGAGGCTCTCGCGCGCTATTCGACCGAGGGGTACGCCGCGGTTCTGTCCGATATCGCGAAGCGGGGGGCGTACTCGTATATCTTCCTGGGCGCGACAGCGATGGGAAGGGATCTCGGCCCGCGCGTCGCCGCGAGGGCTGACGGCGTCATGTTCAGCGACTGCGTCGACGTGCGCATGGAGGGAGCCCGGTGCGTGGCGCGCAGACCGGTGTATTCGGGCAGGGCCTCTATCGAGATCGCCCGGTCGGGAGACAGGCCGAACTACATCTCGATCCGGCCCAACAACGTCGCTCCCGCCGAGCCCTCGGGCGGCGGCACTCCGATCGAAACGCACGCGTCGAACGTCATGCGGGACGCGATCCGCGCCATGGTCACCGAGATATTTCCTCTTGAAGGGGGACGACCCGATCTCACCGAGGCGGACGTCATCGTGACCGGCGGCCGCGCCATGAAGGATAAGGCGAATTTCAAGATTCTCGAGGATCTCGCCGATCTGCTCGGCGCGGCGGTCGGCGCGTCCCGCGCCGCCGTCGACGCGGGATTCGCGCCCGTGGCGATACAGGTCGGGCAGACGGGCAAAATTGTGAACCCGAAGCTCTACGTCGCATGCGGAATCTCCGGGGCGATCCAGCACCTCGCGGGGATGCGCACCTCGAAGGTCATCGTCGCGATCAACAAGGACCCGAACGCGCCGATTTTCGAACGGGCCACCTATGGAATCGTGGGCGATCTCTTCGAGGTCGTGCCGATGCTGACGGAGGAGCTGAAGAAGGTCCTATGACAATCCAGGGAATCGTCTTCCTCGTCCTTTTCGCCGCGGTGCTCGCGGTTTTCGGCCTCATCGTCCGGCTTCTCTACCGCATCCTCCGGGCGGCGAAGCCCGAAGACCGGTTCGACCGATGGGGGGAACGGATCAAGGCGGTCCTCGTCTACGTCTGCGCGCAGGCGCGGGTCCTGGCGAAACCGGCCGGCGTGGGGCATTTCGTCATTTTCTGGGGATTCATCTTCATCACGATCGGCACCCTCGATCATATGCTCGGTCAGGTGATTCCCGGTTTCGGGCTCGAGCGGATCGTCGGGCGGAGGGCGGGATCGGCGTTCATCTTTCTTCAGGATGTGTTCGGGATCCTCGTCATCGGCGCGCTCGCCGTCGCGGCCGCGCGGCGATTCGTCCAGAAACCGGAACGCCTCAAGATCGACGATCCCGCGGCGCCCCGGCAGGCGGCCCTCATTCTCGCGCTCATCTTCGTCCTCATCCTGTTCATGTACGGGCTGAAGGGAACCGAGATACTCGAAGGTTCGGCGAGGCTCACGAAGACCAACGCTCCCGTGTCGTTCTCCGTCGCGGACATGATGCGCGGCCTGCATATGAACGTTCCCCTCGCCAACGACGTCTTTTCATGGGGGCACAATCTCGTCATATTCTTCTTCCTGCTCTTCATACCGTTTTCGAAGCATATTCACATTCTCGGAGCGATCCCGAACGTGTTCTTCCGGAATACCGGCCGCCCGGGCGGTCTGAGCCGCATGAATTTCGAGGACGAATCGGCGGAGAAGTTCGGCGTATCCGAGCTGCGCGATTTCACCTGGAAGCAGCTCATGGACCTCTGCGCCTGCACGGAGTGCGGGAGGTGCCAGGTCGCGTGCCCCGCGCACGCGACGAAGAAACCCCTGAGCCCCTTCCGCGTGATTCACCGGCTGAGGGCGCAGCTCATGCGGGACAAGGGCAGTCTCCTCGCGAAAGGCGCCGGCGTTCTGAACCCGTCGCCGGTCATTCCGGAGAACGTCTCCGAGGACGAGATCTGGGCATGCACGACCTGCGGCGCGTGCATGCAGGAATGCCCGACCTTCATCGAGCACGTGCAGAAGATCGTCGATCTTCGCCGCTTCCTCGTGCTCACCGAGAGCCGTTTTCCCGCGGAAGCCCAGCCCGTGTTCAAGAACATGGAGGTCAACTACAATCCGTGGGCGATCGGATACTCGTCTCGCGCCGATTGGGCCGAGGGGCTCGGCGTGCCGCTCGCTTCCGAGAAGAGGAACTTCGACGTCCTGTTCTGGGTCGGCTGCTCCGGATCGTTCGATCAGCGCTCGCAGAAGGTGTCCCGCTCCGTCGCGCGGCTCATGCAGATGGCCGGGGTCGATTTCGCCATCCTCGGAACGGAGGAGATGTGCTGCGGCGAGACGGCGCGCAGGATGGGAAACGAGTATCTCGCGCAGACCCTGATCCAGGCGAATATCGAGACGCTCAAGAAATACAAGTTCAACACGATCGTCACGGCGTGCCCGCACGGACTCAACACCTTTCTCGTCGAGTATCCGCAGTTCGGGCTCAGCGTGCCCGTCGTGCACCACTCCGAGTTCCTGCTCGGGCTTCTCTCGGCGGGAAAGCTGAAAGCGAGGCGAATCGAGACGCTCCGCGGCGCTTACCACGACTCGTGCTACCTCGGCCGTTACAACGGCGTCATGCGGGAGCCCCGGGCGCTCCTCTCCCGGGCGGCGAAGCGAGTCGCGGAATTCGATCGGCGGGGCCGATCGAGCTTCTGCTGCGGCGCGGGCGGCGGGAGGATGTGGATGGAGGAGACACTCGGCTCCCGGATCAACGAGGACCGCGCGAGAGAGCTGCTCGGGCTCGGCGTCGATCACGTTTTCACGGCGTGCCCGTTCTGCCTCACGATGTTCGAGGACGCTCTCAAGACCCTCGGCCGGGAAGACGTTCATGCGCTCGACGTCGCCGAGGTCCTGCTCGAAGCCTGCTCGGGGTAGAAGGCGGACGCGCGAAGCGTCTCCCGCCGATTCCGGAGAACGGGGCTAAAAGCAAAAGGAGCCGCGCCTTTCGGGACGCGGCTCCTTCGTGCAAGTGCTGCCGATCAGCTTGTTATTCGTCCTGCCAGGTGATGGCTTCGACCGGGCAATTATCGATAGCTTCCTGGATTTCGTCTTCGCCCGCGCCGTCGGGATTGATGACCGTCGCCACGTCCCCTTCCATCTGAAAAACTTCCGCCACGGTTTCCACGCAAAGTTCGCAGCCGGTGCAGAGATCAGCGTCGACAAACGGAGTTCTTGGCATTTTTTACACTCCTTTGCTGAGGAACACCATGCTAATTAACAGTCTATGAGCCATAAGTCAAGAGTATTTTTCCCGCCGCCCGATGGCGTCAGAATCTCTTTGTCAGATCGATCGATACGAGCGTTACGGAGAAATCGTCCTCGCGGCGGGAATGCCGTTCGGGCTCATGGGTGACGAGCACGTTGAGGGACGTTTCGGCCGGCAGCGGGACGCTTCCCATGGCCGAAAGGCGATTCAGGCGGAAATCCGAATAGAGGTCGTTTCCGTCGAGCGCGTAATCGCGGAATCCGGGTTCGTACGACAGGCTCAGCCAGAACCCGTCGCTCCGCATGATCTCCGCCGCGAGAACGCATGAGATCTCCCGGTAACGCTCCTCGGGGAAGGTCCCGCAGAGCATGGCGGCATAGCGCGGCTCGATATGCACGGACGACAGCGTCCGGACCGGCAGTCGCGCCCGGATGCCGGCCCGCAGAAAATGCGTGTCGAAATAGGTCGAATCGGACCTGTCGAAATGCAGAAGCTCCGATTCCCCCAGCAGCGAGAACACCGTTCCGGACGCCTGCCCGCGGCTCGCCTCGAGCTGAGACGCGACGCTCCAGTAGGGGCTCCTGACCTCTTCGCGGTAATCCTTGCGATCGGCGGAGGAGGTGAGCAGGAGGGAGAACGCGGCGGCCGAGATCCGGGTTTCGATCTCGGCGAGAAGGCGGTCGTAGCTCAGAGCGGTCGTATCGGGAACCTCGCGTCTCCCCGCGAGCAGCGATACATGCAGCGCCCTGTCGATGCCCTCGCCGGCCTCCCATTCGGCGCCCCCGTCGACATAGCGATAGTCGTAATCGAAATCGGTTTTTTCCTGGTAGTCGACGATCTCGAATCTGCTCTTGAGGCTCAGGCGGGAGCGTCCGCCGGTGTTCGTCCTGATGCGGAACAGCGCGTTCGCCTGCGCGTAATCGTTTCCGAACTCGTAGTCGCTTCCCTCCCTGAAATGCTTCCAGTGAAGGGCGCTTCGGAGGTCGAGGACGGTCGATTTCGCCGGCGCGAACGAGCCCTCCAGCTCGAGATTCTCGTCGATGGTCTGGTTGCCGAATCTGAAGTAATTGCTGAAGCCTGCTTTCGAAGCGCCGTCGCGGTAATAGAACGCGTTGCCGAGACCGAGATACAGATCCTGGACCGATTCGAAGGTGTCGGCTTCGACGATGGTGAAGCGATCGATAAAGGAATCGTATCCGAGGGCCGCCTGGTTCCTGATCTCCGCCTCGAGGGAAACGGGGAGGAGGAGAAACAGGACGGCCAGGGACACGAAAGAAGCGGTGTGCCTCCGGCGAGCGGGCGCTTCGAACGATTCGCGCATCGGCATCAGTGTTTCGGCGTAAGGCTCAGCGCCGCCTCGTCGAGAAGCTTCACGGCGATGTCGAGCCGGCCCTGGAGATACATTTCCTCGCTCGCCGACACGAGGGCGAGTGCTTCGAGCATGAGAACGTCGGGTGTTCCCGCGTCCCTCCGAATCCGGATTTCCCGTATGAGTCGCGCGTGCTCCTCGACGAAAAGATCTTCTCGCGCGGCGGTTTCGAGCGAATCGGAAAGGGAGGAAACCGTCTCCTCGCCGGCCGCCGGCGATGAAGCGGGCTTTCCGCCGGCGCACGCCGCGAGGATGAACGCGCAGGCTCCGGCCGCGCACCAGGCCGTCACCGCGCGCATAGCTCGCCGATCCTCTGGTACATGGTGCGTGCGATTGCGATTTCGGCCGCGGCCTGCTCGAGCCTTCCGCTCTCCGCGTGTCCTCGCGCGAGGCTCAGATGCTCCTGCGCGCGTTCCATGAGATTTCCGACGCCCGGTTCGGGGCATTTCCCGGCGAGATTCTTCGTCTCTTCACGAAGCGACTCGATTCGTTCGATGCGCAGCATGATGGTTTCGCGGGTCGTCTCGCCCGCTTCGGCGCGAATCGCGCCGCGGAGCGTCTCGCGTGCCCGAACGAGCAGATCCATCCCCTCGGCCGTGCGACCGGCGGCGAGCGCATCCTCCGCGCGGCGGATCATCGAACGGGCCTGATCGATGACCTCGAGCGTTCTCGGATCGGCCGTCCGTCCGTTTTCGGATGCGATCTCTCCGGCGCGGTCGAGGAGACGGTGCGCTTCCTCGATCCGGCTCTGCGGATCTCCCGCCGCTACCGGCGGCATGAGGCGAACCGAATTCCGGAGAGTCCGTTCGCATCGTTCGATCGCTTGCTTGGCCTCGCGATACCTGCCGGCGGCAAGGAGCTCCCGGGCCTTTTCCAGCTGTCGCTCCGCGATCGCGATCTGGTCGCGCGCGCTCTCCTGGCCGGGCGCGCCGGCGCTCTGGCGGGCGCGCTCGACGAGCCTCTCGAGGAGCGCGAGCTTGCGCTCGGCCGCCGTCTTGAGAACGCGCGTGTTTCTGACCCGTTCTTCGGCTCGCAGCGCCAGATCGCGGGCGTTTCCGGCGAGCTTGAAAGCGAGCTGGAAGCGGAGCTGCTGAGCGTTGAGGCGCGATTTCTCGAGGAGATTCCGGGCCTGCTCCATGAGCTTCATCGCCTGTTCGTCCCGAACGCCGCTTTCGACCATACGGTCGCGGAGTCTCGCGAGACGATCGCGTGTTTCTTCGGCCACCCTGTTGTTGTTCTGCTCGAATTGCCGGTCGGCCCGGGCGAGCGCGAGGGCGTGCCACGCCTCCTCGCGCGCTTCGGCGGTGAGCTTCATGGCGATGCGGTATCCGCGGCTGTCGTAGCTGCTCTTCGCCTTTGTCTGGAGCCCGACGGCCATGTCGAGAGAGAGACGCGCCTTCTGGCTTCTGCTCTCCTCGATCGCGCTCTTTGCGCTGCCGATGATCTCGTCGGTTCTCTCGATCGCTTCGCGCGCCCGCGTCGCGTCGTCGACTCCTTGCGCTTCCGCGGCGCTCGCGTACATCGCGAGCAGGATCGCGGGCGCCAGGAGGAGGAGAGCCATCGCTGCTTTTCCGGTATGAATATTCATTTTCTTATGCTCCTTTCCCGAATTCCGATATGGCGATGTCGCAACTCATATGCCAGATTGGTGATATGCGATAACTCTTTTAAATATAAAGAAATAGGAAGCATCGCATCGTTTCTTCCCTCGGGGTGATGCACCGAACGGTACACTTCCTTCGGCCTCAGGGGCGCAGCGGTTCAATCCTTCGGATCCTCTCCCGCGTCATCCTGAAGCCCGAAACGCTCCAGTCTTCCGTAGAGCGTCCGCCTCGTTATCCCGAGGAGCGCGGCCGCCTTGCTCTTGTTTCCTTTCGACTCCACGAGCGCGAGCTCGATCAGCATTCGCTCGATCTCGGGGAGCGATCGCTCTCCGAGGAGGGATCGCACCCGATCGGCAGGGGAGCCCGTCCCCGGATCGAGGCTCATGACCATGATATGCTCGGGGGCGATCGGCCCCGAGCCCGCGAGGATGACGGCGCGCTCGAGCACATTCCTGAGCTCGCGCACGTTGCCGGGCCACGAGTATCCCTTGAGCTTCGACGCGACCGCTTCGCTCAAGACCGCACCGGGAGAAGCGCCCGGCGGGACCGTTCGCCAGGTTTTCAGGAAATGCGCGGCGAGCGGAACGATGTCGTCCTTGCGGTCGCGCAGCGGCGGGATGCGGATCGGGAAAATGTTGAGCCGGTAAAAAAGGTCCTCGCGGAAAAGCCCCGCGCGCACCCGCTCGTCGAGGTCGCGGTTCGTCGCGGCGACGATTCGCACGTTCACCTTCACGCTCTTCGACGCGCCGAGGGGCGTGAATTCTCCGAGCTCGATCGCCCGCAGCAGTTTCGGCTGGATGGCCGGCGGCATCTCGCCGATCTCGTCCATGAAGAGCGTGCCGCCGTCCGCGAGCCTGAACTGGCCGGGCCTTCTCTGCGCGGCGCCCGTGAAAGCGCCGCGTTCGTATCCGAACATCTCCGATTCGAGGAGCGTCTCGGGGATCGCGGCGCAGTTGAGCACGACGAACGGCTCGCGGGCCCGCGCGCTCATGGAGTGGATCTCCGCGGCGACGAGCTCCTTTCCGGTGCCGCTCTCTCCCTGCACGAGAACGGGCGCGTCGGTCGGCGCGACCTTTTCAATGAGCTCCCTGATCGCGAGCACGGCGGCGGAACCGCCGACGATCCTTTCCGCGCGGACGGTTCCGGCGATCTTTTCGCGGAGGGCCGCGTTCTCCGAAACGAGATCGCGCCTCTCCTGGATGCGCCTGAGGAGGAGCACGACCTCGTCCATCTGAAAAGGCTTGATGAGGTATTCGTACGCGCCCTGCCGCATGGCCTCGATCGCCGTGCCGGCGCTCGCGTACGCGGTCATCACGACGAAATCGGTCGCCGGGGCGACGCTCTTCGTCCTCTTCAGGAGCTCGAGCCCGTCCATTCCGCCGAGCCTGAGATCGCAGAGAACGATGTCGACCTCCCCTTTTTCGATATGAGGGAGCGCCTCCTCGGCGCTCGCGCTCGTCGAAACCTCCATGCCTTCCCGGGCGATCCGTTCGGCGAGGAGCTCCGTTATTTTCGTTTCGTCGTCGACGACAAGGATTCTGCTCATACACATCTCCCGCGAGTTTACGTTGAATCGTCTCCGTCTCGATCGTGTCCGGTCGCTTCCGTCCGGCCGTCGCGGGGCGCGGGGAGCGTGATCGCGACCTCCGTGCCCTCGCCGACGGCGCTCGTGACGGCGATCCGACCGCCGTGATCCTCGATCGTTTTCTTCGTTATCGCGAGTCCGAGCCCGCTCCCGTACGTTTTGGTCGTGAAAAACGGCTCGAAGATCCGCGGAAGGTCCTGCTCCGGCACGCCGGTTCCCGTGTCCGCGACGCGGATCACGTAGCCGCGGCCGCTCGAGACGAGCGAGACGCTCACGCGGCCGCTTCCCGCGATCGCCTGCCGGGCGTTGAGAATGATATTGAGAAACGCCTGCTGGAGCCTCTTCTCGTCGCCGACGAACGGCGCCCGGTCGATCGCGAAATCCGCGGCGAGATCGATATCCGAGCCTTCGAGCGACTCCCGGACGTTTCTCACGCTTCTTCCGAGCGCCGCCGCCAGATCGAAGGAAACGGATCTTCCCGGCTCGTTCCTGGCGAAGAGGAGGTAATCGGTGAGGGTGCCGTTCAGGCGGTCGACCTCGTCGATGACGTAGCTCTTTATCTCGGCCGAGCGCTCGGGACAGGCGTCGCGGAGCTTCTCCGCCGCGCCCCGGATGATGAAAAGCGGGTTTCGTATCTCGTGAGCCATCCCCGCCGCCATTCTTCCCATGGTCGCGAGCGTCTCGGCGCGCATGAGGGATTCCCTCGCCCTGAGGAGCGATCCGGTCGCCTGAAACGCGAACAGGGTGAAGAGCGCGATACCGAGAACCGACAGGCCCGTCGCGACGACGAGAATGAATCTCAACCTGACGAGACCCTCGAGGAACGCGGGGCTCGCTTCGACGGCGACGACCGCCCGAGCCGTTCCGGAGCCGGACGAAAGCGGCGCGTAGCCCGCTTTGAGGTAGATCCCCCGGGAGGCCTCGAAAAGTCTCGTCGCGGCGGGGACTCCGCCGAGGGCGCTCATGATCGCCGGGAAATCCATGCTCCAGTGCGGATACGCTTCGCCCGCCGGATAGAGTCCGGGCCTGAGGCTCGCCAGCACGTTTCCGTCCTCGCGCACGACGAGGATATCGGAGATAGCATGAGAGCGGCGGAGCGGTTCGAACTTCGAGATGAACGCGGTATCCGCCGGCGCGGACTCCGCCCAGGGATCGAAACCGGCCCGCAGAGAATCCTCCGAGAGACTCGCCGCCACGAGCTCCGCCAGCACCGCGAGCCGCTGCCCGAACTCTTCGTCGAGACTATG
This sequence comes from uncultured bacterium, assembly GCA_963846325.1. GTDB lineage: Bacteria > Krumholzibacteriota > Krumholzibacteriia > Krumholzibacteriales > Krumholzibacteriaceae > SSS58A. The sequence continues at coordinate 352,305 of CAWJVO010000011.1, forward strand.
CCGGGTCTTGACGTAATAATACCAATCGGCCGAAATGAACAGGGCGAGGAGGACGACGACCGCGGCGATCATCCGGCCGCTCCGTATCGGCGAAATCGATTTTCCACTCATCGTCATGCTCCCGCGCTCTCGTGCCCGCACCCGGCGGAGCATACGACCGCGCGAGGGGATCGCGCAAGCGATTTGCGCTTGTGCGGCGTGCGAGTGACGCGCTACAGTGGCGGCATTCGAGACCTTTACGGGCGTGCGGTCGAGACCCACGCTGATTCCGGATTTCGGAAAGGCGGACAACGATGCGAAACACGATACGGCGGCGGAAATTCGCGGCCGTCGGCGCGGCGGTCCTGTGCCTCGCGCTCGGATACGGGTGCGGCAAGGAGAATGCGGAGAAGAAGCCGGCGGCGCGGGCGGACGATCTCACGGTCGTTTTCTCGAGCGACCTGCTCGGCAAGGTGCGCTCCTGCGGGTGCGTCATTGAGGACATGGGGGGGCTCGGGCGCTGGGCGACCTTCACGGGGCGGGTGAGGGAATCGGTCGACAATCTCGTCGTCGTCGACGCGGGAGACGCGTTCGGGCCGGAGCTCTCGTTCACGCAGAAAGAGGCCGAGCTCGCGTTCGACGCCATGAACGTCGTCGGCCTCGACGCGTTCACGCCCGGAGAGACGGAGTTCGTGTTCGGGCTGCCGTTCCTGCTTCAGGTGGCGAGCCGCGCGAAGTTCGCGATCGTCGCGGCGAACATCGTCGATCCGGAGACGGGGGAGAGGATATTCGGCGAGCCCTACACGATCAAGACGCTCAAGGGCGGGCTGCGCGTCGCGATCACCGGCGTTCTCGACGACGCGATCCGCTTTCCCGCCTACATCGACGCTTCGAAGTTCAGGGTGCTGCCCGCGATCGAAACGGTCAGGAGCCTCGTTCCCGAGATCAGGACGAAGGCCGATTTCCTGATCGTCCTCAGCCATATGGGAATGGAGCGTTCTCTCGAGCTCGCGCGGCAGGTCGGCGACTTCGATCTTGTGGTCGTCGGCCACGGAAAGCCGGTCATCAAGCAGCTCGAGAAGCAGGGAGAGTCGATCATGCTCGCGACGGGCGGATCCGGCCAGTACATGGGGCGGATCGATCTGTCCCTGTCGGCCGCCGGCGTCATCGAGGAGGGACAGATGAAGCTCCTGCCGCTCGACGACTCCATCCCGCTCAATCAGGAGGTCAAGGATCTTTTCACGCAGTACGGTGTTCCGCTCACGGACAAGGAGATGCACAAGAAAAAGTGAAAGGCGCGCCCCGTTTCGGCGGAGGCGGGTCCTTAACTCGCTGTTATCCTTGCAATTAATTTGTCATTGACAAGCGGCTGAGAGCGTATTAATTTTCTCCGGTACGTCCCGATTTCAAGGCGAGGTTTCCCGCTGGAGCGTGCACGGTTTTTCCTCTTCCTGCAAAGGAGCGCAAGTATGTCGAAGCTTTATAAATCCCTCGCGATCGCGATCCTCATCACCGGCGTTTTCGCGGGCTGCGGCGGCAACGCCGAGGAAACATACGTTCTCACGAGTTTGAAGAACGCAGCTTCCGGCGACGTGGTGAGCATCGGCTTCAAGTACAGCTTCGATTCCCCCACTGTCATCGGCGCCGCGAATAACGTCGCGCTGGTTCGCGAGGGAAACCGGATCGAGTTCTTCATCGGAGACGGCCTCGAGGCCAAATTGCAGGGCGTCGAGGGAAAGCAGTTCACGATAGCGGCCCGCAAGTATTTCAATCCCTATATTCATTTCGTCGTCGATTACGTCATGGCCGGCTCCGATACGATCATGGTCGGCGAGCCCTCCGGCGTGAAGCTGCCGCTCCTGCGTCCCGAAGCGCAGTTCACCGCTCCCGAGGAATACGTCGTCGTCGAGCTCAACAAGATAACCTCGAGCGCCCTCACGCTCAAGGAGATCGCGGACAAAAAGTTCAAGGTCGACAGCGCGAAGATCGTCGCCGAGCAGGTCGGAGGCGAGTCGAAGCTCGTGCTGAAGCTCAAGAGCGTCGGGTTCACGATCGACGAGCCGAACGACGCCATGCTCGCCGTCATGAAGGCGCTCATGAAAGAGAACAAGCCGTTCAACGGCGGCGTCTCGTACGGTTCGCTGGAACGGGGCGGGGCGGCGCGGACGATGCGCGAGAAGATGAACATCGGGGGGGACGTGAAGATCGGCTACATCCTGTACGGCGGAAACGCCATTATGATCCAGATGTAAGCGTCGGATCATCGTCACGGCGAAAGCGAATGTGCGGCACCCGGTGCCGCACATTTTTTTTGGGGCGGGGCGCCGGTTTCCCGGTACGGATACGGTTCGGGCGGCCGCCGCGGCCGCGCGAAAGACGGGCCGATCGGCCGGACCGATTCAGCTTGACCTCGCTCCGAGCGTTGATTTAGCGTATTCGAAACAGCGCGAACGCGATGCTCGCGCGAAAGGCGGATGAACGATATGGCGAAGGCGGCGGAACGGGTGGAACGGGTCATGGTGGTCGCGAGGAAGGACTGGAGGGATTCCGTCAACGGCAGATTTCTCCTCTTTCAATTCTCGGACAAGGAAGGGCCCCTGAAGGGCGTGCTCTGGCAGCCCACGGAGGAGATCGACCGGGACATCCAGATCAACGACGTCGTGCGGATCAAGGGGGAGCTGAAGCAGTACCAGGGGGCGTTCGAAATGCACGTCGGGAGCATCGTGAAGCTCGGCGAGCATGAGTACGACGCGGCGCAATTCGTGCCGGTCGCCGCCGAAGGAACGGGCGAGCTGCTCCGCGACGTCATGGGCGCCGTCGCTTCGATCGAAAACGCGCATTTGCGCGCGCTCCTCGATCGCATATTCGCCGACGAGGAGTTCAGGGGGAGGTTTCTCAAGGCGCCCGCGGCGCGCGTGTGGCACCATTCGTATATCGGCGGCCTTGCGCACCACGTGCGCGACATGGCCTCGATCGCGATGCGGGCCGCGGAAGTGTATCCCGAGATCGACCGCGATCTTCTGCTGTGCGGCGTCCTCGTGCACGATCTCGGCAAGGTCCAGGAGCTCGAGGTCACGAACCGGATCGACTATTCCGACAGCGGGCGGCTCATCGGGCACATCGTGCTCGGCGTCGAGTTTCTCGAAGCGCGGATGCGCGAGATCGAGGGATTTCCGGCGGAGCTCTCCCTCAAGCTGAAACATATGGTCCTGAGCCATCACGGCTCTCTCGAGCACGGATCCCCGATCGTCCCGATGACGGTCGAGGCGCTTCTCCTCCATTATATCGACAACCTCGACGCGCAAGCACGTGGCGCCCTGCAGGTTCTCGACAAGGAACCGGCGCGCCCCGGCAAATGGACCGAATACGTGAAGCTCCTCGACCGGTTCATCTACCGGGGAGACGACGCGCGCGCGGAAGAGCGTACGAAGGGTGCGTGACATGAACCGGTTTCCGGCGTGGGTGGAGATCGATCTCGACGCGGCGAAGCATAATCTCGAGCTCGCGAAAAGCGTCGTTCCCCCGGGCGTCGGCCTGCTCTTCGTCGTGAAGGCGGACGCGTACGGACACGGCGCGGTGCGCATCTCCCGGCTCGCCGAGGAATGCGGCGTCGACATTCTCGGCGTCGCGACTCTCGACGAGGGGCGGGAGCTCCGCAAGGCCGGTATCCGGCTTCCGATACTCATCCTGAGCCCCGTTCTCCCCCAGGAGATCGAAGGCGTTCTCGAGAACCGTCTCGCCGCCACCGCTTCCTCGTTCGAATTCGTCGAAGAGGCTTCACGGATCGCATGCCGTCTCGCGACCGTGTGCACGCTCCACGTCGAGATCGATACGGGCATGGGACGGGCCGGAATCGCGCAGGCGAGCGCCTTCGAGACGATCTCCCGGATGAAGTCGCTCCCCGGCGTCGAGCTCGAGGGTATCTTCACGCATTTTCCCGCGTCCGACAGCGACGCGGATTTCACGGCGGATCAGATCGGGGCTTTCACCGGCATCGTCGACAGGCTCCGCGCGTCGGGAATCGTCTTCCGGTACGCGCACAGCGCGAACAGCGCCGCGATCCTCAATTTTCCCGCGTCCCATTTCAACCTCGTCCGCCCCGGGCTCCTCGTGTACGGGCACGCTCCGTCGATCGGTCTCAAGGATTCGGTCGACGTCGTCCCGGTCATGAGCTTCAAGGCGCGGCTCGTGCTCGTGCGGGATATGCCCGGGGGCTCGAGCATCAGCTACGGAAGGACGTACATCGCTCCCGGCCCCGTGAAGGTGGGGGTCGTGCCGGTCGGATACGGCCACGGGCTCAGCCACCGCCTGTCGAACAGGGGGCAGGTCCTGTTCCGCGGGAAGCGCGTGAGCGTCATCGGCCGCGTCACGATGGATATGACGATGCTCGATATCTCCGGATTCGCCGACGCCGCGGTCGGAGAAGAGATCGTGATATTCGGCCGCCAGGGGAGCGACGCGATCACCGCCGACGACGTCGCGCGCTGGGACGAAACGCTCAACTACGAGGTTCTCTGCCGCATCAGCAAGCGGGTCCCGCGCGTCTATGTCCGCAGCGGGCGGATCGAGAGCCTGAAGACGCTCCTCGGCGTTCGCGAGGCGCCGTGACGGGCCCGCGCCCGTGCACGCGCGCTCGCCGCGAAGCGCCGTCCGGCTTTCAATGCGAAATAATATGAAGCGGCAAGCCGTGACCATAGTGATCGATGGCGTCGGGGTCGGAGCGCTTCCCGACGCGGCGCGCTACGGCGACGAGGGAGCGGACTCTCTCGGCTCCACGGCGCGCGCGGTCGGAGGCATGAGGCTCGAAACCCTCGGGAAGCTCGGGCTCGGCAACATCATCCCGATCGAAGGGGTCGATCCCGTCCGGAGCCCCGCAGCCTCGTGGGGACGGATGAGCGAGCGCTCCCCGGGCAAGGATTCCACGACGGGGCACTGGGAGCTCATGGGCTGCCCGGTCGCCGAGCCCTTTCCGACGTATCCGAACGGGTTCCCCCGCGAGATCATCGGGCCCTTCGAGAAAACGATCGGCCGGGCCGTTCTTGGGAACAAGCCGGCTTCGGGCACCGCCATCATCGAGGAGCTCGGCGAGGAGCATATCCGCACGGGACGCCTCATCGTCTATACGTCCGCCGACAGCGTTTTCCAGATTGCGGCGCATGAGGATATCGTCCCCGTGCGCGAGCTGTACCGGATCTGCTGGGCGGCGCGGAAGCTTCTCGAGCCGCCCCACCACGTCGCCCGCGTCATCGCGCGGCCGTTCGCCGGCTCGCCGGGACGGTTCGCGAGAACGAAGAAACGCCGGGATTTCTCCCTGCCGCCGCCGCGCCGGACCCTGCTCGATCTCCTCGCGGAGAGCGGCAGGGAGGTCGTGACCGTGGGGAAGATCCACGATCTATTCGCGCGGCGCGGCATCACGAAGATCGTCAAGGCGGCCGGGAACGATTCGGCGATGCGGGCCGCGGACCGCGTTCTGCGGGGCGGCGCGCCCTTTTCGTTCCTGTTCGTCAATCTCGTCGAGTTCGATACGGAATGGGGGCATCGCCGCGACGCGCCCGGCTACGCGCGCGGTCTCGAGCGATTCGATGCATGGCTCGGGAGATTCCTGGCGAGCCTCGCGCCCGGCACCCTGTTCGCGGTCACGAGCGACCACGGGTGCGATCCGACGATGCCGGGTTCGGATCATACGCGCGAATACGTGCCCATGCTGGCCGGCGTCGCGGGAGCGCGGCGCGGGAATCCCCTCGGAACGCGCGCCGCCTTCAGCGATCTCGCCGCGACGCTCGCGGAATTTTTCGGGATCGAAAGCCCCGCGGGCGAGAGTTTCCTCGACTCGCTCGAACGATAGTGGAACGACCGGCGAAGGGAGAGTATCGGTGGACGGCGTCAAGCTCAACAGGCTGATCGATCATACGCTTCTCAAGCCCGAGGCGACCGAGGCCGACATCATGCGCCTCGTGCGGGAAGCGATCGAGTACGAGTTCTATTCCGCGTGCGTCAATACGCACTACGTTCCCCTCGTCGCGCGGGCGGTAGAGGGGACGGCCGTCAAGGTGTGCTCGATCGCCGGCTTCCCGCTCGGCGCGGTCGACGCCGCGGTCAAGGCCTTCGAAGCGGGGCGCGCCGCGGCGGCGGGGGCGCACGAGATCGACATGGTGATGAACGTCGGGGCGTTGAAGTCAGGCGACCTCGATTTCGCGCGGCGGGACGTCGCGGGCGTCGTGGCGGCGTGCGGCGAGCGCGCCGTCGTGAAGGTGATCATCGAGGCGGCGATCCTCACCGACGAGGAGAAGAGGACGGCGTGCCGGCTCGCGAAGCAGGCCGGAGCGCGGTTCGTCAAGACCTCGACCGGTTTCGGCCCTCCGGGAGCGAGCGTCCGGGACGTGGAGATCATGCGCGAAGCGGTCGGTCCAGGGTTCGGGGTCAAGGCCTCCGCCGGCATCCGCACCGCAGCCTTCGCGCTCGAGCTCGTTGAGGCAGGGGCGACGAGACTGGGCACGAGCGCGAGCGTCGCGATCATGGAGGAATGGAAGCGCTCCCGATGACGGCGGCGGCCTTCCGGAGCGCCGCCTCGGAGCGCCGCCTCAGTGCGGCACCACGTTGTCCCGGGAGGCTTCTCTGTCGAGATCCCTGAAATCCTTGTCCTTGTCGAGCAGGTCGTACGAGCTCACGCGGTGCATGTCGCACTGGCGCGAGGGCTCGTTTCCCTCGATGAAGATCTCGCGTCCGATCTTCGGACAGTACCGGAGTGCTGAGGAGCCCCGAATCCTTGCAGATGAGCTCCTCGATGATGTTGGGGGGTCTGTTGAAGGCGGGGCCGCGATTGCCCGGATACGCCGCTTTCATCGTCTCTATCCAGATGGGAAGGGCGACGACGGCGCCCGTCATTCCGTTCGCGATCTTTTTCCGCTCGTCGTAGCCGGTCCACACGCCGATCGCGATCTCCGGCGTATAGCCGACGAACCAGGCGTCCGTGTATTCGTCGGTCGTTCCGGTCTTTCCGGCGACGGGGATGTCGAGGCCCAACTTCCTCACCGACCATCCCGTTCCGTTA
>CAWJVO010000012.1:0-286369 GCA_963846325.1 uncultured bacterium
CGCCCGATTTTTCGATAGGGGCGGATCGCGATGGCGCCGCCGGCGGGACGTGCGATCCCGGACCCGGCGGTCTCGTCGAGCTGAGGCGCGACATCAGCGGGGGAATCGCGTCGTCGGCGATCCGCATCGTCGGCGGCCTCGTCGTTTCGTACGGCCTTATCCAGCTCTTCCATTTCGGCGCCAATATGAACCAGGTCCTTGTCGTCGAATCGTCGATGCCGACCGCGGTCAACGCCATCGTCTTCGCCACCGAGTACAACTGCCGGCCGCGTCTCGTCGCGGTGGGCATTCTCGTTTCCACCCTCGCGAGCGTCGCGAGCGTTACCTTGATAGTGCGGTATCTGGGGTCGTGACGTGATGCGCAAAGCCGTTCTTCTCTTTTCCCCGCGGAGCGCCCCGGAGGCGGCGGAGATCTTCCGCGCGTGCGGCGCGGCCGCGGCGGCCGGACGGAAGATCCGGGCGGGCCTCGTCGAGAGCCCGTTCCGGCCGGCGGAAGGCGTCGAGCTTCCGGGCGCCCCGTCGTCGGTGTGGGATATCGGGACGGCGAGCCGCGCGGCGGAGACGCTTGCGCTCGTCGATCACGCCGGGATGAACGTGATGTACGAGATCTCGAAGGGCGATCTTCTCGCGGTCGCGGGGGGCGGCGTGAAGTTCGGCGCGTTCGCCGACGAGGTGCGGAAGGCCGGGCTCTATTTTCCGCACGAGCCGGACGTTTTCACGCGGGACGCGACGATCGCCGAGCTCATCATGGGCGCGGAGACCTTCGCCACCGACGGACATTTCGGGAATCTGCGCGAGCACGTTCTCGCGCTCGAGTTCGTGACGCCGAAGGGGGAGATAATCAGGACAGGCTCCCGCTCGGTGAAGGACGTCACCGGATACAACGTCGCCGGCATTCTCATGGGATCCGGCGGGCTCTGCGGGATGATCTCGAAAGCGACAATGAGGCTTCTCCCCGCGCCGGGCACGCGGCTTCATTTCCTGTGCATGGGGAGCCGAGCCGCGCTCGAAACGCTCGCGGGCGAGATCCACAGAAAGCTCGCGAGCACGTTTCTCGATCTCTCCCCGTACGCGGATGCCGCCGATGAGCGGTCGATCCTGACCGGGGAGCTGCAGTCGGCGGTCCCCGGCAGGGAGGAGGCGCTGCTCGGAGAGGTCTCGGCCCTCGCCCCGGCGGATTTGTCCGTCGAGAGGTTCGATCCATCGTCTCTCGGGAAGCTCGGGCACTTTCCCATGTTCGCGATAATGAGCACGGAGAGGAGGCAGCGGCTCCTGCACGCGGAGCTCGGCGCGGATCTCGCTTCGGCGCGCCGGCACGATGTTTGGGGGCGCCGGAGCTTTTTCCCCTCGCGGTTTCATTACTATTTCGCCGCCGACTCGCTCGCCGCGCCGGAGCTCTTCGCGGCGGCGGCGGAAAGCGTCGTCGAATCGATAGAGATGCGGGGCGGCGGCCTGTTCCGCAGGCGCCTCGGAAGAGCCGAGATCGCCGGGCTCGCCGGGAGCCGCGCGATTTCCGAATCGACCGCGGCCACGAAGCTCGGCCGCAAGATATACGGCGTTTTCGATCCACGGGGGATCATGCTTCCCTGATTCGTTCGGAAGAGAAAGGACGCGATGGCGGCGAAGGACACGACGAAGGATGTCACCGGCGATCTGCTCCTCTGCAACCGGTGCGGCTCGTGCCGTTCGGTGTGCCCGCTTCTCTCGGTCGACCGCGAGGAATGGGCCGGGGCGCGGGGAAAGGTCGAGATCGCCGAGGCGTTCTTCCGCGGCGAGAATCTCGACAGCGACGAGGTCCGCAAGGTATTCGACTACTGCCTCCACTGCATGACGTGCGAGGAGAATTGCCCCTCGGGGATGCGCGCGGACGAGATCGTCATGGCGGTGCGGGCCGAGATGGCCCGGCGAGGGAAGCTGCCCCGTCTCAAGCGCCTCGCGTTGTGGGCGCTCGGCGGCGCCGACGCGGCGCTCTTCGCGACGATGCGGGTCCTCGGGCTTGCGCGGCGCTCGCCGCTGCACGGAATCGGCGGCAGGAGCCCGCTCGCGGCGCTCTATCCGCTCTTCGGGTGGCCGCGAGAGAGGTTCGTGCCGCTTCCGGCTAAGAAGCCGTTTCTCGGCTCGGGGCCGGAGATATACAAGGCGTCCGATATCGCCGTCGCGATGCCCGGCGCCGAGACGGCTCGAGGGACCGCCTCGGCCGCTGACGCGGCGGGCGCGGTCGACGGGGCGAAGGCGGCGGAGCTCCTCGATCTCGTCGCCGCGGCGCGCCGGAAGAATCTCGCCGCGGGGAGGCGCGCGTATTTCTTCGTCGGCCACGCAGTGAATCATTTCTTCCCCGAGGAGGCCCGCGCCGTGACGCGGCTCCTCAACATTCTCGGCGTCGACGTGCTCGCTCCGAAGGATCAGGCGTGCTGCGGGGCGCCCGTCTATTACGCGGGGGACATCGCCGGGGCGCGCAAGGCGGCGGCCGAAGTTCTCGAGCGCTTCGAGGGGCACACGTACGACTGGATCGTCACGACGTGCTCCTCGGGCGGCCTGATGTTGAAGAAGGAGTTCTCGCGGATCTTCGATCTCACGCACGACGGCTATTTCGAGATCGAATGGGACGCGGAGCGGGAGAGCTTCCGCCGGGTGCCGGGACGCAGCGCGGTGAAGCAGGAATATCCGAGGGTGGAGGATTTATACCGTCAGTACGTCGAGGGCAAGGTCCGCGACATCAACGAGCTTCTCGCCGAGCTTCTCGGGCTCCGCAAAGAGGTCGACGGTTTGAGCGGGATGCTCGAAGGAACGGCAAGACCGCGAGTGTCCGCCGAGACGTTCGCGAACGAACGGAGCGCTTCCCTTCCGATCGTGACCTATCATCAGCCGTGCCATCTCAAGAGAGGGCAAGGGGTGGACTGGCAGAGCGAGGCGATACTCAAGCGGCTGCCCGGATATCAATACGTCAGGATGAACGATTACGATCGGTGCTGCGGGGGAGGGGGATCGTTCACCTTCTCATATGGTGATGCGTCGGCCGAGATCGCGAAGGTGAAGATGAACGCGGTCGCCGAAGTGAAGCCGGCCGTCGTCGCGACGGCATGTCCGCTCTGTCGCATCCAGCTCATGGATATGATCAGGCGCCGCTTCGTCGTGGAGGCGCGTGCGCGGAAGGAGCTGCCGCGGAGCATTCCCGTGATGACGCCGGCCGAGCTCTTACTTGAAGACTTGCATAAGGTTATGGCGCAGTAGCGGGGCGCGCTGCAGGGCCATTTGGGCGTTGACATCGGGGCCTTCGCCCACTATTATTGATACTCAGCGATGCCCTCGGGCGTCGCTCGCGTTTTTAAAATATTGAATATTGCGTGCTCCTGAGTAGCTCAATCGGTAGAGCATCCGGCTGTTAACCGGAGGGTTGTAGGTTCAAGTCCTACCTCAGGAGCCAGTTCTCCTTCCGCTGATCCCCACGATATTCTTGAGGTTGCATGGAAATTTGTCTTGACAAACTTCCATGATGATGGATAATTGTCGCATGAAGAGATCCCTCGAAGCGTTGCTCGATCTGGCGCATTTTCCTCATCGGAGAATCGCGTTCGTGGTGGGGCCGCGCCAGGTCGGAAAGACGACTCTCGCGCAGGCCATGCTTGCGAAGCGAAAATCGAAGGATCTCTACCGGAGCTGGGACGATCTCGAGTGGCGTCGCGAGTTTGTCGGCGCGCCCTATGGATTCCTCGATGCATTCCGGCCGAAGGGCACGGGGGAGAGACCCCTTGCGGTCCTGGACGAGATTCACAAATACCCGCGGTGGAAGACCTACATCAAGGGTCTCTGGGACACGCGCAAGGATCGCATGGATCTGTTGGTGACCGGAAGCGGTCGCTTGGACGTTTACCAGCGAGGGGGCGATAGCCTCCTCGGCCGGTACCATCAGTATCGCCTTCACCCTCTCTCCGTGAAGGAAATCATCGACCCCGAAGGCTCTTCGCTCGAAAACAGTCCCGAAGCGACCATGCGCTCTCTTCTGAAGCTCGCGGAGCCCGCTCCGGCAGGAGCGCGGAAGGCGCTCACGGCCTTGCTTCGCTGGGGAGGATTCCCCGATCCGTTTCTGGAAAGGAACGAGCGACAGCATCGCCTCTGGCTGCGGGAGCGCCGGACGCTGATCGTAAAGGAAGACCTGCGCGATTTGACGCGCATCCGGATGCTCTCGCACGTAGAGGAGCTGATCGAGCTCCTCGTTCTTCGCGCGGGAGGCGTACTTTCCTATAACGCGCTCCATGAGGATTTGCAGGTCGCCGTCGAATCCGTTCGACAGTGGACCGATCACCTTCAGCGTTTGTACTTTCTCTACCTGATCAGGCCGTTTGCGGGGAATATCGCTCGATCCCTGCGCAGGGAACCGAAGCTCTACCTTTGGGATTGGTCTGAAATCCCGGACGATGGGGCCCGGTTCGAGAACCTGATCGCGAGCCACCTCCTCAAGTGGTGCCACTTCACCCAGGACTTTGGGCTTTCTCCCCTCGCCCTTCATTACGTGCGGGACAGGGAGAAGCGCGAGGTGGATTTTCTTCTGACTCTCAACCGAAAACCGTGGGCGCTGATTGAAGTGAAACTATCCGAGACCTCTCCGGTCCCGGCTATGAGCTACTTCGCCGAGCGTCTGAAGGCACCGCACAGGATTCAAGTTGTCCTGGAATGCGAGCGGCCGGGTATGGCCGGCGACGTTCACGTGATCGACGCCGCGAATTTTCTGCGCACGCTGCCCGTTTGAGTGAAGATCGCAGCGATCGCCTATCGAAGGCAATGCATCCGGCTGTTAACCGGAGGGTTGCAGGTTCTGGTCCTACCTCAGGAGCCAGATTCTTCTTTCGCGGATGCAGCGTCGCCGCATCATGGAATCCCCCCGACTCTAGAGGCCAGGCGCCATTCGGAGCAGATTCCCGGCTGACCGATATCCGATGCATTGAAAAATAGTCTTGACTATTTTACGATGCTATCGATAATGGTCAGTCATGAAGACCAAGAAGCGCATCTATGACACTCTGCTGATCGAACATCTTGCGAAGTATCGGCAAATGGTTCTGGTCAGCGGTCCCCGCCAGGTCGGGAAGACCACCACGTGCCGAAATCATGCCGATTCCTACGCCAACTGGGATAATGTTAACGACCGCGAGCGCATTCTCGCGGGGCCGGCGCGATTGGTCGAATGGCTCGGTTTGAACCGTCTGTCGAGTGGCGTTCCGACGATTCTCTTCGATGAGCTGCACAAGTATCCGCGGTGGAAGCAGTTTCTCAAGGGTTTTTTCGACGCTCATGCCGATCAGGTGAAAATCATCGTAACGGGCAGCAGCCGAATGGATGTCTATCGTCGAGGCGGGGACAGTCTGATGGGCCGCTACTTCCATTATCGAATGCACCCATTCTCGATCGCGGAGCTGCTTCATACGGACCTTCCGGGCGCGAAACGAATTGTCCGGGCTCCCAAGAAGATCAAGGCGGCTGACTTCGACGCCCTCTGGCGGCACGGGGGCTATCCGGAGCCGTTCTTGAAACGCGATGTTCGCTTTAGCCGGCGTTGGCAATCGCTCCGTCTTGAACAGCTTATTCGGGAAGACATCCGCGACCTGACCCAGATCCAGCACATGGATCAACTCGAGACATTGGTTAGGCTCTTGATCGATCGCTCAGCTCACCAAGTCGTCTACGGCAATCTCGCGCAGGAAGTCCGTGTGTCGGTAGATACCGTGCGTCGCTGGATCGATATCATGCGCCAGCTGCATCTCGGCTTTCTCGTCAGGCCGTGGCACAGGAACGTCACCCGGTCGCTGCGGAAAGAGCCCAAATGGTTCCTCAGAGATTGGGCGTCTATCGAGAGTACGGGAGACAGGGCCGAGACATTCGTCGCGTGTCACTTGCTCAAAGCAGTGGAGGGGTGGAATGACATGGGTCTGGGCTCGTTCGAGCTCGGGTATCTGCGCGACAAGGAGAAGCGCGAGATAGACTTCGTCGTGGCCCGCGATCGCGTGCCCTGGTTTCTGGTGGAAGTGAAGCACCGCGACGAGTCGCTCGACACGAATCTCAAATACTATCAGGATCGGATCAAGGCACCGTTTGCTTTTCAGGTGATCGTCGATGCCGCGTATGTGGATGCGGATTGCTTTGCGGCGCCTCGAGGGCCCGTCGTGGTGCCCGCGAGGACCTTCCTGTCTCAGCTTCTGTAATCAACGGAGAAGCGGCGCTGTTCGAGTCCCATACGGGAAGCCGGTTTTCATCTTGTCTTCAATAAGTGGTTCCTCCAGGCATCGACCATTTCCATCACTTCGCTGCGAGACTTGATTTCAACGCCGGGCGTATCAAACTGGAACAACTTCGTCTTCCTGGAATTCAGAGGCGTATGGATTATACGCAGAAGCAGGTTTCTCGCAAGCTGCCTTGGATTGCCCACATAATAGCGCGTTGTCCGCCCGCAGATCTCATTGCAGGCCGAGAGAGAGCCTCCGGTGTTGATTTTCCGCATGAATGCAGCGTGCTTTCGACTGAACCAGATATGTTTGACCGGCGTCTCCGGGTACTTTCCGTAGCTATAGTTCGTATAGAAGGAGCAAAACGTCACGTGTCCGGCCGGGTCAATATGAATGCTGTGCGATTCGGGGCACTTGGTTGTATTGAAGAACAGACGAATCAACAAGTTCAGAAATTGCCTCGGCACTTCTGATTCCTGCGTGCCGGCAATTTGCCGCACGTGAGAATCGAAAACGGCTCGCTGTTCGTCGCTGAGCTGCAGCGATATGCCGATTGGGATGTAGTGATTGTCCAGAAGCTGCCTCCCATCCCAGATACTTTCCTCTACCATCTCCGGCGTCACTTCAACGACTGCCGCAAAGAGGTAGCGACTCGGTGCAAACGCCGTCTTGCTCTCGTTCCAGATAGGCAGGACCTGGTCGTAATTCATATTGGTGATGACAGAAAAGATCTGCACCTCGGGATGCAAGACGCCTCGTCTCTTCTTTGCCTCTTGGATATATCGGATGGAATCGGCGGTTCTGCGGTAACAACCCGTTTTCCCGCGCACTCTATCGTGGATTTCTCCAAGTCCATCGAGCGAGAAGCGAAGGGTGTCCGTTCCTGACTCGACGATTCTGTCGGCAAGCTTCTCGTTGATTTCGTAACCATCGGTCACCACATTTACGTGGATGCCGCGGGCCTTCGCGTATCTGATGATCTGGATGGTGTCTCCACGAATAAAGGGTTCGCCGCCCACGAGCCGGATTCGCCGAACTCCGAGATCGTCGATCAGCTCGTCGATCATGTCGCAGATTTGATCTGTCTTGAGTTCATGCTCCGCGTCGTGATTTCCGTCGACCCAGAACCGGCACATCTTACAGTGCAGACTGCATCGCTCGGTCAGACCGAAAGCGGCAACGCTGGGCAGTCCCTTCTTGTACTGGACTATTTCGTAACGAAGCCTGCCGAGAAGAGCGGACATCGATTTCGATGCTCTGTCGTGGGTACCAGGTCTTTGACGGATGGGGATCGCCGGCGTTGTCTTCACCCTGCTGCCTCCATGCCACGACCGGGATAGGCGGGCATATCGACGATTATATGTCCCAGTTGCCGTTGCGGTCGTCATTCCACACGATAATAGCGCCGCCCTGGCCGTCCGGGATCAGAGAGGGATTCCGCTGATCTCCCGACGCGGTGCACATGGGATTTCCATTCGGTATCCAAGCGGCATCGAGGGGTGCAGGGGCCGCCAGAAGCGCCGGCAGCAGGAAGAGAACCATCCGGAGATAGAGCCACCGCATAGTGGAATCTCCTTTTTCTGCCAAATGACAGCCGCCGTGCTTTGCGCTACAATAGCATTATATCCGCATTTGTGCAGAAGCGCCTGGTGGATGTTGTATGGATTCGAACTGTCCAATCTCCCGCGGCTGCCGTTTCAATGCGGTACGAGCGCGTTCAGGCCAATTCATCGACAGAGAGAAGGAGCTTGTGCAAAGCGTCGAACCGCAATAAAATCCCGATGGCTCAGGAAGACGCCAACGTGAAGTGAGGGAATATTGTACCGGTCTGATCGCGCGCTGATCCTTTCGGGCGGGGGCGCCAGAGGCGCTTATGAGATCGGAGTCTGGAAGCGCCTGTGCGAGATGAATTGGCGGCCTGACCTGATCTGCGGCACCTCGGTGGGGGCGATCAACGGCGCCGCGATCGCCGCCGGCCTGCCCCTGGCGGATCTCGTCACGCTTTGGGAATCGATCGAGCGCAATACAATCTACCGCGTTTCTCTCTATAGGCGGTTCGTGAATTCCATTCTGCGCAGGGGATTCACGCCGTACATGGATACAAAGCCCCTTCGGTCGTTTCTCGAGTCTGCCATCGATGTGGAGAAGATCAGGACGAGCGATATCGAGCTGGTGATCTCCGCGGTTAATGTCCTCCATTCCGAGATCGAGTATTTCGACAATAATGCGATAGGCGTCGATCACATCATGGCGTCGAGCGCCTTGCCGATACTCTTTCCCTGGCAGTACATCGGGGACAAGCCGTACTGGGACGGAGGCGTGATGGCCAACACGCCGATCGCGCCGGCCTTGGAGCGACAAGTGCCCGAGATTATCGTGGTGCTCCTATCTCCGATGGGCGGCGCGGAGCTTCCTCTGCCCAAGAATCAAAAGGAAGCGGTGGAGCGAATGTTCGAGCATACGCAGATCGGCTCCTTTGGGGCATTCAGATTCCTCATTTCACGGGAACACGAGGGGGCGACTGGAAAGGACTTCCTGTTGCGCGGGGCGTCGACGCCCACGAAGATGAGAATCGTCACTGTCGCCCCGAGAAATATGCTCGGATTCCGCTCCGTAATGGATTTTTCCCCAAAGCGGTCGGATGAGCTGATATATGCCGGATATGAAGACGCCAAGGTCCAGCTGGCGAATTTCTTCAGCCCGAGATGAGCATCCTGTTCCTTCCATGTAATCCTCCGAGTTGCTGCTTGTGCTGGTAGCGGATTTCTCGGAGCCGGGCGCAATCTACCGCGTCGGGCGGTGGCGCTCTATGCTGCTCGACGGCCTCTTGACACGAAGTCGAACTTACGATAAGAAGAACGGAAATTTGGCTTTTCATGGAGGGAAGAAGGACCATGGCAAGATCGCTCAGAGCTCTTTTTGTAATGACGATCGTCGGATCGCTGATTCTGCCCGACGCGCTATCGGCCGAAGAAGACTACAAGACGTACACCCTGGGCGAGATCCTGGTGCTGGCCGAGAGGGCGGGCGTCAAGAACGTCGCGATCAATACGGAGATAACGGCCGAGGATATCGCCGCGACGAACAGTCGCACCGTGGCGGAGGCCCTGCAATATATTCCCGGCGTGCAGGTGACGATGGGAAGAAAGATGGAAGCCAGCATTTCGATACACGGCTTCTCTCAGGACAAGGCGCTCATTCTCATCGACGGCGTGCCCTATTACGAGACGAAATACGGCAAGTTCGACATGAATCAGCTCTCGATAGAGAACGTGGCGCGGATAGACGTGATCAAAGGAGCGGCCTCCGTGCTCTACGGCGCGAACGCCGAAGCGGGCGTTATAAACATCGTCACGAAGAAAGCCGCCGATAAGGCGTCCTTTTCGGGAAGGCTCGAGGCAGGACGGGACGGCGCCGCGTCGGCCTATCTGTCGCATGGGATGAAACGGGGGAGTCTGAGCTACTGGATTTCCTTCATGCATCGGGAATGGGATGGATGGAGGCTCTCGGACGATTTCTCGCCCCGGATCGGCGTAGTGCAGACGGGCGCCGGGAGAAGGGCCGAGAGAGTCGACACCCTCATCGAAGACGGCGGCCTGCGCGGCAATTCCGATTTCAGGGCCGATAATTTCTATGTGAAGCTCGGCATCGAGCCCTCGGCAGACGCCGAGTATTTTCTGAACCTTCACTATTCCGCCACGGAAAAGGGCGACCCGCCCAACATCGATCTGGTGAAAATATTTCCCGATCCGCCCGCCTTTTCGTCGTTCGACAGGATCGAACGATACGACAACTGGGGCGCCGACCTCAGCGGAAGGAAGAAGCTGACCCATGCATTCGGCCTGATGGGCAAGCTCTTCTATCATAGCCATATCGACGACTATGTTTCCTTCTCCGACGCGACCTTCGATTCCGCGATAGCCACGAGCCGCTATCAGGACTATATCGCGGGCGGCATGGCGATCGGCGATTACACCCTCGCCGGCTGGAACGTCCTGAGGGGCGCCGTCAACTACCGGCTGGACAGCCATGAGCAGCGCGACGACGAATACCTGCCCTTCGAAAAGAGCGCGTCGTATACGGGTTCGCTGGGTCTGGAGGACGAGCTGATACTTCTCGATTCGAAACTCTCCGTCGTGGCGGGTGTCGGCTACGACTGGTTCGACGTCAAGGAGGCGGAAACCAACGAAACCGACGACGACGGGAATCTCGTGCAGCAGGTGGCCGCCGAAACCCCCGAAACGATGACCGAGATCAATCCGATGATAGGGGCGACCTATCTCTTGAACGACAGGACGAGGCTTTTCGCGTCGGTGGCCAAGAAGACCCGTTTTCCCACTCTCAGCGAATTGTTCGGATCGTCCGGCAATATAGATCTCGAGTCGGAAGAGAGCATGAACTATACGGCCGGCATATCGATGGTTGTGAGCAAGATGCTGAGCTTCGAAGTATCCCCTTTCTATCATGACATAGCCGATCGCATCAGCCGCGATTTCCCGTCTCCCGACGAGCTGTATTACAACGTCGCCGCGATAGAGATGCGGGGGATCGAGATCCACGCCGATGTGGATCCGGTGAGGGATCTGTCGTTCGGAATCGGCTACACCTACATCGTGGCCGAGGACGTGAGCCCCGGCCGCGTGACGGAGAACGTCACCGACGTGCCGGAGTACAAGCTGGACGCGAGGCTCGAATACACGGCGCCGAGGCTCGGCTCGCGCATCTCGCTGACCATGGCGAACTACGGGGAATCGTTCAGCCAGCTGCCGACCCCGGCCGATTGGGAGAACGAGGTCATCGTCAACGAGGGGTACACCGTTTTCGGCGCCAGGCTCTCTCAGCCCTTCATGTCAAAATACGAGGCGTATCTGACCGTGAGCAACCTGGCCGATGAAAGCTACGAATCCGAGAGCGGATACCCGGCGCAGGGCAGAACCTTCTGGTTCGGCGTCTCCTATAGATACTAGAAAGACTTCCGGCCGGGTATCACGGCGAAATCGTCATCTCTTCGGATACGGCGGCCTCTCCGGGAATATGTACGGCTTCTCTTTGATCTGCTTCATCAGCACCTCGATCGCCGTCTCGAGCTGCTTGTCGCGGCCGGCCATCGCGGAGACCGGATCGTTCTCCACGAGAATGTCTGGATCCGCGCCGTGATTTTCGATCAGCCACGTGCCCCCGGCGCCGTAGAACGAGTTGTTCGATTGGTGCACGGTGCCGTTGTCGATCGTCGTCTGGCCGTTCAGGATGCCGACGAGACCGCCCCACGACGGCACGCCGATCACGGTGCCGAGCTTCAGCGCCTTGAAATGCTCGACGAACGCCTCGCCGTCGGAGCCGTTGTATTCGTTCGTGAGCACGGCGAAATGCGCCGACGAGGCGCCCGGGGGATACGTGAACGGGACCATGTTCTTCAGGCAGTTCTTCGCGACCATCTCCCGCTCGAGCTTGTCGATGAGGAAATACTCGGTCCAGCCGCCGCCGTTCCCGCGCACGTCGACGATGAGCCCCTTCTTGTACTTGAACGCCCGCCAGTACTTGTCGAACTGCGCGGTGTTGTCCGAGCTCATCGCCGTGATGTGCATGTACCCGATCTCGCCGCCGCTCGCCTCGGCGATCTTCCGGATGTTATCCGCGATCCAGCGCTGATATCGCAGATCGTACTCGGAGACGACCGGCTCCACGACGTAGGTGCGCGCGCCCGCCGCGCCCGGCTTGTCGTTGACCGTCACCGACACCTTCTGCCCCCGGATCACCTGCAGGAATGCGTACGGATTGGCGGGAGTGCGGATCTCTTTCCCGTCGATAGCGATGAGGTAGTCCCCTTCCTTCACGGCGATGTCGGGCCGGACGAGCGGTCCCTCGAGCTCGCGCGCGTACTCCGTCGGGCCGAAGATCGTCTTCAGCCGGTAGAATCCCGACGGCGTCGCCTCGAGCTCGGCGCCGAGATACCCGGTGGATACGGGATTGTCGGGAGATTTCTGCGGGCCGGTGTCCCCGCCGCTGATGTAGGTGTGCGACACGCACAACTCGCCCACCATCTGCGAGAGGAGCCAGTTGAGATCCTGCCGCGAGGTGAGCCGGGGGAGATAGGCGCGGTACGATTCGCCCATCTTCTTCCAGTCTCTCCCGTGCATGCCGGGATCGTAGAAGAAATCGCGGTACCACCGCCATGCGTCGTCGAAGATCTGCGCCCATTCCTCGCGCGGCGCCGCCCGGTAGATCATGCGGTCGAGCTCGAGAGCCTCGCCGGGGGATTTCGACGAGAAGGCCTTCTCGACCGTGCCCGCGCAGTAGTCGGTCCCTGTCTGGACGATCATGTGCTCCCGGTTCGTGGAGAGCCGCCAGTCGTTGATCTTCTTGTCGATGACGATCTCTTTCTCGTCCGCCATGTTGAAGATATGGACATCCCATACCCGCCTTCCGCCCGGCGTGAAGATCTGCTCGTACTCGTTCTCGCCGAAATGGTCTCTCGACGCCCACGTGACGTATCCCTTGCCCGCCTTGAGGAAGAAATAGTTGCCTGAGCCGACAGGAAGAACAAAAGCGCGGTTCTGGATTCCGTCGAGGTCGATACCGAACGTCTCCTTCGGTTCTTTCGCCTCTTTCGACGCCTTTGATTCCTTCGGTTCCTTTTTCTTTGCCTCTTCGGCGGGCTTGAAGAACGGCGGTTTCTGTCCCGCCCTGAGCTGCACCGCCATGACCTGCACCGGATTCGGGATCACGTGGTTGTCCTCGAAGACGTCCATGCGCGCGCTGAAATTCCGGTAGGAGAGGAAGTAAAGATAATCTCCGTTCGCGTCGAACGAAGGATTGAGATTGTCGTAGAACTCGTCGGTGACCGGCGTCGATTTTCCCGAATCGAGGCTGTGGAGGAAGATCTTGCTGTTCCTGTTCGGCTGCACGAACGAGTATGCGATCCACTTGCTGTCGGGCGACCACGAATAGTCGCTGATCTCCCAGTAGAACTCGTCGTTCTTGAGCTGGTTCGAGGAATCGACCTTGGTCAGCCGCTTCGTCGCGACGTCCACGACGTAGATCGCGAAATCCTTCGTGCCGAAGAGAATCTTCGTACCGTCGGGTGACCACTCGAGATGATACTTCGTCGTGATGAGCCCGTCGGTGAGCTTGATCCAATCGCCAGCCGGCTCGAGGGGCTGCACGTAGAGCTCGTACTCGCCCGATTTGTCGGAGAAGAAGGCGACGCGTTTCCCGTCGGGGGAGAGCTGCGGGTAACGCTCTCGCGAGCCCGGGCTCATGGTGACGTTGCGCGTCTCGCGGTCCTTGTCGGACGGCACGAGGAAGACGTCGCCGCGGGCCTCGAAGACCGCTGTCTTCCCGTCGTTTGAGATCGACATCGAGTGGATGTAGTCCTTCGGATTGATCGTGCGTTCGGCGACCGTCCACGCGTCCGTCGGGACCCGCACATTCACCTGACGAGGCGTGTTGTCGGCCGGATCGAGCACGTACAGGTATCCCGAATGGAGAAACGCGATGCGCTTCCCGTCGGTGGACGGCATCTGCACGTCGAAGTCGCCGTAGCGCGTGATCTGCTCGACCTTCTTCGAGGCGAAATCGTAGCGATAGAGATTGGAGACGCCGTTCTCGCCACGATCCGAAACGAAATACATCCCGCCGCCGATCCACATCGGATAGCTGTTTTTCCCCACATAATCGGTCAGCTTCTCGAAAGTGCGCGCATCGAAATCGTAGAGCCAGATCTCCGGGTACTGGCCGCCCTTGTAGCGCTTCCAGTAGTATTCTTCACGCCCCCGATTGTTGAACGCCATCTTTGTGCCGTCGGGAGAGAACGTGCAGAGCGTGCCTCGGGGGATGGGGAGCCGCTCCGGCATCGATCCGTCGAGGGAGACCGAGTATAGCTTCGTGATCGGGCGGAAGGTGTTCTCGAAAGAAGATCGGAAAACGACGCGCGTGCCGTCGGGGGTCCAGGATACGGCCTGCGCGGACGGGCCGTAGGTCAGCCGTTTCGGCGCCCCGCCGTCGAAGGGCATGAGGTACACGTTGGGCCCTTTGTCGTAGCTGCCGGAGAACGCGATCCAGCCGCCGTCGGGCGAGATCTTGGCCGCGAACTCGCTGCCGGGGTGGACCGTGAGCCGGACGGCCGTGCCGCCGGCGGCGCTCACCGACCAGAGGTCGTCCTCGTACGTGAAGACGATCTTGTCTCCGCGTATGTCCGGATATTGCATGAAACGGC
Organism: uncultured bacterium; assembly: GCA_963846325.1. GTDB lineage: Bacteria > Krumholzibacteriota > Krumholzibacteriia > Krumholzibacteriales > Krumholzibacteriaceae > SSS58A. The sequence goes on from CAWJVO010000012.1 coordinate 14,434, forward strand.
CGTCGGCGGCCGCGAAGGCCGGGCCTGCGAGGAAGAGGCCTATGCAGAGAGCAGCGAGCACGTTTTTCATGACACCTTCTCCTTTGGATTGACTCACGGAATGGAAATGTCGCCCCTCTAAAGGCGGGTGCCTGCTAACAGTATACTAACTTTGAGGTTGGGTCAAGGAATCGGTCGGCATGGGAGTGGCTGATGGCGGAAAAATTCTACTTTTTCTTAACGATTCCGCTGGAATCCGACCGCCCCGGATATTATAATTTTTCTGCTTTTCAGTCGGTTCGAGGCCCCCGCACAAGAGGATAGAAGGAAGGGATCATATGGCTTACCAGGCACTCGATTTTCTGCACTTCGATGACGTCCTCAGCGAAGAGGAGATCATCATCCGGGACACGGTGCGCAAGTTCATCGACAAGGAAGTGATACCCATCATCGGGGAGCACTGGGAGGCGGCGACCTTCCCCATGGATCTCATCCCGAAGATGGCGGAACTCGGCGTTCTCGGCCCCTTCGTGCCGACGAAGTACGGCGGCCCCGAGTGCTCGTACACGATGTACGGCCTGATCTGCCAGGAGCTCGAGCGCGGGGATTCGGGCGTTCGGAGCTTCGCCTCGGTGCAGGGAAGCCTCGTCATGTACCCGATTCTGCATTTCGGCTCCGAAGAGCAGAAGATGGAATACCTGCCGAAGCTCGCCGCGGGAAAGATCATCGGATGCTTCGGGCTCACCGAGCCGGACGCCGGATCGGACCCTGGCTCTATGCTCACGAAGGCCCGCAAGGACGGGAATCACTGGATTCTGAACGGCACCAAGATGTGGATCACGAACGGCACCATGTCCGACATCGCGGTCGTCTGGGCGAAGGATGAGGCCGGCACGATCCGCGGATTCATCGTGCACAAGGACGACAAGGGATTCTCCGCGCCCGAACAGAAGCACAAGGTCTCGCTCCGGGCTTCGGTGACCTCCGAGCTCGTTCTCGAGGACGTCCGCATCCCGGCCAGCAGAGAGCTTCCCAACACGGACGGTCTCAAGAGCCCCCTCATGTGCCTCACGTCGGCCCGCTACGGAATCGCGTGGGGAGCCGTGGGCGTCATGCAGAGCGTGCTCGACGAGGCGATCAATTACACGAAGGAACGGATCATGTTCGGCAAGCCGATCGCGGCGTTCCAGCTCACCCAGCAGAAGCTCGCCGAGATCGCGACCGATCTCACGAGCGCGCAGTGGATGGCGTACCGCGTGGGTCGTCTCGCCGACGAGAACAAGATGAAGTTCTACCACGTGTCGATGATCAAGCGGCACAACGTGAACGCGGCTCTCGTCGCGGCGCGCAAGGTGCGCAGCATGCTCGGCGCGAACGGGATCACCCTCGAATACCAGTCGATCCGCCATATGTGCAACATGGAATCGGTCCAGACGTACGAGGGGACCTTCGAGGTGCATACCCTGATACTCGGACAGCAGCTGACGGGGATATCGGCGTTCAAGAGCTGAGCGCCGGATAGATATCAGCCGTGATTTGACCCCCTGGAAACGCGAGTCGGACCCCGGCCGCGCTCCCAGGGGGTTTTTCCATGCCCGGGAAGCGCGATGTGTTTCCAAACAGCTTGCGGGCGCGCCGGCGGCACCGCTTCTTGTTGACTCCCCGAAAGAGGCGACCCTATACTCCTTTCGATTTTCGGGGGCACGGGAAATGCAACAAAGGAAGCGCCTATGAGAAAGAATATCGTGCTGATCGCCATGCTCGCCGTCATCCTGATGGCGCTCGCCGTTCCGGCTTCCGCGGCGGTGCGGATCGTGTCGAAGAGTCCCTATGCGGGAGCCATCGCCATCGACGCCGCCACGGGAAGAGTGCTCTTCGAAGACAACGCGGACGCGCTGCTGTACCCGGCCAGCGTCACGAAGCTCATGGTGCTGCTCGTGCTCCTCGAGGCGGTCGAGGCCGGCCGCATGAATCCGGCCGAGCCCGTCACGGTGACCGCGGAGGCCGCCAAGATCGGCGGGTCGCAGGTGTATTTGAAGACGAACGAGGTCTTCCCGGTCAACGATCTGCTCTACGCGCTTATGGTCGAGTCGGCGAACGACGCGGCGGCGGCGCTGGCGATCCATTACGCCGGCAGCAAAGCGGCGTTCGTCGATCTGATGAACAAACGCGCGCGAGAAATCGGCATGAAAGACACGATCTTTCGCTCGGTGCACGGCCTGCCCCCGGGCAGGGGGCAGCTGCCGGATATCTCCACCGCGCGCGATATCGCGGCCTTGTCCCGCGAGATACTGAAGAAGCCCGGCGCCTTGAAATATACCGCCACGAGGCGTCGGCCGTTCAGGGCGCACACGGGACACCCGTTCATCATGACGAACCACAACAAGCTGCTCGGAAAAGTCGAAGGGTGCGACGGGCTCAAGACGGGTTATTTCAGGGCGGCGGGGTATTCAATCGCGGCGACCGCGGCGAAGAACAACAAACGAGCCATCGCGGTGGTGCTCGGGGCGTCGCACGCGAAGGTCAGAAACGCCAAGGCGAAAGAGATGCTCGCGGCAGGGCTGCGGGAGCTCGCGGCGTGCGCGTCGCCAGCCGCCCCGGCCGCGGCGCAGGGATCTTCGCGCTGAAAACAGCGCGGCAGTCTTCGCATGCGCGGGAATCCGGCCGCGGTCATTCCGAAAGCGAATCGGGCGCGCTTCCGACGTCCTTGAGCAGGAGGCGGGCGGGGCCTTTCAGCCGGACTTCGGGAACGAGCGCGTCGATAATCGCTGCTGGCTCGATCATTTCCCTGCGCAGCATCTTGCGAGACACGTCGCCGTAGTAGGCTTTCAGCCACGGGCGAAGGCTCAGGTCCTCGTCGAACGAATACATGAAACGGTTGGGCCGCGGGATGATGCTCGCCATGAAAATCGCCTCGGCCAGCGTCAGGTTTTCGCGACGTCCTTGTCGAAATAGAAACGCGCCGCTCCCTGCGCGCCGTTGATCCCCGGCCCCCATTCGATGATGTTCAGATAGATTTCGATACATGCGTTCCTTGGCGATCAGCCGGTTCTCTTCGATCAGCCAGGTGATGATCATTTCCTCCAGCTTGCGGGCGATGGTCTTCTGCCTGGTGAGGTACAGGTTCTTGACCAGCTGCATCGATATGGTGCTGGCTCCACGGACAAACCGTTTTTCCTTCAGATTGGCGGCGATGGATTTCTTGAAGTGCTCGAGCAGGAAACCGCTATGTGCCGAAAAACGCGCCGTCTTCGGAAATCAGGACGGCGTTCTTGAGGAACGGAGAGATCCGGTCGAGGGCCGCGGAAATCCGGATTTTCGGATCCGACCATGAACGATCTCAGGGCCCGGTTCTTCGCGTACACCGTATAGAGAAAAGGCTCGTTGACGGCTCTGAAATCGACGCGGCCGAATCGCTCGATCCTGAAATCGCGTTTTTCGAGATCCGATTCGAGGCGGAGCGAATCGGGGCGCGTGAAATCGACGAAGAAGCTCAGCCGGTACGCGAGCTCCCCGCTGGTCCGGATGCCGGCAAGCCCGGTGAACAGTCCGGCCGGCAGCGAACCGAAGAGATCGTCCGCCTTGAATTCGGTTCTCTCGATCTCCAGGGTCAATCGTTGCTCGCGGCCTGATCTTGAGCCTGAGGTACGGATGAAACGAGAGCCTGTTGAGCGATACCCGCGTCCGCCTGTCCATCTCGATGAAATCGGCGCCGATATGCACTGCATAATCGAGCGCGGCGTTTTCCAGATGAACGTCTTCCGCGGCGATGCGCGGATGGTTGAGCGTCAGGCCGTTGACCGACAGGAGGCCGTCGAGATGCAGCGCGCCGCCGCGGAGGCCTCCGCTCTTCAGGCGGACGGCGAGAGAATCGAACCTGACCCGCACGCCCCATTGCCGGTCGATAAACGGCAGGGCGATGCTCTCGCCGGGGCGCGGCGGCGACAGCCTGATCGCCGCCAGTTTCCTTCTCCGGTCGATGTCCCCCGCGAAACGGCATGCCCATTTTTCCCCCTGATCGTCGATCTCGATGGTCGTATCGAAGCCGCGAGCGTCGATGGCCAGCCGGGGAATGTGGAAGGTCTGCCTGATCCGATCGATATCGGAATTGACCGTGAGACGGTTGATTTCCAGGCTGTCCGGGATGCGGGCGAAGAAGAGATCGAGCAGATAGCCGACCTGGGCGGAATAGGCGCGCGCCCGGCCTCGCTTTCGAATCGCTTTCGCTTCATTGGCGGCCGCGGGGGAAGCCTTGATCCGGCACGCTGTCCCGGCGAAGATCGATCCTGAGATCGTTCATCTCGACGTCCGTGGGCCGCACCCGTCCGGCGAGCATTTTCCAGAAGGAAACCTCGACGCTGCATGAGCGCAGGTCGACGCTGAGGGTTCCGGTTCGGGACCACAGCCGGATGTTTTCGAAAACCATCCGGTCGAGTCCGTCGAATCGTGCCGAGCCGACGCTGACGACGGTCTCCTGGTGCCGGCGCTGATAGCTCCGGATCTTGTTGTCCAGCGTGCTTTCCAGGATGATGTCGCGCAGCAGCAGGAACGATGCGAATAGAATCAGCGCCGCGCCCGGCAGGGCAATCGCGCCGATCTTCAACGCTCTTTGTGCCCGGGGACCGGCGACGAGGTTCCTGATATTTCTCGACCGGTCGATCGAATTCAAAATCGTTCGGCCTCCTCGATCGCGGAATGAAATCGGATCCTATCACATTCCATCGGACATTTCACGCATGAGGATGACCGGGTTACGCAATCAATCGCGGCCGCCCGCGCGGCCGATCGCCGGGGCTGGATTTCTCGTGCGCATTATGATATAATATGCGCCGTTGCGCTCGCGCGGCCGGCGATGGCGGGGGAGAGAGCGCATAATCGAACAAACGAAGAAGAGTGTTGCGGGCCGATCGTTTATCTGCGCGTCCGGCGCGGCGGGCTGTTCCTCACCTTGGCCACGGAGGTCGATCCATGGGTTTCTGCGGCAGAAAAGCATTTTTTGTTCTCGCCGTATCGATGGGGATGCTGCTTCTGCGGGCCGCCTATTCTCCGGTCATGGCGCAACCGTATGAAGAGGAGGTGGATTGGCTGCTGAAGATACGGCTCGATTATCCGGGCCTCGGCATCCAGGACACCATCTCGCTCCGGGGGCCGGCCGGTCTGGGATGGTTCGAGCCTTATCCTTCGTTGATTTTTCCCCCGCATCTGGAAGTGGATGCCGATATCGACACCATCAGATTGTGGAACAGAAGTGGAGTCTGGGGGAATGACATCCCCGGTTTCCCGATCCACGGCAAGGGTTTTCTGCTCCCTCCCGAACCGGGGTGGAGAGCTTTTTCGACATCACTCTTGAGCTCTGCGTGCCCGAGCGTTTTCCGTTCGACACGATCTCTCTGATGACTCCCGTGCGCACCTTCGGCATGGCGCACGATTGGCCGCCTTTGTTCGACAAATTCGAAACCCCTCCGGGCATGCCGCCCGCTCCGCTCCACGGGCGGGACGGCCTGGTGGTCGCGACGCTGCTGTCGATGGAGTATGAGATGGTCCCGCACTACGATCCCGAGGCACATCTGTCCGTGGCGACCGCGTATGGATCCGAAGTCGCGATCGTGGGGGAAAACGGGATGATCCATATGTCGGCGGGGCTTTCGGGCGACTACCTCGCGGAAGAGGCGATCTTCAGCTACCGGCATTGCGGCGATCCGGGGCCCTTCGTGCCGTTTTATATCGACACCGACGGCTCGGCGAAGGTCTATTCGACCGTTGGTCCGGAAGGAACGGGCGACGGGTGGTCGGCGTTCTTCGATCCGGGCTCGGATCCCTTCGAGGGGCAGTGCGTCCAGTTCGAGGTGGCGCTTCTCGTGCCGCCGTACGGCGTCTTCAGGGATACGGTCATGGCATGGGTCGATCCCACCCCTCCGATCCCGTCCTTCTTCGATATTCACGGCGATTCGATCGCACGGTTCATGTCGATTCGTTCTTCGATGTCACCTACAAGCTCGATGACGAGCTGCCGGCCCCCGGCCTGAGCGAGCTCTGGCTGTTTCCCCTGAAGGTCGATTTCGAGAGGACCCTCACGCCGATCGACCAGCTCGGGCTCGGCACCGATCTCGATTCCGTGTCGTGCGGACCGACGGCCGCGGCGTCATGCCTGAAATATTTCGCCGATCACGGATACCCCGGTCTCGATAACGTCGGGGGAGACGAGGCGAAGCCGGCGATGAGCGGCGAGGATATCGCGAGGGAGCTGCAGGGCGCGATGGGGACGAATGCCACCGAGGGAACGACCGGAGACGGCATGGTGGCCGGCATCGGCGGCTATCTCGCCGGGCACGGGCAGAGCGGATGGTCGGTGGGAGTGTATCCCGTGGACGACGCGACCGATCTCGCCGAGATGTTCCGCGAGTTCGAATCGGACAGCGAGGACGTCATGGTTCTCCTCCAGGATACGACGGCAAGCGGCGATACGATCGGCCACTGGGTGACTCTCGGATCGACCCATACGACCCCTCCGCCCGCCTCGGGCGGAGATCCCGAAATGGGCATCGATTTCATGGATCCATGGGAAGGCGGGTCCCAGGCGGATAATAATTACCCGCTGGACACCGAGGGAGGAGGCCAACCTTCGACCGAAGGTTTCGACCTGGACGGAGAGGGAGGGGACGCCAAGGTGGCGGGTTACGTCAAGGTATCTCCGCCCGAAGGCGGATCGCCGTCTCCTCCGATCGCGAGGTCGCCGCTCAAGGCACCGGCGCGCGCTCCATGGCTGCTCGTCGCCGCGGGCCCGGTCCGCGGCCACGGTCTCGTGGACACGCTTCGCCTCGATACGTCGCCGCTCGCGCCCGGACTCTATCTCATGGAGATCGTCACGGTGGACGACCAGGGATTCCGCTGCAGGGATATCAGGCTCGCGGGTATCCCGACCTCCGTGGTCGGCGACGAGACACCGGCTCCGGGGAGCAGGACGATGCTCCGGGGTTCCTACCCGAATCCGTTCAATCCGTCGACCACGATAGAGTACTATCTCGCGAGCGGCGCGAAGGTGAACCTCGCGCTCTATGACGTCGCGGGGCGCAGGGTGAGGACTCTTGTCGCGGGCGCATTCACCGAGGCCGGCGTTCACAAGGTGAATTGGAACGGCACCGACGACAACGGAAAGAAGCTCGCGAGCGGAATCTATTTCGCGCACTTCGTCGCCGAAGGCCAGGCCTCGGCGAAGAAGCTCATTTTGCTCAGATAGCCGGTTTTGCCTTATTGGATCGACCGGGTTCTTCGATGCCCGGCCGCCGAGTCCGACGAAGACTCCGCGGCCGGGCTTTTCTATTATATCTGGAACCGGCGGGCGGTCGGGCACGTTCAATTCAAATGTGTCGAATACCATTCGAAGGGAAGTGAGGCTCATGATCAGGGATACATTTCGTCATGCCGTGACGGCCGCCGCGCTCGGGCTGGCGTTCTCGGCTCCCGGCTCCCCGGCGATCGCGCAAACGATCGAGGCGCCGTTCACGGCGGAACGGTGGGATCTCGCGGGCGCGTCGATCGTGGAGCACCTCGGGCGGCAGGCGCTCAGGGGAACGGCGTCTCTCAAGGACGTCGAGTTCGCGGACGGCGTCATCGAGTTCGATCTCGCGGTGAGCGGGGAGGCGAGCTATCCGGGGATCGCCTTTCGCAAGGAGGGAGACGACTGGTTCGAGCGCGTCTACATCCGGCCGCATCGCGCCGGGCGCTACCCCGACGCCGTGCAGTACACGCCGACCATGAACGGCATCGAGGAGTGGCAGCTCTGCAACGGTCCCGGCTTCACGGCAGGTGTCGAGTTTCCGCCCGATCGATGGATTCCCGTCAGGCTCGAGGTCAAAGGGACCCAGGCGCGCGTCTTCGTGAACGACGCGGAGCTCCCCGCGCTCGAGATCCACGATTTGCGCCGCGGCCTGTCGAAGGGAGGCGATCGCGCTCGTCGGCGAGAACAACGCGAAGGCGCATTTTTCGAACTTCCGCTATCGTCTCGGCGGCGACCTCGCGTTCAGGCCGGCGCCCGTCGCGACGCCCGTGTGCGGCGTCATCGGCGAATGGGAGATCTCCCGGCCCTTCGCGGCGACCGCGATCGACGACGAGCGCGCGCCGGAAGCGCAGGGGCTGAAGGATCTCGGGTGGCGGCGGGTCACGGCGGAGCCGTCGGGTCTCGTCGACTTCGGGCGCTACGCGAAACGGCCGGGGAGGGAGCCGAGCATCATCTGCGCGCGGACAGCGATCCATTCGGACAGGAACGAAGCGCTGAAACTGCTCTTCGGATACAGCGACGCCATAAGCATCCTGCTCAACGGGAAGCTGCTCTTCTCGGGCGGAAGCTCCTACCGCTTCCGCGATCCGACGTTTCTCGGGATCGCCGGCTACTTCGATACGGTCACGCTCCCTCTGAAGAAGGGGGAAAACGAGCTTCTCCTCTACGTCGCCGAGGCGATGGGCGGCTGGGGCTTCATGTGCCGGGACGGCGGCGCGGTGCGGTACGACGAGGGCGTGGAGTTTCTCTGGGAGACGCCGCGAACCTTCCGCATTCCGGAATCGGCCGTGTACGATCCCGCGCGCGAATGCATCTACGTCTCGAACTACGACGGCTACAACCGGGGCGCGGCGGGGAAGCAATCGATCTCGAAGCTCTCCCTCGACGGAAAGATCGAGGATCCGGACTGGATCACCGGGCTCACGAATCCGACGGGGCTCGCTCTCGCTCGGGATACGCTCTACGCGGTATGCCGGCGCTCGCTCGTGAAGGTCGCGCTCGGGCCTCGGGAGATCGCCGGTCAGGTCTTCTTTCCGCAGCCGGTCGTGCCGAACGACGTCGTCGTCGCGGGTGACGGAGCCATATACGTTTCGGATTCGTACAAGAGCTGCATCTACCGGATCGACGGTGAGCGGTGCGAGGTGTGGCTCGAGGCGCCGGAGCTCGCCGCGGTGAACGGGATCTGCTTCCTCGGGAGCGAGCTCATCGCCGGCGGGGGACAGGAGCCCGCCTTATATGCGATCGATCCCGCCACGAAGCGGATACGCACGATCGCGAGATGGCGCTCCGGCGGCATCGACGGCATCGAGCCCGACGGGCGCGGCAACGTCCTTGTCGCTCTCGGCGACGGGGAGCTCTTCCGCGTCTCCCCGTCGGGGCGGGCCGACAAGGTGATCGATACGACCGGCCCGGGCCTGCAGCTCGGCGACATCACCTATGTTCCGGAAAAAGGGCTTCTCGTCGTTCCGCGGGTGTACTACGGCTCAGTCGCGGCGTACCGGATGCAGTAGGGCGCGCATCCGTCACCCCGGGAATTGCGGGCGGGAGGAGCCGGAGCCCCTCCCGCCCTGCGGATTCAGTCCAGAGCCCTTTCGAAGCGGGTGTTTCGAGAAGAGACGATCCGCCATTCGCTGAAGAGGCTGTATATGATCTGGTTCACCTGCGGCCGGTCGAAGAACCACAGCTCGAATCCGAAATGGGCGCTCGGCGCGGCCACGGCGACTCCGGAAGTCACCTCCGGAACGACATCCGCGTACTTCGTCACCCAGAGCGCCACCGTCTGGTTATTGAGCGCCGACATCATGTTCTTCGACTTCATGCGGTACATGGGATGGAAGCATCCCTGGCTCGATACGCCGGTCCCCTGCATCCAATATGCGGGATCGTACACCTCGACCGGGGTGAATCCGCCGGGGCGCGGACCGAGTTCGTTGGGAGCGTAGTACCGCCCCGCTTTAATAATCTCCGACCAGAGATTGAGATCGCTCGGCATGCCGGAAACCCTGTCGTGCCATATGTCGACAGCCTTGACCGCGCCCGGATACATACAATCGTAGTTGCGAATCCTCCTTGTCGGCATATCCGCGTCGGTGCGGAAGGCTCCGTCGATCTTGTCGAGCATCGTGACGCAGTAGTCCCGGTACGGCATCGAGTTGACGCCGCTCAAATCGCCTTCGCAGCCGTCCGAGTTTCCCAATAATTCGCACTTGATGTTGAGCGGGAAGCTCCTCGAGGCGATCATGCTCGGAAGGGCGGCGGCGAGCCCCGCCGCTTTCTCGGACATGCCTTCCGTCAGAAGGTGCCCCCCCTTCGCGAGGAAGAACGGCAGATAGTTCAATTGGGGGATTCCCGAGCCGATCATGCTTTCGGGGGTGAACCGGATGACGTTGTCCCAGGCGCTGCTATTCAAATCCGAACCGTAAGTCCAGATAATGTTCTTGTACTTCGTAATGGTCGAGAGCTGGGGAGGGAGCCCGTTGTAGGAGTACTTGGCGTCCCACACGTCCCGCGACGCGTCGAAGCCCGTCGCCTTGGCGCAATGGCCGAGCCAGAAGGCGTCGTGCTCGTCCTCCCTGGGGAAAAAGTAGTCCAGCTGCGTAAAATCGCTCGACGGGAAATCGTCCACCCAGAGGAGGTTCCTCTCCATGGTGAACGAGATGAGCGATACCTCGATCCTGCCGAGGGTTATTGCGCCGTTATTGTCGCGCGCCTCGACGTAGAGCGTATGACTCCCCGATTGAAACGCGATCGGAGGCGCGGAGGTGTTCTCGAGGGAGAATCTGCCGTCCCAAGCGTGCTTGTCGTCGATATCGATCACGTCCCAGCCGTACCGATAGCCGACGATCCGTCCGCCGTACGCGCCCGCGTCGGCCCGCCAGGAGAAGTTCATCTCGAGCCCCGTCGGAAATAGGACCCCCTCCGTTCGAGAATTCATTCCGAGGAACACTCTGCTCCCGGCGAACGGTTCCGTGATTGTCAGGCGGGGCACGGCGCTGTTCGATACGACGAACTGCCTAATGTTTATCCCCCGAGTGAATACTGTCGTGATCTTGCCGGAGCGGTCCTTCGCCTGCACGGCGAAGATATGGGATCTGCCTATCGGGAGGGGCTCGTCCTTCCCGACCGTCGTCGTCCGGCCGTGGGGATTCTTGTATGGAACCCACCTCGACCAGCTGCTGTCGTACCGCGCGGGGTGCAGGTTCAGATCCCGGACGATGTCGAACTGCGGATCGTATGTGCCCGTCGAATCGACGACCTGCATGCAGAGCCACCGGACGAAGTGCGGCTCCGCCTCGAGACCGCTGTGCCATTCGAATGCGATCACCGGTCCGAGCATGACTACGGCGTTAAGATTCGCGGGGGGAGCCGGAGTGTCGATGATGACGAACGGCTCCTGGCCGTTCGGAGGGCGATGCCCATCCCTGCAGAGGTTCGGGTCCAGTTCGGGCGGAGGCTCCGGGGGAAGCGCTTGCCGGCAGCCGATTAATGCCAGGCCGAGGAGAGCGGCCAGAGCGACGATGAGACGAGTCATCCTTCGCATGATCCACCCCTTCCGAATGTAGGAACGGCAAGCGTTGCCTGTTCGGCGAAGTGAGATTTAATCGGTCGGCTTGGGGCAACTGCTCGCTTAACTACTATAAAGATACAAGGGACGCGCGGCCGCATCAAGGGAAAACGGGGCGGGCGATTGACAGGACCGGCTCCGGCCTCTATACTTTAGATGTTCCGACATGCGGCGCCTGTAACCGACGGGGCGCGCGGAACGACGATTTAATGGAGGGGGTGGTTCCATGAACCACAACGCGAAAAGATTTCTGACGCCGCTTCTGGCCTTGTTCTTCCTCGGATCGCTCGCGGGGTGCTATACGGTCCTGAAGCGCCAGGCGATCGCCGAGGATGTAGAGGATCCCGGGGACGAATACTATTACGTGGATCCGTCTCCCCCGATTTACATTCCCCCGGGCTGGATAATTCCTCCTCCGCCCGATCCGCCGATCGGTCCGCCGCCTCCCGTTCCGCCGTCGCCGCCCGATCCGCCGCCACCGCCCCCGCCGCCCAAGGCGGATCCTCCGCCCGATCGGCCGATCGATCCCAAGGACCCCATCAAACGGTGACCAAAGGAGAAATGGAACTCGCTATGAAAAAATATACCCTTTGCGCGATCCTGGCCGCCGCGACGGCGCTCACGCTCGTCGTGCCGTTCGCGGCCCACTCCCAGATACTGGCCGGCCTTTCCCTCGAGAGGCTCGGGATACTCTCCACGGCGGGGACCGGCGCGCGCCCGTTCGCGATGGGAGGCGCCTACACCGCGGCGGGGGACGACGTCTTCTCCCTGCTCTACAATCCTGCCGGGCTCGCGGCGATGCGTCGGGGAGAGGTTTCGGTCGGCTTCCATCAGCGTTCCGATGAGATTACGAACACCTATCTGGAGCAGGACGCGACCCAATCGATCTCGCATACGTCCCTCGGGCATATCGCCGCCGCCTATCCGATGCCCACGTACCGGGGGAGCCTCGTTCTCGGATTCGGCGTCTTCCAGGCGGGGACGTCCAATCTCGAGTCGGTCAAGAACGCGTACCTTTCCGATATCCCCGCGACGGTCGAGAACCGGTTCGATCAGTCGGGCACGATCTACCAGTACCATTTCGGCCTCGGGATCGACATCTCCCCGAAGATCTCCCTCGGAGCGAGCCTCGTGCTCTGGGACGAATCGATCGACACGGAGGAGGGCATAGACTACGCGGACGACGACTCGTCGGCCTTCTGGACCGACGACGTGACGATGGACCTCGACGGGCTGAGCTTCAACGTGGGCCTGCTCATGAGGCTCAGCGACGTCGTCAGGGCGGGATTCTCGTTCACGAGCCCCGCGTGGCTCAGCTACACAGGGGAGGGCGTGACGAATTACGAAGGTGCCTACGCGGGAGGCGGGGGCTGGACGACCGATCCCTACCCGGGCCTCATCGAAGAGGAGTACACCCTTCCGATGCGATTCAGCGGCGGCCTCGCGATCGCGGCCGGCCCGCTGACGCTCGCGGGCGATCTCACGTACTGCGATTACTCGCAGACGGAGTACAACGGCCTCGCGATCACGAGCGAGATCGATCCGGGCATGGAGCATGTGCTCGACGCGACTCTGGGCTTCCGCGTCGGCGCCGAGGCGGAGCTGCCCCAGGCGCCGATCAGGTTCCGCGCGGGCTTCGCGTACGTGCCGCTTGAGGTCTCGACCATCGAGGAGGTCGCGTTCATCGCCGACGATTCGCCGTCGTCGATCATCGCCGACTTCGAGGCCGAGCGCGAGCGGAAGTTCTTCACCTTCGGCGTCGGAGGCACGATCGACCGCGTGCTCACCCTCGATCTCGGTGTCGCCATGGGCGGTTGGGAAAAGGTGACGTCGAGCGGCGCGGGGAACATTCTGACGCAGGAACGCTCGACGACGGAGGTCGTTCTCTCCGGGACGTACCGCTTCTAGCTCTCGCTCGTTGTGAGCCTTTAGAACCGGCGTCGTACGCCGCGATTCTCGATACGCATGAATCTTGAGCGAAACAATCTCTCGGGAGCGGGTTCCGCGTACCTCCGTCAGCATGCCGCCAATCCCATCCACTGGCAGGAATGGGGGCCGGGCATTCAGGCTCATGCCCGCAGCCTGCGGAAGCCGCTCTTCGTGTCGGTCGGTTACTCGTCGTGCCACTGGTGCCACGTCATGGCGGCTGAAGCGTTCTCCGACGCGGAGACCGCCGCATTCCTGAACAGACACTACATCTGCGTAAAAGTCGACCGGGAAGAGCGGCCGGACATAGATCATTACCTGATGGGATTCCTGGTGGAGCATACGGGGAGCGGCGGTTGGCCCCTGAATGTCTTCCTTGCCCACGATATGACGCCGGTGTACGGCCTCACCTACGCGCCGTGCACGGGCGACCGCGGGATGCCGACGTTGCTGGAGATAGCCGGGAAGGTGCAGGCGTTCCTCTCTTCCGGCCGCGAGGTGCCGGCCTTCACGCCCGCTCGCCGTATGCCGTCTCCGTTTCCCTCCAGGCTTATCGTACCGGAGCTGGCACGGGGCTTCGACCGCGAGCACGGGGGATTCGGCGCCTCGCCCAAGTTCCCGCCGCATTCCACGCTCCTGTACCTTCTCTACCGCCTTTCGGAAGAGGAGGATTTGCAATCGAAGGAGATGGCCCTGCGGACGCTCGATGCGATGAGGCTCAGAGGCCTGAACGACCATCTGGGCGGCGGTGTATTCCGCTACTGCGTCGACCGCCGGTGGACGATACCCCACTTCGAGAAGATGCTCTACGACCAGGCCATGGCGCTCTGGGTCTTCGCGCTCGCCTTCCACGTGCTGGGAAGGGACGCGGACAGGGTCATGGCCCTCAAGATTGTTTCCTGCCTGCAGACCGATTTCCGTCGTGACGGGCTCTACCTCAATTCCCACGACGCCGACACCGCGCATGTGGAGGGCGCCACCTACCTTTGGGAGCGGAAGGAACTGGAAACGCTATTGGGCCCGGCGGGATTCGCCGCGTTCTCGGAGGCCTACGACATCCCCGAAGGAGGGAACTTCGACGGCAAGATACACCTCGTCAAGCGCGCCGATACGCCGTGCGACGAGCTGGAAGCGGTGCTGCTCGATGCGCGAAGGAGGCGACCCCAGCCGAATGCCGACGCGAAGGTCGTGAGCGGGATCAACGCGCTCGCCGTGTGCGCTCTGGTGCAGGCGTCCCGGTTCCTCGGAGCCCCGGAGCTTCGCGACGCCGCATCCGTCGCCATGCGTCGGCTGATCGAGACGTTCTGGAAGGAAGGGAGGCTCCTCCGGGCGACGAGCGACGGCAACCTCCAGCGGCACAGTTTCCTCTTTGACGCCTCGGCCGCACTGCTCGCGCTGACCATGCTTGCCGAGGACGAAGGATCATGGTCCGGAATCCTGGCGGAAGCGGGCTCATACGTCGAGAGCTTCCGGGATGGGGATGGTTGGGTCGAGTCCCGGGAGCCCGACTTCATCGCCGTGCCCGCTCCGAGGTACGATCAACCGATACCGTCGAGCCCCTCGCTCGCGCTGCTGGGTCTCGCCCGGTGCGACTTGCTGGCCGGCAACATTCCCCGTCAGATGGAGTACGGCGAGCCTCACGAAGCCGATTTTCACAACGTGGCGGCCATGCTATGCGACGGCAGGTGCCGGCTTCTTAAGCCGAAAACGCCCCCATCAAGATGAAGCGCCGGCTTGATTTCCCCCGGGATCTGTAGTACAATAGAGCCTAATCCGCGCACGACAGCCGGCAATCACCTGAGGCACGACATCCGGGGGGATGATTCCATGAAGACTGCTCTTGTGACAATCGTCGCGTCCGCCGCGATTCTGGGCCTTGTCCTGATTTCTCCGGCGGTCGCCGAAACCGTCGGCTACACCGTAGGCGGCTATTATGGGCAGTTTCCCGGTCCGGTGAATCCCGCCCCGGAGGGGGCGCCCTTCGGGCCCCTGGGATACCCGGGCGACGTCGTGGATCTTCAGCCCTGCACGGGCACTCTCGATCTCGTCCCCGGCACGTACATCCTGAAGATCAACACGCTTCTCTGGACGATCAACTACACGTACGCGGGCACGGAGAGTTGTTGGGATTGGCCGGATTGCTGGCCCGAGCTCGAGTTTGCCTTGAGCGCAGCTCGCTCGATGTCGGTGGGCACGGCGAACGGCGTTCTCGATCAGGCGGGATTGCTGGAAGTCGATTGGGACGACGACTATGTCTCGTTCGCTTCCGGATCGACGACCACCTTCTCGGTCGGGACGTATCTCGTGCGCGTCACGCCTCTCGCTCTCGATCGCACGAGCGGGCTCAACAGCGCGCTGATGAACCAATCTCCGCCGGAGAGAATTACATGCAACGATCCTCCGTATCCGCACCCTCCGATAGACATATATGCGGAGTTCGTGGTGGAAGCGGCGAACGTATCAACCGATCCGATGGCGTGGGGCGCGATAAAGGCGCTCTACAGATAGCTTCTCGCGCCGGCGACGTGCGCCTGCGCACGCGGCTTTGGGGGCGGGGAGGGATCGCCTCCTCCCCGGAAGCGGTCAGCGATGAGAAAACAGACGCCGATATGTGCCGTGGGCATTCTCCTGGCCGCGGCCGTCTGCGCTTCGCCCGCTCTCGGGCAGTACATCTATTTGGGGGATTTTGCCAGCGACTGCATGATGCAGCCGCCGCTCCCGGCTCCCTATCCGCCGAGCCTCAAGCATATCTATGTCGCCTGCCCGTCGATCACGGATGCCGTAGCCGTTTCATTCAGGCTCGGCTCGGAGCTGATCGGTCCCGAGGATGTCGTATCCGCCACTCCGGCTCCCGGGGTCGCGATCGCTTCCGGGGATCTCTTCGGCGGCATTACGCTTTCCCTCTCGGGAGCGGTGCTCAACAATCTTGAAGTCATGACGCTCGAGCTCGCCGACAATCCTCCGCATCAAACCAGCTGGAATTACGAGTTCATCCACTCTCCGAAGGTCATCCGGGCGAGCGGCGACACCATCTCTCTCGAGGAGTCCTGGGCGTTCTTCTGCTGCGTCGATTGCTTCGATCTATACATTGTCTGGGGCTTTCCCGATACGGTCGACGTGAATATCGGCGCCGACTCGTTGGTTCGCGCGCGAACGGTGGTGACCGCGGCGGGGTATTGGGGATGCTCCATCGAGGTGGCGGACGACCGCGGTTGGGTCGCCGGTTTCGAGCCCCCGTTCATCTGGGGGGACGAATGCGGTTTCTGCGCCTGGAACAGCGGATTCAACACGATCGCCATTTCCGTTCCGCCCGGCGCCGGGGAGTACGAGATGAGCAAAGTGACGATCAGGCTTGTGAGCGCCGCGGCGGCCGCCGATTCGGCGAGCTTCTATATCAGAGCCATCCCGCCCATCGGCGTCCGCGAAGACTCGTGGGGAGCCATAAAGAAGCGTTTCAATCCCTAGGGGATGGCCAAGCGCTCGCGATGCTCGGGCGATCGGGTCTCCGATCAGCTTTTCTTCTCCCAGATCTTCGCGATCTCAACGATTACCCGAACCGCCGTTTCCATATCCTGCACCGCGACCCATTCAAGTTGTGAGTGGAAGCTGTGTTCGCCCGCGAAGATGTTCGGAGTCGGCAGTCCCATGAACGACAATCGCGAGCCGTCGGTGCCGCCGCGAATTGGAGTCATGATCGGCTTGATTCCGAGATTCTTCATCGCTTGAACGGCATAATTCTGTCACCCGCGGATGCTTCGCGAGGGCTTCACGCATGTTCCGGTATTGGTTGATTACCTTGAGCTCATACTTCGAGCCGGGGAATTTCGCAACGGCCTTCTTCGCGAGCTTCTCGAGCAAGCGCTCGTACTCCTTCAGCTTTCGCGTCTCGAAGTCCCTGATGATGAACTTGAGCGTGGTCGCTTCCTCGAGGCCGTTTATCGTCGTGCAGTGAACGTAGCCCTGCCGCTTTTCCGTCGTCTCCGGCGAGAGCGTCTTCTTCGGCAGGCTCTCCATGAACGCGGCGGCTATCTTGATCGAGTTGATCATCTTGTTCTTCGCGTAGCCGGGATGGATGTTCTTGCCGATGAACGTGAGCACGACCATGTCGGCGCTGAAGGTCTCGGACTCGACTTCACCTCTGCTGGAGCCGTCGACCGTGTAGGCATATTTCGCCCCGAGCCTCTTCAGGTCGATCTTCTCCGTTCCCCGTCCCACCTCTTCGTCGGGGGTGAAACAGATCTTTATCGGGCCGTGCTTGACCTCGGGATGGGCGATCAGATAGTGGGCGACATCCATGATCTCGGCGATGCCGGCCTTGTTGTCCGCGCCGAGGAGCGTCGAGCCGTCCGACGTGATGATGTCGAATCCCTTCATCTTCTTCAGATCGGGATTCTCACTCGCCTTGATCACGCGGCCGCCCTTGGGCAGTCTGATGTCGCCGCCTCTGTACTTCCGGTGAATGACCGGCTTGACGCCCTTCCCCGAAACCGCGGGAGAGGTATCGACGTGCGCGATGAAGGCGATCGTCGGCACCTTCTTCTTAGTATTCGCGGGGAGCGTCGCCATAACGTAGCCCCACTTGTCCATCGCGGCGTCTTTCAGTCCCATCTTCTTCAATTCTTTCGCAAGATCGGCGGAGAGCTTCTTCTGTTTCTCCGTGCTTGGAAATGAAGTCGATTCCTCGTCCGACCGGGTGTCGTACGCGGCATAGCGCAGGAAACGATCGACGCAGGTGAATTTGTATTTCTTGTCCATCATATTCCCTCCTGATCTTCCATTCCGGTTACCGGCGTTTTTTGATGCGGAGATCACCGTTGCCGCCGCAATTCTAGACGCGGAGGACGCCCCTGTCTACCGGTAAACCGCGCCCGGGGAAAGACTGTCCCGCGCCACGGTCCGCACGCACTGCTGGAATGCCGGACCGAATCCGGACGGGCTCTTTCACGGAAACAACTGCGCCGCCGCGCCGTATTGAAGCAAACAGGCCCGATATGCCTTGCTGCACCCGGCGATGATGCTCCGGCGGGCCGGATGCCGCCTTGATTGAGGAGGTTCTCGATGAAGGATCGTGGGATCAGGCCCATCTTGGCTTTTGTGGCTATTGCTTACGCTCTGTCGTGGGCGATCTGGTTGACGGGCATGGCGTCGATCGATAGGCTGGCCGGTATCGACGACGGGAGATTTGCGGGATTTCTTCTGGCAGGCAGCTTCGGCCCGACCGCGGCTGCGCTTATTGTGACCGGCTTCACCGGCGGACGCGCGGCCATCATCGGCCTGCTGAAGCGCTTGATTCTCGTAAAGGTAAACTGGCGAGTTTATGTTGTCGTATTCTTCCTGCTGCCCGCCGTAGGGCTGGCATTCTATCTCGTTCTGGGGATTTCGGCCAAAATCGCTCTATGGAAAATCGCCGCTACCATGATCGCGCTCGTGCCGGTGAATGCATTCATGGGCGGGATTGTTTTCGGAGTAGGCCCGTTGGGCGAGGAGATGGGTTGGCGCGGTTTTCTCCAATCTCGTTTGCAGGACCGCCTGAGATCAGTAACCGGCGCAATCATAGTCGGCCTGGTTTGGGCCTTTTGGCATTTCCCCGCATTCAGGTTTGCGGATTTCCGCAATGGATTGAGCTGGCCGCAATTTGTCGTGCTGTATCCGATCTCTACGATTCTCATCGCATTCATCATGGGTCACCTCTGGCGATGGAGCAAGGGCAGTTTGTTCATAGCGATGTTCTTTCATGCCGTGCTGAATACATCGGCGGTGAATCTTCTGCGCGACAACTGGTGGGATTTTGGAGAGCTGACCGCCCTGCAGATCTACCTGATCGTTCTCGCGATATTCGCGCTGACCGCGTGCGCAACCGAGCTGTTGTCGCGAACGTTGTTTCGAGAATCAGCCGGGATTCGGCCATAGGCCGGACGCTGTCGTCTGATTTGAAATGGTGGAGGCGGCGGGAATCGAACCCGCGTCCGAAGATGCTTCCGCGAGGGCGTCTACGTGCGTATCCTGTCGAGTTTTGTTCGCCCCGTGAAGCCTCAACAGGCAGGGGATTCACAGGACTAGCTCTTGTTCTTTTCGCGTGCTAACCCAGAGCAGGTCGACACGCTAGCCGTCGGTTATCGACGCCCGGATTCCAGCCCCGTCGGCGCAACTGGAGCGGACGGGTCACCTAATTAATTAGGCGGCCATTGCCAACTGGTTGTCGGCAGTTGTTGTTCGCCACCTGATTTACGAGGTTGATGGCATCCTCGGCACGCTTCCCTGGCCTCTATCATCCCCGTCGAATCCATTCGCCCCCACACGAGAAGACCTGGATAAGCTATCGATAATATAGCCCTGTTTCGCCCAAATGTAAAGGCGCGAAAGCGTGGCCGGACCCGGCAAAAAAATCGGTCATTCTGTCAAGCATTTTTGACGGCCGAATCCGGCTATCTCATTCAAGAATAAAAATTTCGCTTGTCATCCTTTATCCGGATTATGATAAAATAGAAAGACTAAATCCACCCTTTCCCCACCAGCGCAGGAGGTCCTTATGAAGCGCTCCTTCAGTGTTCTGCTGGTTCTCCTCGTTGCGGCTCTGGCCTTTGGGAGCTTCGTCGGCTGCTCGAAGGACGAGGCGCCGACGGCGCCCCCGAGCGGACAGACCGATCTGTTGATGAACGCGTCGAGTCCGCTGTTCCAGAGAGCGATGGCGATCCAGGACAAGAACACGGCCAAGCTCATGGCCGATCCGGACGTTATCGGCACGGCGACCACGGTCGGCGAGGACGGCAAGCCTGCCATCATGGTGCTTGTTCTGACCGAAAAAGCGAAGCTTGGCGTTCCCGGCAAGCTCGAGGACGTCGACGTGCAGGTCGTTCTGACGGACCGCGTCGTCGCGATGGGCACCACCGCCGTAAGCCATAAAACGAAGCAGACGCCTCCGATTCAGCTCGGAACCTCCGGCGGCTGGCGTTACGATCTCGCGAACGGCTACTGCTGCGGCGGAACGCTCGGCTCGCTCATCAAGATCGGCACCCAGAAGCGTATTCTGAGCAACTATCACGTGTTCGAAGCCGACATCGTGAGCGGCGGCAACAGCCGTGTGGCCGCGACAGGCGATTACATCATCCAGCCCGGCTTAATCGACGTCTCCTGCGTCGCCACGAGCGCCCAGAACGTGGCCACCCTCGTCAAGACGAGCAGCCTTCCGGGCAACAACGTCGATTGCTCCAGCGCGACGATCATCACCGGCATGGTCAACGAGACCGGTGCGATCCTCGAAGTCGGAACGATTTCCGCCACGACGATCGCCGCCTCCGTGGGCCAGCTCGTCAAGAAGAGCGGACGTACGACCGGCCTCACCCGGAGCAGCGTCAGCGGCCTGAACGCCACCATCAGCATCACGTACGAGAACGAGTGCGCGGGCGGGACGGCGTTCACCAAGACGTTCACGGGGCAGATCCTGGTCAAGAATCCCAGAAGCAAGTTCCTGGCCGGCGGCGACTCGGGGTCGCTTATGGTGCAGGACGTGACGACGAACCCGAAGGCCGTCGGCCTCCTGTTCGCCGGCAGCACCACCATCGCCGTCGCGAACCCGATCAACTCGGTGCTCTCGTTCTTCGGCGCCACGATGGTGGGGATCTAAGCGATCGAGCGGCCCGTGCCTCGATCCGCAGTATATGCCCGTCCCCGGGTTTCGATCCGGGGGCGGGCATTTTTCTGAAGGCGGCGCTGTCCCGGGTTCCGCTATCAGCCAAATATTTCACTTGCAGTCGTCGGCCCTGTTTGTGATAAAATAGGACTAATAAATCCACCTTTTTCCCACCAGCGCAGGAGGTCCTCATGAAGCACTCCTCGAACGTCCTGCTGGTTCTCCTCGTCGTGGCTCTGGCCTTCGGGAGCTTCGTCGGCTGCTCGAAAGACGAGTCGACGACAGCGCCCCCGAGCGGACAGCAAGAGCTCCTGTTGAGCGTCTCGAATCCGCTGTTCCAGAAAGCGATGGCGACCCAGAACAAGCATACGGCGGCGCTCATGGCCGATCCGGAGATCGTCGGAACCGCGACAGGGATCGCTCCCGACGGCAAACCGGCCGTTATGGTGCTCCTCAAGTCCGACGCTCGTCTGAGCAGCCTTCCGAAGAGCCTCGACGGCGTGCCGGTCGTGCCGTGGGTAACCGGCGAGATCAAGGCTTTGAAAACGACGGTAACGCCGCATACGGCGCGCATGCCTCGCCCGATCGAGCTCGGTGTTTCGGGCGGCAACGCGAACGATCTCGCGAACGGCTACTGCTGCGGCGGCACTCTCGGCGCCCTCGTAACGAAGAACGGTATCCAGTACATCCTCAGCAACTCGCACGTCTTCGCGGGCGATACCGACAACAACTCGAACGATCCGGACGTTTCGACGATCGGCGATCCGATCGACCAGCCGGGTCTTATCGACGTAAACTGCCAGAAGATCACGGCCGACTTCGTCGCGAACCTTTCGTCGCTCTCGACGAACGTCAATCCCGCGGCGAACGTCGACTGCGCCATCGCGGAGGTCATTCCGGGCATGGTGCGGACGGACGGCTCGATCTATGAGATCGGCGTCATTTCGTCCACCATTCTCGCGCCTTCTTTGAACCTGAAGGTCAAGAAGAGCGGCCGCACGACCGGTCTTACGAGAAGCTACATCAACGCGATCAACATGACGGTCACGGTCGGCTATGAAACCGAATGCAACGGCGATGCGTACACGAAGACCTTCACGGGCCAGATCGGCATTTACCAGAAGCGGAGCTCGTTCCTGAACAGCGGCGACTCCGGCTCTCTTATGGTCGAGGACGTTGCGACGAATCCGCGTCCCGTCGGCCTTCTCTTCGCCGGCAGCACATCGAGCGCGATCGCCAATCCGATCGGCGCCGTATGCAGCTGGCACGGCGTGACGATGGTCGGCATCTGAAGCATGTAGGGAACCTGATGGTTCCGATGCTGAGATCGGATCGTAAACGCCCGCCCCGCGCTGTGCAGGGGCGGGCGTTTTATTTGAGGGTGATCGTATGATGCGATATCGGAAATGGAATGCGGGGCGCCGTGCGGCCGCTCTGGCGCTGATTCTGGCCGCGGCGATCGCCATGCACACCGCGGGGTGTCGGAAGAGCCCCGAAACCGAAAGGGGAACGCCCGAGATGTCGATCGATGAAGCCATCCGCGTGATGGATGCCCACGTGAACGAGCTCATGGCGATTCCGGGCGTCGTCGGCGTCGCGGTCGGCGCGCTCGACGACGGAAGGCCCTGCATTAAGGTGCTCGTCGCGAAGAAGACTCCGGAGCACGGCGCGCGCATTCCGAAAGAGATCGAAAGGTATCCCGTTGTGATCGATGTGACGGGGGAGATTCGGGCGATGCCCGGAGATTCGGCCCGTTAGGAAGATCCTACCAGCTCACTCCCGGCCTTGCGAACGTGCCGTGAAGCGACTGGCGCTCCCGGACATTGATGGCTTCGGTCCACACATCGACGTAGTTCCGATCGTCCGTGAGCACGCGCACCCCGCGCGTGTCGGGCTCGAACCGGTTCTCCCAGGCATGGAATCTGTCGTATTCGGGCGTGAGCCGGTCTATGGGAACGGGCGGTTCGTCGCGGAGCTCGAGAGATCTCTTTGACGCGAAGAGGAGGACGTTGCCGAGCCGATCGGGAGGTTCCATCGTAGGGAGAGCCAGCACGTTCGGGAACTGCGTCCCGAGAGTCGCGGCGAGAGAGCGGACGATCGTGCCGTGCCAGCCGATCGATTGCACGTTGAGCACGAAGACCCCGTCGGGAGCGAGCCGGGAAGACATGAGGGCGAAGACCTCCCGCGACGCGAGATGAAAGGGTATGGCGCTCGAGCCGAAGGCATCGAGCACGATCATGTCGTAGATCCCGCCCGTCGATAGCAGAAACCGGCGCCCGTCCATCTGATGGACCCGCGCCTCTGTCGAGTCGAAGCCGAAGTAATCGTAGGCGACCTTCGCGACGAGCGGATCGATCTCGACGGCATCGATTTCCCAGCCGTGCCGGTGATAGCGTTTCGCGACCGATCCACCTCCGAGGCCGATGATGAGGAGGCGTCCGGGATTCTCGAAATAGCCGCGCGCGATATCGATGACGTTGACGTACGGCATGACCGAGTGGAAATAGAGCGACGTATCGACGGCGGTGTGGACGCCTCCGTCGATCAGGAGGTAGCGGAATTCGAAATCGTTCACGACGCGGATTTCCCCGTAGGGACTCTGGCCCTTGAAGACGACGCCGCGCTCCGGATCGGGCGCGTTCTCGCGGGATCCGCGGATGAGCCCCGCGCCCGCCGCCAGAATCACGATCGGGAGCACGAGCTTCGCCGCCGTCATGCGTTTTCCCAGGAATCCGGGGAGCGCCGCGGCGACGAGAAGAATTCCGACGGCGAGCGTCAGACGGTATACCCCGAAGCCCGGTATCAGGAAGAAGCCCGTGAGCAGCGCGGCGACGACGCTCGCCACGGTCGAAACGGCGTACAGATTCCCCGCGGAACGGCCGATCTCTTCGAGACTCGAGGCCCTGAGCTTGATCGCGTACGGGCTCACCATCCCGAGAAGCATGAGCGGGACGAAGAAGAGCGCCATCGCCGCGGCGAGCGCCGCGAAACGAAGGCCGAACGGCTCGGCGAGGCGCAGGATCGGATTCCTGATCCACGGCACGGCGAGGAGCCAGAGTCCGGCTCCGGCCAGGAGCGAGCTCAGGCGCGGATAGGTCGCCCCCTTATCCGCCCAGCGTCCGCCGAGGGCGTAGCCGGCGGCAAGCGCGGCGAGCGTCACCGTGATGAGCGCCGACCAGAGAAAGAGGCTCACCCCGTAGAATGGCCCCAGGATTCTCGTGCCGAGGATTTCAATCGCGAGCACCGAAGCGCCGCTTACGGAGATCGAAAGATAGAGGTATTTGTGTTTCATGGCCCCAGCATAGAACAGGTCGTCTCGCTCCCGCAACAGGGAATGTGAGGCTCCGCGAGGGGTGGGGAGAAAGGGGCGGAGGGGAATTTACCGGTTGCTTTTGCCGTCTGCCGGGTTTAGAATCCGCCCGTTTCTCTACAAGGAGGGTTTTCGATGATGAAGAGAGTGCTTTTCGCGCTGGCGGCGCTTGTCGTGCTCGCCGGCGCCGCAGGGGCAGCGATCGACGGCGCGTATCTGAAGAAGCTCCCGCCGATCATCGATCGGGACGTGCTCTTCGGCGATCCGCAGATCGCGAGCGGTCAGCTTTCCCCCGACGGCTCGCACATTTCGTTCCTCAAGCCGTACAAGAGCGTTCTGAATATCTGGGTCAAGGGCGCGAGCGAGCCATTTGCCGCGGCGCGCCCCGTGACGGCCGACACGACGCGCCCCGTCCGCGGATATTTCTGGACCAGGGACGGCAAATATATTCTCTACATCCAGGACAAGGGCGGAGACGAAAACTACCATATCTACGCGGTGGACCCGAGGGCGAAGCTCGAAGCGGGCCAGGATGTGCCTCCGCCGCGCGATCTCACCCCGTACGAGAAAGTCGCGGCGACCATATACGCGCTCCCGAAGGGCATGCCCGGCGCCATCTTCGTGGGGCTCAACGACCGCGACGAACGCTACCATGACGCGTACCGGCTCGACATCGCGACGGGCGAGCGGACGCTCGTGAAACAGAACGACGACGCGATCTCGAGCTGGATCTTCGACGTCCAGGGCAATCTCCGGCTCGCGTCGAAGCAGACCGCCGACGGGGGCACCGAAGTCCTCCGCGTCGATCCCGACACGGCGATCGTCGTCTATTCGTGCAGCAAGGACGAGACGGTCGATCCGATCCGTTTCCATAGGGACGGCCAGCGCGTATACATGGCGACGGACAAGGGAAAGGACGTCAATTTCCAGCGTCTCATCCTCTTCGATCCGGCGACGCTCAAGGAAGAGCTCGTCGAGGCCGATCCCCTGAATCAGGTCGATTTCGGCGGCGCCGAGTTCTCGCAGGAAACGGAAGAGCTCGTCGCGACCTATTACGTGGGGGACAGGCTTCGCGTCTACTTCCGGGACAAGGAATGGGAGAAGGATTACCGGCGCATTCAGAAGCAGCTTCCCGAAGGGGACGTGTATCTCGGCTCCTCGACGAGCGACGAGCGCCTGTGGCTCGTCGGCGTCACGAGCGACGTCGATCCGGGAGCGACCTATCTCTACACGCGCGCGACGGGCACGGCCGAGCTCCTCTACCGGCCCTATCCGGATCTTCCCTCGAAGGATCTCGCCCCGATGAAGCCGATCGTGTACAAGAGCCGCGACGGCCTCGATATTCACGGCTATCTCACCGTGCCGAAAGGGGTCAAGGAGAAGAACCTTCCCGTTCTCTGCATGGTGCACGGCGGCCCCTGGTCGCGCGACGAATGGGGCTACGATCCGTACTCGCAGTTCTTCGCGAACCGCGGCTACGCGGTGTTTCAGATGAACTTCCGCGGCTCCACCGGCTACGGCAAGGCATTCCTCAACGCCGGCAACAAGCAGTGGGGAGACGCGATGCAGAACGACATCACGGACGGCGTCGCGTATCTCGTCAAGAAGGGGATCGCCGATCCGAAGCAGATCGCGATCTTCGGCGGCTCGTACGGCGGGTACGCCACGCTCGCGGGGCTCGCGTTCACCCCGGATCTCTATGCGGCGGGCATCTCGTACGTGGGACCTTCGAATATCATCACGCTCCTGAACTCGATCCCGCCTTACTGGGCGGTTCTGAAAACGGTATTCAACGAGCGCGTCGGGGATCCGGCGAAGCCCGAGGACGCCGAGATGCTCAAGCGCCAGTCTCCGCTCTTCTCCGCGGACAAGATCAAGGCGCCGCTCCTCGTCGTGCAGGGGGCGAACGATCCGCGCGTGAAGAAAGCCGAATCGGACCAGATCGTCGTCGCGCTCCGGGACCTCGGCCGCGACGTCGAGTATATCGTCGCGCCGGACGAGGGGCACGGTTTCGCGGGAGTCGACAACCGGACGGCCTTCTCCGTGGCCGCCGAGAAGTTTCTCGCGAAGCATCTCGGGGGGCGTTACCAGGAGACCATGAACGAGAAGGTGCGGACCCGGCTCGACGCCCTCACGGTCGACGTGAAGACGGTCGCTCTCGCCGCCCCTCCGAAGGCCGCCGATGACGCCGTGGCGGCGCCGCTGCCCGCGGTGAACGCGAGTCTCCTCAAGCCGATGACCCTCGCGTACAAAGGCAACGTCCGCGCCGGCGGCCAGGAGGTGCCTATCGACATCGTCCGGAGCCTCATGAAAGGCTCGCTCGGGGACGCGGCGACGTGGCGCGTCGCGACGAGCCAGTCGAGCGGCGGGGAGAGCGCGGTCGATACGTTCGATCTCGACGCGACCACCCTCATGCCGCTGCGCTGGAGCGTCCGCCAGGGCACGGCGACGGTCGTCATCGACTTCGCCGGGACGACGGTCAAGGGCGCGGTCAGGATGGGCGCGCAAGAGATGCCGATCGACGTGACGCTCCCGGCTCCCGCCTTCGGGGACGGCTCCTCGCTCGAGACGATCGTCGGCGCGCTCCCGCTCGCGCCGGGATACGAGACGACGCTCCGCGTGTTCGATTTCCAGATGCAGAAGACGCGTTCGATGTCGCTCAAGGTCGTCGGCACGGAGAGCGTCACCGTGCCCGCCGGGACGTACGGGTGCTTCAACGTCGAAATCCGGCCGATCGGGGACGAATCGGGCGCGTCGAGGATTTACGTGAGCGAGAAGGATCCGCGCTGCATGATCCGCGGCACGTTCGAGTTGCCGCCGCAGATGGGCGGGGGGACGATCGCGATCGATCTCGCGAGCGTCAAGTAGGCGAGCGCCGCCGGGCTCGACTCAGGGAAGAACGAAGCGCTCCCCCCTCGGGGAGCGCTTCGCGTTTCTCTCACATCTCGCGCCACGACAGCACGATACAGGGCAGCGCCTGGCTCAGGTACTGAGTCAGCGCGTCCTTGCTGTAGAGGATGCCCGCGTTTCCGGAGCTGAAGTTGAAATTGGACGTTCCCTTGACGATCATGCTGCCGAGAATCCACGGCGTTCCGGTGAAGTGAACGTCGCCTTCCACGTATATCAGGCCCCTGAACGTGAAGCTCCCGGCGCCGTGAAGATCGCCCTTCACGTAGAGCAATCCCGAACCGACGAAATTGCTCGTGGCGTTGGCGTCTCCGTTGATGTAGGTGACCCCGTGCAGCGGATTGACGATGGACGTATGGTCCGCCTGGGCGAGCATCGCGTCGAGATCGGCCTGCGAGATTCCGAGCACGTCGGCGAGCGAGTACCAGGGGTTCGTGGCGGCTTTGTCGACGGGGATGGGATTGCCGCCGGTGTACGCGCTTCCCTGGACCTGGACGTTGTCGCCCGTCGTCGTCACGCCCGGCAGATGGCCGCTCGAGAGATGCCAGGGAACGCACGCGTTCGGCTTGGTGCCGGCGGGCGTGTTGATGCTGTGGTTGTACCCGCAGAACGCGCAGTTGCCGGTGAGCCGCACCGCTTTGTCGCAGTAGAGCGCCCCGAGCGTCCTCGCGAGCATCGTTCTCTTCGTGACCTCCGTCTGGATCACCCTCTCCGCGTTGCTCGCGCGGCCGGTCACGGTGACGACCTCGACGGGGAAGCCCGAAACGAAATTCTCGGGAGGGAGCTGGAGCGGATCGTAACGCACGATCTCGTTGGCGTCACGCACGTTGTCGGCGTCCAGGTCGCGCCATTTATGCTGGATGGTGAGCACCTTGTCCGTTCCGCTCGTGGCGCTGTACCCCAGATACTGCTGGCTGGGATCCTGGATCGTGCCGGTCGTATAGACGTTCGTTCCCCCCGCCGGAGCGGAGCCCGGCCTCGTCAGGTAGATGCGCGCCGTCCAGTTCGCGTTGTACGGCTCGGCGTCGCCGATCGCCACGTTTCCCGTCCAGCCCGCGACCGTCATGTTCGTCGGATTGGGGAGGGAGAGCCGATGGATCGCCTCGTTCATGCCGGCCTCGGCCACCGGAAGCGCCCGTGTCGAGCTCCGCTGATTGCCCGCGATCTTGAGATCCATGGAGGAAATCATGGCCATCGTCGCGCCGATCACCGTTATGGCGAAGAGGATGAGCAGCGTGACGACGAGGATATTTCCGCTCTCCCCGCCGGGAGATTTCCTGATTGCACCGTGCATGGCGACTCGATCCTTTCTGGGTCAAAAGGCCTGTTTACAGTTCCTTGCCGAAATAGGCGATGAGTCTTCCCTGTGTCGCCGAGGTACGCGTTCCGACGACGATGTCGGGCCGGTTGTCTTTGTTGAAGTCGGCCACGTCCATCGTGATGATTTCGCCGGACTCCGTCTTGTTTATTTTCTGGCCGTACGTCGGCAGCGTGCCGTAGCACGAGAGAACATAAAGGTCTCCGGTGTACAGGGCCGAGTTTCTCGTTCCGTACGCGACGTCGGTGAATACGTCGTTGTTCACGTGCAGCGTGGCGAGACTCAAGGCCTCGCCGAGCGCGTCCACGTAATCGTCGGGCCAGTTCGGCGTTTCCCCGGGCTGGAAAACGTATCCGGTCGTATCGGGGATGCCGAATGTGCCGGCGGTATTGAGCCAGAGCATGACGTTGCCGGCGTTGGCGAGCGTGGAAGTCGCCGCGAGGATATCCGGGTCGTTGCCGTCGTCTTCCATCATGTCGACGACCTTGAGATCGTTCACCGCGCCGCTGGTCACGTATCTCGAAATCCAGGAAAAGTTGCCCGTGCCGACGCCGTTGTTGCGATAGATGTCGATGTATCCGGTGTATGCATTGGTATGGGAGCCCACGACGATATCCTGGTCGCCGTCTCCGTCGACGTCCCCCGTCTCGACGGCCCATATTTCTCCCAGGTTGATGCTGCCGGTCGTTCCCGCGGTCGTGATGTAATGCGCGGAGCTGAATATGCCGCCCCCGATGCCGGAGAACACTTCGAACCCTCCGGTGTACGTTCCGAAGGACGATCTCAAGGCGACGACGAGATCGACGGTGCCGTCGTCGTCGAAGTCCGCGAGCTTGCCGTCCATGACCACCGTCGCGCCGTTCGTGATGTACGCGGCGTCGGGACTCGTGCTCAGGACGCCGTTGCCGTCCGTGAACCAGACCTGGATGTTCCTCCCGACGCTGTAATCCAGCCCGTCCAGGATGTCGGGGACGTCGTCCCCGGTGAAATCGTATTTGCATATCGCGTTGACGTTCTGGGTCGCGTCCCGGCGGTACGTGGGATCGGCTTCGAAGAGCTCGCCGATCGGAGTCGAGGCGCTTTGCCAATCGTTATGGAAAACGAGCATGTTCCCGGTCGTCGCGGCGAGCGCCGTTCCGAGCACGATGTCGACGTCTTCCTTCGTGTCCTCGCCGAGATCGGGCGCGGCCACGGACAGGGCGCGATCGGTATGAGAAATGTGAATCTCGACAAAATCCTGGCGAATCTCGAGAATATCGCCGAAGTTGCAGGTCACGATCGTGTCGGCGGCGATGACGATGCCGCCGAGGGTGTTGACCGTCGTCGACGTATATCCCTCCGGATCCGTTTCCGTCACGGAATAGGTGCCCGGCGTCAGGGTGAAGCTGTAGTATCCTTTTGAATTGGTCGTCGCGCTGTCGCCGTTGGAAGCCATGAGAACGACGTTGGGGACGCCTTCCTCCGTGCCTCCGCGGTAGCCGTCTTCATTCTCGTCGATATAAACGTATCCCTGCAGGGTGCCGGAGACGGGAGCGCCATAATCCCCGAAGTTCACCGTCACCGTATCGGTTCCCGCCGCGACCGTCGCGACGACGGAGTTGGCGGTGGTCGAGCTGAAGCCGGTCGGATCCGTTTCGACGACCGTATAGGTGCCGCGTTTGACGATGAACGAATAGTATCCGGTGCTGTCGGTCAGGGACTGCGCTCCGTTGTCGAGCGAAACGAGGACGCCGTTCAGCCCGTCTTCGCCCGCGTCCTTGATTCTGTCCATGTCCTGGTCCTCGTAAACGATTCCCTTGATCTTGCCCGTCGCCGTCGTCGAGCGATCTCCGAAATTGACGATCGAGGTCTGGCCGGCGGCGAGCGTCACGGATACGATATTGGCCGTGGTCGACGTATAGCCGGGCGGATCGACTTCGGTCAGCGAGTACGTGCCGGCGGGAAGCGGGAAATAGAACATGCCGAAGTTGTCGCTGAGGACCGAGCGATTCTGCCCGGTCAGGCGGATCTCCACGCGCGGAATGCCGGTCTCGCCGGGGTCCGGAACCCCGTCGCCGTCGACGTCCTGATAGACCTTGCCGTAGATGTTGGCGCTCGTCCGGGATACGTTTCTCACGGAGACCTCGGAGGTCATCGTCACCCCGAGGAATCCGCCGTTGGTCTCGTGCTTCGTGCTGTACACGTTGGATTCCCCGACGGCCGTCGTCTTGATTTTGCGGATGCTGCTCAGGAGATTCTGCGGCATCACGGTGAGCGCGGTGATCTCGCCGGTTTCCAGAACCCCGTTGAGATTGCCGTCGCCCCAGAGCCGGTCCGTGGTCGAGGGATTGTTGTCGTGGTCGTACAGGTATTGAAAGAGAGGCTGGGGAATTGTCCACGTGGGCGCCATATTGGGGCCGCGAAGGAGCGCGAGATTCGATTCCCGCACCTCGTTCGAGCCGGCGCCGTCGTATCCGTATACGACCTTCTTCAATATGAACAGGTTCGAATTGCGGCCGCTCTCTTCGGGGTCGTCGCCGCGATCGGACGCCGATATCGCGCCGTCGCCGTTGGAATCGAGCGTCAGAACGATCGTTTCGGCGTTTGACTGGTAATCGGTCGTGGGAGAGTAAATGATCGTTCCGGAGGCCGGAACGCTGCTCGGCGAGAAGGATCGACGGATCGCGGAGAGCGGACCCATGCCGTCGATGGTTTGCTGGTTGTCGATGTCCGCGTTGATGGCCACCTGGTACGGCCCCGCGTGCACGATCGGCTGCTGTCCCCTGAAATAATCGGTTTGCGATCCCGCTTGCCGGAGATGATCGGTGACGAAATCGAGCGCGATGCGGGCGTTTTGCTGAACTTCGGTGTACTCGTTCGTTTGGGCCGAGCTCTTCTGGAAGAGAACGAACAGTCCTCCCATGGCGATCATGAGAACGCCGAGAACGAGCACGCTGATCATCATTTCGACGAGCGTGAATCCCGCCGAGTTCTTTCTCGCATCAATCATCATGTTCGACTACCGCCTCGATGTGAGAAAAGTGGTGAGCGTTACCGATCGGTCGTTTCCGCGCCCCGCGTAGGTCACCGTGACGGAGAGACGCTTCATGTCGACGATCGGCGAGTTGTTTGTTACGGTCCACGTTCGCGTGAATTGGCGTTCCAGCGGGTTCATGGGGTCGTTGTGGGTGCCCGCGGAGAGGTCGGCGCTGGTGAGCGGGATGCCCGTCAGGGCCTCGATCTTCTCCTGCGCCAGATTCGTCGCCACGCTGACGTTGCGGGCTCGCGTCGTCGCGAAGCTGCTGTCGGGCAGCGTGCGCAACGCCGCCGATATCCCGATGCCGAAGATGAGCATGGCGATGACGATCTCGATCAATCCCACGCCTTTCTGCGATTTCAACATGCCCGCCGGTTTCCTTTCAATTGACGATGACGTTTCCCGTTCCGCCGAAAATGCGGACGGTTCTCGTCCTGTTGTAGCTGTTTCTCAAGGTTATCGATCCGCTCTCCCTCGTGTTGCCCATCGATCCGAAGGTCAGCGTCGGATTGGATAACGTGTGGCCGGCGAAGACTATTCCCGGCTCCAGGCTGTAGGTGGCGCTGCGATACTCGGAGTCGTCGAGGTCGCCGTCTCTGTCGTTGTCCTCGAAATAGAAGAAGGTGCCGTTCGTCCTGTCGAACGAGAAGACGGTGGCGACGTTTTTCGTGACGGCCGCGGCTCGCGCGGTTCTCAGCGCGGCGGCGAACTGATCCGCGTCCCCCGCGAGCTTCCAGGTATTGAGGAAGCGAGTGAAGCCCGGCACGGAGAGCGCCGCGACGATTCCGATGATCAGGACCACGATCATCAGCTCCGTGAGCGTGAAACCTTTCGCCGTTCGCGTCATTATGCGCATCGTATCGACCATCCCTGTTGTATAAACCTAAGTCCTAGAATCTCTCGCAATAAACATGCCGTGAGGAGCCCCGGCCGCGTTCGAAGTTCGCGGGGCGCCGGTTGAGCGGGCTTCGCGCCGCCCGGATGTATTTATTCGGAATTATTGCGAATTATGGTGGTGAAACGAACGGGAATGATGGGAAATGAACGTCGTGGAGGGCGGGAGCGTCGATCGGTAATTTTGCATGGAATCGTTGCATTATGTTAAGATTCAAGGCAGTGCTATTCCTGGTTGGTACGGTTCTTCCATACGAGGTAGGGTTTTGAGGGTTGAAGGTGCGTTTTCGGCCATGCCTTCACACAAGAAAGGTAGCTCCGTGGAAGATTTCAAGGATTTCAAAGGAGAGAGACTCCGCCGCGTCGCCGCGGTCGTCTCCATGATCGTGACCCTGTACTATCTCTACTGGAGGGTCACGGCGACCTTCAACGAATCGGCGCTCTTCTTCTCGTGGGCGCTCTTCGTCGCGGAATGCTTCGGCACGCTGACGACGTTTCTCTTTTTCTTCGCGGTGTGGCGTCCCCTGTCGCGCGCCGTGCCCGAGCCGCTTCCGGGACGCACCGTCGACGTCCTTATCCCGACGAAGAACGAGCCGGTTACCATACTGCGGAAGACGCTTCTCGCCTGCAACGACCTGAAGTATCCGCACCGGACGCTTCTTCTCGACGACGGAAACCGCCCCGAGATCAAGGCGCTCTGCGCGGAGCTCGGGTGCGTCTACCTCGCGCGGGAGAGCCACGAGCACGCGAAGGCCGGCAACGTCAACTTCGGGCTGAGGCACTCGACCGCCGAGTTCGTCGCGATCTTCGACGCGGACCACGCGCCGCTCCCGCATTTCGTCGATCGCCTCATCGGCTATTTCAAGGACGAGAAGGTCGCGTTCGCCCAGGCGCCGCAGGAGTTCTACAACATCGACTCGTTCCAGCACCGCGCCGACCACGAAAAGAAGTACGTGTGGACCGAGCAGGGGCTTTTCTACAACCTCATCCAGCCGGGGCGCGACCGCTGGAACGCCGCCTACTTCGTCGGGAGCTGCACCCTCATGAGGCGCGCGGCGCTCGACGACGTCGACGGCTTCGCGACGAGCTCGATCACGGAAGATATGCTGACTTCGATCCGCATCCACCAGAAGGGATGGAAGTCCGTCTACCACAACGAAGGGCTTGCCTACGGGCTGGCGGCCGAGACGATCAATCCGTTCCATATCCAGCGGAAGCGGTGGGGGCTCGGGGGCTGGCAGGTGTTCTTCAAGGCGAATCCGTTTTTCGTGCGGGGGCTCAGCTTTCCGCAGCGGCTCTGCTATCTCGGGAGCCTCATCTATCCGATCGAGGGCTTCCAGAAGCTCGTGTTCTACGTGACGCCTCCGATCGTGCTCTTCACCGGCGTGCTTCCGATGAACGCGCTCGACATCACGTATCTCCTTCACTTCGTTCCGTACTACGCGCTCTCGCTCTTCGCCTTCAACGAGATGGGGCGCGGATACGCGGGATATCTCCTGCTCGAGCAGTTCAGCATGGGCAAGTTCTTCACGTATCTCGAATCGTTCTTCTCCCTGCTCCTTCCGCGCCGGGCGAGACAGTTCAAGGTGACGCCCAAGGGGTTGGAGACGTCGACTCCGTACCCGCTCGTCGTCCCGCAGATGCTCGTCTTCGCGGGAAGCGTCATCGCGATCGTGTGGGCGATATTCCAGCTTCTGCTGGGCTTGCGCGGCGACGAGTTCATCATCGCGGTGAACAGCCTCTGGGCGCTATTCAACAGCGGGCTCGCCGCGGCGATCATTCTCTACGCGAGGTCGAAGTTCTACCAGCGGAGAGGCGACTTCCGCATCCAGGACGCGGTCCCCGTTTTCTTCACCTATCGGGAAGGCGGGAAACCGGTGCGCCGGCTCGCCGCGGTTGACGACGCTACGGAGACCGGCATGTCGCTCGTCGCCGCGGGGACGATCCCCGAGGGCGGCGATCTCGAGCTCGAGATCATGCTCCCCCGAAAGACGCTCGCCGGCAAGGGGCGCGTCATGCACGTGAAAACGGTGAGCTCGGGAACAGACGTGATCGCGCGCGCGGGCGTCGCCGTCACGGGGGCATCGGGCGAGGTCGACATAATGTCGCGCTATCTCCACGAATCCGCCGTTTCGAAGTTCCTCGCCGAGTACGCGACGCGGTACCTCACGTACATCGAGAGCAGGCTCGCGCCGAGAACGGAGCGCAAGGCGCGGGCGCGGCGCATCCGCGCGTACCTGCCGGCCGTGGTCCACGGGAAGAGCGGCGCTTCGTACGGAGTGATCCGGAACATCTCGGAGAGCGGGTATCTTATCGCCGCGCGCGAGAATCTCGCCGAAGGGGACCGGATGACCGTCGACGTGGTCGTCGGAGACCGGAACGTCCCGCTCCCGGGGATCGTCGTGCGGGTCATGCGCCATCCCTCGGAGGATTTTCCCGAGTGCGTCGCGGGCGTCGTGTTCGACAAGGCCGATATCGGCGCGGTGAACCGCGTGCTCGCGATCGCGGACGCGATGATCACACTGTGGTGATGACTCTATGAAACGCTCGCATCGGAGATTGCTGCTTCTCGCGATCCTTCTCTACGGGGCGATCCTCAGCCTGACCGATCTGGATTACAACTCCGTCTTCATCGACGAGGCGTACCAGATCACGATGGGGCAGGAGATCGTCGGGGGGGAGCCGTGCCTCGGGTGTCCGCACCACACCGGCTCGGTGATGATCTGGCCGGTGCTCGCGGCGCTGGCGGACAAAGTCGGCGGCATCCACGCCGTGCGGACGCTGAACGTCCTCATCGGGCTCGCCCTCGCGGTGATCGTGTACGCGACGGCGGCGACGCTGTTCGGCGGCGGCGCGGGGATCGTCTCGGCGGCGCTCTTCATGTGCTCGGGGCAGGCGCTCTATCTCATGAAGCTCGGCACGTACGACATGATCGCCGCGTTCTTCATCGGAGCCTCTTTCTTCATGTTCGTCGTTTCCGCCTCTACCAAGGCTCCGTGGCACCGGAATCTCGCGATCGTTTTCGGCGCGGCGGCGTTGTTTCTCGCCGCCATCACCAAGTATCTCCTCCCCGTGTTCGTGCCGTCGCTCGTGCTGTACGTTCTGTTCACGCACGGGATCAGGCGGACCGCGCTCTTCTGCGTCCTTCCGCTCGCCGTTCTCGGCGCGCTCTATCTGGGATTCGACCAATACGCCCCCCGGATACAGGTGCTCGGGCAGGTCGAGACCTACGCGAACATCAAGGTGCCGCTCGCGACCATGTTCGAGTGGGCGTTCCGCTGGGTGGCGTTCATACTTCTATTGGCCGTCTTCGGCGTGTTCCACGAGCGGCACGGGAAAACGGCGATCGTCCTCATCGCGCTTTCGTCGCCGATCATCGTTCTCCATCTCGTGACGCGGGCGGAGCAATCGGTGAACAAGAACATGATCTTCGCGATCATCTTTCTCGCGCCCGCCGCGGCGCTCGGAGTGGAGCACCTGGTGAAGATCTTCTCGTTCGGCGCGAAGAGCCGGATCGTCCGCGGCTTTTTCGCCGTTTCGATCGTCGCCATATTCTGGGCGTACGGGCTCTTCAACCTGCGATGGCTCGAGCGGCAGTATCCCGACGTGACTCCGGTGATCCAGTTCTTCGAGGCGAAGGGTTTCGACGGGATGACCGTCGCGTTCAACGGTTGGGACGGGGTCATCTACGAGTACGTGC
The DNA here is from genome assembly GCA_963846325.1 of uncultured bacterium. Lineage (GTDB taxonomy): Bacteria > Krumholzibacteriota > Krumholzibacteriia > Krumholzibacteriales > Krumholzibacteriaceae > SSS58A. The sequence goes on from CAWJVO010000012.1 coordinate 50,456, forward strand.
TCGGCGACACGTTTCCCAACGCGCGTTTCCTCAATATGTTCGAGATACGGAAAACGGATTCGCCGAGGCCGGCGTTCGCGGAGCCGGTGCATTTCGTCGTGTGCGAGGACCTCTTCTACGGAAAGATGTCTCCCTGCAGCGAGTTCGAGCCCTATTTCGAAGACGGCTTCGTGCTGCTCAGGAGTTTCACGATCGAACATTCGTGGGGCAAGACAGACGCCCTGATCTACGGAAGGAGATAAGACATGAAACGTCACGTGTTCGGAATCGCTCTCGCGCTCATGGGTCTCGTGCTCTGCTCGGGGAGCGCACAGGCGGTCGTCGGCTTTCGCGGCTCGACGTGGGGGGATCTGAGAGGGGAGATACCGAAGGAAGGGGACGGCAACCTGCTTCTCAACGGCTGGATCAAACAGGGAGTCGATTGGACGAAGTGGGGGAACGTGACGCTCAACACATACGCCACCCTTCGGTACCAGGCCGATACGGAAGGTCTCGACTGGAACAACTCGGTCGGCCCCGGCTTCGGCGTGTCGCTCGAGGCGTATTCGCCGAGGGGAATCGTCGCGGCGCTCGGCGTCGAATACATCTGGGACCGGTATCTCGGGCTCGACGAAGCCGCGCAGTTCGACGAGACGGTGCAGAAGCTCGTCATCTACGTGAATTGGTACGGCTGGTGGGACCTCAAGAAATAATCGCCGCCGGAACCCGTCCCGGCCGGTGCCTCACCGCTTCTTCGAGACGGCCAGAGCCGAATCCATCGCCGCGGCGAGCTCCCGCGGCCCGTAGTAGCCGACGATGTGCGTGAGCTTCTTTCCGTCGGCGGACAGGAAGAGGATATTGGGAATCCCGATGCCGCCGTATTTCCGCGCGAGGGCGCCGTATTTCGAAGCGACCTCACGCTGCTTGTCTATGTCGATCCGCACGGGAACGAACGCCGAAGCCTTTTCGACGACGGCGCGGGCGCCGAAAGTCGAATCCTCCATCGCTTTGCAGGGAGGGCACCAGACCGCCATGAAATCGATCATGACGGGCTTACCCTGCCTCTTCGCCTGCTCGAGTCCCTTGTCGACGTCATAGGTCCATCGGATTTCGCCGTGTTTCTTCGGCTGCCGCCATTGCTCCGCATACCCGTCCGCCGCGAGCGTCGATACGATCGCGACGAGAGCGAGCGTCGCGAGAGCGAACGCGCGTGTCGTTCTCAATCCGTTCCCTCCTGAAAAAGGTCTTCCACGCCTCCCGGTCGCGGGCGAGACGCGAGCGGTTCCGTCGAGCCATTATACGAGGCGAACGCTCCATATGCCACCGATTACATCTCGTTTCCCCTGATGCCGATCATCCGCGTCTCGAAGGGTATGTTCTTTCCCGAATCGCGAAGCGCCCGTTCGACGAGCCGCACGAGACCGGTGCAGCAGGGGACCTCCATGTGGGCGACGGTGACCGACCGAACGTCGTTGTGTTTGAACATCGCCGTGAGCTTCTCGCGGTAATGCTCCGCGTCGTCGAGCTTCGGGCAGCCGACGAGGAGCGCCTTGCCGGCGAGAAGATCGTCGTGGAAGCCCGCGCAGGCGAAGGGGACGCAGTCGGCGGCGACGAGAAGGTCGGCGCCGTCGAGGAACGGCGCGTCGGGCGGCACGAGCATGATCTGCACGGGCCATTGGCGGAGGCGCGACGGGCGCTCCGCAGGGCCGCCCGGAGGAGGGGATCCTGGGGCGTCCGATGGAGGAGCGCCCGAAGCGCGCGCCGTGTCCGATTCGAAGTTCACGACTCTCGATCCGGGGCAGCCGGCGAACGCGGGGGCCGAAGGATCCTTCTCGCCGCACCGGCACGCCGGCTCGAAGAACTCCGCCGGTATCTCGATGTCGCGATCCACGAGGTAGGCGAGCGCCTCCCGGAAATATTCGTCCTGCTTGTGATCCCTGAGGTGCGCGAGATGGGCCTTGATGACGTTCGGCCCCGATCGCACGATATTTCCCATAACCTTGCTCTCGTCGTACGGCTCGGCTTCGCGGGTCTCGGTCGAGATGGCCCCCTCGGGGCAGTGCCCGATGCACGCGCCGAGCCCGTCGCAAAAGAGGTCGCTCACGAGCCGGACCTTGCCGTCGATTATCTGGAGCGCCCCCTCGGGGCAGTTCGGGATGCACAGGCCGCAGCCGGTGCACAGGTTCTCGTCGATCGTTATGATCTGTCTCCTCACGCAGCGCGCCTCCTTCTATTATAGTAATCAAGTACCTTTATACCATTATACAAGGAACGCTCCCTTTCGTCAAGGGGGAAAAGAGAGGCAGGGCGGGAGAGACGTCCCCGCGAGCCGTTCCAAAAACGGGTCTTCAAGGATGAGCCGCGCATGATATACTGGCGGCGCCGCCGTTTTCGAGGGAGGATCGATGAATCGCCCGGCTCTTCTCGTCGCGCTTTCGCTCCAATTTCTCGTATCATCGTGCAACGAGCCTTCCGATCGCTCGGCGATCGATCTGGATCGCGGGTGGGAGTTCCGGCGGGCCGCCGAGGGCGCCTGGCGCCCCGCGAGCGTTCCGGGGTGCGTTCACACCGATCTCCTCGCGGCGGGGCTCATCAACGATCCTTTCTTCGGGACGAACGAGAAGGATCTCCAGTGGATCGAAAACGAGGACTGGGAGTATCGCGTCGTATTCGACGCGGCGCCCGCGTTTCTGGCGAGTGATCGCATCGAGATCGAATTCGAGGGGCTGGACACCTACGCCGACGTCTTTCTGAACGATTCGCTGCTGTTCAGGGCGGACAACATGTTCCGCGAGTGGAAGGCCCCGTGCGCGGGCGTCCTGCGCGAAAAGAACAACGAGCTGCGCGTCTATTTTCATTCGCCGGTGAACGCGGTGCGGGCCCGGTGGGATTCGCTTGGGAGAGAGCTTCCCGGCGGCGCGCGCGTCCTCACGAGAAAAGCCGCGTACCAGTACGGATGGGACTGGGCGCCGCGGTTCGCGACCTCGGGGGTGTGGCGGCCCGTTCGGCTGCGCGCCTGGGACGCGGCGAGGATCGCCGATCTCAGGATCGTCCAGAAACGCGTCACCCCGCAATCGGCGGAGCTCGCAGCCGTGTTCGAGATCGAGGCGTCCGCGCCGATGAACGTCGTTCTCTCGCTCTTCCTCGAGGACCGGATCGTCGCGAGCGGCGGCGCGGAGCTCGTTCCGGGGCCCAACGTCGTCTCGATCGATTTCTACCTGAGCGAGCCTGAGCTTTGGTGGCCGAACGGTCTCGGAGAGCCGTATCTCTACGAGTTCCTCGGCGAGATGAGGAACGGGAAGCTCGTCGTCGATTTGATCGAGCGGCGGGCCGGTCTCCGGACGATCGAGCTCGTCCGGGATCGGGACGAAAGAGGGGAGAGCTTCTTTTTCCGCGTGAACGGCGTCCCCGTTTTCATGAAAGGGGCGAATTTCGTCCCGATGGACAGCTTCATTCCCCGCGTGACCGCGGACCGGTACGAGGCGCTCGTCTCGAAAACCGCCGCCGCCGGCATGAACATGCTGCGCGTGTGGGGAGGGGGCGTATACGAAAGTGAGCTCTTCTACGACCTGTGCGACGAGTACGGTATCCTCATATGGCAGGATTTCATGTTCGCCTGCGGGATGTATCCGGGCGATTCCGCGTTCCTGGGCAACGTCGCGGAGGAGGCTTCCGGCGTCGTGAAGCGCCTGAGACACCACCCCTGCCTCGCGCTCTGGTGCGGCAACAACGAGATCGACGAGGGTTGGCGCAACTGGGGTTGGCAGCGCCAGTACGGGTACTCGGCGGCCGATTCGGCGAAGATATGGAACGACTATGCGAAGCTCTTCCACGAGCTCCTTCCGGGGATCGTGGAGGAGCTGGACCCGGGCGCGGCCTATTGGCCGTCGTCGCCGGGCCGCGGGCGGGCCGATCCGCGGAGCCTCACGGAGGGGGACTCGCATTACTGGGGCGTCTGGCACGACGGCGAGGGCTTCGAGGCGTTCCGTGCGAAGGTGCCGCGGTTCATGAGCGAGTTCGGATTCCAGTCGTTCCCGTCGCTTGCGACGATCGCGCGATTCGCGGGCCCCGAAGACCGCAGAATCGACTCGGACGCGATGCTCTCGCATCAGAAGCATCCGCGGGGGAACGAGATCGTCAGGACGTACATGGAGCGCGACTATCGCCCGCCGCGCGATTTCGAATCGTTCGTGTACGTGAGCCAGCTCCTTCAGGCGGAGGGGATGAAAACGGCCATCGAGGCGCAGCGCCGCGCGAAGCCCTTCTGCATGGGGTCGCTCTACTGGCAGCTCGACGACTGCTGGCCCGCGGCGTCGTGGTCGAGCGTCGACTACGAAGGCGACCCGAAGGCGCTCTACTATTTCGCGCGCGACGCCTTCGGCGAAGCGCTCGTTTCGCCGGTCATCGAGGAGGGCGTCCTGTCCGTCTATGCGATATCGGACTGGGTAGACGCGATCGAGGGGGTGGCGATATTGAAGCTCCTCGACTTCTCGGGAAACGTCCTCTGGGCCGACAGCCGCCGGGTTTCGATGAGCCCGGACTCGAGCGTTTTCTTCTTCGGAACGGGCGTCAAGTTCCTCCTGCGCGGCCGCCCCGCGAACACGGTCGTTTTCTGCGCGGAGCTCTGGGAATCGGACGAGCTCCTTTCGCGGAATCTCCTCTACTTCGCGCCCCCGCGCGAGCTCGACCTCCCGCCGGTCGAGGTGGAGCGCCCCGGCGAGAGGAACCCGGGCTCGAATCTCTCGGTTCGATCGATCTCCCGCGTCGAGCACGGGTATGCGATCTCTCTCTGCGCCCGGGCCCTCGTCAAGAATCTCCATCTGTCCGTCGAAGGGCGCGAAGGCTACTTCGACAGGAACTTTTTCGATATGCTGCCGGGGAGCTGCGAGACGGTGTTCTTCGTCACGGACGAGGATATCGGCGATTTCGACGCGGCGCTCGGGCTGAAGTCCCTCGCGGATACGTATTGAAAGAAGGAGCGACCGATGCGAAGAACCGCCGCAGCGCTGTCCCTCGTTCTCCTGTTCGTCCTGGGCGCATGCTCGATCGAGAAGAAGCCCTCGTACACGAGCTTCGTCGATCCGTTCATCGGGACGGCGGGGCACGGGCACACCTACCCGGGGGCGACGGTGCCGTTCGGAAGCGTGCAGCTCAGCCCCGATACGAGGCTCACGGGATGGGACGGATGTTCCGGGTACCATTACTCCGACAGCGTCGTGTACGGATTCAGCCATACGCATCTGAGCGGCACGGGGGCCTCCGATTACGGCGATATTCTCTTGATGCCGACGGTCGGCGCCGTGCAGCTGGTCCGGGGGGACGGGAAGAACCCCGAGACGGGGTACTGCTCGGGATTCAGCCATGAGGAAGAAGAAGCCGCGCCGGGCTACTACCGCGTCACGCTCGACGAGGGAGGTATCGTGGCCGAGCTCACCGCGACGAAGCGCGCGGGCTTCCACCGGTACGCCTTTCCGAAGAGCGAGAGCGCGAACGTCGTCATCGATCTCGCCCATCGCGACGAGGTGCTCGAATCGCGCGCCGAGATCGCGGGGGACGACGAGATCGTCGGCTTCAGAAGATCGCGGCATTGGGCCGACGATCAGTATGTGTATTTCGCGGCGAAGTTCTCGAAGCCCTTCGCCTCGCGCGGAGTCGCCGCCGGCGATACCGTATCGAGTGCCGGCATCGAGGCGTCCGGGACGAACGTCAAGGCGTACGCGAGCTTCAGGACGGCGGCGAACGAGGCGATTCTCGTGAAGGTCGGCGTCTCGGCGGTCGACATCGAGGGCGCGCGGCGGAATCGCGACGCCGAGATTCCCGGTTGGGATTTCGAGAAGGTCCGCGCCGACGCCGGCGCGGCGTGGAACGCGGCTCTCGGGAAGATCGACGTGCGGGGAGGCACGAAAGCGCAGCGCACGACCTTCTACACGGCGCTCTACCACGCGATGCTCGCGCCGAATCTATTCATGGACGTCGACGGCAGATACCGCGGAAGAGATCTGCGCATCCATCAGGCGAAGGACTTCACGAATTACACCGTGTTCTCGCTCTGGGACACGTACCGTGCCGAGCACCCGCTCTTTACGATTATCGAACCGGAGCGCACGGTCGATTTTCTGAAGACGTTTCTCGCGCAGTACGAGCAGGGGGGGCTCCTCCCTGTGTGGGAGCTCGCCGGGAACGAGACGAACTGCATGATCGGCTATCACGCCGTGCCGGTGATCGTCGACGCGTACGTCAAGGGAATCCGCGGCTTCGACGCCGCGAAGTCGCTCGAGGCGATGAAGCACGGCGCGGAGATCGATTTTCGCGGGCTCGCGTTTTACCGAGAGCTCGGATACATCCCCTCGGACAAGGAAGGGGAGTCGGTCTCGAAGACGCTCGAGTATGCGTACGACGATTGGTGCATCGCGCAGATGGCGAAGGCGCTCGGCGCGGGCGCCGACTACGCCGCCTACATCCGCCGCGCGCAGTCGTACAAGAACCTCTTCGATCCCTCGACCGGATTCATGCGCGCGAAGACGAACGGCGCCTGGTGGACGCCGTTCGACGCGGCCGAGATCAACTTCAACTACACCGAGGCGAACGCGTGGCAGTACAGCTTCTACGTGCCGCAGGACGTCCGCGGGCTCATCGGGCTCATGGGGGGAGACGAGCGCTTCGTCGAGAGGCTCGATTCGCTCTTCACGACGAACCCGAAGACGAGCGGCCTCGACCTGCCCGACGTCTCGGGGCTCATAGGGCAGTACGCGCACGGCAACGAGCCGAGCCATCATATGGCGTATCTCTACAGCTTCGCCGGGCGGCCCTGGAAAACGCAGGAGCGCGCGCGGAGCATCATGGACGGCCTCTATCACGACGGCCGCGACGGGCTGTGCGGCAACGAGGACTGCGGGCAGATGTCCGCGTGGTACGTGCTGAGCGCGCTCGGATTCTACCCGGTGACGCCCGGCTCCGACGTCTACGTGATCGGCACGCCGATCTTCCGGGAGGCGTCGATCGACGTCGGCGGCGGGAAGCGTTTCGTCGTCAGGGCGAAGGGGGTCTCGCGGAAGAACATCTACATACAATCGGCGGCGCTCGACGCGAAGCCCTACGGCAAGGCGTACCTGCGGCACGGCGACGTCATGGCCGGCGGGGAGCTCGCGTTCGTCATGGGGGCGGAGCCGAATACGTCATGGGGCGCCGCGCCTTCCGACCGCCCCGAGAGCGCGATCGCCGACAGTCTCATTCTCCCCGTTCCCTTCGTCGCCGCGGGGTCGAGGATATTCAGCGGATCGACCGAGGCGGCGCTCGCCTCGATCGTGGACGGCGCCCGAATATATTACACGCTCGACGGAGGAGCGCCCGGCGCCTCGTCGAGCCCGTACCGCGATCCCGTTCTCTTCACGAAATCGGGGACGCTGAGGGCGGTCGCCATGAAGGAGGGCTTTCCGCCGAGCGCCGTGGTGACGGCGGAATTCCGCAAGATTCCGGGCGACAGGAGCATCCGATTGAACGCCTCGTACAGCCCGATGTACCCGGCGGGAGGAGATCTCGCGCTCATCGACGGCCTGCGGGGGCCGCTCGATTTCAGGACGGGGCTCTGGCAGGGTTACGAGGGGGTCGACCTCGACGCGATCGTCGATCTGGGGCGCGTGCGGCGCGTGAACCGCGTGACGACCGGCTTTCTGCAGGACCAAAATTCGTGGCTTTTCCTTCCGGAGATGGTAGAGTACTCTCTCTCGAGCGACGGGAAGGCCTTCGTTCCCGCGGCGAGACTGGCGAGCGGCCCGCCCGCGCAGGAGCAAGGCGCGCGCATCGAGAATTTCGCGTCGGGAACGATCGGAAAGAGCGCGCGCTACGTGCGCGTTTTCGCGAAGAGCGTCGGTGTCTGTCCCGCGTGGCACCGGGGCGCGGGGGGGAAGGCCTGGATCTTCGCCGACGAGATCGTCATCGAATGACCGGCGGGATCGCGGCCCGGACGCCGGCGGCTTCGTCGCCCAACGACAGGATGGTGCCATGGTTCATTTTGCGTTCCTCGACTGGTTCTGGCTCGTGACCTTCGTTCTCCTCATGATCGGGAGCGGCGCCCTCTTCTATCGCCTCGGGAAGCGCTCGGAAGCCGATTTCTTCCTCGCGGGGCGCGGGCTCCCGTGGTGGCTTCCCGCCTCTTCGGTCTATGCGACGCACACGGCGACCGACACGCCGATGTGGGTGGCGGGGGTCGTGTACAAGCACGGCCTCGCGGGGCTCTGGTACGGATTCTTCGCCGCATGGTGCGCGATAAGCGCGTTCGTCTCGACGAAGATATTCCGCCGCTCGCTCGCCTACAGCCAGGCCGAATGGCAGACGTTGCGCTACGGCGGCATGCCTGCCGAGCTCCTGCGCGGGTGGGTCGCGGGCTGGCAGGTGTTTCTCAATATGTTTATCCTCGGCTGGGTCGGCATCGCGATGGGCAAGATATGCGGATTTCTCTTCGGCTGGCCGCCGTGGATGGGGCTCACGATCTTCTCGACGCTCTGCGCCGTGTACGTGCTCGCGGCCGGCTACTGGGGAGTCGTGATGGCCGACTTCCAGCAGGGGATCATCGCGTTCGTCGCGATCGCGTTCGTGTCGATCTGGGGAATGCACGCCGCGGGAGGACCGCACGCGATCGTCGCGAAGCTCCAGGCGATGGACAAGAGCTACATGCTCAACCCGTTCGCGTTCTCGGGCCTCACCACGGGGGATTTTCCCGTCGCGTGGTTCGCCACGATGCTCTTCATCGGCATACTCGGCGGCCTCGGCATGGCGACGGCGATCGACTGGTTCCCCGAAGCGCAGCGCATCCAGTCGGCGCGGACCGTGAAGGACGCCTCGTGGTGCATCTGGGCGGGACAGGCGCTCGTCGTCACGCGAAACGCGCTCTGGGGGGCGGCGATTCTCGGATTCTTCGTCCTCTATCCCGATCTGACGCAGGTCAAGGATTACGAAATGGCGTGGTTCAGGCTCGGCTTCGAGACGCTGCCCGTCGGGATGATCGGATTCTTCTTCGCGGCGATCGTCGCCATCCACCTCTCGACGATCTCGACGCACCTGAACCTCGGCGCCGTCTATATCACGCGCGATCTCTACCACCATTATATCAATCCGAAGGCGGACCAACGCAGGCTCGTGTGGGTCGGCAGAGTCGGCACGGCTCATCCTGCTCGTCGGCTCGTTCATATTCGGCTCGATCATGGAAAATATCACCGAGTGGCTCATCTTCGCCCTCTGGATCATGGCGGCGGGGGTGTGGCTGCCCGGCATTCTGCAGGTGATCTGGTGGCGTTTCAACGGGTGGGGCTATCTCACCGCGTGGATATTCAACCTCGTTTTCTCGTGGCTCGTCGTGTGGGTGCTCCCCGCCTTCGGCGTGATCCCGCACCTCCGGGATTACCAGCAGTTCTGGCTGCTCATGTTTCTCGGCGCGGTCGTTTTCATTCCGGTGACGCTCCTCACGAAGGCCGAGAGCATGGACAAGCTCGTCAAGTTCTACGTCATGTCGCGGCCGGTCGGATGGTGGGGCCCGGTGCGCAGGGAAGCGGAGCGGCGCGGGCTGCTCTAGAATCTTCGCCCGGCCGGTTGCGCGGGCCGTGCGCGAAAGGAAGATATGCCCTTCATACGAAGAAAATGGACTTCCAAGGAAGCGGACGAATGGACGAGGGAGGATACGATCGCCGTCATCATCTCGCCGCTCGTCTACGTTCTCCTCATGATCGGGACCGCGCTGAGCATGTTCGCGATGTGGCAGGGCTTCGCGATTCTCGCGGCGGGGATCGTCCTCATGCTCGTCATGATCTGGATCATCGATCCGAAGCTCTCCTCGGTTTCCGAAGGGTACGAGAAGAAGCAAAAGGGATACATCGAGGAGCTCGAACGCACGATCAAATGGGAGGACTAGCGTGAGCAACGAACTCAAGATGGTGATCGGGATGTCGCTCGCGTACGTGACGTCCTTCGCGGGGCTCCTGCTCGCGTACCATTCCTACCGGAAACACCATCGGGACAAGAAAGCGGGGAAGTGACATGGGCGGAAAAGCGCTCGGCATAATCTTTCCCGCGGCGGTTTTTATTTTCTCGTACGCGATCACGTATCTCCTGTACCGGCATTTTTCGAAGAGCCAGGATAAGTAGATGAGAATCGTCGTCGCGCTGCCGTACGCCCCCTGGCCGGTCACGAAGGGCACGGACCGGCTCATCCTGAACCTGCTCGACGGGCTCGCCGCGAACCATGAGGTCACGCTCGTCGCGATGGCGTTGAGCAGTGAGGGATCTCGAGCGCCTGCGCGAGATCGAAAGGCCGCGCGTCGCGGTGCGGGCGATCCTCGCTCCTCACCGGCGAAGCGCCTTTCATCGCGTTTACCACAAGAACGCGAACGTCATGAAGGCGATTTTCGCCGGCGTTCCCGCGCAGGTCGGCTACGCCGCGCCCGGGGAGTTCGTGCGCCTCATCGCCGATACGGCGAAGGCAGCGGAAGGCGGATCTCGTTCTCGCGTCGTACTGGCATCTCTACCGTCTGCCCCGGCTCGTGAAGGATTCGAAGCTCGCGCTCGTCACGCACGATCTCGATTTTCTCGTGAATCCGGCGAGGCTCGCCGCGATGGGCGGCGCCCCGCGCTTCTTCGCCGGCCGCCGCCTCGCGGCGCTCGAGCGGATCGAGCGAAAGGCATACGAAGCCTACGACACGATCCTCACGGTCACCCCCTCGGACGCGGAGACGCTCGCGCGGCAGCCCGTGGCGGCGGGAAAAGCGGTTCACGCCCTGCCGCTCGCGCTGGATCTCGGCGCGTTCAACCCGGCGGCGTACGCGCGCGAGCGAAACAGGATCCTGTTCATGGGCACGTTCCATTCCGATTTCAACCGCGACGCCTTCCGATTCCTCGCGAGCGAGGTGTTCCCCGTGGTGCGGTCGAGGAATCCGGAAGCTCGCCTCGAGGTCGTCGGGCACGGCGTGGACGAGAGCCTGCGCGCCGCGGCGGGACCGGGCGTCTCGTTCGCGGGCGGGGTCGAGGACATCAGGCCGTTCCTGGGCGCATGCTCGGCGATGGTGCTCCCGCTCAGGTTCTGCGGGGGCGTGCGCATCCGCATGATGGAAGCGGCAGCGATGGGGACACCCGTCGTGAGCACTCCCGTCGGCGTCGCCGGTATGGGGCTCGAGGCGGGGAACGATTATCTCGAAGGCCAGACGGGCGCCGAAATCGCGCTCGCGCTGCTCCATCTGCTGCGCGACGGCGGCGAGGCGCGGCGCATCGGGACGAACGCGCGCCGGTGGGCGGAGAAGAATATCTCGATGGAGACCTACCCCGCGCGGCTCGACGCGCTCTTCGAGAAGATGCTCGGGCGCGGCCGAGGCTCCGGGGCCGCCGGGAAATCCTGATCCGCGGGAGGCGCGATGTCACGTTTCGCGAGAGGCCGAATCGGCGCGCTCCGCGCGAAGCCGCGATACCCCGCCCGGGTCCTGAATTATCTGGCCGTCAAGCTCGCCTATCGTCTCGGTTGGATCCGGACGCCCTTTCTTCCCGCCGCGCTCGACGTCGAGCCGAACAACACGTGCAATTTCAGATGCCCCCACTGCCAGGTGCCGTACTGGAGCAAGCCCGCCGCCTTCCTCGACGAGGAGCGTTTCGCGAGGATCCTGCGGCAGGCGCCGCAGTCTCGTCAGGATCAAGCTCCAGGGCATGGGCGAGCCGCTCCTCAACAAGCACCTCGTCGGTATGCTGAAGCTCGGCGAGGCGCGCGGCGTGTCGATGAGCTTCTTCTCGAACGCGAGCGTGCTCACCGACGAGACCGCGGCCGCGCTCGCCGGCCTGAACGACACCGAGATCACCTTCAGCCTCGACGGCGCGTCGAAGGAGACGTTCGAAAGAATCCGCGCCGGGGGGAAGTTCGAAAAGGTGATCGAGAACATCGCCGCGCCTCGTCGCGGCGAGAGGCGCGAAACGCGATCCCGTCATATCCGGCTGGACGCTCGCGACGAGGGAGAATCTCGGCGAGCTCGCGCGCGTCGTCCGTCTCGCGAAGGAGATCGGGCTCGATCGTCTCACGATCCAGACGTTCCTCAGCGATTGGGGCAAGGAGGACATGAAGGAACGCACCGGCGCGCACAGGGTCGATCAGGATTCGGAGGCGCTCGCCGCCGCCGTCGGCGACGCCGAAGCAGGCGGCCCGCGAGATCGGCCTCGATCTCGGGATCTCCCGCAGCGATTATTATTCGCGGCGGCGGAAATGCGTCTGGCCGTGGACGGGGGCCTATATCGCGGCGAACGGCGACGTCGTGCCGTGCTGCGTGGTCGCCGATTCGGACACGGCGAAGATGGGGAACGTCTTCGAGCGCGATTTCGCGGAAATCTGGAATTCGCCGGCCTATCGGGAGCTGCGGAAGAGAATCAGGAATCACGATCTCCCCGATTACTGCAGGAATTGTTACCTGGATCCGGATTGAGAATCCGCTCTCTCTATGGAATTGCGCGGGCATTTGAAACGTATCGAGTATGGCTGCCGCTGGCTGTGGATAGGCGTGGCGACGATCGCGTGCGGCGGCGCGGCCGAGCTGCGCGTCCTCATGGCGCCGCGCGGCGCGAGGGCGGATCTGTACGCGCGGTTCGCGCGCCGTTGGGGGAGGCTGTTTCTGCTCGGCAGCCGCTGCACCCTCGAAGGCGCGCAGAACATTCCGCGCGACCGCGCCGTCATCCTCGCCTCGAATCATCAGAGCGCCTTCGACATTCCGCTCTTTCACGCGCTCATGCCGGTGGGCTTCCGCTGGGTGAGTAAGAGGGTCTTCTTTTCATGGCCATTTATTGGCAGGGCTCTGAGGAATATGCGAGCGATTGGCGTCGTTCCCGGAAGTCGCGGCGAGATTCGCGGAGCCTGGCGGGAGGCGGTGGAGGCGTTGAAGGCGGGGCACAATCTCGTCATCTTTCCCGAGGGCACGTGGGGGGATCGCGAGGGGAGAATGCTTCCCGTTCCAGAAGGGGGTCATCAGCATCGCGCGCGAGGCGAACGTTCCGGTCGTTCCCGTCACGATCTCCGGGAGCAGCAGGGTGAATCCGCCGCGCACGAAGGAGATTCATCCCGGCGCGATCAGGATGACCGTCCATCCGCCGATGATGCCCGACACATGGGAGGGCATCTCCGACGAGGCCTGGCTCGAGAAGCTCAGAAGCATCATTGCATCTGCGCTTTCGAGCTCGTAACGCGGGTCCTGTCGCCCATTGCACCCCGCACGTTCTCGCTCGCCAACGCTCGCTGCGCTGTGTGCGGGGGCCCCATGGGCGCCACCCGCTAACGGTGCAAGCGCAGGACATTCCCGCGAACGAGCCCATTGGAGCCCTGCGACTGGGCCCCTCACCAGGGCGTAGACGTTCCCGCGACGAACTCATTGGAGGCTCTGCGACTGAGTTCGGAGCGGGAACGTCTGCGCCCTTCCGCCACCCGCGCGCGATTACCGTGTGTTCCTGAGCGGCACGCGGATCAGCAGGAGCCCGATGATGCCGATGCAGATCAGGCTCAGCACGTACGACGGCGACTCGAACATGTGAAACAGCTTGATCTCGGCGAACGCGAGCCCCGCGAATAAAAGGCCGAGGAGCGCTTCTCCGGCGATCAGGCCGGAGGCGAGCAGCACGCCGACGTTCCCCATCTTCTCTCTCGGGCCGGCTTCCATCTTCCGCTTTTCGGCGAACCGGTCGAGCAATCCCTTCATCAGCCCGCCGACGAAGATGGCGAAGCTCGTGTCTATCGGCAGATACATCCCGACGGCGATGAGCATCGGGCTTTTCACCTGCATCATGATGAACGCGGCCCCCATGAGCATTCCGGCGATGATGAGGATGAATTCGGTCTTCGCCTCGACGATTCCTCGGGCGACCACCGCCATGAGGCTCGCCTGCGGCGCGGGGAACTTCTCGCCGCCGAAGCCGGCGCGCGTGCCGAGAATGTCGTTCTGCCGCTCGGGAGCGGCCTGCTTGACCTCGTCGAGCGTGTAGGCCGTTCCCGCGAGCGCGGGGTCCTGCCCCCGGTATTCGACCGAAACGACGCCGCTCGCTTCGAGCCGCTCGATCTCGTTTCCGACGACCTGTTTGACGTCAGCCAGGTGGTAGAGCGAGATGAAGAGGAACATGACGACCGCCGCCGCGGTCACGCCGAAGATGTCTCCGATCTGCATCCGCCACGGCGTGCAGCCGAGGATATGCCCCGCCTTGAGGTCCTGCATCATCTCTCCGGCGACCGAGACGCTCGTGCAGGTGAACGCGGCCACGCCGAGCACCGCGGCTATCGCCCCAATCCCCTTCATCCCCATGGCCACCATGAGAAACGCCGCCACGATGAGCACCGACACGGTGAGGCCGCTCGTCGGATTGTTGCTCACCCCGATGATGCCGACGAGATATCCCGAGACCGCGGCGAACACGAATCCGAGGAACAGCATCGCGACGGCCGCGACCGCCGCGGGCACGAGGCTGTGCGTGAAATAATTGAAGATGAACAGCATCGTCACTGCGATGAATCCAATGGCGAGGAGCGACCAGCGGATGTTGATGTCTTTGTCGGTGCGCGAGATCGCGGCGTCGTCCGCGGCGGACTTCTTCATATAGGAGAACGAGCGGGAGATGCCCGTGAAGAGGCTGTTCCGCATCTTGTACAGCGTGTAGAAGGCCCCGACGAGCATTCCGCCGATGGCGATGTAACGGACGTAGTTCTTCCATACCGCGGTCAGCTCGGACGGCCAGCTCGTCACCGCCCCGGGATCGTCCCGATGGATGAAATACGCGATCATCGGCGTCAGCAGGCCCCATGCCAGCACGCCGCCGCTGAAGTTGATGGCGCCGAGCTTCGGGCCGATGATATAGCCGACGCCGAAGTACGCCGGATTCATCCCCGGCGCTCGCAGCATCAGCGTGCCCTTGGAGAGCGATACGATCTTCTGCCATCCGGCGGCGACGAACTTGAACTCCACCAGCGCGCTGAAGAGGGCGCCGACGCCCATACCCATGAACAGAAAGCGCGAATTCTGCACTCCGCTCTGCCCCGATTTGTGGATCTCGGCCGCTGCGATCGATTCGGGGAAGGGAAGCTCGGTATCCTCGACGAGCACCCGCCGAAGGATCGTTACGTACATGATGCCGAGGATGCCTGCGAAGACCAGCATGACGGTCGACAGGATATAGTGCTCGAGCGAGAAGAACGGATTCCAGATCGAGGCGATGAAGAAGGCCGGAAGCGTGAAGATCGCGCCGGTCGCGACGTTTCCGCCTATCGAGCCGACCGTTCGAGCGGTGTTCTCCTCGAGAATCGTCCCCTTCATGGCTTTGAGCACGGCCATGCCGACGACGGCGGTCGTGTAGGTAGCGGCGATCGTCATACCCGCCCGCAATCCGAGGTACGCGTTGGCGGCTCCCATCGGCACCGCCATGAGCACGCCGAGGAGCACCGCCCGGAAGGTGAACTCCGCCATTTTCGTCTCCGCCGGAACGAACGGACCGGATTTCTTCGGTTCAGTCATGACGACCCGCTTTCATCGCGAAAGGTGAATTGCGCGCTTCCGAAAGACGTCGACACCGGCGGGAGCATAAAAGAGCCGCGACATTCTGTCAAGACGCGCGCGGAGCCTCGCGCCGGCCGGCGCGCCCGCCCGCGCCCCAATGCCGGCTTGTATTTCGCGCCGCCCCCGCATATACTTATAGGAAGTTCGTCCGCCGACGCCGCGTGCGCAGGCGCCGCTCAACATATGGGAGAAACTTCCGTGCGCAAGAATATTCTCATCGTCCTCGCGGCCGGCATGCTCGCGGCATGCCCGATCCGCGAATCGGCCGCGCAGGCCATGCCCGCGTCGTCGGTTATCCGCATGAGACTCACGAAGGATATCACGCGGAAGGCGCTCGTCGAGCGTGGCGTCGATATCCTGCACGTCTATTCGGACGGACGCGCGGATCTCGCCGTCACCGACGAGCAGCTCGCCTGGATCGGCTCGCGCGGCGTCCTCGTTTCCGTTCTCGAGAGGATCGATCTCGCGGTTCCGTCGGCGCTCGACGAGAACCTCGGACAGTACCATACCTACGCGGAGATGAACGCGCTCCTCGACTCCCTCGCGCTCGCCAATCCCTCCCTCGCCCGCATCGATACGATCGGGATGAGCCTCCTCGGGCGCCCCATCCGGGCGATCGAGATATCGGACAACGCGGGGGTGGACGAGGGGGAGCCGGAGGTGCTCATTATGGGCGCCCATCACGCGCGGGAGATCATGTCGGTCGAGGTGCCGCTCCTCTTCGCGAAATATCTCCTCGCGAATTACGGGACCGACCCGGTCGTGACGGGCCTCGTCGATACGCGCGCCGTCTGGATCGTCCCCATGGTCAACGTCGACGGGCACATCTACGTGGAGCAGAATCACGACGGATCTTCGGTCAATTGGTGGAACAAGAACCGCAGGCCGAACGGCGACGGAAGCTACGGCGTCGATCCGAACAGGAACTACGGCTACAACTGGGGATACGACGACGAGGGGAGCTCGCCCGATACCGAGAGCTGGCAGTATCGCGGCACCGGTCCCTTCAGCGAGCGCGAAACCCAGGCGGTGAGGAATCTCTGCATGGGGCGGCATTTCATCATCAGCCTTTCGTACCATTCCTACGGCGAGCAGATCCTCTTCCCCTGGGGATACGAGCCGATCAACACTCCCGACAACGATCTTTTCTTCGCGATCGGGGATTCTCTCGGCCA
The DNA here is from genome assembly GCA_963846325.1 of uncultured bacterium. Classification (GTDB taxonomy): domain Bacteria; phylum Krumholzibacteriota; class Krumholzibacteriia; order Krumholzibacteriales; family Krumholzibacteriaceae; genus SSS58A. The sequence continues at coordinate 67,158 of CAWJVO010000012.1, forward strand.
GGGAAACGGCTACGAAGTCGGCAACTCCGCGTCGGGGACGATTTACCTGACGAACGGCGACAGCGACGACTGGCTCTACGGGGATACCCTGACGAAGAACAAGGTCTTCGGGTTCACCGTCGAGCTGAATTCGTACGAAGAAGGCGCGTACGCTCCGCCGGAAAGCCTGATCCAGCCGACGTTCGAGAAGATGCTCGGCCTGAACCTGACGGCCCTCAGGGTCGCCGCCGACCCGCGAGTGCACGAGGGCCCGTGGCCGCCGGCGATGAATCCCGTCGCCTCGAACGATCCGCCCGCGTACGACGTCAGCTGGTCGGGAGCGGATCCACAGGATCCTCACCCTCCGATTTCGTACGAGCTCACCGAGATCAAGAATCTCGAAGGCGCGGTCGATTCCATCGAAGCGTCCGACACGCTCTGGGCGGCAGCCGGCTTCGCGCTATCGAGCGCACGGGCGTACGCAGGCTCGCGCAGCTTCTACTCGGGGCGCGGCGACAATATGCTGTGCACGCTGGGCATGGCGAACATCTATCCCGCCTGGCTGCCGCAGACGCTCTCGTGCCGACTCTGGTACGACATCGAAGAGGGCTATGATTACGCGTATCTCGAGGGAAGCCTCGACGACGGAGCGACGTGGGTCACGCTCCCCGGCGACGTCACGACGAATCTTGATCCGAACGGGGCCAACCGGGGGAACGGGATCACGGGCTCCTCGGGAGGTTGGGTCGGCGCGACCTTCGATCTCTCGGGTCTCGTGACGGGCGGAACGGGCTTCGTTCTCCTGCGATTCCTCTATCACACCGACGGCGAGGTGAACGGCGAGGGCATCTACGTCGATCTCGTGAACCCCGTCGCGCGCTGCGAGCGAAGCTCGGTGATCGCGTCGAATCTCGGCACAACGTCGTTCCGCTGCTGGCCCGACGAGGTCGGAAGCTTCGTCTATTACGTGCGTGCCTTCGACGCGATGGCGAACGCGAGCGCCCGGAGCGATCTCGCCGCGTGGCAGGTCGACGCCGTTTCCGACACGGCTCCGCTTCCCCTCGTGTCGCGGCTCGAGCAGAACTACCCGAATCCCTTCAATCCCTCGACGACGCTCCGGTTCGCCGTCGGCCTATCGGACGCCCGGCGGGGGGAAAAGGCGCCCGTGCTCCTCACGATCTACGACGTATCGGGGCGAACGGTCGCCGTCGTCAAGCGCGCCGAAATGCCCCCCGGAGCATATGCGCTCTCCTGGAACGGTCTCGACGCCCGCGGGAGGCCCGTCGCGAGCGGCATATACTTCGCCGAGCTTCGGCTCGGAGACGCGAGCTTCGTCCGAAAAATGGTTCTCATGAGATAATCCGGCGGCCGCCCGGCGAACGCGGCGCTCTGTTATGGCGGATGCGAATAAAATACTCTTGCTCCTCTATCACGACTTCTTCGCCCGGGGCGAAGTTCCTGTGAACAATTTCGCCGTGGCGCGCGAGGACTTCGCGGAGCAGATGAGCTACCTCTCGGATAACGGATTCGAAGGCGTCTCTCTCGAGAGGCTCACGGCGGATCTCGCCGCTCCGAAGAAGGCGGAAGGCGTGGGCGCCGCTTCCCGGAGAAAGGCGGTGCTGACTTTCGATGACGACGACATCAGCCACTACGATTTCGTTCTGCCCCTCCTGCGGAAGATGAGCTTCACGGCGACGTTCTTCATCACCGTGAAGGACGTTGGCGCGGAACGGCAGATGGACTGGAACATGGTCCGCGATCTCGTCGCGAGCGGCATGGAGGTGGGCTCGCACGGCCTCGTCCACACGTTTCTTCCGGCGCGCGACGATCGGACCCTCTCCGAAGAGATGGTCATGTCGAAACGGATTCTCGAGAAGAGCACGGGGAGGCGCGTCGACTCCCTGTCGGTGCCGCACGGGTTCTACGACACGCGCGTCGTGAACGCCGCGCGGAACGCGGGATTCGTCTCCGTGTGCGTGTCCGACGCGGGGTACAACGATTTCTCCGGACCGGTTCCGTTCGTGCTCAAGCGTTTCACGATGAGAAAAGGCTACGACATCCGCTCTTTCCGCTCCATCGTCGAGGGGCATCCGGCGATATCGATCGTCGCCGCCGAACGTCTCCGCGCGGGATTGCGCACCTTTCTCGGCTATCGGATCTATGATAGAATCAGAAGCCTGAGATACGGAGCGAAACGGCCTCAGGAGTGATGACCGTCGGAGAACCCATATGACGATTCTATTCTCGATCAGCCTCGGGGTCATTCTGTACACGTACTTCGGCTATCCGATTCTCCTCGTGATCTGGAATCGTCTCGCCGGCAAGCCCGTGGCGAAACAGGACATCTTCCCGACGGTGTCGGTGCTCGTTTCCGCCCATAACGAGGAGCCGAATATCGAGCGGAGGATCGAGAATCTCCTCGAGGCGGATTATCCGCGAGACCTCGTGGAGATCCTCGTCGGCTGCGACGGGTGCACGGACGGGACCGTCCGGATCGTCGAGCGGCTCGCTGAAACGCGCGCGATCCGGTTCCGGGTTTCGCCCGAGAGGATCGGCAAGCCGGCCACGCTCAACGCGCTCGCCCGCGAGGCCGGAGGAACGATCTTCGTCTTCGCCGACGCGCGACAGCGTTTCGCTCCCGCGGCGATACGGGAGCTCGTCCGCTGCTTCGGGGACGAGCGGGTCGGGTGCGTGAGCGGGGAGCTCGTCATCGAGGACCGGGGCGCCGGCGCGGGGCGCGGCGTCGGGCTCTACTGGAGCTACGAGGTGTGGCTGCGCAAGATGGAGAGCGGCGTCGGATCGATGCTCGGGGCGACGGGCGCGATCTACGCGATCCGCAGGGAGCTCTTCCGCGAAGCGCCGTCCGACGTGCTCCTCGACGACGTCTATACGCCGATGAACGCGATCATGGCCGGCAAAAGGAGCGTGCTCGAGCCCGCCGCGCGCGCCTTCGACACGGCGTCCGAGAGCGTGGAAAAGGAGTTCAATCGCAAGGTCCGCACCCTCGTCGGCAACTTCCAGATATTTTCCCTTTTCCGGCCGGCCTTCAATCCTTTCCGGAGCTCGATCGCGCTGCAGCTCTTCTCTCACAAGCTCCTGCGGCTCGCGCTGCCGTATTTTCTCGCCCTCTTTTTTATCCTGAGCGCCCTCCTCGTCTGGCGCGGCCCCTTGTATCTTCTCGCGTTCGCCGCGCAGGTCATCTTCTACGGCGCGGCCTGCGCGGGGTTCGTTCTCGAATGGTCTCATGCGAAGCTCAGGGGCGTTCTCCGGGCGGTCTACGTTCCCTATGAGTTCTGCGTTCTCAACGCCGCGGCGGTCGCGGCCCTGTGCCGGTATCTGTCGGGCGGCATGGACGTGAAATGGCGGAAGTAGATCCATTCCGCCGAGCGCGTCGTCCCGAACATCGACGGGAGTGAAATATGAACGAACGAACAGCGGAAATAGCGCGGTCCGCGATGGAGTACGCGGTCCCGCTCGGCGTGTTCCTCGCGATCGTCGTCTGCGGATTCATCGTCCGGGGCGTCGTCATTCGCAGGCTTACCGCCTGGTCGAAGCGGACGGCGTCGCGGCTCGACGACATCATCATTTCGTCCATCCGCGCGCCGATGATGATCTGGTTCGTAATGCTCGGGATCTACGCGGCGCTCGAGATCTCGGCCGTTCCCGAGAGGGTCGTCGGCGCGATCGACAAGACCCTCCTCGTGCTCGTCATCTTCTCCGTCACGCTCGCGCTCGCCAACCTCGTCGGCCGGCTCATAGGCTCCTACGGCGCGAGGGACGACGGGGCCCGTTCCGTGACGTCGCTCACGCAAAACGTGGCGCGCGTCGTCGTCTTCATCGTCGGCATTCTCGTCATTCTGAACGCCCTCGGCATATCGATCACGCCGATGCTCGCGACGCTCGGCGTCGGCGGTCTCGCCGTGGCGCTCGCGCTCCAGGACACGCTCGCGAACCTCTTCGCGGGGATCCACATCAACCTCGCGCGGCAGATCCGGGTCGGCGACTTCGTTCGTCTCGAATCGGGGGAGGAGGGATACGTCGAGGACGTCGGGTGGCGGTCGACGAGAATCCGGCTTCTGGCGAACAACGTCGTCCTCGTGCCGAACGACAAGCTGGCGAAATCGATCGTGACGAACTACCACCTCCCGTCGCAGGATCTCGCCGTTCTCGTCAAGGTCGGCGTCCACTACCGGAGCGATCTCGAACGGGTCGAGGCGGTCGTCGCGGAGGTGGCTCGCGAGGTGATGCGGGAGGTGGAGGGGGGCGTTCCGGAGTTCGAGCCGTTCATCAGGTATGGCGAGTTCGGCGAATCGAGCGTCAACTTCACGGCGATTCTCAGAGCCCGCGAATTTTCCGGCCAGTTCCTCGTGAGGCACGAGTTCATCAAGCGGCTCAAAGCGCGTTTCGCGAAAGAAGGGATCGTCATTCCGTATCCGATCCGGGCGATCGATTACGAGCAGGAAAAGCGGGAGTAGCCGCAGGGGCGCGCGGCGGCGATCGCCGTGAGACGCCCGGGGACTCCGTATTCGTGTGGAGAAACGACGAGGGAAGCCGACGATCGGCTTCCCTCGATTCCGCGATCAGCACAGGAGCCTGCCACTCAGTGCCGATGGGTTTTCCGGGCGGGTGCTAGAAGCCGCGCCTGGGGCCGCCGCCGCTGCCGCCGCGGCGCGGGCCGTCGGTGCGGGGGCGAGCCTCGTTGACGTTGAGCGTGCGGCCCATGAAATCCTTGCCGTTCATGCCCTCGATCGCCTTCTTGGCTTCGGCGTCGTTGGACATTTCGATGAACCCGAATCCCTTCGGCCGGCCCGTGTCCCTGTCCATGATGATCGTCACGGAGTCTACCGCGCCGAAAGCCTCGAACGCCTTCCGGAGCTCGGTCTCGCTCGAATCGAAAGACATGTTGCCTACGTAAAGCTTCATGTTGACCTCCTATCGGTCAAAAAATCCCGTCGCAGATTTTGTTGGAAAGGAATCTCGTAAGACCCGAATAGAGAGGATCAACCTGGCAGGCTCCGTCTATCGTCTTTAACTGGATTCCCAACATTAACTCCAACTCTGTCCGACTCGTTAATTATGGCGTTATTTGAGATTATTGCAAGCACAAAATGTCGCGGCGGCCGGAAGGAATCGGCCCCGTTCGTCCCTACGAATCCCCGCGAGCGGCATACGTGAAATGCGAAAAGTACTTTCTCCATGACGAATCGGTCGATCTGAATTCATTCGCTCCGCAGAAGTAGTCCACGAGGGCTTCCCTCAAACGGGCTATCTCTTTCAATTGGGAGCGCTTATCGGGAGATTCGAGCGTAAGATCGACGAGCTCGAGCGCCCGCTCGAACGCTTTCCGGCTGTGCTCGGCATTGTTCTTTTCTCGCCACCTCAGGGCGCGCTCCACTTCGCTTCCGATATTCGCCATCCGCTCGACGAACGGCATTCTCTTCCAGCGGCCGGCCGCGAGCCCCGCATGCTGGCGGTTCATCGAGCCACCTTTTTTGATACGATTTCTATAATCGCTTTTCGCAATTGCGCGCTTTCGACGCCGCGGCTTCTATTGCCCTGCGACGGCCGCATATTGATCATCGAATCGAACTCGACGAAGTTGTCGTCCGTCATCTCGGGGTACAGATTGATTCCCCACAGGCTCTGCTGCTTGGATCCGTTCTCGATCAGCAGGGCTTCCAGATCCGAATGGAGCTCTCCGTCCACGGCCAGAAGCTCCCGATCGACGTCGACGACCGCCTTTACCATGTCGCCGAACATCCCGGCGGCCATGCGCCCGAGCTCGTCCAGACTCACGTGCTGCGTTACGATCTTCATGATTTCGCTCCCATTCCTGCAACCGAAACATTGCAAGCCGATTATAGGCGATTGCGCCGCCTTGGCAAGGGCTAAACCTGCGGAACTATATTGACAAGGGGGAGTATTATCTGGAAAGAGGAGGCACGGCCCGGCCGCTCGGTCGGCTATTGATGGAGCGAATCTACGCGTGCCGGCAGATTGGGGATGCCGGCTCCTCGTATCGGATCGGTCGGCCATTTGCGCGCGGGAATGCCGAGCTTCACCTCATCGTCGCTGATTCTGCGTATGAGATCGAATGCGTAATAGAGCGCGCGCTCCATCCCGTCCCAATTAATTGAAGAGAGCGAATCTCTCGCGTGTACGTTCCCATAAAAGCCTTCAAAAAGCCAAAATATCGGAATACCCGCCATCAGGAAGCTGCCCGAATCGCTGCTGCCCATCCGTTGTTTTGATTCGACGACAAGACCCCGATTGTCGAGAGTCGATGCGATCCCTTCCCATTCGCTTTCCGGCTGCACATTGCCGACGATGAGCGTATCGCCGCGAATCCTTCCGATCACGTCGAAATTCACCATTGCCTTGATCGCGCCGACGCGCGGGGGGATGTCGTCCAGGAAACGCTTGGAGCCGACGAGCCCCATCTCCTCGAGGCCGAAGGCGGCGAAGAGGAGGTTGCAGTCGAAGGCGCCGCGTTCGCCGCAGAGGCGGGCGAGCTCGAGCATTTCCGATACGCCCGACGCGTTGTCGTTATGGCAGGGGCCGTCATAGTGAGCACCGATCACGATCGTCCTGGTCGTATCGCGCCCTTCGAGCAGGCCCAGAATATTGCTGGCGTCGGCGAAGGTGCGATCGAGCTCGATATTCAACGATATCTCGACCGCTGGAACGGCGAACGCGCGCGATGACGACGCGGTCTCGAGGTCCCGTTCCACGGACTCGACGTCTATGCCCGCTCGATCCATTATGCGAGTCAAGGCGTCGTGCGTGATTTGCAGAACGGGTATTCCCGCGGGCTTCCATCTCGAAATCCGCGTTCCCATGTTCGATTCGTCGATATCGCGCAGCGTATTGCAATTCCTGCGGTAAGAGGCGGGCCACACGAACACCATCGCGCGGGCGCCGAGGGAATCCGCGAGAGCGATCTTATTCCTGAAGCGAAGCTGCATGGCCATCCTTCGCAGCCGTTTGTCGATATGAGTCGGCGGCGACGAATAGCATATGACCGTCTTTCCCCGGAGATCGACCTTCGAGAAGTCGTCATAACCGCTCTGCGGCGAGCGGATCCCATAGCCTATAAAGGCGACTCCTCCCGAGAAGACGCCGTCCCCGCTTTCGTTGTGCGCGACGTAATCGTCCTTTCTCTTCAAGGTCCACGAGGAGCCGTTCGAAGAAACGACGACGCTGCTCTCGGGAACAAGCTTGATCCGGCGGATTATCGAAAACCGCTGGAGGTAGTCGCCGGCGTCTGAAACCGGCTTCAGCCCGCACAGAGCGAACTGACAGACGATGTATTCCCGAGTCAGCGTATCGGCTCTCGTGAACGCCTGCCGCCGCGTTGTGCTATCGGAGGGCATCGAGGTCATGTGGCGACGGAACCTCTCGCGGACCGATTCGCCCCGTGACGGCGCCGCGACGGAGAGGAAAATGCCGATGGATAGACAAATGATGCCGAGCGTTCTCGGGAAAATTTTCACACGGAGTCTCCTATGCGCTTGCGAAATATTCGCCGAGATATGACGAGCAAGAGCAGGCCGACGAAGACCCTGAATTCGCCGTTCTTGTTTTCCCCGTGCCGGGGCCTCAAGACGTTTCTTTGCAGGCGTCCTTCTTCTTTCGGCAGCAACAAACGTTATAGAAGAAGCTCATCACGACCAAAACAGCCGAAGCGACGATAATGCCCAGCTTCGCCCAGGATGCGGGCCACCAAACCAGCGCCAGCGCCAGAATCGCGGCGGCCAGCAAGAAACGGCAGAAACACAGCTTCATGGCGATCACCTCCGTTTGGAAAGTTACGCCGATTTAACAAGAACGGAAAAATCCGTTCAAGAGAAATTTGATATAGTTCAACGGGTTTTGATACCTTGCGGGAGAATCAAAAAAAGTGGACCGCCGGGGAATCGAACCCCAAACCTACTGATTAAGAGTCAGTTGCTCTACCAGTTGAGCTAGCGGTCCATAACAGGCTTGATTTTCAGGACGTCCGAATATAGAACGCCGGGGCCGATATTTCAAGGAAAATCAACCCCGGCGGAACCTGATCGTGTGGAAGGGGCGTCGCGCCCCTTCGGCGCCCCGCCGCCCGAGCCGGCGATCCGGAACGCCCGTCTATCTCACGCGCTCATCAAAACGGCAGATCGCTGTCCTCTTCGGCGCCGGCGCCGGGAGCCGCTCCCGCCGCGGGGGCGTCGACGACCTCCGCCGGCGCGTCGGGCTGGGCGTCGTCGCCCGCGAACCCGCCCTCGCCGCGGCTGCCGAGCATCACCATATTGTTCGCGACGATCTCCGTCGTGTAGCGCTTGTCGCCGCCCTTATCTTCCCATTCGCGCGTCTGCAGACGTCCCTCGATGTAGACCTGCCGGCCCTTCTTGAGATACTGGTTGCAGATCTCGGCGAGACGCCCGAAGACGACGACGCGGTGCCATTCGGTGCGCTTGGTCTTTTCCCCTTCGCGATTCGAGAAGACCTCGGTCGTCGCGAGCCGCAGGTTCGAAACCGCGGTCCCGCTCGGCGTATGGCGAAGATCGGGATCGGCGCCCAAATTGCCTATGAGAATCACCTTGTTGACACCACTCATCACCGCACCTCCTGCACTAAAAAGAAGTGAACCCTTGCCCCGCCATCCACCGCGCCTCCACGTCAGGTTCGTTTTTCATTCTAGCCTATCCGCGGCAAAGGTCAAGGCCGAAATCGCGTTTTGGGTTGACTTGGAGCCCGGCGCCGGGCCATTATATAAGCACTCTCCCGAAGCTCTCGCTATCGATCCGTTCACCCCGAGAAGGAGGAAATCATGCCCACCCTCAAAGTCGGCGACAAGGCCCCGGATTTCGAGCTTCCGATCGCGATGGACAAGACGTGGAAGCTCTCCGAGAACGTCGGAAAGCAGAACATCGTGGTTCTCTTTTTCCCGCTCGCGTTCAGCTCCAACTGCCACAAGGAAATGTGCTCCTTCCGCGACGGCTTCCGCGAGTTCAAGAGCCTCGACGCCATGGTCGTCGCCATCAGCATCGACAGCCCGTTCGTCCTCAACAAATGGAAAGAGGAGCTCCAGCTCCCGTTCGAGCTTCTCAGCGACTTCAACAAGACCGTCGCTCCGGCCTACGGCGCGTTCTACGAGAAGCTCGGTCCCCTGAAGGGCGTCGCGAAGCGCTCGGCGTTCATCATCGACAAGAAGGGGATCGTCCGCTACGCGTCGGTATCCGAGGACGCGGGTGTCCTGCCCGATATCGCCGCGATACAGAAGGTGCTCAATACGTTGAAGTGACGTTCGGGTCGAAGCCGGCGCCGGGGCGAAGCGATCATCGGGGCGCGGCCTTGGACCGGCAGGATCAATCGTGAGCGGCCTCCGGCCGGTGCAGCACGCGCGTGAAGGGCAGGCTCTTTTCTCCGCAGAGATCGGCCGGGAAGTGGAGGAAAAGCCTGCCTTCCTCGTTCACGTCTCCCCGCACTTGAAAGACGCACGTATCTCTGCCGCTGATCCACGAGAGCGCGTCGAAACGGAGCGCCTTGTCGCGCCAGGTGCCTTTCGCCTCGAATCGCATCCCACCCGGGACGAGCTCGACGCCGGCGGGGGATTTCGTGGAAACGAGCTCGAGCGCGACGGTATCGCCATTCTGCTCGATCGTGTAGATCGACTTCGATATTTGCCGGTCCGTGCTCTCGATGTCGCTGTGCCATTCCCCGGCGAGATCGTGGGTCGAGGACGGCTTTTGGGGAGCGCCCGTCTTTTTCTCGCCGCAGGAAGGATTCAGACAGAGGCCGATAACGAGCAGGCAGAGAAGCAGCTTCAGGCAGTGGGATTCGCTCGAAAACCGATGTGTCAATTCGAGCCTCCGGGTCTTCCGGACGCCGCGGCTGGCAGTGCCTGCCGGGCTCGCGCCCGTGAATATTCGCCATGAATAAAAATGGGGTGGACGACGGGACTTGAACCCGCGACAACTGGAACCACAATCCAGGGCTCTACCAAGCTGAGCTACGTCCACCGCAAGCTGCACTAATTCTATTCTGTGGCAGGCGGTTCCGCAAGCGAAAAGCAATTGAAGGGAGCGATGGGAGTCTGGTATAATGACTCAAGGGGAGAGCCCAAACGGGGCAATCATGAAGATAATTATAGCCATTGCTCTGCTGCTTGTGGCGCCGTGTGCGGCGATGGCCGCGACGGTGAGAGTCCCGAGTCAGTACGCGGAGATCCAAGCCGCTATCGATGCCTCTTCGAGCGGCGACACGATCCTCGTCGGCTCCGGAACGTACTCGACAGTCGGGAGCTATTCCCTGGAAAAACCCCTCCACATAATCTCCGAATTCGGTCCCGACAGCACGATCATCGCGAACTCTCCTCCGCAATGCGTGGGATGCCCGCAGATAGGGTCGAGCGGTTTTATTGTGAACAGTTTCAACGGTCTTTTCACCATCAAGGGCTTCACAATGATGAATCATAGAGATGGCACGGAGATAGTGCGCTCCGGTGGTTGTGGCGTGAGCGTGTTCAAGGCATCAGGAACTATCTCCAACAATGTCTTCAAGGACAATGAATCCGCGGGGGTGGAGGTGTTGTACCTGGGTTCGTCCGTTATCGTTGAGAACAGCTTTTTCACAGGCAATCAGACCGGCATCTCGATCTGGAACGGAGGCTCGGGCGACATACGGTTCAATACGATTGTCGGCAGCACAGGGTACGCGCAGATAAAGTTCGGGATGGTGGGGACCCACGCCACAATCAACAACAACATTGTTGTGAATGGTGCGGGTGGCGGCATTTACTCCGACGGTCTCGGTTCCTATCAGATCTCCTGCAACGACGTCTGGAACAACGCCGGCGGCGATTACAACGGCGCGCTGAGCGACCAAGCGGGAATAGGCGGGAATATCTCGGCGGATCCTCTCTTCTGCGGGGTGGGCGGAAGCGGCAATTTCTATCTGCAATCGAGTTCGCCATGCGCACAACAGAACGTCCCGAGCGTATGTTCCGGGGAACGTATGGGGTGCTACCCAATAAAGTGCGCTGTCGGGGTGAAAGACCAATCTTGGGGTTCGATAAAATCCCTGTTCGACAACAAGAAGAAATGAACGTGGGAGCGAAATCTGGCGACCCCGCCGGGACTCGAACCCGGAACCCCCAGCTTAGAAGGCTAGTGCTCTGTCCAGTTGAGCTACGGGGTCGCCTCTATCGCCCTCCGAAGCCCTTGTTTAACAAGGGCCGTGCCCGGCGCTCTCGATCGTAACAAAACGGCAAGGCCGAGCTCCACGCGCATAGACGTCTATATAAATAGCGGGGGGAGAAGCCGTTGTCCAGAGTTTCCTTCGTCGGATGCGAGGCTCACGCGGCGGTGCGGGCGGCGACGGATGATTATCTCCACGCGGTGCCGAGAAATCCTCAATCCGGTCGGAGAATCTCAATAACTCTGGGTAATCTGGCGCACCTTTTCCGGCTGAGGCGTCGGCGAAGCTCCGCACGCTCGACTCCGAATGCGATTCGGCGCAACACCTTAGGCGAAATGAACGACGCGCGGCCGCTCGGCTGCACGAAACTTGCTTTTCATGTACGCGGGAATTTCCAACCATTTGACCAATAGATTCGAAAGGAGCTCTCGGATGCGCGGGATATTCGGCTGGACATTTCTGTTTTTGCTGCTCGCCGGCGGGTCATGGGCGAGGGTCTGGAACGTCGCGGCAGACGGCACGGGAGACGCGGTGAACATTCAGGCGGCGATCGACTCCTGCGCCTCCGGCGATACGGTTCTCGCGGCGCCGGGAACCTACACGGGCGCCGGGAATCGCGACATCGATTTCACGGGGAAGGCGATCGTTGTCATGTCGCTCTCGGGCCCCGGGGTCACGATCGTCGATTGCGGAGGCTCGGCGGGCGACTATCATCGGGGATTCTACTTTCACTCGGGAGAGGATACAACCTCGGTGCTCCAGGGATTCACGATCAGGAACGGGTACGCTGATGAGGGAGGAGCGATTTGCTGTCACGCGTCCTCGCCGAAAATGCTCGGCAACGTCGTGACCGGCAATTTCGCCGGTGGCGGCGGGGGAGGAATATACTGCGAGGGCACGCACTCGATCATCTTCGGCAACCTGATCTCCCACAACGAAACTCGGATAATGCTCGCCGCGGCGCAGAAAGCCGGGAGCGCCGGAACACTCGATCCCCTGCGCCTTGCGATTGCCGGGTCGTTTCCTCCGAGCGGCGGCAACATATGCTGCGTCGCCGACTCCTCGCTTGTGGACTCGAACACGATCAGCGGCGGCAGAGCCACGCTGGGCGGCGCCATCTACTGCGAAGAATCCTGTGTTCGCGTGAGGCGCAACAGCATCTCTGAAAACGGAGGCGCTTATACCGCGCGCACGGTTTGTTTCCTCTCGGGAACCTATTCCATAGAAGAGAACACGATTACCGACAATACGTCATGGCACGACGGCGGCGGGCTCTACTGCAGCGGCGGCGAATATAGAATAGTCGGCAATACAATAAGCGGCAACCGCATCTGGTATAACAGGGGCAGCGGCGGCGGCATCTTCTGCGTATCGGACAATTATACGATATTGAACAATGTGATTGCGGAGAATGAAGCCTCCTGCGGAGGAGGTTTGTTTCTTGGCGGATCCGGCACGGTACGTAATAATGTAATATCGCATAATTGGGCGTTGGCCGAACGCCCGTGCAGAGAGCGTGCCGTGTCCGGCGGCATTTCCGAGGACGGCGCCGATCATGGCGGCGGAATCGCCATATCGGGCGCCGGTTCCCTGGTGGTCGCGAATAACGTCATCACCGAAAATAGTGCGCCGTTCGGAGGCGGCATCAGCTGCGTCGATGCCGGCCCGGAACTGACGGATAACATAATCGCGAATAACAGCGCCGGCGAGCATCCATGCGGCGACTTGAGCGAGCTGAGCGGCGTGGGCGGCGGGATATACTGCAGCAACTCCTCGCCGGCAGTGGCGCGCAATACCATCTACGGGAACTCGGCAAACAGCAACTGGGCGAGTTCCGGCGTCGGCGCCGGCATGTACTGCGCCTCCGCGAGCAGCCCATCGATCCGCCAAAATATCGTGGCCGATAATCACACCGGCGATGAGTCGGGCGTCGGCGGAATCTTCTGCGAAGATGCGGCGTCGATCCCCTCGACTTCGTGCAACGACGTGTATGGCAACGCCAACGCGAACTACGGCGGCACGTTGGCCGACCAGACCGGTCTCAGCGGCAACTTCTCGCTCGATCCGATCTTCTGCGACGCCGAGTCGGGGGACCTCGAGCTTCATGTCCTGTCTCCGTGTCTCGAAGGGCACCACCCCGAAGGCGGAGAGAGCTGCGGGCTCATCGGGGCGCTCGGCCCGGCCTGCGACTATCTGGCCACGCTGCTTCAGGGCTACTCTACGAGCATCTCGTCCGCGGCCGTCACGATCACATGGACGCTTGCGCAGGCGGGGGAGAACCTGACCTGCTCCGTCCTGCGGACCGAAGCGGATGACGGCGAATACCGCGAGCTTTTGTCTCCCGGCATCACGAGGGACGGAATGGTCTTTACTTTCAATGATGCCGAATTTGATCCCGGCATGGCGTATCGTTATCGCGTCGACGTCGCCGACGGCGAGGGCGGAAAGGTGCTCTTCGAAACATCCCGGATCGTTACACCCGCGCTGCCTTTGAGCCTGTACCAGAACTTCCCGAATCCCTTCAACCCGTCGACGACCATTTCGTACTATCTGCCGGAGGATGCCCCCGTGACGCTCTCGGTGTACGACGTTTCGGGCAGGCGGGTCGTCGAGCTCGTTGGAAAAGTCGAGAAGAAGGGCCGGTATTCCATCACTTGGGACGGGAAAAGCGAATCGGGAAGCTTGGTGGCCTCGGGCATCTACTTCAGCAAGCTCATGGCCGGCAAGGAAACCATCTCGAAAAAGATGATCTTGCTGAGGTAGCTCATCGATCTCAAGCTCGAGTGACGGCGGCCGCGGTGCGCCGGCCGCGGCGGCGCCTCCGGGCCGCCGAGGCGATTCGAGGCGACGCGACCACGATGTGGCCGTAGAAGGTCCACCCGGGGAACCCGATCCTGAGGCCCTTTCGGACGATCGCCCATATCCGGCGCGCGTCGAAGAACTCCCTGCTGATGCGCTTCACGATCCGGTTGATCTCGGCGGGGCCGTATCGCTTCGAATAGATCCGGTTGCCGTCGCCGATATAGTACTCGTCGTTCCCCTCGAGGAGCTTCGCAAGGCCGGAGTATTTCTCGTACCGCAGCCTGTTCGGGCTGATCAGGTCGACCCCTATGTCCCGGGCGTACGAAGCGATCTGCAGCATTTCCTCTTCCGACTCCCCGAAGAGACCCACGATGAAATAGCCGTTCGTGAGCATCTTCGCCTTGCGCAGGACCGCGAACGCCTTCTTCACGTCATCCGTCTTGAAGCCCTTGTTCAAGAGCTTCAGGCTCTTGTCCTGCGCCGACTCGAGGCCGATCATCAGCAGGCGGAAGCCCGCGCGGTGCATTTTTTCGAGAAGATCGGGATGATTCGCGATCGTGATCCGCGCGTTCGCGAGAAAGATCTTCTGCATCTTCGCTTCGAGAATGAGATCGCAGATCGCGTGCACCCTCCGAATGTCGGCGAAGAAATTGTCGTCGATGAATGCGACGACCTTCGCGTCGATTTCCTTGAGCTCTCTCATCACCGATTCTGGGGTCCGCGCCGACCAGTCGCGCTTCTGGCCGAGCGTGTTCGTCTTGAACGAGCAGAACTTGCAGTTGAACGGGCAACCCTGCGAGCTGAGGAGCGAGTCGAAGCTGTATCCCAGGCCGATGTTCCTGTAGCTGATGCGGTAGCGGTATCGCCGCTTCGCGCGGTTCGGGTAGAGGGTGTCGGAGATCGTCGCGAGCGCGCGGTCGGGATTGTGCACGACGCGCTCGCCGTCGCGCCAGGTGAGCCCGGCCACGTTCGCGGGGGTTCCCGTCCGCACGAGCTCCCTCGTCGTGTCCTCGCCGTCTCCGCGAACGATGACGTCGATGTTCGGGCATCGTGCGAACAGCTCCTCGATGTTCTCGGTGGCGAATCTCCCGCCGACGACGGTCATCGTCCCAGTCGGAAGCGACCTGATCACGTCGCACACCGAATCGAGCTCGTAGTGCCAGTTCACGCTGACGAGGAAGAGGTCCGCTCCGGCGCGGAGCTCTTCCTCGTCGAAGCGCTTTTCGTAGCGCAGGTCGATGACGCTGACTTCCCCGACATCGCCCTCGATCGCGGCTGCGATGTATTCGAGGCCGAGGGGCGGAAAGAACTCGTAGATCGGCACCTCGCGATAGTAGGGGTAGATGCAGACGACTTTCTTGAAGCTCATTTCGCCGCTTTCGTGAATCGAGGCGCCGCGCTCAGGGCGCGAGATGCAGGAAGTGATTCATGAGCGCGTTGAAGGGCGCGAACACGGCCCCGATAATGTATCCGAAACCCGCGTTGAATGCCGGCACCCTCATGAGTATGAGTATGAAGAATATTCCCAGGAACCCGAGGCGGCGATAGCGATCGGCGAGCTCGTCCGGCAGGAACGACGCGAGCACGTGAGAGCCGTCGAGAGGGGGAATCGGGATGAGGTTGAACACCGCCAGCATGATGTTGAGGTACACGCCGCCGAGAAACATCCTCAGCATGAACTCCCAGAATTTCGCCAGAATCGGAACGCTCCCGTTCGTGACGGCCGATCCGGTCACGCCGATCAGAATCACCATCACGGTGCATGCGAGCGCGAGGCACAGGTTCGACAGCGGCCCGACGATCGAGACGAGGATGTCGTCGCGCCGGAGATTGCGGAAGTTCCAGGGATTCACCGGCACCGGCTTGGCCCAGGCGATGAAGACCCGCCCGGCCGCGAGGACCGAGAAGAGGGGAACGAGAATCGATCCGAAGAGATCGATGTGCGGGATCGGGTTGAGCGTCAGCCGTCCCGCGTCGCGCGCGGTCGTATCGCCGAGCCTGAGCGCCATCCACCCGTGGGCCATCTCGTGGATGACCACGGAGAAGAGAAGGATCGGGACTATGGACAGCTGTTCGACCATGACACCCCTCGCGCGCCGATAATGCGGCGCCGCCCGTTCGATGCATTCAGGATAATGCAGTGCCGGAGGGGCTCATGTCCAGCCATTGTTGGCGATTCGTTCTAGAACCACCCGAGGTCGTCGAGCTCGCCGATCTCGCTTCTGAGATCGTCGTGCAGATTCTCGAGACGCTCCGCCTTCGCTTCGAGCTTCTTGGCGCGCTTCTCCAGCCGCTCCGCCATGCGCTCGATCTTCTCGCCCTTGCGGTCGAGCTCGATCTCGAGGTCTTGAGCGTCCTTGTCGTCCGTGATGAGAAGCAGCGCTCCTACCACCGCTGATAATCCGAGCTTCGCGCCCTTCACGCCGATCCTCGCTCCCTCGAGACCGATCTGCTTCGCCTCCTCGATGACGCCGTCGAAGGTCTCGTAGTATTCCTCGACGAGCTTGCGCTGGTTGCGGGAGAGGTGCACCGGGCGTCCGTTCACCTTGAGGCCGCCGTCTTCGGTGATCTCGACCGTTTCGTCGTCCTTCTCATGGGTGAAAACGATCGAGCCGTCGTCGATATCGACGTCCACGTTATCGTCCCGGAATAGGTCGCTGTCCCCGCAGTCGTGCCGGACGGTGACGCCCTTGTGGGCCGAGGCGCTCGGCGGCATGAAAGCCACCGCGGCAAACGCCAGAACGCATACAATGACAAACGGTTTCATGCTTCATCCTCCTTGATGCAATGAAGGCCCTGGATAATATACGCCGCGCGGCGGGAGAAGTTGCGCCGGGAGGAGATTTTTCAGACGCCGCGGCAGGCTGCCGAGCGTTGATATTCGGCCGAATTTGTGGTACAATTCAAGCGGATTTTGATCCATCCATGGAGGGGACAATCATGCGAGCGCAACCCATTCCTATTGTGGCGTTTTCCCCGCTCCATTCAAGACGTTTTTCTTGGCAAATTCGGCAACCGTGCCGTCTAAATAGAGCGGATCGGTAGATCTCGAGGAGGTTTCGAGAGAATTATTTGCTAAGGCTTCCCTGAAAGAGCATGCCGCTTCAGCGGCGATTCCGGAAGGTGACGATCGTGAAACACGCATGGGTCGTTTCCGTGTGCTGCGCCATGGCGCTGTTGCTCTGCGCAGTTCCCTGTATCGCGGATGCCGGGGCTCATGCGCCGGGATATGTCGAGTCGAAACCCGGAACGGCGAAGATGCTCTGCGCTTCCGAGCTCAACAAGGCCGGCGCACTGTCCGATACGGGCTACATCGGCATCTGGGCGGACGCGAATCACTATTTTTGCGACGCATCTCCGATTATGTACACGCTATTTGATGCGTGGATCTGGTGTGTGCCGAGCCAACTGGGATTGATCGCCGCCGAGTTCGCGGTCAGCATCCCGGCGACTGTTATCCTGATCAGCACGGTCAAGAATCCGGACATCGTGCAGCCTCCCGTTTTGGAGCCCCCGATCACCCAGGGCGCCAGCGTTATGTTTAACAGCTGCCAGTACGAATGGACCTGGACGCATCATTTGACCTGTATGGAACTGGCGACGATTCCGGACGTGATCCAGATCATTCCGCACCCCGGGGTTCAGCCGCAGCCGGCGTACCAATTCCATAATTGCGAGCCCGGCTATCCGGTTGAGCCGTGTGTCATATTGACGAATCTATACCTTTATGGGGATTGCAACGGTTGCGTGCCCACGCGGCCGGTTCTCACGAACGTGACCGTGGAGAGCTCGACGGTCATCCATGCGTTCTTCGATGTGGGCGTCATGCCCCCCATCCTGCCGACCTCGGATCATTTCTTCCTGTACGACAAAGCCACCCGGGCTGATACGATTCGCTGCATTCTGGCGGAGATGCAGTGCTGCGAGCAGGATGAATACACCCTCACGCTGGCGAGCGAGATGGTGGACAACACCATCTATATGCTGCAGGCTCTCCAATTCTATCAGAATGCCGGCCCGGCGGGAGACTCGAAGTGGGAGTTCACCTACCACGCGCCGACCGCGACGCTGCTTCAGAGCTGCTCGGCCTCGTTCGCGGGATCCGGCGTCGAGATCGCCTGGGAGCTTTCCGAGGTCGACGAGGGGATCGAGTTCTTCGTGTCGCGGTCGGAGGGCGGAGCCGATTTTCTGCCCCTCGACATGAGCGGTCTCGTGCGTGAAGGGCTCGACTTCACCTATACGGACTCTCGGGTCGAGCCGGGTGAGAGGTACGTCTACAAGGTCGAGTACACGATCGACGGCAAGAGCAGATTGCTCTTCATCTCGGAGGAGATCAGGACGCCCGCCGCGCTTCTTGCGCTCGACCAGAACCGCCCGAATCCCTTCAATCCCTCGACGACGATCTCGTTCACGCTGCCGGGCGAGTGCGCGGTGCGGCTCGAGGTGTACGATGTGAGCGGCAGGCTCGTGGCTCGGCTCCTCGATGGAAAGAGGCTCGGCGCCGGCGCCCACAACGTCGAATGGAACGGCCGGGACGCCTCGGGGCGATCCGCGGCCTCGGGCATCTACGTGTATCGCCTGACGGCCGGCAGGGAGACGATCTCGCGCAAGATGGTGCTCTTGAGATAGGAGTTAATTCATTGTTGTCGACGACTCGAGGAGGGGATCTATCGTGAAGCGTTTTTTCGTCGCGTCCATTGGCTGCATCTTCATGCTGTCAGCTGCAGGCAGTATCTGTGCCTCCGATCTTCAGGAAGAATCACTGTACCCGAATGGATATATCGGTATCTGGGCGGATGCGGCTCATAGTGTGAGGGAGATCTCCCCGGCTCAGTACTCGACGTTCGACGCGTGGATCTGGATTCTGCCGAGCGACGATGGTATGCAGGCGGCCGAGTTCGCGGTCAGCTTCCCGGCGACGACCCCCATGATCAGCTCTATCCAGCACCCGAACATCACCGTCGCTCTCGGCACGCTCGCTGGAGGCATGAGCGTCGCGTTCGGCGAGGGCATGTGCAATATGGACTGGGTGTGGACGCATCGGGTAACCATGATACAGCTGGCCCTTCCGTCGGTCTATGCCAAGATCGACATCATTCCGCATCCGGGGACACTTCCGGTGCCGGCATATCAGGCAGCGACATGCGAGCTCGGTTATCCGATCGAGCCCCTCATCTATTATACGGCCCTGTACATCGGCGACTGGGTTCCACACGCCGCGGTTCTGACCGGGGCGACCGTGGTGAATTCTCTCGCCGTGCAGGCATCCCTCAGCGGGGGCTGCTACGATATGAGCTGGACGGGCTACTCGCTCGACCATTTCTTCAAGCTTCGCAACGTCGCCGATCCGACCGATACGATCATGATGACGGACGTGGACGAGGATCAGCTGATATTCGTTCTGGAGAGGCAGATGACGCCGGGAACGACGTACGCGCTCGAGGCGCATCTCTGCTGCTTCTACGGCTATTGCGCTGATTCCCGGTGGGAATTCCTCTACGATGATGAGACCGCGACGACGCTTCAGAGCTGCTCGGCCTCGTTCGCGGGATCCGGCGTCGAGCTTGCCTGGGAGCTTTCCGAGGTCGACGAGGGGGTCGAGTTCTTCGTGTCGCGCGCCGAGAATGAGGCGGATTTTGTCACGCTCGATATGGCCGGACTCGCGCGCGAAGGGCTGCGCTTCACCTATACGGACTCTCGGGTCGAGCCGGGGAAGAGGTACGTCTACAAGGTCGAGTACACGATCGACGGCAAGAGCAGATTGCTCTTTATCTCGGAGGAGATCAGAACTCCCGCCGCGCTTCTTGCGCTCGATCAGAACCGTCCGAACCCCTTCAATCCCTCGACGACGATCTCGTTCACGCTGCCCGTCGAGTGCGCGGTGCGGCTCGAGGTGTATGACGTCTCGGGCCGTCTCGTGGCGCGGCTCCTCGATGGAAAGAGGCTCGGCACCGGCGTCCACAACGTCGAATGGAACGGCCGGGACGCCTCGGGGCGTACCGCGGCCTCGGGCATTTACGTGTATCGCCTTGTCGCCGGCAGGGAGACGATCTCGAAGAAAATGGTCTTGTTGAGATAGGTGTTCAATCTCGGGCGCTGGATCGAAAGGATTGTCATGAAGCATCTCCTTATTGTGTGCATTTGCTGCATGGCCGTACCGTTTGCTGCCGGAACCGTCTGCATCTCCGAGCTCCAGGCGGATACGCTGCCCAGTGTGGGATACATCGGCATCTGGGCGGATCAGTATCATTCGGACTGCGACGTCTTTCCGGCACAGTATACGACGTTCGACGTGTGGATCTGGTGTCTGCCGAGCTATCGCGGATTGAACGCCGCCGAGTTCGCGGTCGGCATTCCGCCGACGGTCATCATTCTCTCCACTGTTCAGAATTCGGACATAACCGTTTCGCTCGGCACCCTCACGGAGGGCATCTCAGTCGGCTACGGCGAATGTCAGCCGGACTGGACCTATACGCATCATCTGACCTGCATGAATCTCGGCGCGGCGGGCGTTCCCGATTCGATTGACATTATTCCGCATCCGGATATCCTGCCATCGCCCGCGTATCGGTTCGCGAACTGCGAATGCGGCTATCCGATCGAGCCATGCAATAAGTACACGCCGCTCAGGCTCAATCAAATATGCAATCCTGCGCCGCCGCAGCTTCCGCATCTCGTCGGCATCACCGTCGAGAGCGCAACCACGATACGGGCCACGTTCGACATGTGCATCTCCACGTCCGATGCCTGGAGACCCATTTTCAACCTTCTTAATATATCCGAGCCGATCTATAATTCGATCTACGCGACGCAGACAACCTTGGTGGGCGGTAATACGTACGATCTGACGCTCGAGAGAGCCATGCGCGACAGCACTACCTATATGCTCTGCATGTACGGCTATGTGATGAGCTGCGACGGCTACTACAATAAATCCGCTTTGGAATTCACTTTCCTCGATGCAACCGCGACGCTGCTTCAGAGCTGCTCTGCCTCGTTCGCGGGATCCGGCGTCGAGATCGCCTGGGAGCTCTCCGAGATCGACGCGGGGGTCGAGTTCGCTATCTCGCGCTCGGAGAATGGCGGCGAATTTATCCCGCTTGACGTGACGGGGCTTTCGCGATCCGGGCTCGCTTTCAGCTTCGTGGACACGAATGTCGAGCCGGGGAAGAGGTACACCTACAAGGTCGAATACACGATCGACGGCGCGAGCCGGCTGCTCTTCATCTCGGAGGAGATCCGAACTCCCGCGGCGCTCCTTGCGCTCGATCAGAACCGCCCGAACCCGTTCAATCCCTCGACGACGATCTCGTTCACGCTGCCGGGCGAGTGCGCGGTGCGGCTCGAGGTGTATGACGTCTCGGGCCGTCTCGTGGCGCGGCTCATCAATGGAGAGAGACGCGGCGCGGGGCTAGCACAATGTCGAATGGAACGGCCGGGACGTCTCGGGCAGGGCCGCGGCGTCGGGGATCTACGTGTACCGTCTCGTCGCGGGCAAGGAGACGATCTCGCGCAAGATGTTGCTCCTGCGGTGATTGACAGCGGGCTTATAATTAGTCGATGAGGGGCGCGGGAAACATCCTTCTTTTCGCGGGATGCGCGGCGGCGGGCTGCCTCGCGCTCGCGTTCTTCGGCTGCTCCGATAATCCGGTCGCGCCGTCCGGGGCCGATTCTCCCGAGCATTCTCCTCCGACAGTTTTCATCGACCAACCGCCGGTCACCGCGGGCGAACCGCAGTACGCCAAGGTCACGGCGTTCCGCTGGAGCGCCGGCGAGGGCGCCGCGCCGGCCGCGGTTCGCTATCTCTGGAGCCTCGTCGTCGACACCGCCGGAGCGTACAATCCGGCATTCGATATAATCAAGGACCTCAACGCGAACCCATGGCGGTACGAGAGCGCGTGGTCGCCGTGGATACCGGCCGACGCTCCGGGCGATTCCGGCAGAACGACCGTTATCGGAGACGACGAAGTTCTCACGGCCGCGAGGGTGTATATATTCGCCGTGCAGGCGCGCGACGCGGCGGGGAGAATCGCGGACACCTTCAGCGTTCGCGCAAACGCCCGCAGATTCAAGGTGAGGGCGTCGGCGGTGCCGCTCCTCATGCTGTACGACGATTATCTCGTCGGGTTCCGGTTCCTCGGCACGAATTTCAGCCCCGAGCGCAGGGATATCCCGCCCGGCGTTCCGCTGCGCTTCACGTGGCGCGCGGATATGAGCGACTACGGAGGAACGATCGCCGGGTATCGGTACGCGTGGGACGTCCCGACCGCGGCCGCATGGACCGCTCCGTTCGCGCCCGACCTCACCGGAGCGAATGAGGTCGCGTTTTTCGCCGGCGTTCACACGCTCTTCGTCGAGGCGATCGATATCGCGGGGAACCGCACGCTCGCCCGTGTCACGGTGAACGTCGTGCCGTTTCCGATGGACCGCGCGCTCCTCTTCGTCGACGACTACTATTCGACGAGCGCGCAGCCGGGCGACTATTCGAATCCGTCCGAGCCGGGCCACGATCAATTCTGGCTCGGCGTCTGCTCCCGCGCGGCGGGATTCGATCCCGCGCGGGACGTCTGGGACGCCGTCCAGAACCAGCTCGCGCTTCCGGCCCTCGATCTCCTCGGAAGATACAAGAACGTCATCTGGACCTATTCGTCCGAGATCAACGCGTGGAGCAAGGCGATCCCGTTCACGCCCGAGAGCCAGGTGGGAAAGGCGGGGAGGCACCCCGTCAATTATCTCTCGATGTTTCTCCTGAAGGGCGGGCATCTCTGGACGCTCGGGCAGGGGCAGAGGAGCGGGGGGCTCGCGGCGGCGCTGCCCAAAGCGGCGCAGTCGTTTCCCATGAATCTCGCGTGCGAGATCACCGCCAACAGGGAGGACTGCGGCGGCGACCGGAGCGGCGTGCGCAGCATGCCCTACCGCGATTACTGCGTGACGATGATCGACAAGATCGACGGCGTCTTTCGGGCGGGCGACGGAATGCCGGCGAGAATCGCGAGCCATTACGATTGCATGTCGTATATGCTGCGCGACGACTCGGACCCGCTCACCGCCGCGCATCCGGGCTTCCCGCCGCGCATCGATCTCTGGGCGGAGGTCGCGAAGCAGGGGAGATATTTCAATCCTGACGACTCTCTCGGGCCGGGAGGCTTCACCTACGCGGAGGTATACGATCCCGGCTACTGGATGGAGCGAACCGCCGTCCGGCCGCAGCCCTGCTTCCATCCGATCTACTCGATGAAAGCGAAGAGCGAATACTCGGCGCTGAACGACTGCGCCGTCGCGCTCTGGGTGACGAAATACGAGCACGTCGTCCCCGAGGTTTCGGCCGGAACGGGTGTCGCCGCGGCGAGCTTCCACTTCGGATTTCCGCTGTGGTTCTTCAGGCGGAGCGCCGTCGACAGCGTGGCCGCGGTCGTGTTCGACGAATGGGGGATCCTGAAATCGCGATGAGGGCGCGAGAGAGAATACTATTCCTCGTCGCGATGGCCGCCGCATGCGCCGCGATCGCGGGCTGCGGCTCGGACACGCCGGTCCGGCCGCGGGGGGAAGGGTCGGCCCCGCGGATCTCGAGGGACGTTTTCGTCGTGGACGAAAATAGCGGCCTGTCGCTCGTCGACGCGGACGATTCACTTCTCGTGTACGACGCGGCGGGACACGATCCCGGCGATTTCGCGGAGCACGATCCTCGTCGGAACGGACGGCGCGGGCTATATCCGACGGGTGCGCTCGGTCACGGTCGACGGCAGGCGGCTCATCGTCCGCGCGACGCCCTCGTATCTGGCGGAAGCGGTGCTCGAGGGGACGCTCGACGCGACGTCCTCGATCGGCTTTTCAGAAAGCGGAGCCGCCTCCCGCGGCGCCGCGGATCGGGGAGGGCTCGTCGCGGCCGCGCGAGGCGTCTCCGTCTCCGGCGGCGGTATCGATCTGTCGAATGTCGTTCTCTTCGCCGAGGATTCGACGGGGGTATCCTCCACGGTGACGATCGTGAGCGGGAGAATCGAGTTCGAGCCGTCCGTCGATCTGTCCCTGCGGGTCGCCGACTACAAGCTTCAGCGTTTTCGCGCGGGCGTGGAGGGAGATCTGCGGCTCGTGTGCGACGTGAAGGTCGAGGCCTCCGGCAGGATCAGGCATTCGCGCAATACGCCGATCGCCGCGGTGAGAAAGACGATCGTCCGGCACATCGGCTCCGTGCCGGTCGTCGAGGTCGTGACGATGAGCTTCGTCGCCGGATTCGACGTCTCTTCCGATTCCGCCTTCGCGAGCGAGATGGGGATGGAAATCGCCGGGTCCCTGCGAAACGGCATGCAGCTCGAGGGCGGCGTATGGTCGCGCACGCTCGACGCATCGCCCGCGTTCGCGCCGCGCCCGTTCGTATACGACGGGACGAAAGGCGCCCATGTCGAGCTCACGATCGAGCCGCGGGTCACGGTCGAGCTCTACGGCCTGCGGAGCGCCGATCTCTCGTTCGGCCCGGCCTTCGGATTCGTCGAGCGGGACGAGGGATATCCCGTCCTCGTGTGGGAGCTGTTCGCCTCGTGCTGCGGCGGCGCGGCGTTCGAACGTGGCGCGCTCGATCGATGGACGCCGCCGTACGAATCGCAGGCCGTCCGCTGCTGCGGCGCGACGCTCGCCTCGGGCCCCTTTCGCACCGACCGCTACATATTTGTCAGGCAGTGGGAAATCGAGGGTGCGCCCGGCGGCGAATTCTCGTATCCGAGAGGAATCGCGATCGACGCCGCGGGCGATCTCTTCGTAACGGAGGCCTGGAACGGCGAGGTGTGGAAGTTCGCCGGGGACGGCACGTTTCTGGCGCGGTGGGGCGGGGCGGGGACCGGAGACGGGCAGCTCGATTCTCCCGAGAAGATCGCGGTCGACGAGGACGGATACGTCTACGTGGCCGACGGCGGCAACAATCGCGTTCAGAAATTCACCTCGGGCGGATCCTTCGTCCTGAAATGGGGGAGCGAGGGGACGGAGGACGGCCGGTTCCGGTCCCCCGTCGGCGTCGCGGCGGCCGGCGGAGCGGTCTACGTCACCGACGGCCGCAACAACCGCGTTCAGAAATTCTCGACGACGGGCGAATTCCTCGGGGCGTGGGGCGAATACGGCGCCGGGCCGGGACAATTCAACGGCCCGATGGGCATCGCGGTGGACCCGGCGGACGGGAGCGTTCTCGTGGCCGATTGCCGGAACCACAGGATCCAGCGGTTCTCGGCCGAAGGAGCGCCGCTCGCGGCCTGGGGCGCCTATGGGCAGGGGGACGGCATGTTCGACTGCGCCATCGACGTGACGGCCGCGCCCGGCGGCGCGCTCTTCGCGGCCGATCTCGGGAACGATCGCTTCGTGGAGTTCACGGCGGACGGAGTTTTCGTGGCGAAGCTCGGGACGCGGGGGACCGGCGAGGGAGAGTTCGATCATCCCGAAGGAGCGGCCGTGAACGCCGACGGCGACGTCTACGTCGTCGACGCGCGGAACCGGCGAATTCAGCAATTCGCCCCGAGAATCCGGTGATGCGCGCCGGCGGCCATGGAAATGGAGAATCCGCCGGAACCGGTAGGAGGGGGTTGGCTTCTTTCCCGGATTCCGGCGGATCCCCGCTGCTCTATTCTATCAGGCCAGCATCGCCTCGAGGTCCGCTTCGGGCGTCGTGACCGGCTTGATGCCGAATTGATCGACGAGAATGCCGAGCACGGGCGGCGTCACGAAGGCCGGGAGGCTCGGGCCGATCCTGATATTCTTCACCCCGAGATAGAGGAGCGTCAGCAGCACGGCGACCGCCTTCTGCTCGTACCACGAGAGCACGATCGAGAGCGGCAGCTCGTTCACGCCGACCCCGAACGCCTTCGAGAGCGCGAGCGCGATCTGCACCGCCGAGTATGAGTCGTTGCACTGCCCGACGTCGAGGAGCCGCGGGATGCCGCCGATATCCCCGAACTCGAGCTTGTTGAAACGGTACTTGCCGCAGGCGAGGGTGAGGATCACGCAGTCGTCCGGCACCGCCACGGCGAGATCGGTGTAGTAGCTCCGGCCGGGCTTCGCCCCGTCGCAGCCACCGATGAGGAAGAAGCGTCGGATCTTTCCGGCCTTGACCGCGTCGATCACCGCGCCCGCGACTCCCATGACGGCGTTTCTGCCGAAGCCGACGGTGATCGTCTTTTCGGGCGCGTCGGCCGCGAAGCCGGGCGCGGCGAGCGCCGCGGCGATCACCGGGGCGAAATCGCGTTTCCCGTCGATATGCCGCACGCCGGGCCACGAGACGAGGCCGCTCGTGAAGATGCGCCCCTTGTACTTGTCGCGCGGCTTCTGGATGCAGTTCGTCGTCATGAGCACGGCGCCGGGGAACGCCTCGAACTCCTTCTGCTGCTCCTGCCACGCGCCGCCGTAGTTGCCGGCGAGATGCTTGTATTTCTTGAGGCCCGGGTAGCCGTGCGCGGGGAGCATCTCCCCGTGGGTGTAGACGTTGACACCCGTGCCTTCGGTCTGCTTGAGGAGCTCTTCGAGATCCTTGAGATCGTGCCCCGATACGACGATCGCGTGCCCCTTCACCGGCGTGACGCGCACCTTCGTGGGGGTCGGGTGCCCGTACGTTCCCGTGTTCGCCCCGTCGAGAAGCTCCATCGCCTTGAGGTTGATCTCGCCCGTCTTGAGAGCCCAGCCGAGAAGCTCGTCCGCGGCCGGCTTCTCCTTCGTGAGCGCGTCGAGCACCTCGTGGAACGAGGCGTACATGGCCGCGTCATCCGTTCCCAGGATCTGCGCGTGGTCCGCGTAGGCGGCGGCTCCCTTGAGCCCGTACATGACGAGCTCCTGGAGGCCGGCGACGTCGGCGCCGAGCTTCGCGCTGCGCTCGAGGATCGATATCCCGAGGCCCTGGGCGACGAGTCCGTCGATGTCGCGCGCGGGCTGTATCGCGGCGGGGCCGCCCAGCGTCTCCGGCGTCTTCCCCGACTTGGCGCAGGCGCCTTCATAGAGCTTCCGCGCCTTGTCGCGCGTCGCGGCGGCGCTGTCGATGAGCGCCTTCAGATTCTCCGGATTGAAATTGACGTTCGTCACGGTCGAGAAGAGCGCCTCGATCGTGAACACGTCGACGTCGCGGTCGCGCGCGCCGAGCCGGGCCGCGCGGTGGGCGTACATCGAGATGCCCTTCGCCTGGTGGATCAGAACGTCCTGAAGCGCCGCGGTTATCGGATCCTTCCCGCAGACGCCGGTCGTCACGCAGCCCGTCCCTTTCGTCGTTTGCTCGCACTGGTAGCAGAACATGCCCATCGAAAGCTCCTTTCAGGTGTACGCTCGTTATCGAATCGGAAGAAATTTCCTTCGGCGCGGCGTCACGCCGCGCACGGCTTCTTCGTCGCCTCCGCGATCTCGCGGCCGAACTCGCGGCACGCGTCGAGCTCCTCGGGCCGCGGCTGCCATTTGAACCTGAGCCCGTCCCGGACGATCTCGATCCCGGAAGCCGCGAGATGCTCCTCCACGATCTTGACCGCTTCGCCGCTCCATCCGTAGGATCCGAACGCCGCGCCGATCTTGTTCTTGAATTTCAGCCCCTTGATGTCGGTCATGACCGGCATGATCGTCGGCAGCACGCCGTTGTTGATCGTCGACGAGCCGACGAGCACCGTCCGCGCCTTGAAGACCTCGACGAGCACGTCGTTCCGGTCGGTGACGGCGAGATTGATGATCTTGTAGTCGACGCCCGCTTCGGCGAGGCCGTCGCCGATCGCCTCGGCCATCTGCCGCGTTCCGTTCCACATCGTGTCGTAGAGGATGACCGCGCGCGGTTCCGGTTTCTGCGCGGCCCACGCCTGATAGCTCTTGACGATCTCGAGGGGATCCTTCCGCCAGATAATGCCGTGGCTCGGAGCGATCATGTCGACGGGAAGCTTGAGCGCGAGGATCTCGTCGATCTTCTTGATCACGCGATCGCTGAACGGCGTGATGATGTTCGCGTAATACTTGATCGCCTCATGGTAGAGCTCGTCCTGGTTCACCTCGTCGTTGAAATGGAACGCCGAGGCGTAATGCTGTCCGAACGCGTCGTTCGACATGAGGATGTTGTGTCCGGTGAGGTAGGTGAACATGCTGTCCGGCCAATGAATCATCGGC
Source organism: uncultured bacterium (assembly GCA_963846325.1). Classification (GTDB taxonomy): domain Bacteria; phylum Krumholzibacteriota; class Krumholzibacteriia; order Krumholzibacteriales; family Krumholzibacteriaceae; genus SSS58A. Next base: position 95,217 of record CAWJVO010000012.1, read on the forward strand.
GCTTCGACGAAGACGAGATCGTTCGTTCCTATGTTGATCCGGTCCCCCGTGCCGACCTTTCTCATCTTCCAGTTTTCGTGGTAATGCCCGGGAATGCTCGTCGCTCCCTGCCTGGATACGATCAGCTCGGCGTTCGGCGCGTGCTTCATGACGAGAGGCAGCCCTCCCGAGTGGTCGGTCTCCGCGTGGTTCGCGACGACGACGTCGATCTTCGCCGGATCGACGAGCTCGCGGATATTGTCCATGAGCTCGTTCGCGAACGGCCCCCAGACCGTGTCGACGAGAACGGTCTTCGTATCCTTGATGAGGTAGGCGTTGTACGACGAGCCGCGATGCGTGCTGAGCTCGTGTCCGTGAAACGTCCTGAGCGCCCAGTCGACGACGCCGACCCAGTACACGCCTTCTTTCAATTCCACGATCATGGATCCAACCTCCCGCGCTGACCGTTTTTCGATTGCTCTCTCAATAGTTTCCTCATGCCTCGGAACGAAAACCCTTCGCGAGGTCCGCGAGCGTCGTCCCGGTGAGGCATCGTTTCACCGCTTCGTCGGTCTTGTGAAGGACCGTCCCGAGCGCGCAGCGGTTGCCCTTGCAGACGGGGAGCCCGAGAAGGCAGCGCCCCGGCGCGAGCGGTCCCTCGATGGCTTCGTAGATCTCGAGAAGCTTCATCTTCTCCCAGGGAGTCCGAAGCTTGAAGCCGCCGCCCGGACCCCGGGTCGAATGCACGATACCGCTGCGCGCGAGACGCTGGAGGACCTTGGAGAGATGGTTCTCCGAGGCGTCGAGCGCTCGCGCGATCTCCCGGCTCGAGACGAGCCGTTCGGGATTCTGCGCGAGGAAGGCCGCCGTATGGAAGGCCAGAGAAGCGGCCTCTGATATTTTTATGAAATTCGACATGCGCACCTCAATTGCTACAATCAGGTACTACAATGCCAGAATAAGCCGGCGCTGTCAAGAATATTTTTCGCCCGCGCCTCTTTTCGTACGCGCCCCGGCTCGATGCGGCTCCCCTGTGCTATACTGCCCCGCGGGAGGAATGCCGCATGGCGAATCTCGAAACGCGAGGCGGGCGCGTTCAAGCCGCCGATGAATCGTGGGCCGGGCGCCGCGTCATCGCGCACATCGACATGGACGCCTTCTTCGCGTCTGTCGAAACGCTCGACGATCCGTCGCTCAGGGGGAAGCCCGTCATCGTCGGCGGGGACATGAAGCGCGGGGTCGCGAGCGCGGCGAGCTACGAGGCGCGCGCGTTCGGCGTGCACTCCGCGATGCCGCTGTTCCAGGCCCGCCGCCTCTGCCCGAACGGCGTGTTCCTCCCGGTCCGCATGGAGCGCTACGTGGAGGTTTCGCGCGCCGTAATGAAATGCCTCGGGGAATTTTCCCCGCTCGTCGAACAGGTGTCGGTCGACGAGGCGTTCGTCGACCTGACAGGCACCGGGCATCTTTTCGGCGATCCCGAGCGGGCGGCTCGAGCGATGAAGGCGCTGATCGGCGAGCGCACCTCGCTCACGTGCTCCGTCGGCGTATCCGTTTCGAAGCTCATTGCGAAGATCGCATCCGATATGAACAAGCCGGACGGCCTCACGATCGTGCCCCCGGCGTCGGTAGCGCGCTTTCTCGCGGAGCTCCCCGTCGGCAAGGTCCCCGGAATCGGCGGCAAAAGCGGCGAGGAGCTCGCGAAGCTCGGCATTCTCCGCGTCGGCGACATCAGGAGATATTCTCCCGAGCGGCTCGAGGAGCGCTTCGGCAAGTTCGGCGCGTGGCTGCTCGAGGTCGCCGCCGGCGGCGGGGACGCTCCGGTCGAGCCGTACACCGCGCCGAAATCGATCAGCGCGGAGGATACACTCGACGAGGATACGGCCGACGAGACGATTCTCAGGAGATACCTGCTCGAGCAGGCCGACCGCATCGGGCGGCGCCTCAGGGAGGAGGGCTTCCGCGGCCGGACGGTGACCCTCAAGCTCAAGCACCACGATTTCCGGCAGATCACGAGGAGCTCGACCCTCGGCGAGCCGACGCAGCTCGGCGAGACGATATATCTTGAGGCGCTCAGGCTCCTCGCCGTGTATAATCCCGGCTCGAAGGTGCGGCTCGTCGGCGTCGGCGTGTCGAATCTCGAGCCGCTCGACGCGGCCGGCGGGCCGTCGCAGATGTCGCTCTTCGGCGCGTCGCGCGGAGCCGAGGAGAAATGGGAGAAAGTCGAGCGGGCCACCGACGAGATCGCGAAACGATTCGGCAGCGGCGCGGTCAAACGGGGAAGCCTTCTCGAGGAGTGAAGCGGTAAACCGAAGCGGGGGGGGAGTCGCGGATATGATCGAAGTCTTCAGGGAAACGGCCGTTATCACGGGATTCGTCTTCGTGATGATGCTCGTCATCGAGTACGTGAACGTCGTCACGAGCGGCGCCTGGCAGAGCGTCCTCGCGCGCAACCGCTGGGCGCAGTACGCGCTCGCCGCCGGACTCGGCCTCATCCCGGGCTGCCTCGGGAATTTCGCCGTCGTCGCGATGTACTCGCACCGCATCCTGAGCCTCGGCGCCGTCGTCGCGGCGATGATCGCGACGAGCGGCGACGAAGCGTTCGTCATGCTCGCCCTCGTGCCGCGGCAGGCGATGCTCATATTCGGCATCTGCTTCGCGCTCGGCGTGCTCGTCGGCGCCCTCGTGGACGCGATCGCGAGCCGCCGCGTGCGCCTCGATCCGCTCTGCTGCGACGGGCTCGAGGTACACGCGCGCGTCGAGGGCACCGCGCTCGACCGCGCGCAGATAAAGAGACAGTGGAAGGATTGCACCGCGGCGCGGGGAATCCTCGCCGTGTCGATCGTTCTCCTCATGGCGGGCGTCGTATCGGGCCAGATCGAGCCGGAAGGATGGAGCTCGGTGCGCGTCACGCTCCTCGTCGCCTCCGCGATCGCGCTCTTCATCGTGGCGACCGTGTCCGATCATTTCCTCGACGAGCATCTCTGGCGGCACGTCGCGAAGCGGCACCTCCCCGGAATATTCCTCTGGACCCTCGGCGCGCTCGTCGCCATGTACCTCCTCCTCGACCGCGCGAACTTCAACGTCGCGGACGCGGTCGAGCGCGGCAAATGGATCGTGCTCGCCGCCGCGTGCGTCATCGGCCTCATCCCGGAGTCGGGCCCGCATCTCGTGTTCGTGACGCTCTTCGCGCGCGGGGCGATCCCGTTCAGCATATTGCTCGCGAGCTCGATCGTGCAGGACGGCCACGGCATGCTCCCGATGCTCGCGCAGTCGCGCCGGACGTTCGTCACGGTCAAGGCGATCAACTTCGTCGTCGGCCTCGCGGTGGGAGCCGCGGCGCTCGCGCTCGGGTATTGATGGATTACGACCGGATCATAACGCACGGGGATTTCGACGGGGTCGTTTCGGGCGCGATCTGCTCGTTCGTCCTCGGCGTCGACACGTTCGTCTTCACGGGGCCGGGCGCGATCGCGCGCGCCGAAATCTCGATCGGGAAACGTGACGTCGTGTGCGATCTTCCGTATCCGCTCGAGTGCGGGCTCTGGTTCGATCACCATCCGGGCAATCGCGAGGCGCTCGCCCTCCGCGGCATCGATCCCGCGGCGATCCCCGGCCGCCTCGACGGGACGAAGCCCTCGGCGGCCCGCGTCGTCTTCGAATATTACTCGGAACGGGGAACGGACCTTCCGGCGCGCTTCGCGGAAACGGTCGCCGAGGCCGACACGATCGATTCGTTCGATTACCGGACGATCGACGAATGGCTTCGCGAGACGCCGGGGAAGCTCGTGGACATGAGTCTCAAGGCGCCGGTTCCGGATTTCCGGGAGCGCACGAAGTTTCTCGAGATGCTCGTTCGCCTCGTGCGCGACGGTTCGCTCGCCGACGCTCTCCGGGACCCGGCCGTCGCCGGGCGCGTCGCGCGATACCGCGACGAGGAGAAGCGCATGATCGAGTTCCTGAAGAAGTCGATCTCGTTTCTCGACGAGGACGCCGCCCACGAGCTCGTCGTTCTCGATTTCACCGCGCACTCGAGGCCGCCCCGCGTGCTCAAGAATCTCGCGTACCTTCTCGAGCCGGCGGCGCTCGGAGCCCTGACCGTGAGCCCGGTCTTTCGAGGCGATCGCAAGACCACAGACCTTTCCATCTCGATGTCCCTCTCCATGAACATGACGGACAAGGCGCACGGCAAGGACATCGGGGAGATCATGCGCTCGCTCGATATCGGCGACGGGCACGCAGGCGCCGCGGCGGGTATGATTCACTCCGCGTCCAAGGACGAGATGCTGCGAAAGAAGAAAAAGGCGCTCTCCGATATCTGGAAGCTCTGGAAGGCGATGAAATGATCGCGCGCCGTTCGATATCGACGATCGTATGGCTCGCTCTCGCGTGCGCGCTCGCCGCGGGAGCGGCTGGGGCCGGATCGGCGCCTGCGCCGCCGCCCGCGGGGAAACGCGGCGAGACGTACGCCGCCGGAGCGGCGCTCCTCGACGCCGGGGAGAACGAGCGGGCCGCGCGGTTCTTCGAGGACGCTCTTACCGAGGCAGGCGGGCTCGTGGAGCTCGCGGAGGGTCTCGTCGAGGCGCGCTCCCGGCTTTGCGCGCCGAACGCGGCGATCGCCCGCTGCGGACGGTCGATCCAGGCGACTCAGGGCGCGGGGCGGGAGATATTCGAGCTCTACCTCAACGGAGAACGCTCGCGGCTGCAAAGGGACTTCAACGCCGCAGTGAAGCGTTATGCCGACGCCTTTGCGGCCGCCGTGCGGGCCGGGGATACGCTCTCGGCGGTCGTATGCTGCAGGACGCTCGCGCTGTGTCTCGTCGCGAGTCAGGACCCACGGGGCGTCCTCGAGACGGCGCAGGCGCTCGATTCCTTCGCGTCGGGGCTTCCCCCTGCGCGACGGCTCGCCGTTTCCGTCATGTCCGTTCGCGCCGAATGCCTGAACGCAACGGATAGCCTCGACGCGGCCGAACGCCTCTTCCGCGAGACCCTTCCGCTCGCGAAGGCGGGAAGATTCCGGCAGATCGAGAGCGCGTGCCTCGCCGGCCTCGGACGACTCGAGGAGAAACGTCAGAGGAACAGAGAAGCGATATCGTTCTACGAACAGGCGCTCGTTCTCGAACGGGCCATGGGGGACAGGGAGAATACGGCGACGCTTCTCAATAATCTGGGGCAGGCCGAGGTGAACGCGGGCGATCCCGAATCCGCCGCGGGACGCTTCGCCGAGACGGAGGATATCGCGAAATCATGCGGGTTGAATTGGATTCTCGGCTACGTCGAGTACGGTCGCGGCGCGCTCGCGGAGAAGCAGGGGGACGGGGAAGGAGCTCTCGAGCATTTCCATCTGGCTCTCGAGATGCACGCGGAGCAGGAAAACGTCTGGGGAGCGCTCGGTGTCGATCTCAGGATCGGATACCTCTACGGCGAGAGCGGTCAATACGCTCTCGCGATCCGGCATTACGAACGCGCGCTCGGGGTTTACGAGGAGATGAAGAGTCTCTACGGGACGAGCTGGACGCTCGCGGGGCTCGCCGTCGCCTACCACAAGCTCGGCGATTTCGTGAAGGCGGAGGAATACTACCGCAGGACGCTCGACGCGAAACGCAGGCTCGGCGACGAGCGCGGGGCCGCCTGGAGCCTCAATTCGCTCGGGATGATCGCCGATATGCAGGGCCGCTACCGCGAAGCCCTTTCGTTCGAGCACGAGGCGATGGCGATCTACCGGAAAGCGGGCGACCGCGCGGGAATCGGAGAAGCGCATTACGGCATCGGCTCGGTCTATTTTTATCTCGGAAACTACACCGAAGCGATGAAGCATTATGAAGAGGCGTTTGCCGTCGCGACCGATACGGGGAACGGGCGATTCTTCGGCAGGGTCGCGAGCGGCATGGGATCGGTCTACTCCGCGGCGGGGAGGCTCGATCTAGCCGGGGAGCTGTACCGGAAGTGTCTCGCGATCGCCCGCGCGTCGCGGCAGAAGACGGAGATTGTCTGGGCTCTCAACAATCTCGCTTCCCTCGAGATCCGGCTCGGGAATCCCGCCGCCGCGCGCGGGTACGCCGGGGAGGCTCTCGCGATCCTGCCGGCCGAGGGACAGGAGTACCTTCGCGCCCGCGCCCTGTATCTCATGGGAATGGCGGGCGGCCCGGTCGAATCTTCGATCGGCTATCTCGAACGCGCGCTCGTCCTCGCCGAGGGAAGCGGTATCGAGGAGCTCAGATGGAAATGCCTCTCCGATCTGGGCGAGCTCTACCGGGCGAAGGGAGACACAGCGAAGAGCTACTCTCTCCAGCATCGCGCGATCGTCTCCGTCGAATCGCTCAGGCGCCTCGCCGGCTCGGACGAGCTTCGGCGGCATTTCTTCCAACCCGCGATCCTTCCGTACGAGCGCATCGTTTCGGTCATTCTGACGAGGTCGGGCCGCGCGCCGGATGTGAAGGAGGCGTTCAGCTACACGGAGCGCTGCAGGGCGCAGATCCTCGCCTCGCTCCTCAGGGAGGCGATGGACCGGACCGGAGCGAAAGGGAACGACAGGTTTCTCGAGGGGGAACGCGAGATCCTCTCGCGGCTCACCTACTACCAGGCGCGCCTCCAGGACGGATCGCTCGCGCCGGAAGAGCGCGCCGGTTTCCTCGAGAAGATCGAGGGGCTCGAGAGACGTTTCACGAGCCTCAGCCTCAAGCTCGAGCAGAGAGACAAGGATTACCTTTCGGCGCTCTACCCGAAGGTCGAGCAGCCCGACGAGCTTCTCTCGACGCTCGCTTCCGACGAGATGGCGCTCTCGTATTTTCTGGGAGAGAAACGGTCGTACGTTTTCTGCGGCACAAGGGAGGATCTCGCCGTCTACGAGCTCCCCGCGAGGGCCTTCATCGAAGAGCGCGTCGAATTCTTCCTCAGTCTCCTCCAGCAGTATGCCGCCGCGCCGGAAACGGCGGCGGCCGGCGCCCCGATTCCGGCGCAGGTGTTCGAGTTCGCCGCGAACGAGCTGTACGATCTGCTCCTCAAGCCCGCGGCGCGGTCGTTCGAGGCGGCGGAAAGGCTCGTCGTCGTTCCTGATGGTCTTCTCGCCAGGCTGCCGTTTGCGATTCTCAAGAAGGGAGACCGCTACCTCGTCGCGGATCACGACATCTCGTACGCGCCTTCCCTGAGAACGCTCCGCTATCTCAGACAGCGCGGCGCCGTGCGCTCGCGTTCGCCGCACGCTCCGGAATTCGACATCATCGCGATCGGCGCGAGCGGCGAAGGCGAGGCTGGATCGAAGGGCGCGGCGCGCGTGTATCCGTTCACCGATATCCCGATCGAGCCTCTTCCCGGAGCGGCGCGGGAGGCGAAGGACGTCGCGTCGGTCTTTTCCCGATCGCTCGTGCTCGCGGGGCGGAGCGCCGGGGAGGGCACGCTCAAGGCGAGCCGCATCGACGACACCGGAATTCTCCATATCGCGGCGCACGCGTACATCGACGACGGCGATCTCAGGCGCTCGTTCATCGTGTTGAATCCGGAACGCGACTTCGGGGACACGCTCGCGGGCGCCTCGGAAGACGGCATCCTCCAGTGGCACGAGATAGCCGCGCTCAAGCTCAACGCGGCGCTCGTGACCCTCTCGGCGTGTCGTTCCCGGGGAGGCGTCCTGTCGAACGGGGAAGGCATATCGGGTCTCACCGAGGCGTTTCTCTACGCGGGAGGCGGCTGCGTGCTCGCGACGCAGATCGACATACCGGACGATCTCGCGGGAGAGCTGATGGCCGAATACTACCGCAACGTCAAGAAAGGGCTCGACGCGTCCGCGGCGCTGGGCGCCGCGCAGCGCGCCGCGATCGCGAAAGAGGGCGCGATCGCGAGCCCCGCGGTGTGGGGCGCCTTCGTGGCGATCGGGGACGGCGCCTCGGCGCCGAGACTCTCGCGCGGATTCATCGGATCGAGATCCGTATATATCGCGCTCGTGCTCGCCGCGGCCGTCTTTGCCGCGCTCGTCATGCGCGGGAGGCGCCGCTGAGTCCGGCGCGGTGAGTCTATGGTGACGAGCGGATTTTCTGTGTCATTTTCGGGAGAGGAAGCGTCCCATTGATCGAGAGCGTGGAATCGGCGACCGACGAGGCTCTCGCCGCTGAAATAGCGCGGGCGCCGGATCACCGGCTCTGCACCGAGCTCTTCCGGAGGTATAGCAAGAAGATCTACTTCTGGAGCTTCGGCTACACTCACGAGGTCGAGGAGGCGCTCGAGCTCTCGCAGGAGATATTCGCCAAAATTTTCCGGAGCATAGGGAGCTTCTCGGGGCGCTCGCGCTTTTCGACGTGGGTCTATAAGGTGGCGAGAAACCACTGCCTCGGCGAGCTCTCGAAGAGACGGATGCGGTGGCGCGACAGGCTCCTGTCGTTCGAGGAGGGGATCAGCGCGGAGGCGATCGAAGCCGAGAATTTCTCGCGCGTCGATCGGATCGGGGATCTCGAACGGATTTTGGACGCGGCGCGGGAATATATGTCGAAGGACGAGATCGAGGCGTTCGTTCTTCACTACCGGGAAGGGCTCACGGTGAACGAGATCACGAAGATAATCGGGTGCGCGAACGCTACGGGCGCGCGGGCCCTGATCCAGAGCGCGAGAAGGAAATTCGGCCGCCTCGTCGAGGAGAAAGGCTTCGGCAATGCCTCCTAGCGAGCATCTCGATCTCGAATCGCTGGAGAAATACCTCCTGGGGAAGCTCGACGAGCGGGAGGCGGACGCCGCGCGGCGGCACCTCGAAAAATGCGCGCTCTGCGACCTCGAGCTCAAGCGCCTCCAGCGCTTCGCCGCGATCGATTCGGACGACGATCTCGCCCGCTCCGCGGAATGGATCTATGCGCGGCGGAAGCTCGAGAACGCGTTCGGCGAACGGAGAGCGTCCTCGGCGGCGGGTACCGCGAACGACGCGGCCGGGCGGAAGAATCGCCTCTCCCGCGCGTCGCGTGCCGCGCGATGGATCGTGCCGGTGATCGTCATGGCGGCCGGCCTCGTTCTGATCGCCTATTTTTCGAAGCGGGAGGAACCCCGGATCGTCGGGCCCCTGAGACACGTCATGCGGGGCGCGCCGCCGGTCCGTTACGACATCGAGCTCACGGAGCCGACCGGGGAAATTCATTCCATTCCAGCCGTATTCAAATGGAAATCGGAGCGAAACGATAATCGATACACGCTCGAGATATTCACGCCGACTCTCTCGAGGATCTATCGGGCGGAGAACATCGCAGGATCCTCCTGGACCGCCCCCGATACCCTCGGAACGATCCTCAAGCCCAATATCATCTACCTCTGGAGCGTCAAGGGATTCAAGGGGCTCGAGCGGGTCGACGCCTCCCCGAACGGCTGGTTCATGATCGCGCGCGGACCGGCCGCCCGCCCGTCCATTCCTTGACATCGCCTGAACCGCGTGGTAGCGTTCGATCCACCGAATATGCCGCCCTCATAACGCGTTCTCGAATACCGGGAGGATCGAACGATGGACATCAAGAAAATTCAAGCCGCGCTCAAGGAGAAGGGTGTCGACGGCTGGCTCCTGTGCGATTTCCACAACCGCGATCATCTCGCCTACCGCGTGCTCGGCCTCGATTTCAAGAAGGGGACGTCGCGGCGCTGGTTCTATTTCATTCCGGTGAAGGGGGAGCCGATCCGCCTCGTCTCGGCGGTCGAGCCCGCGCGGCTCGACGCGCTCCCCGGCGAGAAGAGATACTACCGCGCGTGGGGAGAGCTCCATTCGTCCATCAAGGAGATGCTCGGCGCGCCGAAGAAGCTCGCCATGCAGTATTCCCCGCTGAACAACATTCCCTACGTTTCCATCGTCGACGCGGGGACGATCGAGATCGTCAGACAGTTCGGGCACGAGATCGTCTCTTCCGCGGATCTCGTCCAGCAGTTCGAGTCGCTCATCGACCAAAAAGGCTACGAGAGCCATCTCAAGGCCTGCGACAAGATCCAGCTCATCAAGAATCAGGCGTTCGCCGAGATCGGGAAGGCCTTCGCCGAGAAGCGGAAGCTCACCGAGTACGAGCTCGCGCAGTTCATCCTGAGGCGCTTCGAGGAAGAGGGGCTCGACGCCGGCGGGGAATCCCCCATCGTCGGCATCAACGACCATCCGTCCGATCCGCATTTCGAGCCGAAGCAGGAGGGCACCTACACCTTCAAGAAGGGGGACTGCATCCTCATCGATCTCTGGGCGAAGCTCAAGGAGCCCGGCTCGATCTACTACGACATCACGTGGTGCGGGTTCGCCGGCGACGAGCCGCCCGAGAAGTACCAGGAGATCTTCCACACGGTGCGCGACGCGCGTATCGCCGCGGTGAACTTCGTCCGCAAGCGCTTCGCCGAGAAGAAACCGTGCTTCGGCTGGGAGGTCGACGACGCGTGCCGCAAGGTGGTCGTCGACGCCGGCTACGGCGATTTCTTCGTCCATCGCACGGGGCACTCGATCGGCGAGGAAGTGCACGGGAACGGCGTCAACATCGACAACCTCGAGACGAAGGACGAGCGGCAGCTCGTGCCGGGCATCTGCTTCTCGGTCGAGCCGGGCATCTACCTCAAGGGGGAGATGGCGGCGCGCTCCGAGATCGATTGCTTCATAACGCTCGACGGGAAGGTCGTCGTGGCCGGCGAGGAGCAGATGGAGCTCGTGAGAATCCACGTCTGAGGGGGCTTCGGTGGGGCCGGGCGCCATGCGAGGCGCCGGCTCAGACAGTCCTCGCGCGCCGACGCGCGTCGCTCCTTTGGGCACTCGATTCGCCGGGGGATGTCGGCGCGCTGCGGAACTCGCCGGCTGCCTCGTATGGCGCCCGGCCGACTGGATGGCTCTCATGCGATTCTGATTTCTCGCGGCGGAGCTAGATCACCCGCCTGAGCCGGAGGGATGCCGTTCTCTCCGCGCCGTTTCTCGTGACGGTGAGCGTCACCTGAACGCCGGACTTCCTGAACAGATCGTGCAGATCGAATCTATTGTGGATCGATGACGCAGCCCCGTTGATTTTCATGACCGTGTCGCCGGCGGCCAAACCGGCTTCGTCTGCGGGAGTCCCGGGATACACGCGGTCGACGATCCATGCGCCGTCCTTCCCCTTGCGCAAGACAAGGCCTGACATATCGTATTCGGACGGCTCCGCGAAACGCCGGTTCGGCTCGAGGAACATCCGGCGGCCGGGATAGTCGTAGACGATGTTGAAACGTGAGAACAGGCCGAGCCCGATCAAAGCCTCAGTCGTCACTTCCCCTTTGTCGTCCGGAGAAACGAAACCGGTGAGCAGGTCGGGAAGGCGGTACTTCCCGATTTCGACCGCGCGAACCCTGCCCATAAACCCGCGCGTTTCTCCCTGCGCGCCGAAACCGAGACTGGCCTCGAGCGTGCGCTCCGGCACGGCGAGCTTGTTCGTTTCCCGTGGGTCGATCTGCAGGAAGTCGTTGTATCCAAGATCCATCGCCAGATCGAGCGCGACGCGGCGGCCGTCGGCGAGCTCGATCGTCCCCGGGATCGCCCAGTACCCGCCGGCGATCGGCTTCATGGGAACTTCGATCCCGCCGCCTGTATAGCGGAACGCGCGCGGCTCGATGAGAGTCAGGATCATGTCATCGAAATTGATGTCGACCACGAAGTGTTTGAGGAACGTCGCGCTGACCTGCCCCTCGGTTCCCGCCCACCAGCCGGCGAATCCCGCGCTCGCCGGCGTGATGATGGCCGTCTGGCCGAAGAACTCGACTCCCGGAAAACCGATGGTGATGCCCGAGGCCGTTCGCGACTTCACCGGATCCCCTTCGCCGGGGCCGCCCACGTCGATCTCTCCGTCGTAGGCGAGCGCAAGCGAGTCGACCCGCGGGCCGCCGAAGAAGAGCAGCTGGTCCCACAGCATTCCGTTGTCGAGCATCATCCGCACGTCCCGGCCGTTCACCCGGCCTCCCTCTAGCAGGATGTCCCCGCGATAGAGCTTGAACGGGATCCTGATGACGCCGTCGGGAGCGGTGATCCGGTAGCTTCCCGGAGCGGGTCCGATGCCCGAATCTTCAGCGGGCCCGGCCGCGAGGGCAGCCTGCGCGAGGACGACGATCGAGATCGCGGCGATGCGAGCAGCCGTCCGCAGCGCGAGCGTCGCGCCGGAGATGGAGCGCACCTGGTGCTTCTTCATGATTGTGCCTTTCCTTCGCGACGAATGCCTCGAATGAACAGATCCAGAAAATGCTCGACATAATCGTCCGGCTCGAATGAGGCGAACGAGTATGACTTCGATGCGGCGCGGTTGAGAATCGCGCGCAGAGAATAGATATACTGGCTGATGCAGAGATCGGTCTTCAGGTCGGGCCGAAGCGTGCCGTCCGCGATGCCGAGATCGAAGATTCTTCTCAGTCCGTTCGCCAACTCTTCGTTGACGGACTCGAACGCGGCGAAGGCCTCCTTGCCGACCCGTTTGCGATCGACGCCCCTGAAGTCCCAGTAGAGCTGCAGGCGCAGCGAATGCGGATTCTCCTTCGCATATGCATAGAACGATCTGCCCCAAACGGCGATCTTGTCGAGCCCGGCGCCGGCTCCTTCGATCGCCGTCTGTTGCACGTTCCATCGCGTTTCGAGATCCTCCGTGAAGATCCGCATCAGGATTTCGTCGCGGCTCCTGAAGTAGGCGTACATCGTGCGCCGCGTGTACCCGGCCGCCGCCGCGAGGTCGTCCATCGTAATATCCTCGATATCTCCCGCGGCGACGAGCCGGCGCGCGGCGTCGACGATGAACCGGCGGCGCGTGTCCTTCTCGCTCCGGCGCCGGGATGTATCGGCTGTTTGCGTCATGATTGCACTCCTTGTGTAATATATTGCATTATACGAGTAATTCTGGCGAAAGTTCCGGAAATTTTCAGGCCAATGACGTTGCAAAGGAATCGGGGACGCGCTAGCATCACGACGCCATACCGATGCCGATCAAGGAGAGTCCGGACCGCGCGCGGGATACGCGCGCCGAGGCGTGATGTACGAACATCGAAGCCAGCCGCTGCTGCCGCGGGCGCTCTTCATTCGCCGGCTCTTGAGGCACGGCCTCGTGGGCGTGCTCGTGATCGTTTGTTCGCTCGTTCTCGGCATTCTGGGATATCATTTCCTCGCGGGATTCTCGTGGCTCAACGCCCTTCTCGACGCGTCGATGATCCTCGGCGGGATGGGGCCGGTGAATCCGTTGACCACGACCGCCGGAAAGCTCTTCGCGTCGTTCTACGCGCTCTTCGCCGGCATCGCGTTTCTCGCGACCGTCGGCATCTTTGTCGCCCCGATCGCGCACCGGCTCCTTCATCGCCTGCACATGGAGAAGGGGTAGCATCCGAGCGTAATGACGATGACGATCAAAGACAATCTCGATCGTGTACGCGAGCGGATCGCCGCCGCGGCCTCAGGCGCCGGGCGCGCCCCTGACGCGATCACGATCGTCGCCGTGACGAAGACGCACGGCCCCGAGATCGTCACGCGGGCGATCGAGGCGGGACTCGCGGACGTCGGCGAGAACAAGGTGCAGGAGTTTCTCGCGAAGGCCCCGGAGGTGAGGCTTCCCTGCCGCTGGCATCTCGTCGGACATCTCCAGACGAACAAGGTCGCGAAGATCATCGGTCGATTCGAGCTCGTTCAGTCGGTCGACTCGTTCAAGCTCGCCGAGCATCTGAGCCGCGCGGGAGCGGCGACGGAGGTCACGACCGATATTCTCCTCGAGGTGAACACGAGCGGCGAGGAGTCGAAATTCGGGCTGTCGCCCGAAGGGGTGACGACCATGTGCGGGCTCGTCGCGGGGCTCCCCAACCTGCGCATCCGCGGCCTCATGACGGTGGGGCCGCTCGCGACCGACGCGCGCGCGATCGGCGAGGCGTTCGCGAGCCTCAGGCGCCTCAAGGAAGAGATCGACGCCGCTTGCATCGAGAACGTCTCGATGGAGCACCTCTCGATGGGCATGACCGACGATTTCGAGATAGCGATCGCCGAGGGATCGACGATGATCCGTCTCGGGCGCATTCTCTTCGGCGAACGGCCGGCCGGCTGATAAGAAAACAGGCACCGCGGCTGGGCGGTCGCTCACCGCAGGCGGGCGGTTCGACCCCGCATCGGCGCCCGGCACGAATATAATGTATTGAAAAGGCGTGAATTATGGGCTACTTTGTCACCGACGGAATTGGTCTTATTATTGCTTCTCTCAACACGGCGACATTCATTACGCTCGTTTACGCATTCTTGAAGGCGGTCGAGACACGAAGCCGGCTGTTCCATGCGCTCGACAAGATCTACGGGCCGCTCCTCGCTCCCCTGCGAAGGATCCTGCCCGCGTGGAAGCTCGACGTCGCGTCGTTGATATTCGCCGCCGCTCTGCAAGCCGCAGCGTTCGGCATTAAACAGTACCGGCTCTAGCCGGGCTCAGGAGGCAGCACGATGAGAGTCACGCCGCTCGATATCAGGAAGCAGGAATTCAAGAAGGTCATGCGCGGCTTCGACGCCGAAGAGGTGAACGCGTTTCTCAACACGATCGCCGACGAATACGAGGCCGTTCTCTCCGACAACAGAAATCTGCGCGAGCGTCTCGTCGCTCTCGAGGAGCGCCTCAACGAGTTCAAGGCGATCGAGACGAACCTGCGCAACACGCTCCTCACCGCGGAGAAGCTCACGCAAGAAGCCAAGGAGAACGCGCGCCGCGAGGCGAGCCTCCTGATCCGCGAGGCGGAGATGGAGGCCGAGAAGGCTTCCGAAACGATTCGCGCCCACACGAGCCAGCTCCGCCGCGAGATTCTGGAGCTCAAGAAAAACAAGGACAACTATATCACGCGTCTCAAGACGCTCCTCGACGGCCACCGGAAGATGCTCGACGGTTTCCAGGAGGATTTCGCGGGCGTCGATCAGGAGATCGAAAAGATCGGCAAGCAGGTGGAGGAGGACGTGCGGAAGCCGGTCGCTCCTCCGCGCATGAGCCGCGACAAGATCACCGAAGAGTTCGGCCACGAGCCGAAGGACAAGGTCACGTGGGGGGACGAGCAGCGCAAGCGAGAGGACGAGCCGCGGCCGCAGATGCCGAGGCCCGGATTCGAAACGCGCGAAAATCCCAACCAGAAGGCGAAGCCGCCCGAAGACGTGAACGTTTTCGCCGCGCCGGGACCGAAGCCGGCGCAGCAGCTGAACATCGAGCCGCTCGGCGCGACGATTTCCGAGGTCACGACCGAGACGGCACGGCAGGCTCCCGCAGCCCAGCAGCTCCAGGCGCAGTCCGCTCCGCTCCAGCAGACGCAGACCGAGGCTCCGAGAGTCCAGGACGACTGGAGGCAGTACGAGGTCCGCAAGCAGCAGACAGACTGGAAGAGCTACGAGATTCCGGGTCAGCACCCGCAGCAATACCAGCAGCCGTCGCCGCAGGCTCCCCAGCAGCAGGCTCAGCAGCCCGCGGCGCAGCATCGCATGGACGACGCCGACTTCGAGAGCGCCCTCTCCAGCCTGAAGGAAGTCACGGGCGCCGCGGAAAGCGCTCCGCGCAGAGAGACCGCCCAGGCGCCGCAGCAGGGATATGCGCCGTCGCAGGAGCCCGCGCGCTCTCAGGCGCCCGCTCAGGCCCAGAGGCCCGTGCAGCAGCCGGCGCCCGAGGCCCAGCCGGCGAATGCCGACACGAATTCCGAATCGCCATGGTCGATGGAGGATCTCAGGAAGAACCTGACCAACCTTGCGAAGGATGAAAGCAATCAAGGATAGCGACGGCGGACGGATCCGGTTCCGCGTCAGAGTTCAACCCGCAGCCCCTCGAGACGAGCTCCTCGGCTGGAACACGGCCGGGGAGCTTCGTATTAAAGTGGCCGCTCCGCCGCACGAGGGGGAGGCCAACAAGGAGCTCGTGAAATTCCTCGCGAAACGTTTCGGCGTCGCCAAGCGGGAAATCGTCGTTGAATCGGGAGAAAAATCCAGAACGAAATCGATCTCGGCGCCCGCCTCGATCGCGGCGGAGCTTCGAACGATTCCCGACATCGATTAGGAGCGCTGTTTCTCGAGGAGCTTCGCGAGGCGCTGCTCGTAGCGGGGGTTCTTGAGCCGTCGGTCCTTGCTCGTCGGGTCGAACGTGAGGAGCCTCCTGTATTCGGCGATCGCCCGAACGAGATCTCCCTTCGCCGCATAGGCCCTCGCCAGCGCGTCCTGCGAGACAGGCACATTCGAATAGAAGAGATCCGGACTGGCACTCGGCACTCGCAGCTTGAAGTCATTCGTCATGAATCGAATGGCGTCGTCGGGCCGGCCTTCCGCGAGAGAGATCTCCGCTTTCAAAATCGCGAGCCAGTTCGTCGCGCGCACGCCATTGACGGGGGAATCCGAGCGGATGGCGGGCAGCAGCGCTTCGAGCCGTCCCGCCGCTTCGCGGGCCGAGCGCATGTCGCCCTTCGCCGCATCGATGAGCCCGAGGTAGCACTCCCGGTAAGCGGTCGCATAGGGAACGCGCTCCATATCGTATCCGGGAACGACATACCGCTCGCGGAAGTGCTCACGAGCCTCTTCGAGCCGTCCCCATTCGAAGAGCACCGCTCCCTGTGCCTGAATCGCGACCCCCGACATGCCGATGTTTCCCGTCGAATCGGCCAATGCGAACGCCCGTCGAGCGTCCTCCAAGGCCTCGTCGAAATCACCGAGATACATGCGATACGCCGCTTTCCAGATATGGTCGACGACGAGCTCGCCGGAGAGCTTCTCTCTCCGCATGTCTTTCTCGATCCACGAGAGGCCCTCACGGAAATCGCCTCGCATGCCGCACAGGTAGGCGAGCATGACGGCCGAGCCCAGCATCGGTTTGAGCGCAAAGGCCTTCTCGTACATCCGGGCCGCTTCGTCAAGACTGCCTATTCCGAAGTACGCTTCTCCCATCGAATCGTAGGGATTCGCTTCCCCGGGCGCGAGCGTGATGTAGCGCCGGAATATCTCGAGTGATTTTTCGTAATTTTCCATGCGCAGGTAGGCGTAGGCGAGCTCGTTGAGGGCCGCTCCGAACGCCGGGTCGAGCTCGAGGGCGCTTTCCTGGCAGGCGATATCTTCGCGGTAAATCCCATTCAATCGATAGAGTCTTCCGAGAAAATGCCATGCGTACTTCTCGCGCGGGTATTTCTCGAGCAGCTCCCGGTATATTCGTATCGCGGCTTCGCGATCGTCCTCGACCGATTCCGCGTATTGCGCCGCGATCATGAGACGCTCGCGCTCCGTCGCTTTTCCGGCGTGATGAAGCGCTCGCGAGTAGGATCTCGCGGCCTCGGTGCCGTTGAAGGCTCTCTCGTGGGTCTTACCGAGAATGAGATGCGCCATGGCGAACGTCGAATCGATCTCGATGGCCTTCGCGCAGTTTCGGGCCGCTTCTTCGGAATAGAGCCTCTCGAGAGCGTCCCTCCCTTTGAGATAATAGGTGTACGCATCGATCGATGATGTGGTCACGTCGATGACGGGGCGCTGCGCTTCCTCGATCTTCCGCTCCGAGAGGCCGACGCCGCGCGAAATCTGCCGGCTCAGTTCGTCCACCTGCTCCGGGATGCTCTCGAGCCCCCGGCCGTCCGCCTTCGCGACGGCGAGGCTCCCCTTCGAACCGACGTCGAGCACCTTGATGTCGGTCACGAATCGGTCGCCGAGCTTCGTGAAGCTCCCGATGACGATGGCCTCGATCTTCTCGCGGCGGCAGATCTCGAAGCCGAGGTCCGCGTCGATATCCTCGACGCCGTGCTTTCCCGCCTGCTTGACGAGGTCGCGCAGCCGCTCCCAGGTGACGACCTGAAGATACTTCGACTGCTCGAGGCTCGTGATGAGGAGGTTCGGAATCACCTTCTTGAGATTGTCGTACTGCGGATCGCCCGTCTGGTTCTCGAAGGTGATGACGGCGACGGGATGTCGCCCCGTGGCGATCGCACCGCCGAAGAGTACAGGCCTCAAGAGGAAATAGATCGTGACCAAGGCGGCGGCGACGCAGAGAGCGACGAGCATCTTCGAGTAGCGTTTCCACGAGCGCCGTACGCCGGGAGCCGGCCCCGGGAGCGGCGTCGCGCGCGCCGTTCCGGCCCTCGATGCCGCCCCGGCCTCGCGGCCCTTCTTCAGGGCGCGCAGGTCGGCGATGAGCTCGTCGGCGTGCTGATATCGCTCCGCGGGATCCTTCGCGAGCGCCTTTGCGACGATGCGGTCGAGCTCCATCGGAACGCCGGTTCGGAGAGCGGTCAGCGGCTCCGGCGCCTCGTTCAGGATCGAATAGAGCACCGCCTGCTCGTAATCCCCCTTGAACGGAGTGCGGCCGACCGCCATTTCATAGATGACGGCGCCGAGGGACCAGATGTCGCTCCGATGATCCGCGTCCTCGCCGCGCGCCTGCTCGGGGGACATGTAGGCCGTGGTTCCGAGCGTCGTCCCGGCTTTCGTGAGCTTGCTCAGCCCCGACATCTTCGCGAGGCCGAAGTCCATGATTTTCACGAGCCCGCCGGCCTCGATCATGATGTTCGCGGGCTTCACGTCGCGGTGAACGACGCTCTTGCGGTGCGCCGCGTCGAGGCCCTGCGCGATCTGCGCGGCGATATCGAGCGCCTCGTCGATCTTGAGAGGTCCCCGGCCGATGCGGTCCTTCAGGCTCTCCCCCTCGACGTACTCCATCGCCATGAAGAGGCGCCCGTCCGCTTCGTCGATCTCGTGAACGACGCAGATGTTGGGGTGGCTGAGCGAGGCCGCCGCCTGCGCCTCGTGAAGAAAGCGTGCTTTTTCCTCGGCACTCTCGATTCCCTGGGGCGCGATGAACTTGAGCGCGACGGCGCGTCCGAGCTTCGTGTCTTCCGCGCGGTACACGACGCCCATGCCGCCCGCGCCGAGCTCGCCGAGAATCCGGTAATGGGATATGAAGTTGTCTTTCATGTGAGCCGTATTCTAGCAGGAGACGAAGAATCTGTCCATCGTCTTTGCGGCCGTCTCTTTGCTATTGCCTGGCGCCGCGGCAATCGGCTAACCTAGCGCATAGAGGACAATCTCGACGAAATGGAAAGGGGTCACCCGTGGCTGGTCTATACGAGCAAATCAAGGAAAGCGCCGCCTACGTCAAGGGCGTCGCGGGCGTGAAGCCGTCCTTCGGCATAATCCTCGGAAGCGGTCTCGGAGGCCTCGCGAAAGGGATCAAGGTCAAGGCGACCATTCGCTACGAGGATATCCCGAATTTCCCCGTCTCGACGGTGAAGGGGCTCCACGCGGGGAACCTCATTCTCGGAGAGCTCTCGGGGAAGCAGGTCGTCGCGATGGAGGGGCGGGTTCACTACTACGAAGGGTACACCCTCGAGCAGGTCACCTTTCCCATCCGCGTGATGAAGGCGCTCGGCGCGCGCTCCCTCATTCTCACCTCGGCGGTCGGCGGGATGAATCCCCAGCTCGAGCCCGGCGACGTCGTCGCGGTGACCGACCACATCAACCTCATGGGGGACAATCCGCTCATCGGCCCGAACGACGAGCGCCTCGGTCCGCGCTTCCCCGACATGAGCGAGCCGTACCATCGGGCGTACATCGCGCTCCTCGAGAAGGTCGCCCTCGACGTGAAGGTGGCAGTGAGAAGGGCGTTCTCGTCGCCGTCGCCGGGCCCAATCTCGAGACCGCTGCTGAATACCGCTTCTTACGCCGCATCGGCGCCGACATCGTCGGCATGTCGATGGTGCCCGAGACGATCGTCGCCGTGCACGGCGGCCTCAAGGTGCTCGGGATATCGGTCGTCACGGACAAGGCGACGCCCGACTGCCTCGAGCCGGTGAACATCGCGCAGATCGTCGCGACGGCGAAGGCGGGGGAGACCAAGCTCTCGAAGCTCGTGTGCGAGTTTCTCCGAAGAGCCTGACGTCACGCATCCCCCTTCCGTTCGGGCACGAACCAGCGGTACAGCGCCGGTATGAAGAAGAGCGTCAGGAACGTCGACGAGACGAGCCCGAACACGACGACGATCGCGAGCGGGCGCTGCACCTCCGAGCCTATCCCCTTCGCGAAGAGCAGCGGCACGAGGCCGAGGACGGTGGTGAGCGCGGTCAGCAGCACGGGGCGGAGCCGCAGGAGCGCGCCGTCGATCACCGCGTCCGTCGCGCCGATCCCGGCCCGGGCGAGATGATCGATATAGGTGACGAGTATCAGGCCGTTCTGCACGGCGATGCCGAAGAGCGCGATGAATCCGACCGACGCGGGCACGGAGAGATATTCGCCGAAGAGATACAACCCGACGACGCCTCCTATCAGGGCGAGAGGGACGTTCGTGAAGATGAGGAGCGCCGGACGAAGCCTGCCGAGCGAAAGACGGAGCAGGAGAAAGATGGCCGCCAGCGCCGCGGGAACGATGAGCGAGAGGCGCCGCATGGCCCGCTGCTGATTCTCGAATTGCCCTCCGTACTCGATGAAATATCCCGGCGGCAATTTCACGCGATCCCGCACCCGGGCCTTGATGTCGGCGACGGCGCCGCCGAGATCGCGGTCGCGGACGTTCGCCGTCACGGCCCAGCGGCGCTGGTTGTGCTCTCGATTCACCTGGATGGGACCGACGACCCGCGCGACGTCGGCCACGAGGGAAAGCGGCACGTCGTTTCCGTCGCGGGTGCGCACGGTGAGGGCGCCGATCGCTTCCGGATCGGCCCGGTACTGTTCCTTGAATCGGGCCGTGATGTCGAAGCGGCGCGTGCCGAGATAGATCTGGCCGATCGTGCTGCCGCCGACGCCCGTCTCGATCGTTTCGAGAATCTCGGCCGCGTCCACGCCGTAACGCGCGCACGCGTACCGGTCCGCGATCACCTGCACCTGGGGCTGGCCGTAGTTCTGCTCGACGGCCAGATCGACGAGGCCGGGAACGTCCGCGATCGCTTCCCGGATCTCGTCGGCCTTCGCCCTGAGGGTCGCGAGGTCGTCGCCGAAGAGCTTCACGGCGATCTGTGTGCGAACGCCCGTAAGGAGCTCGTCGAACATATTTTGAATCGGTTGCGAGAAACCGAGCTGCACGCCGGGGTACGGCGAGAGCGCCCGGTTGAGCGCGTCGACGATCTCCCCTTTCGTCGCATGGTTCTTCCATTCCGAGCGCGGCTTCAGGGCTATCTGGATGTGGGCCGAATTGACCGGGTGGGGATGGCTCCCCGTCTCGGGACGTCCGATCTTCGCGACGGTGCGATCGACTTCGGGAAATTCGTGAATACGCCGCTCGAGCCTCATGACCGTCTCGGCGGCCCGTTCGAGCGAGATCGAGGGGGCCATCGCCACGTTGATCTGGATCGCCCCTTCCTCGAGCGTCGGGATGAACTCGGTGCCGAGCCGCGAGAGAAGCGCCGCCGCGGCGACGAAGAGCGCGAGCGTGCCCGCGACGACGAGCCGGCGGCGCTTGAGCGCCGCGACGAGGAGGGGACGGTAGGCGCGCATCAGCCAGGTCATGCAGCGGGGGCAGTCGTTCGTCTTCACGCGGAGGAAGAGCGAGGCGAGCACGGGCGCGAACACGAGCGCGGCCGCGATGGAGCCCGCGAGCGCGAAGCCTATCGTGAACGCCATGGGAGCGAACATTTTTCCCTCGACCCCCTGCAGCGTGAAGAGGGGGAGGAAGACGATGATGATGATCGTCACCGAGAAGAGGATCGGCCGCGCCACTTCGCTTCCGGCCGCGGCGATGACCTCGGCCCGCCTCCGTCCGCGGTTCGCGCCGTCCGCGAGATGGCGGCACGCGTTCTCGACGATCACTATCGACGCGTCGCCGAGCATGCCGATCGCGACGGCGATGCCGCCGAGCGTCATGAGGTTGGCCGAGAGGCCGCCCCATCCCATGAAGATCACCGCGACGAGGGCGCACAGCGGAAGCGCGAGCGCGACGATGAGCGCGCCGCGGAGATTCCCGAGAAGCAGGATGAGCACGAGCACGACGAGCAGCGCGCCCTGCCAGAGAGCGGTCTTCATGGTGCCGACCGCGTTCGCGACGAGCGTGCCCTGGTTGTAGTACGGCACGAGCGAAACGCCGGGGGGGAGCGACGACGCGATCTCCGCGAACTTCGCGTCGAGCCGCTCGATCACCCGGGAGGTGTTCTCGCCGAAGAGCTTGACGACGATGCCCGCGACGACCTCCTCCTCGCCGTTCAGCGTCACCACGCCGCGTCTCACCGCGCGGCCGTACTCGACTGCCGCGACGTCCCTGACGCGGACCGGAGTGCCGCTCGAGACCTTCACCTGTATGTCGGCGAGGCGCTCCTTTCCGTCGAGGAGGCCGATTCCCCTCACGAGGTATTCCTCGGCGCCGATCACGACGAATTGCCCGCCGGCGTTCCGGTTGTTGGCCGCGATCGCGCCGACGACCTCGTCGAGCCGGATGCCGAATTTCCTCATCGCGTAGGGATCGAGCTTCACCTCGAACTGGAGCACGTGCCCGCCCATCGAGAGCACGTCGGTGACGCCCGGAACGGACATGAGCTGGTACGAGACCACCCAGTCGTTGATCTCGCGGAGCCACGTGTTCTTTTCCTTGCCGCCGGTGTCGGCGGTCGAGTCGGCCTTGAGGTAGTACATGAACACCTCGCCGAGCCCCGTCGAGATGGGGCCGAGCGTCGGCGGCTCGCCGAGATCGGGCAGCTCCGGCATCACCGCGGCGAGGCGGTCCGAGACGAGCCTCCGCGCGAAGTAGATGTCGACGTCGTCCTCGAAATAGACGTAGACGACCGCCATGCCGAACGCCGACGTCGATTTGACGAGCGTCACGTCGGGGAGCCCGTTCATCGCGGACTCTATCGGGAAGGTGATGAGGCGCTCGATCTCCTCCGGCGCCATGCCGTGCGCCTCCGAGAAGACCGGGACCATGACGGGGGATATGTCGGGGAATGCGTCCCTCGGAAGCTCGAAATACATGTAAACGCCGGCGCCCATGAGCGCGAAGAGCAGGAGAACGACGAGCAGCCGGTTGCCGAGAAGCGTTTCAAAATATGATTTCATTCGCCGGTTCCTCTCTCAATGACCGTGTCCCGCGTGGCTGCCGGATTCCCTCGTGACGATCTGAGCCTTGAGCTCGAACGCGCCCGCCGAGACGTACTTCGTCCCCGGGGGCGGCCCCTCGACGAGCTCGATCATCGTCCCGTCGCCGCGTCCCGTTTTGACGGGCGCAGGCCTGAATTCGCCCGGCTCGTCCCCCTCGATGAAGATCACCTGAGTCTCGCCGAGGAGCTGGACGGCGTCCCGCGCCACGGCGGCGACCGGTTCGCCCCCCGGGACGCGAAGCGTTCCCCGGATGAAGAGGCCGGGCCGCCAGACGGAGCTCCCCGGCAGAATCGCGCGGACGACCGCCGCGCGCGTTTTCTCGTTCAACGCGGGGGATATGTAGTCGACGGTTCCCCGCACGGTGTCCTCGGAGCCGACCGCGGCGATCGTCATGCGCTGCCCGATCCGCACGTGGGGCAGATCCTCCGCGAACACGTCGCAGTTCGCCCATACCGACGAGAGATCGGCGACGACGAAGAGGTCGCGGTCCTCGCCGACGAACTCTCCGAGAGCGGCGTGCATTTCCACGACGCGTCCGGCGATCGGCGCGACGATTTCGTACGGCGTGAGGCTCGCGTTGCTTTCGATGACGGCGAGCGCGTCCCCCTGCCGCACCGAATCTCCGAGCCGCGCGCGGACCTCGCGGATCACGCCGGCGTACCGGGGAGTGATGTGGATCCGCCGCTCCTCGTTGTAGCCGATCTCGCCCGGCATCTCGACGGCGAGCCCGATGGATTCGAGGCCGATTTCGGAGACGCCGATGCCGGCGAGCCGCATCGATTCCGTCGAGAGGATCGACCGCGTCTTCCTCGGCGCCGTGCGCGTCGGCCGTTTTCGGGCTCTCGGCGGTCCGCCGATCCGCGCCGTTTCCGCACCCGGCCGCGGCGAGCGCCAATGCCAGCGCCGCCGCAGCCGCCGCGCTTCTCGATAATTTCATCTTCATCGCGTGATTCCTTTCATCTCATCGCGCCGTGAATACCGGCAGGCGATAGCCGGCGATCTCGACGAGATCGGCCGCGGCGAGCGCCCGTTCGTACAGCGTTTCGACTCTGCGAAGCTGAAGCCTGACGAGATCCCGGCGCGCGCCGTTCAGCTCGAGAAAGCTCACCGCGCCGTTTCCGTAGTACGTTCTGACGCGATCGTACGCCGACCGCGCCCGGGGGATGATCTCGCCGTCGAGGGAGAGGAGCGTTTCGCTCGCCCCCGTGACGTCGGACCGAATCGCGCGCAGATCGGCCTCCTTCCGGGCGAGCGCTTCCCGCCGTTCGTATTCCGCCGCCTCCGCGAGGCGTTCCCGCGCACTGACCGCGGCCCGATTCCCGTTGAAGACGGGAAGGGGGATCGATGCGGTCAGGACGAGATTCTCGTCGTCCGTCTCGCCGTAGCGGACTATCCCGGCGCCGATATCGAGATCCGGCCACCGCTCGGCCCGGGCGGCGGCGATCTCGGAGGCCGCGAGGGATCTTCGCTCGCCGAGGCGGAGCGCGTCGGGGTGATCCTCCATGGCGCGGCGAAGGGTGTCGATCGGCGGGGCGAGAACCTCTTCCCGGAACGTCTCGGCGGCCGTGAGCGAATCCGGTTCGGCGGCTCCCCAGAGCGTCGATAGGGCGAGAAACGCCTTCTCGCGATCTCGCGCGAGCTGCGCGCGTTCGACGCGAAGCTCCTCGATCGCGATCTCCGCCTGCAGAAGGTCGCTTTCTCTCGTCGCTCCGGCGCGGACCCTCGTCTCGATCTGGTTACGCTCGGCGGCCGCGAGATGCATCGATGCGTCGATGAGGACGATCCGGCGTTCGACGGCGACCGCCGCCGCGAATCGGCGTATCGTCTCCGCCTCGAGATCGAGCCTCGCCGCGCCGTGCGCGAAGGCTGCCGATCGCGCCTCCGCCCGGGCCGCGTCCGTCCGCGCCCGCCGCTTGCCGCCGAGCTCGAACGTCTGGCTCAGGCCCAGCTCGAGCTCGTCCCGTCCGAGATTCTCGAAGCGTCCCTGAACGCTCGGATTCGGGAACGCCTCCGCCTGCCGGGCGAGGTCCCCGGCCGATTCGGCCGTCACGCGCGAGGCGTTCAGGCCGTTGTTGAACAGCATCGCCCGTCTGAGCGCTTCGTCGAATGTGATCGGCTCGGCGGCGGCGCCGGCGCCGGAAAGAATAAGGACGGCGGCCGATGCGACGCCGATCCTCTGCAGCGCAGAATTCATCATGGCTCCTTTCGCTGCGAACGGAATCAGGAGGCAATCGATTGGGGAACGAGAAGGGGATCCTAGATGCGGAGAACGGCCGCGCGATCGTCTGAAGGCGGGGGCGGGGCCGCGGAGCGCTCGCCGGCCGCTCTATCGACGGCAAGGCTCGGCTTCGCGGTCAAATCGCTCGCCGCGGGGCCGAGCGCCAGGGCGGGTCGGAGCTTCATCGTATGCACGGGCGCCTGAAGGCCCGATATTTCGGTATCCGTGCACCGCTCATGACGGTGAGCGACGCTCGAGGCGTCGGGCCCGTCCGAACGGCACTCGTCCGGAACGCACGAAGAGGCGTGAGGAGCGTGGAACGGCTCCAGATTGACGTCTCCGCTCGCCTCGCGGCACAGAAACGCTCCGCCGGGGAAAGCGGCGCAGGAGAGAATGACGGCGATCGAGATCGCCGCCGCGCATGTTCTTCGGAAAGCCATAGTGATTGAATCTAATGCCCGGAGGCGGCGAAGTCAAACGAAGGGCGCCGGAGAATTTCTTCCCCGGCGCCCTCTTTCTATCGTTCAGCCTCGGTTCGGGCTGCGATTAGTAGCGGTCCCGGCTTCCGCCGCCGTCGTAACCGCCCCCGCCTCTCGGCTTGTCCTCGCGGGGCGTGGCCTCGCTGATCTTGAGGGTGCGGCCTTCGACGTTCTTCCCGTTGAGCTCGGCGATCGCCTTGTCGGCCTCGGCGACGTTGTCCATCTCGACAAAACCGAAACCCCTCGAGCGGTCCGTGTATTTGTCCTTGATGACGCGCGCGGAGGCGACGGCGCCGTACGGCGTGAAGATCTGGTTCAGCTGTTCGTCGTTCGTGTCGAATGATAGATTGCCTACGTATATTTTCTTGGCCATTGTCTTAGTAGTCCTTTCACTAACTGTTACAAAACGCTGTTAATTGATCCGCTGGTCTCTGATTCTTCAGGTCAAATACGCTTCACCTCTCCCTTATCCGAATATCCCGTTGTTCACTCCGGATGACGCGGTATGCGGCTCACCCGGAAGACGTACCACAAGATCTCTGTCGATTGGATTCTGTCCCTGGATTAATAAGGTAGGATTGTACCGTATTGATGGGGGCCTGATATCGAGGCGATCTTGGATTCCTGACTGCTGTGTACTCTCAAATGCTCCTTCAGTAAACGTATCACTGACGCAATATACTCCCATCCTTTGCATAAAGCGAGCACAATTTCATATTTTTCAATAATTTATTGAGGCGGTCGCCTTGCCGGCCCCGGATGCGGCTCCGCGGCTGCCGATATTCCGGGCCATTGTGCGCTCTTGACATGGAGCGCCGATTCTCTTATAAGGTATAGTCCGAGCTTGGCAGGCGATTAACCCCGGGCGTCCCCCAGAAGGCGCGGGGTTATCGTGTTATATACCCGTTCGGCGGAAGCGATATGGCCGAAAAAGAGACAACGAGAAAACATTTTCCCGAGCTCTCCCCCTTCGGCGAGGCCACGAAGCTCGAAGCGGAGATCCTCGCCTTCTGGGAGGCGAACCATATCTTCGAGCGCAGCGTCGAGGAGCGGCCGGCCTCGAGTCCCGTTCGTGTTCTACGAGGGGCCGCCGACCGCGAACGGTCGCCCCGGCGTGCATCACGCGCTCTCGCGCACGATCAAGGATCTCGTCTGCCGCTACCAGACGATGAAGGGGCACCGCGTCGTCCGCAAGGCCGGCTGGGACACGCACGGCCTTCCCGTCGAGATCGAAGTCGAGCACCAGCTCGGCCTCGACGGCAAGGATCAGATCGAGCGTTACGGCGTCGCGGCGTTCAACGAGCAGTGCCGCAAGAGCGTCTTCAAGTATCTCGACGAATGGCTCGAGTTCACGAAGAAGCTCGGCTTCTGGCTCGATCTCGACGATCCGTACATCACCTTCAAGAACGAATATATCGAATCGGTCTGGTGGATTCTCAAGCAGTTCTGGGATCAGGACATGCTCTTCCAGGGGCACAAGATCGTCCCGTACTGCCCGAGATGCGGCACGTCGCTCTCGAGCCACGAGGTGTCGCAGGGATACCAGGACGTCCAGGATCCATCGGTCCATATCAAGCTCAAGCTCGTCGACGAGGACGCCTATTTCCTCGTCTGGACGACGACGCCGTGGACCCTGATCTCGAACGTCGCGCTCGCGGTCGGCCCCGACCACGATTACGTCCGCGTGCGCAACAAGGGGCAGGTCCTCATCCTCGCCGAGGCGCTTGTCGGCGTCCTCGACGGGGATACGGAGGTTCTCGGCACGGTGAAGGGAAGCGAGCTCATCGGCAAGCGCTACGAGCCGTGCTTCCCGTTCTTCGACAAGATGGTCGACGCCTTCCGCGTCATCGGCGCCGATTTCGTATCGCTCGAGGACGGCACGGGCATCGTGCACATGGCCCCCGCGTTCGGCGAGGACGACTACAACGCCGGCAAGGCCGAGAATCTTCCGATGATCCAGCCGGTCGACGAGTCGGGAAAGTTCACGGAGGAAGTGACGCCGTGGGCGGGGATGTTCATCAAGGACGCCGATCCCGAGATCATCACCGACCTCAAGAAGCGCGGACTCCTCTACCGGAGCGGGAAGATCAAGCACTCGTACCCGTTCTGCTGGCGCTGCAAGTCGCCGCTCATTTACTATGCGCGCCGCTCGTGGTACATCAAGACGACCGCGTTCAAGGACCTCCTCCTCGAGGCGAACTCGAAAGTGCAGTGGTTCCCGCCCGAGGTGGGGGAGAATCGCTTCACCGCGTGGCTCGAGGGGAACGTCGACTGGGCGCTCTCGCGCGAACGCTACTGGGGCACGCCGCTCAACATCTGGACGTGCGAAAAGTGCAAAGAGCAGTATTGCATCGGCTCGGTCGAGGAGCTCCGCTCGATCGCCGAAGCGTTTCCCGAGGAGTACGATCTCCACAAGCCGTTCATCGACGACCTCGACGTCGGGTGCCCCGAGTGCGGCGGCAAGATGAATCGCGTGAGCGAGGTGATCGACTGCTGGTTCGATTCGGGCTCGATGCCGTTCGCGCAGTATCACTACCCGCACGAGAAGATGGACGTTTTCAAGAGCCAGTACCCGGCCGAGTTCATCAGCGAGGGAGTGGATCAGTCGCGCGGCTGGTTCTACTCGCTCCTCGTGATCGGCGCCTTCCTCACGAAGCGGAGCCCCTACAAGCGGTGCCTCCCGCACGGCATGGTGCTCGACGCCGCGGGGCAGAAGATGAGCAAGACGCGCGGCAACGCGGTCTTCGCGAGCGACGTGCTCGCCTCGGACGGCGCCGACGCGCTGCGCTGGTATCTCCTCGCGAGCGGTTCGCCGTGGCTTCCGAAGAAGTTCGATCAGGCGGCGCTCCGCGACTCAGCGAACCGGTTCCTCGGCTCGATCAGGAACCTTTATAATTTCTTCTCGATGTACGCGGAGATCGACGGCTTCGCGCCCCGGGGGGACGTGAAGAGCGCGAACCTCCTCGATCGTTGGATCCTCTCGCGCTACAACACGACCGTGCGCGAAGTGACCGACATGCTCGACCGCTACGAGCTGACCCGCGCCGCGCGCGCGATTCAGGCGTTCGTCATCGACGAGCTCTCGAACTGGTATCTCCGCCGCAGCCGCCGCCGCTTCTGGAAGAACGAGATGTCCGGCGACAAGCTCGCGGCGTACGAGACGTTCTACAAGGTGTTCGAGGGGATCATGCGGCTCTCGGCGCCGTTCGTCCCGTTCCTCGCGGACGCGGTGTACCGCAGGCTCGGCGGCGCGAAGGAGAGCGTCCACCTCGATCTCTATCCCGCGGTCGACGAATCGGCCATCGACGCCGATCTCGAGAAGAGAATGGCGGGGGTGCTCAAGACGGTCTCCGTCGCCCACGCCCTCCGAAACGCGGCCCAGGTGAAGGTCCGCACGCCTCTGGCCGAGATTTTCGTTCACAGCCCCTATCCGACCGAGACCGAATGGCTCGGGGGGGAGGAGTTCGCGTTTCTCGTGCGGGACGAGCTCAATGTCAAGAAGATCACGCTCCTTGCCGACCCTGGAGTGTATGTAAAATATAGAGTTAAGGCCGATTTTGCGAAGCTCGGGAAGCGGTTCGGCAAGAATATGAAGGCCGCGGCGGCGCTTCTCGAGACGCTGGACGCCGGAAACGTCAAGGCGCTCGTCGCCAAAGGAGAGGCCTCGATAGAACTCGATGGTAAAAAAGAGGTTATAACGAAGGAAGAGGTACAAATCCTGCAGGAAACGCAGGAAGGCTTCGCCGCGGGGGCGGATGGGGACCTCACGGTCATTCTGGACACGCGCCTTACCCCCGAGCTTCTCAGGGAAGGGACGGCCCGGGAGATCGTCAACCGCATCCAGAACTTCCGCAAGGAATCGGGTTTCGAGGTGAGCGATCGCATCGCGCTCTCGTGCCGGGCCCCGAAGGAAGTTTCTGTTGTGCTCAAGGAGTTCGGTGAGCATATTTGCATGGAAACGCTCGCCGAAGGGCTCGAAGATGGAGAGAAGGACTGGCCGTTCAGAACGGATTTCAAGGCCGGCGAGCATACGATCGAATTGTGGATGAAGCGTCTCTAGCGTCCCGACCGATGCAAGGAGAATCAGAGGATGCCACTAAAGAAAATCGTCAAGAAGATCGCAAAGAAGATCGGCAAGAAGGTCGAGAAGAAGCAGCCGAAGAAAGCCGCCGCAAAGCCGGCCTCGAAGCCTGCCAGGAAGGTCGAAGCCAGGAAGAGCCCGGTCAAGAGGATCGAGTTCAAGAAGCCCGAGATCAGGAAGCCGGAAATCGCGAAACCCGAAGTCAGGAAATCCGACGTCAAGAGGAAGAGGCTCGCCAAGAAGGAGCTCGAGCATTACCGGCAGAGGCTTCTCGTCGAGCGCGACAGGATTCTTCGCGAGCTCGGGCGGATCACCGAGGCGATCAACGAATCGGCCGAGGAACAGGACGCGGCGAAGCAGTCCTATTCGAACCACCTCGCCGATATCGGCTCCGATTATATGGAAAAAGAGAAGAACTACTACTACGCCGACCAGGAGGGGCAGTACCTCAAGTCGATCGAGGCCGCCCTCAAGCGCATCGAGAGCGGGGAATACGGGCAGTGCGCGGAGTGCATGGATCTCATCTCCGACAAGCGTCTCGAAGCGGTGCCCGCCGCCGAGCTCTGCATCGCCTGCAAGGACAAGAAGGAAAAGCTCGAGAGGGGACGTTGAGCGGTGCTCTACTTCGCGATCGCTGCGCTCGTCGTTATCCTCGACCAGTCCTCGAAGCGGATCATCTGGGAGCTCTACAAGTATAGCGGCGGAGCCGACGTCATCGACGGCTTCTTTCGTTTCACGCTCAGCAAGAACAGGGGCGCCGTATTCGGCATTCTCTCGAACGCCGGGCAGCTTCTCCTCTACATCAGGATCGTATCGATCGCGGTGCTCGTCTTCTTCGCCTACCGGATGCGGTACGCCCCGGCGCACAAGCGCGTGTGCCTGGGCCTGATCCTCGGCGGCGCGTTCGGCAACCTCATCGACCACCTCGCGGCGGGGGAAGTGCTCGATTTTCTCGACGTCGGGATCGGCATGCACCGGTGGCCCACGTTCAACGTCGCCGACATCGCGGTCACGATAGGGGCCCTGCTCCTCATCCTCGGCTACGCGCTTCATCCCGACCTCCACCCGAAGGAAAACGAGCCGCCCCTGCGGGAGCAGTCTTGACGGATAACCGGTCGTTCGAATTCCTCGTCGACGAAGACGACGTCGGAGAGCGTCTCGACTCGTTTCTGAGCGCGCAGATCCCCGAGCTTTCGCGGTCGAGGATACAGAAGGCGCTCGTCGCGGGGGACGTGCTGGTCGACGGCGAGCCGGCGGAAAAATCGGCGCGGAAAGTGCGGCAGGGGGAGCGGATCGCGCTTTCCTTCAGCCCGCCCCGGCCGCTCGAGATCGTTCCCGAGGACATCCCGCTCGACATAGCCTACGAGGACGAACATCTCCTCGTCGTGAACAAGGCGCCGGGGATGGTCGTCCATCCCGCCCCCGGCCACGCGACGGGCACCCTCGTTCACGCGCTCATGGCGCACTGCAAGAACCTCTCCGGGATAGGAGGCGTGCTCCGCCCCGGCATCGTGCACCGGCTCGACGCGGGGACCTCGGGGCTCCTCGTCGTCGCGAAGGACGACGCGACGCATATCGCCCTGAGCCGGGCGCTCATGGAGCGCGCGGTGAACCGCCTCTACTGCGCCCTCGTCTGGGGGGAAATGCCGGAGCCGACCGGCGTAATCGACATGCCCATAGGGAGATCCCCGAGCGACCGGAAGAAGATGGCCGTCGTTTCCGAGGGGGGCAAGGAAGCGCATACGACCTACTATGTTATAGACACCTTCGGACCCTTCCAGTATATTAGGCTCAAGCTCGGAACGGGGCGCACGCATCAGATCCGCGTGCATCTTTCGCGGGTCGGTCATCCCGTTCTCGGCGACCCCGTCTATGGCGGCAGGAAGGAGCGGCGGGGGGGACTTACGGGGAAAGCCGTCTCGACGGCGGACAAGGCGCTTGCGACGATCGACAGGCAAGCCCTGCACGCGGAGGAGCTTTCGTTCGTTCACCCGGCGACCGGGGAGCGCGTAACGTTCAAGGCGGCGCTCCCGGCCGATTTTCGGGCCGTTCTGGATTTCCTGAAAACGGCGTGAGCGGGCTCGGCTCACGGGAAGCGGCGGCGA
The DNA here is from genome assembly GCA_963846325.1 of uncultured bacterium. Classification (GTDB taxonomy): domain Bacteria; phylum Krumholzibacteriota; class Krumholzibacteriia; order Krumholzibacteriales; family Krumholzibacteriaceae; genus SSS58A. The sequence goes on from CAWJVO010000012.1 coordinate 127,042, forward strand.
TGCGCATCGAAACCCGCGAAGTGAACGGAGTCGTCATTCTCGACCTGCAGGGCAAGCTCATGGGGGGGCCCGACGCCGAAACGTTCAAGGCCACGTTCCACAAGCTCCTCGAGAAAGGCAGCAAGAAGGTCGTCGTGAATCTTCACGCGGTCGATTGGATCAACAGCACGGGCATGGGCATTCTCATCTCGGGGTACACGACGATGCGGCGGGGGGGCGGCGACCTCAGGCTGCTCCACGTCTCGGACAGAATACGGAGCATTCTCTACGTCACGAAGCTCAACCTGATCTTCAAATGCTACGACAGCGAGGAAGAAGCGGTGGCGAGCTTTCTGGACGGTTGATTCGAAAACAATCCCACGAGGAGGCAATGAGCCGCCATGGCCGGAACGGTCGTCCTGGAATTCCCGAGCGAATACAAGTTCCTCAACGTCGTGGACCTCGTCTGCAACGAGGTGGTCCAGAATCTATGCGACAATCGCGAGATCGCGAACGAGATCGCGATATCGGTGATCGAGGCGGTCACGAACGCCATCGAGCACGGGAACTGCGAGTGCTCCACCCAGAACGTCCGGATCGCCTTCATCTGCAAGGATGACCGTTTCTGCGTCGAGGTTGAGGACTGCGGCAAGGGCTTCGATTACCAGTGCTATCTCCAGAACATTCCCGATCCGGCGAACGTATATCACCTGCGGGGAAGAGGTATCCATATCATGAAGAGCATGATGGATTCGCTCGAATTCGAAATGGTGCCCGGCCACGGCATGAAGGTCAAGCTCGAGAAGGCTCTCAAGCCGAAAGCCGACGGCGAGGTTCGGAAGGATTAACCGGGGCCCTTCGCCGCGTTTCCCGCGCGATTTCCGAAAGTGATTCATATGGGCGCCTCCTCCTTTCTCGCGTCGTTTTATCTCGTCTGCGGCATCATCATATTCTTTCTCGCCGTGATGATCCTGCGGCAGTCGGGGAAGAGCGCGGCGAGCTGGTTCACGGCGCTCGTGCTCTTCTTCGCGAGCTTCGGCCCCCTCCTCGGCGCGGTCGGCTATCTCCTCGAGCTGAATCCGCGCGAGGGCACCGTCCTCTTCAAGAATCTCGTCGCGAGCTTCGATTACGTCTGGGAGTTCTTCTTCCCCTCGCTCGTTCTTTTCGCGCTCGTGTATCCGCGGCGGCATCGCTGGTGGCCGTGGGTGCGCAAGATCGCGTGGCTCCTCTTTCTGCCGCACCTCTTTCATCTCATCCTCGTCATATTCCTCATGCACCGCGCGAATCCCGCGCGCATGTTTCAGGGGCTCGGCAGGCTCGCCGGATCCTACGCGACCGTGAACGCGTTTCTCGAGCGAGTCGGCGATTTTCTCGGCGTCTTCATGGCGCTTCTCCTCAAGGCCCACGTGCAGCTCTTTTCCGTCGTGGACGTCGCGTACGCGGCGTTCTCGATGATCCTCCTCGCGGGCGCGATGCGATCCGATGTGCCGCCGCGCGTGAAGCGCCAGGTGCGCGTCCTGCTGGGCGGGCTCGGGCTCTGCATCCTCACCTTTCTGCTCGCCCGGCTCGTGCCGGCGTTCGCGGGGGCGGAGGAGGGCCAGGATATCTCGACCGCGTTCATCAACGCGTCGCTCATCATCGGCGGCGGCTCGATCGCGTTCGCGATCGTTCGCTACCAGCTTCTCGACATGAGGCTTATCGCCCGCCGGGGCATTCTCTACGTCGCGGCCGCGGCCGTTTTCGCGTCCGTGTATCTCGTCATCATCAAGGAGATCACGAGGCTCTTCGCGCAATTCTCCGGAGGCAGGGTCGAGATACTCGAGACGGGATTCATCATTCTCTTCATCGTCGCGTTTCAACCCGTGCTCGGGCGGATCGAGGAGTGGTCCGAACGGTTCCTCGTGCGCGAGCAGCACAATCCGCGCGCCCGCATCCGCGCGCTGAGCACCGAGCTGCTCACGATGATCGACGTCGACGCCATGAAGGAGCGCATCAGCGCGGTGCTCGCGGACGTGTTCGAAACGAAGGAGGCGCGGCTCGTCCTCGCGAGGGAGTTCCTCGAGGAGAGCGGAGGCGACCCCGACGCGCAGACGGCGCTCGATACGCTCGCCGGCATCGGCGAGCCGGTCACGCGCTCGGATCTTCTCGAGGCGCTCGGATTCCTGAGCGCGAGCAAGAACGTCCTGAGGCGCCGGCGGAAGAAATTCGGGGACGAGGCGGCCGCGAATCTGCCCGCCGGCATGCGCCGCTTCGCCCGGAGCGATCTCCTCGTGCCGATCACGCACGACGCCGGCTGCGTCGCGGCGATTCTCCTCGGCTCGCGGCCGGAGCACGATCGCTACACCGCCGAGGAGCGCGCGCTCCTCTCGATGCTCGCCGCGCAGGTCGCGGCCTCGCTCCACAACATCGCGCTCCTCAAGGAAGTGGTCGAGAAGCGCGTGCTCGAGGAGGAGCTCAATATCGCGCGGTCGATCCAGCTCAACCTGCTGCCCTCGGATCCGCCCGAGCTCGAGCGCTTCGAGGTGGCGGCGCTGAGCATCTCGAGCAAGCAGGTGGGAGGCGACTACTACGATTTCCTGCGCCGGGGACCCTATCTCGCGATCGCCGTGGCGGACGTTTCGGGGAAGGGCTTTCCCGCCTCTCTCCTCATGGCCACGCTGCAGGCGAGCCTGCGGTCGAACATGGGCCGCATGGAGTATCCCGCCGAGCTCGTGGCGACGCTCAACGACATGATGTGCGAGGCGACGACCGAGGACAAATTCGCCACGCTCTTTTACGGCTGTCTCGATATGGATACGAGCGTTCTCTCGTACACGAACGCCGGACACGTCTTTCCGGCCTTTATCAGGAGCGGGGGCCGGGCCGAGGTGCTCGACTACAGCGGGCTCATTCTCGGCGTGCTGCCGGGGTTCAAATACGAGCGTTTCGAGCTCGCGCTCGAGCCGGGGGATACGCTCGTCGTGGTCAGCGACGGCGTGACCGAGGCAACGAACGACGAAGGCGAGTTCTACGGCGAGGAGCGCCTGAATCCGCTGCTCGCGACGCTCCATGGCAGGCGCGCGCACGAGGTGCGCGACGCGATCATCGAGAGCGTCAAAGAGTTCTCCGGCCCGAAGGGCGCCGGGGACGACGTTACGATTCTCGTGCTCCGCCGGAAGATGTAGGCGGGCAGGGCGCAAGGATACGCGATGGCGGAATCGAACAGGAAGACGGGACGCGTGCTCGCGATCGATCCCGGCACGAAGCGCACCGGGCTCGCGATGAGCGATCCGCTCGGGATGACGGCGCAGGGGCTCGACACCTTCGTGGAGGGCGCGGGGAAGAATCTCCTCGATCATCTCCGCGGGCTCGTCGAGCTTCACGGGATCGACACGGTCGTGGTGGGGCTCCCGCTCTCCATGCAGGGCAAGGATATCGAAGGCTCCGGCCGGTCGCGCGCCCTGGCCGCGCGGATCGAGGAGATGCCCGGGCTCGATGTGCGCCTGATGGACGAGCGCATGACGAGCCTCGAGGCGGAGCGGGTGCTGCGGAGCGGCGATCGCGGCTTCGAGCGCGGCGACATCGACAAGCTCTCCGCGATGCTGCTGCTCCAGAGCTATCTCGACGAAAGGCCGAAACGATGAGAAAGATCTCGACGATTCTCGCGCTCGGCCTCGCCGTGGGGCTCCTCGCCGCGGTGTACGTCGGCGTTCTCTACTTCAGCGAGGACGTCCGGACGGGGACGCCGAAGGTCGAGATCCGCGTCAATCCGGGCATGTACCTGAACGACGTCCAGAAGATGCTCGTCGACTCGGGAGTGCTCAAGCATCCGCGTCTCTTCCGCTGGGTCGCGATCGCCACGGGAAAGGACAAGAGAGTCCAGGCGGGGCGCTACGTGTTCCTGAACGGCATGAGCGTCTCGCGGATGCTTCGCAAGCTCTCGCACGCCGAGTTCGAGGTGACGCGCCTCACCGTGCCCGAGGGATTCATGCTCCGCGAGATCGCGGGAGCGGTCGAGCGCGAGGTCGAAATCGACTCGGCCCGGTTCTATCAGGCCGTGTGCGATTCCGGCTTCGCGAAACAGCTCGGCATCAGCGCGCCCACGCTCGAAGGATACCTTTTCCCCGACACGTATCTCCTGAGCTGGCCGATCTCGTCGCGCGATCTCGCGCGGCTCATGGTCGGAGCGATTCCGGGAGGTCTATCGGGAAAACGTGGCGAAATACGCGAACGACGTCGGCCTCTCGACGAACGAGATCGTCGCCCTCGCGTCGATCGTTCAATCCGAAGCGCAGAACGAATCGGAGATGAACCGCATCTCCGCCGTGTATCACAATCGCCTGCGCAAAGGGCTGCGCCTCGAGGCCGATCCGACGGTCGCCTACGCCCTCGGAGGCGTGCGGCGCGGTCTTCGCTACAGCGATCTCAGGATCGATTCGCCGTACAATACGTACCGGAACAAGGGGCTTCCTCCGGGACCCATCTGCAGCCCCGGTCTCGCGTCGCTCATCGCGGCGGTGCGGCCGCTCGAAGGGATGCGACGATCTCTATTTCGTCGCGGCGGGGGACGGAAGCCATTTCTTCTCGAAGACGCACGAGGATCACATGAAGGCGAAGAAATACGCGAAGGCGCTGCGAGATACGATCGCCGTCGGAGAAGGAAAGGCTGCAAAGTGCCGAAAAGAGCCGCCGAAAAGGACACCGTCAAGGCGCGCGGCGAAGGCTGACGCGGCCGTGCCGAAGGTTGACGCGGCCGCGGCGAAGCTCGCGCGCCTCGAGGAGATCGTCGCGCGCTGCGACGGCGCCCTCGTCGCTTTCTCGGGCGGGGTCGATTCGACGTTTCTCCTGAGCGTCGCGAGGGATGTTCTCGGGGAGAGGCTGCTCGCCGTCACGGTCGCGTTTCCCGCGGTGCCCGCCGCCGAGATTCGCGCGGCGAAGGCGCTCGCCCGATCGCTCGAGGTGCGGCATCTCGTCGTTCGCGCCGACGAGGTGATCGGGATGGAGCGTTTCCGCGCGAATCCGCCCGACCGATGCTATCACTGCAAAACGGCTATTCTCTCGAAGCTCGTCGCTATCGCGCAGGCGCTCGGTTTTCCCTGCATCCTCGAGGCGTCGAACAAGGACGACGTCGGGGACTACCGGCCGGGGCGCCGGGCGGTGAAGGAGCTCGGCGCGAAGAGCCCGCTCATCGAGGCCGGGCTCACGAAGGCCGATATCCGCGAGCTTTCGAAGAGGCGCGGGCTTCCGACGTGGAACAAGCCGTCCGCCGCGTGCCTCGCGTCGCGGATTCCGTACGGCGAGACGATCACGAGGGAGAAGCTCGCGCGCATAGAGAAAGGGGAGGCCTGGCTCGCCTCGCTCGGATTCGGCACGAGCCGGCTGCGCCATCACGGCGCGCTCGCCCGGATCGAGGTTCCCGAGCGACGAGATCGCACGGCTCGCGAGCGGCGCGCTGAGAAGCAAGGTCGTCGCGAAGATGAAGGCCCTCGGCTTCCGCTACGTCACGTTCGATCTCGAGGGATTTCGATCGGGCAGCATGAACGAGGCGCTTCCGGCGGCGGGTGGAAAACGGGCGAAGCGGAAGCATCCTTGACATCGCCCGTTTAATGGCTATCATTGGAGAAGGATTTACAATCGACCTGGAGAAGAGAGGATTCTGAAATGCATGCTCTGCGAAAATTCCGGAATCTGTTCCTGATCGTCGGGCTCGTCGATGATCGTCGCCGGCTACGTGTTTCTCGGCTACGGATCCATTTCCCTCGCCCCGGTGCTCCTCGTCCTCGGGTACTGCGTCCTCGTGCCCATGGCACTCCTCTAAGGCCTCGCGGGCGAATAGCTCAGTTGGTTAGAGCGCCTGCCTTACAAGCAGGAGGTCGCAGGTTCAAGTCCTGCTTCGCCCACCAGCAAAGCCAAGCATCAATTGAACAACCGCGTCACCTGTGCTATAATTGCAGTTAATAGGGGTGTTCAATACGTACGGCAAGTCTGATAGTGATGCTTCGCCTGCAACAGGGCGGGAGGTCGCGTCATGAGAGTAATGTTATATTCATGCCTGGCGGTGGCAGTACTTTCCTTATTCGCAATAGATGCGCAGGCCTTCGAGCATCTCTTCTCGGCAACCCCACATATTCCTTTGCCGAACGGCAGAATATACTCAGCATGCTCGGGCGATTTCAACGGAGATGGAAATGCCGACATCGTCGGCGTGGGTAGAAACGATCTCGTTTCCGTGATAATGGGCTCAGGGGATGGCGCGTTTGATTCGCCGATCTCGTTCAGCATCGGCCAGGAGTGGTTGAACTCCGTTTCTACTGGCGAGTTCAATCAGGACGGCATTCTGGATCTCGTTCTCCTATCGGATTCTGTCTACGTTCTGGTGGGGGCGGGAGATGGTACATTCGCTCCACCTGTAAGCTACTATACGGGGGCCTACCCGGGCGAACCATACATAGGTGATTTCAATGAGGATGGCTACCTCGATATGGTTGTGCCGAATCGGGGAGATTACTTCAATGGCATTCCCTTCACTCCCAGCAGCATCTCTATTCTGCTCAACGCGGGAGATGGGACATTCACTATTTCCAGCTTCAGTTCAGGCGACGAGATTGGTGACGTTCTTGCGGGTTACTTTAATGGCGACGATCATCTCGATTTGATCGTGGTAAACTCGGGATATACGTTTAACCCGGACATGACGTGGATCCCGGGAAGCCTCTCCGTGCTGATCGGCGCCGGGGATGGCACGTTTGCCCTGACGCAAACCTACAACGAGGGAATCGATCCTCTGACGGTTTCTTCCGGCGATTTCAACCAGGATGGCTTCACGGACCTCCTCATATCAAATTACAGTTCCGGAAACGTCACCATCTTTGCGGGAGCCGGAAACGGGCTCTTCAGCCAGGTAGGCGACTATGCAGTCGGCGGCGATGCCTACACCACGCTGGTGTACGACGTGAATGGCGATGGACGCGACGACATAGTTGTATCCGCGATGCATTTCTGCATGTCGGTTTTCCTCGGCGAAGGAGCGTTTGCATTCGCGACGGCCACGACGTATTCAGTCGGAGGAGGGGAGATCAGTTCTTTCTGCCCGGCTGATTTCAATGCCGACGGACATACTGATATCGCCGTGGCAATCATGTCGAGCGCTGTTGAGATCATGTTCGGCGTCGGCGACGGCACGCTCCTGGCGACGCCTTACTATCTTGTCAACTACCTGCCCGTAGACATGTGCTCGGCTGATTTCGACGAGGACGGACATCTTGACCTTGCGGTCGGGCACCACGGCTATAGCCATTCCATTTCCATCTTGCGGGGCTTGGGGAATGGCGAGTTCGCGTCTCCGACGACGCATATGGTCAACTACTACTACGTCGAATACATCTGCTCGGGCGACTTCAATGCGGACGGCCATGCCGACCTCGCATGCTTTGACTACACCGACACTGAAATGATCGTCCTTATTGGCGACGGGGCCGGTGGATTTGCCCCATCCGTCGCGTACCCAGTTCTTGCGGGGACTACGCGGCCATGCATTAGTGATTTCAATCTTGATGGAGTCCTGGATCTCGCGTGCGCAAACGACCAGAATAACAGTATCGTGCTGTTTCTCGGTGTCGGAGACGGCACGTTCGAGCCGGCCGTATACTTTGCGACCGGACAATACACGAATCCGCATAGACTAATAGCGGGGGACTTCAACGAAGACGGATTGCCTGATATCGCTGTGTCAAAATACGGGAGTGGCATCCTGATCATGCTCAACGCGGGAAACACCACATTCCCGTCGCCCGTTGAATTTCCTGCCTGCACCAGGCCTGACGACATGGTGATAGGCGATTTCAACGAGGACGGGTGTCTCGACATTGCGGTGGCAAACCGATACGCGGATTACACTTCCTATACGCATAATGTATACGTTCTCTGCGGCGCTGGAGACGGCACATTCGCCAGCCCGACTCCATACGGAGTGGCCTACGATGTAACTTCGATATGCTCTGGAGATTATGACTCTGATGGCCACCTAGATCTGGCTGTGGCGGACCGTAACGTTGGAAGCGTGAGTATTCTTCGAGGCTCGGGCGATGGCGCGTTCGCCAATGCGGGTCTCTATGGCGTAGGCGATAGACCGGTGTCGATCTGTGAAGGCGATTTCAATGAGGACGCCCGCATTGACCTGGCCGTGGCGAATATCAATTCCAGTAGCATTTCGATATTGATTAATAGCTCCAACGAGAGTGTCGCCACGCTGCTCCAGTCCTTTTCCTGCTCGTATGGTGCTGAAGGGATTGAGGTCTTTTGGAAGCTATCGGTCAACGACGCCGCAATGGAATTCTCCGTGTTCCGTGAATCGAACGGAGACGAAAGGTATCTGCCGATCGAGGTCGTGATTTCCCCTCATCATGATGATTCCTTCAGCTTCGTCGATAATACCTGTGATCCGGGAGTGAGCTATCGGTACCGTGTGGATGTCTCATGGAAGGGCGGAACCCAAACACTGTTCGTGACGGAGACCATGGGCGCCAAAGCGCCGACGCTCGCTCTTTATCAGAACCATCCGAATCCCTTCAATCCGTCGACCCGCATCGGCTTCTCGCTGCCCGTCGCGGGCCATGTCGCCGTGACAATCTATGATAGCGCCGGCAGGCTCGTACATAATGTGCTCGATCGCAGGTTGGATGCGGGGCAGCATGAGGTGAGCTGGGATGGATGCAACGACGGGGGAATGAAGGTCGCGAGCGGCGTCTATTTCTGCCGACTGACCGCCGGCAAGCAGAGCCTATCGAGAAAACTCGTTCTTCTGAAATAGCCGATTTCAAACCTTCGACTGCCGAACAGCCCCGGTAAAGATCGAAAGCGGGTGCCGCGCTGTCCTCCCGAAGCCATGCGCGGAGCGGGGGCGCGGTGTGCGCTCCAATGCAGCGCCTTGAGGTGGCGTGCCTTACAAGCACGAGGTCGCAGGTTCAAGTCCTGCTTCGCCCACCAGCATATCAAACAATGGCTATTTTCTGCTCCACCGGGGTATAACATCGCAAAGACCTTCGGCGATTTTCCAACGAGAGATGGAGGCGGCATGAAAGGGTTGAGATTCCTTCTGGTCATGGGCGGGCTCGTCTTCGCGGTGTCCTGCGTGGCGCAGACTTCCGAGGTTCATCAGGCGGCCCGGGCAGGCGATTGCCCGCGGCTGAAGGCGCTCATCGACGCCTCGCCCGGCCTCGTGAGCGCGAAGAACGAGGACGGCGACACGCCGCTTCACATGGCGGCAATGGCGGGAAGCAGGGACGCCGGGCTATACCTCATCGGGCGGGGCGCCGACGTAGAGGCGAGGAACTCCAGCGACCAGTCTCCGCTCCTCTATGCGGCCTACGTCGGCGACGCGGGCTTCGTGGATACGCTCATCGCCCGCGGCGCGCAGTTCGATTATCGGGACGCGAGGGGCAATTCTCCGTTCCATTTCGCGGCGCGGGGAGGGCACATGGCGGTGGTCGAGCTCCTCGTGTCGAAGGGCGTCCGGCTCGATGAAAAGGGGAACCAGGGGAGGACTCCGCTGTTCCTGGCCGCGATGAACGGTCGCACGGAGGTCGTGAGATTGCTCCTGGCCCGCGGCGCCAAGCCCGGGACGAGGGCCGACGACGGGCAGACGCCCATGACGGTCTCTCTTGGAAGCGGGCACGCGGCCGCGGCGGAGGCGTTTCTCGACGCCGGGGTCGGGATCGAGGGGGACGGAGCCGCACTCGCGCGCTTCACGCATCTCGCCGCCGCCGCGGGAAGCGGAAGAATCGTCGATACTCTCCTCGCGCGGGAAGTGCCCCTCGACGACGTCGGCGCGGGGGGAAGAACGCTCCTCCATGACGCCGCCATAGGAGGCTGCGCCGGTCTCGTCGCGACGATGATCGCGCGCGCCGGAAATATCGACGCGGCGGACGGCCGAGGGAAGACGGCGCTCCACTACGCGGTGAGCAAGAATCGCGGCGACATCATCGGTCTCCTTCTCGAGAGCGGCGCGGACCCGAACGTCGCCGACATAGACGGCAGAACGCCTCTCCACATCGCCGAGGACGACGCGCAGGGCGATATCGAGAAGCTCCTCCGGAAGAAGGGAGCCCGCGATACCGACCGCCGCGCCTACCGTCTCACCCGCGCATCGGCGCGGGTGAAGGAGAACGCCGGGGGCGCGCCCCTCGAGATTATCTACGTCGCAAATGAAGGCTTCCTGATTGCGCGGGGCGAGAAGAAGGTGCTGATCGACGCCCTCCATAAGAATCCGTGGAACTATCCGATGACGGGCGATCGCGTTTTCTCGATGATGCTCGACGGCAGGTCGCCCTTCGACGGGATCGATCTGTCCATAGCGTCGCACGCGCACGCGGACCATACGAATGCGAGGATGAACGCCGAGCTCTTGAGCCGCGTACCAGGAGTCACATATCTGTCGAGCCCCGTTGCCTGCGATTCGGTGCGGATCGTCGCGGGGAGCGGTTATGCAGCGATCGCGGAGAGAGTCGTGAGCGTCGATCCCGAGTGGAAGACGATCGAGAAGCTGCACAAGAACGGCATCGATGTCGCCTTTTTCGGCGTGAATCACGCGCCGGCCGGTGAGAAGCCGTACAAGACCCTCGCGACGATCGTCGACATCGACGGCATCCGCCTGGTGCATCTCGCCGACGAGATCGTCGGGATGAACATCGAGAATATCGAGGCGGTGGATCTCGCGAGGGACGGGATCGATATCGCGTTCGCCGATCGAATGTTTCTCGCGGATTCGGTCGGACAGTACCTCATGAGGGAATATATCAAGCCGGAGCATATCATTCTCATGCACTCCGGGCCGAGCGAGCTCGATTCCGCGGAGAAGCAGCTGACGCCTATCCATCCGAACCTCATCATCTTCTGGGATCAGATGGAAAAGAAGCTCTTCGCGCATTAGTCGATCCAGGGGAGGGGCAGAACGAAATCGGACATGTCCGGCTCGCGGGGAAAGCGCTCCTTGTATTTCAGCGAGACCATGTTGAAAGCGCAGCAGAGATCCGACACCCTGTCGGGATCGTCGTTTCCGGGCACGAAGCCGATGCTCGATGGGCAGACGAAACAGCGCGCGAGGTATTCGCACCCGGCGCATCTGCCGTACGCCGAATGTTTCCTGTCCTTGCGATGAAACATCCGGGCCCGCCGCACCGCCGCGGGGAAGGCGGCCAGGCGGCGGCCAAGCCCGGGATCGTCGATACGACCGAGCCTCATGCCCTCCACGCAGCCGCGCAGCAGCGGCGAGTCGAGCTTCGTGTACGATCCCGCGAACATGCTGCAGCCGTAGACCCCACCGTCCACGTCGACGGCGATTCCCCTTGCGCGGCTGAGCCCGCACATGAGCGGCCTTGTGCGCGCGCGGACGGGATCTTGCCCTCCGCCGCGAAACAGCTGCACCGGGATCTCTCCCGTTCTTCGATAGTGCGCGAGGCTCCTCTTGAACATCCGGTCGAATTGCGCGTCGAGCTCGTCGATGCGCCCGACTTCCCATTCCCCGTCGGAGGCGACGCTCGGCGCGATCACGATTCTCGCCGCTTTCTTCCGCATAAAATAGGCGACCGAGTCGGCGAGATGCTCGAGGTTCCGGGGGCTCACGGTGAGGGCGATCGCGACGTTTTGCCGGTAGAAATCGGCATGCTTCTTCCGCAATCGGTCGAGCAGCCGGTCGAGAGGTGAGAAGGTGCCCCGTCCCCGGAGGTTCTGGGCGGCGGCGACGCCGTCGAAGCTCAATTGCGTCTCGAAGCCGTGCTCTTCGAGAAAGCCGGCGATCTCCTCCGTGAGGAGCGTGCCGTTCGTGCTCACGTAGTACGTCACGGTTTTCCCGGCGGGACGGGTCTTCTCGACGTGCGCGACGGCGCGGCGCATCAAGGGGAATTCCAGAAGCGGCTCGCCTCCGCTGAAACCGATTCCGAGATTCCGGCGGCATCCGCCGAGAACGAGGTCCAGAGAAGCCCGAATCGCGCTCCACGAGGCGCTCCGCGGCCGCTTCGGGCTCTGATAGCAGTAGCCGCAGCGCAGGTTGCAGCGCGAGGTGAGGATCAGAGAGAGCGCTTCGATTCGCTCGAGACCGGGCATGCTCGACCGCCGCCGCTACGCCCGGGATTTCGGCTTGGGCCGCGCCGGTTGTTTCGGCGGATACAGCTTGTCGAAGACCTTCACGAGAAATCGTGTCCAGAATTCGAGCACATAAAGGCCCACGGCGAAGTCTTTCTTCGTCACTCCTTTCGGCACCGGAGGGATGCCGCAGATGACATTGGGCACGCGCGGCGGGAAACCGAGAATCCTGCATATGAACGTAGGCACGTGCGGCGGAAAGACAGGGGCGACCTTCGAGGGCGAAGTCGACAGTCTGCATACGGTGTTGGGCGGCTGCGGCGGGTACTTGACGGGATCGACGGTGCGCGGCCCGAAGCTTCCGACGCTCTTCTTGGCTTCGCGGATCGCGCGGAGCGCTTCCATGAGCGCCTTCCTGGCGGCACGCCTCGCATCGAGAGAACTCTTCGTCGGTTTCTTTACCGACATGATTCCACCTCCCTGCAAACAAGCCACGGGATTTCAGCGAGCGCTTCTTCTACGGCTTCAGATACATCTCGTCGTAGATCTTCAGGAGATATCTTTGCCACGATTCGATATGCGAAAGAGCTCTCTCGATGTCGCTCCTCGTTATCCTCTTGGGCCTCATCCTCGCCAGAATGGGATCACAGGGCGCCTTCGGCATTTGCGGCGGGAATTGATTGATAATGGGACCGACGTATTGTTTGGAGCCTTTCACCCTGCCGACGCTCTTCTTCGCCTGGCTCGTCGCGAGCTGCGCGTTCAGGAGCGCCTCTCGGGCGGCGCCCGCCAGAAACGCTTTCGACGGCTTCTTTGCCATGTTTCTACCTCCCTGCGGATGAAGTTAAAAGGTTCCCTTCTTCGCCTCATGAACCCAGATATTGCCACGGTTGTTTTCGCGGTAGAAGACCGCGAAGCGTCCATCCATCGAGACATCGAATGTGCCGATGGCGTCCCCCGAACCGATAAAGACAGGAGGATCCAGAGGCTCGACCGCGCCGCCGTCGGGGGAGACCCTCCGCAGGCTCACGCTGTCCTCGCCCCAGCCGCCGCTGACGAGCAGCGAGCCGTCGGCGATATCCCACCGGACCGTCTGCGCCTGCGCTCCCGACGTGATCCTTCTTCCGGGCGTGGCGCCGTCGGCGGGCACGATCCACGCGTCCGACGCGCCGACGTAGGCTATCCGCGTGCCGTCGGGGGACCAGGCGGGCGCGAGCACGCGCACCGTGTCGTTCGTGATCCGGACCGCCGGACCGGCGGGTTTCCCCTCGGATACCGGCGCGATCCACAGGTGGGATCCGCCCCCCCGTTCGGATACGTAGACCAGCTTCGAACCGTCCGGCGACCAGGACGGTTGGAAGTCGGGCGCGGGATCGTCGGTGAACCGTATCGGCCGTCCTCCCGAAGCCGGAATCGTGTAGATGTCACGCTGTTCGCCGAGAATCCGGTAGTACGCGATCCATCTGCCGTCGCGCGAGAACGCCGGGCAGGACGCGTGCGCCGTGTCCTTGGTCAGGCGTTGGGGTTTGCCCGAGGGCATTCCCCGATCGAGAGGCTGCATCCAGAGATCGAAGGTCCTCCCGGCGCGATCCGATGTGAACACGACTGCGCTCCCGTCGGGCGCGATGGCGGGCAGGCAGTCGCCGCGCATCCCGGGCACCCTCCGGTCCGTTCCCGACCTCATGTCCCTGATATGGAGAGCGGCCGGTTCCTGCTGCGTCGCATAGGCGAGCCGCGATCCATCCTTGCTGACGTTGGGGTCGCACTCGTTGCCGGGGCCCTGCGTGCACCTCTCGGGCTCGCCTCCCCTGGCGCCGATACGCCATAGAGCCAGAATGCCGCCGCGCTCGGAAGAGAAGTACACGTGTTTGCCGTCGCTGGACCACGAGGGATTGAAGTCGTACAGGCCGCCGCTCGTCAAGCGCCGGGGCGCCCCGCCCGAAGCGGGCACGGTCCACAGATCCTGCCGCGCGGCGTAGCAGATCGTTTTTCCGTCCGGAGACCACGCCGCTCTGCGGTGCTCCCACATTCCTCCGTCGGGCCCCGTTAGAACGGTGAAATTCTCGGGGTCGGCGAGCGAAGAGACGGCAATTCGCTGATCGCCGCCCGGCAGGAGCGCCGTGAATGCGATGCGCGTGCCGTCGGGCGAGATCGCCGGATCGACGGCGTCCTTGATGAGCGGCGTGGGGCCGCTCCCGAGCGAGCTCATCTTCCAGATCCCCGGCGTGCCGCCGCGTTCGGAGACGAAAGCGATCTCTTCCCCGTCCCGAAACCATGCCGGATAGTAATCGGGAGCGGGATCGTGCGTGATCTTCTGTGAGCTCTCGCCGCTCGCGGTCGTGATGTAGATGTCCTTGTTTCCCGATTCGTCGCTGGTGTAGGCTATCCGGCTTCCGTCCGGTGAGAGCGCCGGCTCCCCGTGCCAGGCGTCGCCGAGCGTCACCGGGTGCGCTGCCCCTGGAAGCCCGGGCTGCGAACCTTCCCTGTTCGCGGCGGCCCACCATACGACCGCCGCGGCCGCGACTGCGACCGCTGCCGCCGCAACCGCGAATATCCACCTCCTTTTCTTGTTCTCGAAATTCCATTCGCTCGTGCCCGTGAATGTGCTGAAATCCAGCCGCTGCTTCAGCGCGGTCAGATCCGCATACAGATCGTTCGCATTCTCGTATCGATCGGCCTGATTCCTGGCGAGCGCTTTCTTGACGATATTCTCGAGCTCAACCGGAACGCCGGGACGGACGCCGCTCATCGCAGGGGGCGTATCGTTCATGATGGAATACACCACCGCGACGTCATACTCCCCTTTGAACGGAAGCTCCCTCGTGATCATCTCGTAGAGGACGACGCCGAGGGCCCAGATATCCGTCTTCGGGCCGATCTCGTCCCCGCGCGCCTGCTCGGGGGACATGTACGAGACGGTGCCCATCGTCTTTCCCGTGCTCGTGAGCTTCACCTGCCCGGCGAGCTTGGCCAATCCGAAGTCGACGATCTTCACTTCCTTGTCTTCCGTGATGAAAATGTTGCCCGGCTTGATATCCCTGTGCACGATCCCGTGAGCGTGGGCCTTGGCGAGCCCGTGCGCCGCCTGCGAGGCGATGTCGAGCGCTTCGCGGATCTCGATCGGCCCCTCGGCGATCCGGTCTCGCAGCGTTCTTCCCTCGTAGCAGGCCATCGAGATGAAGATCCGGTCGTCCTCGATCTCGTCGACCTCGTATATCGTGCAGATGCTGGAATGCTCTATCGCGGAAGCGGCCCGCGCCTCGGCCACGAAACGCTCCTTCGCCTTCCGGTCGCGGGTCATCTCAGGAGGCAGAAACTTGAGGGCGACGACACGGCCGAGCTTCGTGTCCTCGGCCTTGTAGACGACGCCCATGCCGCCGGCGCCGATCCTCTCGATTATTCTGTAATGTGATATGGTTTTGCCGACAAGAGAATCCATGGACGGGAGCCTCTGATCGCGCGTTCTTGTGATTTTCCGATGAATTGACCGCTCTTTGGGTCATAGTAACAAATACTTGACGCGAATGTCAAAAAGAATGCGTCGCCTTGGCAAGGAGTAATCTCGCCGCTCGATTATGCCGGAAGCGTGTTCGACGGAGCGCCGAGATCCTGCGTGGCGATCGCCTGCGCCTTCACCGCCCGCTTTCTCTGCAGGGCGTCGAGGATCGCCTTGCGCATCCTGATCGCTTTCGGGGTGATCTCCACGAGCTCGTCGGCCGCGATCCATCCGAGCGCCTGCTCGAGCGACATCTTGCGCGGCACCTCGATGGTGACCGCGATGTCCTTCGTGGACGACCGGTGGTTGGTCAGATGCTTGCGTTTGGTCGGGTTGCACTCCATGTCGTCGGTGCGCGAGTTCTCGCCGACGATCTGCCCGGTGTAGACTCGCTCCATCGGCTCGACGAATATCACCGAGCGCTCCTGCAGCGCCTCGATGGAATACGCGGTCGTCGGTCCCGTCGCGATGCTGACGAGCGAGCCGCGGTTGCGCGAGGCGATCTCGCCGCGCCAGTAGCCGTACCCGATGAAGCGGGAGGACATTATTCCGAGGCCGCGCGTGTCGGTCAGGAACTCGGAGCGGTAGCCGATCAGGCCGCGGGTGGGTATCTCGAATTCGATCCTTACGACCGTGGCGCCCGAATTCTCGACGGTCCGCAGCTCCCCTTTGCGGCGCGCCAGCTTCTCGATGATCACGCCCTGATACTGCCCGGGGACGTCGACGATGAGCTGCTCGATCGGCTCCATGGTGTTTCCGTCCGCGTCCCGGTGCGTGATGACCTCGGGGCGGGAGACGCAGAACTCGAGCCCCTCCCGGCGCATTTCCTCTATCAGAATGGCGAGATGCAGCTCTCCCCTTCCCATCACCTTCACGCCGTCGGAGCGTCCGAGATCCTCCACCCGCATCGCCACGTTGGTGCGCAGCTCCCGCTGGAGGCGCTCCTTCATCTGGCGCAGCATGATGGCCGTGCCTTCGTTTCCCGAGAAGGGCCCCGTGTTGACGAGAAAGAACATCGACACCGTCGGCTCCTCGATCTCGAGGGGCTTGAGCGCCTCCGCGGGATCGTCGATATTCGAGAAGGTGTCTCCGATGCCGATCTCGGCCGGGCCCGCGAGCCACACGATGTCGCCGGCGCTGATCTTGTCCGCTTCGACCCGTTCCAGCCCTCGCGTCACCCAGAAATGCACGCCGTGTTCCTTCGTCGAGCCGGTCACGTCCCAGCCCGCGGCCTGATCGCCGGGATTCTTCCACCGCGTGACGAACTGCGTGAATTCATCTCCCTTGTGGAGCGTGCCGCGCAGCACGCGGCCGCAGCCGATCTGCCCGACGTAGTCGCTCCAGGCGAGCGTGCTGACCTGCATGAGAAACGGCCCTTTCCGGTCGACCTTCGGAGGCGTGACTTTCTCGACGATGGTTTCGAAAAGAGCGTTCATCCCTTCATGCGCGTCTTTCGCCAGGTCCCGCACGAGCCAGCCGTCGAGGCCCGAGCCGTACAGGACCGGGAAATGCGCCTGTTCCTCCGTCGCGCCCAGATCGATGAAGAGATCGAACGTCTTGTTCAGCGTGTGATTGGGGCGGGCGTTCGGGCGATCGACCTTGTTGATGACGACGATCGGCTTCAGGCCGAGTCGAAGCGAGCGCATGAGCACGTACCGGGTCTGCGGCATCGGCCCTTCGTTCGCGTCGACGAGAAGAAGCACCGAATCGACCATCGAGAGCACCCGCTCCACCTCGCCGGAGAAATCGGCGTGGCCGGGCGTGTCGATGATGTTGATGAGATAGCCGTTCCAGTCGACCGTGCAGTGCTTGGCCCTGATCGTGATTCCGCGCTCCCGCTCGAGGTCGTTGTTGTCCATGAGCCGCTCGGTGACCTGCTCGTTGTTCCGGAAGGTCCGGGCGGCGCGGAAGATGGAATCGATCAGGGTCGTTTTCCCGTGATCGATGTGGGCGATGATGGCCACGTTGCGGATATGGTTGACTGTCGGCATATGAATGGTTTCCTCAATAAAACAAAACCGGGCCCGGATATCCGCGGCCCGCGTCGGTGTAGGCACGCAGGAAGATAGCGCGCGGAGGCTGATTTCGCAAGTCCTTTCTGGCCGCGCGCTTCGATCTTGACAGCGCGGGCGTTCCGGTAGACACTATCCGTCGAGATCGTGAATTTCCACACACATGGCGTGAATGGAGAAAGCGGGAGAACTTCGTAATGATGCAGGCAAAGAGCAGTTTCTTCGGACTCGGCATCGCGCCGGGTCTCCTCGGAGTGCTGGATGCGCTCAAATTCACCGTTCCGACGCCCATTCAGGAGGCGGCGATTCCGATCGCGATCGCGGGGAAGGACGTCATCGGAGTCGCGCAGACGGGGACGGGCAAGACGATCGCGTTCGGTATTCCCATGGTCCAACGGCTCGCCCAGGGGAAGAGCAAGGGGCTCGTTCTCGTGCCCACGCGCGAGCTCGCCCTCCAGGTCCACGAGGATATCTCGAAATTCGCCCGGGCCTTCAAGCTCCGGAGCGCCGTCGTGATCGGGGGGGAGTCGATGGCCCGCCAGATCAAGCAGCTCAAGGAGCATCCGCATATCATCATCGCGACTCCCGGCCGCCTCAACGACCTTCTCGAGCAGCGCCAGGTCCGCCTCTCCGACGTGAGCATTCTGGTGCTCGACGAGGCCGACCGCATGCTCGACATGGGCTTTCTCCCGCAGATCGAGCGCATCATCAAGCTGATCCCGAAGTCGCGCCAGACGATGCTTTTCTCGGCCACGATGCAGTCGAACGTTCTGAGGATCGCGTCCCATTATATGCATCTGCCGGTTCGCACCGAGATCGCGCCGTCCGGCACGGCGACCGATCTCGTGACGCAGGAGATTCTCTTCGTTCAGAAGGAGCACAAGGGCCGCCTGCTCGGACAGGTCCTCACGCAGTACGCCGGCTCCGTGCTGCTCTTCGTGCGGACGAAACGGGGAGCGGGCCGCGTGGCGAGGCTGCTGCGCGAGATGGGCTATACCGCGGGCGAGATCCACGCAGACCGGTCGCAGCCGCAGCGCAAGGAGGCCTTGCGGAAGTTCAAAACCGGAGAATACCGTATTCTCGTGGCCACCGACATCGCGGCGCGCGGCATCGACGTCAAGGATATCGAGCTCGTGATCAACTACGATCTGCCCGACGAGATCGGGAACTACGTGCACCGCATCGGACGCACGGGGCGGGCGGGGAAGCGAGGGCACGCGATCGCGTTCGCCACGCCGGACCAGCGCAGCGACGTGAGGGAAATCGAACGGTTCATGTGCGCGGCGATCCCGGTGTCGAGGGATTCGGAGATTCCCGCCGAGGTGCTCGCCGCGGAACAGAAAGCGGCGAAGAAGCCGGCGTTCGGAAGAACGCCTCGTCCGGCCCCGCGACGTCTCAGGATCAGATAGCGGGGCGGGACGACGGCAATGGCAGCGGATCGATATCAGCCTGAAAGGGGGATGATATGGCCGAAATGAAGGAAGGTTGCGTGAAAGCGGCTGCCGGGCCGATCGCGCCCGCGCAGCGAACCGAAGCTGGAGCCGCGAACGCTCCCGTGAAGGAGGTGGAGAGAATGCGCCCACTCGTTGGACAGCCCGCGCCCGATTTCGAGGCGAATGCTTTTATCGCCGGCGAGGGATTCAAGCCGGTGAAGCTCTCGGCCTATAAAGGCAAATGGATCGTCGTCTGCTTCTATCCCGGCGATTTCACCTTTGTTTGACCCACCGAATTGGCGGCGGTCGCCGCCCGGTACGATGAATTCAAGAAACTCGACTGTGAAGTCCTCGCGATGAGCACCGACAGCCGCTTTGTGCACAAGATCTGGCAAGCGGAGGAGCTGTCCAAGATGGTCAAGGGGGGCGTCCCGTTCCCCATGCTGTCCGACGCGGGGGGCAAGATAGGCCAGGCGTACGGAGTGTACGACGAGGCCGCCGGAGTCGATATCCGGGGCAGATTCATCATAGACCCCGACTTCGTGATTCGCGCCATGGAGGTGCTGACTCCCGAGGTGGGGCGCAATCCCGAGGAATTGATCCGTCAGGTCAAGGCGTTCCAGCATGTGAAGAAGACGGGAGAAGTGGCGCCCTCCGGCTGGCAGCCCGGCCAGGTCACGTTGAAACCCGGGCCGGAATTGGTAGGGAAGGTGTGGGAGGTTTGGAAGCCCTGATCCGGATGCGGTCGGTGCCCGAGATACGCGGGTGAAAACGGATATCGATCCGCGAGCCCGTCAGCTCTCTCTGCGCTTGAGCCTCTGCTCGAATACCGCGTACACGACCGGCACGAGCACGAGCGTGATGAGGGTCGAGCTCAGGAGCCCCCCGATCACGACGCGCGCGAGCGGCGCCTGCGTCTCGCCCCCTTCGCCGAGGCCGATGGCGAGGGGGAAGAGGCCGAGCACCGTGGTGAGCGTGGTCATGAGGATGGGGCGCAGCCGCCGCGAGCCCGAGAGCCGGATCGCTTCGACGAGCTCCATCCCCTGATTGCGGCGGAGCTGGTTCGTGTAATCGACGAGCAGGATCGCGTTGTTGACGACGATCCCCGCGAGCATGATGCATCCGATGAAAGCCTGCATGCTGAAGATGGTGCCGGTGAGCAGCATCGTCACCGTGATGCCGATGAGCGCCATCGGTATCGAAAAGAGCACGACGAACGGGTCGCGCCACGATTCGAACTGTCCCGCCATCACCAGGTAGACGAGCATGATCGCGAGGACGAATCCGAACAGCAGCTCCCGGAACGCCTTCTGCTGCTCCTCGTAGTCGCCGCCGAAGAGAATGACGAAATCCTTCGGGACCGGAACCGAACGGAGTTCGCGGCGAATGTCCTTTATCACCGAGCCCATATCCCTGCCCGTGTAGTTCGCCTGGATCGTGATGATCCGTTCCTGGTCCTTCCGCTCGATGCGGACCGGGCCCTCCTCCTGGACGGCCTCGACGACGTTTCGCAGGACGACCGGCAGGCCGCGGCTGTTGACGACGGAAAGGTCGAGCAGGTTGTCGAGACTCTTGCGGTCTATCTCGCTGAGCCGGACGAGAATGTCGTACTGCTTGCCCCCCTCGCGGTAGTAGGACGCGAGCGTGCCGCCGACCGCCGTCTGCAGCGCGTCTCCGATGCGCGTCACGCCGAGATCCAGGTCGGCCGCCTTCGCCCTGTTGATCCGGAAGATCTGCTCGGGATTTCCTTCCTCGCGGCTGATGCGGGTATCGGTGACGCCGGGGATGGTGCCGACCACCTCGTTGACCCGCTGCGCGAGCGCTTGCGCCGTCGCGAGATCGTACCCGCGGATTTCGATGCTCACGCCGCTCGAAGACTGCGCGCCCATGCGCAGAACGAAGAGCCCTTCTCCGGCCCTCGTGCGGATCGTGACGCCCGGAAGGCCCGCGAGAGAGCGCCGCAGGTCGTTCGCGATCCGCTCGCTGCTGCGGCGCCGATCGCCGCGCGACACGAGGTTGACGCGAACCTCGGCGGTATGGCCGCCCGAGGAGCCGAAGCCGCCGCCGCCGATGTTGGAGAGGATCGAGACCGCTTCGGGCACCTGCGCCCGGACGATTTCCTCGACGGCCCGCGTCGTCTCGTCGACGATCGCGAGCTTCGTGCCCACCGCCATCTCGACGTTGACCCGCACCTCTCCCTCGTCCGTCGCCGGCATCAGCTCCACGCCGATGAGCCTCACCATCGCGACCGAAACGGCGAAGAGTCCGAGAGTCGCGAGCAGCACGGTTCTCTTGCGTCCCATCGCCCATTGCAGCACCTTCGAGTATCGCTGCTCGATCCGCTGAAACGCCTCTTCGCTGTAGGAATAGATCCGGTGCAGGCGGTTCTCGTTCCGGTAATGCGCGGCCGGCTGGAATCGAAGGAAGCGCGACGCGAGCATCGGGATGAGGGTGAGCGCGACGACGAGCGAGCAGAGGAGAGAGAAGCTGACCACGTATGCCATCTGCCGGAACATGATCCCCGACATGCCGCGGATGAACACGACGGGGAAGAAGACGACGACGGTCGTGAGCGTGCTCGCCACGATCGCCGACCAGACCTCTGCGGAGCCGGCGAGCGCGCTCCGGACGTTGTCGGTCCCGGATTCGCGATGGCGGTAGATGTTCTCGAGGACGACGATCGCGTTGTCCACGAGCATGCCGATGCCGAGCGCGAGCCCGCCGAAGGTGATGATGTTCAGCGTGAAGCGGCTGAAATACATGAGCCCGAAGGTGGCGATGACCGAGATCGGTATCGCGGTCGAGATGATGAGCGTGCTCGAAACGTTGCGAAGAAACAGGAACAGGATGAGGATCGCGAGCAGTCCCCCGACGAGAACCGCGGTCCCCATGTTGTTGATCGATTCCTTGATATAGACGGAGGTGTCGACGATGGGAACCAGGTTGAGCTGCGGGATGTCGCGGTTGATGCGGTCCATCTCGGCGCGCACGCCTTCGGCGACGGCGACGGTGTTGGCGCCCGACTGCTTGCTGATCGAGACGCGCAGCCCCGGTTTCCCGTCGATGCGGACCAGCTGGCGGATCTCCTCCCAGGAATCCTCGACGTCCGCGACGTCCCCGACGCGGATCGGAGCGCCGGAGCGGGTCGTGACGACCGTGTTGCGGATCTCGTCGAGATTCCGGTATTCCCCCTGCGTGCGCACGAGGACTTCGAGGTTCCCCTTGTCGTAGAGCCCGGCCGGGACGTTTCGGTTCTCGCTGCGCAGGGCGCCGAGCACCGCGTCGGTCGATATCCCGAGCGCCTTGAGACGGTCGCCGCGGAGATCGACGTGTATCTCGCGGTTCAGGCCGCCGCGGATGTCGACCGAGGCCACCCCGGGCACCCGCTCGAGCCGGTATTTCACCTGATCCTCGACGATGCGCCGCAGGTCGAGGGGATTGAGATTGCCGGAAGCTCCGAGAAACATGATCGGAAAGGCCGAGAGGTCGAATTTGCGGATCGTCGGCCGCGTGACGTCTTCCGGCAGCCGGCCGAGCACGCGGTCGATGCGGTCTCGTATGTCGTTCGCCGCCACGTCGAGGTCCGTCCCCCACGAGAAGGCGACTCTCACCTGGCTCTGCCCCTCCGAGGAGGACGACGTGATCTCTTCCACCCCCTGCACGGCCGCGAGCGCCTCCTCGATCGGCCGTGTGATCGATTCTTCCATCTCCTGCGGGCCGACGTTGCCGTAGTTCGTGACCACGGAGATGGTCGGGAAGGTGATTTCCGGCATGAGATCGATCGAGAGGCGGCTGAAGGAGACGATGCCGAGGACGATCACGATGAGGAATATGACGGCCGTGAGAACGGGCCGATGGACGGACCCTTGCGCGATGTTCATGTGCCTGATTTCTCTTTCGCGCCCTCGACCGGGCCGGGCGCCCCGCCGGACGGGCCCTTCGGAAGCAGCACGGGGCTGCCGTCTTCGAGAAGGTGCTGGCCGAGCGTCACGACGCGACCCTCGAGGGCGGGGGAGAGGATTTCCGTGAAATCCGGAGTCGCGATGCCCGTTTTCACGGAGACGTAGCGCGCGGCGCTTTCGCTTTCCGGCACGGTGAAGACGCCGGTCTCGCCGTTTCGGTTCACGATCGACCTCGTCGGAACGATCCGGGCCCGGGGCTTCGACGCGATCGTCACCCGCGCGCGGGCGAACATGCCCGGCTTGAGGAGGAGCGAGTCGTTCCGCACCTCCACTTCCATCCGCGCCACCCGGGAATCCTCGAGGAGCATCGGGGCGATCCGTGAGACGCGGCCGGAGAAGACCCTCGACGCATAGGCGTCGACGGTCACTTCCGCCGCCTGGCCCGGATCGATGAGGCGATAATCGCGCTCCGTTATCGTCGTCCGGACGATGATCGAACCGATCTCGATGACCGTCGCGACGGCGGCGTTGGCCGCGAGCAGGGCGCCTTCGTCGACGAAGCGTTCGCCGACGTATCCGGCTCGCGAAGCGGTCAGGCGCGTGTAACCGAGCCTGATTCTGGAAGATTCGAGCGACGCCTCGCGCTGCTCGACCTGGGCCTCGGCAAGGCGAAAGCGCGATTCCTTCGCGGAAAAATCGGAGACGGCCGCGTCGAGCTCGGCAGTCGAGGCGAGCTCCTTGGCCCGGAGCGATTCCATCCGTTCCTTCTGATCCCGGGCGAGCTCGAGCTGGCTGCGCGAATCGGCCACCGAGGCCTTGGCTATCTTCAGGTTCGCCTCCGCCTCGCGCACCGCCTGCAGGTATTCGGCGTCGTCGATACGGGCGATCAATTCCCCCGACCGCACCCGGTCGCCGATTCGCTTGCGGATCTCGATAACCCGGCCCGAGACCTTCGGCGCGACGACGTATTGATTATAGGGATAGACGGAGCCCGTGAACTCGCGGATTTCCTCTATCGGGCCGAACCGGACGCTGTCCGTTTCGACGGCTACGGCGGACTTTTGCATCTGCCGCTTTTCGCCGTTCGAGCCCTTGACGATAAGAAGGGTGATTCGCACCGCCAGCGCGGCGATCACAATGACGACCGGTATGAGATAAAGACGTCTTTTCATATGGCAGCGCGCACAAGTTTATGCAGGTAGAAATCTTTATGATTCCGGGCGCAAAGTCAAAGGAAATCAAAGCGCGGGCGCGGGATTCGGGGCGGGTCGCGCGAGCTTCTCGACCATCTCGAGAACGACGTCTTTTCGTATCGGTTTCGCGACGTAGTCGGTCATCCCGGCCTGCAGGCACGAAGCGCGATCGCTGCTCATGGCGCGCGCCGTCATGGCGACGATGGGAATCGCGGAGAAGCCTTTCGCCCTGATCGCCTTCGTCGCCTCGAGCCCGTCCATGAGGGGCATCTGGATATCCATGAAGATGAGATCGAAGCGGTCGGGAGAGGCGGCGAATCTCTCGACCGCTTCCTTTCCGTTCGAAGCGACTTCGACCTCGTATCCCGCCTTCTCGAGGAGGAGCTTCGCGAGCTTCTGATTGACCGGATTGTCTTCCGCGAGGAGTATGCGCGCCGCGCGATCCTCACGCGAAGCTCCCGCTGCCCGAGTGTCCGGGATCGAATCCGGCGCGCCTGGAGAGAATTCCCCGTTCGCTTCGGAGCGATTCGCGGAGCGGGCGCCGTCGGCGCCAGCGCGCAGCAGCTCCAAGCAGTCCTTGCGTCGAACCGGCTTGTGCAGATTCGCGTCGAAATGCTCGTGAACGCATTTCTTCGTCTCGCGGTCGATTTGGAGGGCGATGCACGCCATGACGCAGCGGGGATTGCCGCCGATTCTCCTGAGCTCCGCGATCGCGCCGCAGCCGTCGCCGGTGAACAGGGGCGCGTCGAGGACGCAGATGTCGAAGGGGCTTCCCGCCTCTCGCGCGTCCCGCAGCGCTTCGATCGCCCCGGCGCGGCTGTTTCGCGAGACCACGCGCTGGCCGAGCGATGCGAATCTGCGCGCGATGATGTCGAGCGAGCGCTCGTTGTCGTCGACGACGAGCACGTTCCTGACGGGTATCGGCCCGGCGTCCCCCCGGCCGCCGGAAGCTTCCGGGGATTTTTCGAGCCATGCGGTGAAGTGGAAGGTGCTGCCCGCGCCCTCCTCGCTTTCGGCCCAGACGTCCCCGCCGAGCAGATTCGCGGTTTGCTTGCAGATCGTCAGCCCGAGCCCGGTGCCCCCGTGCTTCCTCGTCGTCGATTCGTCGGCCTGCCGGAAAGGCGCGAAGATGAGCGACAGCTTGTCGGCCGGAATGCTGATTCCGGTGTCGCGCACCGTCGTGTGGAGCTTGATCCGATCCTCCTCGATCTCCTCGACGTCCATGGCGAGCTCTATCTCGCCGGATTCAGTGAACTTGCACGCGTTGCTGAGGAGGTTCGCGAGAACCTGGCGGAACCGGAACGGATCCCCCCGCACTTCCGACGGGACGCGGTCCCCGACGTCGCACAGGAGCTCGATGCGTTTCGACGCGACGGCGGAGCTGACGAGCCGGCAGACATCGTGGGCGATGCGCTCCGGCTCGAGGGGCACGCTCTCGAGCTCGATCCGGCCCGCCTCGATCTTCGAGAAGTCGAGAATGTCGTTGATGAGGGAGAGGAGCGTCTCGGCGCTCGTCTTCACGATCTCCGCGTGCTCGCGCTGCTCGTTCGTCAGGTTGTCCTCGAGCATCATGTCGGCGAAGCCGATGATCGCGTTCATGGGTGTCCTGATCTCATGGCTCACGTTGGCGACGAACTGGCTCTTCGCTTTGTTGGCGTTCTCGGCCTCTTCCTTGGCCAGCCGCAGCTTCCGCTCGGCCTCGATGCGTTCGGTGATGTCGCGCAGGATTCCTGTGTATCCGACGGGATTGCCGGAATCGTCGCGCTGGACGCGGCCGTTCTCCTCGACCCAATTTTCGTCGCCCTGCTTGCCCACGACGCGGAAGCTGATCAGTATCTCGTGTCCCATCGTCATCGTTTCCTCGAAGTCGCGGATGACCCTGGGTCGGTCGTCGGGATGGATGAACTCCAGCATGTTGTGGGACAGCAATTCGTCCGGCGTGTAGCCGAAACGCGAGACCTGCGGGCTTACATAGGTGAAGCGGCCTTCCGTGTCGATCCGGACAATGATGTCCTTCGTGTTCTCGGCGAGGCTTCGATACTTTTCCTCGCTGATCCGGAGGGCCTCTTCCGTGCGCTTGCGGTCGCTGATATCCAGATACATTCCGAGCACGCCGCCGATATTCCCCTGGGAATCGAAAAGGGGTATCTTGCTCGTCAGAAGCGTGATGGTATTCCCTTCGGGGGTCGTCTGGGGTTCTTCGACGAGAAGACTGGGACAGCCGCTGTCGATGACGCGCCGGTCATCGCCGCGATACAGGTCCGCCTGCGCGCGCCAGCCCATCTGATAATCGTCCTTCCCGGCGAGGTCCTTCGGATCGGTGAATCCCGCGTCACGCGCGAAGGCTGCGTTGCACCCGAGATATGCGAGATTCTTGTCCTTCCAGAACACCCTCGCGGGAATCGCGTTGATAATCCCTTCGATGAGCCGCTGCGATGCGCGCAAGGCCTCCTCGGCCCGCTTGCGGTCGGTGATGTCACGGTAAATGGCGTACACCGCGACCTGTTCGCCGTCGATCACGATCGGAGAGGCGATCACGGATACGTCGATGATCGAGCCGTCTTTTCGCCGCCGACGGGTCTCGAAATCCATACGCTTGCCGCTCGCCACGTCGCTGGTGACTCCGCTCGCGAGGTCGCGGAGATCGTCGGGAGCCACGAGGCTGTCGATGAGTCTCCCGATCGCCTCGTTCCGCGAGTAGCCGAAAAGACGTCGGAACTCGTCGTTGATGCGGAGCACGCGGCCGCCGTTGTCGCAGACGACGATTCCCTCCCGGGCGGTCTCGATGAGCTGATCGAGGAAGGCCTTGTCGCGCCGCTCCGCCTCCTCGGCCTGCTTGCGCTCCGTGATGTCGATGCCGAAGGATATCGTGCCGGCGACGTTTCCATGATCCCTGATCTCGTTGTTCTGCCATACGATGTAGCGCTCTTCGCCCGATTTGGTGAGGATGGGATTCTCGACGTTTCTCGGCAGAAGGCCCAGCGGCAGGCGGGAGAATGTATCCCAGACGTCCGGGTAGCGATCCTTGGGGCAGAGCGTTTCGAACCAGTTGCGATCCTTGAGCTCTTCCAGCGAGTATCCGGTGATCCTTTCGGCGGCGTCGTTGAACACCTGAATCGATCCGTTCGCGTCCAGCACGACGACGATCGCGTTGGCGGTTCGTATCAGATCCTCGGCGTAGTTTTTAGCTTTGCGCAGCGCCTCTTCCATGCGTTTGCGCTCGGTGATGTTCTCGAACAGGATTCCGACGCATTCATCCGGCAGGGGAAAGGCCTTGAAGGCGAACCAGGAAGATCCGGCGTTCGAATCGCCGCTATGGAATTCCTTGTTCTCGAACGGAATTCCGGTGCGAACGACGTCGGCGAACTGCTTGCAAACGCCGGGCATATCGATATCCGGGGATATTTCGGTGATTCTGCGGCCGATCACCTTCTCTTCCGGGAGGCCGATCGTGGCGAGCGAAGCGGGATTCAGGGCCACCAGGCGAAGGCTCTCGTCGTTGTTGGGGTCGTCGAGCCGGTACACGTACAGGCCGACCTGCATGCTCAGCACGATGTCGGAGTACTGCTGCAGCTGGTGTTCGTACTCTCTCCGCGCCGTGATATCGAGGTCCGTGCCTCGATATCCGAGCAGGTTTCCCGCGTCGTCCAGCACCGGGGCGCCGCTTGTTTCCATGACGACGATCGAGCCGCTCTTGTGAACGTTCAGATTGACGAAATTCCGGAACGGTTCCTTGCTTGCGAAGGCCGCCAGCGCCACGTTCTTGAGCTCTTCCCGCATCGAAGGAGCGAAAAGATCGTAGAAACGCTTCTGCCCGACCAGCTCTTCCGGCGCGTATCCGAGGACCTGTTGCACCATGGGATTGCAGTAGCGGTACACGCCGTTCGTGTCCACTTCCCAGATCCACTCGATCGCGTTTTCGGCGACCTGCCGGAATCGCTCGTCGCTTTCCCGCCGGGACTGCTCGGCGCGGGAGCGGTCGGTGACGTCGAGCACGTACTCGACGATGAAGATGAGAGTCCCCTCGGAGCCGAAGATCGGGTGAGCGTGCATCTCGCAGGTCCGGACGGCGCCGTTCGATTCCGTTCTCCTGTGCTCCCGGACCGCGTGGGCGCGCGTGACGAGCGCCTTGTGGGCGGCGCAGTCGGCGTTCGCTTCGGAAGAGGAACAGTCGAGGGATCCCGGGCAGCGATTCCCGCATCGCCAGAACTCGGCGTCGGCGCGAGCGGCGGCGTTGGCGGTCAGCAGGGTGAGATCGACCGCGTCGATGACGCACATCGGAATGCAGAGCGAGTTGATGATCCTGCCGAACAGGGTGTTGTCGAGGAGCGGCGAGCTCGCGCCCGGCGCCTGATACGGCACCAAATCCAATTTCATCGAATCGCCCTCTCGGATGAGAAATATTCAAACGCCCGGCGCCGATCGCGCCGGATACTCGCCCGTAATCCGTTCATTCGCAACGGGCATGCCGCGAAGGACGGGTCACCGTCGCCGCGGGACTTTTGGAGCATGCGATCGCGGCGGGGCGTCCGGGCCGATCGGGCGCGCCCGGCCTTTAGTCCCATGGGGCGGCATGAGGCGCCGCCGGCGCGAGGGGCGCGGCGCGGGCCGACGTGTGCATTATGCATGGGGAAGAGCCGTTTGCGCGCGGAGGCTATCGGGATGAGGGGAAGCGCTCCGGGAGCGCTTCCCCTCGGTATGCCGAGGCAGGTGAGCGAATCGTCACCTGAGGAGGAGGATCTTCCGCGTGGCCGTCCGCTTGTCCGCCGAGAGCCGGTAGAAATAGACCCCCGAGGCGACCCTGCCGCCGGATTCGTTCGTGCCGTTCCATACGACGGAGTGCGGGCCTCCGGCGAGCGTGCCGTCGACGAGCGTCTTCACGAGCCCGCCCCGCGCGTCGTAGATCGCCAGCGTTGCGTGCAGGGAGGAGGAGAGAGAGAAATCGATCGTCGCCGAAGGATTGCAGGGATTCGGATGGCACGAGAGCTCGAAGCCCTCGTACGGAGGCGGGCCGGGCACCGGACCGTCCGATTCGTCGTCCCCCACGTCCGTTCTCGCCGACCAGCCCGACAGGACTGCCATCATCCACCACGCCGCGCGTCCCTTCTGTTCGCAGCTCTCGTAGGACGTATGCTCGGCGTCGTTTCCCGCGAGCATCGGGTGCTCGACCGGCACGGCGTGGCCGTTGTATTCGTAGGTCGCATGCTCCCACTGCTCCGTCGAGGGATTGAGCCACCACGAATCGAGGTCTTCGAAATCGTAGAGAATCTTGTTATTCGCGAGACAGAAATTCCTGATCTGCTCGTTGCGCAAGGCCCGGTTGTACCCGTACGCGCCGTCATACTGGGCCGTGCCGGTGAAGTACACGAACGCGACGTCCGGGTACTCGCTCTCGAGCGTCTGCATCGCCGCGAGATAATCCTGAACGTAGCTCTCCGAGGCCGTGTCGAGCTGCGTGCACCAGGAAAAAGCGGAGATGTTCAGCGCGGGCGTCCCGTCGAGGATGCTCCGGGTGATATCGATCCCCGAGCCGAGCCAGTAGCTCTCGGGCCCGACCGGGTCGGTATAGATGCACAGCATGTCCGGCTCCACCGGAAGCGAGCCTCCCGCCGACGGCCATATGGCCGCATAGAACGGATCGGCGGCTTCGATCAATTCGAATCCCACCATGATCTGTCTTCCGTGCGACAGCCGCGCGTAGTGCCACTTGCACGCGTTCTGCGCGCTGATGATCGCGTCCGGCGGTATCGCCTCGATGCTCGTGCACGTGTGGTCGATGACTATCGGAGCCGCGAGCGTTCTCGCCGCCGTGACGCTCGAGCCGGTCAAAACCAGTACGCTAGCTGCAAGGATTCCGCTGATGATCGCTCTCATAGTCTGTCTCCCCGGGAATGAAACGGCAAATAACGATGATGCTGTCTCTGATTGCGGAACATTAGATATGGGTCAGATTGTTCTGCCGAACAAGCTGCAAATGCTATTCCATGCGTCGAATTCTCATCGGGCGCCGGCGACGGCCGGGAATCGTCGTTTCCGCTTGGGGAACGCGCTTCCCTCCGGCGGTGGGTTGTCATGCCCGAAAACGAAACGAGCCCACCGACCGGTCCCGAGCGCACTCGGCGGGAGTGTTTCATTTTGCCATCGTTCGTGCCGTTTGATGCCGTCCGCGCGTGCCGACGGAGGGCGGGCGGCGCAACCGGATATGCTCAACACGCGGATGTCGTTGCGCTAGCGATAATATATAATTATTATTAATTGATGTCAAGGCGGCGCTGTCGCGCACGCGCCGTCGAAGGAGATGGAACGATGAAAAATAGCATACTGTCGCTCGCTATCCTCCTGGCCGTTATCGGAATGGGGACCGCCGCGATGGAGGGGGAGAAGGGAACCGACACAATGGAGAAGGAAAAGGGAATAAAGGTCGCGACGTTCGCCGGCGGATGCTTCTGGTGTTCCGAGGCCGATTTCGAGAAGGTGGACGGAGTCGTGAAGGTGATCTCGGGATACACGGGCGGGCACATCGCCGATCCAACCTACAACGACGTTTGCGGCGGGAAAACGGGGCACTTCGAGGCCGTGCAGGTGCACTACGATCCGTCGAGGGTCGCGTACGAGAAGCTCCTCGAGGTTTTCTGGACGCACGTAGATCCGACCGACGCGGGGGGGCAGTTCGCCGACAGGGGGCCGCAGTACCGGAGCGCCGTATTCTATCACGACGACGGCCAGAAGCTCCTCGCCGAACGATCGAAGGCGGCGCTCGACGCATCCGGCGTCTTCGACGGGCCGATCGTGACCGAGATCAGGGCGTTCTCCGCGTTCTACGCCGCGGAGGATTATCATCAGGATTACTACAAGACGTGCTCCGCGCAGTACGGCAGATACCGGTCGGGCTCGGGCCGCGACGCCTTTATCAAGGCCATCTGGGGCGACGGCAAGGAACCGCTGAAAAAGAAACTCTCTCCGATGCAATACGAGGTGACGCAGCAGTGCGGCACCGAGCCGCCGTTCGCGAACCCGTACTGGGATAATCATCGCGAGGGGATATACGTCGACGTCGTTTCGGGCGAGCCGCTCTTCAGCTCTCTCGACAAATTCGACAGTGGCACCGGCTGGCCGAGCTTCACGAAGCCGCTCGATCCGGGCGCTCTCGTGGAGAAGGAAGACCGGAGCATGCTTTCGAAGCGCACCGAGGTCCGGAGCAAGCGCGGCGACTCTCACCTCGGCCACGTCTTTCCCGACGGGCCGCGGCCGACGGGACTCCGCTACTGCGTCAACTCGGCGGCTCTGCGATTCATACCGAAGGAAGATCTCGAGAAAGAGGGCTACGGCGAATACCTGAAGCTGTTCGAAGGGAAATAGCCGGAGCGATCTCCGCGTTCCGTGCCCGCGCGCGTCGCCGCGTCCGAAACAGGGCGGACGGTATGCTTTCGATCAGATTACGACGTGAGACAATGCGCCGCGCCACGGCTCGATCCGGACCGTGCCCTTCTCGCGGTTCTTGGCTTCGTAGAGGCATTTGTCGGCGATCCCTATGAGGGCGTTGACGTCGATCGATTCGTCGATCGAGGCCCGGTCGAACCCGGTGACGCCGAACGTGGCGGACAAGTGGATCTTCTCTCCTTCGATTTCGATGAATCTCTGCCGGATGATGCGGGCGAACCTCTCCGCGGCCGCTCCGCCCCCTTCGACGGTCGTCTCCGGGAGAACGATGACGAATTCGTCCCCCCCGAATCGGGCGATCCAGTCCACGTCCAGCCGAATCGACGAAGAGATGCACTCGACGAACGTAACAAGCGCCCTGTCTCCGACGAGGTGGCCGTGGGTGTCGTTGATGCTTTTGAATCGATCGATGTCGCAGAGCACGATCGACAGGGATCGCAGGTACTTCTGGGCTCTTTTTATTTCCTTCAGGAGATGATCGCCCAGATAGTTGCGGTTGAAGGTGCCGGTGAGCGGGTCCTTGATCGAAAGAGCCTTGATCTCATCGTTGGCGCGCTTCAGGGAATGTTCGAGATCGAGTATCCGTTTCGCCGTGTTGAGCCGCGCGATCAGCTCGGCGGGGTGGAAGGGCTTGGTCAGGAAATCGTCCGCGCCGGCGCGAAGGCCGGCGACGATGTCGTCCTTGGCGCTTTTCGCGGTGAGAAGCACGACGTAAACGTAGCCGGCGGAGGGCAGAGCGCGAATCGACGAGCAGAGCTGGATGCCGTCCATCTCGGGCATCATCCAGTCGGTCAGGACGATGGGGAAGAAGCGCTGCTTGAACAGCTCGAGCGCGGCGCGGCCGTTCTCGGCCGAAACGACCGGGAAGCCCGCCTTCTCGAGCATGAGCTCGAGCTGGCGCCGCAGCGCCGGATGATCCTCCACGACGAGCACGGGATAGCCGCTGTTCATTTCTTCAGTATCTCTTCCGGGGCGTGTGCCCCACCGGCCGCCTGTTCTTCGCCGAGAAGCCGCGCGACCGCGGCAAGATGCCGTTCGAGCGAGAGCACCGTCTCGTGCGTTTCGTGGAGTCTGCTTTCGCGGCTCCTTTCCTCGATCTCATGCGCGGCGCTGCTCATCTCCGAAAGCCCGAGGTTCGCCGCGGCCCCCTTGAGCGAATGGGCCGCCCGCATGGCGGCAGCCGCGTCTCCGCGAGCGACCGCTTCCCCGATCGCCGCGAGATCCGAACGAGACGTCTCGACGAACAGCTCGAGAATCGAGCGGTACTCCTCCACGTCGAGATCGAGATCGCCGGCCAATTGAACGATGTTCATGATTCCTCCGATTTCGCGGATCTCCGGAAACGCGAAGTGAAATGAAACGTGCTGCCCTTTCCCGGCTCGCTCTCCACGCGGATCTCGCCGCCGAGGAGGGTGGCGATCTGCCCGCAGATCGTGAGCCCGAGCCCCGTGCCGCCGAACTCTCTCGTATTCGAACCGTCCGCCTGCTGGAAGGGCGCGAAGATGATCGGCAGCTTGTCCGCCGGGATTCCGATCCCGGTGTCGCGTACCGAAACGCGCAGGGTGATTTCTTCGTCGGTGCCGTTCTCGACGCGGGCCGTGACCTCGATCCTGCCGGATTCGGTGAACTTGGACGCGTTTTCGAGCAGGTTGACGAGAACCTGTCCGAATCGGGCGGGGTCGCCCACGACGATTCGGGGGATGTCCTCGCCGATGTCGGACGCAAGCTCGATGTGCTTCGACGTGATTTCGGGGCGGACGAGCTCGCAGATTTCACGGATGACGCGGGCCGGATCGAACGGCACGCTCTCGATCTCCATCCGGCTCGCCTCGATCTTCGAGAAGTCGAGTATTTCGTCGATCAGCGCGACGAGGGTCTCGCCGCTCGATTTGATTATCTCCGCGAATTCGCGCTGCTCCTTCGACAGATTCGTGTCGAACAGCATCTCCGCGAATCCGATGATCGCGTTCATGGGCGTTCTGAACTCGTGGCTCATGTTGGCCACGAACTCGTTCTTCATCCGCGCGGCGAGCTCCGCCGTCTCTTTCGCTCTCCGCAGGACGCGCTCCGTTTCCTTGTGCGCGGATATGTCCCTCAGAATGAGCTGGTGGCATACTTGCCCGCCGAACTCGAAGGATGCGGCGAAGGCGCTCACCGATATCGCCGCGCCGTCCCCGGCCGCTATCTCGCATTCGGTCGCCTCCTCGCTTTCGAGGATGCGCCGGACGGTCTCGTCCGACGCGAGGGACTCGTGCCGTCCGAACAGAATCCGCTCCGCGTCCATCGAGAGGAGCTCGCCGCGCGGGCAGCCGGTCAGGCGCTCCGCCATCCTGTTGCAGTCGATGACGCGAAGCGTGTCCGATCGGACGATGAAGATCGCGTCGGTGTTGGCTTCGAACAGCCCCCGGTATTTCTCTTCGCCCTGCCGCAATTCCTCGTAGGCGCGCTTGAGCTCGATGAGCTTTCCGAGCTCCGCCGCCGCCGCGTCGATGAGATCTCTCTCTTCCTTCAGGAACGGGCCCTCGTCCTCGGCCGGCCGCTCTTCCAGGTAGCAGACCTCGAGCCCGCCGATCAGGGAGCCGTTCGCGAGGATGCCGCTCGATTGCTTCCAGATGGTTTCGATGAAGTTGAGCGACTTGAACTCTTCATGCTCGAGCACGATGCGGGCGCAGGCGATCTCGGGATACTGCCAGCCCAGAGGAATGATCTCCGCGGAGGCCTGGAGCATGTCTCTCTGCGGGCTGTCGCGCATTTCGGCGAGCTTGGAGAGCTTGATCAGGCAATTCAGCTCCTTGATGCGCTCGCGCGCATTCGCCGCCCGCCGCAGATCCGCTTCCTCGTTTCGCGATGAAGAGGGGGCGGCGGCGAACGCCCGGGGAGCGCACCCGGCCGCCGTCCGCCGTTCGATCCGCGGCGGCATGATTTCGTCTGTCAGCTTCAAGTCCATACGAATAGGGAGAGTCCGCAATCGGCGTGCCGCGGGACCGGAAGCGCGGGGGCCGGTTTCGACACGGGGACTTTCGTCATGCGCTTCACGGACGCCCGGCGGAGACGGATGCGCCGCCGGGCCTCGCGCCGGTTCGATGGTCCCATCCGCGAGGCGGGCGGGCGCGTCGGCGCCGGCCTCACGAGGAAGCGCCGCTCGATGCATTTTGCATGGCGAGGGAAGGGTGCGGAGCGTCCGGCCGGGAGACGGAGTTGGGGCACGGAGGAGACAGGTTTGCGACGCCGAGCTAGGCGCATTCCGTTCGCGCGGGGTCCGGAGCGTAGTCGCAGAGCCGTCCGATAACGGCGTCGAACAGGGGCTCGCCACGGTGCGTCCACTTGAAATCGATCTCCTTGATCTCGTCGAGATAGAACGGCAGCTTGTCGAATGAAACGCCGTGATATTTCAGCAATCGCTCCTTGGAGAACGACCAGTAGTCTCCGTCGCTCGAGAAGATGCGATACAGCATGGCCAGCTTCCCCGAATCGGCCGTCTCGAGCACGTTCTGCGACCACAACAGCGATCGATACTCCACCTCTTTCCGGGCGAAAATCAGCTGGGCGTGCCGGAAGTCGAGCTTGATGACGATCCGGTCCCGCGCGATCTCCTCGAGCGAAGCGCCGCTGGCCGGTGACGGACGGATGCCGTAAACGGTCGAATCGTTCGTCGTGTCGTATCCCCTCCCGGCGATCGCCCTCTGTATCGCTTCGAGCGCCTTCTGGGCGATCGGATAGCCGAGCCCGACGTCCGCGGCGATTGCGGCGGCCGGCTTCTCGCTCGTGTACAGCTCGACGATTCGCAGCCAGTCCCTCGCCGAGATCTTCACGGTGGCGAGCCACCTCCCGGCGAACAGGGGGAGCGAGCCACGGGGGGGCCGGCGGCGCGCGCGCGGCGCTCGTTCGATTGGGTAGGGTATATCGTTTTCGTACAATCGGTTGCGCGAGGCGTCGACAGCCCTGCAGTGATTCATCAGATAGCGCGCGGCGCGCCAATCGGAGGCAGTGATGCTTACGTATTCCGCATTCGTCATAGTGCGCCCCCCGGATTTTCGGCTGTTCCCGCAATGGAAGGAGTCTGCTTCGAACGTCCTTCGTTGAAGGAGAGTGTAGGAGCATTCGCGCTCGAGGTCAATTGCACTTAGGTCCCGACGCTATGCAACCATCGGGCAGAAGGGGAAATGAGGGAACTCTCAGGCGAGCAGCGTCGCGAGGAGCCCGGAGAGGACGATCGCGTCGAATGTGCCGGCCCCGCCGATGCTCGCGATTCCGGCGCCGCCGTGCAGTGTCCGGCGCAGGTTGAGAAGATCGGCGCCGATGAGCGGGCCGAGGACGCCCGCGGTGAACGCGACCGGAGCCGCGAGCTCCCGCATGAAGAGAAAGCCGCATGCGGCCGCCGCGAGCGCGGGAGCGAGCGCGGGCAGGACGATCCCGACGTTCGGCACGGGGCGGGCGAGGCGGTAGCAGATCGCGACGTTGATCGCCGCGGCAGCGGCGGTCAGCGCAAGGGCCGTCGATCCATGCCCGGCGATCCGCGCCACCTCATAGGCGGCGATTGCGCACGGAATGAGGCAGCCGCCGACGTTGACCGCGACGATCGTCGCGGAGGGCTGTCGGAACCAATGGGGGAAGACACGCCCGGCGCCGTAGAGTTCGAGCGGCGCCGAATCGACCGACATGACCCGGGGTATCTTCTTGAGGGGCACGTTGAAGAGCCCTCCGACGAACATCGCGATCACGATCGCGAGCGAAAGGCCCGGGCTCAGGCCGAGCTTGACGAAGGCCGCCGCCATCGCGTCGGCGAGAAAGAGGGGAAAGAGTATCGTGAGCCCGGCGAGCAGGATCAGCGGCAGGCATCCGAACGGCACGATCCGCACCACGTTCAACGCTCCCCGATGAAGGATTCGACGGGGCGCAGGATATCGCGCGGCGCGAATTCTGTCAAAGCCTGATTCTATTCGCCGGGATCAGCTCGCGAGCAGTTCCGCCCGCGAGCGTTTGGGGAACGTTCCGGCGGGCGCGTAATGGCAGAGACGTTCGAGGATAAGATCGAAGAGAGGCGTTCCTCGGTTGAGCCACCGGAAGCTCATTTCTTCGAGGTAGCCGGGGAGCTTGTCGCGCGGAATGCCGTGGTACTTGACGAACCGTTCTTTCGCGAACGGCCAGAAACCCTTCGCGCTGCAGTACACCCTGAGCTTCGGAAAGCTCGAGCCGTGATCGACGACGTCGATCTTCCGATCCCGGCAGACGAGATGGTTGTATTCCGGAGATCTCTCCGTCAATATGAGACAATCGCAGCCCACGCTGAGGCGGTAGAGTATCGCGCTTTCGTCGACCGGCTCCGTTTCTCCGGATGCGCCGTTGCCGTTTCGCGCGCCGAGCAGCCGGCACGGGGCCGGCGCCACGCAGTCGCCGGTCCCGCCGCTCCGGGCGATCGCGCTCCTGATCGTGTCGATCGCCTTGAGAGCGGTCGGATAGCTCATGCCGGTCTCGCTCGCGATGACCGTCGCGGAGGTCTCGAGCTCGAAGAGCTTCACGACCCAGAGCCATTCGTTCGCGGAGAGCTTGACGTTGTTGAGATACCTGCCGGCGAAGGGATTGAAGGTGTGTCCGCATCCGGGGCAGCGCCGCCGTTTGCCGTTCTCGACCTCGTAGAGCTTGTCCCCCGAGCAGCTCGGGCAGCGGAGTCCGGCCACCATGCTGCAGCGGGTCAGCACGTAATGCTTCGCCGTCTTCTCGGTTCTCACGAGTTTTTCGAAATCGAGCACGTTCATCGTATATAAGTCTTGCTCCGAACGAGCGGGACGTCAATTGCACTTAGGTGCTATGCGGATAAGACCAAAGGCCTAGAGCGGGAAAGGATCGATGTGCGGGATCGATGGCGCTTCCGGCGTTTTACAAGGCGTGATTCTTGACCTGCGACGCCTTCCGCTTCGCTATTTCAGCCATTCGAACGAGGTCGGCGAAGGTCGGAGCGTTCATCTTCTGCATGACGTGGCCCCGGTGGATCTTGACGGTTTTTTCGCTGAGGCCGAGCTCGTCGGCGACCTGCTTGTTCGCGAGGCCGGTCGCCACCAGATCAAAGACCTCGCATTCGCGCGGCGTGAGCGTCGCGATCCGCGCCTCAATCTCGTGGATCTTGTCCTGGCTGAGGCGCGCCGAGCGGTCGCGATCGAGCGCCCTGTTGACGGCGTCGAGGAGGGCCTGATTCTCGAACGGCTTCTGGAGGAAGTCGACGGCGCCCGCCTTCATCGCTCGAACGCTCTGGGGGACGTTGCCGAAACCGGTGATGAAGATGATCGGAATGTCGAGGCCCAGCTGCACGAGACGCTCCTGAAGATCGAGGCCGCTCAGCCCCGGCATTCTCACGTCGAGGACGAGGCACGCGGGGCCCGACGGCGGGGGCTGCGCGAGGAACTCCCCGGACGAGGCGAAAGCCTCGGCCTGCAGCCCGACCGACCGGATAAGCTTGCACAGAAGCGATCGAACGGAAGGATCGTCGTCGACGATAAATATGACAGGTTTCTCTTCGCTCATATCGGCCTCCCCCTCGGAGTCGATAATCGCCAGAGAACAGGAGCTATGAATTAGCGTATACCCGAAGCTCCCGGGAGTAAAGCGAAATTCTTACCCTTATGATTAATTGGACGGCCGAAACGGTGATTTTCCCGGGGATCGACGAGAAATGGGCATAAATACCTAATTCAGAAAACTCCCTCCGGGGCGGGGGAAGGCCCGGCCGGACGAGTGTCCGGCCGGGTTGAGTCGTCGGCTCAGTCGAGCCCGCGGCGCTCGATGAGCGGCTCGATTTTCGGCTCGCGGCCCCTGAATTTCTTGTAGAGCGCCATCTCTTCCTCGATGCCGCCCGCCGCGAGGATGTATTTCCGGAACGCGGAGGCCGTTTCCCGGTCGAAGAGGCTCGTTTCCTTGAAGGCCCGGAACGCGTCGGCGTCCAGCACCTCGGCCCAGATGTAGCCGTAGTACCCCGACGCGTATCCGCCGTCTCCGAAGATATGGGCGAAGTAGGCGCTCCGGTAGCGCGAGATTATCTCCGGGATGAGCCCGATGCGGCCGAACGAAGCGTTTTCGAACGCGTTCGCGTCCTGCGCGGGAGGCTCGGCCAGGGTGTGCCAATCCATGTCGAGGATCGAGGCGGCGAGATACTCCGTCGTCATGAATCCCTGGTTGAAGGTGCTCGATTTCCTGATCTTGTCGATGAGCGCGGCGGGTATCGGCTCGCCGGTCTTGTAATGCCGCGCGTACATCTTCATGAATTCCGGATCGGTGGCCCAATTCTCCATGATCTGCGACGGGAGCTCGACGAAATCGGTCGCCACGTTTTGCACCGTCGGGTACGCGCATTCGGAAAGAAGGCTGTGCAGGCTGTGCCCGAACTCGTGGAACAGGGTGGTCACCTCGTCGAAGTTGAGGAGCGAGGGGGTGTCCCCCGCGGGCCGCACGAAGTTGCCGCAGTTCGTGATGAGCGGCGTCTCGATCTTCCCGCCGATCTTCGACGCGTAGCGGAACCCTCCGCACCAGGCGCCGCCCTGCTTGTTGTCGCGCGGGAAATAATCGGTGTACAGAAGCCCGATATGCTTCCCGTCCGCTTCCTTGACCTCGTACACGCGCACTTCGCCGTTGTACGTCGGAATGTCCTTTCGCTCCTCGAAGGTGATCCCGTAGAGCTTCGTCGCGAGCATGAAGGCTCCGGCGCGGACGCTCTCGAGCTCGAAGTACGGCCGCAGCATCTCGTCGTCGAGGTCGAACTGCGCCTTCCGGACCTTCTCCGCGTAGTACCACCAATCCCACGACTCGAGCTTGAAGCCCTTCCCTTCCTCGTCGATCATCTTCTGGAACGAAGCGGCCTCTGCCTTGGCGCGCGCGAGCGCGGGCGTCCAGAGCTTGCCGAGGAAGTCGTAGACGGTCGCGGAGTTCTTCGCCATCGATTCCTCGAGAACGAAATCGGCGTGCGTTGTGTAGCCGAGAAGCTGCGCGCGCTCGATGCGCAGCTCCGCGATGCGCAGGAGCGTCTTCTTGTTGTCGAGATCGTCGTTGTGGTCGCCGCGCGTGATGTAGGCCTTGTAGATCTTTTCCCTGAGATCGCGCCGCTCGGAGTACTGGAGGAAGGGGATCATGCTCGGCTTGCGGACCGTGAATGCCCATTTCCCGTCGTATCCGAGCTGCTTCGCCGTCTCCGAAGCGGCCGTCACGACTCCTTCGGGGAGCCCGGCGAGATCGGCTGTGTTCTCCAGGACGAGCGCGAAGGCGCTCGCTTCCTTGAGGAGGTTCTCCTCGAAGCGCAATCCGAGAACGGAAAGCTCCTGGTTGATCCCGGCGAGCTTCGCCTTGTTCTCCTCGCTCAGATTCGCGCCGCCGCGGACGAACGCCTTGTAGGTCTTCTCGAGGAGCCTTTTCTGCTCCCGGTTCAGATCGAGCTTGTCCCGCTTGTCGTACACCGCCTTGATGCGCGCGAAGAGCTTCTCGTTGAAGAGAATCTCGTCGTAATGGGCGGACTGGATCGGCGCTATCTCCTGCGCGATCGCCTGCAGCTCGTCGCTCGTGTTCGCGGAGCTCATGCTCCGGAAGATGTTGTCGACGCGCGAGAGGAGATCGCCGCTCGCCTCGAGCGCCTCGATCGTGTTGGCGAAGGTCGGCGCGCCGGAATTCCCCGCGATCGCGGCGATTTCCTCGCGATGCAGCTTCATCGCTTCCAGGTACGCCGGCTTGTAGTGCTCGGTCCGGATCTTCTCGAACGGCGGAGCGCCGAACGGGGCGGTGAATTCCCCGAGCAGCGGATTCTCCGCCTGGGGCGCGAACGAGCAGAGCATCGCCGGAACGGCGAGGGCGAGCAGGAGCAGGAAAGGCTTTCTCATGGCTTCAGGTCCTCCTCTGGCTTGAGCGGCTTCGCGTACGAGAGGGCGATAACGAGCGAGCTTACCAGCCCGATAGGTACTTTACAACGGGATACTGGGAAGGTTCCCTGAACGTTTCCGCGCCGGACCGGAAAAGTACTTCGCGAGGAAGATCTCGCGGGCGAGCTGGATCCCCGGCTCCACGGCGGGCTTTTCCGGCACGAAGACCCTGGCCGCGCCCCGAACGACCTCGATTTCGACCGGCGTCGTGCCGATGACGTCGCCGTCGGCCTGCACCGGAAGCGGGACGGCGCTCCCGACCGAGATGCATTTCTCGGCCTCGATGAAACGCGCGCGGGGATTGCCGGGCCTGCGCGCGACAATTCTGAAGAGATACCGCGGATAATCGAGAAGGGTCTTCGTGTCCAGGATCCATACGTCGAGATGTCCGTCATCGACGCGGATGTCGGGTCCCTTCGGAAAGAGCATTTGGGCGAGTATTCCGCAGTTCAGGATCGCGACCTCGACCGCATGGTGCTTCCGGGAGACGCCGTCGACGGCGACCTCGATGTGCCGGGGCCTGAATTCGAATATCTTGAGAATGGCCGCGCCGAGATAGGCGACGAGCCCGAAGCGGCGTTTGTTTCCTCGCGTCGTGCCGCCGGCGACCGAGGCGCTGATGCCGATCCCGGCCACGAGCACGTACATGCGCGCGCCGATCCTCATCGCGTCGATCGTTCGCGAGCGCGGCGCCCGCGCGATGAGCGCGGCCGCCTCGCGCGGGACGAGGGGGATGTTGAGCTCGCGCGCGACCAGGTTCGCCGTTCCCGTCGGGATGATGCCGAGCGGGACCGCGCTCCCCGCGAGGCCGTCGACGACGGCGGAGACCGTGCCGTCCCCTCCCGCGGCGACGACCAGGTCGAAGCCCTCGCTCAGGCGCGCGCGGACGATCTCTCCGAACGGATCTCCCTTGCGGGGCTCATGGACGGTGTAGTCGATATGCGCCGCCGGAAAATGCGCCTCCAGCGCCTGCAGCACCGACTCGCGGACCTCGGGGGCCGCGGACGGATTCAGGATGACGAGGGCCTTCGCCAACGCTAATCCCCCTTCACGAGGAGCTTCTTCGCGTAGCGCGCGTGCATGCGCCCGAGCCCGCGGGCGACGTGCAGCGTGACGATCGTAAGGAGCAGGCCGGCCATGACGACGAGCGGCATGCTCCATCCCGGCAGATAGTACAGGTGATGATCAGTCTGCACGAAGGGGTAATTGAAGACGTAATGGAGAATCGGCATCGCGACGAGCGCGAGCGACAGGGAGATGAGCGTGATCATCATCGTGAAATAGATCATGCCGAGCGGGAGCTGCAGGAACATATAGAGGATAGCCGACCAGGTGGTGCGATCGCCGATGAGCGCCTTGAAGCCGCCCCACCATCCGAGATCCTTCCTGAAGAACGCGACGCGCCGCGGCATCCGTTCGCCGAGCACTCCTTCGATGATTCTTCCCTCGATGAGCGCGATCCCCCGCGCCGACAGGAGAAACGCGGCCACGAACGGCAAGCCGATGATGAGAACGATGAGACCCGCCGAGAGGGACAGCCCCGTGACCGCCCACGTGAAGTAGAAAATGCCCGTCGCGAGCGAGAGAAGCATGTAGAGGAGAGCCCCGTAGGTGCGGATGTCTCCAAGCACTCCGAAGAAGCGGCGCTCGCGGGGTTTCGCGATTCGGGGGTCG
This sequence comes from uncultured bacterium, assembly GCA_963846325.1. GTDB lineage: Bacteria > Krumholzibacteriota > Krumholzibacteriia > Krumholzibacteriales > Krumholzibacteriaceae > SSS58A. The sequence goes on from CAWJVO010000012.1 coordinate 169,122, forward strand.
GGATTTGCCAATGCGATCGGCGACATGTTCTCCATCTCCTTATAGGCGACGGCCACCTCTTCCGGCGCCCCGTAGGTTTCGATGATTCTTCCGAGCGCGGCTTCGACGGCGAGGCCGGGCTCCTTCTCGAGAGCCTGCTCGAGCGCGGTCGCGAGGTGCTCTTCCGCGTCGGACAGGGCGTCCTGGATCGTCGCGCGGTCCGCTCCGGCGAGAGCCGACTTGAGCTTCGCCAGGTAATCGTCAATAGCTCTATTCATGGTAGGTTCCTTTCAGGACTGAGTCGACGAAGCCCTTGTTCTCGTTCCAGATCGCGGTCCAGCGATCGAGGGCGGCGCGGCCCTCCTCCGTGATACGGTAGTAACGCCGCGGAGGGCCCGTCACGGAGGGCTCCACCGTGCTTTCGAGGAGCCCCGTCCTTTCGAGCGACCTCAGCACGGGGTAGAGGGCGCCCTGCTTCATCATCGGCACGTCCTCGCTTCCCGCGTCGATGAGCTTCGCGATCTGGTAGCCGTAGATCGGCTCCGAAGCCCTGCTCACGACGCTGAGCAGCACGAGCGCCGCGGTGCCGGCGTTCAGCTCCTTCTGGAACTTCCTGTCTTCGGTGCGCGTCTCATTCAAGGTTCAATCCCCCTATTTGCCATTGGCACCATTGTCAACTTACCACTAGTGATATACTAATAATAGTACGTCGAAAAGTCAAGAAGGTTCCAAAAGAAATCGCGAGCCGGGGGGAGCGTACCGTTCCTGTTTATGCGGGGATGGGGTCGCCGGGGCGCGGGGCGGCGGCGGTATCAGGTCGAAATGAGATAATGGAAAAGCTGCGTCCGGTTCTTGACGCCGAGCTTCCGATAGAGCTTCCAGAGGTGGTTTTTGACCGTTTTCTCGCTGATGGCGAGCTCGCGCGATATCTCGCGGTTGTTCCGGCCGCTGAGCAGGTGCGTGAGAATTTCCTTTTCCCTCCTCGAAACGTTCGAGGGGCCGCCGCGGAAGACGGGATTCGCCATGAGCCGGGGAAGCCCGATCGATTCCGTCCGGCCCTCGCCGAGACCGGCGACGAGGAGGCCGATCGATCTCGCCTCGCCGGCGAGCGTTTCGAATCGCGCGCATAGAGCGTTCATCGCGCCGACGATCATCTCGATTCTCTCGTCGAGAGGAGCTTGAGCGGGGGCGGCGAGATCGCCGATGATCGCGTCGAGCTCGGCCGCGCCGGCCCGGCGCCCGGAGTCGAGCGAAGCGTCGGAAACGGCGGACCGGCCGGTATATTCCTTCACCACGGTCATTCGGCGGTCACCTCGGGCTTTCGGGATTTAATCGATTTCGCGCGCGCGTGGTGCGAGAGCATCTTTCTCATCCAGTTCATATGCTCCGTGTGTCTGATGCAGGCGCCGGCGCCCGAGGCGAAGCCCTGGAGCGCGATGAGGTCTTCGGACTCGTAGACGACGTCGGTCGACCGGCTGCTCACGTTGAGCACGCCGACGAGCTCGTCGCGCACGATGATCGGCACGACCATGGCGGAGGTGAGCGACGGGTCCTTGTACTCGAGCCCGGGGTATTTGTCGTAATCTGACGGGCTGGAGAGGAGTATAGGTTCGCGGTGTTGAGCAGCATATCCGGCTATCCCCTCTCCCAGCCCTTGTCTCCTGTTCATAATATCGGTCGCGCCGTGTCCGCAGACCGAGCGGACGACGATCTCCTTCTTCTCCTCCTCGAACAACATGAGGGAGGCGCGGTGGCAGGAGAAGGTCTCGACGCAAATAGTCGTGATCCGGTCGAAGATGTTCTGCAGGTTCGTCTCGACGCTGATGATCTGGCTGATGCTGCTGAGCGCGAGCACGCGGGTGGAGTGGCGGCGGAGCCGCGCGTCCCCTTCGTCGCGCACGCGCTGGAGCTCCCGGTGCATCGCGATGACGTGCCGCTGCTGCTGAGCGAGGTATCCGACGAAGACGATTACGACGAGCGACAGCCCCACGATGAGGACCATCTCCGTCTTCATCCACGGCCAGAATCGCGCGACTGCGCTCGTTCAGGAGCGGCGGAATCGCCGTGCCGAGCCCGATCGTCGTGAGAATGAGTATGCCGGCGACCAGGAACCAGTTGCGCCAGATGTTCCGGTAGAATCCGCTGTCCGCGCACGCATGCGGGTCTGCGCCGCGGGATCTCGCGGGTCTGGGCGCTGCTGTTTTCGTCGTCGTCGTCATAGTCTACGCTCTCACTTCCGTTCTCGTTGCCGGGGTCGCTCGCGTTTCTTCGGCGACCCGTTCCGGCTGCGCACAACGCAACCGGGGTGCCAGCATGCCCCGACGGCGACCTTGGTCCCGCTCCCGGGGCTCGAAGAGCGAAGGCGCCATGCGTCGGATCGCTTCGTCGTCGTCGATCCTCTCTGGAGTTCCCTTGTAAAATATATGGCAGGTAATGTTTTTACCTGATGCCGTGATTATCTCGCGGCGATGGCGTATCGGGATGAATTACAGCATGATTCCTGCGGCTTGTTCCGTCGCGCGCGTCCGTTATCGTTTACATATCTAGGTTAAAATACCTATCCGGCGCTTTCTCGGAATTCCGGTCGCCCGTCTCCGATTCGATTTCGGCGGCGGCTCCGGCACTCGGACGATTTCAGAAAAGCATGCCGGTGAAGCGATTCGCGGGCCGCACCGCTCGCGTTCGCATGAACCGCGGAGGGGACGCGAACCGTCCATCCGCGATCCATTCCGTGCCGAATTATTGACAAGGGTCTCATCGGGAGGCGGGTCGATGCCGCGCGATTCCGGCCTCGCGCCGGCGCGTCCGCGCCTGCCGAAAAAAAACGAATAATGGCCGGGCCGGAATGCCGCGCGGGCGTCGCCGCGCGCATCGCCATGCGAATATTTCTGGCAGGTTGCCGTGCAGAATGCCTCATAATCGACCGGGTAGGCGTCCGCGCGCTTTTCAGGAAACAATGCATAATCCGCTTGCGTATACTATCGGTGCGAACGTATATTCTGAATCTGAATTCTGATTCTGAATATTCGGTTCTTATTGAATAAGAAGAATATGCAATACAACAAACCGCAAGGAGTCGATCGAAAAGAGCGCGAGAGATCCCGCTGCAGGGGGGAGATCATAGCCGCGGCTCTGAAGCTTTTCGCGCAGCAGGGAATCGAGAAGACCGGCATGAAGCAGATCGCCGACGAGGCGGATATGTCGGTCGGCAAGCTGTACGCCTGCTTCCGGGGAAAGGAGGAGATCATCCGCGAGCTTCTGAGCGATTCCATGAAATCGCTTCAGCGCGGGGGAGACGAGGCGTGCAGGGAAACGGACGCGCCTCTCGAGCAGATCCGCTGCAGGCTCGTCGCGGCGGTCGATCACTTCAAGGCGCATATCGATTTTCTCATGATCTATCACAACGAGAGCCCGATGAGCTGCGAGGGGATGATCCGCGAGCATATCGACGAGAGCATCGAAACGGTCGCGAAGCTTCTTGCGCGCGCGATCGACGACGGCGATATTCCGCGGGAAGATCCGCGGGCGCTCGCCGCGATCCTCGTCGGCTCGGTGCACGAGCTCATGCACGCGTTCGCGGAGCGGGGGAGCAAGGACGCGCTCGACGACATTCCGGCGATCGTCGACCGGATCATCATCAAACCGCTCGAAACGAGACGGGAAAAGAACTCTTGAATGGAGGGACGCCGATGCGAGCGTTTCTGACCGGGCGCCGCGTTTCGCATTTTCGGGACGGGCTGCGGCCGCTCTTCCTTATAGCACTCATCGTCGCGTGCGCGCCGCCGCGCCCGGCGGGAGCCGGGACGCGGCCGCTGAGCCTCGAGCGGGCGATCGAGCTCGGTCTCGAGAGCGACGAGACGCTCCGGCAGGCGGAGCTCGCCGTGGCCGGCGCCGAGGCGCAGGTCACGCAGGCGAAATCGAACGCGTTCCCGCAGGTTTCGCTCTCGGGCCAGTACGGGCGCAACTTCCTGAAGCCTTCGTTTTTCCTCCCGGCGGCGTTTTTCGGGGAGGGGACCGGCTCGGTGAAGATCGAGATCGGCGAGGATAACGATTTCGCCGGCTCGGCGAACGTATCGCAGATACTCTGGGCGGCGGGGCGCGTGTCGGCGGGGCTCGAGGCGGCGAAGGAGTACCTCGCCTCGTTCCGCTTCCGCGAGCTCGCGACCTCCGATTACGTTCGCTTCAGCGTGAAAGAGGCGTACTACGGCGCGCTTCTCGCCGCGGAGCTGCTCGGCATCGAGGAGAAGGCGTCCGCGTCCGCCGGCGAGGCGGCGCGCATCGCCCGCCTGGGATTCGATCAGGGCGTCGTGAGCAAGTTCGATCTCATGCGCGCGGACGTGGAGCTCGCCAACAGAAAGGCGCCCCTCGTCAAGGCGCGAAACGACTACGGGCAGGCGATGATCGTGCTCAAGCGCCGCTGCGGCCTCGGGGCGGAGGACGAGATCGCCCTTTCCGATTCTCTCACGGCGGCGGCGCATCCGGCCGGGCTCGATTCGGTCATCGCCGCGATGCGCTCGGGAAGCGCCGAGATCAAGGCGCTCGAGCACGCGATCGGCGCGCAGAAGCAGTTCCTCCGCATCGCCAAGGCGGACCGGTATCCGATGCTGCGGCTCAACGGCTATTACGCCGTGCAGACCCAATGGTCGAACGACTGGCTCCCGCCGAGCGATCTCATCGCGAAGAGCGCGGCGGTCCAGATCGGTTTGCAGATACCGATCTTCGACGGCCTGAACGCCAAGGGAAAGATCGGCAAGGCGAAGGCGGACGTGCGCACCGCCGAGATCGAGCTCGATCGCGTCGCGCGCGACAAGGAGCTCGCCGTCCGGCAGTCGTACCTTTCCATCGAGAACGCCCTCATCGCGCTCGAGGGGCGCGAGGAATCGACGCAGCTCGCCGAGGAGGCGCACCGCATCGCGCTCGTGAGGCTCGAGAACGGGCTCGGGACCCCGCTCGAGCGTCTCGACGCGGAGCTCGCCATGACGGCGGCGCGGGCGCAGCTCGCCGAGGCCCTTTTCTCGTCGAGGATGGCGCAGGCGTATCTGGAGCTCGCCGTGGGGAGCAGGAATTTCGGCGCCGTCGCCGGCGCGAAGCGAATAAGCGAAAACGACGGGCATTTCGCCCGCCGGCATGCAGGAGAAGGAGTATCTATGAGCAACCCGGGAGGAATTATGAAGGGCCGCGGCCGCATGATTCTCTGGATCGTCGTCATCCTCGTGGCAGCCCTGTTCGCGTTCCGGTTCTGGAGGGTGAGCTCGAGGGAGAGCTTCGCCAGCATCAGCTCGATCCAGGAATCGCAGGGGAAGCCGATCGAGGTGACGCGCGCCTCGCGGGGCGATCTCGAAGTATGGACGAGCCTCGCGGGAACGGTCGAGGGCTCCTTTCAGTACCCGGTGATATCGACGAACTCGATCGCGGTCACGGGCGTCGCCAAAAAGGAGGGGGACAGGGTGAAGGCCGGGGACGTTCTCATCCGCCTGGAGAAGGGCGCTCCGAATCCGATGCTCCTTTCCTACAACCGCTCCCTCGCGCTCTACGAGGACGCGCTGGCCGACGCCGAGCGGATGCGCGCTCTCTATAAGGAAGGGGGCGTCTCGAAACAGGCGCTCGACAAGGCGGAGCTCGCGCTCGCGGTCGCGAAGGGGGATCTCGCGAACGCGCGCGAGGGCACGAGCCTCGTCGCGTCGCACGCCGGGATCGTCACGAGCGTGCTCGTCACGGTCGGCGAGATGGCTGACGCCTACGCTCCCCTCATGTGGATCGCCCGGACCGATTCGGTCAAGGCGAGCTTCGAGGCGGGGAGCAGCCAGGCGGCGGCTCTGAAAGCGGGGCAGAAGGCCGTTTGGAGCTCGGATGCGAACGGGGATTCGGGGACGGGCGCGGTGAGCAAGATAGACCTGTCGGCCGATCCGGAGAGCCATCTCGTCAAGGGGGAAGTGCTCTTCCCCAATCCGGGAGGACGGCTCATGCCGGGCGCCGTCGTTTCGTTCAAGGTGCTCTCGGGCGAGCGGCGCGGCGTCGTCAGGATTCCGACCGACTGCCTCGTCGAGCGGAGCGGCGAAGCGATCGTCTTCACGGTCGAGACGGCGGCCGGCGATACGCTCGTCGCGCGCCGGCGCGCCGTCGTGATGGGGCTCAGGACCCCCGATGAGGTCGAGATCGTGTCCGGGCTGGAGGCCGAGGATCGCGTCGTGCGGTTCGGGCAGTCGCTTCTCGAGGACGGCGACCGCGTGAAGATCGTCCGCGGCGGGGAGGCTGCGGCGCGATGAACATCATCAGGATATTCGTCAGGCGTCCGGTGCTCACGACCATGATCGTCGTCGCCTTCGTGGTGCTCGGCCTCTATTCCTACGGCCGCATGGTCACCGAGCTCATGCCCAGCATAGAGTTTCCATTCATCATCGTGACGACGGTGTATCCCGGCGCCTCTCCCGGCGAGGTGGAGAGCCAGATAACGAAGAAGGTCGAGGACGCCGTCTCCACGATCGCCAACGTGAAGGATCTCACGTCCTACTCGCAGGAGAACGTCTCGCAGGTCTTCATCGAGTTCGAGCTCGAGACCGACGTCGATCTCGACGCGATCGACGTAAAGGACAAGATAGACGCGATACAGGCGAACCTCCCCGAGAACGCCGAGAAATCGGTCATCAGCAAGTTCGATTTCTCCGCGTACCCGATCATCGAGCTCGCCATCGCCGCGCCGCGCCCCCTCGAGGAGATCTACCGGGTGGCCGACAAGGTCGTCAAAGACCGGCTGAGCCGCATCGACGGCGTCGCCTCGGTCGACATCACGGGGAAGCGCCAGCGTGAGATCCGCGTCGAGGTCTCCCCGCAGAAGCTGCGCGCGTACGGGCTGAGCCTCATGGACGTCGCCGGCGCCGTCGCGGCCGACAACCTGAACGTCCCCGCCGGCCACGTCACCCGCGGCGCGCGGGAGATCACGCTCCGCATGACGGGGGAGATCGGCTCGCCGCGCGAGCTCGGCGATCTCCGCCTGCCGCTCCGCTCGGGGCGCACGGTGCCGTTGTCCGAGGTGGCGAAGATCGTGGACGGCACGGAGGAGCTGCGGGAATCTTCGACGTACAACGGGGAGCCGGTGATCGGCGTCTCCATCAACAAGCGTTCGGACGGCAACACCGTGCTCGTGGCCCGCGAGGTGTACAAGGCGCTCGACGAGCTCAAGAAGACGATCGACAAGGACATCACGATCACGATCACGAGCGACAACGCTCCCTTCGTGCGCGCCTCGGTGAGCGACGTGCTCTCGAACGTCATGATCGGCATTCTGCTGACGGCGCTGCTCCTCCTCCTGTTCCTGCACAACTGGCAGCAGACGGTCGTCGCCGCCCTCTCGATGCCCGTATCGGTCATCGCGACCTTCCTTCTCATGGATCAGGCGGGCTTCTCGCTGAACGTTATGTCGCTGCTCGCGCTCGGCATCTCGATCGGGACGCTCGTGACGAACTCGATCGTCATCATCGAGAATATCACCCGTTTCGTGCATCTCGGGATGGATCCCGAGGAAGCCGCCGTCAAGGGGACGGCCGAGGTCGCCGTGGCGGTGGCGGCATCGACTCTCACGAACATCGTCGTCTTCACGCCGATCGCGTTCATGAGCGGGATCATCGGACGTTTCTTTCTCCAGTTCGGCCTCACCGTCGTGTACGCGACGATCTTCTCGGTCGTCGTGAGCTACACGATCGTTCCGATGCTCGCGGCGCGCCTCATCAAGCCGCAGGCGTCCGACCGCGATCCGCGCGCGCGGGGCTTTTTCGCGAAGATCGGGGAGAAGTGGGACAAATTCTACGACGATCTCGCGCGGAGCTACCGGGGCGTCCTCGACCGGATGCTCGGACGGCGCCGCCCCTGGATCCTGCTCACGATCGCGATCTTCGTCGGCGCGCTCTCGCTCTTCCGCTTCGTCGGCGGCGAGTTCATGCCCCGCATCGATCAGAACACGGTCATCGTCTCGATGAATCTGCCGCCGGGGTCGAGCCTCGATCGCACGAGGGAAGCCGCCGAAGGCGTCGCCGGCATTCTCCGGAAGCACGCCGAGGTCGAGGGGGTGCTCGTCAAGGTCGGGGGCGGGCAGCGGAGCGTCGAGGACGCGGCCGTCACGGCGCGGCTCGTCGACCGTTCGAAACGCGGCATGCATGTGACCGATTTCATCAACGTGCTGCGCCCCGAGCTCGCCGGCATACCTGACGCCGAGCTCATGATCACGTCCGAGGGGGGCGCGACCGGGAGCGGCGAGTCAGATTTCGTCATCGACGTGCTTTCGTCCGATCAGAAGGCGCTCGAGGCGATGGGCGACTCGGTGTTTCAGATATTCCACCGCGTGCCGGGGCTCGTCGAGATAGAAACGAGCCGCAAGGCCGGAAAGCCCGAGTTCGCCGTCGTGCCGAAGCGCCATCAGGCCGCCGAACAGGGCTTGAACGCGGCCGCGATCGGGAGCCTCATGCGCGCCGCGTACGAAGGAGTCGAGGCCGGGGTGTACCGCGAGCGCGGTGAGGAGTACGACGTCAAGGTCAAGTACGCCGAGTCGCATCGCCGGGATCCGTATATCATCAAGGACATGCCGCTGCCGACGCGCACGGGCGCGGCCGTGCCGCTCTCCGACGTCGGCGCGGTCACCGCGCGCTTCGGCGAATCGCAGATCATGCGCAAGGACAAGCAGCGCATGATCGAGCTCACGGCGAACATCGCATCGGGCTCCCTGAGCGAGGCCCGCGCCGCGTTCGACCGCGAGCTCGCGAAGATCGACGTGCCGTCGAGCGTCGTCGTGAAGCACGGCGGGATGTCCGAGGTGCAGGACGAATCGTTCGCGTCGATATTCACGGCGCTCATCCTCGCGATCGTGCTGCTGTACGTCGTGATGGCGGCGATGATGGAGAGCTTCGTCCATCCGGTCACGATCATGCTCACCCTTCCGCTCGCGCTCATCGGCGTCGCGATGGCGCTGTTTCTTTCCGGCCAGACGATCAATATCTTCTCGCTCATGTCGGTCGTCATGCTCACCGGTATCGTCGTGAACAACGCCATTCTCATGCTCGATTACACCTCGCAGCTCAGGAACGGCGGGATGAAGATGCGGGAGGCGCTTCTCGAAGCCTGCTCGACGCGCCTTCGCCCCATCGTCATGGCGAACCTCGCGATCGTCGTCGGCATGATTCCCCAGATTTTCGGGGGATCCGAGGGCTCGGAGCTGCGGACGCCCATGGCGATCGTCCAGATCGGCGGGGTCGTCGTCTCGGCGCTGCTGACTCTGTTCATAATTCCCGTCGCGTATACATATATAGACAGGCTGACCGTCCGCGGACGCAAGGAGCGTCGGGAAGCCCGGTAGCGCCCCACGGGCGAGATCAGGCTAATTTATTTAATGAGAATAAGATATGCGCCGCTTCTGTCCGCCGGCCCTTCCGTCGGCCCGGCCCGGTCCGGCCCCGCAACCCCCGCATTTATAGTTGACATAGCCCGCTCCGGTGTGATAGAATAATGTTTGTCGAGTAAGCGATGGTATCTCCAACACTCAACAGTGCGGAAGGAGGTTGAGGTTACCCCCGTAGTACTTTTCTCACTTCCAGTCCCCGAACCTTTCATGGAAGGTTTAGGAGGTTAAAGAGATGTTCAAAGGAAAAGTGGTTGCTTTCGCTTTGATGCTCGTGCTTGCAACCTCCGCTTTCGCCGGTGACGTCGATGACTGCAGGAGCACTCTGGGAATTACCGGATGCGCTCAGATGAAATTGACGATCTGCCCGGCCGGAGATTTCGAGTTCATCCGCGACGCATGCGGAGCCGGCATCACTGCTTACATCTGGGTTACGGCGCGCGACGCCAGCGGCCTTCCGGTTCCGGGTATTCCCTGGACGGATTACTGGCTAAACGCCTGCGATCCTCTGAAGCAGCTTGCCCTCTGTTCGAGCCCGATCGCTGCCGACTCCCTCACCGGAACGAACGGCACGACGACCTTCTCGAACCGCATCGCGGCCGGCGGTTGCTCTCTGACTCAGGGTATCTGGTGGGCCATTCAGGGCAAGCCCCTCAAGGGCGTTTACCCGAGCTGCACCGCCAACATTTGCCTGAACGTCATCGTCAAGAGCCCGGATATCACCGGCACCGGTGGCAATCCGGACGGCATTGTCAACCTGTCCGACCTGATTCCGTTCGGCACGAGCTACAACAAGAATCTCGGTCAGGCCGGTTACAACGCCTGCTGCGACTACAACGACGACGACAAGTGCAACCTGAGCGACTTTGCATTCTTCGGAACGCACTATCAGCACAAGTGCTAGTTGGCTGCAGGTTGATTATCTAGCTTCCGGGAGACGTATGCATCTCAGGGCTGCAAACATGGGAGTTGGATTAATGAGGAAGCTGCTTCTTGCATTCGCAACGGCTCTCCCGACACCAGGGATGCCGGGTGCGGTGCTTCGCGGAACGTTCACGCCTGAAAACGAGCTTGTTCCGTTTGCGCAAGAAGCGATCTGGGGTGCGATCGAGTCTCTGTACGTATTGGGCTAAGGGCTTGTGGCTGGATGGACGGAGACGTCTCATCCAGCCACCCTGAACCCAGGAATAAAGCAGTTCGGTCAGTGTTTCGAGGACTTAGAGAGGAGGCCACAATAATGAAGAAGGCGTTGCTAATTGCTGCTGCGGTCATGTTCGTAGCGACCTCCGCTTCCGCCGTTCTTCCGCCGATCGGCTACATCGGTATTTTCGCCGATGCAGGGCATACGCTGAATACGGTTTGCCCGGCTCAGTACTCAAACTTCCCGGTATGGATCTGGATCCTTCCGGGTGAGAACGGCATGCAGGCGGCCGAGTGGGCCGTCACCTTCCCGGCGACGGTCGTTACGCTCGCCACCGTCCAGCATCCGAACATCACCGTCGCTCTCGGCTCGCTTCAGGCGGGCATCAGTGTCGCGTTCGGCGAGGGCCTGTGCAACATGGATTGGGTTTGGACGCATCAGCTCACCATGATGCAACTGGGTCCTACGGTGCTCCCGGCCAGGATCGATATCATTCCGCATCCGGGAACGCTTCCGGTGCCGGCGTATCAGCTCGCGACCTGCGAGCTCGGTTACCCGATCGAGCCCCTTATCTACTATACGCCCCTTTATATCTGTCAGACGGGTCCCGTGGGCGTTCAGGAGACGAACTGGGGAGCGATCAAGAGCTTGTTCTAAAGCTGCAGAGCTAACGAGCGACCCGATCGTTTCGGGGAGACTCGTAGCGAAGACTGGAGGGGGTTCTCTGCAGAGCAGAGAACCCCCGTTTTAGCAAGGGGGGTGGTGGAAGCAAGGAGGAACAGCAATCGTTCGGAAGAGTTGTGAAGCATGACATCGAGCAGCAACGTGGGTTTGCTAGTTTGAGGAGGACATCAGATGAAGAAGGCGATTCTTCTCGCAGCAGCGGTTATGTTCGTAGCGAGCTCAGTGTCCGCCGTCCTTCCGCCGGTCGGCTATATCGGCGTTTTCAAGGATGCGACGCACAATACGGCTCCGAGCTCCAACGTCATTTGCCCGGCTCAGTACGGGAATTTCCAGGCCTGGATATGGATCCTCCCGCCCGCGACCGGCATGCAGGCGGCCGAGTGGGCGGTCGGTTCCCGGCGACGACCGTTACGCTCGCGACTGTTCAGCACCCCTCCATCAGCGTCGCTCTCGGCTCGCTTGCTGAAGGTATCAGCGTGGCGTTCGCTGAAGGCGCCTGCAACATGGATTGGGTTTGGACGCATCAGCTCACCATGATGTCGCTGGCCGCGATCCCGACGAAGATCGAGATCATTCCGCACCCGAAAACGCTTCCGGTGCCCGCGTATCAGTTCGCGACCTGCGAGCTCGGTTACCCGATCGTGCCCGCCATCTACCTGACCCCGCTGTACCTCTGCATGGACGGTTCCGTGGGCGTGCAGGAGACCAACTGGGGAGCGATCAAGAGCTTGTTCTAAGATTTCTCGCTACACTCGGTGGTTAGTGTGCAAACGATGGGGATCCCCGAGGGTCCCCATCGTCGTCAATAGGCGTCGCGATCGGGACGGGCAGGTATCATGAGACACGTTATTTTTCTGGCGGCGGCGATCGCCGCGATCCTCGCGGGTCCGGCTGACGCGAAGCTCCCCCCTCGCGGGAACATCTCGCTCTACGCCGACGCGACCCGTTCGTACAGCGCCTACTGCGCGGTTCCCTGGGGATATTCGATCGCGAAGATCGAGATGTGGGTGTGGTGCCAGCCAAGCGAGAACGGGCTTTGGGGGGTCGAATGCGCCGTCGCCTATCCGTCGAACGTCGTCGCCGACCGGGTGACGTACAACAGCGATCTCGCGACGGTGCAGGGGACCCTGCCCGAGGGGATCTCGGCCGCGTTCGGAACGTGCCGGTGGGACTGGGCCTGGATCGCGCATCAGGCGCTCTACGTGAGCTCGCTCGAGGAGACGTATCTCGAGGTCGCGCCGCACCCGGCAGTCGGATACTTTCAGTTCTTCAACTGCGGCGAGGGAAATCCGGCGGAGCCGTGTCTGAAAGGCACGAATCTCCTGCTGAACGCCGCGGCCCCGTGCCTTCCGCCCGAGACGGCCATCGGCGCCGGAAGATCGACCTGGGGAGCCGTAAAGAGCCTTTTCGGCGGTTAGGGAGCGGACGCCGCGCGGACGGATCTCGCGTGCCGCCCGGGCCGTCGTTTTTCGCTTGTTTTTTTCCCTTCCGGGAAATAGCTTTCAGTAGCGGGTTCTGTTTGCTGTGCTGCCCCTTGTTCCTCGGACCAAGCCACCCCTGGAGACGAGGTGAATTTCCTTGAGAAAGCCTGATCGTATTCGGCCTGCATTCCTTATCGTGCCGGCCCTTCTCGTTCTCCTCGCCCTCGCGGGAGCGGCCGCGGCCCGCGAGGACGGAGCGCGCCTCGTTTCTTCCGCCGGAAGCGCGGTCACGTTCGAGGTGACGGTTCCCTCGGCCGGCATGGTTCCCGCGGCAGGGGGCGCCTTCAGGCTCGCTATCGAGGGATACGGTACCTTCTCCCCTCCGGGCGCCGTCGAGCTTCCCGGCAGGACGTTTCGCGTCGCGATTCCGCGATACGGCGAGCCTCGCGTCTCCGTGACGGTGCTCGAAGAGGAAAGGCTCGGGCCGTTGAATCTCGTCCGCGTGCCGGGCGAGCGGTTCATCGAGGGAGAGAACGGCGTTCCGGTCACCGAGCGGTACTTTCCCCCCGATCCATGGGCGAACGGCGGAGGATTGCCGCTCTACGAGGCGCTTCCGGCGTCGTTCATGGGGCGCCAGAGGGTGCTGCCGATCAGGATCAATCCGCTCGTCCTCGACGCAGGGGGCGCGCGGCTCGTCCGCAGGCTGTCGGTGACGGTGAGCTTCGGGACCGCGGGCGAGCTCTCCCGGGCGGACGCTCTCGGACAAGCCCCTCTCTCGGGCGCGTGGAAGCGGCTGTACGGCGAGCTTCTCGTCAATCCCGGCGACGCGGCGAGATTCCGGAAGCCGCTCGACCCGACGCGCGCGGTCGCCGCCGCCGCGGAGGCGGGGAAGAAGCTCAAGATCCGGATTCCCGAGACGGGCGTCTATCATATGCGCGCCGATTCCCTCATCGCGGCCGGGCTGTCGGCGGGGCTCGCGACGGGGGAGCTCGCGCTCAGGAAATACTATTACGACGAGACGGAGCCCGATCTTCTCAGGACCGTCGAGGTGCCCGTCTTCTTCGTCGAGGACGCGGGGACGGCGCCGGGCGTCTTCGACGGGAGCGATCGGCTCTATTTCTACGCGCTCGGGCTCAAGGACGACGCCGAGGCGCTCGACGCGAACGCCCTCTTCGCCGCCGACAACGTGCTCTGGCTCGAGGAAGAGGCCGCCGGATCGATCATGCCTTTGATCCCCCCGGCTCCTCCGAACCCGGGCGATACGCTCCGCCAGTTCACCGCGACGATGAAATACCGATCGGACACCTGGTACATGAAGAACGCGGTTCCGGGGACGTTCGACTTCTATTACGCGAGGGGCCCCGTCGTCAGGGAGTCGGCGGCGCCGTTCGAACTGCGCCGCCCCGCGCCCACGGGGACCTTTTCGCTGACGTTTCGCCTTCAGGGAAACGATCCGTTGAGCGCCTCGCACACCGTTTCGTTCAGCGTGCGGAACTCCGCCGGAACGCACCTGCTCGGAACGGGGAACTTCTTCTCCAAGGAGGCGCGGACCTACACGTTCACCGGGCTCCAGTCGTCCTGGCTCGTCGACGGCCAGAACGAGCTCGTCGTCTCGTGCGACGCGGACTACAAGTATCTCGTCAACGATTTCACCGTCAGCTACCCGGCGCTCTTCGTCGCCTCGGGGGACAGGCTCGAATTCGAGGTGGTCCCGCTCTACGAATTCGCGGCGGTCGCCGTTTCGGGCTTCACGACGAACAGCGGCTTCCTCGTCGAGATCACGAATCCGCGAAGCCCCTCGTATCGCGCGCTCGGCCCGTCCGATTTCATCTCGTCGCCCGGCGGCTACCGGCTCGTGGTCGACTTCAACGAATCGCTCTCGTCGCGCAGGTTCGTCGCATTCGCCGCCGGCGCCGCGAACCGCGTGCCCGTGAGCTCGGTTTCCGTCGACGCGCCGTCGCATCTCCGCGAAACGGCCGGGTCGTATCAGGCGCTCGTCATCGCCCACCGGGATTTCATGGCGCGCAGCGCCGAGTACGCCGCCTGGAGGAGAAGCCAGGGATACCGCGTGCTCCTCGCCGACGTCGAGGACGTATATGACGAATTCAACGGAGGGCTCGCGAACGCGAGCGCGATCAGGCGATACGTCAAATACGGTTTCGATCGCTGGGGAGTGGAGTACGTTCTCCTCGTGGGGGACGCGAGCGAGGACCACAAGCGGCTCATCTACGGGCCGAATCCCGACGTGCAGGGCTCCCCGCCCGATTATGTCCCCTCCTTCACCTATTCGACGAGCGTGAGCGGCACCTACGACGACGAGGTCATCTACTCCGACAGGTACTACGCGTTTCTCGACGAGGCCGTCCCCGTGACTTCGGGGACGGAGGGGGCTTCCCTTCTCCCGGGAGGCTACCCGGACGTCTTCATCGGCAGGCTTCCCGTCGGAAGGGACGTGGAGCTTCGGGCCGTCATCAACAAGATGAACCGCATGGAAACTGCGCTGTCCGACGACGCGTGGCGCCGCCGCGTCGTCCTCTTCTCGGACGACGCGTGGTCCGGACGCGGAAACGACTATATGTATCGCTCGTACGAGTACGAGTTCGAGCGGAGCAACGACAGCTGCGCCGCGGCCGTGGAACGGTCGCTCCCCGGGGGATTCGACGTGCGGACGCTCCACCTTTCCCGGTGCACCGATCCGATCCATCCCAACCTGACCGAGAGCGGTCCCGCGGTTCTCAGCAAATCCACGACCGCCGCAAGAAGCTGTTTCACGCCCGCTCTCAACAGGGAGCTCAACAAGGGATGTCTCTGGTACATGTTCCAGGGGCACGGAAACCGCGCCGTCCTCACGACGGAGTCCGCCTATTCTTTGGGATGGTATATGGATCCGGACAGCCTGCGGATCTACACGCCGTTCGTCTTCGTCGGCGTCGGCTGCCACATCAGCGATTTCGCCATCCAGGCGGAGTACAACACGTTCGGCGAGACGGGGCCGTACGGCGATTGCATGAGCGAACAGCTCCTCTTCAAATCGGGAGCGGGCGCCGTCGCGACCTACGCGAGCGCCGGATTCGAGTATCTCTCCCAGAACGCCGTGCTCGTCGAGCGGCTGCACCGGGTTTTGTTCCAGGCGCTCCCCGCCGACTCGGTCGGACCGCGCAACGAATACACCGGCGCCCACTGGATTTTCGGCGAGGCGATCGCGAAGGCGGAGATCGAGCAGATCGACAACACGTCGTACGGGACGGATCAGGTGTTCCGGTATTGCGTCCTCGGCGATCCGATGCTCAGGATCGATCCGGGTCCCCCGCTCATGCGGCTCGAGGCCGATTCGGCGGGCGAGTATCGCGCCGTGTCCTCCGGCGACACGCTGCGGGCCCGCGACGGCGCGAACCTGATCAAGCTGCGCCTCACGGTGAGCGACATCGTGGCGATCGGGCGCGTCACGCTCCGGGTGAACGGAGAGGACAGCACCGGCTCGCTGAGGATCGTTCCGCTCGTCGACGCCGACAAAACGTATGCGCGCTCGTATCGCGTCGACTACGACTACGCGATCGATCTGAACGACGACATGCTGCTCTTTCAGGTGTACTCGCCCGACGGCCGCGAAGTCGGCCGCTTCGAGATCCCGATCGTGACGAGCGTGCGGGCGTTCTACGGCGATTTCAGCTACGAGCTCGGCGGCGGCGCCGAATCGCCTCCCACCGGCACCTTCATCGTCACGGCCGATTTCCCCGCGTATCTTCCCGAGCCGCCGGTGCTTTCCATCGACGGCGTCATCCAGGACGGCGTCGTCTTCTCGTCGGGCGGGCCGAATCGCCCGCTGTTCTGGACGGCCGTGTTTCAGCGGACGTTCACGAGCGGGCTGCACGTGTTCACGGTGACCGCGGGGGATTTCTCCCGGGATATATCGTTCGACGTCACGGGGGACGATCTCGTCGCGAGCGCCTTCAGCCTCCCCAATCCCTTCAGCAGGGGTACGAGCATCGTCTACAGCGTCAACCTCGCCGTCGAGTCGGTGACGATCGACATCTACAACGTGAGCGGCGTGCTCATCAGGAGCCTCGCGCCGCCGCCGGGCGGGCTCGGACCCGCGAGCTTCGCTCGGCCCCACGCCGTCCTCTGGGACGGCTGCGACCTCGCGGGGGACCGCGTCGCGAACGGCACGTACCTCTACGTGATCCATATCCGACGCTCGGGGGAATCGATCGACCTCGAGGGCAAGAGCGTGAAGCTCGAATAAAATCGCTTTACCTCGGCGGGGGAACTTCCTTACAATCGCCTCGAAGGAGACGTCCGCGCGCGCCCGGGACGCTCCCCGATCGCGAACCGGCCTCATCCCCGGGAGGTTCTGTTTTGAAGAAGCGTCTCGCCGCCCTCAAGAAGAAGGGAAATCGCCTCATCGTAGGGATCGAAACGGGAACCACCCCCGGCAAGCTCGGGGCCGCTCTCGTCGAGGTTTCGGGGAGCGGAGACGAAACGATCCTGAACCTGCGCGGCTTCACGAGCCGATCCCTGGATCCCGAGCTCCTCGCGACGATCGCCGCCCTCGGCCGGAACGAGAAATTCGACTCGGAGGAGCTCGCCGGCATCAATTTCCTCGTTCTCAACCATCTCTCGAAGCTGTATGACGACGTGCTCGACAGCGCCGCCGCGAAACCGGAGGAAGTGGATTGCGTCGGGCTCAGCTGCCTGGATATCGGGGAGATCTCCCTTCCGGTCGATCCGTCCGTGTTCAGCGAGATGACCAATCGCGTCGTGGCGAGCCGTTTCAGGATCGGCGTGGAGAACGGGGCGGGCGGATTCCTCGCCATGGAGGAGGCGCTGCTGCAGGGTATCGTGGGCGAGATGATCAACCGGTTCGGCCTGGACGAAGAGGTCCGGGAGGCGGTCGCCGTCGCGCTTCTCGCGAACGAATCGATCTTCCACGAGGGCGTGAGCGTGTGCGAGGGAATCGCCGGCGCGAAGGGCAAGGGGCGCAAGAGCCTGCGGGCGATACGGCACACGGGCGCCTCCTCGACCGCGGCCGGAAAGGCGTGTTTGTGCGGAGAGTTCTTCTTCCCTGGTTGAGCATATGAGCAGGTTCGATCGCCGGTCTCTCGCGGCGTTCTTTTGTTGTGCGCTCGCCCTTTCGGGGTGCGGAGAAAAGCGCGTGATAATGGAAAGGCCTCCCGTCGAGGCCGGGACGCCCCGGGAGGAGCCCGCCGTCGAGGCGCAGGCCGCGCCGCCGCACGAGCTGCTCCCCGCCGAGGATCTGCGGCCCCACGCGGCCTTTCTCTCCGAAGCCCCTCACGTCAGGATCTTCATCCTCTCGTCGCGCCAGCCGATGCGCGTGCGGATCACCTCCGCCTTCCGCATCGGCGTCGATACGGGCGCCGAGCCGCTCGCGGCGATGGAGCGTGGGGGGGATTTCACGGTCAGGCTCTCGGGGGGGGAGGCGGTGCTCGCGGAGGGAAAGCGCCGGCTCATCTCGGCCGGATCGGTGTCGGTCGAGCCCGAAGCGGGAGGGCGCGTCTGCCTCGGGGGCAAACAGTACCGGGGAATCGTGCGCTTCAGGCCGTTCAAGGGCGGCCTGATCGCGATCAACATCCTCGATATCGACGAGTATATCAAAGGGGTTCTCCCCTCGGAGATCGGGTATCTCAAACCCCACCAGTACGAGGCATATCGGGCGCAGGCCATCGCGTCCCGCACCTACGCGCTGGGCAAGCTCGAGGACAGGAAGGCCGATATCTACGATCTCGACGCGACCGTCATGGATCAGGTCTACTCGGGAGCCGGCGCCGAGCACGACGCGGCTTCGCGGGCGGTCGACGAGACGCGCGGGCTCGTCTGCACGTTCCTCGGCGAGCCTATCAAGGCGTACTACTGCTCGTGCTGCGGAGGCCATACGGCGGACATCCGGATCGCCTGGCCCTGGAAGACCCCCTATCCCTATCTCCATGGCGTAAGGGACACCGTACCCGAGACGTCCGGCGAGTCCCTCTGCCGCGGCTCGAAGCACTTTCGATGGCGCGTTCACTGGAGCGGATCGGCGCTCTCCGGGCTCCTCAAGCGAACCGTGCCCCGGGAGCTCAAGGTCCCCGCGCGCGGCGTCGGGCGTCTCGCCGATATCAGGACGATCGGCGTCGCGCCGGACGGCCGGGCGGCGGGAATCGAGATCGTGACGGACAAGGAGAGCTTCGAGGTTCCGGGGGACCGGGTCCGATGGGTGTTGAAGCCCGATCCCGCCTCCGAGGCGATACTCAAGAGCACCCTTTTCAAGATCGAGGTCTCGGTTTCGAAGGGCCGCCTGACGGCCGTCGACATGATCGGCGGAGGGAACGGGCACGGCGTCGGCATGTGCCAGACGGGCGCCATCCGCATGGCCGAGCTCGGGTACTCCGGCGAGGATATTATCGCTCATTACTATCCGGGCTCGACGATAGAGCCCGTCTACAGGTAGGCGATGGCCCGGGATTTCCTCCAGATGCTCGCTCCGCATATGATCGTCGGGCTCGATGGTCCCCGCCTCGCCGGCGCGGAGCGGACGCTCCTTTCGAAATACCCCTTTCCCGGCGTCATCCTCTTCGAGCGCAACGTCGCCGACGCGAGACAGCTCATGGAGCTCGTGCAGGAGATACGGAGCGTCTTCCGCGACTCGCGCGGGACCGCGCCCCTCGTCGCCGCGGATCATGAAGGGGGCGTCGTATCCGTTCTCGCTCGCGCGATAGGGGTGCCCCCCACGCAGATGGCGGCCGCGCGCGCGGGCCGGCCGGACCTCGTCGAGCGCCTGTACGCCGAGAACGCGAGACGCATGCGCGCGTGCGGCGTCAACTTGTTCCTCGGCCCTGTCGCCGACGTCAATTCCGATCCTCTGAATCCCGTCATCGGGACGAGGAGCTTCGGCGAGGAGACGGGGCTCGTTTCGTCGCTCGTCTCGGTCGCCGTCGCCGCTTCGAGGAGGGAGGGAGCGCTCACCTGCCTCAAGCATTTCCCCGGCCATGGCCCTTCCCGCGTCGATTCCCACCTGGAGCTGCCGGTCCTCGGAGCGACCCTCGATCAGCTCAGAGAAAGGGACATCCCTCCCTTCGCGAGCGGCATCGCCGCAGGGGCCGAGTCGGTGATGATCGGGCACATAGCGCCCCTCGGCCGCGCCCTTCCCGCGTCGCTCGATCCGGAAATCATCGGGAGATTGCTGCGCGGGGAGCTCGGCTTCGAGGGAGTCATCATGACCGACGCGCTCGAGATGGAGGGAGTGAAGGGGGGAGGGTCTCTTATCGATATATGTGGACGTGCCCTGGCGGCGGGGAACGACATTCTCCTCTTTTCGAAACCGGTCGCGGGGGTTGCGGACGATCTCGCTTTCCTTCGGCGAAGCCGCCGAAGCGGGCGAATGCCTGGATGCCGGTCTCGCGAGCGCGGGAGAGCATTCGATCGCCCGAATCGAGCGGTTCATCGGCCTCGCCGGCGAGAAGGACCGGGAGTTCGAGCTTCCGAGCGATCCGGGCGTCTATCGCGAGATCGCCGATGCATCGATTCTGGCCGCGCCGGGCCTCGACAAATACGCGGGCGCCCGGCCCTCCTTCGGACAGGGAGGAGGTTTCACGGCGATCTTCTGCTGCGAAAAAGGGGAGATCGACCGCTTCCCGACGAGAAACTTCATCATGCGCATTCTGCAGGGATTGAAGGCCGCCGAGGGCGCCAAGGGGGACGAGGCCTCTTCGGCGATCGCGCTCGGGCGCTACAGCCTCGAGCGGTACGAAGCGTTCCGGACGCCGCCTCCACGTCTCGAGGCCTGGCTCTATTCCTCATCGGGGCGATCCGGCGCCTCCTCCGGACGCCGTGTTTCTGCTCAACCGGAGGCCGCTTTCGGAGGAGGCCGTCAGGGAGATCTGCTCGGGGGCGGGAATCGTCGTCGTCGCGGGATGGCCCTATGCCGGGCGCTTCCTCGGGGAGGGCCGGGCGGCGATCACGACGTTCGGAATCTACGACGCCGCGGCGGACGCGGTATGCCGCTCGATCGGCGGGCGCTGAACCCGGGGGAAGCGCGAGAAACCGGTTGACACGAGGCGTTTTCTCTGGTATTTATTGTTGGGCTGGCGGCAATAGTCGGCCATTTTTGCTTTGCGCGTATTTTCCGGCCGGGCCGGATGCCATGGCCCGGCAATTGCAGAAATAGACCGTTCGGCGGGGTCGTAGTTCAGTTGGTTAGAACGCCTGCCTGTCACGCAGGAGGTCGCGAGTTCGAGTCTCGTCGGCCCCGCCATATAATTCATTCCGAAACGGTAGGATAGCTGCTCGGCCGCAGCTTGAGCGATGCAGTTTTCCGATTACCTCACCGAGACATTCTGGGCTGCCGTCGACAAAGCCCTTCCCCTCATCTACGGCTTTGGCTACATCTTCGTCGTCGCCCGCGTTCTCTCCAAGACGGAGTTCGGCTGGTTGGCTCAGTTCGAGATCGTCTATTACTTCATCCTGATGCTGGATCTCGCGATCGCGCAAACTCCGATGTCCAAGTTCACCGCCGAGACGAAGGATTCGGTATGGGCCATTCCCAACGGATTCCTCCTGAGCTTCGTCGTGCTTTCGAGCTGCGGAATCGCCTGCGTGGCAGCGAAGGATTCGCTCGCGAGCTGGCTGAATGCTCCCGGGCTGGAGAATATCGTCGTGAGCGTTCCGGTTCTGCTCGCGGCGGGCTATTTCAAGACTCTCTCCGGCCAGATCTGCGTGGCGCGGAACTGGACGGGGCGCCTGGTCGTCATCGATGCGGTCTATTTTCTCGGCTCCCTGACGCTGCTGATGATCTGGAGCTCGCGGGGTACGCTCTCGTCCGCGATGCAGGTCATTCGGGCGAATATTTATCTCGCCGCCGCGGCCTCGCTCGTCGGCGTTCTCATGACCTCTCCAGTGTTGAAACGGGTCCGGTGGCGTCTGCACCGCGAGAACATGAAACGTTTTCTGGGTTTCAGCCGCTATTCGCTGGGCGCGAACTTCGGCGCCTATCTGAACGGCTTCGTCGACGTCATTCTCGTCTCGCGCTTCCTGGGGACGGTGCCGGTCGGGATCTACCGCGCGGGGAAGATCATCTACCGCTTCTACAACGCCTTCTCGCAAGCCGCGCAGGTGATCATCCTGCCGCTCGCCTCCCGCTTCAGCGCGTCGGGCCAGATGGCTTCGCTGCGCGCCCTGTATGAGAAGTCGATCTATTTCTCCTATCTGCTGCTGCTGCCGCTGAACGTGTTTCTGCTGCTCTCCGCCGACTGGATCGTCGCGCTGCTCTATTCGGGCAAATATCCTGAAGCGGTGCCGGTATTTCGCTGGCTCCTGGTCGGCGCCTTCTTCCTTCCGTGGGGCACCGTCGGCATCAACGTTCTCCTCGGCGCCGACAAGCCCAAGCTGAGCTTCCGCATCACCTGGGTCGTCGTGGCGGTCAACGTCGTGTTCAGCTGGTTCTTCATCAAGGCTTTCGGCGTGAACGGCGCCGCGATGGTGATAGGCATCACCTCGCTGGTCGGCGCCGCTCTGACCACGTACTATATAAAGTCTTTCATCCACTTCACCTGGCGGGGAATCTTCGGCCGGCACGCGGACGTCATAAATTTTGCGAAATCCATGAGGCGATCATGATCTGCGCGCACTATCTATCGAAGTACCTGGCCACGACGCTGAACTGGCTCTATAACGTTCTGCCGTCCACCGGCGGCTACGAGCCGGTCATGCTCGCCCGCACGACGAGCAATCTGCGGGACTTTCCCTTGAAGAACCTCTATGCGCTCTCGGATCTATCGACTGCCTGCCGCTTCTACAATCTGGCCGTGTACAAGACCCTCGGGTATTTTCCGCTGTTTTGCAAGGCCGCCAGAGATCACGACGTCGATCTTCTCCACGTTCATCTCGGCTACGACGGCTACAGAATGCTGCCCTTGAAGCGAAAGCTGAGGATCCCGATGGTGACGGGCTTTTTCGGAATCGACGCCTCGAAATACCTGTGCATGCCCGAATGGCGCGGGCGGTATCGGCGGCTGTTCGACGAAGGGGAATGCTTTCTCGCCCTCGGGCCGCGCATGCGCGAGGCCCTCGTCGACGCCGGCTGCCCGACCGGCAAGCTGCATATCTTTCATGTCGGGATCGTCGTCGGGGATTTTCCGTTTCGCGCGCGGGCCCTGCGCGAGCGCGAGAGCGCGACGATCCTGATGGGGGCGACGTTTCGCGAGAAGAAGGGGATCTCGTACGCGCTCGATGCGATGGCGTCTCTCCGGAAGCGGGGGCTGCCGTTCAAATTCGTTCTCGCCGGAGACGGGCCGCTCCGGGCGCAGATCGAGCGGCAGATCCGCGATCTCGATCTGGGGCGGCACGTGGAGCTGCTCGGCTACGTCGACCCTCTGGCGTTCCGGGGCCTGATGGAGCGCTCTCATATCGTCATCCTGCCGAGCGTGACGGCGGGGGACGGCGATACGGAGGGCACGCCCCTCGTCCTCGTCGAGGCTCTCGCGATGGGAATCCCCGTCGTGTCGACGCTGCACGCCGACATTCCCGAAATCGTGAAGGACGGCGTGAACGGTTTCCTCGTGCCGGAGAGGGACTCCGGCGCGCTCGCGGAGCGGCTGATCCATCTCGTCGAGCATCCGGAGTCGTGGGAAGCGATGGGGCGCGCAGGGCGAGAGCACGTCGCGGAGCAATTCAACGCCGCGAAGCAGTTCGATAAATTAATGAAAATCTATTCGAGCTTGATTCCCAAACAGGACGGCGCAGCATGAAAACGGGAGCCGAGATCAAGGAATACTACGACGAGTTTTCGAAATCGACTTTCCTCAGGGATTTTCGGATCGTCAATCTCAGGCAGCGGGCGATCATGAAGCTCTGCGACCGGTTCATCGCGCCGGGCGCGCGCGTGCTGGAGATAGGCTGCGGCGCGGGGATCGTCTCGAAGCATCTCGAGAAGCGCGTGTCCCGTCTCGTGGGGATCGACATCAGCGAGACAGCCGTGAAAATGGCGCGGCTGTACGTGACCGGCGACAAATGCGAGTTCAGGGCGCTCGACGTGACGGGAGACGCGGGCGATCTGGAGCGGCAAGAAGAGTTCGACGCGATACTCGTGCCCGACGTCCTCGAGCATATTCCCAAGGAGCGGCAGCGCGCGCTGTTCGCGCGGATCGAGAAGCTTTTGGGGCCTCGGGGAATCGTGCTGATCACATATCCGAGCCCCGAGTATCAGGAGTATCTCAGGCGCGAGAGGCCCGAGCTCCTGCAGGTGGTCGACGAAACACTGCGGCTGTCCGAGATACTGGCGATCACCTCGCTCCAGCCCAGGTATTTCGCCTATGTCGACGCGGGGGAGAGGAACCAGTACGTTCATCTGGCGCTCGCGCCGACGATGGAGTACTCTCCGGAATCTCCGCCGGTCGGCTTCGGGGGAAAGGTCGTTCGCAAGGCGCGAAAGACCCTGTGGAGACTCCGCAACGAGGCCTTCCTGCGCACGGTGAAGAAGAATGTTCTTTGAGCGAAACAGGAACACCCGGCCCCACAACTGGCTGATTCACCATTACTGCGTCCGCTCCGTCAAGATGCACGCCCCCCGGCTGAGCGGCAGGGTGCTCGATATCGGCTGCGGCATAGAGCCGTACCGGGAAATCGTCGAGAAGCACTGCACGGAGTACGTCGGCCTGGACCGGCCGACGACTCCTCACGGCCTGAAAGATGTCGAGGTCGTCGGCGACGCGCTCTCTCTTCCGTTCGACGACGAGAGCTTCGATTCGGTCGTCTCGTTTCAGGTCATGGAGCACGTCGCCGAGCCGCGGCTCTTTCTGTCCGAGGCGTTCCGCGTCATGAAGCCCGGCGGCACGGCGCTGCTGATGACTCCGTTCATGTGGGGGGAGCACGAGCAGCCGCGCGACTATTACCGCTACACGCGCTACGGCCTGCGCTACCTGGCCGCCCAGGCCGGCTTCGAGGTCGATCTCCATCGAGCCCGACACGGGCTACTGGTCGACGGCGACCCTGCGGTTCAATTACTGGCTCAATCGTTTCGGCAAGGGGCCGCTGCGCTATCTGCTGATGCCGGTCTGGCTGAATCAGTTCCTCGCGCTCTTGCTCGATCGCGCCGACCGCTCCTACACCGTAGACACGGCGACCTTCACCTGCCTTCTCCGGAAGCCCGGCTGCTAAAGAAAGGGCTCCGAAGCCTAGGCTCCGGAGCCCTTTTTATCTACCGGCTTTCCAATCCTGCGATTAGAAGCGGTCCCGTCCGCCGCCGCCGCCACGCCGTCCGCCGCCGCCGCCGCCGTAACCGCCGCCGCCGCCGAATCCGCCGCCGCCGCCCCTGGGCTTGTCCTCGCGCGGCTGGGCTTCGCTGACCTTCAGCGCCCGACCGTCGACGTCCTTGCCGTTGAGAGCCGCGATGGCCTTATCGGCCTCTTCGTTGTTGTCCATCTCGACGAAACCGAAGCCCCTCGAGCGATCCGTGAACTTGTCCTTGATCACGCGCGCGGAGGTGACGGCGCCGAAAGGCGCGAAAATCGAATTCAGCTGGTCGTCGTTCGTGTCGAACGACAGGTTGCCTACGTAAATCTTCTTAGCCATAGTAACTGGATCCTTTCACTAACCGAATGAATACACTGACAATTAATGCTACTGCGCAATGCTATGCTTTCCCTGGGCCGATACGCTTCACCTCTCCTTCGAATTCAAATCCCCGATCGCTTCAGGCTTCCCCGGTTCGAGGTGCGCCCGCACACTATGCTTACAAGATTATTATCGATTCAGAATTGTCCCGTGATTGATTGGGGAGGTTTGCACTGCATCGATAGGGCTCTTGCAACGAGGCGATATGGATTCTGATCTACTGACTGACGCTGAACGCTCCTTCGGAAAACTAACCACTTTTCAAGTATAATGCATGTTTCGTGCAAAAAGCGAGCGGATTTTTCGATTATTTTAAGAAATTTCAGGCAATGCCGCACATGGGGGAAGACGGACTTTTATAAAAAACCGGGGGCGCGATCGCCTCGTGCGCCGCGCCCCCGGTATGGAATCAGGGCCTTGTGCCGTGTTCCTTGTTAGTAGCGGTCGCGTCCGCCGCCACCGCCGCCGCCCCTGCGTCCACCACCGCCGCCGCCGTAACCGCCGCCGCCGCCGAATCCGCCGCCGCCGCCCCTGGGCTTATCCTCGCGCGGCTGGGCTTCGCTGACCTTCAGCGCCCGGCCGTCGACGTCCTTGCCGTTGAGCTCGGCGATGGCCTTGTCCGCTTCCGCGTTGTTTTCCATCTCGACGAAGCCGAAGCCGCGGGAGCGGCCGGTGAGCCGGTCCATGATGACGTTTGCCGAGACCACGTGCCCGAACGCCGCGAAGATCTGATTCAATTTATCGTCATTCGTATCGAACGACAGGTTGCCGACATATATTTTCTTGGCCATTGCGATAAGATCCTTTCACGTGCTTTCCATTGATCCTGAGATTGATTCGACGTTCACACCGAGTCCTGACCGATACACACACCTCTCTTTTCTATCGGAACCCCTGAACCTGCGCATCCGCGGCTGCGTTACCCCGGAAGCGCGCGCCGCTTCACGAGATCGACTGCGATTCTCATGGCAGAGGATATTGTACTACCGGGGGCGCCGTGAAAACCAGAGAATTCTTTATCTACATATTGTGCGAAAAACGGGGACTTGCTATCATGCGGCCCGACGGAAATATGTTCCCGTTCGCGCGTTTGCAACCTCTTCAAGGGAGAAGGAGAGCAAACCATGACCGAAAAAGTACAGCGGCTTCTCAGCGATTCCAAGAAGGCGCGTTGGGCGGCCCTTCTGATCGTCTCGTTCACCATGTTCGCCGGATACTATCTGGCCGATCTCATGGCGCCCCTCCAGGATATGCTCCAGAGACAGCTGGGCTGGAGCAGCACCGATTACGGCTGGTATACCGGGGCCTATGGCTGGTTCAACGTCTTTTTCTTCTTCCTGATTATCGGCGGAATCATCCTCGACAAGACAGGCATCCGTTTCTCGGGAATGACCTCCGCCATCGTCATGGTCGGCGGGGCGGCGATCAAGTACTGGGCGATCACGACCCACGCCCTCGACGGTCACGCCTGGCATATCCTCTTCTGGACCTTCCCGGCGCAGGTCTGGATGGCGGCCCTCGGGTACGCCGTCTTCGGCGTCGGGCTCGAGGTGGCAGGCATCACCACTTCAAAGGTCATCGTCAAATGGTTCAAGGGGCATGAGCTGGCGCTCGGCATGGGACTCCAGCTCGCGATCGCCCGCATGGGCACGGCCCTGGCGCTCTCCACTTCCGTGCCCATCGCCAAGCACTTCGGCACCGTCAGCGCCCCTCTGCTCATCTGCCTTCTCATGCTTTGCATCGGCGTGCTCGCCTTCTTCGTGTACACCTTGACCGACAAGAAGCTCGACGCCTCGCTGGCCGCGGCCCGGGGCGCGGTCGAAAAAACGAGCGAGGAAGAGTTCCACCTGAAGGACATTCTCGTCATCGTCACCAACCGCGCCTGGTGGTATCTCGCGATACTCTGCGCCCTCTTCTATTCGGGGGTGTTCCCCTTCCTGAAATACGCGACGAGCCTCATGATCAACAAGTTCCACGTCAGCGAGAACCTGGCGGGCCTCATCCCTTCGCTGCTCCCCTTCGGCACCATTCTGCTCACGCCCTTCTTCGGCAACCTCTTCGACCGAAAGGGCAAGGGGGCGACTATCATGATAGTCGGAGCGCTGCTGATCATTCTCGTGCACCTGCTCTTCTCCGTTCCCGTGCTCAACCACTGGTTCATCGCCGTCCTGCTGATGATCGTCCTGGGGATCGCGTTCTCGCTGGTGCCCTCGGCGATGTGGCCCTCGGTGGCCAAGATCATCTCGGAGAAACAGCTCGGCACCGCGTACGCCCTCGTCTTCTGGATCCAGAACATGATCGCTCTCATGTTCGTCCCGGCGATGATCGGGTGGGTGCTCGACAAGTACTGCGTCGTGTCGAGCGCCGTCGTGGACGGGCAGCAGACGACGTCCTACAACTACACGATCCCGATGATGATCTTCACCGCGATCGGCGTTCTGTCGCTGGTATTCGCCTTCTTGCTGAAGCTCGAGGACAAGAGGAAGGGCTACGGGCTGCAGCTGCCGAACATCAAGAGCTGACAGTGCAGGCGCCGGATATTCCCGCTCCGAGCCCAGTCGCAGGGCTCCAATGGGCTCGTTCGCGGGAATATCCGGCGCCATTCCCGACGCCCGCTAGCGGTTCAGGATCTCCAGCAGGTCGGCTTCGATTGACTTCGTCGGGGCTTCGACGAATCGTCCAAGCTCGACTCCGTCGCGATACACGATGACGCTCTCGACGGCCTTGATCGCGTAGTAATCCCGCACGTTCTTCGACCAGTCGATGAGCTCCTGCGGGAGCGCCGCCTCGCTCGTCGCTTTCGCCCGCTCGACGGCGAACGTCTTCATGGCGTCGTAGGAGAATCCCACCGAATCGAGCACCTTCCAGAGCCTCGGAACCTGCTGGTGCGAGTCGCTGCACCAGGTGCCGAGAACGAGGACGATCTCGATCCCTCCGAGGCGGCCGCCGAGCTCGCCGAGGACTCGCCGCGTCCGGCTGATAGGTGTAATACTCTGCGTCCCAGCCGGCGAGATTCGAGACGATCTCGTTGCGGGTGACGTCACCGAGAACGACCTTCGAGCCGTCCTGCTTCTCGACCACTTTGACGCCGATGTGTGCGGGCTCGGCGACGGGAGCGTTCGCCGCCTCCGGGGCCGCCGCTCCGGCCTTTTC
This sequence comes from uncultured bacterium, assembly GCA_963846325.1. GTDB lineage: Bacteria > Krumholzibacteriota > Krumholzibacteriia > Krumholzibacteriales > Krumholzibacteriaceae > SSS58A. The sequence goes on from CAWJVO010000012.1 coordinate 197,488, forward strand.
GCCCTCCGCGCCCTCTCCGCCCTCCGGCGGCCAGAGATCGTTCCACCATTCGGGCTCGTCCTTGAGGTAGCGGTCGAACCACGCGATGATCGAGTTCGACCAGACGACGCGCTTCTTGTATTCGAGAATGAAGTGGTCCTGCTCGTCGAACCTGAGATACTCGACGTTCTTGCCGAGGAGCTTGAGCGCGGTGAACAGCTGCTCGCTCTCTCCCGTGGGGACGTTCGTGTCGGCGCCGCCGTGGGTGAGGAGGAGCGGCGTCTTGATCTTGTCGGCGCCGAAGAGCGGGCTCTGATCGACGTAGATGTCGCGCCGGTTCCACGGGAAGCTGTTCGCGGCGGCGACGGCGTTGTAGCCGTATCCCCAGTAGCCCTCACCCCAGTAGCTCGCGATCGAGCTGATCCCGGCGTGCGAGACCGCCGCGGCGAACATGTCGGTCTTCGTGACGAGGAGCTCGGTCATGAAGCCGCCGTACGAGGCGCCGATGCACCCGAGCCTGGTACCGTCGACGAAGGGGTGCGCCTCGACGAACTTCTTCGCTCCCTCGATGATCTCGCCGGCGACGACCTTGCCCCAGTCGTTCACGTGGGCGGCCGAGAACTCCTGCCCGTAGCCGGTCGCGCCGCTCGGCTGGAGGACGTAGACGACGTAGCCGTGGGCGGCCCAGAGGTTCTTCGGATAGCGCCCGCCGTACGCGCGGTTCACCGGGGAGGTGCCCCCGTAGTAATAGACGATGCACGGGTATTTCTTCGCGGGATCGAAGCCGGGCGGGAGGTAGTAATAGCCGTCGATCGATCTTGCCGGCCGCGCTCGTGAAGCTCCAGTCCTCGACGCCTTCGAGCCGGATGTCGGCGAATGTCACGGCGTTGGGGTCGTAGATCATGCGCGACGTGCCCTTCGCGAGATCGATCGCGTAGAGGCGCGCGGGCGTGGTCGCGCTCGAGCCGACGTCGACGGCGACGAGCTTGTTGCGGGCGACGTCGCCGCTCTCCGAGACGTCGAACCCCGTCTTGATACGCTCGAAGGTCTTCTTTTTCGGATGGCAGCGGAAGAGGCCGGTCTTCGATCCGACCTCGGCGGCGACGTATATGTTTCCGTCGACCGTGGACCACGTGGCGTCGGTGACCGCGGGATCGAAATCCCTCGTGAGCGGCTCGGCGGTCTTCGTCGCGAGGTCGTACACGTAGAGCTGGCCGTCGTAATCGTTCGGGATCGTTCCCTCGCTCACCTTGAGCCCGATGTTCCCGAATGCCGACGGCCCCGACCGTATGAGAATCTTCGTGCCGTCGGGGGAGAAGGAGGCGTCGTCGAGCCAGCGCCCCTTCAGGAGCGAGTCGACGCTCTGATCCTCGAGATTCATGATGTAGAGATCGGCGACGCCGTAGGGCCGCTCCGAGAGATCCTCGTATCCTCTCGACATGAGAATGCGCTTCCCGTCCGGATGAACGTCGTAGATGCCCGTGCCGTACTTTCCGGCGGTCAGGCGGCGCGTCTCTCCGCCGGGAACGGTCGTCACGTAGAGATACGAGCGGTCGCCGCCCCCGCGCTGCCGGTCTTCCACCTTCGTCAAATGCTTGAGGCCGCGCTTGTCGGGCTCGGCCTTCTCCGAGACCGTATAGACGATGAAGGATCCGTCGCGGGCCCAGAGGTAGTCGTCGAGATTGTTCACGTTCTCGAGAATGGCGGAGCATTCGCCCGAGTCGAGATCGAGGAGGCGCAGCGTGCCCGTGTCCTTGTCTCCCGCTATCACGTACGAGAGCCGCTTCCCGACGGGAGCCCACTGAACGTTCGACATCCGGTCGACGTCCCTGATCGTGCGCTCGAGCGAGCCGTCCTTCATCCGTCGGATCTCGAGCCAGCTCTGGCGCTTGTCGGTCTCGCGCGAGTATTTGCCGGTGTTGATCGCGACGAGGCTCCCGTCCGGCGACAGGGCGGTTCTCGAAATCGTCTGGTGGTAGAGAATCTCGTTCAGGGAGATTTCGCGCTTCGGGGAAAGGGAGACGCCGATCGCTCCTTCCCGGCCGCCCGAAATGGATACGTCGATGCGCCAGTCGGCGGCGGACGTGTCGGACGGCATGCGAACGGTTTTGACGACGAGGAGGTGCTTGCCCCGCTCGAGCTTGGCCTCGCCCGATTTCTTCTCCGCGAGCCCCGCGGCCTTCTCGCTCTTCACGATCTCGGCGCCGTCGATCGTGACCGCGAACGGATCGCTCGACCGCGCTTTCACCGATATCTTGGTCCAGCGCGGGACCTCGACGTACGCGGCGAGGTAGGCGATGGCCGGCTCATCTCCGCCGACGGGGATCGACACGCCGTTCGTGTCGGCCGCGGCGCGCCGCCATGCCGCCTTCGCCCCGAAGAGAAGCGCCTGCGCCGCTCCCTCGACCGGCTTCATCGCCGACTGCGGGATCTCTCCGTAGGAGAGGAGCTTCGCCGCGCCGAATTTCTGTTTCTCCCCGGCGATGAACGCGGGCGCCGGGGACGGGAACGGCCCGAGCATGAGCCATGCGTCGATATGCGCCGCTTTTGCGTCGGGTGCGGCGGCCGGTTTTTCGGCCGCGACGCCCGCGATCGAGAGGATCATGAGGGCGCATATGAATGTGAAGGCGAGCATTCTGAAATTGCGTTCCATGACGTTCCTTTCTTCCGTTTGGAATTCTCGCATGCTCGACGGGCTCATGCGCATCGGAGGCATTTCCGGGGATTATAGCCGCTGCATGGGGAAAACTCAAGATGGAGCAATCAGAGTGTTGCGCAATAATGGCGTGTTTCTGCGGGCGTTATTGGACTTCCCTGCACTTATTTTAGAAGCACCATCTTTTTCGTTAGAGCTTGTTTGCCCGCCGTGAGGCGATAGAAGTATATCCCCGTGCCCACAGCAGCGCCCCGCGCGTCCCTGCCATCCCACGACACCTCATGCGTGCCCGCTTCGCATTCGCCATCGAGGAGTGCCACGATCTCCCGGCCGGCGCAGTCATAGATGGCAAGCCTCACCCGCTCCTTCCCCGGCAAATCGAATCGAATGGTCGTTATCGGATTGAAGGGATTCGGGTAGTTCTGGAAGAGAGCAAGAACAAGAGCCGGAATCGCAATCTCTTGGCTCTCGAAAAGCACGGTGCGCCCCCGAGCGTCTGACACATCCACGCGGTACGTGAGCCTCATCCCGGGTTCGCAGGTCCTGTCGGTGAACGTATAGGAGAGACCCTGCCTCTCCAAACCCGAGCAGTCGAGCTCTTTGTAATCGTCTCCCGCCGCCTCGCGCCGCAGCACGTGGAATGCCGCTCCAGGATCGATCTCTGAGAGGATCCATTGGAGGGTCGCACAAGAAGAGGACGTAACGACCGCGCTGTAGCTCTGGAGCAAGGTCGCCACGGTCTGCCCGTCTGCCGTGATCCGCGCCGCGTAGACCATGCCGTTCTGATCGGCGCCGTTTCTCATGTCCCGCCACGCGATAACGGCGCCCCCCTGGCCGTCCTCGCTCGTGCTGGACGCGTATTGGCCTCCCGGGGCGCTGCAGACGGAGACCGCACTATCGGGCCAGAGGATATTCCCTTCGCCGTCCACCCTCTGAGCGAGAATGTCCCAGAGGGCAATGGAACCCGGGCCCTCCTGCCACGAGAGGATGGCACCGCCCTTTCCGTCCCGTACGATGCCGGGAACGGAATAGCCGAAGCCGCTCGATACGGGCCCCCGATGGATTATCAGCCCATCGGTCTGCCACTTCGCATTTCCGTCGGCTGTCACTCTCTGAGTGTAGATGTCATCCCGATCATCTCGGTTATCGAGCCATGAGATGATCGCTCCGCCAGCGTCGTCGGATGCCATGTGAGGTTTGATCTGATCTCCCGGGGCCTGACAAACGGGGACGCCGCTGTCGAGCCATAGAATTGCCCCTGTTGAATCGAATCGCTGTGCGAACACTTCATAGCCTCCGCCTCCCCCATAGCCGTTGCCATGCCACGCGACAATCCCGCCGCCTTCCCCGTCCGCAATGCAATCGAGGGACCATTTATAGTAGTCGAAAAGGCAAATAGGCGCCCCTTCTTCACCCCACAATAGATTCCCCTCTCCATCGAGACGCTGAGCGTAGATGTAGTGGCTCAAGAAGCCGTACCGCTCATCGTGCCACGCTAGGATGGCGCCGCCCTTTGTATCGGGGATCATATATGGCCAATCCTGCCATCCTAGCGTTGGGCAGACGTTCAGTCCGTCCGGCGCCCAGAGGAGATTGCCGTCGCCATCAAGCTTCTGGCAATACACCTGCCCATACCCCCAGCGATGATCCCTCCAAGCGACGTAAAAGTTGCCGAGACCGTCCGGTACGACGCGTGGCATATACTGGGGAGCCGCGTTAGTGCATACCGACACGCCATTCGGCGCCCACAGGATATTGCCTTCTCCGTCGAGCCGTTGGACATAGACTCTGTAGTACTGATCTCGCTCGTCGCGCCAGGAGATAACGACTCCGCCCTCACCGTCCTGAACGATTGTTGAGCTCACCTGAGCGCCGGGCTCCACGCAAATCGGGACACCCTCTTGACACCAGAGGATGTTGCCTTCCCTATCCAAATGCTGAGCGAAGATGTCAAAGTCCCAATCTACGCCTGATCGCACCTCATACCAAGCGAAGAACGCCCCTCCAGTTCCATCCGGGGTGATATCTTCCCACCATTGGTCCCCCGATGATGAACACAGCGGCACCCCGTCCTTGAGCCACTCGGCGCGGAGTCCGGGATGAGCCCAAGAAAGCGTCGCCGCAAGAGCGAGAGTTCCCAAAGTGAGTGCTCGCCGAGACATTGCCTTCATCCCCACATTCAAGTGGTCTGTTTTGCCCCTTCGATTGTCAGCATAAAGTCTGCAGCCCTTGAAATAATACTACCATATTCTGAGAAACTTGCACCTTCGGATTTCCTCAGCCGACCACCCGCATTATGCCCATAAAGTACGTTGCATGGCGCGGCGCATTTTCTTATTATGTAGCGAAATACGAAGCATCCGATCAGGTTCCGGGAGGAGTCGGCTCATGAAGAAGAAATATGCCCTGCTGGGCGCGGCGCTCTGCGTCGCGATCGCGATGGGCTGCGGAGACAAAGGAGCGTCGAAGGAGCCCGCGAAGACCTCTTCGGACGGATCCACCGCGAGCGCGGGGGAATGGCTTCCCTACAACGAGGGGATGGCTCTCGCCGCGAAAGAAAACAAGCACGTCGTCATCGATTTCTACACGACGTGGTGCCACTGGTGCAAGGTTATGGACCGCGAGACATTCTCGGATCCCGAGGTCAAGAAATACCTCGCCGAGAACTTCGTCACGATCCGGATCAACGCCGAGAGCATGAGCGAGCAGGTGAGCTACAAGGGGCAGCAGATGACTCCGGTGGCGCTCGCCCGCGCGTTCGGCGTGAAGGGCTTTCCTTCTCTCGCTTATCTCGACAGGGACGGCGAGCTCCTGTGGATCGCTCCGGGCTTCATGCCCGCGAAGACTTTTCTGCCGCTTCTGCAGTATGTGCAGAAGGAATGCTACAAGCAGCAGATGACGTTCGAAGAGTTCATGAAGAAAAAAGGCGAATGCGAAACGACCGGAACGAAATGAACGCTCCGGAATTGCAGGGAAGGAGATCGAAATGAGGATCGGAGTGCTGACCGGCGGCGGAGACGCGCCGGGGCTCAATCCCGCGATCGCGGGGATCGTCGAACGGGCGACCATGGACGGGTTCGAGGTGGTCGGGCTCAAGCGCGGGTGGCAGGCGCTCGCGATACGAGAGAACGACAGTCACGTCGTGAAGCTCGGTCCCGAGATCATCCGCGAGTACAGCCGCCTCGGCGGGAGCAAGATCCAGTGCAGCAGGACGAATCCGGTGAGCCCGAAGAACGACCGCACCGACATCGTCAAGGAAAACATGAAGAAGTTCAAGCTCGACGCGGTCATCGCGATCGGCGGCGAGGATACGCTCGGCGCGGCCGAGGTGCTCTCCGAGCGGGGAGTGCCGGTGGTCGGCATCCCGAAGACGATCGATCGGGATCTCGCGGGCACCGAATACACGCTCGGCTACGATACGGCCCTCAACGTCATCTGCGAGAGCGCGGAGCGAGTAGCGCACACGGCCGAGTCGCACGAAACGATATTCTTCCTGGAAGTCATGGGGCGGCACGCCGGGTGGCTCGCGCTCCGGGGCGGGGAATCGGCGTTCGCGGACGTCATCCTGATTCCGGAGTATACGTTCTCCGTCGCAGAAGCTCATCTCGGTGCTGAAAGAGAGGCAGAAGGAGACCGACGATCTGAATCTGGGCTTCGAGCACCGGTACAAGATCATCGTCGTCGCCGAGGGCGCCCACATCGAAGGCGAGGAAGCGGTGCGGCGCGACAGCAAGCTCGACGAGTTCGGGCATTACAGCCTCGGCGGGGTGGGGGACTACCTCAAGGGCCTCTCGAGCACGAGTTCAAGCACACGCGCTACACGGCCCTCGCGTACCTCCAGAGGGGCGCGCCGCCGTCGCAGCGCGACCGGCAGATCGGGAGGAGATTTGGCCACAGCGCCGTCGAGCTCGTCAAGGACGGGAAATTCGGACACATGGTGGCCGTGCAGAAGTCGAAGCTCGTCGTCGTCCCGCTCAGGGAAGTGCGCAAATCGCCGCGCCTCGTCGACGTCGACAAGCTCTACGACAAGGAACGGCTCAACGTGAAGATCGAGAATCCGCTCCTCGACACTTGACTGAAGGCTTCGGGGTCGGAGACGGGATCGAAGCGCCGCGCGTCCGAGCCGGTTGTTCCGGCGTGATGCGCAGCGCCGATTTTCATGTTCGACGGGAGAGCGTCAGCCTCTTCTGAATACCGCGACGGTCTCCGCGTGGTACGTCGCGGGGAAGAGGTCGACGAGGTTGATCTCCGAGAGGATATAGCCCGCCTCGATGAGCGCCTTCGCGTCCCGCGCGAAGGTCGGCGGATCGCAGGAGACGAAGATGAGCTCCTGCGGCTTGATTCGAATGATTCCCTGAAGCACCGCTTTCGGAAGCCCCAGACGCGGCGGGTCCACCATGACGAGGTCGTATCCGCCGAGCCTCCCGATCTCCTTCTCCGCGTCGCCGCGACGGAATTTCGCGTTCGCGACACCGTTGAGCCGCGCGGCCGCCGTGGCGTTTCGCGCCGCGGCCTGATCCTGCTCGATGCCGAACGCCTCGATCGCCATCTTCGCGAGCGGGAGCGTGAAGAATCCCCCGCCGCAGTAGAGGTCGAGGAGCTTTCTGCGCACGGCGCCGGGCATCGAGACGACGAGATCGGCGAGAGGCGTCCCGAGGAAGCGGTTGACCTGGAAGAACGAGTCGTGGTTCACGGGGAACATGAGCCCGCCCGCCTCCATGAGCACCTCGGGAGGTCCCGGGCGGTCGAGAAGCCCCCAGAAATGCACCGCGCCGAACTTGTCCATCCTCACGCGGACCTCGGTGAGCGGCTCGAACGCCTCGGGCGGGATCGCGGCGATCTCCTTCCGCATTTCCTCGGGCAGCAGAAGACATCCCTGCGGCGGGAAGGGAACGAGGGTGTCCGATTCCCTCATGAGGAAACCCGGGACGCCTTTCGGCGTCGACCTTGAAAATGGCGTGGTTCCGGTATCCGTAGCGCTCGGGGCACGGAATGACGCGCTTGAAATCGGTCTTTGTCTTGCCGATGCGATCGAGGTCCTCGAGGATGCTCTCGCGTTTGACCTTGATCTCGTCCTCGTAGCAGAGGTGCTGCAGGTGGCAGCCGCCGCAGACGCCGAAGATCGGGCATTCGGCCTCGCGCCGCATGGAGGAAGGCGTGACGATTCGCTCGATTCGGCCGAAGATCAGGTTCTTCTTCTCGCGCGCGGCAACGAACTCGACCGTGTCCCCGGGCGCCGTGTACGGAACGAACACGGTCTTGCCCTCGACGAAGGCGAGCCCGTATCCGCCGTGCACGATTTTTTTGATTTCCGCTATCATGCCTCAAGATATAACAGTCCGGCGGCCCGGGGGACAGACATTTCTCTGCGAATGCCGCCGCGTCAGGGCAACTTACCCTTTACCGTCCGCGCCCCGAAGACTATACTCGATCGAAATCACGGAGAGCTCCGCATGAGAATCGGCATGATGATGAAATGGAAGATCCCGCCGCCCAACGCGCGCGTGCAGGGCGAGGCGCGCACCCTGATGACGGCCGGGCACAAGGTGTTTTTCCTCATAGAGGGAAGGCCGGGCGAGGCGCGCGAGGAGGCGATGAACGGACTGCAGGTGGTGAGAGGCGTCCGGAGGGGGGCGCTGCGGGAGATGGCGCACCGCTGCACGTTCGGTTTCACCTTCCGCGATCCGGTCTGGGCGAAGGCGATCGATCGTTTCGTCCGCGAGCACGGCATCGACGTTCTTCACGTGAACGATCTTCCCCTTCTCAGGGAAGCCGTCCTCGCGGGAAGGCGGATGGGGCTTCCCGTCGTCGCGGACCTCCACGAAGACTATCCGGCGGGGCTCCAGGCCCGGCACACGAACCGGCTGGGGAAGGCGACGATCTACCGGCACGGCCGGTGGGCGAATTACGAGCGCGCGGCGCTCCGCGACGTCGACGCGATCGTCGTCGCGACCGGGGAATCGCGCGACCGGCTCGTGGATCTCGGCGTCGGCGAGGAGAAGATATCCGTGGTGCCGGACGCGGCGGGCGCGCAATCGGGGGCGGCCCCGGTCGATCCCGAAATTATCGAGCTCTACCGGAGAATCGCGACGATGAGAAAGGCTTGAGGAACGGATATGGCGTCCAACAGGCAAACGATGACGGTCAAGCTGCTCGATCTCGTTCCCCAGTACGTGGAAATCAAGGATGAGATACGCGCGGCGATCGACGAGGTTCTCTCGACGCAGCAGTTCATTCTCGGCAGGAAGGTCGAGGAGATCGAGGAGGCGATCGCCCGGTACTGCGGGGTGAAGCACGCCGTCGGCGTCGCGTCGGGCACGGACGCGCTCCTGCTGTCGCTCATGGCGCTCGGCGTGAAGGAGGGGGACGAGGTCGTCACGACGCCGTACACCTTCTTCTCGACGGTGAGCTCCATCACGCGCCTCGGCGCGAAGCCCGTGTTCGCCGATATCGATCCCCGGACGTACAACATCGATCCCGAGGCCGCGGCGAAGCGCGTCACGCGCGCGACGAAGGCGATCCTCGTCGTGCATCTCTACGGGCAGATCGCCGGGATGGACGCGATCTCGGAAGCGGCCGGACGCTCGGGAATTCCGGTCATCGAGGACGCATGCCAATCGATCGGCGCGCGGCACAAGGGGAAGCGGGCGGGCTCGATCGGCGCGGCGGGCTGCCTTTCCTTCTTTCCCTCGAAGAATCTCGGCGGCTTCGGCGACGGCGGGATGATCGTGACGAACGATCATTCGCTCGCGGACACGGCGCGGATGCTCAGGGTCCACGGAGGGCGCGAGAAGTACTATCACGACGTCGTCGGGATCTGCAGCCGCCTCGACGCGCTGCAGGCCGCCGTGCTTCTCGTGAAGCTGAAGCACGTCGATGCGTGGCACGAAGGGCGCAGGAAGAACGCGGCCTATTACGACCGCGAGCTCTCGAAGATCGCGGGCGTGACGGTCCCGTTCGTGGAGCCCCACAACGAGAGCGTGTACAACCAGTACGTGATCAGGGTGAAGGAGCGCGACGCCCTGCGCGAGCATCTCCGGAATCGGGGCGTCGGCTGCGACATCTATTATCCCGTTCCGCTCCATCTGCAGAAATGCTTCGCCTTCCTCGGCGGAAAGCCGGGGGATTTCCCCGAATCGGAGCGGGCGGCGCGCGAAACGCTCGCCCTCCCCGTGTACCCCGAGCTCGGGGCCGCCGAGAAGGAATACGTCGTCTCGAGCGTGCGCGAATTCATGGAGCGCCGCGCATGAAGATTGTCAGCGCATGAAGGTAGTCCGCGCATGAAGGTCGTCTGCTTCTCGGAGATCCAGTGGCGCTACGTGCGGACGCGCAAGCAGCAGGTGCTCTCGCGCTTTCCGGCCGACTGGGAGATACTCTTTCTCTCGAGCGTCGTGAGGGGGAAGCCGAACAATTTCCGCCCTATGCGCGACGGCCGCGTCGTCCACGTCTGCGTCCCGATATTCAAGAACGTGCCCCAGCGATGGCTTCAAGCCCTGCTGGCGCTGCCTCCCGTGCGCTTCGTCTGGAACGCCGTCATTCTCCTGTGGCTCTCCGCGATCTTCCTCGCGACCGGCTTCGCGGGACGCAACCGTGTCTTTTACGTGTCCAATATCTACTACGCGGCGGTCCTGCCGTTTCTCTCGCGCTCGCTCCTCTTCTACGACTGCAACGACGATCATCTCGCGTTTCCCCATACGCCGCCGTGGGCGCGGAAGTACTTCCTCGCCCTCGCGCGGTCGGCCGATTTCGCGATCGCGGTCAGCACGAGGCTCGCCGAGCTTCTCGGCGAGGCGGGGGTCCGGGACGTGCGCCTCGTGGGGAACGGCGTCGATTACGACCTGTTCCGCGCGGCCGCCGAATCGGGCGTTCCCGACGACATGAAAGCGATCCCCCGCCCCGTCATCGGCTATTCGGGGGCGGTGGCGCAGTGGTTCGATTTCGAGCTGCTCGACGCCATAGCCGAATCGTTCCCGCGCGCCTCGATCGTCATGGTGGGGCCCGTGTTCGGCCCGCAGGCCGCGGAGCTCGCCGCGGTCGCGTCGCGCCGCGGCAACGTGTTCCATCTCGGGGCGAAGCCCTACGAGAAGCTCGGGAGCTACATCGCGGCGATGGACGTCTGCGTCATTCCCCTCAAGATGAACGAGCTCATGCGATCGGCCGATCCGAACAAGCTCTACGAATACGCCGCGTGCGGCCGGCCGATCGTCACGATGAAGCATTCCGAGGATCTCGAGCCTCTCCGGGGCATGATCCATCTCGCCGGGTCGCACGCCGAGTTCATCGAAGGGATCAGGCTCGCGCTCGCCTCGGGCGCGAACGGGGAGAAGCTCCTCGAGTTCGCGCGGAAACGGAGCTGGCAGGCGCGCGCGGACGAGATCGTCTCTCTCGTGCGGGAATCGATCGCACGGAAACGCGCCGGAACGTAAAAGGAGGATCCATGGCTCGATCGCTCATGCGGCTCGCGCTCGCGCTCGCCGTCCTGGCGCTTCTCGCGGGAGGCTGCGCGAGGCGCGAGGGGACTTCCGCGCTCTTCATTCTCGAGGAGCTCGAAGCGGCTTCGGCCGTGAAGGATCCGTCCGAAAGGGTCGAACGCCTTTCGATCTTCATAGGCAACCACCCGGATCATCCCTACCGGTTCGTCGCGTACAGCCGGATGCTCGAAACGCTCGGGACGGAGATGAAGGATGAGGCCGGGATGGAGGCGCGCCTCGCCGAGGCGCTGGCCGAGGAGAGGGATTTCGTCGCGCGGGGCGAGCTGCTTCTCGGCAAGATTCATCTATCTCATGGAAAAGGACAAGATCCGCCGCGTCGGCGTTCGCCGACAGCCTCTTTGCGACCGAGCGCTCCCCGCGGCTTTTCCTGATCATGGGATACTACCTCATGGATCCGAAGGCCGATCGGGATCTCGCCGTGAAGTGCTTCCTCAGATCGGCCGATTTCTCGACCGGACGGTACGAGAAGGCGCAGGCGATCGCGATGGCGGCCTCCGTGCTCGAGGAGCAGGGGAAGAGGGACGAGGCGAAAGCGTATCTCGCGACGGCCGCCGGCAATCCCGAGGCCGAACATGCTCATGGGGAAAATACTCTGGGAGGAAGGAAAGCGCGCGGAGGCCCTCGACGCGTATATCGCGTGCGCCGCGCATATGCCGGGCGCGAGAGCCCAGGTGAAGCTCGACAGCCTCTACGCGCTCGTCAATCCCGGCGCGAAGGATCTCGACGAGACGATCATGGCGCGCCGAATCGGCGACGAGGGCCCGATGCCGGAAGGGACGTTCGTCGATCTCGACGGAAGGCCGTACGATCTATCGAAGCACAAGGGCGCGAAGATCGTGCTCTACGCCCTGAGCCCCACCTGAATGCCCTGCGTTGCGGAGTTTCCGCAACTCGAGCGCCTCTTCCTGCGGGAAAAGGAGCTCGGTTTCAGGTTCTTCGGTCTCGAGGTCAAGGGCCTGCTCGCCAAGATGCGCGACGTCGTGCGGGATAAGAAGACGACCTTCCCGATCCTGCTCGACGACCGCCGTCTCGCGCGAGAGGTTCTGCAGATTCCGGGAACGCCGACGACCTTCGTCGTGGACGGAGAGGGGAGAATACGCGCGCGGCTCGTCGGCGCGGTGGAAGATATCGATGAAGTGATCGCGGAAGTGCTGAAGAGGATCTGAGGGAAATAATTCGGGGTTCCCGTCTTGAAGCTGTGGCCAAGGTGCTGTGCTGCATGTCCTGACGGGAACCCCTTTTTGTCTCTCCCGGTCTCTTTTTTTTGTGAGACCTACCTGAATATAGCACAAAACCATTGTTAGTCAATAATTATTTTCAATATAAGCGGCCCATTCTACTACTTTATAACTATTTGTTATATAATGAATTACACAATGCGCGGGTGGGTCGTTTTGCAATTATAGGGTGAATTACCTATATGTTGACAAGTGTCCGCGAGCATCAGATTCGGCCCGTGCCCGCGAGGCGATGCGCCGCCCTGAGCGGCTCGGGAATTCTGTAGCGCCCGGTGCACGAGAGGACGATCGAAACCGCTTTTCTCAGGCTCACGAGGTGCCCCACCGATACGTAGACCGGTCTCGTGCGGTCGCGGGTTCTGAGCACCGAGCCGATCGTCCTGCCCTTCGGATTCGCGATGGGAGCTTCGTCGCCGCGATCCGGTCCCGGTTCCTCGAACCGGCCGAAGAGGGGGGATTTGGCGCAGCCGATCGTGGGAATTCCGAGGAGCGAGCCCGAGGTGGCTCGCGAGCCCGAGCCCGCGGGGATGCGCGATTCCCTGACCGTCGCAGAGAATGCAGTCGGGGATCGTGCGGAGCCCCCGCCACGCCTCGAGGAGGGCGGGAATCTCCCGGAACGAAAGGAGCCCGGGGACGTACGGAAACGCGCAGGGCCCCTCGAAGACGCTCGAATCGACGATCTCGAAGCCGGGGTATGCGAGGATGACGAGAGCTCCCCGCGCCGTGCCCTTCGAGGGGAAATGCACGTCGGCTCCCGCGACGAGCCCTGATCGCGCGGCCGTCCCACGAGCGCCTCACGAGCGCTCGGAGTCTCTTCTGTATCTCGATCCCTTCCGCGGGAGCGACGTTCCAGACGTCAGGCGAGCTCAAACTCCTCCTCCGGAAACGGGATGTGAACGGGAAAGCCCTTCGCGGCGAGAAGCGCGGAGAGCTTCTCCGACTGGTCTTCCTCACCGTGAACGATGAAGATCTTTTTCAGACGGCCCTTGAGCGGCGCGACGTAATCGACCAGATCCCGTCTGATCCGCGTGCGCGCTGAAGGCGTTCATGACGACGACCTCGCGCCCTGAGCGGGTGCTCCTCCCCGAATATCCTCACGACCGGCTCGCGCTCGACGATCCTTCGCCCGAGGGTGTTCTTCGCGACGTACCCCACGATGAGGATCGTGTTGGCCGGATTCTGGATGTTGTTGCGCAGATGGTGGAGGATGCGCCCCGCTTCGCACATCCCCGACGCCGAGATGATGATCATCGGCCTCGGGTCTCCGTTGAGCTTCTTCGAGTCGACGACGTCGGTGATGTACTTGATCCGCTTCGTGCCGAACGGGTCGTCGTTCGCGCGGATGCGCCGGAGCATCTCCTCGTCGAAGCACTCCTCGTGACGCCTGAACACCTCGGTGATGTCGACGGCGAGGGGACTGTCGACGAATATGGGGATCTCCGGGAATGCGGTTCTGCTCGATGAGCATGCTCAGGAAGTAGACGACCTCCTGCGTCCGCTCGAGCGCGAACGAGGGAACGATGATCTTCCCTCCGCGCTCGACGGTCGCCCGGACCGTTCGCGCGAGCATTTCGGCGGCCTCGTCGATCGACGCGTGAGCCCGCCCGCCGTACGTGCTCTCGACGATCAGGTAATCGACGTCGGGCGGCGTCTCGGGATCCCTGAGGATCGGCATGTGCTTCCTGCCGAGATCGACCGCGTAGGCGAGCCGCGTCGCGGAGCCGTTCTCCCGCAGCTCGAAGAGCGGCGTCGCCGATCCGAGCACGTGCCCGGCGTCGTAGAAGGTCACCGATACGCCGTCCGCGACTTCGACCGGCACGTGGTACCGGTAGCCGCGAAAACGTCCGAGCGACTCCTCGGCGTCCTTGCGGGTGTAGAGCGGGGAGCGGGGCGGAAGCCGCTTCTTGCGACGGATCTTGTTGACGAATCTGATGTCCTCTTCCTGGATATGCCCGCTGTCGGGAAGCATCTCCCCGCAGAGGTCGCGGGTCGCCTCGGTCGCGTAGATCTTCCCGCGAAAGCCCCGCTTCACGAGGCTCGGTATATTGCCGCTGTGGTCGATATGCGCGTGGGAGAGGACGCATGCGCGGAGCTCGCGCGGATCGAAGGGGAAGCTGGAGTTCTTCTCGAACGATTCGTCGCGCCTTCCCTGGAACAGCCCGCAATCGATGAGAATTCTGGAGCGGCCGAGCTCGATCGTATGCATGGACCCCGTGACCGTTCTCGCTCCGCCGATGAATTTTACCCGTGCGCTCAACGGCGCCTCCTTTCCTAGATGTACGATTGGAGCGTCAACGAAAGCAGATATCTCTTCCCGCTTCGCGAGATATCGATCCGGTACTTCGTGCCTTCCCTCGCCTCGAAAAGCGCCATGATCTCGCGCACGCCGTTGAACCTGATCGCGCGCCGCGCGCGGGCGATCCGCGTGATGACGTCTCCGGGCCTGAACCCGGCCCTCGCGGCCGGCGAATCGGGAATCGTCGCGACGACGACGACGCTCCCGTTCTCTTTCCGCGCGAGCTGGAGCCCCGAGCGATCCGGGTAGAACGTCCCCTCGAAGCGCGCGCTTTTTTCGAGGAGCACGCGCTGCGTTCCGTAGTCGAGCGTCACCGTGAAGCGCTCGAGGATGTCGTTTCCGACGATCCCGTCCACGTTCTCGAGAACGCCGATCCCCTTCATGCTCCGCGCGATCGCGAGAACGGGTCCCGCGATCGTGAATCCCCCCAGGCTCAGGGAATCGAATCTGCACAGGGACGCCGTTTCTTCTCCTCCGGCGCCGCGGATCGCCATGGGGAGCGTCCGCCGGCCGTCCGCGATCCCCGTCCTTCCGGCGAAGCCCGCGTGGAGGAGCGAGCTGTTCGCCCCCGTGTCGAGGTAGAAAACGGCCTTCGCCGTGTCGAGCGAGGCGGGGAGGGTGAAGATGTTATGAACGAGGGGGGCCTCGACGGCCCGCTCGCCGCCTCGCGCGGCGAGAAGAGTCGGGCTCGACGAAAGTGATGATCGAGCGATCGAAGTCTATCCGCGTGACGAAACGGCTCAGGAAGTCGTAGCCGAGCACGCCGCCGATCTCGATCTCCTCGAACTTTCTCAAAAGGTTCGAGATGGGGAAGGTGATGGCGACCTGCTCGGAGAGCTCGATTCCCCCGATCGAGAGCCCCGGCACGCGGGTCATGCGGAAATCGGCCATCCCGCCGGCCCCGGCCCCCGGGATCGTGCCGCCGAGGGGAAGCCCCATCTCCGCGGCCACGATCGAGTCGATAACGGTCATGCTCGCGCCCGAGTCGAGAAGAAAATAGAGCTCTCCGTCGCGGCCCGCGACGCGCGCGGGAAGGTAGATGTGCCGCGATCGATACTCGAAGGGAAGCTCCTCCGCCGCACCGCCGCGCGTGAACCGGTAGTCCTTCGCGCCGGCCGCCGGCGGCAGGAAGATCACGGGGTCCACGCTCTCGTTCGCCTCGATCGAGCGGTACCGCATCTCGATTCGCTGGCCGAGCGCCGGCATCTCCGTTCTCACGAAGAACGGGAACATGGCTCCGCCCACGCTGCGGTAATCCCCGAATGTCTGAACGGTGCTTCCCTCGCTTGCCTCGATCTCCAGCCGCTCGAGGAGATACGTCGAATCGTCGAGGAAGAGCCGTGCGCTCGCGCCACCGTCGACCGTGAGCGCGAGAACCTCGCATGGAGAGCCGTTCACCGTGTCCCTTCCGGCCGCATCGAGCGTGAAGCCGGTTCCTTCGAAAAGATAGTCCCTGCTGTCGAGGAGGCACGTCGTCTTCTCGTACTCCCGGGACGAGCGATCCCTTCTGATTTGAAGCTTGCCGTTCGGATCGATCATCCATGAGCGCTCGCCGTCAGATCCCTCGCGGATCTTGAAGAAACCGAGCGCTATCTCGCTATACGAGAGACACGGCCGGAGGCTCCATGACCGCACGGTGCCTTTGAGCCCGGTCCCCATGATCTCGATTTCCGCCGACGAAACGAGTGAGGCGATCTCGCGGACCGTCCGGGCTCCGCCGAGCGCCTCGAGGTGCTTTGCGAGAAGCTCCCGGGCATCTGCTCCCCCGGCGGGAACGGCGCGGGGAGATGCGGCAAGCGTCAGAGCCGCGAGGATTGAAACAAGCGATTTTATCATCACGACGTTCTCCCGTTCGCGAACGATTACATGATAGCGCGGCAAGGGATTGGAGCGGTAGATAATCGTTGAAAAATTCCGATTGCTGTGGTATAATCTTCACGGGAATTAAGAATAATTCTCATATGTTAAGCGGAGGGGAAATCCTCACAACTTATTATCCAGGAGGGGAATGCAATGAAAGCATTGCAAATAGGGGCTCTCGCAGGCCTGGTTCTTCTCGCCATGAGCAACGGGCTCATGGCGGATCCGTGTCTCGTCGTCTATCCCGACGCGCCGTGCATCTATCAGTATGACCCGAGCGAATACTTTACCGTCGGGCCCGGGGATCCTCTCTACGATCCCCAGTACGACCGGGGAGGGCTCGTGCTGCTCGAAACCGGCTCCGGCGAGATCGACCTGAGCATTTACCAGGCGCCGCATATCACCGGTTTCGTCGCCACGTACGACGGGAACGAGGGATATATCTTCGGCGGCACGGCATTTTCTCTCATCATCGACGGCTTCTCGAACGTGCCGACGACCTATCCGGACGTTCTCGTGATCTTCGACAAGGTCGTTCCCTCGGGCTGCGTCCCGACGCTCTCCGTCGATGGGATGCCCGTTACGGGAGGGATCTATCACGCCGGCGACCTCGTCGTTTCGACACTGTCCGGGAGCCACTATTCGGACACGAAAACGATCTGGGTCGATTGGCGCGGATGCTACGGTGTCCGTATCTGGGCGTTCGCGGACGCCGATCACGACCACAAACGCGACGGCGGCGAATGCTTCACGGCGTTTTCGCACGATCTTACGATCCCGACGCGCGAGACGACGTGGGGCGGTATAAAGGAACTGTACCGCTAGGTGCAGATTCCGCGCGCGTTTGAACCGAGCTTCTCCCTCCTCGGACCATGCGTTGGCATGCCATATTCCGCGCGCGGAAAACGGTGATAATGCTTGTAATCTAGGGCAGTTTGAGGTATACTTATCCTGTCGAATTGCTCCCGTGGGGGAGAATGGAAGCATGCTTATTTGGGAGGGGTAGTATGAAAATTTTACGCCTAGCCGCTTTCGCCGCGGCCATATCGATTCTTCTCATCTTGCCGACCATCGCATACGCATGCCCGCTCGGGGGGGGGGCGGCTGATTGACGTGCGGACCTCGGGCGGCTGCAAGTCCGGACCGACCGGCTCGTACGAACAGGTTTGGGACCTCGAACCCGGCCATATGTACACCCTCACGATCTCGAACGTGACGGAATGCGCCGGCGGCGGCACAGCCCCCACGCTCAACGTGAGAGTGAACAGCTGGACCTCGGGCAATACCGATCTCGTCGCGGTCTACGTTTCGCCCGGCGTCTATAAGTTCGACTACTTTTTTCCGAAGAACGCGATCTGCACCTTCCGGATTTTCTACTGCACGACCCCCGGCATCAGCAACAGCGGGCGCTTCGTAATCCGGAACGACGGCGTTGCCTACCAGGCGCTGCTTCGCGCGTCGAGATTCGAATCGGTCGGCCTGCTGTGCACCAACCCGGTTCCGATCTTCGGCCCGGAGTGCGGCGGGGTCCTCGGGACCGAGGAATCGAGCTGGGGCGCGGTGAAGGCGATCTATCGGTAAGAGAATGGCTCAGGTTCCGCTGAGAGTCATTCTCTCTATTTTTATGGTGGGGGCGGCGATCGCGCCTCTCCAGTCCATGTCGTTTCCGACCAGGACGATGCCGGAGAGCATCGCGGGGAACGAGCTCGCGATCGTGAACTCGTCGACCGGATAGGACAGCTCGCCGTTCTCGATCCAGAATCCCTGGGCGCCCTGCGAGAAATCCCCCGTCATCCAGTTCGCACCCGGACCCGAGAGCGCGGTGAGGTAGAGCCCCTGGCTCACGCTCGAGAGTATCTCCCGCGGCGTCGAGGCTCCCGGCTCGAGATAGAGATTCGAGATTCCCCCCGCGTTTCCCGTCGTTTTGAATCCGAGCTTCCTTCCCTGGTAGCTGTCGAGCAGGTAGCTCTTGAGAATTCCGCTTTCGATGGGGACGTTACGTCTCGAACGCACTCCCTCGAAATCGAAGGGACGGGATCCGAGCTTCCCCGGCATGAGGGCGTCGTCGACGACGGTGACGAGGGAAGAGCCGATGCGCTCTCCCATGCGATCGACGAGGAAGGAGGATTTCCGGTAGATGCTTCCCCCGCCGAGAGCGCCGGCGATCGACCCGAGGAAGTCGCGGGTGGTTTCGGGATCGAGCACGACCGGCACCTCGCACGTTTTCGGTTTTCGCGCCCCGATTTTACGGAGCGTGCGCGATACCGCCCGGGACGCTATTTCCTCGGCGCGCTCGAGATCGCGCGCGCGGATCGCGGTGGAATACCAGTATGACGATTGGCGTTTTCCGATGTTCAGCCCGTTCTCGGGCTTGTCTTCGACGGCGCAGGAGAGGGCGAGTGTATTGAACGTCCGCCGGTACGCGTCGCAGAAGCCGAGCGAGTTCGCGAACGAGACCGTCTTCTCGCTGTTCGAGAACGAGCTTCCGTCGGGGATTATTCTCCGGTCCAGGCTCAGGGCGTTCCGCTCGAGATCGAGGGCGAGAGCGATCTTCCGCTCGGTCGGAATAGTGTTGGGTTCGGGATCGAAGAGATCGAGGTCCCCCTCCGCCGCGCCGAGCTCGCGCGCGTCGGGGAGGCCGAAGAACTCGTCGCGGTCCATGATCCGGGCGAGCTCGACCCCCGCCGCGATGAGCGCCCCGACGCTATCCTCGGAGAGATCGGTCGACGAGACGAGCGCCTTTCGCCGGTCGATCGAGAGCTCGATGTCGATCGAGCTCGAGACCGATTCCATGAGCTTCTCGATCGCGCCCTTGCGGACCTCGACCGAGAATTCCATTCTCTCGAGAACGCTGACCTCGGAGGTCTCCGCTCCGGCCGCGAGGGCGCGCCGCACGGTGCGCTCGGCGAATCGCTTCATTTCGTCGCTGGTCACGGCCAAGTCTCTCCTTTTCAAGAGCCGATCTCGCTCCCGCCGACGGTGATTTCCGAAATCTTGATCGTCGGCAGGCCGACGCCGACGGGCACGTGCTGCCCCTTGCCGCAGGTCCAGCGGCCGTCCGAGATCCGGAGGTCGTTCCCGACCATCGTCACCTTCGAGAGGACGTCGGGGCCGTTCCCGATGATCGTGAGGTTCTTGACCGGCGCGGCGATACGGCCGTTCTCGACCAGGTATGCCTCCACCGGAACGAACACGAAATCGCCGTTGGAAATATCCACCTCGCCGCCGCGGAACGATTTGCAGAAAATGCCCCGGCGCGTCGAGCGAAGGATCTCCTCCGGATCGCTCTCGCCGTTCGCGAGGTAGGTCACCGTCATGCGCGGCGCGGGCGGGTGCTTGTACGATTCGCGGCGGCCGTTCCCCGTCGGGGGCACGCCGAACAGCTCGGCGCTGATTCGATCGTGCATGAAACCGCGCAGAATCCCCTTCTCGATGAGCACGGTGGAAGAGGTCACGGTCCCCTCGTCGTCGAAATTGATCGAGCCGCGGTCGTTCGGGATCGTGCCGTTGTCGATGACGGTCACGAGGTCGCTCGCGACCTTGTGGCCGATGCGGTTCGTATAGGCCGACGTGCCCTTCCGGATGAAATCGGCTTCGAGCGGGTGCCCGACCGTTTCGTGCAGGAGAACGCCCGATTCGGCGTGAGAGAGGATGAGCTCCATGGGTCCCGCGGGAGCGTCGACCGCCCCGAGGAGAAGGATCGCCTGGCGCGCGGCCTCGCGGCCGTGCTCGGCCGGCGACATTCGGGTCGTGAAGTACTCGTTCCCGATTCTGCCGCCGCCGCTCGAGGTGCCGACCTGGCGGCTGCCGTTCTGCTCGGAGACGACGTTCACGACGAATCGCAGCATGGGGCGCATGTCGCGCATTATTCTCCCGTTCGATGTCGCGATCTGCACCGCGCTCAGATCGTCCGCGATCGAGACGCTCACCTTGACGATGCGCGGGTCGAACTCGCGGGCGGCGCGCTCCGCCTCCTCGATCCACGCGATCTTGCTTTTCAGGGGGGTTCCCGTCGTCGGGTCTTCGATCGGGTACCGGTTCACGAAGGGGACGCCCGCGAGCGCGACGGGGCCGACGTCCGCCTTTCCCTCGGAGATCGCCGCCGCCGTAAGGGCGGCTTCCTTCATCTTCTCGAACGAAGCATCTTCCGTGTAGGCATATCCCGTCCCTTCACCCTTCACGACCCTGATTCCCATGCCGTGCGCGATCGCGAGCTCGCCCTGCTTGACGATCCCTTCCTCCATCGTGATCTGGTTGAGCATCGTGTGCTCGAAGAAAAGGTCGCAGAAGGAACCGCCTCGCGAGAGGGCGAGGGAGAAGATCTTCCGCATCGTCTCCTCGTCGACGCCAAAATGGTCCTTATAGGGTAGCAAGCTCTCCTACCTCCGTGGGGGGAGAAACGTGCGCGTCTATTGCTCGTCGATTGTTGAACAGCTATAATAAAGAGTAACAGGCGATTTGGGAAGGAATATTCTGGTGCACCGCCGCATAAACCGCATCGCAGGAGCAGGCGTCATTCTTTTTTTGGCGGCCGCCATTCTCCCGGCCGCGCTTTGCCCGCTCGATACGAACGCCTCCGATTCCGTTCCCCCGCCCCCCACGTTTACGATCGTCGACAAAGTGGCGGAATTCAGGCTCGAACGGGTCGTGCGCGAGCTGAGCGGAGCGGATTCGATATTCTCGGGCTCCGACAGGACACGGATCGCGACGAGGTACGCGCTCTCGACCGGGATGGACGTCGTTCGCCGCTATCTGATCGACGAGATCCGCGACGCGGGATACGAGCCGACGACCGGGAGATTCGTTCTCAACGTTGCCGTGCCGGATATCACGGGGGCCGCCGTCTCGATCGCCGGCGACACCCTCTGGGTGGCGGATACGCAGGGGAAGATCTATCGGACGACGACGGACGGCTGGCCGGCGTTCGTCCGATGCGGGAGCACCGGCCAGATCATCTACAATCTCGAGCGCGACCCGCGGGGGAGGCTCTGGGCCCCCTGCAGGATCGCCGGCTCCGCGTACGGCGCTCTCTACGCGTCCGCGGACGGCGGCTCGACCTGGAGCCTCAAGGCTTCGGGGGCGGATATGTATACGCTGGGGACCGTCGCCTTCTCGAACGAGCAGTTCGGCATGGCCGCCGGATCGAACGGCACCGTCATCAGGACGGCCGATGGCGGCGAGGGGTGGTCGGCCCTCGATCCCGCGACGTTCGGATACGAGGCGTTCAACGGAATCGCGGCGAGCGGCCTTCTGCGCTACTGGCTCGTGACCGATTCCGGATATCTCTACGAGACGTCCGATTTCGGCGCGACGTGGAGCAGCCGCTCCCTCATGTTCGGAAGGCTCTCCGGGATCGATTTCCACGGCGATCGCGGGGTGATCGTCGGCTACGGAAAGGCGTTCTATACAAAGGACGCCGGGGCGACCTGGACCCCCGTCACCGTCGCCACCGAGTTCACCGCGGTCCGCATGGGGGATTCGCTGCGGGTCGTCGCGTCCGGCACGGGCGGAGAGATATGGACGAGCGAGGACGGCGGGGCCACGTGGGGGAGGCTCGGGACCGAGTGCTCCGTCGCGCGCGACGTGTGGTCGGTCGCCTCCGCCGGCGACGGCGCCTACTGGCTCGCGGGAAGGGATCTCGTGCGGCGCATCTCCTGGGATCCTCCCGTCAAGGAGTGCGCGGCGGTTCAGTTCGCCGACACCGTCTGGGGGGAGAATATCTCGTTCCGCCGAGAAGGGGAGAAGGAGCCGGAGCGGAGATTCCTTCTCACCGCGCATTACGACTCGAGGTCCGCATCGCCGTACGAGTGCGGGCCCGGCGCCGACGACAACGCGTCGGGGGTCGCCGCGGTCCTCGAGTGCGCGCGCATCCTGCGCGGGGAGCGTCTCGAGCGCTCGGTCGAGTTCGTTCTCTTCGACGGGGAGGAGCTCGGTCTTGTCGGGAGCCGCGTCTATGCGGCGGCGCTCGACACGGCGTACGTGTACGAGGGGGTCCTCAATCTCGACATGATCGGCTGGGAGCCGAATGCTGAGGCGATGGAGGCGGCCGTCGCCGTACGCGCCGGCGCGGCGCCGGACAGCGTTCTCGCGAACGCGCTCGACGAGGCGATCGAATCGTTCGATCTCCCGCTCGAGACGTCGTTCCTCCCGCCGGGGGCGCCGGGCTCGAGCGATCATATAGCGTTCTGGGACGTCGGCATCCCCGCCGTGCTTCTGATCGAGGGAGGGACCCGAGAGGACCGGACGCCGTATTACCATACGTGCGCCGACGCGGCGAACACGCTGAACTACGAGTATCTCGAGGTCTGCACGAAGGCCGCTCTCGGCGCGATCTCGATTCTCGCCGGGATCGTTCCCGACGAGCCGCCGGTCTTCGCGCTCCACCAGAACTATCCCAATCCCTTCAACGCGGGCACGGTGCTGTCTTATTCGCTCGAGGCGCCGGCCGTGGTCGAGCTCGCCGTCTACGACGTCTCGGGACGCCGCGTCGCGCTCATCGAGCGTTCGAGCAGGGGGCCGGGAGAGCATGGGCGCGTGTGGGACGGGCGGGACGAAGGCGGGCGGCGCCTCGCGAGCGGCGTCTACTTCCTGCGCTTCCGCGCCGGCGAGGCCGCGGCGGTCAGGAAGATCGTGATTCTGAGATAGCGCCTCTTCGGCCCCGCGAGCCTACAGGACTTCAAGCACCCGCGCGACTTCCCTTTCCGTATTATAGAAATGCGGCGTGAGCCTGATGGCTCCCGTGCGGAGGCTCGCGATGACGCGAGCTTTGCCGAGCTTCCTGTACAGCGTCTCCGTCTTGATCTTCGGATGGCGGAAGCAGAGGATTCCCGATCTCTCGCCGTCTCCGCGGGGGCTCGAGATCACATATCCTCGCGAGCGCAGGCCTTCCTCCAGCGTATCGACGAGCCCGAGAATCCTTCGCTCCACGTTCGCCGTGCCGATCTCGAGAAAGCGGTCGAGCGAGGCGCCGAGCCCCGCGATACCGTAAAGGTTGAGCGTGCCTTCCTCGAATCTCGCCGCGTCCGGACGGGGCGTCGGGTCGTGGGCGAAGAACGACCACGCGTCCTTCACGCCTCTCCAGCCGGGATTCGAAACGTCGAGCTCGTCGAGGAGCTCGCGGCGGCAGTAGAAGAATCCCGTCCCCACGGGGCCGAGGAGCCACTTGTGGCCTCCGGTCGAGAGGAAGTCGATCCCCGCGGCGCGCACGTCGCAGCGGAGCATGCCGAGCGACTGGATCCCGTCGACGTGGAGGTATATCCCGCGCTCGCGGCAGAAGCGTCCGAGCTTCGCGAGATCGACGCGATAGCCGTTCGAGAACTGGACCGAGCTCACCGTCACGCATCGCGTCCGCGCGGTGCACGCGCCGCGCGAGCATCTCCGCCGTGATCCTGCCGCCCAAAGGCTTCACGAATCTGACCCGCACGCCCCGTTTCTCGAGGCCGAGCCACGGGAATACGTTCGCGGGGAACTCGATCGACGGCATGACGACGTTGTCGCCGCGCTTCCAGCGGATGCCGCCCGCGGCGAGGAGGACTCCCTGCGTCGTATTCTTGGTGAAGGCGATCTCGTCCGCACGCGCGCCGATGAGCCGCGCCGCCGATTTCCGCGCTCTTTCGATCCGGGCGAACACCTCTTCCTCGCAGAGAACGCCCTTCGTCGAGGAAGCCGC
The DNA here is from genome assembly GCA_963846325.1 of uncultured bacterium. Lineage (GTDB taxonomy): Bacteria > Krumholzibacteriota > Krumholzibacteriia > Krumholzibacteriales > Krumholzibacteriaceae > SSS58A. Next base: position 221,678 of record CAWJVO010000012.1, read on the forward strand.
TCGAAACGGCGTTCATGGCTTCGAGCACGCGGGTCGAGAGGGGGCTCACCGCGGCGTGGTTGAAATAGACGTAGCGCTTCGCCGCGGGGAACTCCCTCCGGTAGCGGGCCCAGTCGATATTCGCGTACTTGGTTTTCACACACACCTCCGTGCAGCGGACGGTATCGGGATGGAACATACACGGCGCCGGGCCGCCGGAACAAGGATAAAACGGGTGACGAATACGGAGCCGATTCTGGTATTATGACCCTGCGCCGCGGCGCCCGGAAGGAAAACTATGACATTCGCTCGAAACGCATCCATCACCCTGGCCACGAGAGCGGCGATCATCCTGGTCGGTCTCGCGACGAGCGTCATCCTCACGCGCGCTCTCGGCCCCGCGGGGAGAGGGCTCTTCTCGCTCGCGGTCGTCGTGTCGGGCATGGTCTTCCACGCGACGAACCTCGGCGTCGGCGCGGCTACGGGGTATTATCTCGGGCGGAAGAAGACGCCCGTCGAGGATCTCGCGGGCAACCTGCTGAGCCTCTCCGTCGCGATAGGGGCCGGAGCGCTCGCGCTCTCGCTCGCGTTCTCCGGCGTTCTCGTGTCGAGGTTCATTCCGGAGGTGCCGCACTGGGCGCTCGTCGTCGCGCTCTTCGCCGTTCCGTTCTCCGGTCTCCTGTACAACTTTCAGATGCTGTTTCGGGCGAGGAGCGATTTCCGCAATTTCAACGTCGTCGAGGTTCTGCAGCCCGGCTCGTTCTTCGTGCTCCTTGTCCTCTGCGCGGTGTTCGTCCCGACGCGTCTGTTCGGAGCGTCCATCGCCGTTTTCCTCGCGTCGAACGTCGTCGCGGGGCTCGGCGCCGTGCTCCTCATGCGGCGCTGCGTGCGGTTCGCGTTCCGGTGGGACCCGGCAATCGTCAAGGGAACGCTCCGATTCGGCGTCCAGCAGAACGCGGCGAGTTTTCTCGACGTCCTCAATTACCGGTTCGACATGCTCCTCGTGAACTATTTTCTCGATCCCGCGCACGTCGGATTCTATGCGGTCTCGCTCATCATTCCCGAGAAGCTCTGGAACATCCCGAACGTTCTCTCGACCGTTCTCCATCCGCGCGTCGCGAACGCGGGGAACGAGAGCGACGCGAACCGGGACACGGCGCGGGTCTCGCGGATCACCGTTCTGATCGTCGGCACGGCGTGCGTCGCGATTCTCCTCCTCGGCAGGCTGCTCATCAGACTGCTTTACGAGGACCGATTCCTGCCGGCCGTTACGCCGATGTTCATTCTTCTGCCGGGCATTCTCATGATCAGCGTCGCCAAGGTGCTCTCGAGCGATCTCATCGCGCGAGGCCATCCGCGCGCGAATCTGTGGGCGGGACTCGCGGCGGTCGCGTCGAACGTGGCCTGCAACGTCGTTCTGATCCCGCGCATGGGGATCTCCGGCGCGGCCCTCGCCTCGACCGTTTCGTACACGCTGTACCTCGCGGTGATCGCGATCTTCTTCATGCGCGCCACGGGCGTGCGGCTCGGCAGCTTCATCGTTCCGACCGCAGGCGACGCGCGCTACCTCGCCCGCGCCGTATGGGGCGAGCTGTCCCGCGTGTTCGCTTCAAAAAGGGAGAGATAGATTCCGGGCGAGCGCTCTTCGGCGCTCCTGATCTCGCGGCGTTCTATCGTTTCCGGGCCTGTACGGTGAGGTCGGAGCACGAGAGGTCGTCGTCGGAGATGCTCTTCCATCGCCGGGACAGCTGCGATCGCTCGATGCCGTCCGCGCGGCGCTGCTTCCGGGCGGCGAGGATCTCGAAGCCGTTCTTCTCCATGAGATCGATGTGCGCCGAGCACGGCTGCCTGTTGATCAGATAGGTTCGCCGACCGGCGATCAGCTTCCAGAGGATCTCGGGATACGCCCGATACCCGTTCCATTTCTCCGTGATGCCGTGCGACCTGAAGTCGATCTGGTGGGACATCATGCCGCCGCGCCGGAGCCATACGCCCAGAGCCCGATACGTGCTCTCGAGATCGACGACGTGCTCGAGGACCGCGTGCGACAGGATGAGGTCGACCGATCCCGGCTCGATGACCCTCTCGTCGGACCAGGGAACCATGTACCTGATCGAGATCCCTCCGTGCTCGGAACCGGGGGAGAGAAGGGCGCTTCTTATCGCCGAGATCCTGTCGTCGGACAGCGACGGGTCGCGGGCCTTCGACAGCGCCGCGAGCTCGTCGAAAACGGCGAGGTCGGATCCGGCGTTCGAGAATCTCACGACGTCGAGCGCGCAGTAGCGGTCGACGCCCGAGAGGAGCGCGGCGAGGCCGACCCCGATGGAATCGCCCGGCCCGAGCTCGGCGAGCGTCCGCGGCGTCGCGCTCATGCCGGCGGCCCGCAGGAGCCCGAGATGCTTGAGCCACACATCGAGGCAGTACGACGCGCGGTTCGTCCCGCCGGTGCGCCCTTTCGGGAGGACCCTCGAGGCGCCGGGGACGAACGTCAGAAGGCCTTTGACGACGGGTTTGATTATCATGCTCATACGGCCGCTAGCGAATCAGGATCATCTTCCTCGTCCGCGAGAACGATCCCGCGTCGAGGCGGTACAGATAGACGCCGCTCGATACCGCCGCGCCCCTCGAATCCGTGCCGTCCCAGGCGCGCGCGTAGGTTCCCGCGCCGAGGGGCTCCCCGACGAGCGTCCGCACGAGCCGTCCCGCCGCGTCGTAGATCCGCAGGGAGACGGCCGCGGGCCCGCTCAGGCTGAAGCGGATAGTCGTCTCGGGATTGAACGGATTCGGATAGTTCTGGTCGAGCGCCGCGAGGGACGGCGTTTCCTCGCCCGCCGGGGCGAGCTCCGTCTTGTCGCAGAGAATCCAGTGATCCGGATCGAGCGCGACGTCGAGCGCGGAGTCGGCGAGCGCGACGTGAAACTCCTCGTGCCGGTCGTCCACCCAGAAGACGGTGTCGACGACACCCGAGGCGGTCGTGATCCGGAAATCGACGGGCATCGCGTAGAGAGCGGTCTGCGTTTGGTCGACGACGATCGTCGCGTTGAACGCGCCGTTCAGCCGGTAGCATGCGCTCGAATAGCGGTAGATGAGGCGATCGGTGCGCGTGAGCCATTCGTCGAAGAACCAGGAGAGGGACGAGCCGTGGCGGGCCTCGCAGAGAGCCTTGAAATCGTTCGTTTCGGCCGCCCCGAAGCGGTACCGCGGATCGGCGCAGTAGTCCCTGAGAATCTGGAAGAAGTTCCCGTCCCCGACGACGCGCCGCAGCATGTGGAGCACCCACGAGCCCTTGTCGTAGACGACGTTGTCGAAGTAGTAGTTCGGATCCGTGACGTCGGGATCGCGGAGCACCGGGCCGTTCCAGCGCGCGATGTGATCCTCCGATTCCATGTACGTTCTGAGTCTCGCCGGGCCCTGCAGGTGCTCGAACCAGAGCGCCTCGCAGTAGCTCGCGAACCCCTCGTTGAGCCAGATGTGCGTCCAGTCCCTGCACGTGATCATGTCGCCGAACCACATGTGCGCCATCTCGTGCACGAACACCCAGTCGTAGCTATGGGTCCCCGTCACGAGCGACGAGCCGTAGCTCGTGAGCGTCTGGTGCTCCATGCCGCCGCCGATGGGGCAGAGCGCGACGCCGTACTTCTCGTCTATGAACGGATAGAGCCCGAACGTCTCGGAGAAGAACGCGAGCGCCGGCGCGGTGATGTCGAAATCGATCAGCGCCTTCGACAGGAGCGCCGGGTAGACGTAATGCGCGATCGGCATCGTGTCTCCCGGAGCGTAGACGAACCGGTCGTCGATTCTTACGTAGTTCGCCGCGGTGACCGAGGCGAGGTACGTCGTCATCGGATAGTCCTCGCGCCAGTGGTAGCGGCGGTAAGGCGCGCTCCAGCGTGTCTCGTCGGCGTACCCGAGGTACGTGCCGTTCGACGCGGCGAAGAGGGGAACGGGCACGGAGAAATAGAGATCGAACGTTGCCTTGTCGTCGGGATAATCCTTGCAGGGCCACCAGCCCCTCGCCGACCACGGCTCGCTGAGGGAATAGACGAGCGGATAGCCCGCGGCGCTCGAGAAGAAGAGGCCGGGTTCGGCGGCCGAGCCCGGGCTTCCGCTGTAGAGTATCTCGATATCGATCGTATCTCCCGGGAGAACTCCGTCCGGAGGGGCGACCGCGACGAAGCCGGCCAAACGGAACCATTCGAGCGTATCGCCGATCGCCCTGCGCGCGCCCGTTATCGTGAGCGCGTCGTCCGCGTCGAGCTCGACGATGCCGAGCATCCCCGCGACCGGCGTGATCCTCGCCGTGACGCTTCCTTCGACGATCCGCGCCGTCGGGTTGATCGCGACGTCGATCGTGTAATGGACGACGTCGTAGAGGAGCTGGCCCGGTCTCGGCTGCGGGGCGAGAAGAGGCTTGAGTGCCGATGCGCGCCGCGCCCGCGCGATTTCCATTTTCCTGAGAATATCGCCGTGGATCTTCTCGAACGGCGATTGAGCGGCGGCCGGCGCCGCGAGGAAGCACAGGCAGAGGGCGAAAACGAGCTTTCGGAGCATTACCCTTCTCCTTGAAATCAATTGTCTTACAAGTAATGATAGCATTTCCGGGAAGCTTTGACAAATCATGGTTTCGGACGCGATTATGCGCGCCGGGGCCATCCCATGCGGCTCAGGTAATGGATGAGATCGAAGAAGATCGGGTGCAGGACCGGCACGAAGACGCCTCCCGCGGCCGCCGCCTGTTCAAAGCCGTCGACGAGCGATTTCTCGAGCTCCCGCCGGAAATCGGGCCCCGGCTCCAGGTCGAGATCGGCGCAATGCCGTCCGATGCTCAGCGTGCGCATCGGCTTCATGCCCGACGGAAGGTGGAGCGGGTGGAAGTAGCCGGCGCGGTGCGTCGTTTCGTATCTGAAGCGCGCCGCTTCGATCGCGGGATGCGTGTTCGCCGAGAAATCGCCGCCCGCCGCGCCGCCGCGCACGCAGACGCCCGCCACGTCGCGTCCGGCGAGGAGCTCGAGGAGCTGTTTTTCCCCCGCGGCCGCTTTGATCTCGTCCCCGAAACGCCGCGACGTCGTCACGAACTCCCCCCGCAGCGCGATCTCGCCGGCGCCGGCGCTCCGCGCGTACCGTCCGATCTCCCGCGCGCCGTAGAACGGACCGCACGGCCTGAGGTACGCGGTGCTCCGTATGCCGTATCTTGCCTCGAGCTCGTGTATGAGCGGCATATTCACGATCGCCCGGTCGACGTCGAAGCGGGGGCTCACGCAGACGCGGTAGGAACGGCCGTCCCGCTGCGGGAGCGTCCAGAGGCGGAGCTCGGGAAGGCCGCGCTTCGCGTGCGCCGCGCGGACAGCCGCCCGGAGCGAGGCGACGTCCTCCTCGCCGTAGCGCCGGCGAGCGTTCGCCGTCTCGCGAAGCCGAGCGAGAAGCGGCTCGAGCGCCGCCATCTTGACATCGGCGACGTCGTCGAGGTAGGCGGACGCGACATGGCCGTACCCGAGGTGCCCGAATATCTCCCGCGCGAAATCCTGATTCATCGACGCGCAGTGGTAGCCGATCTCGATCGCGCCGGGAGGGAGGTCCGAAGAAACGGGAAGGGTGACGGGGAGGGAGCGCAGCTCCTTTCCTTCGATCTCGACGACGGCGTCTTTCAGCGCGCAGGAGACGCGGAGCGTCCCCCGCTCGACGACGCGCAGGTCGAGCCCGGCGGCGCCCCTCGCCTCCCACCATTCGGCGACCCCGCGCTGCGTCGCCTTCCATGCGCCGCCATGCGCGTCGACGTGCCTGAGAAAGGCCTCGTAGGGAAGGCGGCTCTTCACGTTGCGATATCTGAGGAACGAGCGCTGCAGATTGCCGAGGTTCATGGGCGCCGCTACCGGTTCGAGGGGTTCGGGCTTCTTCGGAAATCCCGTCGGTGACGCATTTTCATGCTGGAAGCACAATGAGCGTCGCGGCGCGCCGCAGTCAAGGCAAATTCCCGGCCGACGGCTTCTCCTCGGCCGTTGCGTTGGCCCGAGGTACTCTGTTACAATCGACCGGCTTCGAGAGATGATCCGCGACGGGCCGTCCGGCCTCGCGCGGTATGCATTCCTGAACGGTGCGCGATGCGGGGGGCAGGGCATCGATACGAACGACAAGAAGCGGCTGCTCGGCAACTTCGCATCCCTGTCGGTGCTGCAGACGGCCGGCTATATTCTCCCTTTCATCACGGTCCCGTACCTGACCAGGGTATTGGGACCTTCCAACTACGGCTTGATAGGTTTCGCCGCCGCGTTCATCAATTACTTCACGATCTTGACGGGATACGGCTTCAACCTGTCGGCCACGAAGGAGATTTCCCTGAAGAGGGACGACCGCGAGAAGGTATCCAGCATATTCAGCTCGGTCATGATCATAAAATCGGCGCTCCTCGCGCTGAGCCTGATCCTTGTGCTGGTCATCGTCCTCTCGTTCGATAAATTCAGGGCGGATGCGGACGTCTACCTCTACTCCTTCGGGCTCGTGGCCGGCAACGCGCTGTTTCCCGTGTGGCTGTTCCAGGGCATGGAGCGCATGAAATACATAACGTATATCAATCTTGCCGGCCGCGTCGCGCTCACCATAGCGGTTTTCGTTTTCATATCGGAGCAGGGAGACTATTCGCTGTACGTGATCCTGAGTTCCGCGACCGCGGTGCTGGTCGGCGTCGCGAGCCTTGTGTGCGCTCTGAGGGTTTTCGGCATTCGGTTCGTGCTGCCTTCCCTCGACGAGATCAAGAAGGAATTGATCGACGGGTGGTACGTTTTCATCTCCTCGATCAGCATCGTTCTCTACACATCCTCGACCACGTTCATTCTGGGACTGTTCACGAACAATACCGTCGTGGGGTATTATACCGGGGCCGACAAGATTAGGCAGGCCGTCCAGGGGCTTTTCTCCCCCGTGTTCCAGACCCTGTATCCCTATGTCAACAAGCTCGCGCACGACTCGAGAGAGCGGGCGCTCGAATTCATGAAGAAAGAGGTGCTCGCCCTGGGGCTCGTCGGGAGCTTCATCTGTTTGCTCGTTTTTCTCAACGCGGAGTTTCTGGTAGGCGTCGTGCTCGGTAAAGAGTATTCCGCGTCGGTCGATTTGCTGCGGATACTGGCGTTTGCCCCCGTGCTGATCATTCTCGGCAATATCCTCACGGTGCAGTGCCTGCTCTCGTTGAGCCTGAAGAGAGACTACTCCATCGTGTACCTGGTTTCGAGCGTCGTCGGCGTGGTCGCCATGGTGTACCTGACCCAGGCATACGGCGCCCGGGGCGTATCGTTTTCGGTGCTATTCGTGGAAACGCTCGTGATCGCGATGACTCTGTATCGGATGCGCAAGAATAACATCCGTTTGTTCGGCGCGTCGGGAACGCGGCGATGAAGAATACGGGGCTTTCGGTCGCACTGTGCACGTATAACGGCGAGCGGTATCTCGCGGATCAGCTCGGGAGCATCGCCGCGCAGGAACGTTTGCCCGACGAGCTGGTCGTGTGCGACGACGGGTCCTCCGACGGAACGCTTCGCGTCCTCGAGACGTTTGCCCGGAACAGCCCCTTCCCGGTATCGATCCATGCGAACGCCGCGAACGTGGGATCCAACAAGAATTTCGAAAAAGCGATACTGCTGTGCGGGGGGGATATCATCGCCCTTGCCGATCAGGACGATTTCTGGCTTCCGCATAAACTGTCGAGAATCGAAGGGGCGTTCCATGCCAGGCCGTCTGCGGGCGTCGTGTTTTCCGACGCCTTGGTGGTGGATGAAAACCTGAATCCTCTCGGCGCCACGATATGGGATCGATTCGAGTTCACGCGCGGACGAAGAAGACGATTCGATTCCGGAGACGCCTTCGGGGTTCTCATCAGGAAGAACGTAGTCACCGGCGCGACGATGGCGTTCAGGAAGGCGTACCGGGACCGGATCGTCCCGTTCCCTTCGACGTGGGTCCACGATTCGTGGATCGTGTTCATTATATCGTTGTACGCGGACCTGGCGTATATCGACGAGCCTCTCATCAAGTACCGGCAGCATCCCGGCCAGCAAATAGGGGCGAAAGAAAAATCGACTCTTACGCGAGAGGCGGTATTCGGAGATAATGCCGCCTCCTATGCGAACGAATTTCTTCGCTATTCGCAGGCGCATCGAAGGATCAAGAAGCTCCGCGGCACGTTCGCCGCGTATGACCGCGTCGAAAAGGCCGTGAGGGACAAGATGATCTACTGCTATTTGAGGTCGCATCTGCCGGAAGAGAGACGCAAGCGCATTCGCGTCGTCGCGGCGAATCTGTGTTCCTTCCGGTATCACCGGTATTCATATGGTTTCCTGAGCGCCGCGAAGGACCTTTTCCTCGAGCGGAACCCGGCGGGAGAGAAACGTGCTTGATCGCATGGAGCGTCGACGTTCCTCGGCCCGCGGGGGAAATGGGGAGGCATGGCGAAAAACGAGCCTTTGAAAAGGAGAATGCATCCCGCGATCGCGCTCGCCGCGATTCTGGCCGCGGGACTCGTCGTCCGGCTGATCTTTCTCGTCCAGCTCGGAAGATCCGAGTTCGGCGGCATTCTCTCGCTCGATTCGCGATTCTACTACGATCTCGCCCGCGCCGTTTCGGAGGGAGGCGCGCCGCCCTTGGGTTCCCTCGATTTCAACCCGTTGTATCCCGCGTTTCTCGTAGCCGTTTTCAAGCTCTTCGGCGCGGGGTTGTCGGCGCCTCGTATCGTACAGTTCGCGCTCGGCCTCCTGACGATCGCGCTCGTCTGCGCCGCGGGCGCGAGGCTGGTCGAAGGTCCGAGGAAGGGCAAACCGTCCGGCACGGTCACGGCGATCGCGGCGGGGGTGATGACGCTGCTCTACCGGCAGTTCGTGCTGTACGAAGGCACGATCATCTCGACTGCTCTCGAGGTGTTTCTCGTCGCCGCTTCCTTCATGCTCGCGCTGGCGCTCGACGAGGATCTGCGAGGGGAGCGGCCGATCCGTCTTCGGACGCGGCGGGTTCCGCACTGGCTTTCGGGCCTCCTCCTCGGGGCGCTCCTCGGGGCCGGCGCCCTCGGCAGGCCGAACTTCTTCCTGCTCCTCGTCGCGGCCGTCCCGATCTGGATAGTGCTGAGAAACCTCCGGAAGCGGAGAGGGCTGGTTCCCGCTTTGAGCTGTCTCGCCGGGGCGGCGCTGTTCCTCGTGCCCCCGATCGTGCAGGGGGCGGCGGCTTCGGGGCGGATCGTGCCGGTATCGACCCACGGGGGGATCAATTTCTACATCGGGAACCGGGCGGGCGCCACCGGCGTCTTTCAGCCGCCCGCCGATATGCGGGCGGATATGCGCGGCATGATCGAGGACGCGAAGACGAAGGCCGAGGCGGAAACCGGCCGCGCGATGACGCAGCCGGAAGTGTCCGGGTATTATTTTCGCAAGACGCTCGGCGAGATCGGGCGCGATCCGGCGCGGTGGACGCGTCTCGTCGGAAGAAAGCTGCTCCTGTTCTTCAACGGGGTCGAGGTGCCCGACGTGCCGAACGTCATCTTTTACGAGAAGTCATGCCCCGTTCTCGCGTTCCTGTTCCTGCCGTTCGCCGTCATCGCGCCGCTCGGCGTCTGCGGATTCGTCGTGCTCTTCCGGACGGGAAGAAACCGCAGCGTCGTCACGCTCTTTCTCGGGTGCGCGATCCTCTCGGTTCTTCTCTTTTTCGTCAACGCGCGCTACCGCCTCCCCGCCGCGCCGATCCTGATCATGCTGGCGGCGTTCTTCGTCGCCTGGGCGGCGAGGGAGATCTCTCGCCGGAGGCTGAAATTCGTCGCGATCATGGCCGTCGCGGCTTTGGCTCTGTTCTTTCTCGTTTCCCGCCGCACCATGGTTCGCGTGAACGACAGCGCGGCATACACTTTTCTCGGCAACCACTACATCGCGAACAAGGACGAAACGAAGGCCGCCGAGGCTTTCGCGGAGGCGTACCGGCTGGATCCGGCGCACGTCGAGGCGATGATCAATTACGCGCGGATTCTCCGGAGGCAGGGAGAGACGCAGGCGTCGGCCGATCTGTACGCGCGCGCGCATGCGCTCATGCCGCGCTTCCCGCGCCTTTCGATAGAGTACGGTTCCGTGCTCGAGCTTCTCGGCCGGCGCGCGGAAGCGCGAAGGCTGTACGAGCAGGCTCTGTCGACGGGCCGGCCGGCCGAGCAGGTGCTCGCGTGCCGGCTTCTCGCGCAAGCGGCGCTCGCCGAGGAGCGGAAGGACGAGGCGATCGCCTGGGTGAAGCGCGCGATCGCGATCGCTCCCGACGATACGAATCTCGCCGGGATGCTCGAATGGCTCGAGAGCGCGCCCCGAGCCCGATAATGGGCTTGCCGGGCGCCGATGACGATGATACATTCGAAGACGTGTGACATGCGATTTCCGGACGACGGGCCGTGAGCGGGTGAGGTTCGCGCGACGATGACTTCTCTTCTCCTGGTCATGCTGCGGCGCAAGAAAGCGATACTGTTCGTCACGGCGGCGGGATTCCTGATTTCCGCCGTCGTGAGCCTCGTCATTCCGCCGCGTTTCGTCGCATCGGCGTCGTTCGCTCCCACGGGCGTCGAGAAAGATCTGACGAACCTCAGGGATTTCTTCGCGCCGATGGGATCGTTCGGCGAATCGTTTTCGGCCTATCTCCGGGCCCGCAAGAATTACCTCATCGATTATATCATCCGGAGCCGCAGGATGAGCGACCTCATCGACGCGCGGTTCGACCTGAAACGCATATACGGGGTGAACGATCGGAACGAAGTGCGTCGAAAGCTCGGCGAGCACACCGCCGTCGTGATCAAGGACGAAGGCGTCATCGTGCTGAGCGTCGAAGACGGCGACCGGGAACGGGCGATCGCGATCGCCGGGGAGTACCTGGCCCAGCTCGACACGATTATCCTCGATCTCGTCGTCGAGAATTCGGGAGAACGGCAGCGATACCTGAACGAGGAGATCGCGCGGCGGGAGCGGGAGGTTTCGGTCGCCGATTCCCTCATCGGCGGCTATCTCGGGCAATTCGGCCTGTACGAGATGGAAGAGCAGGTTCGCGTGATGCTCGACATCGTATCCGATCTGAGCGGCCGCCTCAGCGTGCTCGACGTCGAGAAGCGGCTGCTCGAGCTGACGCTGAAGCCGGGGAGCGACGATCTCGCACGGATCGAGTTCGAATGGACTCAGATGCGCAACCAGCTTCTCCTCCTTCGGGAAATCGGAGCCGAGCCGAATCTCTTTCCTCCTTTCAAGAAGCTCCCCGAAATCAGCACGAAGTACGCGCAATTCATGAGCGAGCGCCGGATGCAGGAGTTCATGCTCGCGTACCTGCGCCTGAAGCTCGCCGACGCGGAGGTCACCTCCCACAGCCGTTTGAGCGCCCTCAAGATCATCGACTCCTCCTTCGGCGCCCGATCGCCGTTCGTGGCCGAAGCGGAAGCAGATCGTGCTCGTCTCGACCGCTGCCGCTTTCTTTTGGGCGAGCTTCTTCATGGTTCTCGATGAGCGTCGGAAAGCGACGAAGGCGCGTGAGGCATGAAGCTCGAGCTCTACGGCACAACCGTCGACGCGAAACGGTTCATGCTCGTCGTCGCGGCGCCGCTCGCGTGCTGCGCCGTCGCCGCCGCGATCTTTCTCCCCGCGGGGGTCAGGCTCGCCCTGATGCTCCTGTTCGCTCTTCCTTTCATGTTTCTATGCGTCGACAGGCCCGTGATCATCTTCTATCTCGCCGTTCTCGTCCTCTTCTCGAATCTCGACATCTATGCGCCTTTTCGGCTCTATCGATATCTCGTCGTTATCCTGCTCGCCGTTCTGGCGCTCGCCGTCGCGAACGGCAGACGTATCGTGACGCACCATTTTCACCTGATCGCGCTCGCGGTCGCGTTCGCGATTCTGGCGTTTCAATCTCTCTCGGTCGCTCGCGAGTACGGCATGGCGGCGCGGAAGCTGGGCGTGCTGTATAAAGTCCTCGTCGCCGTCGTGATCGTCGCGCAGTTCACGAGGAACCGGAAAGAATTCCGGCGCTTTCTTCTCGTGATCGCGGGGGGGATACTGCTCGCGGGCTATCTGCCTTTCGTCGTGCATCCGCCGGGCCGCTTCTCGAGCCTTTCGATGCTGTGGGACCAGGGCATCGTTCGGTACGAAGGGTTCATCTTCGAGCCCAACACGTTCGCGCTCTTCCAGCTCTTTCTCATTCCGGTGCTCGTTTTCTTCGCGGGCGCGTACCGGAAGCCGCGCGTCGCGTTTCCGCTCTTCGCGTTCCTGATCCTCGCGAGCGTCGGCGTTCTGGCCTTGAGCTTTTCGAGGGGAGGGTATCTCGGGCTCGCGTGCCTGCTCGTGACGCTCGTCGTCGTCGAACGAAGGAACAAGCCGGTCTTCGTCTTCGGGCTCTCGCTCATCGCGGCCGGCATCGTCATGATCCCGGGCGTGTACTGGGAGCGGATAACGTCGATCTTCGATTTCGCGGCGAAGCGATCCGGCGACTACGCCATTCTGACGCGCCTCGAAACGGGGCAGGTCGCGGTCCATCTCGGACTCACCCATCCGCTGCTCGGCGTCGGCATAGACAACTTTCTCCCGAGAGCGGCGTACTTCATTCCGCACGGGCTCACCGTTCACAATATCTTTCTCCAGATATTCTCGGAGCTGGGGCTCGTGGCCCTTCTGTTGTTCGTCGGAATCATCGTCTGCAACGTGAGGATAATCCTCAGGATGATGAAGGACGGCGGCGATCCCGAAATCGCGCGGATCGGGCGGGCGCTGCTCATGCAGCACGTCGCGATGCTCGTCTCGTCGCTCTTCGTGCCCGTCCTCTACGAGATGATAATCTGGTTCATGCTCGCCATGCCGGCGGTCGCGGAATACGCCTATCGGAGCGAGTCGCGCGCTGAAGGCGCCGTTCCTTCCGTCGCGATCGGCAGGAAATAGCTTTTCAGCTTGAAACACGAGAGATGGAATCCCGAGCCGAGCGGGATATTCACGAAGTCGTAATCGCTCTCGAATCCAGGCTGCTTCGCGATCTCCTCCTCCTGGATCTTGAGGCGCATCCGGTCGCGGCCCCGCGGTCCCCGATGAATCTGGACGTTACCGAGCAGGAGCAGGTCGGGCCGTTTCTCGATGACGTACGCGCCGTCCGTCTTGAGATGCCCGGGCTGCGTGCCGACGACGGCGCCGTGCCGGGCGATGAAGCGCTCCGTGAGCCCGAGGATGTCGACGATCCTCATGTCGGTGAAGTATCCGATCGCTCCCGTCGATCCGCACCCGATGGTCGTGTTGTCCGGGAGAATTTCCCGCAGCCGCTTGCCGAGATGCGCGAAGGCGCCGACCGTAACGCGCTCGGTCGCGAACGACTCGCGGCCGATCGCGCCCGGCGCGGCGGCGAGGAGAACGAGCGCGATCGCGAGCGCCGAAGCCTTCGAGTCCCGCGCCGCGATCGTCATGACGCCCCGCGAGGCGGCGAGCATAACGAAGGGCAGGATCGGCAGCAGCAGCCGGTAATGCGGCATCCAGTCGCCGCCGAGCAGAAGCACCTCGATTCCCGCGGCCCCCGCGAAGAGGAGAGGAAGCGCGAGATCGTCCGTGCCGCGTCCGGCCGCGCGCGACAGCAGGAGGCCCGCGGCGAACAGATAGCCGTAGCTGAACGCGAATCCGGCGACGTATCGGGCGCCGTTTTCGATCATGAGGCTGATCGGCCCCGTCTTCGCGTAGAAGGTGTTCGGCATGAGCGCGTGGAAATAGCTCCATTTCCACGCGAGATACGGGGCATAGAAGACCAGCGCGATTCCGAGACCCAGAGCCGCGACCGCTTTTTTTCGCGGGCTCCGCGCGAGCAGCCGTATGAACGCGATCGCGAAGAAGAGTGTTCCCTCGGGGCGAACGAGCCCGAGGAGCCCGAAGACGGCGAGGGCTCGTTCGGGGCGTTTCCCGGAGCGCAGGAGCATGAAGCCCGCGAGGAGCAGGAACGAGAAGAGCGGGATCTCGGAGCCGCTCAAGCTCCAGACGAGGAATGGAGGGGACGCGGCGAGCATCGCGGGGGGGAGAAACACGCCGAGGGCTTCTCGCCGGCCGGCGCGCTCTTCGGGCGGTCCGCCGTCGCGCCGCGCCGCGAGGGCGGCGAGGACGAGCGTGCCGAGGGAGAACGAGAGGCTCAGCGTTCGGGCCGCGGCGACGAGCGGGAATCCGAGCTTTCCCGCGACGACGAGGACGAGAAGCCAGAGGAAGTTCGTGTAGCCCTCCACGCGCTCGCCGGGATTGAACACGAAACCTTCCCCGCGCAGCACGTTCCGCGCGTAGCGGAGCGTGATGAAGGTGTCGTCCGGCATGTAATGGAAGGCCCAGAGTCCCGCCGCGAGAATGGCGAGTGTCGCGAATGAGAAAACGAGATAACGCGTCCGTCGGCGCACGAGTGGCTCCATGTCGTCTCTCCTCCCGCGGACCGAGGGCGCGCGGGCAGCGAGGCTCGAGTGTCCGCGCGACAGCTAGTTCTCGAGAAAGATCGCGTTGCAGGTGATCGTCTTCTGGACGCCGGGAATCGTCTGGATCCTCTCGATGACGAACCGGCCGATCTCGTTGAACGTCGAGCCGTCGACGACGGCGATCATGTCGTAAGGCCCCGATACGGCGTGCACGATTTCGACGTGCTGCATCTTGGAGAGCGTGCTGTACACTTCTCCGGCGACGCCGGCCGCGAGATTGATGAGAACGAACGCCTTTGCCCTCATGCCATCCTCCTCTCGAACCTCCTGAACGAACGCTTGAGCGCGCGGGGCCATTATGTCAGAATGGATCGGCGTTTTCAACGCGTTTCGGGCGCGGCCCCGTCTCGATAAGCCGCGGGGAAATCGACGGAATTTCGTTCGGGGAGAGTTCGTTGAATCGAAAGCTCTTCATGATCGCGCTCGTGGCGCTTTTCTGTCTCGCCAACGTCACGAGAGCGGCGTATCGCGCGAGGGTCGAGCAGCCGCGCTTCGCGGCCGAGGGAGCGGCCCATTTCCGGTACACCGAGATGGTCGCGGAGGGAAGGCCGGTTCCGGCGCTCGACGTCCCCGCGCAGGCGCCCGAGGGGCTTCGCGTGTTCCGCGAAACGTCGATCGCGATGGAATATCTCGTGGGATGGACCTACCGGCTCATCCCGGGGGACAAGCCCGATCTTTCGTCCTACGTGAGGTACTTCACCGCGTTTTTCTTCTCCCTCGCGATTCTGCCGCTCGCGCTCCTGTCCGCGAGGCTCTGGAAGAGTCCCGGCGCGGGGATGCTCACCGCGCTCCTCTTCGCGGCCGCGCTCCCGCTCGTCGCGCGGTCGAGCGGATTCGACTATCTCAGGGAGAACGTCGCCTTGCCGCTGATCGCCTTTCACCTGTTCTTCTACGTCTCGGCGTGCGCGGGAGGCGGCGCCGCAAAGCCGGTTCTCTCGGGCGTCTTTCTCCTCGCGGCGCTCGCGTCGTGGCAGGGGACGCAGTTCTATCTCGCGCCGTTTCTCGCGTTCGTCCTTCTCCGGGGCATCCTCGCGGAGGCGACCTGCCCCGAGCGCCGCGCGGCGCGCTCTCTCGTATGCTCGATCGCGGTCGCCGGCGCGATCGTTCCGTTCCTGCGGGAGGGACGGTTCCTGCTCTCGGCGCCGGCGGCGCTCGCCGCGGCCGTGCTCGCGGTCGATCTCGCGGCGCCCCGCATTTTCGGACGTCGCCCGCGGCGCGCGGGACGAAAAGCCCGGCCGGACGGGGGGATCTCCCGCGCGGGGAAGGCGGCGATCGCGGCGCTCGCCGTCGCCGCGGTCATCCTGCCCGCGGTCCTTTCGGGGGGGCACTTCGCCTCCTACGCGCATTTCTTCGATCTCGTGCTGTACAAGCTGCGGTACCTCAGGAAGCCGGACGATCCGAGGCTTCTGCCGTTCGACGCCAGGGCCTTCTGGGTCGGGCCCTTCAACTCTCCCGACGCGCTCCACTTCTTCGTCTTCGCGCTGCCGACGCTGCTGCTCCTGCCGGGTCCCCTGGCGCTCCTCGCCTGGCGTGCCCGGCGTCGCGAATCGGAAGCGCAGATCGTCCTCGCGTTTCTCGCCGTATTCTTCTTCCTGTTCCTTCTCATGCAGCGGCTTCTTCCCCTGTTCGGATTCTTCGCCGCGATCGCGGCGGGCGGCAACGTTCCCCTGTTTCTGCAGGCCCGAAGTCCGCGAAGATTCGCGACACCCGCGTTCGTCGTCTCGATCGCCGTCGTCGCGATCTTTCTGTTTCAGGATTTCGGCTGGGAGGGAAACCGGGATTACTGGCGCCGGATCGCGCGGACGCTCAAGGTGCCTCCGCGCGCGAGATTCGCGATCTACCCGGGCGCGAGGGACGTCGAGGGGGATATGCTCGCCTGGGTGCGCGGAAACGTCGAGCCGGGCGCGGTCGTGATGTCGCTCCATTACCTTTCCCCGCAGGTGCTCGCCTATACGGGGCGCGCGACGAATCTCAACGATTTCTTCGAATCTCCGCGGCTGAGACGCAAGGCCGAGCGTCTGCTCGCGTCGCTGTACTCGAGCGAGGACGATCTGTACCGGTTCTGCGCCGGGCAGGGGAGCGACTATCTCCTCGTGAGCTGCGCGGTGGGATGCGACCCGACGAAGGATTCGCCTCTCTACCAGGCGGGGCTCGTCAACATGCCTCCCGGGTGCGCGGCGTATCGCCTGATGTTCGAGCCCGAGAAGCTCGCTCGATTCGATCTCGTGTACGAGAACGAGATGTACCGTCTCTTCCGGATCGGGAGGGGGGCGAGCCCGCGCGCCTGGCCGCGCTCTCCGCTCTTTTACGAGAAGGATCTTCTCTGGAACGTGAGCGGCGGCATCGACCGGTTCTACGGCTCCGCGATGCGGATATACGCGCTCGCCGCGCGGGGGAGAACGCTCATCCTGCAGGGGCGCGAACGGGAGGGGGAGCGGAGTCTCGTCGAGGCGCTGCGCATATTCTATTTCTATCCGGCGTGGAAGGCGCTCGACGAGCTCTATGCGAGGCGCGCCCGCGTCGAGGAGCGGGAGACCGCCGCCTCGTTCGCCTACCGGCACGACCCGAACCGCGCCGACGTCTGCCTCGCGCTCGCGGAGAGCCGGATCGCGCGCGGATCGACCGAGGGCGTGCGCGAGATTCTCGAGCGGTGCATGAGGCTCCCCGCCCCGGCCGCGGATCGCTCGCGCGCCGCGGGGATGCTCGAAAAGATCGATGGCGAGATTCCTCCGGAGGGACGCCGATGAAGGAAATCGCCGGAGTCTCGGGAGCCTCGAGCGGCCTCGACGCGCGCGCGCGGCGCCGGATCAAGCCGTTCCCCGCCGCGCTCGCCGCGGGCGTGATCGCCCTTTCGGTCTTTGTCCTCGCCGCGGGCATGCCGCGTCTCGTCACGATCGTTCCCGACGACGCCGCGTACTATTTCAAGATCGCGGAGAACGCGGGCGCCGGGAGAGGCGCCACCTTCGACGGCCTCAACCGGACGAACGGTTTCCAGCCGCTCTGGCTCGCCGTTCTCGTGCCCGTCTGCGCCGCGTATGACGGCGAGCCGGAGACGATGTTCAGGATCTTTCTGCTGCTGCAGATCGCCATCCTCGCCGCCGCCGCCGCGCTGCTGCATTCGCTTCTGGCCCGGTTCTACCGGCCCTCCGTCGCGTTCCTCGGCGGCATGCTCTTCGTCTTCGCGGTGCTCGTTCCCGCGGTGAACGGGATGGAGTCGGCGGTGCTCGTCTTGTGCCTCGTGCTCGCCTTGTATTACGGCGCGGGATCGGAAAGAGCGATCGGGGGCGGCGTGAAGCGGCATGTGCTCTTCGGAGCGCTCCTCGGGCTCGTCGTCCTCGCGCGGCTCGATATGATATTCGTGCCCGCCGTCGTCGGCGCGGCGTGCCTCGCCCGGATTCCGCGGGAGCGCGATGGACGCGGGGCGGCGGCGATTCGAATTCTCGGTCTCGCCGCCGGCGCCGCGCTCGTCGTCGGGCCGTATCTGGCGTTCAACGTCGCGGCCTGCGGCGGCATGATGCCGATCAGCGGCATGCTGAAATCGAGCTTTCCCTCGATCTCCTTTTCCGGAATCCTGCCGCCGGGTCTGGGAAAGCGAGGGCTCGTCGGCCTCCTCCTCGCGGCGGGCTATCTCGCGTGGTTCGGCGCGCGATACGGGGAGCTCCGGCGGAATCGATCGGGGCGTCTTCCGATCCAGAGCGGCATGGCGTTGATGGCCGTCGCCGTGCTGCTGCATTTCATCCATACGATTCTCTTCATGAAGTGGGCCGTTTTTTCATGGCACTTCATCCCGTACGCGCTTCTCGGATGCCTGATCTCGTGCGAGCCGTTGGAGCGCGCGTTTTCCGGAGCGCTCGCGGGGTTCCGGCGCGCGGCGTACGCGCTGGTCGCCGCGGCGATCGTCTGCGCGGGGCTCTTCGGCGCGATCCGCTCGTTCGGCCGGCCGCTCGAGCGGAGCTGGCACGTCGCCTCCTACGACGCCGCGCTCTGGGCGCGGCGCGAGACCCCCGCGGACGCGGTGTTCGCCATGAAGGACGCGGGCACCTTCGGCTATTTCAGCGAAAGGCGGACCGTCAATCTCGACGGGGTGGTGAACGATCTCGCCTATCAGCGCGCGCTGAGAGACCGGGCGCTCAACGGCTATCTCGAAAGGCTCGGCGTCGGGTATTTCGCGCAGCACGCGTTCTGGAACAGGCCGGATATCCTCACCGGCTCGTACGGAGTGTTTCGGATGAGCTTCCGGAGCCATCTCTACGAAACGGAGAGCGACGAGCTCGTCGTCCAGCGGAACGACGAGGCATATCGCTCGCGTCCCTACTTCGACGGCCCCTATGAGACCGTCTTTCTCGTCTGGAAGCTGCGGGGAAAGTAGGGGAATGCCGGGGCGGCGCTTCCCGGCCGCCGTCCGCGATCACTCGACCGGGCCGGCGGCGGAATCGGGACGGGACGGATACCAAATCCCCAGCTTTTTCTCGAGCCTCTCGATGTGCATCGGCGCGGCCGAGTAGATGGGGTTGAAATCGCGCGCGAGACGCATGTGGCCGAGCGCCTCCTCGTATCTCCCGAGCTTGTCGAGAACGATCCCCATATTGAAATGAAGGCTCGATTCGTACGGGAACTCCTTGAGCGCCCCGTCGAGCAGCTCGTACGCCCTCTCCAGGCGCTCCTGTTTCATCTCGATCGTGGCGAGGTTGTTGTATGCCCGCCAGTCTCCCGGAAACGTCGCGATCACGCGCTCGTACAGCGCCCGGGCGTCGTCGGGCCGGTCCGCCGACTGAAGCTCCGCGCCCCTGTTGAGAAGCGCCGATACGAGGTTCCGGACGTTCTCCTCGTTCCGGGGCTCGAGGGCGAGCGCGGTTTCGTAGGCCGCGATCGCCGGTTCGTAGCGGTTGCCGTTGTTCCGCGCGAATCCGAGACGCCTCCAGAAGGCGACGCTCTCGGGATGGGCGACGGTGAGCGTTTCGAGCTGGGCGATCGCCTCGGGATACCAGCGATTCGCGATGAGCGCCTCCGCGAGATCGAATCGTTCGCGCGCCCCTTCGGGCTTGAGCTCGTGGGCGTCGAGATAGTGCGTTATCGCCTCGGCGTATTCCTCGCGTTTCATCGCGATTCGCCCGAGGCGCGTCCTCACGAGAGCGTTCGAGGGATCCTTCTCCGCGGAGGCGAGATACCAGGCGCGCGCCTTTTCGATATCCTCCCGATCGAGGGCGAAATCGGCGACGATCTCCTCCGCCCTGCCCGGCGCGAGGTCGAGCGCGAACAGACGCTTCTCCGCGAGCCGCGGCGACATGTCGACGATCACGAGAGGAATCGTATGGAAGAGGCCGGCGAGGAACAGCGCGAGAACGGCGCGGGTGAGACGCTCCGTCCGGGCGAACCGCCCCCCGAGCTCCCACAGCGCGAAGATCGAGAGCGCCGGCGCGGTCACGGCGAGCATGTGCCATCCGAGGCCTCCGTCGGCGAGATCCGCGCCGAGGACGATTCCGGCGAGACCGGAGACGGCGCACGCCGCGAGAAACGCGCGCTCTCCGGGGGCCGCCCCGGGCGGGGCGTCGTGGGCCTTGCTCCGGGCGCCGGCGGCGAGGAGAACGACTCCGGCGACCGACGCCGGCCCCGCGATCAGGAGGGCGTTGAGCGCGTTCAGGAACGCGTGCCCTCCGAAAGCGAACCGTGCTCCGAGCGTGACCGATTGCCCTGTCCCCGACCTCTTCGCGATCGCCGCCAGTACGATCTCGGCGGCCGCGAGACCGAGAACGAACAGCGCGCCGGCGGCGAGCGATCGCTTCCTCGAGCCGGGAGCCCGGACCCCGCGAACGAGCAGATAGACGAACGCCGGCACGAGAAACGCCGCGGAGAAATGCGAAAGGACGGCGGCGGCGAGCAGGAGAGCGGGAAGCGCGAGAGAGCATCTGCCTCTCAGGAAGCGGATCGATTCCGTCACGAAACCGAGCGCCGCGACGATCGCGAGCTGGGCGGTTCCGCCGGCGCCGAAGAAGAGAGCGACGAAGCCGCCCGTGAGAAGCACGGCCGCCGCGGGACGGACGGCGCCGTTCGCGTCGCGCCCGTCGAACATGAGCCCCGCCGCGCGGATCGCCAGCACGGCGTAGGCCGCGCCGGCGCAGACGCTGAAGAAGGTGAGAATGGAACCGGCGTCGGTAAGGAATATGGCGTTCATGAACCGGTAGATCGCGTGCTGGACGAACGTTCCGAGCGGCGCTCCGGGCCGGTAGGCGCCCGTTTCGATCGCGGCGCTCAGTGAGAACCGCTCCCCCCAGAGCTCGGTGCGGGACCGGAGGAGCCACAGGAGAAGCGCCGATACGGCCGCGACCGCGGCGTATCGCGCGGCGCGCGAGCGGATATGCGGAAGAAGACGGAACGGATCGGGGATCGATTTCACGAACATCTGCGGAACGATGACGATCGCGGCGGCGAGGGCGGCGAGCGGCGCGACCGTGCCCCACGCGGTCAGTCCCCAGAGTCCTGCGATCCCGAAGAAAGACGCGAGGAGCGTGATCGCGACGAATCCCGCGCTCAGCACGATCCAGAACAGCTTCATTTCATCTTCTCCGGTCTTCGGAGCGTTCCCTCGGTCGCCGCCACAAGGACCGCGGCCGACGCGTCGCCGGTGACGTTCACGACCGTTCTGCACATGTCGAGGATCCGGTCGACGCCGAGGATGAGGGCGATTCCCTCGAGCGGGATCCCGACCGAGGTGAGCACCATGGTGAGAGTGATGATCCCGACGCTCGGCACGCCCGCCGTCGCGACCGACGAGAGCGTCGCCATGAGAACGATCGTGAGCTGGCCGGGAATGGTCAGGGCGATTCCGTACACCTGCGCGATGAACACGGCGGCGACCCCCTGATAGAGGGCGGTGCCGTCCATGTTGATCGTGGCGCCGAGCGGAAGCACGAAGCTCGCGACGTCCTTCGGCACGCCGAGATTCTCCTCGGCCGCCTCCATGGTGACGGGGAGCGTGGCGTTGCTCGACGACGTTGAAAACGCGATAAGCTGCGCGGGGCGCATCCCTTTGAAGAAGAAGACGGGATTCATCCGCGCGAAGATCCATACGGCGAGCGAATAGACCGTCCCCATGTGTATCGCGAGCCCGGCGAGAACGACGAGCGCGTACTTGAGGAGATTAAGCAGAATCTTCGTGCCGAACTGCCCGATGACGGCGGCGATGAGAACGAAGACGCCGAACGGCGCGATCTTCATGACGATATGGACCAGCAGGGTCATGGCGTCCGCGAGGGCGCCGAAGAAATCGATCAGTATCTTGCCCTTGCCTCCGGGGATCATCGTCACCGCGACGCCGAGCATGATCGCGAAGAAGATGATCTGGAGCATGTCCCCCGCGGCGAGACTCCCGATCGGATTCTTGGGCACGATCCCGGTCAGAACGTCGATGACGCGGGGCGCCTGCTCCGCGAGGCTGAGATCCTTCATCGCCTCTCCCTGGTACGATTCGAGGAGCTGGGCCTTGACCTCGGGATTGAGGCCGGCGCCCGGCTTCGCGACGTTCGCGACGACGAGGCCGATGGTGATCGCGAGTGCGGTCGTGACGAGGTAGTAGACGATCGTTTTCGCCCCGATGCGCCCGAGCTTGCGAAGGTCTCCGAGGCTCGCCGTCCCGACGAATATGGACGAGAAGACGAGCGGCACGACGATCATCCAGATCAGGCGAATGAAGATATCCCCGACCGGCTTGATCGCTTCCGCCCGCGGGCCGAGGACGATCCCCGCCGGGATGCCGAGGATGAGCCCGACGAAGATCTTCGTATGGAGCGGCGTCTTCATGAACGATTTGAAAATATTCATCTATGCCCCCCGCGCGAGCGCCGGTACGGAAAAAGCCCCGGATTCAATATACCGCAAGCCCGCGGCCGGCTCCATTCAAAACGACGGGTAATCGATCCCGAATCGCCGCGAATAGTAGAGGCGCGTGACGAGGATCACCGCGGCGAGAAAGGGGATATAGAGCGGGAAGAGGTATCCCGCGGCGGCCGAGAAGACGAGCGTCGCCGTCTTCACGGGAACGAGGGCGTCCCGGTTTCTCGCCGGTCCCGTGATCGAACGCACCGGAATCAGGAAGAACGGGAGCGAGAGAAGCGAAGCGATCAGGGCGACGTCGTTGCGCGCGAGATAGGCCGCCACGACGGCTCCTCCCATGAGCGCGGTCGAGACGAAGAGCCCCCGGGAGACGCCGAGCTCCGCTCCGCTCGTACGAAATCCCATCTTCGCGTCGGCCTCGACGTCCGCGAGCGTCGTCGCGAGATGAACCGAAGCGACGGCGAGAGGGTAGGGGGCGAGCGCCGGCCAGCCGCCGAGCGGCGCGCCCGCGGCGATCCACCCGGCCAGCGTGTTGAGAACGCCGTTCCCGGCGGCGTTCGCGAGAACGTCGAGCACCGGGCGCCTCTTGAGGCGGAACGGTTCGAGCGAATACGCCGCCCCGAGCGCGAGGCTCGCGGCGAGTATGCCGCAGAAGAGGGGCGGCAGGAAGAGAATCGCCGCGCCGAAGGAAGCGGCGACGAGCGCCGCCGCCTCGATCCACGCCGCGCGCGCCGTGACGATTCCCCTCGACAGCAGAAACAGCTTGTTCCCCGCGAGGTCGGCCTCGCGATCGGCGATCTGATTCACGACGTAGATCGCGCCGAGGAGCGCGGTGAACGAAAAGAGCCCGGCGAAGAGCCGCCGGGCGTCGACGTCGATCCCCGCGGCGAGCGCTCCGTGGCGCGCGCCGAGGAGGAAGAAGGTCCAGACGGGGATGAGGATCATGGGCCGCAGGAGAAATACGTAGTCGAGGGGGCGCGCACCCGGGCGCGGCGTCGCGCCGATCGGCGTTTTCGCATTCGACTCAGCGCTCATCCGCCTCGATCTTCTCCCAGTGCTGGTTGCCGGAAGGAAGTCCGCGGGCGTTTCGCGAGGATGCGCGCTCGGTCTTCCGGATGAGATCGCCGAATTCGAGGAGCTTCCGGCCGATCTTCGCGTGGAGCGTCTGGATGGGATCCTTCGACCGCCTGCATTCGTACAGGGAAGCGGTGTACTCGCGAGGGAAGCGGCGCATCATCTCGAAGATGAAGTCGTGCGAATCGAATCGATCCTCGAGGTGCGCGATGATCGTTTCGAACACGTCCTCGCGGAAGAGCTCCCCTTCGGGGGCGGGGCGGCGCTTCACGCCGCTTTTCGCCCGCGGCTTTTCACCATTTGTCATCGTGGATCCTTTTCGGGTCGTATTGGGTTCTCGGATCCTTCTTCTCTCCGGGGTGGCCGATCGAGATGAGGCACAGGACCCCGGCGTTCTCCGGAATGTCGAGCACCGCCTTGATCGCCGAAACGCGGTCCTCGCGCGGGTGGCCGCCGAGCCAGACGGCGCCCAGACCCAGCGCCGCGACGGCGACGAGCATGTTCTCCGTCGCCGCGGAGCAGTCCTGCACCCAGAAATCGGGGGAAATCGTGGTGTCCGCGCATACGGCGATCGCCACCGCGGCCTCGCTCAGCATCTTTCCGTGCGGGTGCGCTTCGGCGAGCTTCGTGAGCGTCGCGCGGTCCCGGATCACGACGAAATGCCACGGCTTCCGGTTGTTGCTCGAGGGGGCGGCCATTCCGGCCTCGAGGATCTGCGTGATCGCCTCGCGGCTCACCGGTTCCCCCGTGTACGCTCGAATGCTGCGCCGGGCGAATATCGATTCCAATGACATAGGGATATCTCCTTGTTGGGACCGGCGCCAGTATACTCCAGAACGACCGCCGGGTACAGGGCATTTGCGGGGGTGTCCGGAGCGGGCGCGAGACAGGGTCCGGGACGCCGGGAGGCGTCAGCGGGCTTCGCGCTGTCTCAGGGCTTCGTAGAGGAGAATCGCCGCCGTCGCCGAGACGTTGAGCGAGTCGGCGGCTCCCTTCATGGGGATCAGGACGCGGCGATCCGCGGCCTCGAGCCAGGCGGGAGAGAGGCCGGCGTCTTCGGCTCCGACGGCGATCGCGCGGCGTCCGGTGAAATCGACCGCCGTGTAGGGGAGATCCCCGCCCGGCGTCGCCGTGACGATCGTCGTTCCCGTTTCCTTGAGCCAGCGGACGGCCTCCGCGGCCTCCGGGCGGGCGCACGGAACGGTGAAGACCGTGCCGAGGCTCGCGCGGATGACGTTCGGATTGTAGAGATCGGTCCCGGCGCCGCACGCGATGACCGCCGTCGCGCCGGAGCCGTCCGCGGACCGGACGATCGCGCCGAGATTCCCCGGCTTTTCGACCGCCTCGACGACGAGGAAGAGCGCGTCTCCCGCCGCGGGAAGGTCGGAAAGGGCGATCCCGGGCTGCCGGGCGACCGCGAGGAATCCGCCCGAACCGCCGCGGTAGGTGATCTTTTCGAAAACGCGGGAGGTGACTTCCACGGTGCGCGCGCGCGACTCGACGAGTGACGAGAGCAGCGAGAGCTCCTCGTCGCGCTCGATGACGGAGGGGCAGAAGTACACGCGCTCGAGCTCGATCCCGGCCTGTATCGCCCGTTCGATCTCGCGGACCCCTTCGATGAGCATGAGGCCCGTCGCGTCGCGCTCGCGCTTGTCGCGGAGCGCGACGGCGCGCTTCACCCTGTCGTTGCTCGTGCTCGTGATGACGACGCCGCTGTTTTTCGTTCTTTCTGTTTCCGCCATGTTCCGTTCTGCAGCACCGGCGCCCCTAGTGGGCGAAGATGGAGATTCTGTGGAATGAGCCGAGGTCTCCGTACGGCGACCAGGCGTAATCGATCATGAGACGGTCGAACAGCTTGAGGCCTCCCCCGAACGAGTACCGGTCGCCTTCCCTGTTCGCGTCGTCCGTGTACCCCGCTCTGAGGAACACGATCGATCTGACGTCGAATTCCGCTCCGAAGCATCCGTACGGGTCCTCGAAGCGTTTCTTCACGAGGTCCGCGGCGATCCGCAGCCCCATCATCGGAACGGGGAGCGGAATCGCGCCGCTCGCTCCGACCCGGTACGCGGTCGGGAGCTTCTCGCTCTTCGTGATGTACGTGATGTCGCTTCCGAGGTTCTGCACGGCGGCTCCGAAGGCGATTTCGCGAAAGCCGGTGATCCAGGCGGCGCCGATATCCACGGCCCATCCCCGGCCCGTGAAATCGGCGATCCGTTCCTGGAGATACTTGACGTTGACGCCCGCGCCGAGCCCGGGAACCGGCTCGAATCCGACGCCGGCGATCGCCTGGAGATTGTTGTTGCCCACGTCGGCCGTCGGAGCGCCGACCTCGTCGAATCCCGGGATATCGGGAGAGGAGAGATAGGTGAACGCGGCTCCGATCGATACGAAGCGGTTCAACGAGTGCTTCGCGATGATGTTGTCGTAATACGTGTCGAGGGTCCACTGGCTGTGAAAAGCCCCGACGCCGCTCCCTTCGGCGAACGGCATGAGAGCCGGATTCGAGAGCCAGGTGAACGGGTCGCGGGGCAGCGCCGCGCCCGTCTCGCCGAGCGCGATCGATCGCGCCCCGACGGGAAGGGAGAGGAACGAAGCTCCGGTCGCGCCCGCGCCTTCCTCCGCGATCGCCGTAGATGCGGCGAAGGATATCGCGATCGTCACGAGCGCTGCGATGAAAGAGGCTCTGCTGTTGTTCATGTCGGGCGCGATCCTCATCATGATGTTTCCTCGCATTTTGATACAAGTATTCAATCTTTTTGCCAGCCTGGCAATCATTTTCAGAGCCGAACGGGGTTCAGACTTCCTTTTCGTTTCCTCTTTGCTGCCATCGTTTCGCGGCTGGCGCCCACGATATATGAACCGCAACTGCCGTGCCTATCTTTTCCTTGAATCCCCGGCCGGATAGGGAATACTCTTTGCACGGCATGGATCGTCCGACGATTTGAAGCCTTTTTTCGCGATTCCGCGGGTTCCGTCCCCGCCCGGCGAGTCCGGGCGCGCGGTGGTGAGCGATGAATCCATTCACGAGCGCGTATGCGCCCGTCTACCGCAACGTCGTGTTTCCCCTCTATGAAGGGGTTCTGAGGCGGCGCGGCATTTACGGGCATTACCGGCGGCTTTCGGGGGCGCCCTACCTCGGCGTCGACGAGCTTCGCGAGACGCAGCGCCGCAAGCTCAACGATCTCGTCGTGTACTGCAACGAGCACGTTCCCTTCTACCGGGAGCTCTTCGCCCGGCACGGGGTCGATCCCCGCGCCGTGCACGACGTCGAGGCGCTCCGCGCGAAGGAGATATTCACGAGCAAGCCGATCGTCCGCTCGGCGGGAGAGTCGATTCTCTCCCGCGAGTTCGCCGTGGAGGACCTCCACAACAGCGCCACGAGCGGCTCGACCGGCACCCCGGTGCTCTTCCACATGAGCCTCGAAAACTGGTGCCTGCGGATGGCGGTGAAATACCGCTCCGAGGACTGGATCGGCAAGCCGCTCGGCACGCCCGCGACGCTGATCTGGGGGCACAAGCCGGGGCAGACGCGGAAGGCGAAGCTCAAGAATTCCCTCTACTGGACCTTCCAGAATTACCAGTTCCTGTCGGCCTTCGATATCGGCGAGGAGAGCCTCGTCGCGGCCGTCTCCTCGATCAAGCGCCACGGCTCCCGTTTCGTCGAGTCGTACGTGACGGTCGTCTACCTCATGGCGAAAGCGATCGCGAAGCACGGGCTCGAGCCCCCGAAGCTCGACGGGATCGTCGTGGGAGCCGAACGCCTGTACGACTTCCAGAAGGAGGAAATCGAGCGCAGCTTCCGCTGCCCCGTGTTCAACCGGTACGGCGCCACCGAGTTCTCCAACGTCGCATCGGAATGCGAAAAACGCGAAGGAATGCACGTCAATATGGACAATCTCTGGGTGGAGGTCGTCGACGAGAACGACCGGCCCGTCACGGGGCGGATCGGCGACATCGTGGTGACGGATCTCGAGAACCGCGCGATGCCGCTCATCCGCTACAAGATCGGCGACCGCGGCGTCATGACGGACGCGGCGTGCTCCTGCGGGAGGAGCTTTCCGATGCTCAGGGAGGTCGTCGGAAGGATCTCCGAAACGATGAAAACGGAAGACGGGCAGGAGATTCACGACATGTATTTTCTCTGGAAGCTCTCCCGGGCGCCGGGCCTCGTCAGGTTCCGCGTGACGCAGGATTCCCTGACGCACGTCCGGGTCGAGATCGAGCACGACGGCTCGGTCGGCCGCGACGTCACTTCGCGCTGGATCGCCGAGGCGCTGAAGGATCTCGATCGCTACCGCGTCTCCCACACCCTCGAATACGTCGATTCGATACCGCTCACGGGAGCGGGAAAAATGAGATTCTTCGTTTCGGAGATCGCCCGCGAGGCGGGCGCGCCCGAACGCAGAACTCGATGAGGAAGGACGAACGATGCAGGCCATGAAAACGATAGGCTTTCCGATCAGCCGCAAGGAGAACGAGTTCCGCAGGGCGATCACTCCGGAGCGCCTCCGCTCGATGAAGCATGCGGGGAGCTGCTTTATCGAGCGTGGATTCGGCGACGTCCTCGGCGTGAGCGACGCCGAGTACGAGCGCGCAGGGGCGCGCGTGGCGAGCCGCGAGGAGGTCCTTTCCCGGGACGTCGTCTGCAATCCGAAGGCGCTCGACGCCGATATGGTCGAGCTGCTCAAGCCGGGCGCCGTCCTGTTCGGATGGGTGCACGCCGTGCAGGGACGGGAGATCACCGACGTTCTCGTGAACCGGCGCATGACGGCGATCGCGTGGGAGGATATGTTCGAGGAAGGCCGTCTCCACGTCTTCTGGAGGAACAACGAGATCGCGGGCGAATCCGCCGTCATCCACGCCGCGCAGTTCTCGGGGCGCCTTCCCTACGAGTGGAGCGCCGCCGTCCTCGGGCGGGGCAACTGCGCCCGGGGCGCGATCCGCATTCTCGAGAAGATGGGCGCGAGCGCCCGAATCTATCCCAAGGAGCGGATGTTCCGGCTCCGGACCGAGCTCGAGCGCTACGACGTCGTCGTCAACGCCCTCCTCTGGGACGTTTTCGACACGAGGCTCGTTCTCTCCGCCGCGGATCTCAAACGGATGCCGAGAGGCTCCATGATCATCGACGTGAGCTGCGACGCGGAGGGGATGTGCATCGAGACGACCCGTCCGACGACGATCGCGGACCCGGTGTACGTGCGCGACGGAGTCGTCCACTACGCCGTCGACCATACGGCCTCGCTCTTCCGCCACTCGGCGACGCGCGCCATCAGCGAGGCGGCCGCGCCGTACCTCGACATGCTCGCCGCGGGAGAGCCGAACGCGGTGCTCGACGCCGCGACCATCGTACGTGACGGAAAGATACTGGACGAGAGGATCAAACGGTTCCAGAACCGTTGAGGATGCTCACCGGTCCGCTGCGCCAGCCGCGATCCGGCATCAGCGAGTAGAACGATCTTCTCATACCCGTGAGCGGGGTCTGCGTGAGCTCCCAGTTGTCGTTCCCTTCGATGACGATGGGTCCGTCGGGACCGATCGCGATATCCCACCCGATGGAGTACAGCCCGTACAGCCGGCGATGCAGCTCCTTCGCCGTCGAGACCGCCTCGAAGTAGAAGGGCACTTCGAAGCCTTCGAACACGATTCCGGAATCCGGATGCCTTTGAACCCTGCCGCCGCCGTGAGCGGGACTACCGTAGAAATCCCTCACGAGCCTTCCGGTGGCCGGATCGACCTCTCCGATAAGGCCTCCCGCCGCGAAGTTGCTCACGATGAGCTTGCCGGAGCCCATCTTCAGGCACGATTCGAAGAGCGCGATCTCCTTGCCGGAACGGATGGTCACGAGACGCAGCGTCGCCACCGAATGGGAATGCAGCGCGGCCAGGCGTGGATGCTGCGCGACATAGCTCTGGATAATGTAGCCTTCACGCAGGATGCGCCGAAGCTCTTCGATCGGAATCTCCGCGCCGTTGCGGAGGAATCTCTTTCCGTCCACGGTCAAACGGAACGCCCCTTCGGCGCATTCCCCGAGGAACGGCTTGCAGAAGGCGCTGAGGCCTTCGACGTTCCCCAGCTCGTCGTAGCCCGTTATCCGGCGCGGGGCGGTCCAGAGAACGCGGTCTCCGAGGCAGCATGCGAAAACCTCCGGCGTCGCGAAGCCGAGGGCTTTCATTATCTGGCTGAACACCAGCTTGTCCTTCAGAATGCACTCGTAGCTCGCCGCGTGCCGCCCGATCTCGACGCGGCTGTTGTACTGGTTCCGGATTCTCTTGAAACTCGGGTAGTCGATGTATTCCTCCATGCGGTCGCCGCGCTTCCGGTCGAATCCGTAACTGTAATAGTACTGATTGATTTCGCCGAACCTGACGAGCCACCAGAGGATATCGAGGAAGATCCGCGGCTTTGATTTGAGCTCCTCGTCCGCGAAATACGTTCGGGCGAGCTCGGGGTCGTACGCCATCCTGCGCGCCTCGCCGACGTGGGTGAGGATGAACGCGACTGTACGGAGGCGTCGCCGGGATTCTCTCAAAGTCGACGAGCATGAGCCTCCCTTCCCGCCGGGAACCAGCGTATCGAGGAATCTCGCCTTGAGCCCGCCCTCGACCCCCTGATGAGCCGCGATGACCCAGTTGTCGTTCCCCTCGATGATGAGCGGGCCGTCCTTCGTGATGGCGACGTCCCAGCCGATCGAATGGATGCCGTAGAGGAACGAATGAAGCTCGTCGACCATGCGCACCGCTTCCTTGAAGTACGGGATCTCGTACCCCTCGAATACGACGCCCGACTGGGGATGCCGCGTGACCGTCCCGCCGCGACCCGGCTGGTGCTTGAACTCCTTCGCGAGCCGCCCCGTCTCCCGATCGACGACGCCGATGAGCCCGCCGGACGACCAGTTGTCGCGGGTGGATCCGTGGGCGCCCATCTTCATGCACGCGGAAAAGAGAACGACCTCGTCGCCCCTGCGGATGGTGTTGATGCGAAGGCTGTTGATGCACGGGGGGTAGAGCTCCGCCATGCGGGGATGCTGCTCGATGAATTCCTGGATGATGAATCCTCCCTCGAGGCGCCGCGCGAGATCCGAGAGGGTGACCGGCGCGCCGTCGAGAAGGAGCGCGTCCTCCTCGACGCGCAGCGGAAAGGCCCCTTCGGCGCTCTCCCCGAGTATCGTCTTGCAGAACGCCCTCAGCCCGGGGCGTTTCATGAGCGAATCGATCCCCTCGGTCGTATGCGTGTCGAGCCATTCGATCGATCCGCCGACGCAGAGGCCGAGCACTTTCGGGGTCGGGAAGCCGAGGCTCGAGGCGAAAAGATAGAACGTGTACTTGTCCCTGAGGAGAACGAGGTAGTTTGTCGTGCGTCCTCCCACGTATACGGCTTCGTTCCATTTGTTGCGAAGGTCTTTGAATCTGTTGTAAGGGATGTAGGCGCTCTGATCGACCCGGCTCACGCCGAAACCGTAGTAGTAATAGAAGGTATTCACCTCTCCGTGCCTGAAGAGCCATCCGACGAGCTCGAGCCATACGCGGGCCTTCGATTTCGCCGGAAGATCGGGATAATAGGAATAGGCTCGTTTCGGGTCGTTCACGAACCTGGTGACCGTTACGACGCTCGCGAAGGTGAAAAGCCACCTGCGCGCGAACCGGTTCAGCTTCTTCAGGATCGATATCATCAGGCGCTTTCTCCCGCCGGGCGGGGCGGGGCGAGTCGGAAAACGGGACGCCGCGCTCATTCGGGATAGTATCCGATGGCGCCCCGTTCGCGCAACGTCATTCGCTCGTGGAAACGTGCCGGCGCGTTTCGCCGGGCATTCGCCGCGGAGAATCGACGCAAAGTATTATCGTTTTTTTCGGGCGCGTAGTATTATCCCCCGGAAATCGAACGTGCCGGAATCTCGAAGGCGGAGGTGCGCAAAACGAACGCCGCGATCAGGGTGTCGCATGTACTCAGGAGCCTCGAATTCGGGGGCGCCGAGAAGCTCGTCGTCGATCTCGCCGGAATGCAGAAAGAATCGGGCCGGATCGCGCCGGAGCTCGTGTGCCTCGAGTCGCTCGGCCCCCTGCGCGCCGAAGCGGAGCGGCGGGGGCTCGCCTGCACGCTCATCGGGTCGGGAGGGGTGAGGTATCTCTCGGCCATGCGCCGGATGGGCGGGCATTTTTCGCGGTCGCGCCCCCAGATCGTGCATACGCATAACTTCATATCGCACGTTCACGCCGCCCCGGCCGCGCGGCTCGCGCGCGTGCCCGTCGTCCACACGAAGCACGGGAGGGCGCTTGCCAGCTTCGCGTGGTCCAGGCGCTTCCGCAGGTTTCTCTATCACCTCGCCGACAGGATCGTCGTCGTCTCGAGAGAGACGGGAGAGAGCTTCCGCGAGAAAAGCGGCGTCGATCCGGCGAGGATCGTCGTCATTTACAACGGGATCGATACGGCGCGTTTCAGGGCCCTCGATCGCGCCGGCGCCCGCCGGGAGCTCGGCCTCGACGGCACGAGCGTCGTCTTCGGCGCCGTTTCCCGGCTCGATCCGGTGAAGGATCATCCCACGATGCTCAGGGCGTTCGGGAAAGCGTCGAAACGCCGCCCGAACTGCTTCTTCGTCGTCGTCGGGGACGGCCCCGAGCGCGGCGCCGTCGAGCGTCTGGTCGTGGAGCTCGGCCTCGAGGGCTCGGTGAAGCTCGTCGGGTTCACCGACGACGTCCCGCGGCGCCTCGCCGCGTTCGATCTGTTTCTGCAGCCGTCGACCGAGGAGGGGCTTTCCCTCACGATTCTGGAAGCGGCGGCCGCGGGCGTTCCCGTCGTCGCGTCCGCCGTCGGGGGCACGAGCGAGATCATCGAGAACGGCAGAACGGGCACGCTGATCGCCGCGGGCGATACGGACGCGCTCGCCGCCGCGCTGACCGGCTTCCTCGAGGATCCGGCGCCGTTCCGCGAAATGGCCCGCGGCGCCCGCGAGACCGTCGAACGCCGGTTCTCGCTCGCGAGCATGGCCGCCGCGTATGAGGCGCTCTACCGTTCGGTTCTCGCGGAGAGAGGAGTGTGCTGATGGGCAGAATTCTGGGGCTCGTCGATTGGAGGGGCGGGGAGGACTCCGGAGCCCTCGTCGAAGCGATGCGGGCCCGGTTTCCCCAATTGCAGAGCGCGCCGGGCACGTTCCGGAAGAGCGTGAAAGGCGGCGTCGCGCTCGGTCTCGTCTCCACCGGCCGGAGCTTCGCTTCGGAGATGAAGGATATCGAGGACGAACGCTGCGTCGTCGCGTACAGCGGGCTCATGAGCGGCTCCGATAAGGTGTTCCGGGAGAACGGCCTCGATCCCGGAGCCGATTCATGCTCGAATCTCGCGGCGCTGTACCGCTCGCGCGGGGCTGATTTCCTGAAGCTCCTTCCCGGCATGTTCACGATCGCGATCCACGACGCGGAGCGGGGGAAGCTGCTCGTCGCGGGGGATCGGAGCGGATATTTTCCCGTATACTATTCGAACGATTCCGGGCGTTTCGTGTTCGCGGGCTCCATCAGGCCGATCGTATCCCTCCTCGCCGCGAAACGGATCAACAGGGCCGCCGTCGTCGAGCACCTCGTTTTCGACGCCCTCTACGGGAGCGCGACCTTTTACGAGGACGTCGCGCTTCTTCCCTTCGGCACGTACCTCACGGTCGATCTCGCGACGAAACGCGTCGAGAGAGGAACCTATTTCAGGTACGAAGAGCTTTTCGACGCGGCCGAATACCGCGGGAACAGGGGTATCGACGCGCCCGCGGAGCTCACGCGCAGGCTCAAGGGCGCCATCCGGCGGATCGTCGAGGGGCGCGACGTTTCCACCTTCGGGCTGAGCTGCGGAGGCGGGATCGACTGCAGCTTCCTCGGAGGGATCTTCAAGGAGCTCGGGATTCCGCTGCCGATCTTCTGCACGCACGTGTCCGAGGGACGGCTCTCCGAAGGGGATATGGCCAAGTCCGCGGCGGACCATCTCGGCGTCGAGCTTCAGGTGAGCACGCTTACGCCCCGGGATTTCTACCCGGGGCTCCTCAAGTCGATCGTCAATTTCAGCCAGCCGATCGTCCATCCGAACACGGCGAAATTCTATACGAGCATCGACCGGCACCAGTCGCTCGGACGCATGAACCAGGTGTACGGGGTCGCGAGCGACCTCCTCTTCGGCGGATTCGGGAACGTGAAATCGTACTACCGCTATCTCCGCGTGAGAAAGATCTTCGCCGCGCTGCCCCCGAGGGTGCGCGCCCTCGCCGGCACGGTGATGGCCGATACGGCCGTCGCCAACCTGCAGCAGCGCATCCGCAATCCGCTCGGCGTTCTCGCGGGGGCCGGGATGGGGAACTTCGAGCGGGCGGCCATGCAGAGCGGGGTGGAGTCGGCGTACGCGGCGATCGAGGATCCTTCGGAGCGCGCCCTCAAGGTGCTGATGCTCGAGAACCTGTGCGACTACCAGCAGCACCTCCTCAACAGACGCACGGAGCTCGCCGCCTCCCAGGGGCTCTCCCTGTTCTTCCCGTTCCTCGATCTCGAGGTCGTTCGTTTCGCCGTGAATCTCCCCAGCGCATTCTGCGTCGACTGGCGCACGTCGAAGATCGTCGTGCGAAAAGCGGCGCGTCCCTACCTCGGTTCCCATCTCGCCGCCCGGAAAAAATACGGCGGCGACGTGCCCATCGAACGCTGGGTGAGCCCGCTCGCGTTCCTCCTCGACGACGGCTTCGTGCGGGAGCAGTTCCGTTTCGACGCCGCCGCACTGGACCGGCTCCTCGCCGGAAGCCCGAAGCTCCTCTGGAACATGCTCGACATCGAGCTGTGGGGAAGGATCTGCATCCTCGGGGAGGATCCCGAAAAGCTGCTCGAGGCGATGCGCGCGCGCGGCGTCGCGTGCTCGTCGTTCGATTCGATCGGGGCCTAGGAGGGTCCGCGGATCAGTCTATCCCGACCGGATGGGGCGGCGGTGGAGGCTGCTCGGCCTCGCCCAGATTCACTTCGCAGAAGATGAATCCGTCCGCGCCGCTCTGGTACGCGGTCGCGCCGCTCGTTATCGTGCGGGAGACCGTGACGGTGCCCGTCGCGCCGCTCGTCGAGCCGCCGATGTAGTAGGCGGTGTTCGGCGTGAGGTTCGCGAGATACGTCCGCACCGCTTCGTGGCTTCGCGCGAAGGAGATCGAGAAGCTCGAGGCCGTCGCGGGGTCCCCCTCGGGATCGGCGCTGAAGGCGGCGAGATAATCGACCGGATCGTTCGCGCCCACGAACGCGGCGGCAGCCACGTCGGCGACGCTCGACGTCGCCTGCACCGCCGTGAAGGCGCCGCCCGCCGTCGTCACCTTGAAAAGGTTGAGGAAGCTCTTCGAAACCTGCGCCGCGGCGCTCGATATCCGGAGCCGCGGGGCGCCGTACGTGTCGAGGGTCACCGTCGTGGAAGCGGGGAACGCCGGGTGGATGACGAGGTCGTCCGTTCCGTTCGAGGAACGGTAGTCGGAGCCCGAGGCGACGGCCTGGCTGTGCAGGTACATCTGAAAGACCTTGTCGCGAGCGGCGTCGGTCGACGTGCCGCGGTCCATCACGGCGATGACGTTCTCGGGCTTGATGATGACGATCTCGCGTTCCTTGTGCGAGACGGTGTTGTTCCGGTAGGACGGCTGCGCGAGGTACGGCCCGCTCAGGTTTCCCGCGAAGTAGAGGTAATTCGCCGTGCTCGCGAGGTGTTCGAGCGTCGATTCCCCCCAGTACAGCTTCTTGTCGTCCCCTGGAGCGATATAGAGAACGTTGTGGTCGAGGTCGCTGAAGGCCATGCCGTCTCCCGTCTCGATCGCCTTGTCCGTCGCGAGGAAGCCGCGCTTGTAGATCATGAGGTTGCCGAGCCCGTTGTGGGCGTGGTCCGTATTGAGCGTTCCGAGCTTCATGGCGAGCCAGATCCCGTCCGTGCTCCAGCTGCTTCGCCAGTAGAGCACCTGCGTGCCCTCGAGGTAGTAGTAATCGGGAAGGACGTTGAAGGCGATCGGCGAGAGCTGGTCGTCGTACCACATGAATTCGTTATAGAGCTTGTAGCTCCAGTCGCAGTTCGTCGTGTAGGCGTTGACCCATTGCTGCCCCAATCCCCTCGCGTCCCCCGTCGCGAGCGCGATGTTGAACAGAACCGGTATCCTGACCGTCGCGTCGATGCCCCCCGCGGCGCCGTCGCCGTCCGAGTACATGCGGGCTCCGGTCGGATGCTTCGCGTAGACGAAGTACTTGATCGCCTCGTTCGGGAAGACGAAATCGGAGTACGCGAGCCCCTCGGCCGATTTCGCCGCGAGGATGCACGAACCGAGGAACTCGTAGTTGACGCAGCCGTACGACGTCCCCTCGTTCCACATTCCGCCCTTGGCGCGCCCGACGGAGCTGCCCCACAGATCCCACAGGATCGTCTCGTCCTTCGTGAACTTGATCGCCTGGTCGAGCATCGTGCCGCGCGCGTAGTCGATGTACGTCTGGGCGTTCGCGTTGAGGCCGTACATCGCGTACCCGGCCGAGAGAATCGCCCACATGTGCCCGTAGTAGTAGTTGTTCGAGGGATCGTGCCACGACCACGGATCGGAGGTCATGATGTCGTTCGCCCACCAGTCGAGCTGGGTCGCGAAGGCCGTCCGCTGCGCCGTCGTCATCGCGTCGTAGCACCAGTCGAGAACGATCGCGACGGGAGGAACGAGATAGCGGGTCGTATAGAAGTTGTCGAACTCGATCCACGTATTGGCCGTGTACCCCGTATACGGATGGGCGAGGGCGTATTCGATGATCGCCACCGCGCGGTCCGCGTACGCCGTGTTGCCGGTGAGCTGGTACATGAGGGCGTGGTTGATCGCCTTGAGCACTTCGGTGGCGCGGCTTCCGACGTAGGCGCTCAGGTCGTCGCTCATGTGGTCGTCGCACCACGTGCGAAGGTTGCGCGCGTTCGTCGTGTTTCTCGCCAGGCGCGCGGCGAGCGTCGTCTTGAGCTCGGGCGTGAGCCAGATACGCGGTCGATCCGCGCGGACCGCCGCGCGCGACCCGGGGCTCCAGAGGAACGCGATCATCCCGAACGCGGCGAGACCGATCGCCGCGGTGCGCATGAAATGCTTCATAATCGTGGCACCTTCCGTCAGTAAGTTCCGTTTCATCTTTCGAATATACGACTGCCCTGCAGCATCCGCAATCGATGATGCAAGAACCGTACTTGCGGTCTCCCTCTCAGGAGCTTCCGGGGCCCGTCCGGCCGGCGCGTTGTTCCAGGAGGCGGATAATCGTTTCTCCGTGCTTCTCGTACGTGAAGCCCGTCCGCGCGAGATTTTTCAATTTTTCTCCGATCGCGGGCCAGTCGCCCCGTTCCTCGAGCATCCGGGCGATCGTTTTTTTCAACGATTCCGGCGATTTCGTCTCAAAAAGGAAACGCCCCTGGACGCCGCCGACGATCGATTCGACCGGCTCCTGCCGGGGGGCGAGGACCGGTTTCGCGGCCGCCATGTATTCGAACATCTTGATCGGAGACCGGTACTCGTTCGTATGCGGGATCACCCCCGCGTCCATGGCGTCGAGGTAATCCGGGATCCCGGCGTTCGGCACTTCCCCGGTGAAGACGAGGCGGTCCGAGAAGCCCGCCGACCGCGCGATCTCCTCGAGCTCCGCTCTCCCCGGCCCTTCCCCGACGAGCATGAGCACGACGTCGGGCCGCTCCCGCACGGCGTCGATGAACACGGGGAGGAACCATTCGAGCGCGTGCCACGTTTTCACCTTGAGGAAGAATCCGACGAATCCGAACACCGTTTTGCCGCCGAGGCCGAAGCGCTCCCGCACGGCGCGCCCCTCGAGCTTTCGCGAGAAGAACGACTCCTCGACGGCGTTGGGGATGACGCGGATCTTTCCGGCGTCGAGATCGGGGTATTGCTTCAGAATCGATTCCTTCAGAAAGGCGGAGACGACCGTCACGACGGCCGCGTTTTCGAAGAGGCTCCGCTCGCAGCGGCGGGCGAGGCCGATCAGGTGCTGGCCGCGCACGCGTTCGAAGCCCGCGATCTCGTTCACCTCGACGACGAGGGGAACGCCGAATTTCCGGGCGGCGCGGCCGGCGGCGCGGGAGAAGAAGAAGTGCCGCTCGTAGATGAAGTCGTAGCGTTTCGCCTTGAGCATCGACGCGAATTTCCGGTACGACCAGAAGTTGTAGCAGTACTCGAGGAGGGCGAAGAGGAACCCCGGGACGAGCGGCACGACGAGCT
Source organism: uncultured bacterium (assembly GCA_963846325.1). Classification (GTDB taxonomy): domain Bacteria; phylum Krumholzibacteriota; class Krumholzibacteriia; order Krumholzibacteriales; family Krumholzibacteriaceae; genus SSS58A. The sequence continues at coordinate 259,234 of CAWJVO010000012.1, forward strand.
CGAGGGGGGATTTGATTCTCTTTCGCTCGTACGGGTTGATCCCGGCGCGCATCGTCGGATCGCCCTGGCCGAGAGCCCAGAGAAAATCGACCTCGTACCCCTTCCCGCGGAAGGCGCGGACCATGCCGCGGATGTGAATCCCCTCGGAGCCGGTGCCTTGCGTTCGCAGGTGGTAGAGCACGCGGCCGCGGGCGCGATCGGCGGATGGGGCCATGAGTCTCCTCAATAGGGCATGAGCTCGGGATAGGAGAGCTTCGCCCTGAAAACCGGGGGTGAGTCGTAGCGCTCGATCCCGATGCGCCGGATGCGGAACGGGTCGAATCCGTTCTCGTACACGAGCCCCCACTGGTACATCGTGCTGAACGAATAGCCGCTCGAGACGACGAGGTCCCGGAGCGTTTTCTCGAAACGCGTCTTCTCCTCGGCCGGAATCCTCCCGCGCCCCGGAGAGCCGAACGAAATCACCTCGCGGCCGAGCTCCTTTTCGATGAGTATCTTCGACTGGGACACCTCGCGGGCGAGGAGATCCGCGTCGATGTTCGAGAATATCGGGTGGCTGATCGAATGGGCGCCGATCTCGATGCCTCCCGCCGCCATGTCGCGGAGATGGTCCCAGCTCATCGTCATGCCGGTATCGCTCACGACGAACTGCGACTCGAACGCCGCGGCGAGACGCTTGATGAAGAGCTCCTTGGCGTCCTCGCTCAGGGTTTTCGCCGTGTGAATGAGATGGCGCGCGGCGTCCTGGCGGCTCGGGAACGAATCGAGGTCGATCGAGAAGCGGACGGGCTCCTCGATGGATACCGCGCGCTTCGCCGCGGTCTTCGCGGCGCACGCGAGCCTGTCCCACCAGAAGAGCTTCTGCTCGCCCATATGCCCCGCGGTCACGAACATGACGGCGGGGAGTCCGTGCTTCCTCAGGAGCGGGTACGCCACTTCGTAATTGTCGAGATACCCGTCGTCGAAGGTGATGACGAGGGCGCGGTCGGGGAATCGTCCCTCGCGCGCGAGATGGTCGCGGAGCGTTCTGAAGTCGATGACGCGCCAGTGGCGCGCGATGAAAGCGAGCTCCTGATCGAACTGGGCCGGCGACGCGCTCACGAGATCCTCGTCGAAGGGGAAATCGGCTCCCCGCTCGAGGATCCGGTGATAGCACAGCACGGTGAGATACCTGCCCCGGTGCGCGAGGCGAAGGCTCCGCGTCGCCCCCGGAGGGATCGCGGCGAGGAGATGTCCGAGCGCGTGTCGTTTCGTCATGGCTCTCCCGAGAAATGTGTGTACAAATCCGGCGCGTGTCATTATATGTTCAATGAGCCGCCCATTCAAAGGCTTTTCAGGGGGCTTTTGGCAGGCCGCTTGCTTTCCGCCGGAACGCCGCGGCATGAACCGGCTTCGGCAGGAGTGAACGATGGCGCAATCCCGGGTAATTATCCGCTCGATCGCCGAACGGCCCCTCGACGAGGCCGTCGGCGAGATATTCTCGTTCTGCAACGTTTCCCGGTCGGTGGGACCGGATACGAAGGTGCTCATCAAGCCCAATCTATGCACCGAGCGGGCCGACATGAAACATGTCGCGAACACGTCGTTCGCCGTCATGGAATCGGTGGTGAGGCGCCTCCGCGATCTCACGCCGCACGTCACCATCGGCGAGTCGGACGGGCCCCGCTATACGGTCGAGCAGGCGTACGAAGCGAACGGCATCTACGACCTCGTGAAGAAGTACGGCGTCACGGCGGTCAATTTCTCGAACGAAGAGCAGGTCTGGGTGCCGAACGAGGCGCTCGGGAAATGGAACTTCGCCCGGCGCTTTCTCGAAACCGATTATTTCGTCACGCTTCCCGTGCTCAAGACGCACGCGACGACCGTGTTCACGGGATCGCTCAAGAATCAATGGGGATGCGTGCCGCGCAAGGACCGGCTCATCTGGCACAAGCATCTCGATCGGCTCCTCTGCGACATCGCGGCGCTCGTGCCGGCGAAGCTCTCGATCATGGACGGCATCGTCGGGATGCAGGGGAGAGGCCCGATCAACGGATACCCGATCAACGCGAATCTCGTCGTCGGCGGGACGGACGAGGTCGCGGTCGACGCGACGAGCATGCGGCTCGTCGGGCTCGACCCGTACTCTTCGGGGCACGTGCGGCTCGCCGGCGAGCGGGGGATCGGCGCGATCGCCGCGGGGGACATCGCGATCGACGGGGATTTCGACCGGCTCAAGGTCGAGATCGAGCCCGCGGTCATGGACTGGGCGATCAAGCTCCTCAATCTATTCTCGCGCTCCGAGTTCATCACGAAGCGGCTCATCATGAACGACCGGCTGTTCTATCCCATCCGGAGCGTCGTTGTGCGGATGCGCAAGTTGATCGGATGACGGCGGCGCCGTCGATAGCTCTATGAGGCTGTTCGACCTCCTGAAAACCTGGATCGTGGAGACGCTCAAGCGCGAGGCCGTCCGTCAGCTCGCGTATATCTACGTCAGCAGGGTCGTGACCGCGGCGATGGGGTTCTTCGCGAGCTGGCTCGTCGCCAACTCCCTCGGCCCGGCGAACTTCGGGCTTTTCACGACGGCCTCCGTCGTCATGGGCATCGCGGGCACCGTGATCGAGCTCGGTCTCACGACGACGATGATCCGCAAGCTCTCGTATTTTCTCGTCCGGAACGACGACGAGAGCGCCGTCGGCATCTTCCGCCGAATCTACTTCCTCCGCCTCGCGGTATCGGGCGGTTTCCTCGTGCTCGCCTATTTCGGCGCGCCGGCGTTCGCTTCGCACGTCCGCGGCTATGAGCAGCTCGCGACCGCGCTCCGGCTCGCCGCGGTCGGTGCGTTTCTGTTCAACGTGTCGTACCATACCGAAGCGGTGCTTCGGGCGTGCGAGAAGTTCAAGCAGATGGCCGTCATCAACGTCGCGGCGTCGTTCGCGCGCGTCCTGCTCCTCGTCGTCGTGTGGCGGGCCACGACGCTCACCGTCGAAAATACCCTGGCCATCAATCTCGCGCAGACGCTCATCGGCTTTCTCATCATGTCCCTCGTTATTCCGCGGAAGTATTACACGCGGAAGCAGTCGACGAAGTATCCCATCGGCGGGGTGCTTCGCTACAGCGGCTGGCTCTTCGCATTCAGCCTCCTCTTCATGCTTTTCGACCGGCTCGACATCCTCATGCTCAAGTATTTCAAGCAGCCGACGGACGTCGGCAACTACGGGGTCGCCTACATGCTCATACGCCCCATCGAGATGGTGCCGGAAACGCTGAACGTCGTACTCCTTCCGAAGGTGGCGAAGTTCACGAGGAAGGCGCAGGTGTTCCAGTATTTCCGCGATACCCTCAAGGTGACCGCCCTCGTGGGAGTGTTGTGCCTTTTCCTCATTATCTTCGCGGGGCCCATTATCTCGACGTTCTTCCCGAAATACACCCAGGCCGTATCGCTCTTCCAGATCCTCGTCGGCGCGTTCATACTGCTGACGATCATCAATCCCATCAATCTCGTCGGCCATTCGCTCAACAAGCCGCAGCTCTTCACGATGATGGCGGGGATCAATCTCGTCCTCAATTTCACGGGCAATATGATCCTCATTCCGCCGTACGGCGCCTTCGGCGCGGCGTGGGCCACGCTCGTCTCGAGAGTTCTCGGGAGCGTCATCAGCATTTTCATCCTGATCTACTACCTCAACCGGTGGGAGGGAGAGAAGGCGTCCGATGCTTCCCTCACGCCGGGCGGGGCCGGCGGAGGCGCATGAAGGTCCTCTGCATAACGAATCTCTTCCCCGACGTCACGAGGCCGGGGCTCGCTCCCTTCAACAAGCAGCAGATCCTGCACCTCGCCGCGCTTCACGAGCTTCGGCTGATCGTCCCCGTGCCCTGGACCCGGTACGCGGCGCTCGCGCTGTGCGGCCGGAAGCCCGCGCCGCCGGAGGAATGCCGGGATCTCGTATCGGTGCGCTACCCTCCCTACTTCTATACGCCGGGGATCATGCGGCGCTCGTACGGCGCCTTCTACGAGCGGTCGATCGCGCCGCTCTTCGAGCGGCTCGTTCGCGCGGAGCGTCCCGACGTCGTGTACGCCACCTGGGCCTATCCCGACTGCTACGCGGCGGCGCTCCTCGCGGGAAGGCGCGACATCCCCTTCGTCGCGCGCGTCCACGGGAGCGATATCAACGAGTACATGCAGTACCCCGATCGCAGGAGCCGGATTCTCGACGCGATGCGGCGGGCGCGGGAGGTCGTCTCGGTGAGCGCCGCGCTGCGCAAGCGTCTCGTCGCCGAGGGCGTCGACGCCGGCAAGATACACGTCATCTACAACGGGATCGACCGCGGCCTTTTCCGGCCGTTCGACAGGGGCGCCGCCCGCCGCGAGCTCCGCCTCGACGAATCGAAGCGGATCGTCCTGTTCGCGGGCAACCTCGAGCCCGTGAAGGGAATCGATCTGCTCATCGAGGCGTTCGGGAAGCTGGAAACCGCCGCCGAGCTGCACGTCATCGGGGACGGCCCCGAGCGAAGGCGTCTCGCCGGCCTCGCCCGAGCCCTTCCGCCCGGGAAGAGCGTGCTCTTCCACGGGCGCGTCCCGCACCGGCTCATGGGGGCCTGGCTCAACGCGAGCGACCTCTTCTGTCTCCCGAGCCTCGCCGAGGGCACGCCGAACGTCGTGCTCGAGGCGCTCGCGTGCCGGACGCCGGTCGTCGCAGCCGACACGGGGGGTATCCCCGAAGTGGTCCCCGCGGGATCGGGGATCCTCTTTCGCCGCGGCGACGCGGGCGCCCTCGGCGCGGCGCTCACGGAGGCGCTCGCGCGCGACTGGGACCGGGAGCGCATCGAGTGCCCTGCCGGTTCCTGGGCGGAAAACGCCCGGAAGCTCGGCGCCGTGCTCCTTCGCGCCGCCGGGTTGCGCGACGGCGCGACGCGGGGAAGGCCCTGAATCCGTCCGTTATGGAATAGCCCTTGCTGAATCCCCTTTTCGAGAGGTCTCACTGAGGAACGGCAGTTCGCGCGCCGCCGCCGATCGGTGGTCGGAAAGCGATACGATCGAGAGCCATGGGAGAGTCTCAGGAACGATGAGACACCGACGGGTCGGCCGTAGGCGCCGGTCGTCCGGCGGAAGAGCCGCCGGGCGGAAGATTCGATCGCGGGCGCGGCGTTGCATTTTGAAGATATGCGCCGCTAAAAATTGACAAAACGCCCCGGGAAACATATCGTTCAATGTATGGGCGTGAGGGAGAACGGATGAACGTCATGAAGTCGATCGGCCGCGCGGCAATCGCGGCGCTGCTCGTGTGCGCGATTCCCGTCTTGTCCCAGGCCGCCATCACCTATACGCCTCATTGGGCGCCCGTGTCCGATCCGAGCGTCAGCCGGATCCTCGTCTACCGGTCGGTCACGAGCGTGCTCGCCGACTTCGTCCCGATCGGATCGACGGCGTCGTCGGACACCTCGTACGCCGACGCGGACGGCGCTCTCGCGTACGACACCAGATATTACTACAGCCTCAGGTCGCGGACGGAGGCGGGCACCCTCGGCCTCTTCTCCGTGGTCGTCTCCGGCATGACGATCTCCGACGCCGCGTCCGAATCACTCAAGAATCAATGCCGGATCGATTCGATCGTCGCGATCGACACCGCCACGTGCCGCGTGCACTGGTCGACGGCCGTGCCGTCGACGGGCAAGGTGCGGTACTGGCAAATGGGATCTTCGACCGTCATCGAGAGCGCCTCGACGACGGCTCCGGCCGTGCGTCACACGATGGTCGTCGGCGGCCTCGCGAAGAACGAGATCTACTTCGCGCGGGCCGTTTCTCACGACGTCCCGGGGACGTCGATGACGATATCGGCTTCCCTGGGCTTTTCGACGAGCCCTCCGGCGCCCGATTTCGCCATCGTCGCGAGCGCCGATACGATCTACGTTCCCGAGAACGGCACCGCGAACCTCGGCGTCAGGCTGAGCGCGCAGCCGCCGGGAACGGTCGAGGTGACGGTCGTCCGCTCGGCCGGCGACGCCGATCTCTCGATCCAGTCGGGCTCCGTGCTCTCGTTCACCACAGCGAACTGGAACGCGTTCCAGACGGCGACCTTCGCCGCCGCGAACGACGTCGACGTCGTCGACGGCTCGGCGGACGCGATCGCGTACGTGTCGGCCGGCGCGTCGGCGCCCCTCAAGACGATCAAGGCATTCGAAGTCGACGACGACGCGCTCGCGTTCGTGCTCGATCGGAGCGCGCTCGCGGTGCCCGAGGGAGGCACGGCGCAGTTCCGCGTCAGGCTCGGCAGCCAGCCGCCGTCGAGCGTCGTCGCGCTCGTTTCCCGTTCGAGCGGGGACTCGGACATCTCCGTCCAGTCGGGCGCCTCGCTCACCTTCACGACGTCGAGCTGGAACGTCGATCAGACGGTTACCCTCGCCGCGGCCGGCGACGCGGACGTCCTCGACGGGACTGCGGAGATCCGCGTCCGCGCCTCTTCGGGCCCCGCCGTGCCCGACGCGTTCCTCGCCGCGACGGAAGAGGACGGCGGCACGCTCTTCCTCTCGGTCGACAGCGACACCGTCCACGTGCCGGAAACCGGCACGGCCGTTTTCCACGTCAGGCTCACGGCCCAGCCCCCGGCGGACCTTCAGGTGGCCGTCTCCCGCTCGGGCGGGGACGCGGACATCTCCGTCCGGTCGGGCGGATCCCTCACCTTCACGGCGTCGAACTGGAACGTCGATCAAACGGTCACCCTCGCCGCGGCCGCGGACGCCGGCGTCGATGACGGCGCGGCGACGATCCTCGTTCACCCGACATCCGATCCGGCCGTGCCCGACGTGACGGTCGTCGCGAGGGAAATCGACGACGACGCGCTCTATTTCGTGCTCGACAGCGATACGGTGACGGTGGAGGAAGGGGGCACGGCCCAGTTCGGCGTCAGGCTCGGCAATCAGCCTCCGGCGAGCGTCGCCGTGTCGGTTTCGCGCCTGAGCGGGGACGAGGAGACGAGCGTCCAGTCGGGCGGCTCGCTCACCTTCACGACGTCGAACTGGAACACCTATCAGACGGTGACCCTCGCGGCCGGTCATGACGAAGATTCCCAGGACGAGACGGCGACGATTCGGGTCCGCGCGACGTCCGGAGCCACCCTGAGCGACGCGACGATCGTCGTCCGGGTGGACGACGACGAGCCCGGCGACCACGGCACCAATACGGCGGAGGCCGCCATCAAGATATATCCCATGCCTTATCGGCCCGACCAGGGCGATATGACGCTCTCGGGTCTTCCCGAGGGCGGGAGCGCCGCGATCTACGATCTCGCGGGGCGGAAGATCCAGGACATCGAGTGGAGCGGCACGGAAGCCTCATGGAACGGCACGAACGCCGCGGCGTCCGGCGTGGCGAGCGGAAGGTACTTCCTGTTGATCAGGAACGCCGCGGACCGCGTGGTCGAGAAACGGGCGATTCTCGTGGTGCGGTAGCGCCCGGCCGCTTCAGCGTCCGAGCGCGGGCGGCGCGAGCCGGTAATCGAAGAGCTCCTCGATCGGGCGATCCACGCCGTCGTTGAACGCGTAGACGACGTTCGCCATCTCCCGCGCGGAGACGTAATGGAGGCGGAAGCGCTCCGCGTCTCCGCACTCCCCCTCGACGAGGCCGAACGCGGCCTCGAGCCCTCCCCCCAGGAGAAAATCGAAGTTGCGGGGCTTGAGCCCGTGCGTGTGCACCTTGACGAAGACGGTGTCCGTTCTGCCCCGCACGCCGATCCGCAGGCCGATCCACAGGCGCACGCGATCGCGCGTCGCGGGGCTCGTCGAGGAGACGTCGCCGGTTTCGATCCGCGGAAAGACGCTCCGGACCCTGCTGCGCCAGTTGAGGGCGAGGGGTCCCTGGATGAGGAGCAGGTCGCCGCTTCCCTTTCCTCCGAAAACGACGGGCCGCCCCCTGTCGTGCGATTTGGGGCGCAGGGGATCGTCGTCGGCGAAATAGATCGAGTTTACCGTGCTCGTCTGCGTCCCTCCGTCGTCGGGGACGGACGGCATCGTGAAATCGGCGTAGCACCCCGTCTCAGCGAGGATCCCGATCTCGTCGTCGACGCCGCACCAGCGGCCGTCGGCGCGGGAGTTGTCGAGAGCCCAGTTGCCGTGGATGAACGCGTATTTGATTCTCCCGTCGACGCGGTCGCGGGAGAGGAGCCCGTGCCCCGAGAGCCGCTCGACGAACCGGATCATCCTGGCCCGGAACGCGTCTCCGGTGTCGCCGTCGTGATGGATGTGCGCCTCGACTTCGCCGAAACCCCTCGCGCAGTGGCCCGCGAGCAGCGCGAGCGAATCGGGCCGGTACTGTTCCTCCGGGAAGAAGTACGTGTGCCGCGGAGGCCTGCCGCGATAGTCCGCGTGTCCCGCGGCCGCGCCCTCGTACCGCGCGATCCATTCGCGGATGCGGCTCGTCTGAAGCTCGGGCGCGTCGCCGGGCCGCTGCTCCGGCTCGTAGTGGTCGACGAACGCGAACAGGACGTTCGCGGGGCGCGCGAGGGGCGGGCGCCGCCTCGCGACGCATCCGGGGAGCCATACGAGCGCGTCTTTCGGTATACGCATACGGAAATTCCTCGTCAGAAGATCACGATCACCCTGATCATCGCGATGAGCCCGAGCGAAATGAAGAGCACCGCGAGCGCCATGTTCCGCGTGAGAAACGTAACGCGGTAGCCGAAACGTTCCCTGCCGAAGCGCGAGAGTATCGCGCAGAGGGCGATGACGATATAGAGCACCTCGTTATAGGTGCGCGAAAGGAAGAACGCGGCGACGAAGAATCCGATCAGGGAAAGCTGCATGACCTGGGCGTAGAACGCGTATTCCCCGTCCCTCGCGCGATTCTCGACGACGAACGTCTCGTGAAACGACGTGACGATGAGAAGCATCCAGACGTAGAGGCCGACGAACCCGAGCTCGGCCATGCAGAGGACGACCGAATTGTGTGCGGTCAGCGGATGGTACTCGGTGAAGCTCGCGTAGCCCACGCCGAGGATCGGCCGCCATTTGAGAAGGCCGAGGCCCTGTTCCCACGCGACGATGCGGCCGCTCGCCGACTCCTCGCTGACCGACATGTCGGCGAGCCGGCTCGGCCCCGCGGCGAACACGGCGGCGCCGATGACGCCCGCGACGAGCAGCCCGCGAACGATGCCCCATCTGCGGCAGAATATGTACGCGAGAACGGCGAGCAGCCCGATGAACGTTCCGCGCGAGTTCGTGAGGTAGAGGGCGTAGAGAAGGACGCCGAGGATGATGGCGTATCCGACGCGGCCGCGCAGCGCGACCCCCTTGCCCGAGAGCTTGAGCAGGGCGAACGGCGTAAAGGAGAGGATGGCGAGCCCGAGGTCGTTCGGGTCCTCGAATATCCCGATCCATCGTATCCGCCCGTCGAACATCGTCTGGCCGGCGATATCGTAGCCGCGATAGTGCTGGAGGATGCCGTTCGCCGCGAGAAACACCGTCATGACGAACAGCAGCGCGTAGGTGCGCTTCATCTCCTCGAAGCTCGAGACGAGATTGACGATCATGAAGAAGAGGATGAATACGGGGAGATAGCTGTCGAAGGCCGCCCGGGCGCCCGTGAGATAGAGCCGCTGGAGCTGGCTCATGACGATGACGGCGAAAAACGCGATCATGAAAACGCCCTGTCGGAGATCGAAGGCGAGAAACCGGCTCTTTCTCATCGCGTTATGGATGAGAAGCGTGCCGAGCACGAGGAGGGCGAGGGCGAGCATGATCGGCTTCGCGCGCAGGGCCTCGACGAACTCCTGCGGGCGCAGATAGAGCATCGCGAGGTAGAGGAGCAGCCCCCAGAACGGTTTGAAGAACACGGCGACCACGAGGAGCCCGCCCGCAAAGAGCGCGAAGCCCATCTTGACCGAGTACAGGAGCGCGAGCGTCGTGAGCAGGGCGAACAGCCCCACACCGGCGAGGATCAGCCTTTTATCGTTCATGGCGATGGGAGTGTATTGCATGACGCTTCGCGGCGGCAATCGATATTACGCGGGGGGACGCGGGTCCTGCCGCTGGTTGCACCCCGCGAGTGCTCGTTCGCTTCGCTCACTGCGCCCCTCGCGGGGGCCCCACCAGCGTCACCCGCTACAGGTGCACGGGCGGGGGCCCCATCGGTGCCACCCGCTACAGGTGCACGGGCGGGGCCCCGTCGGCGCCACCCGCTGCAAGTGCAGGCGCAGGGCATTCCCGCGAACGAGCCCATTGGAGCCCTGCGACTGGGCTCGGAGCGGGAATGTCCGCGCCATGGCCGCAAAAGCCCTTTTTCTGGTATTCTCCTTGCATTATACTCTGCGGGGAATTGCGCGCGCCTCGCGGCGAGGCGCGGAGGGGAGCGGCGAGCGTGTTCGACGATCGGAACATCTTCTTCCAGGGCGCGCAGGGGCCGCTCTACGGCGTCCTCTGGGAGCCGCGGGAGAACGCGGGAGCGAAGGCGCCGCGCGGCGCCGGGACGCTCGCCGGCGAACGGCGCGCCGTCGTCATCTGCGATTCGCTCTTCGAGGAGAAATTCTGGTGCGAGCGCGTTCTCGCGAATCTCGCCCGGAGCCTCGCCGGGAACGGCTATACCGTTCTCTCCTTCGACTACCACGGCTACGGCAACAGTCCCGGCGACTCGGAAGACGTCGTCGTTCCCGGCCTCGAGCGGGACGTGCACGCCGCGTGCGACCTGGTCAGGAGCCGCGGCTGCTCCCGGATCACCCTCCTCGGGGTACGGTGGGGAGCGGCGCTCGCCGCTCGGGCGGCCGCCGCGCGGGACGACGTGGATTCCCTGCTCCTCGTTCAGCCGGTGGCCTCGTGGCGGAAGACGCTCATGGCCGCGCTTCGCGGCAACGTCGCGGGGCAATATTCGATATTCAAGAAAGCGATCATGACCCGCGAGGAGATCGTCAAGGAGCTCCTCGACGGGGGGGATTGCGTCCGCTCGGGCTACCGCATGAACAACGTCGACGGCTATATCGTCTCGCGCGAGTTCTTCGAGCAGTCGGAGGCGGTCTCGATGCCGGGCCCGCTCCGCTCAGGGCATCCCGCGATCTTCATAATCGACGTCCGCGAGGGAGAAGCGCCCGAAGACCCGGAATGCGCCGCTCTCGCCGCGGCGTACCGCGAAGCGGGAGCCCCGTGCGAGCAGGTCGCCGTGACCGGAGACAACCGCTTCTGGCTCAACAACCGCATCTTCACTTCCACGGCCCCGAACTTCATGCGGGAGATCGCCGCGCGGGTGGCGTCGTTGGATGGCGCTCGATTGGCGGGTGGCAGCGCCGGGGCCCCGTCTCAAGCACCTGTAGCGGGTGACGCCCATGGGGCCCCCGCAGGCAGCGCAGCGAGCTCTGCGAGCGAGCACCTGCGGGGTGCAATGGGCGGCAGGCCCCGCGTTCCCGCCATTCTCGACGAGATCTCGAACGACGGCGTGCGGGAGACGGCGGTCCGGTTCTCGTCGCCGTCGGGGGACGCGGTGTACGGCGTGCGGTATTCCCCCGAGGCCCCGGGGACGGCGCTCGCCGGCGTCGTGTTCACCCACGGCGGGCTCATCGGGATGAACGGGGCGTTCAGGTTCAACACGCGCGCGGCGAGGCGGATCGCGCGGGAGGGGATCCCCTGCATCTGCTTCGATCCGCACGGCATGGGGAGGTCGCCCGGCAGCATCGAGAACATCGATCAGCGGCAGATGTTCCGGAAGATCCAGACGGGGCTCTTCGCCGACGACGTCGACCGGGCGGCGGCGTTTCTCCAGGAGCGCTCCGGGATCCGCGACGTGATCGTTTTCGGGGTCTGCGGGGGCGCCATCACGAACATCCAGGCCCACGCCCGCTCGAAACGCATAAAGTATTCGATGCTCCTCAGCATCCCGGTCATGCTCTCGGGACTCTCGCACGAGGAGATCAGGATGAGCGAGGGGTACGCCCGCTTCTATCTCGGGATGTACGCCCGGAAGATCTTCAATCCGCGCGCCTGGTGGCGCTTCATCACCTTCCAGAGCGAATACGCGGTGATCGCGAAGGCCTCGCGCCTGAGCGTCGAGGGAGCCGCGCGCCGGCTCATGAAAAAGGCGCGAAAGGCGGCGCCCGCGAAAGCGGCGAACGCTCCCGCGCCCGCGGCGCCCGCAAACGCGCCCGCTGCGCCCGCAAACGCCGCGACCGCGCCCGACCGGCAGGTCTCCTGCAGGAAGCCGCTCAGCGCCACCTCGTCCGTGACCGGGAGCGGCATCACGTTCAACGAGAACTTCCTCGACGCCTACCGCGCCATCGTCGGGCGGGGCGACAGGATCCTCTTCGTCTTCGGGGAGAACGACAACTTCAGGTGGGAATACGAAAGCGCCTTTCTGGAGCAGTATCCCGGGGACGTCCGCGCCGGCGAAGGTCTCGTCGAGACGGAGATCATTGCGCACGCGAACCACATGTACACACTGCGGGAATGGCAGGAAGATATCATGCGGCGCTGCGTCCCGCGGCTCGTCCGCGCGGCGATCGCCGGCCGTTCCTGACCGGCCCGCCGTCCCGCGGCTTCGAGCGCTCCCCTACGATCCGCCTCAATCCATCCCGAGCCGCTTGCGGACCATTTTCAATATTTCGGGATTCTCCGGCAGCTCGAGGCGCGCGATCGCCTCGTCGCGGTCCATGTACCCTTCGCGGACGAGCTTCGCGAGTTCGAACGAGTACGGATTGAAGTGCATCCGGTCGCGGTGCACCTTGTTCGCGAAGGCGTTGAGGAGGCAGTTCGTCGAATTCGGATCGGTGTCGTCGGGCTTTGTCCAGCCGAGCTCGCCGATCCGCCTGATGATCGCCTCCTCGTCGTAGTCGAAGAAGGCGAGCGGGCTGATGTTGTGGGGGAAACGGTCCACCGCCGCGAAATGCTCCTCGGTGAGGAAGTACCGCTCGATGTCGGGGCCCGCCACGGCGCGCATCGGATCGAGGAGCACCTTCTGCATGCTCCGGACCATGGACGGGTTGTTCTGGAATATCGACGCCTCGACGGGGGCCTGCCCCGGCGACCAGCCGTACGTGATGAACGGGATGCCGCTCTCGATCGCCATCCGGAGCGCGATGAATTTCACGAATCCCATGCAGGTCGTGCAGATCGTGCTCGCCCGCTCGAGGGTCTTGCGCGTGTAGATGTCCGAACCGGTGGCGTGGCAGAACAGGCCCTGCAGCAGGTCGAAGCGCGGCTTGTAGATGATGAGGTCGATGCCGAGCTTCTCCACGACGTTTCTGATGTTCTCGAGCGCCCTCGGCGACACGAATCCGTTGTCGACGGTGAGGGCGAGCACCGAGGCGTCGTAGCGCTCCCGGAGCATGACGAGCGTGTAGGTGGAATCCTTACCGCCGCTGTACGCCATGAGGCAGTCGTGCGACCCGCTCCGCCGCCTCGCCTTGAACATCTCTTCGAACCGGGCGCGGTATTTCTCCTTCGACTCTTCGAGCGCCTCGGCTCCCTTGAACGTGCGGCAGTACAGGCACATGCCCGATTCGTCGAGCTGAACCCCGGGGAAGGTCTCGGGGAGCACGCATTTCACGCAGCGCCTCATCGCGGACATCCTTTCTCCCGCCGTTCGTCAGAATCCGAGATCCAGCGTCGGCGGCAGGTTGCGAAGGGGCTCCGTCGCCTCGCGCTTGTGCGAGAGGTCGCGCCACGCGCGCTCGAGCCGCTCCATCTCGAGGCCGAGGGCCGCGGCGGCCTTTTCCTTCGGCACGTTATGCTCGATCGCGTAGATCACGAGATCGACGAGATCGTACGGGAGACAAAAGTAGAATTCCTGGTCGCTCACGACGTAGCTGTACGTGTCGGGGCTCGGCGTGCGATCGACGATCTCTTTCGGGACGCCGAGATGACGCGCGAGCTGGAACACCTGGTTCTTGTAGAGGTGCTGGAGCGGCTCGATGTCGACGCCGCCGTCTCCGTACTTCACGTAGAACCCCTGCACCGATTCGGGCTTGTTCGTCGTGCCGCAGACGATGTAGTTCCGCCGCTCCGCCTCGTAGTAGAGGGCGGTCATCCGCATGCGCTGCTTGATGTCGTTCGCGGCCATCATTCCGAGAAAGTCCTCGGGGGCGAGCCGCGCCGCGCGCACCGAGCCGTCCTTGAGAAGCACCTCGACGTGGTACGCGTTCAGGCGGTCGCGTTCGAGGAGATCCTGCGGGAGCGTGAGCCGGAACTTGTAATCGGCGCCGATATCGGGGAAGTATTTCTTCACGATCGCGTCGCGCTTCGAATAGACGCCGAACGCCTCGACCATCGGCGTGATATTGACCTCTTCGCACGTGATGCCGAGAGCCTTCGCGCAGAGGGCGCCGTACTCGCGGCTCACCGGATTCGAGTCGCGCTCGGGAAGGAGGAGCGAATGAACGCGCTCGCGGCCGAGGGCGCGCACGGAGAGCGCCGCGGCGACGGCGGAGTCGATCCCGCCGCTCAGGCCGATGACGATCCCCTTGCGGTGGAAGTAGCCCTTGACCTGATCCCTGATGAAATCCGCGAGCCGCGCCGAGACCTTTTCGGCGTCGATCGCGAGAACGTTCTTCGTGAACTCCATGCTTCCTCCTCGGCGCGGGGCGTTCAGAGCCCCTTGCGCGTGATCTTTCCGGTCGACGTTTTCGGGAGCTCGTCGCGGAACTCCACGTATTTCGGCACCATGAAATCCTCGAGCGACGCGGCGCATCGGGCGAGGATGTCCTTTTCCGTGAGCGCGGCGCCTTTCTTGAGCACGACGTACGCCTTGATCGCCTCGCCGAGCACCGGATCGCTCACTCCGGCGACGACCGCCTCGACGACCCCGTCGATCGAGTACAGCGCGTTCTCGACCTCCTTGGGGCTCACCTTCTCGCCGCGGCTTTTGATGATATCGTCTCCGCGGGCGAGAAAATAGAGAAATCCTTCCTCGTCCATCTTGAAGAGATCGCCCGTGTAGAGCACGAACTCGCCGGGCAGGCGCCCGGGGCGGAGCATCTTCGCCGTTTCCGCGGGAAGCTCCCAATACCCCGGCATCACGTTTCCGCCGCGGACGACGAGCTGTCCGACGACGTTCGGCTCGTCGATCACCCGGTCGTTCTCGTCGACGAGATACACCTGCTCGTTCGGCATGCCCTTGCCGACCGAGGTCGGCCTGCGGCCCAGCTCCTCCGGCGGGAGGTAGGAGACCCGCTTGCACTCGGTGAGGCCGTACATCGAATAGATCCGCACGCCGGGAAACACCTTCTGCAGGCCCGTGATATGGCTCACGGGGAGAGCGGCCGCCGTGTTCGAGATGTAGCGCAGGTGCTCGAATCGTTCCTTTCCGAGCTCCTCCATCTGCAGCAGGATCGCCGAGATCGTCGGCACGATCGGGAAGCCGGTCACGCGCTCGCTCTTGATGAGATTGATGACGGCGTACGGGTACAGGAACGATTTTTCGAGAATGACGGTGCCGCCGTACTGGGCGGCCATGATGACCTGATAGAGGCCGTAGTCGAACGAGAGCGGCAGCACGACGAGGACGACGTCGCTCTCGCGGTTTTCGAGGTAGGTCGTGATCGAGGTCGACGCGGAGACGACGTTCCGGTGCGCCATCATGACGCCCTTCGGATTGCCCGTCGAGCCCGACGTGTAGATGAGCGCGGCGAGGTCGATGTCGATCGCCTTCCGCGGAGGCCGTTCGGCGCTCTGCGCAGCGAGCGCCTCGCTCCACGCGACCGTCGCGCCGCCGAATCGCGCGGCGGGCCCGGCGCCCGATCCCGCGCCGGCCTCGGCGCTCCGGCCCTGTACGCTTTTCCCGGCGAGGACGACGGCCTTGAGCGAGGGGACCTCCGCGACGGCCCGCTCGACGGCGGGCCACTTGGCCGCGTGCGTGACGAGCGCCGTCGCCCGGCAGTTGTTGAGGATGTATTTGATCTTGTCCGTCTTCGTCGTCGGGTTCACGACGAGGAACACGGCGTCGGCCTTCAGGATGCCGAAGATCGAGACGACCGTCTCGGCGGAGTTGTCGAGGAGCACGGCGACGCGGTCGCCGTACTTCACGCCGAGGAAACGCAGGGCATGGGCCAGCCTGTTCGCCGACTCGTCGAGCGCGCCGTAAGTGAGGCGCTCGGATCCGGCGACGAGCGCTTCCTTTTCGGGAAGTCTCGCGGCGCTTCTTTCGAGAAATTCATGAACGAGCATATCGTCTTCGCTTCATCGGCGCATGGGTTCCGGCGCGCGTCAGGAGGCCGAGGCCACCTTCTTCTTTTCGATGAAGCTCGCGAGCCTGTTGATGGAGTCGAGGTTCTCCGGAACGAGCTCGGTGTCGGCGACCTCGATGCCGAAGCTCGTCTCCACGAAGGCCACGAGCTCGAGCATGCCCGTCGAGTCGATGATCGACGTCTCGAGGAACGAATCGTCGTCCGAGAACTTCGCGTCGGCCGCTCCGAAGAGGAAGTTCGTGACGATGAAATCCCGGATCATCTTCTTGCTGTCCAAGCGCTCCTCCTTGAAATATCCAATCAACTGGTAATAAACAAGTTGTGCGGCCCGCCGCCGCGCTCCATAATCGCTTCCGGCGGAAGACTAGCAAAAAGAATACCAAAGGGCAACTCGAAACGCGTTCTGCGTATGACGGCTTTGCGCCCTCGCCCGGACGTTCAAATATCCATATCCACCTGCAGGGTGGCCGTATCGACGAGATCCTCGTTGTTGAACATGTCGTAGCCGGCGATCAGGGACACGTTCCCGGCGACCTTCCACGACGCCCCGACGTTGAGCGAACCGTACACGCTTTCGGTGCCCATGTACTCGATGCACACCCAGAGCCTGTCGGATATTTCCGTCAACGTCCGCTCCCACGCGGCGAGGAGCCCGCTCGCGTCCGTTTCGCCGCCCGCGTCGACGAGAAGGTCCTCGTTTCCCGCGAACCAGCCCACGGAGAGCCTTCCGAGCGATACGTCCCCGGCGGAGATCGTTCGGGCGGCCTTGGCGTAGAGCACGTTGTAATCGGTCCGCCCGTGCTCCGTCCCCGCGTCGAATACTCCCGCGGCTATCGCCGGGGAGAAGCGCCCGAACGCGTTCTCGGCGACGCCTATCTTGAGGTTCCCGTACATCGGGTAGGCGTCGAGGGGCCCGTAGCCCGATTTGTGGTCGAAGCCGACCTCCATAGTGAGCTTCTTCGTCGGCAGGACGCCGACGGTGAGGCCGAGGTTCGTGACCGCGGGCAGGTGCATTCCCGCCGCGTCGCGCTCGACCGGCAGGTAGAGATCCGACGTCACGTGCCACACGTTGAACGGCTGGACGTCCGTCGACGGCGCCCAGATGTGCGTGGAGGCCGTGGCAGTCGCGCGCGACGGGGGCATGCACGACACGACGACGATCAACGCAAGCGCTCCGAAATCGATCCGATGCATCGACAGCTGACCTCCCGTTACATGCCTTGATAAGCCGACTCGCCGTGGAGGCAGTCGTCGAGCCCCTGCTCCTCTTCCCCGGCGCTCGTTCGGACGCGCGTGACCTTGTCGATGGCCCAGAGCATGACAAACGTGAAGAGGAACGCGTACACCGAGGAAGCGACGACGGTGAGAACCTGCTTCGCGAAGAAGCCGGCGTTGCCGCGCAGGAGGCCGTCGGCTCCGGCGGGATTGACCGCGGTGCTCGCGAGCACGCCGAGGAGCACGATCCCGAGAGCGCCGCCCACGCCGTGCACCCCCCAGACGTCGAGCGCGTCGTCCCAGCGCAGGCGGTTCTTGAGGTTCACGGCGAAATAACAGACGGCGCCGGCCAGAATTCCGATGATGGCCGCGCTCGTCGGGGTCACGTATCCCGCGCACGGCGTGATCGTCGCGAGCCCGGCGACCGCCCCGGTCAACAGGCCGAGGAATTTCGGCTTCTTCTCGAAGATCCACGCGAGGAGCATCCACGTGGGCCCCGCGAACGAGGCGGCGATGTCGGTGTTGAGGAAGGCCAGGCCCGTCACCGCGTCCACCTTGAGCTCGCTGCCGGCGTTGAAGCCGTACCAGCCGAACCAGAGGAGCCCCGTGCCGAGGGCCACGAGCGGAATGCTGTGCGGCACGCCGTCCCCCGCGCGGCGTTTCCCGACGTAGAGCACCGAGGCGAGCGCCGCCATCCCGGCGATGTTGTGCACGACGATGCCGCCGGCGAAGTCGAGCACGCCGAGCTTCGCGAGGAGCCCGTTCCCCCAGACCATGTGCACGAAGGGGAAGTACACGAGCGTGAGCCAGAACACGAGGAACAGGAGGTACGATCCGAATCGCACGCGGTTGGAGAAGGCGCCCGTGATCAGGGCGGGGGTGATGATCGCGAACATCATCTGATACGCCATGAAGACGTACTCGGGGATGTTGCCCGCCCCGTACGGCGAGGGGGTGGTCAGGGTGACGCCGATCAGGAAGGCCTTGTCGAGGTTGCCGATGATCCCGCCCTCGCCGCCGCTGAAGCACAGCGAGTATCCATAGGCCCACCAGATGATCGTCGTGACCCCCATCGAAACGAAGCTCTGGATCATGATCGTGAGCACGTTCTTGCGCCCCACGAGGCCGCCGTAGAAGAACGCGAGTCCCGGGGTCATGAGCATGACGAGGCTCGTCGCCACGAGCATGAACCCGGTGTTGCCGGTGTCGAACATATTCTGGACCTCCTGTGACGCGATGTCCGGAGCCGGAAGCGGCGATGATCCGTAATCATGGCGGAAACGGGAGGCGGGTGGAATCGGGGGATCCCTGATTTCGGGGCGCCAAATACCTTAGGGTGCGCCGGGCTCAGTCGAGCGGGGTGAGCCCTTCGCGGATCGCGTACTTCGTGAGCTCGGCGACGCTGTGAATGTCGAGCTTGTCCATCATCTGCTTGCGGTGGGTCTCGATCGTCTTCACGCTCACGCGGAGCCGTGCGGCGATCTCCTTCGTCGTCCTGCCTTCGGCGAGAAGCTGCAGGACCTCGCGCTCGCGCGCGCTCAATGCGGTGAACGCGGACGCGGGGGTCTCCCGGGCGACGGTCACGAAGTCCCTGACGACCGACTCGGATATCTGCCGCGACAGGTAGGTCTTTCCCTGGCGCACGGTTCTGACGGCGGCGAGCACTTCCTCGAACGGACAATCCTTGAGCAGGTATCCCGCCGCCCCGGCCCTCAGCGACTCGGCGACGAAACGCCGGTCGGAATGCATCGAGAGCATGATGACCTTCGTCGCGCCTCCGCGCGAGATTATCTTTCTCGTCGCCTCGATTCCATTGAGCCCCGGCATCGAAACGTCCATGAGCACGACGTCCGGTTTCAGCTCGGCGGCCGCCGAAACGGTGTCGGCGCCGTCCGTCGTCTCGCCGACCACGGCCATGTCCTTGTGCGCCGTGAGCAGCGTGCGCAGCCCGTCGCGAAACAGCCGGTGGTCGTCCGCGATGAGAATCCTGATCTGCATCCCGCTCTCCTTCACGCGTGCCGCGGCGTCGAAAGGGTGACGGCGGCGCCCCGACCCGGCTCCGAGCGAACCTGCATCGTCCCGCCGAGATACTGGAGCCGTTCCCTGATCTTGAAGAGCCCGAAACGGTCTCCGTGCCGCCAGGCGTCGAGGGCCTCGCCGTCGAATCCCCGCCCGTCGTCTTCGACCTCGACCCGGAGGAGGTCTCCTTCGCGGCGGAGGCGAACCGTCGCGTTCGCCGCCGCGGCGTGCTTGGTCACGTTCGTCAGCAGCTCCTGAACGGACTTGTACAGCAGCACGGCGACCTCCTCGCCGAGAGGCCCCACGTCCTCGGCTTCGATCCGGACGGCGAGACCGTGCTTCGTTCGGAAACGCTCCGCGAGGCCGTCGATCGCGGCTTCGAGCCCCAGCTCATAGAGAGCGGGAGGGCTGATCTCGAAGGTCAGGTTGCGCGTGTACCGGATCGTTTGGTCGAGGAGCGTCAGTATCTCCTCGATCCGGGCCTCGAATCCGCAGAAGATCGCGTCCCCCTGAAACTGAGCCACGCTCATCTTGATGAAGGCGAGCGCCTGCCCGATATGATCGTGAAGGTCTCCGGCGATCTCTTTCCGCTCTCTCGCCTCCGCGAGGGACAGCTCGAAAGCGAGCCGCCGAAGCGCGGCGTTCGTTTCCCTGAGCTCTCTCGTTCTCGCCGCCACGGTTCGCTCGAGCTCCGCATGCGCCGCGAGGAGCGCCTCATCCGCGATGAGGTGCTGGAAATAGGACCGCAGCATCTCGGCCAGCGATTCGATGAGGTCTCGCTCTTCCCTGAGAAACGGCCCTTCGTCCGCCGGCGCCCGCCGCTCGAGGTAACAGACCTGAATCTCGCCCGATTGCCCTCCCCGGACCGAGAACGAAGCGGTCTGCGTCCATTCGCTCTCCCGGAAACCGGCCGTCTTCGCCTCGAGGCGGTCGAACCGGATGCGCGCGGCCGCGATCTCGGGATACTGCCAGGCCGGAGGCAGGAGCGCCGCGATCTCCCCGATCACGTCGCGCGCCGATTTCGTCTGATCCTGGAGGATGCGGGCCGTTCTGTGGAGCGCCGTGAGCTCCTTGACGCGCTCCCTGAGCTTATGGAGGGTATCTTCGATCATCGCCACCCGCGCGCCGGATTCCTAGAGGAACGGATTCTCACGCTTCTCCTCGCCGATCGTCGTGCGCGGCCCGTGCCCGCAGTAGACGATCGTGCTGTCCGGCAGGGTGAAGAGCTCGTTTCGTATCGAGGCGAGGATCGTGTCGAGATCCCCTCCCTCGAAATCGGTCCTCCCGATCGAACGGTTGAAGAGCGTATCTCCTGCGAGGACGAATCCGTCGAAGAGGATCGATATCCCGCCCGGCGTGTGCCCCGGCGTGTGGAGGACCTTTCCCCGGCCTGTGCCGAAGACGATCTCGTCTCCCGCCGCGAGCACGCGATCGATCTTGGGCTCCCTGATTTTTCCCATTCCCCAGAAGGGCGCTTCGGCGACCGAGAGCTTGACGATGCCGAGATCGGCGCCGTGAATCGCGAGCGGCGCGCCGTAGCGTTCCACGAGCTCGGCGGCGGAGGCGATATGGTCGCTGTGCCCGTGCGTGCACACGATCCCGACCGGTTCGAGCCGCGTCTCCTCGACGGCTGCCTCGATGACGTCGGGATCCCCGCCCGGATCGACGATGACCGCTTTCCTCGTCTCGGGACACGAGAGAATGTAGCAGTTCGTCTGGATGGGGCCGACGACCCTGCACGCCACGCGCACCTGGATGTTCTCCTTCATTTTCCTCCCGGACATGAGAGCGCGCCCGTCGGACACACGAGGGCGGCGATTCCGCACGGGCGGCAGCGGTCCGGCACGACGACGAGCGAGAGCCCCTCGACGACGAGCGCCTCGGAGGGACACGCGGCGGCGCACGCCCCGCAGACGACGCACGTCTCCCGATCGACCGTTATGCCTTTATGCGATTCCTTCATCGATCCCGCCGGCGCGTCTTTCCGCCGAGCCAGCTTCCGGCGAATTGTACCAGAAGCCGCGGGCGCGCCGCAACGAGAGCGCGCACCATGGCGATCGGCTTCACGCCTTTGTCGTCGAAGAGGCCCGGCACGCGCGAGAGCTCCCGCGCCATGCGGGACATCTCCCCGTCGGAAAGCCCGTAGAACAGCCGCGCCGCGTGGTAGAAGGCCTCGTTCGACTTGCCGACCGCGCGGCGCCACTCGCGCGTGTACGCGCCGAGGTCCTTCGCCGCGGCGCTTCCCCGTTCGAGCGCGGAGAGAATCGCGGAGGCGGCCAGGTCGGCCGCCTCGAGCGCGTTGACGATTCCGCCGCCGGAGAAGGGGTTGTTCTGGTTCGCGGCTTCTCCGACCGCCACGAACCCGTCCACGGCGAGGGCCCGGAGCCCGCGCGCCACGGAGCATCCCCCGATGACGAGGCGCGTGCGCGTTCCGCCCGGCGCGCGGCTCGCGAGAAAAGCGTTCAGGTATTCGACGGCTGTTTTTCCCTCCGCCCGGAGGGGATTGATCCCGACCCCGACGTTCGCCCGTCCCGCCCCCTTCGGGAAGACCCACGCGTAGCCTCCCGGGGCGAAGCTCTTCCCGAGATGGAATTCGATGCATGCGCCGGGCGTATCGATCCCCTCGATCAGCTCCTCGGCGCACGAGAAGATCTCGTCGGGGCGGATGCTCTTCTTGAGCCCCGCCCACCGCGGGGAGAGCGACTCGACGCCGTCCGCGCCCACTGTGACCTCGGCCCGCTCGTCGTACTCGGATCCGGCCGCGAGATCCTTCACCCGCGCGCCGATGACGCGGGATCCCTCGCGGAGGAGCCCCGTCGCCTGGTGGCCGGTCCGCAGCTCCGCGCCGGCCGAGACGGCGGCCTCGGCGAGACGCCGGTCGAAGAGCTCGCGGTCGACGACGAAGCCGATCCCGGGCATCTCGCGCCGGAACCTGGTCCCGTCCGGCGAGACGATGAGAAAGCCGTTAATGGGAGACGAAACGAGCAGGTCGTCGAGGGGGAGATAGCGCTCGACGTCCTCGCGCGGCCCCACCGCCTCGGCGCAGCGGACGGGGTACCCGACGCGCGGGCGCTTCTCGAGAAGGAGGACGCGCCGGCCGCCGCGCGCGATCTGCGCCGCGGCTCTCGATCCCGCCGGTCCCGCGCCGATCACAATGACGTCGAAACGGCGATTCGCGATCATAGATAATAGATCAGATTGAGCGACAGGATGAAGCCCGAGTACTTGAGATCGAAGTTGGCGTTATGGATGTCGAACTTGCTCTGCGCCATCTGGTATTTTCCCTCGAGCCCCGCCGCGTAGCGGTTCGTGATGAAGTAGGTCATCCCGAACTCCATGTGCAGGCCCGCCTGGAAGCTGTTCTGGGAAACGTTCTCCGCCGGATTGGAGAACGGAGTGCCGTCGCTCTTCGTGCTCTCCGTATCGAGCCGCACCATGGGGAAGACCGCCGCGAATCCGGCGCCGACGTACGGGGAAAAGCGCTGCGGCTCGGGGGGAGTGAAGTAGTACGAGAATCCCGCCTCGAGCGTGAGGAGATACACCTTGAGGGTCCGCTCGATGCTGAGATCGTAGTTGGTGTCGGGAAGCACGGCGACATAGCTGCCGTCGCTCGACGTGTTGATATAGCTCAGCCCGACGCTCCCCTTGAAGAAATGATTCGGCGTGAGCTGCCGTTCGTACGACAGCCGGCCGTACGGGGCGGGGGAGAGCTCCTCGAACGTTTCGCTGCCGTTGCGCGCCTTTGCCCAGTTGTCGAGATGCTCCGTCAGATACGTGAAATCGGCCCCGTCCAGGAAGCCGACGGCGAGGAAGAGGCTGTTGTACGGAATGGGGCCGAAATATTTCTTCTCCTTGAATATCGGCGGCGCGCCCTGCGCGACGGAACAGACGAGAAGCGAAAGGATGACGAGGACGAAGATCGAATATTTCTTCATGAACGCTCCATTCTCCCGAAAATCCGGCCCCTCGAGCGGCCCCAGCCTCACCTTTATAAGGTAACGCCCCTGCATTCCGATGTCAACTGCAACCTTGGCAACCTGTTACCTTGACAAACGGGGGCGCTTGAAGTATGGTGGAACCCTCGCAGGGGAGTGAGTTTATGAAAATTATACTATTCGTATGCACGGGAAACAGCTGTCGGAGCCCCATGGCGCGGGGGATCGCCACGGCCAGGCTGCCGGAGCGCTGGCAGGGGAAAGTGGCCTTTTCCTCGGCGGGCACCGCCGCGTACGACGGAATGCTGGCTGCCGAGAACGCCGTTCTCGTGCTCAAGGAGATCGGCATCGATATATCCCGCCACCGGGCGAGGCTTCTCACCGAAGAGATCGCGGAAGGCTCCAGCCTCATAGTCGCCATGGCGCGCCGTCACCGGGAGGAGATTCTCCGGATCGCGCCGGGCTCGGAGGGCAAGGTGATCGTTCTCGGCGAACTCGATTCGAAGAGGAAGAGCCCCGACATCGAAGATCCCATAGGCGGGGACGAGGCGGTGTACCGGCGCACGAGGGACGAAATCGCGGATCTCGTGACGCTGCTTTTCGACGATCTGGATTTCAGACATTCTGGAATTTTCAGCCCAAAATGAAAAAATAGGGATTGCCCGCCGCCGGCGCAGGGGCTATAATTTTTTCGATTCTCTCTCTCGGGCAATAGATCGATCGGGGCGCGGGACGCGCGGACGGTCGACACGGAGGATTCCGGCGGTTCGACGCGCAGGAAAGAAGGAGAGGTAACGATGGCTCTGAAGCCGACGAAGAAGATCTGGATGGACGGAAAGTTCGTCAACTGGGACGACGCTACGATTCACGTCTGCGCGCACGTCGTGCATTACGGCACCGCGGTTTTCGAGGGCATCAGGTGCTATAACACGAAGAAGGGCCCGATGATATTCCGCCTCCAGCCGCACATCAAGCGCCTCTACAACTCCGCGAAGATGTACCGCATGGAGCCGACGTCGATCACGATGGAGAAGTTCATGGAGGCGTGCGTCGAAACGGTGCGCGTCAACGACCTCAAGGAATGCTATATCAGGCCCGTCGTCTATCGCGGCTATAACGAGCTCGGCGTGTATCCGATGAACTGCCCCATCAACGCGTTCATCGTCGTGTGGGAATGGGGCAAATATCTCGGCCCCGAGGCGCTCGAGCAGGGCGTCGACGTATGCGTGTCGAGCTGGAACCGCATCGCGCCGAACACGCTGCCGGCGCTCGCGAAGACCGCCGCCAACTACATGAACTCGCAGCTCATCAAGATGGAGGCCCGCCTCGGCGGTTACGAGGAGGGCATCGCGCTCGACACGAACGGCTACGTGAGCGAGGGAAGCGGCGAAAACATCTTCCTCGCGATGAACGGCAAGCTGCTCACGACGCCTCTCGGCGCGAGCGTGCTTCCCGGCATCACGCGCGACTCCGTCATCACGATCGCGAAGGAGCTCGGGATCGAGGTCTCCGAGCAGCTCATCCCGCGCGAGATGCTCTACATCGCGGACGAGCTCTTCTTCACCGGCACGGCCGCCGAGATCACGCCGATCCGCAGCGTCGACAAGATCAGCGTCGGCACCGGCAAGGCCGGCCCGATCACGAAGAAGCTCCAGGAGATATTCTTCAAGTATCTGAACATGGAGACCGCCGACACGCACGGCTGGATGACGCCGATAGCCAAGTAGACGGCCGCGGGAGGAAGACCTGTGAGAATAGCGGTCGGCTCCGATCACCGGGGTTTCGCGCTCAAGGCGCGTCTCGTCTCGACGCTCGCGAAGGCGGGGCACGAGATCGTCGATCTCGGCTGCTCGGGGGTCGAGCCGGTCGACTACCCCGATTTCGCGTTCGCCGTCGGCGAGATGGTCGCCTCGGGCGGCGCCGAGCGGGGAATCCTCGTGTGCGGGAGCGGCATCGGGATGTCGATCGCGGCGAACAAGGTGCGCGGCGTCCGCGCGGCGCTCTGCCGCACCGCGGAGGACGCCCGCATGACCCGCCGGCACAACGACTCGAACGTGCTCGCGCTCCCGGAGCGCGGTCTCGACGATCCGCGCACGACGGACGAGATCGTCGCGACGTGGCTCGCCACTCCCTTCGAGGGAGGAAGGCACGAGCGGAGAGTCGAAAAAATACGCGAATACGAGGAGCGCTGCTGATGTTCGACGAGAATCTCTTTCCCTATCTCGAGAAAACCGATCCGGAGATCATGGACGCGATGCGGAGCGAGCTCGCGCGCCAGCAGGGGCAGCTCGAGCTCATCGCGAGCGAGAATTTCGCGAGCCGCGCGGTGCTCGCCGCCCTTTCGAACCCGATGCAGAACAAGTACGCCGAGGGCTATCCGGGAAAGCGCTACTACGGCGGCTGCGAGTTCGTCGACCGCGCCGAGGATCTCGCCCGCGAGCGCGCGAAAGCGCTCTTCGGGGCGGAGCACGCGAACGTCCAGCCGCACTGCGGCACCGGCGCCAACATCACCGCGTACCTCTCCTTCCTGAAGCCGGGCGACAAAATCATGGGGCTGAGCCTCTCGCACGGCGGGCATCTCTCGCACGGGCATCCGGTCAATTTCTCGGGATCGTTCTTCAACGTCGTGCACTACGAGGTGGACCGCGGGACGAAGACGCTCGACTACGACGCGATCGAGAAGCAGGCCCTCGCCGAGCGGCCGAAGCTCTTCGTCGCCGGCGCGAGCGCCTACTCTCGCGAGTGGGATTTCAAGCGGCTCCGCGGGATCTGCGATCGCGCAGGCGCGATCCTCATGGTCGACATGGCGCACTTCGCGGGGCTCGTCGCGGCCAGGATCCATCCCGATCCGGTGCCGTACGCGGACGTCGTCACCTCGACGACGCACAAGACGCTCCGCGGGCCGCGCGGCGGGCTCATTCTCTGCCCCGCGAAATACCAGAAGGAAATCGACAAGCTCAATTTCCCCGGCACGCAGGGGGGGCCGTTCATGCACGTCATCGCGGCCAAGGCGGTCTGCTTCAAGGAAGCGATGTCGGAGGAGTTCCGCGCGTATCAGCGCCAGGTGGTCGCGAACGCGAAGAAACTCTCGAGCGTCCTCATGGCGCGCGGCTTCGACGTGGTGACCGGCGGCACCGACACGCACCTCTTCCTCGTCGACCTTTCGAAGCGCGGCCTCACCGGCAAGGACGCCGAGAAGGCGCTCGAACGCGCCGGCATGACGGTCAACAAGAACACCGTCCCCTTCGACGAGAAGAGCCCCTTCGTCACCTCCGGATTCCGCGTCGGGACGCCGGCGCTCACCACGCGCGGCATGAAGGAGAGCGAAATGGAGGAGCTCGGGGCCCTCATGGCCTCGGTCCTCGAGGACCTGACCGACGAAAAGGCGATTCTGCGGGCGCGCGAGGCGGCCGCGGCGCTCGCGAAGCGGTTCCCTCTCTACGCGTGACGACGCCGCGCCGGGCGGCGCGGCACGGGAGCGATCGTGACGAGACCGAGCTGGGACGAATATTTCATGAAGATCGCCGCTCTCGTATCGGAGCGCTCGACGTGCATGCGGAGGCGCGTCGGCGCGATCATCGTCAACAACAAGCAGATCATATCGACCGGCTACAACGGCGCGCCGCGCGGGCTCAAGCACTGCCTCGAGGTCGGCTGCCTGCGCGAGAAGATGGGCATCCCCTCGGGGGAGCGCCAGGAGCTCTGCCGGGGCGCGCACGCCGAGCAGAACGCCATCATCCAGGCGGCCTCGAGCGGCGTGAGCATGGAGGGCTCGACGATGTACTGCACCACCGCCCCGTGCGCGACGTGCGCGAAGATGATCATCAACGC
>CAWJVO010000013.1:0-11562 GCA_963846325.1 uncultured bacterium
CAAAAGAGTAATATTACGTTGGAGTTAAAGTGCTGTCAAGGGAAAAATGCCGGGACGCAGTAGGTCGCCCGGGGAAGCACGCGGGCGCGGACATTCCCGCGAACGAGCCCATTGGAGCCCTGCGACTGGGCTCGGAGCGCGAATGTCCTGCGCCCTGCGTCACCCGCCACCAGCGAATTTAGACTTGACCTTTCTGCCCGGATTGGTGTATGATTCCTTTGTGAGGGTCTCCCAGGCCCAGGGAGATCGAGCGCAAATAACCTCGCATAGGTAAAGCAGGATACCTATGGTGATGAATGAGTACAGAACGGTATAGGTGTGCGGTTGTACGCTTATGCCTTTTTTTATTCATCGCCGGGTATGCCGAAGGGCGAGGTTAGAAAAGGAAAGGGGGGAGGAAACCGCAGCTAAATCAACGGGAACCAACGGCAACGAACCCTGATGAATGGTTGCCGGCTGCCGTAAGCCGGCGTCGAATCGGCATCAGGCCTATCAATTACAAGACACGATTGTTCAACGTGTGGAGGAAGTACAAATGAAGAAGCTATTCGCAATTCTGGCGCTCACTCTCCTGCTTATGCCCGGAATCGCCCTCGCCCAGCCCGCGGGCTGCACTTGGGAAGGCGATCCTTCGTTCCGTTACGGCTTCGGTTATCTGGACGGCCTGCCCTACAACCAGCCGGGCAACGATTTCGCGGACATTTTCCCCGGCCAGACGCTGACCTATGAGCTCGGACCCTACAGCGCCCACGCCACGTGGCTGCCTTCCGGCTGCAAGGGCATGGACACGCTCTGCTTCCATGCAGTGAGCCTCCAGGGCTGGACCGTCTCCGGCAATCCGCCGATGGGCTCTCTCTTTGAAGGCATTCTTCCGGGCCAGCTGTGGTATCAGTATGTTTCCATCACGGCTCCGTGCGCCGTGTCGGTCGGCGACAAGGACACCCTTATCGCGATCTGCGCGTACGCGAACAACGCGGGCGTCTGCGCCCCCGAGTGCGGCGACTGCAACGATCCGAACGTGCGCCCCGCCGACGGATTGAACTACTACTCGGCGGACACCCTGATCGTCACCGTCATCGAAGCGCCCCCGGCGCTCGGCGTCCTCCAGGACACCCTGACGCTCGTCGATCGCGGACAGACCCAGGCATTCATTCCGTTCTCGATCTGCAACCAGGACGAATGCGCCGACCCGACGCTCTACGGCTACAACATCAAGAGCAAGGGCCATGTCGGCTCCGCCATCAACGTCACGTCGTCGACCACGGTTGACGGCGGCGATTGCCAGGACGTCTACGGTATCATCGACGCCGGCGGCGCGACCGCGTGCGATTACGACACCCTGACGATCATCGTCTGGACGCCGGCACCGGTTGTCTACGACACGTGCGTTCAGGTCATCCACGTCATCGAGCCTGAAGAAGTGCCGCTATTCACGGTGCCCGTCGTGACGATTCTCGTGCTCGCCCTGATTCTCGCCGGCGCCGTCTTCATGCGGAGACGCGAAGTGAGCAAGGCCTAGAGCACCTGAATGCACGGGATTGGAGAGTAACTCATAAAGAGTGACTCATTGGGCCAAGGAAAGAAGCCAGAAGGTGGAGAAAAGAAGAAGTCGGGAGGCCCGGCCTTCCGGGCGGAGTTCCTGCTCTTCCTTGTTCTCTTCTTCATCATCTGGCTTCTTTCCTATTTTCTGACCAAGATGCAGCCCGGCTTCGTCGACTGGCTGATGGTCGCCGTCGCCCGGGAAGTCGCCTTCTGCCTGAAACACCTCGGGTACACGTACGTTCTCAAGGGATCGGCCATCGTCTTCTACACGGCCCACGGCGGGGAGAGCCTCGTCGTGATCCCCGAATGCACCGGGCTCTATACGACGATCATCTATTTCTCCATCATCGGCGCCTACCCGGCGCGGATCGGCGAGAAGCTCATCGGGCTCCTCGTCGGCGTTCCGGCGATCCATCTCCTGAACCTCGCCCGAATGGTTTTCGTCGCTCTCATCCTGTACTACAAGCCGAAGCTGTTCAGTTTCTTCCACGGCTACCTGTGGCAGGTCGGCTTCGCTATCTTCATGCTCCTCCTCGTCATCTGGTGGATGTGGAAAGTCGTGAAGCCCCGATCCGCGAAGAAGACGCCATGAGCGAAGATAACGAAAAAGAAGCGGCCGCGCGTGGGGCCGCCCGGGAGATTCTCCTCTTCTTTCTCCGGTTTCTCGCCGCCTCGGTCGCGCTCTACCTCGTGTACGTCTTCGCGGGGAGATTCTACGTCCGGCTCATCGCTCTCGTCGCGAAACCGCTCCTGTCCGCATTCGGATACGAGCTCGTCATGGACAAGGCGAACGCGATCACGGAGGAGATCTCCCTCAATCCGGTCGTGTTCCTCTCCCTCGTCGCCGCCGTCGGGGCGATCCCCTGGCGCGCGAAGCTCAAGGCGGCCGCCATCGGAGCGGCCATCCTGACCGCGTTGAACTCGCTGACCGTATTCCTCGCGTTCGCGAGCTTCTACGGCAAGAGCGAGCGCCTCTGGACGGGAACCGAGTTCCTGAGCCTCACGATGAACTTCTTCGTGCCGATCCTGCTCTGGCTCGCGCTCCTGCCGATCCGGTCGGCCTTTCCGTTTTTCAGAGATAATAGCGCATGAAGGGTCGCGTGGCGCTCCGCCGCGCGACCTCGACGAAGCCCGCCCGGCGGAAGCTCGACGCGAGCCCGGTGTAGGCGAATGCGTCGGGCACGGCGCCCTTCTTCGGCTCGACGGGATATCCCTCGACGATCACGGCGCCGTTCTTCTTCGCGTAGGCGAGCGCCCCTTCGATGAGGGCGGCGGTGAGCCCCGTGCGCCTGAAAGGCTTCGCGACGAAGAAACAGACGATCGACCAGACGGGGCGGTCGTCCACCGGGGCGAGCACGCGCGAGCGGGAGAGAACGGGATAGTCTCCGCGGGGAGCGACGGAGCACCAGCCCGCGGGTATTCCGTCCGAATAGGCGATGAGGCCGGGCACGCCGCCGGCGCTCACGATTTTTCTGAGGGCACGCCGGTTGCCGGCGCCCTTGCCCTTCACGAACGCCGCTCGCGGGAGACGCCACCACATGCACCAGCATCCCCCGCACGCGCCCCTCTCGCCGAAAAGAGAGGCGAGGTCTTCCCACCGCTCGCTCGTGAGAGGACGGATCGCGGCGCTACTTCGCCGGCTTGACGAAGGATCCCGCCGGGCGGTCCTCGACGACGTAGCCGAGCCCGGCGATCTTCGTGCGGAGCGTGTCCGCATCGGCCCACCTCTTCTCCTTGCGCGCGCGCTCCCGATCGGCGACGAGTCCGGCGACTTCCTCCGGAATCTCGAGCCCCGCCTTCGGGAGCCCCCCCCTGAAGAGACCGAGAACGGAATCGAATATCTCGAGCGCCTCGCGCAGCTTCTCGAACGTCTCCGCCCGCTGAGCGGGGCCTTCGTCCCCTTCGGCGCGGATGCGATTGATCTCGCGGACGAGCAGGAATACGTGCCCGATCGCCTCGGCGCTGTTGAAATCGTCGTCCATCGCCTCGACGAAATCCTTCTTTACCTCGTCGACGAGCCCGGCGAGCTTCTCCGCCTCGCCGGCGGCCGGCCGCGGCGGGGCGGCGCGCAGCGCCGAGAGGCGCTCGTCGACGTAGACGCACGCGTTCCGGATGCGTTCGAGGCCCGCTTCGGCCTCCTTCAACCGCTCGCGGCTGAACTCGGTGCCGCTGCGGAAGTGAGTGGAAAGGAGATAGAACCTGATCACCTCTCCCGTAAACTCCCGGTTGATGTCCTCGATCGCGAAGAAATGCCCCGTCGACTTCGACATCTTCTCGCCGCGGAGGTTCAGGAGACCGTTGTGCATCCAGTAGTGGATATACGGCTTTCCCGTCGCCGCCTCGCTCTGGGCGATCTCGTTCTCGTGATGGGGAAAGATGAGATCCTGGCCGCCGCCGTGCATATCGATCGTGGTTCCGAGGTATTTCATCGACATCGCGGAGCACTCGATGTGCCAGCCGGGCCGGCCGGGCCCCCAGGGACTGTCCCACGCGGGCTCCCCCTCCTTCGCCCCCTTCCAGAGGGTGAAGTCGAGCGGATCCTCCTTCCGCTCGCCGACCTCGATGCGCGCGCCGCTCTGCAGCTCGTCGACGTTGCGCTTCGAGAGCCTCCCGTACTGGGGGAAGGAGCGGACCCTGAAATACACGTCTCCGCCGGCGTCGTACGCGAACCCTTTGTCCACGAGCTCGCCGATGAGGGAGACGATTTCGGCGATGTGCTGCGTCGCGAGGGGGTAGCGGTCCGCCTTCAGGATATTGAGCTCCTCGGCGTAGCGGAAGTATTCCTTCATGTTCCGCTCGGCGATGACGCGGTAATCGACCCCCTCCTCGTTCGCCTTGGCGATGATCTTGTCGTCGATGTCGGTGAAATTCTGGATGTACGTCACGTCGTAACCCTTGAACCGGAGATGCCGCCGTATCATGTCGCCGGCGACGAAGGCGAGCATATGCCCGATATGGGGCCGGTCCTGGACCGTCATGCCGCAGAAATAGATGCCGACCTTGCCGGGGCTCACCGGCTCGAACTCTTCCTTCCGCGCGCGGAGCGTGTCGTAGACCTTGAGAGCCATCCGTGAATCCTTTCTCCCGGTCGATGCGTCAGACGAGGCCCGCGACCGTCTTCTCGTCCAGGGTTTTCACGACCTCGGTGACGAGCTTCACCGCGTTGTCGAAATCCTTCCGGCACAGAATTCCCGCCGCGCTGTGGATGTGGCGGGTCGCCACGCTGATCACGAGCGTGGGCACGCCCGAGGCGGTCGTGTGCACCCGTCCGCCGTCGGTTCCGCCGAAGGCGACGGCGCTGTACTGGAACGGGATCTTTTTCCGTTTCGCGACGGCGACCACGTGGTCGCGCAGCTTCGCGTTGGGGATGAGCGTGGCGTCGTAGACGCAGATCGAAACGCCGCCGCCGAGCTTGCCCGGGCTCCCCTCGGACGAACCGGGGGTATCCTGCGCGACGTCCACCTCGAGGACGAGGCATACGTCGGGATTCGTCCGGAACCCGCTCGTCATGGCGCCGCGGATCCCGACCTCCTCCTGCACGGTACCGACGCCGAATACCGCGTTCGGGAGCTTCGCGCGGGAGAGCGCGGAAAGCACCTCGATCAGCATGACGCAGCCGGCGCGGTCGTCCCACGCCTTCGCCATGTACGAGCGAGCGCCGTCGAGAATCGTGAAGGGGAAGCAGGGCGCCACGGGATCCCCGGGGCGGATCCCGAGCGATTCGGGGCTCTTCTTCCCGAAGAGCCCGACGTCGACGTAGAGATCCTTCGCCTTGAAGGGGCCCTTGCGCTCCTCCTCTTCCATCTCATACGGATTCTTCGTCGCGATGACCCCGTGCACCTCTCCCTTCGCGGTGCGTATCTTCACGGGGAGCCCGATCATGCGAGGAGACCACCATCCGCCGAGCGGGTTGAACCGCACGAACGATCCCGAGAAATGGGACACCATGAATCCGACCTCGTCCATGTGCGCGGCGAGCATGACCCGCGGGCGTTCCGCGCGTCCCTTGAGCCGGGCGATGCACGAGCCGAGACGGTCCTTCTCGATGACGGCGATCGGGGCGAGCCGGCGCTCCATGAGAGCGAATATCTCCCCCTCGAAACCCGGGACGCCGGTCGCTTCGGTGAATTCCTTCATCAACGTTTCAACGCGATCCATCGCCAGCTCCTTGTTCTATTTTTTCCTCGACGCCGCCGCGCCCACGATCCGCTCGACGAGCTCCTCGAAACCGAGCCCGGCGGCCTTCGCCGCCATCGGAACGAGGCTGAGCTCCGTCATGCCGGGGAGCGTGTTGACCTCGAGGCAGTACGGTTCCCCGTCCCCGGACAGCCTGAAATCGATCCTCGCGTAGTCCCTGCACGCGAGCGCCCGAAAGGCGAGCGCGGCCTCGCGCCGCACGCGCGCCGACGTTTTCTCGTCGAGCTCCGCCGGAGCGACGTAGCGGCTCGTGCCCTTCGTGTATTTCCGCTTGTAGTCGTAGAAACCTCCGTCGGGGACGATCTCGACGACGGGAAGCGCTTCCCCCTCGAGAATCGCCGCCGTGACTTCGCGCCCCGGGACGTAGCGCTCGACGACGCACTCGCCGCCGAAGCGCCCCGCCAGCCGCAGCGCCGCGTCGAGATCCTCCGCGCGGGGCACGAACGAGAATCCGACGCTCGAGCCCTGGCAGTTGGGTTTCACGACGACCGGATAGCCGAGCGAGCGCTCGACCGCCGCTCCCGCTCCCGCGCGCTCCTTCTCCGACGATCCGTCGAGAAGAATGTGCGGGGCGGTCTGGACGCGCGCCTCGCGGAAGAGCGCCTTCGATCGATCCTTGTTCATCGCGAGCGCGCTCGCGAGTATTCCCGAGCCGGTGTAAACGATCCCGGCGCTCTCGAGAAGGGCCTGGATCGTGCCGTCCTCCCCCGCGCCCCCGTGCAGCGCGACGAAGAGCACGTCCGCGGAGCGGACCGGCTCCGCGTTGAGCCACGCGAACCTCTCTTCGGCCGCGAGCGGCGCGAGATCCCCGGGCGGACGTTCGCCGATCTTCGCGCTCCGCGGTTCCGCGTCCGCGCCGGCCGGAAGCGCCGGATCGACCGCGTGAACCTCGTGCCCGCGCGCGCGCAGCGCCTTCAGGACCGCGGCGCCGCTCGCGAGCGAAACGTCCCGTTCCGGCGAATCCCCGCCGAGAAGAACCGTCACTTTCATATCCGCACCTTTCGCTCCCGTTCGCCTCTCACGGCGTCTCCGTTCCGGCGAGCGCGCTCCGAATGGCCCGAAGCACGCTCTCCTTGCCGCGGATCTCCATGACCCGCGAAAGATCGGGGCCGTGGAGGGACCCCGTGACCGCCGCGCGAAGCGGCATGTAGAGCGCCTTGCCCTTGACCTGGAGCCGCGCTCCCAATTCCTTGACGCGCCCGCCGAGCGCGGCCGCGCTCCACTCCTCGCATTCGTCCAGGGACGCGAGACTCGCCGCGAGGAGCTCCCGCGCCCCCGCGACCGCCTCGCGCGCCTCCGCGGCGAGCGCGGGAATCCCCGGCCTGAACGGCGCTATCCCGTCCGCGATTCGCGAGAAGCTCGGGAGATTCTCCGCCAGAATCTCGAATATCTCCGCGAGACGCTCGCGCGTGTAGGCGCCCTTCACGTCCTCGGGAAAATAAGGGAGCGCGTCGTCGAGGTAGCGCCGGGCGCCGAGCGATTTCACGTACTGCGAGGAAAACCAGTTCAGCTTCACCTCGTCGAATATGCTCCCCGACGGCGACACGCGGCCGATATCGAACGCGCCGACGAGCTCGTCGAGGGAGAGCATCTCGCGATCCCCGCTCGGCGACCATCCGAGAAACGCGAGGTAGTTGACGATCGCTTCCGCCGGATAGCCCCGCTCGCGGAAATCCCCGACGTTCGGGGCGCCGTGGCGCTTGCTCAGCTTCGAGCGGTCGAGGCCGAGAATGAGCGGGATATGCGCGAACCGCGGCGGATCGAGGCCGAGCGCCTCGTAGATCATGATCTGCCGCACCGTGTTCGAGAGGTGCTCTTCCCCCCGGATCACGTGCGTGATCGCCATGGCCGCGTCGTCCGTCGCCGCGGCGAAATTGTACGTGGGAAGCCCGTTCGAGCGCAGGATGACGAAATCGCCGACCATGCCGGCGGGGAAAACGACCTCGCCTCGAATCAAATCGTCGAGGCGCCGCTCCGAGTCCGGGGGAACGAGAAAGCGCACGCTCTCTGCCCTTCCCTCGGCGCGCCTGCGGGCGCGTCCGGCTTCGTCGAGCCGCCGGCACGTTCCGTCGTACTGGGGCGGAAGGTTCGCGCGGCGCCGATCCTCCTTCTTCCGCTCGAGCTCCTCGTCCGTGCAGAAGCAGGGATAGGCCTTTCCCGTCGCGACGAGCCGCTCCGCCCCCTCGCGGTACCGCGCGACGCGCTCGGACTGCCGGTACGGCCCGAACGCTCCGCCCCGATCGGGGCCCTCGTCCCACGCGAGCCCGAGCCACCGGAGATCCTCGAGGATCCCCGACTCGAGATCGGCGCTCGACCGTTCGACGTCCGTATCCTCGACCCGGAGGATGAAACGCCCGCCCTCGTGGCGCGCGAAGAGCCAGTTGAACAGCGCGGTCCGCGCCCCCCCGACGTGGAGATGTCCCGTCGGGCTCGGTGCGAACCGCACGCGGACTTCTTTCACTCGCGAATCCTTTCCCCGTCGCCGGCGGACGGGATCGTCATTCGACCCTTTCGAGAAGAACGATCGCCTCGGCCGAGATCGCGCGCTTCTCCCCCACGGGACCGAGCCCTTCTCCCCGGGTCGCCTTGATCGAAATGTCCTCCGCGTCCGCGCCGAGCGCCGCTGCGATCGAGCGCGCCATCGCCGCGCGGTGCGGCGCGATCCTCGGCTCCTCGGCGTTCACGACGCAGTCGGCGTTCACGAGGGCGTAGCCCGCGCGGGCGACCATTTCCGCGACCGCGCCGAGGATCTTCGTGCTTTCGGCGTCCTTCCACTCGGGCGTCTCGGGGAAATGCTCTCCGAGATCGCCGAGATTCAACGCGCCGAGGAGCGCGTCGCACAGGGCGTGGATCAGGGCGTCCGCGTCCGAATGCCCCGCGAGCCCCGCGCCGTGCTCGATCCGCACGCCGCCGAGGACGAGCGGCCTTCCTTCGACGAGCGGATGGATGTCGTAGCCGATTCCTACCCTGAACGATCCGTGCGTTTTTTTCAATGGAGCCTCGCCGGAGATCCCGTCACGAATCCCCCTGGCACGGGGGAAGAACGAGCTTTCGTCCCGAAAGGAAGCTCCCCATGATCTCGAGGTCTTCCTTCACGGTGACCTTGATGTTCCATACCTCTCCCTCGACGACCTTCACGGCGAATCCGGCGGAGAGAACGAGGGAGCTCTCGTCCGTCGCGACGCGGATCGCTTCCCCCGCGGCGCCGAACGCCTTCGAGAGCACGTCGAACGCGAACGCCTGGGGCGTCTGTATCCCGACGACGCGCTCGCGCGGGACGATCCCCTCGAGCGTGTCGTCCCTGAGCCGCCCGAGCGTTTCGGTCACCCCGAGCGCGGGAACCGCGGCGCCGTGAGAGCGGGCCGCGTCGACGACGCGACCGATGAGATCGACCGAGACGATCGGCCTGCACGCGTCGTGCACGATCACGATGTCCGCCCGATCGATCGACGCGAGCCCGATGGCGACCGATTCCTGTCTCGTCTCGCCGCCGACGACGACCGCGTGCGGCACGCCCGGCACCTCGGCCTCGAGCTCCTTTTCGGCCTCGCCTTCCCAGCCCGACGGCACCATCACGGCGTAGCGCGTGACGCCCCCCCACGCGTGCAGCGCCCGGAGCGACCACGCCAGCAGCGGCCTTCCCTCGACGGGATAGAAGCTCTTCGGCATCTCGCGCCCGAAGCGCACGCCCCTGCCCGCGGCGGCGACGAGGCATACGATCTGTTCCTTCATGAGAACGGCTTCCCTTCCGCCGTCAGAATATCTCGACCTTCAGGTATTTCTTGGGATTCGCCTTGACGTCGGCGACGAGATCGTCGAGGTCCTTGACCGCCTTTTCGAGCTTGTCCATGAGAACGCGGTCGCTCATGAGAGCGCCGAGCGTGCTGTCGTTCTTCTGCAGGCCGTCCGCGATCCCGGCGAGCGTGTCGGTGACGTCGCGCATGCGCCGGACGAGCTCGGGAAAATCCTTGCTCGCCGCGGCGAACGAGGTTATGAGCGTATCGATGTTCCCCGAGTTTCTCTCGAGGAGCCCGTCCACCTTCGCCGCGGACCGCTGGAACGATTGCACTCCCGCCTCGAAGCCCGGGGCGTCGCGCTCGACGAGCGCGCGGAGCCGGCCGCTCACCGCGGAGAGGTTCTCGACGATCGCCTTGAGCTTGTTGTCCTGGGTGAGGGTGCTCGCGATCTTCTGCATGTCCTTCGTGAGCTGGGTGAGCTCGTTCATGATGCCGCCGAGAAAGGCGAGCGCCTCGGTGATCCCGGGCTCGTACGTTCCCTGCATGGTCGCGCCCGGCTCGAGGAAGCTCTCCGACGTTCCGAGCAGCACCGTGATGATGCGCTCCCCCATGATGCCGACGGTCTGGAGCACGATGCGCGAATCGTCGGGAATCTTCGCCTGCCTGCTGATATCCATCGTGAGGAGCACGTCGTTTTCCCGCAGGCGCACGCGTTTCACGCTCCCCATCTCGACTCCGTTGAGATTGACCTTGTCCCCGGGGCTGATGCCGCCGACCATCGGAAACACGGCGTGGATCTGGTAGTTGCCGTGCCCGACCTTGAAGCCCTGGAACCACATGAGCCCGACGATGAGAATGAGAGAGGCTATGAAGATGGTGAGTCCGACCCTGATCTCGAGCGATTTGTATTCCATCGATTCCCCCGCGGTTCCGCTTCAGATCGGCTTGATGGGCCCGTCGGCCCTTCCTTCGACGAACTGCCTGATCACCGGGTCGTCCGACCGACGCACCTCGTCCGGCGTGCCCGAATATATGATCCCGCCCTCGTGCAGCATCGCGATGCGATCCCCCACGTGGTACGCGCTCTTGATATCGTGGGTGACCACGACCGACGTGACCTTGAGCTCCCGCTGGAGGGTCCTGATGAGCTCGTTGATGACGTCCGCCATGATAGGATCGAGCCCCGTCGTCGGCTCGTCGTAGAGCACCACCTGGGGATTCATGGCGACGGCGCGCGCGAGGCCGATCCGCTTCTTCATCCCCCCGCTCATCTCCGCCGGATACTGGTCCTGGACCCCGGTCAGTCCGACGAGCTCGAGCTTCGCGCCGACGATCCGCGCGATCTCGTCCTCGCTCTTGTCCGAGTGCTTCCGCAGCGGAAGCGCCACGTTTTCGCCCACCGTCATCGAATCGAAGAGCGCGGAACTCTGGAAAAGCATACCAAAGTGCATGCGCATTTGGAACAGCTTTTTCCGATCGAAACGGGTCATATCCTCGCCCTCGAAAAGGATTTCCCCCGCGTCGGGCCGCACGAGCCCCGTGATATGCTTGAGAAGCACGCTCTTCCCGCAGCCGCTCCGCCCGATAACGACGAGCGTCTCCCCGCGCGCGATGTCGAGATCGAGCGAATCGAGCACCCGCTTCGGGCCGAACGATTTGCGGAGGCCGCGGATTCCGATTATGACGTCGACGCCGTGCTGTTCCAAACCGGGCCTCCTACGAAGCGGGCGCG
The DNA here is from genome assembly GCA_963846325.1 of uncultured bacterium. Lineage (GTDB taxonomy): Bacteria > Krumholzibacteriota > Krumholzibacteriia > Krumholzibacteriales > Krumholzibacteriaceae > SSS58A. The sequence goes on from CAWJVO010000013.1 coordinate 11,209, forward strand.
AAGAGTATGCGGAAGATGAGGGACGCGAGCAAATAGTTCGAGATGAGAATGAGGAGGCACGAGGAGACGACCGCCTTCATCGTCGAGAGCCCCACGCCCTCCGCCCCGCCCCTCGTCTCGAAGCCGTGATAGCATCCCATGAGCGCTATGATGAATCCGAAAACGAAGGTCTTCATGAGCCCGCCGTAAAGATCCTGGCTCCGGAAGAGCAGCTTGAGGCCGCTGCCGAACGTGTTGAAACCGACGTGGAGCGAGACGTTCGCGACGATCATGCCTCCGAGAATCGCGAGGAAATCGGAGAATATCGTGAGAACGGGGAGCATGAGCGTCGCCGCGGTCACGCGAGGCAGGACG
>CAWJVO010000014.1:0-97414 GCA_963846325.1 uncultured bacterium
TTCTCGACCGGGTCGATCGCGATCATCTCCATCGCGTCTATCTGCTCGGTGACCTTCATCGTCCCGAGCTCCGCGGCGATGGACGCGCTCACGCGCCCCCCGACGACGAGCGCGGTGAGCACGGGGCCGAGCTCGAGGATGACCGATTTGCCGACGACGGTGCCGAGATATTTCAGCGGCACGTAGCCGTGAAACTGGTACGCCGCCTGAACGGAGGTCACCGCGCCGACGAACAGCGAGGTCACGAGCACGAGCGGGATCGAGCCGATTCCGATCCGGTCCATCTGCTGGAAGACGCTCCGGCCGTTCGCGAACGTGCGGGGAATCGTCTGGATGAGCCGCCAGATGAGAATGAACACGCCGCCCGTATCCTGAACGAACTCGAGAAAGAATCTGCCGAGAATGACGAACGGCGTCACCTAGAACACCTCCGGCTGCTCCGCGGCGCCGCCCTGCGCCGCCGAATGGAAGCGCGTATACGTCTTCTCGAAGACGAGCGGGACCATGCCGGTGGGACCGTTCCGCTGCTTTCCGATGATGAGCTCGGCCTTCCCCTGCTTGTCGGGATCGTCCGGATCGTAGAACTCCGCGCGGTAGAGGAAGAGGACGAGGTCCGCGTCCTGCTCGATGGCTCCCGACTCGCGGAGATCCGAGAGCATCGGCCGCTTGTCCCCGCCGCGCGCCTCGACGGCGCGCGAGAGCTGCGAAAGCGCGATGATGGGAATCGAAAGCTCCTTGGCGAGCGCCTTGAGCGAACGCGAGATCGAGGATATCTCCTGCTGCCGGTTCTCGGATCGCTCGCTGCAGCGGGCGAGCTGAAGATAGTCGATGATGACGAGCGCGACGTCGTGTTCCGACTTGAGCCGGCGGGCGCGGGCGCGCATGTCGAGCGTCGAGATCGCGGGCGTGTCGTCGATGAAGATCGGCGCCTCGGAGAGGAGCCCCGCCGCGTTCGTGAGCCGCTCGATGTCTTTCGACGAGGTGAAGCCGCTGCGCACCTTCTGCGCGTCGACCTGTCCCTCGGAGCAGAGGAGCCGCTGGACGAGGAGCTCCTTCGACATTTCGAGGCTGAAGATCGCGACCGGCTTGCGCTCGAGGAGCCCGACGTGCTGCGCGATGTTGAGCGCGAAGCTCGTCTTGCCCATCGAGGGGCGCCCCGCGATGATGACCATGTCGCTCGGGTGGAATCCGGCGGTGTACTTGTCGAGATCGATGAAGCCGCTCGCGAGCCCCGTGACGCTCACGCGCGTCTCGTGCACCCGCTGGATCTCCTCGAACCGCTCCTTGAGAACGTCCTTGATGTGCACGAACCCCTGGCTCACCCGCGATTCGGATATCTTGAATATCTTCTGCTCCGCGGCGTCGAGGATGGCGTCCGCCTCCCGGCTCGCCGTGTAGGCGTCCTCGGCGATGTCGGTCGACGCGCGGATGAGCTGGCGGAGGATGTACTTGTCGAGAACGATGCGCGCGTAGTGCTCGATGTTCGCCGCGCTCGGCGTGCTGTCGACGAGATCGGTGAGCGCGGCGATGCCGCCCACGGCGTCGAGATCGCCCTCCTTCCGGAGCTCCTCCGAAAGCGTCATCACGTCGATCGGCTCGCGCTTGTTGAAGAGCGTGAGCATCGCGTAGAAGATCTTTCCGTGCGCGGGACGGTAGAAGTTCTCCGCGCCGACGATCTCGACCGCCCGCGTCGAAGCCTCGGGCTCGAGGAGCATGCCGCCGAGAACGGCCCGCTCCGCTTCGAGGTTCTGCGGCGGAATGCGCTCGATGCCCTTGAACTCTATGCGCGTATTCGTGCTGGTGTCCGTCATGCGCCCTCCCCGGCCGCCTCGTCGTAGAGCTTCCTCATTTTCTGGAGGTCCTCCCACGCGTCGCGTTTGAGATTCGGATTTCTGAGCAGCGCGGCCGGGTGATACGTCACCGCGACCGGAATGTCGTTATAGTAATGCATGCCCTGCCTGAGGATCCCGAGCGCGGTCGTTTTCTTGAGGAGCCCGTGCGCCGCGATCCTCCCGAGCGCGCAGATCATGTCGGGCCTGATGAGCTCGAGCTGCCGGAGGAGGTACGGCTCGCACGCCGTCATCTCGTCCTCCTGCGGCTCCCGGTTCCCCGGCGGCCGGCATTTCAGGATATTGGCGATGTACACGTCTTCCCGGGCGAATCCGATCGCCCCGAGCATCTTCGTGAGAAGCTGTCCGGCCCGCCCGACGAAGGGAAGCCCCTGGAGATCCTCCTCGCGGCCCGGCGCCTCGCCGACGAAAACGATCCTCGAGGAGGGATTCCCGCTCCCGAACACGGTCTTCGTCCTTCCTCCGGAAAGGCCGCAGCGTTCGCACTTCGAAACGAGCGCGTCGAGCGAGGCGAGATCGAACCCCGAAAGATCGAGTTCCCGCTTTCGAACGGGCTCGCCGAAAAGGGAGGCCTGCCCGGCCGCCGCGCCGTCGCTCCGGGGCGCGGGAGAGGTGATCATGACGAGCTCCCGGGCGGGCTTCCGCGATCCGTCCGCGGCGCGCGCTTCGCCCGCGACCCGGTACGCGACCTCTCCCCCCGAGCCCCGCCGGGCGACGAGATACCGCCTGATGTCTTCGAGAGCGTCCCGTTCCATCCGGCCCCTTATCGCTTGACCCGCTTCAGACGGCTGTCGGCGGCGACCGCGTCGAGGATGCGCGCCGCCGCTTCGTCCTTCGAAACGAGAGGAGTCGCGAAAAGCTTCTTCTGCCCCTTGAACAGGGTGATCCGATTCGTCGTCGCGGAGAACCCGGTCTTTTCTCCGGGGGCGTTGAGCACCATGTAGTCGCAGCCCTTCTCGCGGGCCTTGCGCTTCGCGTTCGCCTCGCCGTCCGACGTCTCGAGGGCGAAGCCGACGACGATCCTGCGGCCCTTCCGCTTCCCGAGCGACGAGAGAATGTCCTCGGTCGGACGGAGCTCGAGCTCGAACGATTTCCCCGCCCGTTTGATCTTCTCGGCGCGCCGCCTCGCCGGCGTGAAATCGGAAACGGCCGCGGCCATGACGCACACGTCGCACCGCGCGAACGCTTCGGCCGCCGCGCGCTTCATCTCGGCGGCCGTCGCGACGCCGCGGACGGCGTCGACCGCGGGAACCGGCACGTCGACCGGGCCGTGAACGAGCGTCACGCGCGCTCCCCGCGATCGCGCCTCCCGCGCGATCGCGAAGCCCATGCGGCCCGACGACCGGTTCGTGATGTAGCGCACGGGGTCTATCTCCTCCTCGGTCCGTCCCGCCGTCACGAGAACCTCGATTCCGGCGAGATCCCCGGGATCGAAGGAAGCCTCGAGGGCCTTGACGATATCCTCGGGTTCCGCCATGCGGCCGGGACCGACGTCGCCGCACGCGAGCGCGCCCGAGCCGGGATCGAGAATCGTCTTTCCGTCGGCTTTGAGCGTTTCGACGTTGCGCCGGACCGCCGGGCTCGCCCACATCGTCTCGTTCATCGCCGGGGCGAACATGACGGGGGCGCGGGCGGAAAGAAGCACCGTGCTCGCGACCTCGTCGGCGACGCCGAGAGCCGCCTTCGCGATGATGTCGGCGGTCGCGGGAGCGACGACGACGCGGTCGGCCCATTTCGAGAGCTCGACGTGCTCGACGACGGGGCGCTCGCGCCGCGCGAATATATTGAGCGATACGGGATTTTCCGAAATGACTTCGAAGGTGAGCGGCGTGACGAACTCGGTCGCGGCGGCGCTCATCACCACGCGGACCTCAGCTCCGCCGCATTTGAGAAGTCGAACCAGGAGCGCGGACTTGTAGGCGGCGATGCCGCCCGTGACCACGAGAAGGATCTTTTTCCCCGATAGCCCTCCCCCGCGGCTATTTCTCCCCCTCTGGTTCCGCATACGTGTACTTCACTTTCCCGTCGATAAGCCGTTTCATCGCGATCGTGGTGGGTTTCTCCTCTATTTCCGTGCCGGAGACGCGGATCAGCGTATTGATCCTCCTCGCCTCTTTCGCCATGATCCGGACCGCCTCGTACCTGTTCGCAATGACCTCGGTGATTCTCTCAAGTGCCGCGATAATCATAGCATACCCTCTCGGTTATGGTGTACGACGATATGCGCAACCGGCAGGAGTGCCTTCCGGCGGCCGGGGATCGCTTCCGGCGCCTTCCCGTCCTTTATGCCGGGTGAGAAATAGTAATATAAATGCGGCCCCCGCGCAAGGGCTATATATATCCCGCCCGCATGGATTCCGCCGTCGCGGAAGGGCTCCCGCGCCTAGCCGATCGTCGAACGCTCCCGGCGAAGCGCCTCCGCCCGGATGATCGAGAGGCAGTCCTCGGCGCATCGCTCCACGTCGGCGTTGACGACGACGTAGTCGTACCCTTCGAAACGGGCGAGCTCCCGCTTCGCGTTTTCGAGACGGCGCCGGATGACCTCCTCGCCGTCCGTCGCCCGGCCGTCGAGCCGCGCCCTGAGCGTCTCGAGATCGGGCGGAAAGAGGAATATGAGAACGGCGCCGGGGAAGCGCCCCCTGACGCTCATCCCCCCCTGGATGTCGATTTCGAGAACGACGCCGGTCCCCGCGGCCAGCGCGCTCTCGACGAACGCGGCGGGCGTGCCGTAGAAATTCCCGTGCACCTCCGCCCATTCGAGAAAATCCCCCGCGTCGCGGCGCCGCTCGAACTCTTCGCGCGTCACGAAGAAATACTCGAACCCGTCGCGCTCGCCGCCTCGCGGCGGCCTCGTCGTGACCGAGACCGAGGCGGCCATTTCGGGGGAGCGCGCGAGAACGCGATCGACGACCGTCGATTTGCCGACCCCCGAGGGCCCCGAAACGACCACGAGAAGCGGCTCCCGGGAAACGGTGAAGGATGATGTCACTGCGGCACGGCTCCTTTTGCGCGGCCCCGCCGCCCGCCGCGGCGGCGCGGGACGCGGCGGGTCATTCGAGGTTCTGAACCTGCTCGCGGATCTTCTCGATCCCTTCCTTGAGCGAAAGGCACTCGCGGATGATCGCGGCGTCGGACGCCTTGTTCGCCATCGTCGTGGCTTCCCGGTGAATCTCCTGGAGCAGGAACGTGAGGCCCTTCGAAACCTCGTCCCCCTTCTCGATGACCGTCCGGAACTGCGCGAGATGGCTCTTGATCCGCACGAGCTCCTCCGAGAAATCGGTCCGTTCGGCGGTGAGGGCGGCCTCCATGAGCCAGCGGTTCTCGTCGATCTTGTGCCCCGCGATGAGCTGGGCGAGCCGCTCCTTCGCCCGCGCGAGCGAGCGCTTCAGGGCGAGCGGCGCCTTCTTTTCGATGCGGGCGGCCGATTTTTCGAGGGCGCCGAGCCTCCGCATGGTGTCGCGCGCGAGCTCTTCTCCCTCGATCCGCCGCATCTCGTTGCATCTCTCGAGCGCGGCGACGAGCGCCTCGCGCGCGCTCCCCCAGAGGTTCTCGGGAGCCGCCGCGTCGAGATTATTCGCGAATATGTCGGGAAGCGCCAGCAGCGTGCCGATATCGATCCGTCCCGGTATTCCCTCCTCGATGGCGAAGTCGTTCAGGGCGCGGTAGGCCTTCCTCAGGTAATCCCTGTTGACCGCGACGCTCTCCGTTTCCACCGAGCGGTCGACGGCGACCGTCACGTAGATGTGGCCGCGCTTGAGGGAACCCCGCACGATCTTCTCGATCTCCTTCTCGTAGCCGTTCAGCTGCCGCGGCAGGCGTATCGCGAAATCGATGAAACGGTGATTCACGGTGCGCACTTCGACGGTGACGGCGCCGGCGCTTCCCCGCGCTTCGCCTTTTCCGTATCCGGTCATGCTGCAGACCATATGCTCCCCCTTGCGATGATTCGACGCGGCCGGGCGAGCCGACGCTCTCCGCGCGGCCGACGCGTCCCGAAACGCACTGTAGCACGACCGCGGGGGCCAGGGTAAGGGAAGAAATGCGCAGCGGCATTACAATTTGACTTGGAGCCCTCCGCTCCCTATGATGCGACTCATGAACAGCATGACCGTATACGCCCTCGGAGCCGAGCTCGACCGGATGCTCTCCGGCGCCTCGATCACGGCCGTGAGACGATTCCCCGAGGGGATCACGCTCTTCCTCAAGAACGCCCCGTTCCCCCTCGCGCATATCCTCTATCACCGCAGAGAGCCGGAGCTCGTGCCGTCGGATCGCGAGCTCGCCCCGCGGAATCGCGGGATCGAGGAAATGGCCGCGGTCGACGGGAGGCGCGTCGAGCGGGTCCATTCCATCGGCTTCGAGCGCGTGCTCGTCGTGGAGCTCGCGCCCGGGAGCGAGTGGGGGCGGGAGGAGGGCCTGCTCCTCAGAATCGATCTCACCCCGGCAGCGAAAGCGCTCGCGCTCTACGGAGGGAGCACCGAAAAACCGCTCGCCTCGGCCGGCGCGAAAAAGGCGCGGAAGACGGCGGGGCCGAACGAGACGCTTCCTCCCCGGCGGCTCTCGATCCTCGAGCTCCCCCCCGAGCCGCCCCCCGGCCTTCTCGAGGAGAATCAGCTCGAGACGCTCTCCCCCTCGGCGCCCGATCACACGCGCCGATGGAAGCACGCGAAGGCGGCCGCCGACGCGCTCGCGCGCTCGATCGGCGGGCTCGATCCGGCGCTCGCGGGGGCGCTCTCGAAGATCACCGAAGCCGATCCCGCGCGGCTCTGGCCCCTGCTCGTCGAAATCGGGGCGAGGCTCGCGGCGGGCGCCTGGGACTGGCGCCTGTACGAATTTCCCGGAGAAGGGGAAGCGGGAGCCGCCGCGCTCTATCCGGTGGAGCTGCCGGTCGAATCCCCCGTCAGGCGCATGAAGGACGTTCTCGAGGCCCTCGACGCCCGGACGGCGGAAGTCGTCATGCCGTCGTACGTCGCGCATCTGCGGCGAAAGGCCGCCGTTCAGACGGGCAAGGCGGTGAAACGGCTCGAGAAGCTCGGCCGCAACCTCGAGCAGGATCTCGCCGAGGCCGATCGCTCCGAGGAGTACCGTCATTACGGAAACCTCCTCGTGACGCACCGCCACCTCCTCAAGGCCGGCCTGAAGGAGATCGTCCTCCGGGATTTCTCCGGCGAGCGCGACGTGACCGTCCCTCTCGATCCCGCCCGATCCGTCGAGCGGAACATCAGGCTCTATTTCACGAAGGCGAAAAAGGGGGAGAAGGGAAGCCTCATCATCCGGAACCGGAAGCGCGAGGTGGAGCGCGAGCTCGGGCGAACCCGCAAAGCGCTCGATCGCATCGCCGCGCTCGGCACCTCCGCGGAGCTCATCGCGCTCATCCCGCCCGAAAAGCCCTCACGCGCCGCGGAGCGCGACGCGGGGGCCGCGAAGCGTTTCCGCCGCTTCCCTCTCGACGCGACGCACACGGTGTTCGTGGGAAGAAGCGACGCCGAGAACGACGTCCTGACGCACGAGTTCGCCTCGGCGTCCGACCTCTGGTTCCACGCGCAGGGATCGCCCGGATCGCACGTCGTGCTCAAGGGCGCTCACCGGTCGACGCCCCATTCCGTCATCGAGGCGGCCGCCTCGATCGCTGCGTACTTCAGCAAGGCCCGCGGCTCGTCGACCGTCCCCGTGATCTACGCGGAGAAACGCCACGTCCGCAGGCCGCGAAAATCGAAAGCGGGCACGGCGCTCTGCTCGCGAGGCAAGACGATCTTCGTCAAGCCTGCCCTTCCGGAAAAAGAGTAACGGGCGGGAAGCTCAAGAGGATGGATGCGGACCGCTATTTTTCCGCGTAACCGGTCTCCGAATTGAGAATGAACGTGCCCCCGCCGGTCGCGTCGAGGGACAGCGTTACCGCCGAAAAAACACCCCACTGCAAAGTAATCTCTTCATACGGGGTGACCTGGGTGAGCGGCTTGATATCCAGTCTCACCCGTTTCACGTCGATCTTCTCGAAGTGTACGCTATGTTTGCTTTCGGCGATGAAGGTGTAGATATGGATATCGTATTTGATCGCGGTGCGTCCGGGTTCGATCGCGCGGTCGAGCGGCAACGCGTACGTGTCCTGAGCCCGGAGCGCCGTGGAGCCCAGAACGAGCGCGAGCATCGCGAGAGCGAGAATCGCCCTGCTTCCCCTCATAACCGGCCTCCTCTCCTCCCTTCCGGGAGAACCCAAACACCAACACTCAGGGTTGCAGGCAGTCCTTCTTATGAGGCAGCCCCTTCCGTAACCCATTGACATAACCTGACGTATATTAGCACTTTTCGCGGATTTTTTCCAGATATATTTCATGCCGCGGGAATAAAGAGAAAAGCCTACTTTTCCCCATGTTCGAGAAAATCGCGCACCTCGGCGAGGAATTTTCCCTCGATATCCCCCGTGAGGCGCTTCACCACGCGCCCCTTTCGGAAGAGAACCGCCCCGCGGCGCGACCCCGCGAGCCCGATATCCGCGTCTTTCGCCTCGCCGGGCCCGTTGACCTCGCACCCCATGACCGCGACCGTGACGCCGACGCGGCGGCCGAGGATCTCCCGCTCGATCCGTTCGGCGATCCTCGACACATCCATCCAGCACCTCCCGCACGTCGGGCACGAAACGATACGGGGAATGTCATCCCGGAGCCCGAGCGACGAGAGCACCGCCGCGGCGACCGTGACTTCGCGCACCGGATCGCCCGAGAGGGATACGCGCACCGTATCGCCGATTCCCGCGGAAAGAAGGAGCGTGAGCGCCACCGCCGATTTCGCGGTGCCGCTGAGCGGCGGTCCCGCCTCCGTTACCCCCACGTGGAGCGGACAATCGCTGTCGGCGGCGAACAGCCGATTCGCCTCGACGGTCACGAGAGCGTCGGGAGACTTGAGGCTGAAAACGAGGTCGTGAAAGCCGAACCCTTCGATGAGCCGGAGGCTCCTCCGGGCGCTTTCCCGCATCGCGCGGGCTGGATCGGTGCGCGCGAGCGCGCGCAGATCCTTCTCGAGGCTTCCCGAGTTGACGCCGACGCGCACGGGAATCCCGGCCTCGGCCGCCGCGTCGACGACGCGCCGGACCTTTTCCGCGCCGCCGATGTTTCCCGGATTGATGCGGAGCCCGGCCGCCCCCGCCTTCGCCGCCGCGACGGCGATTCGATAATCGAAATGGACGTCGGCGACGACGGGGATGGGGCTCTTGTCGCAGATCGCCGGAAGGGCCTCGACGTCGGCGCTATCCTTCACCGCGACGCGGACGATCTCGCATCCCGCGCGCGCGAGGGCGCGTATCTCGCGCATGACGCGCCGCGCGTCCGCCGTCGGCGCGGTCGTCATCGACTGGATCGTTATCGGGGCGTTCCCGCCGACCGGAACGCCGCGGTAGAACACCCTTCTCGTCTTTCTCCGCTGCGAACGTCGTATCATGCGAATTTCGGCCCCGCCTTCCGCGCGTCCCCCTCCCGACGCGTAAATCCTTCCCGGTCGAGATGCTCGAGGATCGGTACGGCGAACTTGCGCGAGAATCCGAACATCTCCTTGAAATCGCCGACCGACAGGACTCCGCCGTCGAGGAGGCGGCTCCGCACCTTCTCGAGGAGCTCCCGGTAACGCTCCGCGTGCATGGCTCCGTCGGAGCCGATGCGCACGATCGAATCCCTGTCAGCCAGGATATGGAGATACGAGACGAGGCGTTTCTCGTCGCGCACGATCGCGAGAAGATCCGCCTTCGTGGCGAAGGCGGGGCCCGCGTCGCTGACGCGCGCCTCGATCGCGGCCAGCGCCTTTTCGTCCGCCGGGGAGAGCGGGTGCCCGCCGCTCCCGGAGCGAACCCTACCTCCCTTGAAGAAGAGCGTGCCTCCCCGCTTTCCTTCCTCCATGAGATAATCGAAGAGAGGGCCCTCCCGCAGGGACGAGCGCCCCCTGAGCTCCTCGCGATCGACGCCCCAGCTCAGCCTGTTTTCCGCCGACATCGCCTCCATCGTCGCGACCAGCGATCGTCCGGCGTCGGATACGATCCGTTTCTCGAACACCCGTCCCTCGATCGAAACGAGGCGCCCCGCCTTCACGAGCGCCTCCACTTCGCCCGGTATCGCGCCCCTCGCGAGGCCGTAGCGCTCGAGAGAGACGATCCCGAAACCGGCGCTTCCCCCGGAAGCGGCGCAGGCCAGGATCGCATCCCCCGCCGTCCCCGAGTCGAGCGCCTTCAGGCGCTCGCGCACGGTCGCGGCCGCGTGCAACTTGAGTTTCGGGGCGTCCGGATCGAGTATCCTTCCCCCGCCGATGACGCGCTGCGGCGAATACGAACGGAGAATATAGCGGTCCCCCCGCCGCGCGACCGCCGGATTCTCGAGCCGGATCTGTATGTAGCCGTTCGCCCCGGGCGCTATCGCCCCTCCGTCGAGCGTGACCACCCGTCCGATGATCTCCGACGCGGCGTGATGGAAGCGAACGCGCTGTCTGTTCTTCAGGGGGCCGCCCGAGAGCTTTCCCACCTCGACGAAGGCGTCGATCATGAGCGCCGGCGAGAGCACGCCGGGGGTGAGCAGCTGCATGCCGGCCTCGACTTCGCTGACGCGCACGCCGTGAAGCGCGAGCGCCGTGCGCATTCCGGCGGACGCGGCTTCGAGCGTCTCCTCGAAGCTCTGCACCTCGCGGACGCGCACGGACCTTCCGCCCGGCTCGAGAGCGAGCTCCGCGCCCTTGCGAACCTCGCCGCTCCACGCCGTGCCGGTGACGATCGTTCCGATGCCGCTTTTCGTCCATACGCGGTCGATCGGCATGCGGAAGAAATCGGCCGATTCGCGCTCGCCGAGGGCGAGCGCGCGGGCCCTGAGCGTCTCCCTGAGCAGGTCGAGCCCCGCGCCGGTCACGGCGGAGGTCCGGATGACCGGGGAGCCTTCGAACGCGGTCCCTTTGACGAGGTCCCGGATCTCTTCCTCGACGAGCCCGACGATCCCTTCGTCGGCGAGATCGATCTTCGTGATCGCGATCACGGCGCCCTTCACGCCGAGGAGCCGGAGCACCTCGAAATGCTCCTCCGTCTGCGGCATGATCCCCTCGTCGGCCGCGACGACGAGAAGCGCGAGATCGACGCCGACGGCGCCCGAGACCATCGTCTTCACGAAGCGCTCGTGGCCGGGAACGTCGACGATCCCCGCCGTGACGCCCCCGCCGAGATCGAGCGGCGCGAATCCGAGAACGATCGAGATGCCGCGCTCCCGCTCCTCGCGGAGACGGTCCGTGTTGCGCCCGGTCAGCGCCTTCACGATCTCCGTTTTGCCGTGGTCGACGTGTCCCGACGTTCCGATGATGAGGTTACGCACCCCGCACGCTCCTTCGGAACGCTCCGCGGCGGCCGCTCATTCCCCGACCCTCCGGATCGAGGCGCCGATCGCCCGGAGCTTCTCCTCGATCCGCTCGTAGCCGCGATCTATGTGATAGACGCGAAGGATCGTCGTCTCCCCCTCGGCGGCGAGAGCCGCGAGAATGAGGGCCGAGCTCGCCCTGATGTCGGTCGCCATCACCGGCGCCCCCTCGAGCTTCTCGACGCCGGTGACGACCGCGACGTTGCCGTCGCGCTCGATCTTCGCGCCGAACCTGCAGAGCTCGGGCACGTGCGTGAAGCGGTCGGGATAGACGCGATCGACGACGGTGCTCGTTCCCCGGGCGATCGAGAGCGCCGCCATCATCTGCGCCTGCATGTCGGTCGGAAAGGACGGATAGAAACCGGTCTCCACGTTCGAGGGGCTGAGCCGCGCGGGACCCGTCACCGTCATCGCGCCGTCCCCGATCTCGATCCGCGCGCCGCACTCCTCGAGCTTCCCGATGACCGCGCCGAGATGCGAGGGGTCGCACTCCGTAATCTCGATGCGCCCGCCCGTGATCGCCGCGGCGGCGGCGAAGGTGCCCGCCTCGATGCGGTCGGGGATGATGCGGTGCGTGAAGGGCGCGATCGCCGTCACGCCGTCGATCGTGACGCGCGAGGTCCCCTCTCCCTCGATCTTCGCTCCGCCCCCCTTCAGCGCGCGCGCGAGCTCGACCACCTCGGGCTCCCGCGCGGCGTTTTCGATGACGGTCCGGCCTTCGGCGAGGACGGCGGCCATGATGATGTTCACCGTCGCGCCGACGCTCGCGATCCCGAGCGTGATCTCGGCGCCGCGGAGCTTTCCGGCGCTCGCGTTTATGTAGCCGTGCTCGATCGTGAGCTTCGCCCCGAGCGCGGCGAGACCCTTGAGATGGAGATCGACGGGGCGCGGCCCCCACGCGCACCCTCCCGGCATGGAGACGCGCGCCGTGCCGAAGCGCGCGACGAGCGGGCCGAAGGCGTAGATCGAAGCCCGCATCGTGCGCACGAGATCGTACGACGCCTCGAACGACGAGATCCGCGAGGCGTCGATCGTACACACGCCGCCGGAGAACGTCGAGACGACGCCGAAGCCCGCGAGCAGCTCCATCATCGTGCGCGTGTCCCTGAGATCGGGGACGTTCTCGAGCGTGCACGTCCCGCCGGTGAGCATCGACGCGGCCATGAGGGGAAGCATGGCGTTCTTCGCGCCGCTCACCGCGACGCGCCCTTCGAGGCGGCACGGCCCCTTGATGACGAATCTATCCATCGCACCCATTCCTCGCGTTCGGCGCAAAGGCCGTCACGATCCGTTCGAGCCTGTTGAAGTCCCTTCTCATCGACGCGCGCTCGAGCCCGGCGCGCGCGCAAATCTCGAGCGCCGCGTCTCCCTGGCCGTGGCCGATCTCGAACGCGAGGAGTCCCCCGGGCGCGAGGAGGCGCTTCGCCTCCGCCGCGAGCGCGGGGAAGAATCCGGCGCCGTCGGCGCCGCCGTCGAGCGCCGCGCGCGCTTCGAAGCGCGAGACCTCCGCGTCGAGCGACGGGATCGACCCGGTCGGAACGTACGGCGGATTCGACACGACGAGATCGAACGCCCGATCCGCGGAGAGCGCCCCGAGACCGTCGGCGACGAACGCTTCCATGCGCGGCGAAACGCCGAGCGCCTCGAAGTTCTCCCTCGCGAGCGCGACCGCGGCGGCGGACACGTCGACGCCCACGCCCCTCCAGCCGGGGTGTCTCCGGCACAGGCTTCCCGCGATGACGCCCGAGCCCACGCCGAGCTCGACGAACGAGATCGCCTCGGCGCCGCCCGCGATCTCCTCGATCCGTTCGACGAGAAGCTCCGTCTCGGGCCGCGGAATGAAGACCCCCTCGCGGACCGCGAAGGGGAGGGACATGAACTCGACTTCCCCGAGAATGTACTGGAGCGGGTAGCATGTGGAGCGGGTCCTGAGATCCTCGCGGTACGGAACGAGCACCTCCTCCACGAGCTCGTGATCGAACCGGAGGTACAGGTCGAGGCGCGAGCACCCCATGCGCCGGGCGAGAAGATGCTCCGCGCTGAGCCGGGGCGATTCGACGCCGTGCCGCGAGAGGTAGCCCTCCGCGAGCTGCAGCGCCTCCATGACCTTCACCCTCTTCGCGGGAGAGGCGTCCGGCATATCACGCGCCTCCAGGCCGGCTCCCGGCCTCCATTTCGCGCTTGAGGAGCTCCTCGCGATGCGCGAGCGCGAGAGCGTCGACGATCTCGTCGAGCTCGCCGCCGAGGACGCCTTTCAGGTTGTATATGGTGAGCCCGATCCGGTGGTCGGTGACCCTCCCCTGCGGGAAATTGTACGTGCGGATCTTGTCGCTCCGGTCCCCCGATCCGATCATGCCTCGCCGCGCGGCGGCGATCGCCTCGTCCTGCTCGCTGCGCGCTTTCTCGAGGAGACGGGCCATGAGGACCTTCAGGGCCTTCGCGCGGTTCTTGTGCTGCGATTTCTCGTCCTGGCACTGGACGACCATGCCGGTCGGGATGTGCGTGATCCTCACCGCCGAATCGGTCGTGTTCACCGATTGCCCGCCGGGGCCGCGGGAGCGGAACACGTCGACGCGCAGATCCTTCTGATCGATCTGGATGTCGACCTCCTCCGCCTCGGGAAGCACGGCGACCGTGACGGCGGACGTATGGATGCGCCCCCCCGCCTCGGTCACGGGCACGCGCTGCACGCGGTGCACGCCGCTCTCGAACTTGAGCTTTCCGTACGCGTTCTCGCCCGACACGAGAAAGATGCTCTCCTTGAAGCCCCCGATCTCGGTCGGGCTGCTCGACAGATCCTCGACCTTCCACCCGTGCCGTTCCGAGTAGAGCCGGTACATGCGGGCGAGGTCGGCGGCGAAAAGCGCGGCCTCGTCCCCGCCGGTGCCGGCCCGAATCTCGAAAACGGTGTTGCGCGAATCGTCCGGATCGCGCGGCAGGAGCAGCACCTTGATGCTCTCCTCTTCGCTCCGCATCTCCTTCTCGAGCTCGGCCATTTCCGAGCGCGCGAGCTCGACGATCTCGCGGTCGTCCTCCTGCTCGACGGCCGCGCGATCCTCGGCGTAGCGCTTCTCGCAATCGAGATAGCGGCGGATCGCGAGCACCGCCTTCTCGAGATCGCTCCGCTCGCGGGCGACCTTGCGGTAGAGATCCCGGTTCCTGATGACGTCGGGCTTTCCGAGCTCCTCGCCGAGCTGGTCGAAGCGCGTCAACACGTTCTGATAGCGGTTGTTCGACTCCACCGATCCTCCATTCGACTGCCGCGCGAAACGGAGAGGCCCCGGGCCCGGCCCGTGTGCGACGGCACGTCGAGACTGTAATGAATGCGAGCCTAGGATTCCACTATTTTGTCGTCGAGACAGGCGTCGAGAGCCGCGATCGCGACCTCGATCTGATCGCTCGAAGGCTCTTTCGTGGTGAGCCTCTGGAGAAACAGACCGGGCCATACGAGGGGCGCCATGTACCGGCGCGCGACGGGATTCGCCGAGAGCTTGAGAAGCTCGTACGACACGCCGCCGATGACGGGGATGAACGCGAAGCGGACGAGCTTGTCGCCGACGCTCTGCGGCCGCCCGAGGACCATGAACACGAGGATGCTCACGACGACGACGAGGAGCAGAAAGCTCGTGCTGCACCGGGTGTGGAGGGTCGAATAGGCGCGGACGTTCTCGGGAGTCGCCCGCCCCTCCTCCTCGAAGGCGGATATCGTCTTATGCTCCGCGCCGTGATACTCGAATATCCGGCGCATCTCCTTCCAGCGCGTGATGAGCACGATGTACGTGACGAGGAAGACGAGGCGGATCACGCCGTCGACGAGGTTGAAGAGCACCCCCTGCGTGAGTCCGGTGAGCTCCGTGAGAAAGAGCGGCAGGTAGAAGAACAATCCGAAGCCGAGCGCGAACGCCGCGACGATCGTGAGCGCGATGTGGATGACCGAAAGCCCCTTGCCGGCTTTCTTCGCGCCGGCCGGCGCCGCCGCGGAAGCCGTATCGGCGCCCGGGGCGCCCGCCGCGCCTTCCCCGGCCGCGTCTCCCTCTCCGGGAAGATCCTCCGTCGCCTTCTCGGCCGAAAACGAAAGCGCCTTGATCGCGATGACGAACGTCTCGACGAACGCGATCGCTCCGCGGATGACGGGAACGTTGAGAAGCCGGTGCCGCCTGACGAGGCTCTTGAAAGGTTCTCTCTGCACGACGATCGCGCCGCCGGAGGTTCGCACCGCGGTTGCGATGCAGTCCGGCGAACGCATCATGACGCCCTCGATCACGGCCTGGCCGCCTACCTGAAGGCGCTTTCTCGCGTCTTTTCCGGACATGAACCCCTTACATGAGCTCGGATGAGGATGGGTGTGGCGAGCTTATTTCTCCGTATCCGCCCCGGGATCCTTCTCGGCCTTTTTCTTGCCTTTGTAATCGGCGTACTTGCGCTGGAAACGCTCGACGCGGCCGGCGGTATCGATGAGCTTCTGCTTCCCCGTGAAGAAGGGATGACACCGGGAACAAATTTCGACGTGGATGTCTTGCTGGGTGGATGATGTTTCTATCACGTTCCCGCAGAGGCACGTGATCTTCATCCGCTTGTAATCGGGATGGATATCCTTTTTCATCGCCATACTCTCCGTTTTTCCTGACGCCTGCGCGGACCGCATATCGGCCTATCGTGAGATTATATCACAAAAAGCGTGGTAAATGTAATAACGCCGTCCCGAAAAAACAAACGGAATTTTGCGGCGGGTCATGCCGCGGCTCCCCCGGGGGCTCCCCCGCGGATCTCAGGCGTTCATCGCCGACAGGAATTTCTGGTTCGATTTCGTCTTGGACATCTTCTCGAGGAGAAATTCCATCGCCTCGACTACGTTCTTGTCGCTCAAGAACTTGCGCAGGATATACACCTTGCTGAGAACCTTCTCCGGGAGCAGCAGCTCTTCTTTTCTCGTGCCGGACCGGAAGATGTCGATCGCCGGAAACACACGCTTGTCGGCGAGACGCCGGTCGAGGACGATTTCGAGGTTGCCGGTGCCCTTGAACTCCTCGAAAATGACCTCATCCATGCGGCTTCCCGTTTCGATGAGGGCCGTCGCGATGATCGTGAGACTCCCCTGCTCCTCGGTGTTGCGCGCGGCGCCGAAGAAGCGTTTCGGCCGCTGGAGGGCGTTCGAGTCGACGCCGCCCGATAGAATCTTGCCCGAATGGGGCACGACCGCGTTGTGCGCGCGGGCGAGTCTCGTGAGGCTGTCGAGGAGGATGACGACGTCCTTGTTGTGCTCGACGAGGCGCTTCGCCTTCTCGATGACCATGTCGGCGACCTGGACGTGCCGGTCGGCGGGCTCGTCGAACGTGGAGCTGATGACCTCGCCCTTCACGGAGCGCTCCATGTCGGTGACCTCCTCGGGCCGCTCGTCGATGAGCAGCACGATGAGATAGATCTCGGGGTGATTCGTCGTGATCGCGTTCGCGATCTTCTGCATGATGATCGTTTTGCCGGCCCGGGGCGGCGAGACGATGAGGCCGCGCTGGCCCTTCCCGATCGGGGTCAGGAGGTTCATAAGGCGCGTGGAGAGATCGTCGGGATTGCTCTCGAGATTGATCAGCTGGTCCGGATAGAGCGGCGTGAGGTTGTCGAAGAGTGTCTTTTTCTTGGTGTCCTCGGGATGCTCGCCGTCGACCATTTCGACCTTGAGAAGGGCGAAGTAGCGCTCGGATTCCTTCGGCGCGCGGACCTGGCCGGAAACGGTGTCTCCCGTCCGCAGATCGAACTTCTTTATCTGCGACGGCGAAACGTAGATGTCGTCGGGGCCCGGCAGGTAGTTGTAGGTCGACGATCTGAGGAACCCGTACCCCTCGGGCAGGACCTGGAGCACGCCCTCGGCGAATATGAGCCCGTTCTGCGTCGCCTGCGCCTCGAGGATCTTGAATATGATTTCCTGCTTCCGCAGGCTCGACAGCCCCTCGATATTGAGCGTCGAGGCGACGCCGATGAGCTCCTCGATCTTCTTCGTTTTTAATTCCGCAATGTCCATCACGGCCAGACCTCTGACTTTCGTGGAGGTTAACAATCGGGATTTGTCACTTATTAAAACCGGCCAGCGCTTCGAACGCGGATGAAAAACGACTGGCGTGGCTTTGCACTGGATATACTAAATGGAATCCTTCTCGGGAGCTGCCCTTCCGCACGCGCACTGAAGAAAAACGAACGGTACGCAAGGATGAACGCTGTCCTCAAGCCTCTCCAATATTACGAAACGCCGCTCCCTTGTCAAGGATTATGGGAATCGCTTCCCTGATCGCTCTTTCGCATAAACCGTTCCAATACCCCGCCCGACACCCCGTGGGGCCGGGGGGCCGGGCACCGAAGCCCGGCACTCCCCGGAATCGATCGTTACTGCGACAGCTGCTGGGCCTTGTTCATGGCCTCTTCCGCTTTGATCTTCATGCCCTTCTTGCCGTAGGACCGGCTCAGAAGATTCCATCCGTTCGGATCGTCAGGCCATTTCTCGGTGTATTTCTGGCCCTGCAGGATCGCGTCGTCGTACATCTCGCACGTGTAATAGGAAAGGAGCAGGCTGTAGTTGCCCTGCCGGTTCTCCGGATCGATGTCGTACGCGGACAGGTACGCCTCGATCATCTTGGGGCAATCCTTCGAATTGAAATACGCGACGCCGAGATTGTAGTACGATTCGAAATCCTCCGAATCGGTCTTCTTCCGCGCGTCCACCGCCATCTGGAGGAAGGCGGCCCCGTTCTCCCATTCCTTGGTGGCGAGATAATAGTTGCCCGCGCTCTCGACCTCTTCGTAGTTCGCCGGATCGTCGAGCAGGAGCTTCTCGAAGATCTTCAGGGCTTCGTCCTTCATCCCGCGCTTGACCATGACGTGGCCGGTCAGCGCGAGAACGCTCGCGTAATCCTCGCTGTCGTCCTTCGTCATCGCCATGAGCGTGTCGACGGCCGCGTATTCCCTCGGCGTGTAGGTCGAATCGCCCATCGCGAGGGCGGCGTACACCTTCGCGAGGTTGAGCCATCCCTTGACCTGGCGCGGATCGGATTCGGTCGTGAGCTCGAACTCGTGCGCCGCTCCGGCGAGGTTTTCCGCCTGGAACTCGCTGATGCCGGCGTTGAAATGCTTGGCCCAGTTCGATTTGATGCCGGTCTCGGCGTCGGCCACCTTCTTGGGATCCAGCTGCGCGGCGGCCTGGAACTCGCGGTACGCCCCCGCCATGTCCCCGGTGAAGCTGTACGACCTGCCGAGCTCGAAGTGCGCGTCTGCGTCGTTCGGGTTCTTTTCGATCGCGAGCTTCGCCTGCTCGATCGCTTTGTCGTAGGTGCCCTGATCGTTGTGGAGAATCGCGCTCATCGTCTCCTTGCTCTTGCACGAGTACGTCGCCATGAGGGAGAAGACGATGATCGCGAGAAGACCGAAGTTCCGTTTCATCTGCACGATGCCTCCTTCCGGCCCGTTTCGCCGGCACAAACCGATATTCTCCGGGGACTCAGGGCTCGAAGCCGTCTTCTGAATGTGCCCGGGGAAGTCCTCCTGGATTACGCTCAACGCGATCAAACAATCTTGATCATAATGAGGTAGTGCTGCCTTCACGAGAAAGCTATCAATCGTCCGGCACGGTGTCAAGTACTATCGGGCCGCGGCCGGGGCCGGGCCGGGGCCGTCCTACGAGAGCTCGATCGGATCGACGTCCCACTGGAGATCGACCTGCTTCGCGCCGGCGATCGACTCGCGCGCCGATCGCGTCATGGCGCCGCGATCATCGGGTTCGAACGTTCCCCTGACGAGGATCTGAAAGCGGTGCCGCCCGCGAACGCGCTCGACGAGCGCCGGCGTCGGCCCGAGGACGGCCGCCTTCGCGGGATCGAGCGTGCGCTCGAGCGCTCCCGCGATCCTCGCTGCCGCCGATTCCGCCTGCTCGCGCGCGCGGGCCGACACGGTGAAGAGCATGAGCCTGCCCGCCGGAGGATACCCGAGCGCTTTCCGCATCCCGAGCTCCTCCTCCGCGAATCCTTCGTAATCGTGCTTCGCGAGGTACCGGTACATGGAATGCTCGGGCGCGAGGGTCTGGATCAACACCCTGCCCCCCTTCTCCCCCCGCCCCGTTCTCCCCGCCGCCTGGAAAAGGAGGCGGAACGTCTTTTCCGCCGCGCGGAAATCGGGAAAGCTGAGCCCCCGGTCCGCCGAGAGCACGCCGATGAGCGTGACGTTCGGATAGTGATGGCCCTTCGCGACCATCTGCGTGCCGAGGAGCACGTCCTTCTCGCCGCTCGAGAACCGCTCGAGCACGGCGAGGTGGCCGGCGCGACCCGCGGTCGTGTCGAGATCCATCCGGGCGACCTTCACTCCCGGCAGCAGATTCGCGAGCTCCATCTCCACGCGCTCCGTGCCGGTCCCGCGATGAACGATCTTGAATTTCCCGCAGCGGGGGCATGCGTCGGGAACGCCGCTCCGGTAGCCGCAGTAATGGCAGAGGAGCCGCTGGCCGCGGCCGTGAAACGTGAGCGAAATGGAGCAGTTGGGGCACCGCTCGATCCAGCCGCAGCTGCGGCACTGGACATAGTTGGCGTGCCCGCGCCTGTTGAGGAGAACGACGGCCTGCTCGCGCCGCGCGACGCATTCCTCGAGCGAACGGAGAAGCTCCTCGGAAAATATCTCGTAGCGCCCCCGCATATCGACGATGTCGACGCGAGGCATCTCGAGCCCGAGCGGCCTCGACCGCAGGACGAGATAGCCGGTCTCGCCGCGCCGGGCCGCGTCGTACGCCTCGAGCGACGGGGTCGCCGAGCCGAGCAGAAGCACCGCGCCCTCGCGCCGGGCCCTGAATCCGGCCGCCTGCACCGCGCCGTAGCGGGGCTTGTCTTCCTGCTTGAACGAGGAATCCTGCTCCTCGTCCACGACGATGATCCCGAGTCGCACGAGCGGCACGAAGACCGCGGATCGGGCGCCGATCACGATGCGGATCTCGCCGCTCCGGGCGCCTCTCCAGAGCTCCGCGCGCTGCGCGCCCGAGAGCCGGCTGTGGAGCACGGCGACCGATTCCCCGAATCTCCGCCTGAAGCGGGCCGTGGCCTGCGGGATGAGGGCGATTTCCGGAACGAGGACGAGAGCGCTTTTGCCCCTGCGCAGCGCCTCCTCGATGCAGCGGAGATACACTTCGGTCTTTCCGCTCCCCGTGACGCCGTGGAGCAGGAAGCGCGCGGAGGCGCCGGAGTCGATCGCCGCGCGGATCGGCTCGAACGCCGCCGCCTGATCGGGCGTGAGCGCGGGATATTCGATCTCCGCGGGGAACTTCCCCTTCGTCTCGTCCTCCCCGGCGGGCCGGCCCTTTCCCTTGATCGTCGACGGCAGGACCGCCCTGAGGACCTCGCCGAGAGGATGGAGGTAGTAGGAGGACATCCACCGGGCGAGATCGAGGAGCTCTTCGGTGAGGAGAGGCTCCTCGTCGACGAGAGAGGCGATCTCCCTGATCCTGACCGCGCCCGGCGTCCGGCGCCGCTCCTCGATCGCGTAGCCGGTGACGCGCCGGTGCCCGAACGGCACGAGCACGCGCGAGCCCGGTTTCACCCGGCCCCGCAGCGCTTCCGGCACCGCGTACGTGAACAATTTGTCGACGGGAAACGGAACGGCGACGTCGAAGAGGGAGGACGGCTTCTGCGTGGTGCCCATACGGCCCACAATACGGAAGCCATCCCCTCCCCGCAACTAAAACCGCTACTTCTTGTGGCAGGAGAGAAGCTGATTGATCCTCTCGATGAGCCTGTGGGGACTGAACGGCTTCACGATGTAGTCGGTCGCGCCCACCTCCATGCCGAGCCTCTTGTCGATGTCCCGCCCCTTCGCCGTCAGAAGCACGACGGGGATATTCTTCGTGAGCGGATTCGCCTTGAGGATGCGGCACGCCTCGTAGCCGTCGATCTTCGGCATCATGACGTCGAGTATGATGAGATCGGGCTGTTCCCGGCGCGCCTTTTCGACGGCCTCCTCGCCGTTCTGCGCCGTGATGACGTCGAACCCCTCGGCGCCGATCGAGAACTCGAGGATCTGCGTGATGTTCACCTCGTCGTCGACGACCAGTACTTTTCCCTTCTTCATCGAATTTCCTCCTTCACGGGTTCCTCGTTCGGTATTTTCGATTTTGTGTTCCGCTCGGCTCGTCCCTGCCGCAGCTCCTGCTCGACCGCCTCGAGCACGAGCTCGTGCTTGTCGTCCCGCGCGCCGAGGTCGTCGAGCGCCTCGCCGAAGGCCTTGACGATCTCCGGATCGAAGCGCGTGAGCGCGCCCTTCTCTATCTCCGCGCGCGCCTCGCCGAGCGAAAAGGTCCTCCGGTACGGTCCCTCGCTCATCAGCGCGCGGAACGCGTCGACGACGCTCACGATGCGGGCCTCGACCGGTATCTCGATACCGGAAAGGCCTTCGGGGTAGCCGCTCCCGTCGTAATGCTCGTGATGGCTCCGGATCATCTTCATCACCCTGTCCTCGAGATTCATGGGAGAGGTGAGAGCGAAACCGATATTCGGATGTCCGCGGAGCACCTCGCGCTCCTTCGGCGTGAGATCCTCCTTCTTGATGCGGATGTTGCGGGGGATGCGCATGAGTCCGAGGTCGTAGAGATTCATGCCGAGACGGAGCGCGGTGAGCGAGCGTTCGTCGAGCGCCAGCTTTTTCCCGATCGTGAGCGCGATCAGCGTGAGATCGACGAGATGCCCGCTCCCCCACGCCTCACGCATCTCGAGGCTCGCGCGCATCGCCTCTTTGAGCTTCTCGAAATTCATGGACACCAGCTCGTAGGCGTCCAGCTTCTTGAGCATGCCGACGATGATCGTGCTGAGCGCTTCGAGGAGCTCCCGGTCGGCGCGCGTGAATTCGCGCTCTTCGACGTGATCGCTCACGTTGATGACGCCGACGATCTCGCCTCCGTCCCTGAGCGGAGCCGATATGAACGAACGCGTTCCGTAGAAGAGGGCGTTGTTCGCGCGTCCGTACTCGCCGTCGCTTTCGATGTCGAAGACGTGGAGCGGCTCGCCCGTCAGGGCGACCTTTCCCGCGATGCGGTCCCCGACCTCGAGCCGCGTGTTCTGGACGAATTCGCTGTCGAGACCCTTCGCCGCGACGATTCTGAGTATCTGCTGATCCTTTTCGATGAGCATGATCGACGCCTTGCGCGCCTGCAGGAACTCGGAGAGCATCTCGACGAGGAGCGTGAGATACCGTTCGCGCTCGAACCGCCGCGATCCGATGAATCCCGCCGACGCGGCCTGCCGGACGATGATGTCCTTCATCGGGAGGAGCACGACGAACTTCGCGCCCGAATCCTTCACGTTCTCGACCCAGATCTTCCCCTCGTGCCAGTCGACGATGTTCTTGCAGATCGCGAGCCCGAGGCCGGAGCCTCCGTGCTCCCGGGTGTCGCTCGTGTCGATCTGGTAAAAACGCTCGAATATCTTCTCGATCTTGTCCTCGGGAATCCCCGTGCCGGTATCCTGCACGACGATGCGCGCCGCGGACGCCTCCTGCTCGAGCGTGACCGTCACCTTGCCGCCCGGCGGAGTGAATTTGATCGCGTTCGTCATGAGATTCTGGAACAGCTGCGTGACGAGCTCCCGGTCCGCGTCGATGCGGCAGGGGGTGCGCGGCAGCCGGAGCTCCGTATTGATCTTCGCGGCGGCGAGCTTCGCCTGCAGCCCGAGGTGGACCTCGTCGATCATCCGGTTGAGGTTGCAGGAGGTCCGCTCGACCTTGAGGTTCCCGGTCTCCATGCGGGAGAAATTCAATATGTTGTCGACGAGCTTGATGATCCGCTCGCCCTCCTCGTCCATGACGCGGAGAAAATCCTGGAGCGTTTCGCGCTTGATGGTGTCCACGTTGTCGAGGAGCGTTTCGGTGTACGCCTTGACCGACGTGAGCGGCGTGCGAAGCTCGTGCGAGACGACCGAAAGGAAATTGGATTTGAGCTGGTTGACGCTCTCGAGCTCCTCCCGGCAGATCGCGAGAGCGCGCTCCTTGTCGCGGATCTGCTCCTTCGCGCGTTCGCGCTGCAGAACGAGGAGCACGCGGTCCCGGTACAGCTTCGTCTGGGATTCGAGAAGCTCGCCGGGAACGCCGTCGAAAAATCCGACGGTGAAAAAGCCGACAGCCGATCCGTTCTCCTCGATGCCGGCGAGCAGGATCTTCCCCTCCGGCGATTCCGCGCGGCGCGGCGCGGGACCGTCCGGTTCCGCGCTCGCCTTCCCGGCCCCGACGACGAATCCGCCGGCGAGCGGCTCGCCCCTGCCGCAGAGGCCGAGAAAGGTCGCCCTGCTCACCGAAAGGGCGTGACGGGGCTCCGCGGGGAGGTCGCCCAGGCCGGCGCCCGCCGCCATCTCGAAGACGTCGCCGCCCGGCTTGGCGATCCGCAGAACGGCGAAATCCGCTCCCGAATCCTCGACGATGCCGCGGACCATCGCGTCGAAGATATCCCGGCTCGGCGCGCCGGAGATAATCATCGAGCCGACGGCGGTCGAGCGCGCGACGACGCGCTCGAGATCCCCCTCGCGGGACGAGCGCTCGCGCGCGGGCGTCTCTCCCGAAGGCGGGACGCGCGCACCGAGCAGGCGTTTGCCGATCGAACGGATCACCGCGACGTTCCTCCTCTAGGGTACCAGGTGGTGATTCTTCGCGTTCCGGAGCGCGTCCGATATCCGCGTGAACGCTTCCACCTCTATCTGATTCTCGTCCATGAGCACCTCGACGAACGCGGCGACCACCCGCGAATCGAACTGCGTCCCCGAGTGGCGCACGAGCTCGTCGACCGCCTCCGCGTTCGTCATGCGGATACGGAACGGCCGCTCGCTCACCATCGACAGGTACGCGTCGACGACGGCGAGAATGCGCGAACCGATCGGGATCTGATCCCCCCTGAGCCCCATCGGATATCCCTTGCCGTCGAGCCGCTCGTGGTGAAAGAGGATGCTCTGGCTCACGAGCTCGACGAACTCGAGCGGGCGCAGGATCGCGGCGCCGCGCTGCGGGTGCTTCTTGATCTCTTCCATCTCCTGCGGAGTGAGATCGAGCGTCTTCTTGAGAATCGCGTCGCTCACGCAGGTCATCCCGACGTCGTGCACGCTCGAAACGTACTGGATCACCTGAACCTCCTTCTCGCTCAGATGGAGATTCCGGGCGATCCTCACCGACCACTGGACGATCTTCCGGCCGGCGCCGCGCCCGTCGCGCTCCTGCGCGGCGAGGAGCCAGCGAAGGGACTGGATCGTTTCCTTTATGAACGCGCGCGAATCCTCGGAGACCCGTATCCGCTCGATCACCTTGGAGAACCTCGCGCTCAGGGACATGATCATGGCGAGATCGTCCCGGTTGAACGACTTGCCCGAGGTCTTGTTGTTCGCGTTGATGACCCCGACCACGGTGGGACCGATCATGAGCGGCACGCTCACGAGCGATTTCGTCTCGTACTGCGGATGGTTCGGCGCGGTCTTGAGCCCGCACGTTTCGACGTTCTCGATGAGGAGCGGCTCGCCCGTCTCCGCCACCTTTCCGGCGATCCCGGCTCCGAGGCGCGCGCGGGTGCGGGTCACGACGGCCTCGTCGAGCCCGTAGGCCACCTTGATGAAGAGCTCCTTCTTCTCCTGGTCGAGGAGCATGAGCGAGACGATCTTGGCCGAAAGCATCTCCGCGACGACCTTCACGGCGAGCTGGAACATTTCCTGAATCTCCTCGCGCGCGTCGATCGAATCGAACAGATAGCCGAGGAGATCGTTGAAGTGGTGCTCCTTCGGCAGGGTGAACGTGAACGCGCTCCCCTCGCCGAGGCGGCTCGTCGCGGCGATCGTGCCGCCGTGCTGCTCGACGATGTTCTTCACGATCGCGAGCCCGAGCCCCACCCCTTCACCCGAACCGCGGTTGACCTGATAGAACTGCTTGAAGATGTTCTGGAGATCCTCCTGGGGGATGCCGACCCCTTCGTCCGACACCGTGATCTTGATCGCGACCGCGTCCTCGACCGCCTCGATGAAGATGCTGGATCCGGCCGGCGAGAATTTGATCGCGTTCGAAACGAGATTGATGAAGACCTGCTTCACGAGATCCTCGTCTCCGTCGACGTGCGGGAGCGTCGACGGGGCGTTCACGACGAGGCGGAGGTTCTTGTCGCGCAGGTACGGCTGTATCGACGATTCGACCTCGGAGAGGAGCGCGCCGAGCTTGAATGCCGTGCGCTTGAGGGTCCGGTTGCCGAATTCGATCTTCGACACGTCGAGCACTTTGTTGACCATGCGGATGAGCCGCTCGGTCTCCGCCGAAATGATTCCGAGGAATTCCTCCTTTTCCGGGAACTCGGCGTCGTCGATATGATCGGTCAGCGATTCGGCGTACGCCTTGATCGACGTGAGCGGGGTTTTGAACTCGTGCGAAAGATGCGAGAGGTAGCTCATCTTGAGCTTGTTCGAGCTCTTGAGCTCCTCGTTTTCCTTATCGAGACGTTCGATGCGCCCGTTCATGACCTCGTAGAGGCGGCTCTTCTCGATCGCCATCGCGACCTGTCCCGAGAGAATCGTCATGAGTCTGGCGTCTTCCGGATTGAACGGCTCGCGGGCAAAATCGCCGGCCATGAGCACGCCGAGGACGTCCTTCGCCGAATAGACGGGAACGGCGAGAAAGGAGCCGAGCGCGCGGCCCGCGACGAGCGGTGAAAGCGCGTTCGCGCTCTGCTCGCGCAGGTCGTCGACGATGAGCCCGGTCTCGTGGGCGCAGATGTCGATGACGAGCGGATCGTCGGCGAGCGGCGTCCCCGGCTCGAGGCTCACGGAGCCCTTCCTCCCGAGCTCGACGTGCTCGACGACTTCGCGCTTCTGGTTGACGAGAACGATCGAGACCCACGGGCGCCTGAGGAGCAGCGTGATCTCCTTGCCCACCATCTTGAGGAGCGTGTCCAGGCTGATGACCGAATTGATCCCGAGGCTGATGTCGTAGAGCCTCGTGAGCTCGAGAATCCGTTTCCGCGAGTTGAGGAGCCGGTCCTCGGCCCTGCGCACGTAGACTTTGAAGTTCTCGTGAAAATTGCTGAACAGGAAGGTCATGAAGCTCATGAAGCCGCCCAGGATAAGGAGCGTGCCGGCGAGGAAGCGGCCGTCCGACGGGAGCGCCGCTTCTCCCGGATGGCAGCTGAAGAACGGCACGACGCCGCGCATCTCGAGATACCCGAGGAGCGCGAGCGCTCCGACCGAGAACCCGGTCACCGCGAGGCCCGCCTTCACCGGCGGCAGCAGCCGCCCGGCGAAGAAGAGCGGTATCACGACGAGGAAGAGGAACGGGCTCTGCGCCGTCCCCGTGAGATAGATGAGGGCGACGGCGGTCGCGCCGTCGACGAGGACCGTCCCCCATTCCCAGGCCTCGTGCCGAAGGGCGGAGACGCGTTTGCCGCGAACCGAGACGTTTTCGAGGCCGGCGGCGAGAAGATTCAGAAGGGTCGCGCCGAGAAACACGGAAATCACGAGCCCGGTTCTGAAAACGAATCCCGCGATCTCCCGGGCGACGAAGACGATGAAGAATATGGAAACGATCTCGACGACCCGAATCTGCTGAACGCTCAGGATCGACGGCATCCGTTTCTCCGCTCCGTCACGCAGGGTCATTCGAACCTCGCTTCAGCCGACCGTATCGGACGGCGCATTGACGTCGTTTGATATGGGGATCACGACCGTGACGACGGTTCCCTCGCCCGGTTTGCTCCGCAGCCGGATTTCGCCGCTCATGATCGTGACGATGCTTTTGACGACCGCGAGCCCGAGGCCGAGCCCGGTCTTTCCGCTCCCGCTCTCGATGCGGAAGAACGGCATGAATACCTCTTCGAGCTTGTCCTCGGGAATGCCCGCGCCGTGGTCTTCGACCGACACGACGAGGAGCGCGTCCTTCGATTCCCCGCGACGCTCCCTGGCCAGCGACGCGGTGACGCGGACGGGGCCTCCGCCGTGCTTGATCGCGTTCGAAACGAGATTCTCGAGAACCACCTCGAGGCACCGGCGCCGGACGAGAACCGGCGCGATGGGACCCTCGACGTGCGTCGAGATGGCCGAGGCGCCCTCATCGAAGCGCTCGCGCACGCGATCGACGAGGCTCGCGACGTCGATCCGCTCGAACGTATGGAGGTCTCCGGCGCCCTGCTCCACGCGGAGCATCTGGACGAAGGACTCGACGAGCTCTTCGAGCCGGCCGATCGAGTCGCGCATCCTCGAGAAGTAGGTCCGCTCCTTCTCGCCCGCGGCCTCGCCGAGCCGTTCCTCGACGAGCTCGAGATAGCCGCTGATGGCGGTGATCGGCTTGGCGAACTCATGCCCCACGATGAGCCGCGCGGAATCGAACAGCCCGCGGTATTTCGCGAGCTCGCGCCTGAGCGCAGCGAGCTCCTCCTGCGCGTCCCGGACGATGCAGTCGAGTCTCGCGTCCTGTTCGGTTTCCGTCGCGTGTCCCACCGTCGAACCTCCGGGCCCGGCGCTCATCCGTCCGATTCCACCTTCTGCGCCGGCTCGTTCGATTTCCGGCGTTCCCGCACGACGATGCTTCCGACCATTCCCTTTCCGTACTGCTTGAGCTCGGAAGCGATGTCGTTCACCTGGGCGTAGTGCTTGAGCTTTCCCTCTTCGTCTATGACGAGCGCCACCGTGAGGGACATGACCGGCATCCGCCTGATCTCGCCGAGGCGGTTCTTGACCTCCATGAATCCCCTCGCGATATCCTCCTCGTGGAGCAGGACGAGCGAGCCCCGGTCGAATTCGTCGAGGATGTGGCGCGCGATGTACTCGGCGCGGTCGGGAGTGGTGATGACGACGAAATCGTCGCCGCCGATGTGGCCGACGAAATCGTCGCCCCCCCCGAGCGAGTTGACCGCCTCGGTGATGATGTCGCCCAGAAAGAGGATCGCGTCGTCCCCTTTCTGGTATCCGTAGTGATCGTTGTACGGCTTGAAATTGTCGATATCGAGATAGAGAAACGCGAACGGCGCCTTTCGCTCGATGCGCGCCTGGAGCTCTTTCTCGATGGCGCGATTCCCCGGCAATCCCGTGAGCGGGTTCGCCTCTTTCTGCCTGACGCTCCACTCGAGGACGTTCCGGACGCGGAGCAGCAGCTCCTCGTTCGAGTACGGCTTGATGAGATAGTCGTTCGCGCCGTCCTGAAGCCCCTTGATCTTGTCCGGAAGCTCGCTCTTCGCCGTGAGTATGATGATCGGTATCTGCGAAGTCTGGAAATTCCGGCGGATGCGCCGGCAGGTTTCGAATCCGTCGATCCTCGGCATCATGAGGTCGAGGAGTATGAGATCGGGGCCCTCGCGCCGCACGATCTCGAGCGCGACTTCTCCGTTCTCGGCGAGCACGACGCGGTAGCCGTGCTTCTCGAGCTGAAACTTGAGAATGCGCCTGATATGATCCTCGTCGTCCACAACGAGGATCTTATAGCCCTGCTTGCTGGCGGAACTGATCATGAGGAAAGCTCCGTTCCTCCGGGTGATACCTTCCCTGCGACCGAATGCCATAGTTATGGCAACTCGTTGCTACGCAATTCATATGCCAAGGATGATCGCCGCCGGGGACGCGGCCGGGGGAGGCGCGGCGCAGCGCATAGTTGCGGCTATTTCAACGGGTTGCCGTCCGCGGCGGGGAAAATCACGGAGAAATGGGGAAAGGCCAATCTGCAATCGGCTATTTCGCATTAAGAGACCCGGGCCAACCGGCGTCATGAGGCCCAGTTGACGAGATTTCCGCGCGCGAAGCTGTTGAGATCGAGGCCGTCTGTCAACCCGGCCCTGATGTGGTAAGAAGCCGCGCAGGCGATCATCGCGGCGTTGTCGGTGCAGTACTCGGGGCGGGGCCAGGAGACCGCGACGCCGGAGGCGGCGAGACGCTCCCGCATGGCCTCGCGCAGGCGGCCGTTCGAAGCGACCCCGCCGGCGAGGTAGAGCCGCCTCGCTTCCTTCTCCCGCGCGGCGAGCATCGATTTTTCGACGAGGCTCTCGACGATCGCCTCCTGGGCCGAGGCGGCGATGTCCGCGACGACCCGCGGCCCGATCTCGTCGAGCGACTCGACCTTGAGCCGCACCGCGGTCTTGAGCCCCGAGAAGGAAAAGTCGCATCCGCTCGAATGCCGGAGGCCACGGGGGAACTTGTAGGCCGCGGCGTTTCCCTCGCGGGCCGCGCGCTCGATCGCCGGCCCGCCCGGAAAGGGGAGGCCGAGGAGCTTTCCGATCTTGTCGAACGCCTCCCCCGCCGCGTCGTCCCGCGTGCTCCCGACGATCTCGTAGCGGCCGACTTTCTCGATGTGAACGAGCTGGGTGTGCCCGCCCGACACGACGAGAACGAGGGCGGGAAGCTCGAGCGGTCCCTCGAGCGCGTTCGCGAGTATGTGCCCCTCGATGTGATGAACGCCGGCGAGCGGCGCGCCGCACGCGTACGCGAGCGCCTTCGCGAACGAGAGCCCGACGAGGAGGGACCCCGTGAGGCCCGGGCCGTTCGTGACGCCGACGCCGGAGAGCGACTCGAGCGAGGCGCCCGATTCCTTCATCACCGTTTCGTAGAGCGGCAGCAGCGTGCGCATGTGGGATCGCGAGGCGATCTCGGGGACGACGCCGCCGTATTTCCCGTGATCGAGCTGGGCCGCCGTGCGGTGCGTGACGACGCCCCGGACGGGCGAATAGACCGCGCACGAGGTGTCGTCGCAGGACGTTTCGATGCCGAGGTAGAGCTCTTCCATCGGCCCTAGAGGACCTCCTCGCCGCTTTCGCCGGTCCTCACCCTGATCGCGTCTTCGACGTCCGATATGAAGATCTTGCCGTCGCCGATCTGCCCGGTGCGAGCGGACGCGATGATCGCCTTGACGACGCGCTCGACGTCCTCGTCCTTCACCACGACGTCGATCCGGATCTTGGGAAGAAAATCGACCTTGTATTCGCTCCCGCGGTAGAGCTCCGTGTGGCCGCGCTGCCTTCCGAAACCCTTCACCTCGGTGACGCTCATGCCGCCGGCGCCCGCCTCCATGAGGGCTTCCTTGACCTCGTCGAGCTTGAAGGGCTTGATATAGGCTTCGATTTTTTTCATCGCTTCTCCTCGATTCCCGCGCCGCTCTCCGGTATAATCCGCGTTCGAACGAGGATACAGGAAACGAAACCGGCATTCCAGAGAAAGTTCGCGGGCGCGTTCATGGGCACGAAACACGACAAACTCGCGCGGCGCGCGATCGCCGGGGGAACGGAGACGAAGGAGCTCGAAGCGCTTTTCGCGGAGCTCCGCTTCGCCGACTCCGCGAAGGCGGTCTCGCTCTGGCGGCGGCTCGTTCCGGAGAGCGGGGCGGACGCGCCCCCTCCGGGCAACGTCGCGAACCTGCTCGCCGAGCTCGCCGCCTCCCCCGATCCCGACATGGCGCTGCTCAATCTCTCGCGCTTCGTCGAGTCGAGAATCGCGCCGGCGCGCTTCCTCCATTCGCTCTTCCTCGCGCGGCCGATCGCGCGGCTCTTCGTCACTCTTTTCTCGTGCAGCTACTTTCTCACGGAAATCCTCGCGCGCAATCCCGGCTACCTTTCGTGGCTCGTCGAGGAGAGCACGCTCAACGACACGAAGGCGTTCAGCGCCTACCGTTTCGAGCTCTCGCGGCAGATCGAGCCGTTCAGGGATCCGCGGCGGCGCCTCAACAGCGTCAAGCGCTACTTCCGCCGCGAGATGCTCCGCATCGGCGCGCGCGATCTCATGGGGCTCGCCGGCGTCGAGGACGTGACCGCCGAGCTCTCCTTTCTCGCCGACGCGATCGTCGAGACGGTCGCCTGCATGGCGTTCGAGGAGCTCGCCGCGAGCGAGGGGCCCGGAGAGACCGCGTGGAGCTTCGACACCGCCGTCCCCTACCACCGCTTCGCCGTCATCTCCCTCGGCAAGCTCGGCGGCACCGAGCTCAACTATTCGTCCGACATCGATTTGATGTACGTGTGCGAGGCGACCGAAGGAGATCGCGAGCGCGCCTTCTACGACGCTCTCGCACGGCGCGTCACCGAGTATCTCTCGGCGCCCACCGAGGAGGGGACGCTCTACCGCGTGGACCTGCGGCTCCGCCCGGACGGCGACAGCGGCCCGCTCGTCGTGACGCTCGCCGATCACCTGAACTATCTCCAGCGCAGGGCGAAGCCGTGGGAGCTGCAATCGCTCATCAAGGCGCGTCTCTCGGCGGGGAACGCGCCGATCGGGGACGCGTTCGTCGACAACTGCGCGAAAGCGATCTTCGCCCCCGCTCCGAGCGTCGATCCTCTCGACGAGATCGTGACGATGCGCGAGCGGTGGATGACCTACCTCTCCGACGAGGAACGCGCGGGCAACATCAAGCTCATGTCGGGAGGCATCCGCGACATCGAGTTCATCGCGCAGGGCATCCAGCTCATGCACGGGCGGAGCCGCCCCGGAATCCGATCGCGCAACACGCTCGAGTCGCTCGAGCGCCTCGCGCGAAACGAGCTCCTGAGCGCCGGGGCGAAGGAAACGCTCGAGCGGAGCTACCGCCTCTTTCGCACGGTCGAGCACCGCATGCAGATGCTCCGCAACGTCCGCACGCACACGCTCCCCTCCGCGGAAGCGGATCTCGCGAAGACGGCCGAGCGCGTGTGCCGGAGCGCGCTCCGCGGCGTCACGCCGGAGAATTTCACCGCCGAGCTCGGAAGGTCGCTCGCCGAGGTGCAGCACCTGTTCGACGGCTATTTCAGGAACCGCGTCCCCGGCGAAATCCCGCTCCTCCTCTCGCTTCCGGCGAGCGACCGCGCGGTGGAAGACATTCTCTCGAAATACGGCTTCGACGAGGGAGAGGAGGCGCACCGCTTCCTGAGCGCGCTCGTCTTCGGAGATTTTCCGCGCCTCGAGGGGCTCGAAACGCTCGCGGCCGCCGCGAGATCGCTTCCCGGCGTTCTCGAGCGGGTGTCGCTGACGAGCGACCCCACGCTCACGCTGAAGAACTTCGTGCGGATCGTAAAGGCGACGGGAGCGGTCAGATCGACGCTCGATCTCGTCGGGGGCGGCGGGGATCTCCTGCGCCTCCTGCTCGCGGTGTCGTCCCTCTCGACGAAGCTCTCGGATACGCTCGCGAGCCGCATCGAGCTTCTCGATCTTCTCGCGGAGGGCTCGCCGCCGGGCGAGCTTCCCGATCCGAAGGCCGCGGACGCGCTTCCCCGGCTCGCGCGGCGGCACGAGGAGGCGCTCCTCTCCATTCATTGCGGAAATCCCATTCCGGAGAACGGCCCGGAGATCCTCGGACCGCTCTTCGCGGAGGAGTCCGAGCGCTCGCTCCGCGCCCTTTTCGAGAGGCACGGCGGAGGCGCTTCCGGGCTCGCGCTCATCGCCGCCGGATCGCTCGCGACGCGCGGCGCGCGGTTCGGGAGCGATCTCGATCTCATCGCCGTGACGGCCGACGACCGCTCCGCAGCGCTCGAAGCGGATATCGTCCGCCGCGTCATCGACGACGCGCGGGCGATCCGGCTCGGGCCGGTCGATATGCGGCTCCGCGGCGAGGGGGAAGGCGCTCCCCTCGTTCAGACTCTCGATTACGTCGAGGGCTATCTGCAGACGCGCGCGTCGCTGTGGGAGATTCTCGCCCATTCGAAGTGCCGGTATCTATGCGGCGACGCGGCGACCGGGCGGGCATTCGAGGATATCCTCGCGCGCACCCTGCCCGTCGTATTCGGGCGCGAGGGCTGGAAGGAGCGGCTCGTCGACGCGCGCGCGAAGCTCGAGGCGCTCTCGAAGGGCCCGTGGGACGTGAAGCACGCGGCGGGGGGACTCTACGACATCGATTTTCTGCTGTGCGCGGCGCGGCTCCGGGGGATCGTCAGAGAGGCCCCGTCGGCGGACCTGCGCACCGCGCTCGGCGAGCTGCGATCGGCTGGGCTCCTCGAGGCCGGCGACGACGACGCGCTCCTCGCCGCTCACCGGCTCTTCTGGACGATGGAGCACGCCGCGGCGCTGCACGGCATTCCGTATCCGCCGCTCCCCGAACGGGAGGAATTCTGCGAGAAATACTTCTCGCGCCTCTTCGGCGCGCTCGCGCCTGTGGGCGGAACGTTTCTCCGGGAGCTCGAGAGAATCAAACGGAATGCGCGAATCACTTTCGAACGTTTCGTCGAGCGCATCGAATAGCGCCCCTCGGGGACGCAAGCCACACCGCGTTCGATTCCCCGGAATCCTCTATCTCAACAACAGCATCTTCTTCACGGCCGCAACCCTGTTCGCTTCGAGGCGGTAGAAATAGATCCCGGTCGCGACCGATTCGCCCCGCTCGTTCCTGCCGTCCCAGATCGCCCGGTGCAGACCCGGCGGCTTCACCCCGCCTTCGAGGGTCCTGATTCTTCTCCCGTCGACACTGAAGATGACGATCCGGGCGGTGCCCGTCTCCTCGAGGGAATACTCGATCGTCGTCGAGGGATTGAACGGGTTCGGATAGTTCTGGAACAGCTCGTTGCGATACGCGACCGGATTCCCGTCGACGCCCGTCAGCGACCACGTCCTGCCCCAGAATCCCGCGTAGACCTTCTTCGGAGCGGCCGCGCCGATCCCGATCGGCGTCGATTGGCCGAGCGTGCCGTTCGAGCGAAAGCCGGCGCTCGTGCCCGGCGCGCCGGCCGAGCCGATCACGGAAGCGCGCATCGAGTGCGCGGCCTGGGCCCGTGCGTCGGCCCGATCCACTCCGCCGCCGGACGTCGAAATCGTCGCGGGCGCGATCGCGAGCGCCGCGGCGAGCAGCA
Organism: uncultured bacterium; assembly: GCA_963846325.1. GTDB lineage: Bacteria > Krumholzibacteriota > Krumholzibacteriia > Krumholzibacteriales > Krumholzibacteriaceae > SSS58A. The sequence goes on from CAWJVO010000014.1 coordinate 33,969, forward strand.
GTATCATGAATGCCTTCGACATGCGGATCGCCCCCTTCACAGGCCCTTGCGGATGATGACGTTGTTCCCCTTCAGGGTCAAGGGGCGGTCGATCGTGAGCGTGGCTGCCGAATACATATTATCGGAGCCCGCCTTGAAAATGAGCGTCGCCCCGTTGGGGGCGGACAGGAGCGCCGACTCGACGTTCAGATAGGGGCTCGAGGGGCTCCCGTCGCCGACAACCGTCGATCCGACGAACTTCACGACGCCGGCGGGAGCGATGCGCACCGCATGCTCCATGCCCGTCGTCGGACAGCGCGTGTCCGCCACGTACCACCCATCGCTACCCCCGCCCCAGCCGAAGTTCATGAGAAAGAGCCGGTCGGGATCCGTGCTCATATCGTACCCGTGGATGACCCACGCGTGCCCGCAGCCTCCGATCGAGAGCGGCCGGAGCCACGCGATCTCGGCCGTCATGCCGTCGATGCTCGTCCCGTAGGTGACCGCGTCGGGATCGTATCTGAAATACAGCGGTATGTTCGTCGATATCTCCGGGCACGAGGAGCCCGTTCCGCGCAGTCCATAGATCGAGTTCACCGCGATACCGCCGTGATAGTTGAGCTTCGCGGTCTCCGTGTCGCCGGGATCGACCGGATCGGAATGGTCGCCCTCGATGAGGTCCCAGTTATACGTGGCCGTCCCGAAGTTGGCGTAGTGATACGTCGAGTCGCGCGGCATGAGGTCGTAGAGAAGGTCGAGCGCCGCCCGGTACGCCGGCGTGTGGTTGTGAACGTACGTCCCCGACGTATCCTCGGCCATCGCCTTGATGCTCCAGTCCCAGTAGCCGGACATTTCGAGCCGGTAGCCGGCGCCCAGCACGAATCGATATCTCAGGCGGCCGGCCCAGCTCCAGTTGAGCGTGTCCGTGATCTGCGGATCCGCCGCGAGCGGGGTCGAGAGCCAGCTCCCGTCCGGTTTCCATCGATACCGGTAGTAGATGCCGCGGCTTCCCGTCGCCGAATTCGGCCATTTCCAGTAGTGCATGATCTGCACCATCGCCGTCGCGGGGCAGCCGGTGACGCAGCGCTCGTCCGAGCCCGGCGGCAGCGTGGGGCATTGATCGTTGTATGGAGAGCCCTGATGCCACGTGCAGCCGAGGTCGAGGGCGACCATCGTGGGAAGCGCCGTCGTCTCGAGGCTCTCGCGCGTCTTCGGGAGCGCGCGTCCTCCCATGAGGCTCGTCCACGCCGCGGCGCGCTCGCTCACGACGTCCTGCATGCCGAGGAGGACCGGATCGTTGTCCCTGATCCACCCGCGCACCATGCGGGCGCGCTCGGCCATATCAGCGAGAAGACACTGGAGCGGCGGATTCGCCGGATCGAACGTCCCGCGGGGCGCGTAGAAATACACGGGAAGCAGGAGCTCGTCGGCAGCGCACAGGCAATACCCCTCGCCCCGCAGGTGCGCGACGTACGCGACGAGCTCGCCGCCCACGACGTACGGCTCCATCCTCTCGATCGCGGCGTCGGGACGCGCGTCCCGGGTCGTCGTCCGCACCCACGTCTCCGCCGCGGCGCGCACCTCGGATTCGCGCATCTCGCGCGCATCGATGTCCGACGCGCCGAGCGCGAACGCGAGGAATCCGCACAGGAGCGCGGGAGCGGCGAGGAGCAGCCCGGGAGGCGATTTCTTGATCTTCGCATTCATCCGGCATCGCCTCCTTACTGCAGGGTGACGAGCACGAGCACGAGACCCCGGCCCTCTTTGAGCGAGGTCATCGCCTTGCCGAGAACGGCGCCCTGCGCCCGCGCGTGATCGACGACCTTCATCGCGTGCCCCGGCGTATCGGACGTCGTGAGGAGGTCCCCCGGCTCGATCGCTCCGCTCGACGCGTCGGCGAGACAGTACACGCGGCCGGTGAGCGCCACGGGGTATTTTCCGTCAGCCGCCGTGCCCTCCTGCGACATGATGAGCCCCGGCTGCACCTCCCCCGCCCCGCTCACGACCCCCGCCACGCGCCGGTCGTAGGCGGCGTCGGCGACCCTGAGGTTCCCCGGCGAGTCGGGATCGATCGCGAGCACCATGCCCTCGGCGATCTCGATCCCCTCGTTCACGTCGAACGGCTCGGCGATGTCGGAGCCGCCGGTGAGCTTGAGCACCGCGCACTTGACGGTGCCCTCGACCTGCAGCTTCTCAGCGGGCGCGTATGTGCCGATGCCGACGTTCCCGTTCGAGCTGTTGAGAAAGAGCCTCGTGTATCCGCCGGCCTTGAAGTACATCCCCGGCTGATCCATAAACCCGAGCGCGTAGTACTCGATCGCGCCGTCGACCGTATTGCTGCCGTTGAGGAAATTGATCTTTCCACGCCACGTACCCGCGTCCGTCGCCGAGCTCTTGAGCTCGAGGACCGATCCGTTCATGCTCGACGAGGTGAGGCGCACGAAGGCCTGCGTGTCGTTGATCTCGAGCTTCCGCGCCGGGCCCGTCGTCCCGATGCCGACGCCGGTGGAACGAAGCGACATGATCGCGGGATTGACCGAGTAGTTTGAGTCCGGACCGAAGGAGAAGGTGAGCCGCGACGAGGTGCCGGTCGAGCGGAACATGCTCCACTTGCCCGTGAGCGCGTGCGCGGCGTCGAGCTCCGCGAGCGTGATCGCGGATCCGTAGCTCCCGCCGTCGGTGCTGTAGAGGCCGAGCACGGCGTCGGTCCCTTCGATCAACGCGTCGTCGCCGTACGTCGCCGTCTGGGGCAGCAGGATGTCGCCGGACCGCACGTGCAGCTTGGCGAGGGGCGCCGTCTCCCCGACGCCGACGTTTCCCGCGACGGTCGTATAAACGTTGCTTCCCGCGATCGCCCAGCCCGAGGCGGCGCCCCCCGGCGCGGCGAGCGCCGAGTCCGCGATCCCCGCCTTGTACGCCCATGGTACCGAAGTGATCCGCATCCGCGGCCTCATCTCGGCGTCCCCGTCGACCTTCACGCCGAGATAGCGATCGTAGCCGTACGAGAAGAGATTCTCCGGGAGCGTCGTGACGCTGCCGAGTATGACGTTGAACAACCCGTCCTCCAGCGCCACTCCCGTATGCACTTCGGTCCAGAACGCGCCGCCCGCGATGTCTTCGGGCTCGGCATAGATCCCGAACGTGAGTGTGTGCGTGCCGCTGATGACGACCCCGGATGCGTCCGTGACGACGCCCTGATAGTTGATGAGACGCGGAATCATGCAGCTCCCGTCGGCGCACAGCGCGGTCACGAGCAGAACGGCGGCGAGCAGCGCGGCGGCGGACAGGACAACGATTCGCCGGACGAGCATACCGAACCTCCTGTTGCTTGGAACGGATCCCGAGCTTAAATATTTGTCAATAAACATTATAGCACGAAACGCCTCGCGCTGTCGCGCGTTTATTTCCGGGGGTGAACGAAGTGCGGACCGCCGAGCGGATTCGCGTCGCGCGGACGGCCTCAGCCGTCCAGCTCCGCTTTGAGCCGCAGCCTGACGTCGCGCATCCTCGCCGCGTCGGCGAGCTTCTTTCCGTCGGACGTCTTCACGTAGAAGGAGTCGGCGGCCATCTCCCCCCGCGTCGAAATCTGCGCGCTCTGGATGTCGAGCCCCTCCGCGGAGAGCACGCGGGTCACGCGGTACAGGAGCCCGGGGCGGTCGCGCGCGGCGAGATCGAGGATCGTGCTCTCGCGCGAGAGGTCGTTCTCGAACTCGACGACCGTCGGGACACGCCCCCCCTTCGCCGTGCGCCATTTCCAGCGCTCGACGTGCGCGGCGTACGCCTTCTCGAGATCGATCTCGCCGGCGAGCACCGCGGCGAAATCGCGCTCGAGCTTCTTCGCCGTGTCCGCCGGAAGCGTGAGACGGCCGTCGACGCCGGTGCAGTGGAAGAGATCGATAACGACGCCGTCCTTCCTCGTGAACGCGAAGGCGCCGAGGATGTTGAGATCGTTGATCGTGATGACGCCGCAGAGCTGGGAGAGCCTGAAGGGCCGGTCGCGGGTGCACATGGTCAGCTCGATCGAATGCTGGAGCCTCCTGATCTCGACGATCACGCCGCGGGATTTGAGGCGGGCGACCATCGCGACGTGCGCCTTCGCCCGCGCGGGGGTGACGACCATTCCGTAGCGATCGGGAAGGCTCGCGAGGTGGATCTCCATCGCGGCGCGCTCCTCGTCGGTCTCGCAGAGCTCGATCATCTTCCCGTGCCGCTTCTCGAGCATCTTCCTGAAGAAGGCGCCCGATTCCGATTTGTCCGCGAGCATCCGCGATCCCTTGAAGTAGAGGTCCTCGAGGAGGTTCTCCTTCCAGCCGGTCCATACGCTCGGCCCCGTCGCCTTGAGATCGGCGCAGGTGAGGAGATAGAGCAGCTTGAGGTTCACGTGGCTCTTCACGCTCTTCACGAACTGGAGGCCCGTGTCCCGGTCCTCCATGTCCCGCCGCTGGCTGAAATGCGAGAGGAGGAGATGGTTCCGCACGAGAAACGCGACGAGCGAGCGCGAGCGCGGCGTTATGGGAAACGCGCGGAGGAGGGTCTCGGCCATGCGCGCTCCGGCGCGGGCGTGGCCGCGCGCGCAGGGTTTGCCGATGTCGTGGAGCAGCGCGGCGAGGAGGAGCTCGGTCCGCTCCGCGACCTCGTCGTATATACGCGGCAGGAGCCCTCCCTCGCAGCACTCGATCTCGTCGAGGTTCGCGATCGCCTGCAGGGTGTGCTCGTCGGCCGTGTACTGGTGGTAGAGGTCGTATTTCTTGAGGCAGGTGAGCTTCTCGAACGGCGGGAAGAGATGCCTGAGCGCGCCGAGCTCGTGCATGCTCCGTATCACGGGCGCCTTCTTCCCGGGCATCTCGAGAAGCTCGATGAACGAGCGGCGCATCCGCTCGGCCGCGCCGCTCGGGAGCTTCGCCGGCCGGAACGCGTTTCTCACGCGGCGCTCCATCTGCGGGGAGAGCCGCTTCCCCGCGCGGAGCTGCTCCTTGAAGGGGAAGAGCGGATCGGACTTCATCCGCGCGCGGCCGAGACGCAGGTCGAGCTGGCCGAGCCCCTGCGTCCCCACCCTCCGGTAGAGCGAGCCGTCGATGATCCGGAGATTCCCTTCGCCGGTCGTCTCGTCGAGGAAGCGTTCGAGGAGCGTGAAGACGGCGCGCGTCATCGAGTAGTAGTCGCGCATGAAGCGCTCGACGGCGAGAAGCCCGGCGCCGTCCCGGTACCCGAGGCCCTTCGCGGCCGAACGCTGGAGATCGAGCGTGAGCACGTTCCAGTTCGATCCCATGAGAAAATGGAGCTCGTTGCGGGTCCTGAGGAGAAAGTCGTGCGCCCGCCTGATGTCGTTGATCTCCTGGCGGTCGATGATGGCGAGGCGGTAGAGCCCCTCGAGCGTGCCGTCCCACGGGAGCACCATGCCCACCCACCGGATCATCTGGTGGTCGCGGAGCCCCCCGGGGCTTTCCTTGACGTTCGGCTCGATGAGATGGAAGCTCCATCCGAATTTCTTCCAGCGGCGGCGCGCCTCCTCGAGCTTCGCCTCGAGCAGCTCGCCGCTCTCGCGCCCCCGCATCTCGGCCTTGATCTCCTGGAGCGCCTCCTTCATCGACTCGTCGCCGCAGATCCAGCGGCCGTCGAGAACCGCCGTCTTGAGATCGGTGTCCCGTTCGAGCGCTTTGCGCAGCTCGGCGGCGGTGCGCACCGAGGACCCGAGCTCGAGCCCCGCGTCCCAGAGCATCCGCACGAGGTAGCCCGCGAAGGAGGTCCCGGCGGGGCCCGGCTTCTTGTCCCAGAGGAACAGCAGATCGACGTCGCTCTTCGGGGAGAGATCGCGCCTCCCGAAACCGCCGAGCGCGATCACGGCGGGAGCGCGGCGCAATCTCGGGCCCATCCATTCCCTGAGCGAATCGTGCAGATGGAGCACGACCGTCTCGACCCCCGCGGAGACCGCGCGCGCGACCTCGACGCCGGAGCCGCCCGAGCGGTGCCGCCGCTCCAGATTTTTCAGGAATTCCTTGTAGGAGTCCCTCACCTCGCCCGCGAAGGCGGTCATCCAGCCCTCGCCCGCGTCGAATCGCGGCGACGGAAGCTGCGAGGTTTTGAGAATCGGAGATGTCATACTACCGCACCGACCCGGAACGCCGAGCGCCCCACGGCGAAACCGGCGCCATTATACATCGAAATAGATGCAGAATTCGAACGGATTCGGCCGGATCATCACCGGCACGACCTCGTTCTCGCGCTTGAAATCGATCCAGGTGCGAATCACGTCCTCGGTGAAGACGTCCCCCTTGAGAAGAAACTCGTGAGACGCTTCGAGCGCCGCGAGCGCCGCGGGGAAATCGGCGCACGTCTTCTTCACGTTCGCGAGCTCCGACGGCGGCATGTCGTAGATGTTCTTGTCGAGCGGCTCCCCCGGATGCCTGCGATTCTCGACGCCGTCGAGCCCGGCCATGAGAATCGCCGCGAGCGTGAGGTACGGATTCCCCGTCGCGTCGGGGCAGCGGAACTCGACCCGCTTCGCTTCGACCTTCCCGGAGGTCACGGGGATCCTGATCGCCGCGCTCCGGTTCCTCTGGGAGTAGGCGAGGTTCACCGGCGCTTCGAACCCCGGCACGAGCCGCTTGTACGAGATCGTCGACGGATTCGTGACGCCGAGGAGCGGGTGCGCGTTCGCGATGAGCCCGCCGATGAAGTAGAGCGCCGTTTCGCTCAGGCCCCCGTATTCGGGTCCCGCGAAAAGGTTCTTGTCCCCCCGCCAGAGCGAGATGTGCACGTGCATCCCCGAGCCGTTGTCGCCGAATATCGGCTTCGGCATGAAGGTGGCGGTCTTGCCGAACGCGCGCGCCGTGTTCTTCACGACGTACTTGAAGATCGACAGCGCGTCTCCCATCCGGACGATCGTATCGAAACGGAGCCCGATCTCGCTCTGCCCCGTCGCCACCTCGTGGTGCTGCACCTCGCACGCGAGGCCGCACGCCGTGAGGTTCTTCACCATCTCGCTCCGGAGATCCTGGAGCGAATCGGTCGGCGGCACGGGGAAATAGCCTTCCTTGAGGCGCGACTTGTACGCGAGGTTCGGCCCCTCGTCGCGCCCCGTGTTCCAGGCGCCCTCGATCGGAATCGATCTCGTAGAAGGCGCTGTGCTCGTCCTGCGCGAAGCGCACGTCGTCGAGGATGAAGAACTCCGCTTCCGGACCGAAGTACGCGCGCTCGGCGATCTTCGTGCTCGCGAGATGCTGCTCGGCCTTGCGCGCGATGAACCGCGGATCGCGCGCGTACGGCTCCCGCGTGATCGGATCGTGGATATCCCCGATGACGCTCAGGGTCGGGTGGCAGCAGAACGGATCCATGAATACGGTCGAAGCGTCGGGAATCACGAGCATGTCGCTCTCGTTGATGTTCTTCCAGCCGCGGATGCTCGAGCCGTCGAAGGGGATGCCCTCGGCGAACGTCTCCTCGGAGAGCCGCGAGACGGGAATCGTGAAATGCTGCCACCTGCCGGGAAAGTCGATGAATTTGATGTCGACGAACTCGACGCCTTTCGATTTCGCGAATTCCAATACCTCTCGGGGGGTTCCGTTCATGAGGCGCTCCTGATGAAAAAAGATGATGAAAGACCGGGGACTGCGTTCGCTCGTTCGCCGCAATTTTTAAACGCGCCGTCGCGGCGCGTCAACACAATTCTTGCTTCAGGCGGCGCGGCGACCGGCCGGAGCGCTCACGGCCCGTCGCGCCATTGCCACGGCGCGAGATTGATATAACGGATGCGGGGAGGCGACTCCTTGAAATCGACGAGCGACGCCGAGGCGTTCGCGATCGAGAGGCGGTGTATCGCGTCGAGATCCATACCGAGGTAGCGCGCGAGAACGGGCTTGATGACGTCGCTGTGGGAAACGGCCGCCGCCTGCCCCGTTCCCGTCTCCTTCACGATGCGAGCCGCCGCGTCGAGAGCGCGCTTCTGAATGTCGGCCATGCCTTCGCCGTTCGAGAAGCGGGCGCGCGTCGGCGTTTCGAAGTAGAGCTTGAAATCCTCGTCGTCGCGCAGCTCGTGGTACGTCTTTCCGATCCAGCCATCGAACGGAGACTCGTTGAGCCGCGGCTCCTCGCGGAGCTCGGCGCCCCATTCGTCCGCGAGGATGCGCGCGCTCTCGAGGGCGCGCGCGACGGTGCTCGTGTAGACGACGGGGATGCCTTTCGCCTTGAGGGCGCGGCCGAGATCGGCCACCATGCCCCGCCCGTTCTCGTTGAGCGGGATGGGCCCCGTCCCCATGATGCGGTGATCCCTGTTCCAGTCGGTCTGCCCGTGGCGAATCAGATAGAGAAGCATCGCGGCCTTTCGGTGTGCGCCGCCGCGTTGCCGGTCGCGCGGCGCGCTCATGAATATCAGAACGAATGTTCGTAGCCGAGAACGCTCATCGGGCGCTTCTTTCCTTTCGCGTCGACGAGCATGATTCCCTCGGCCGCCGGAACGGCCGCGCCGATCACCGCCGCGCCCGCCGCCGCGGCGCCCGCGCTCAACCACCCCGCCGCCTCGGTAGACACCGCCGCGAGCATCACGTACTCCTCGCCGCTCGCGAGGGCGAAATCGACGAGCGCCTCTCCCTCGAACCCGCAGATCTCCCCGATGGCGGGAGGAATCGGAAGAGCCGCTTCATGGATAACGGCGCCGACGCCGCTCTCGGCGCAGAGCGTGCGCAAGTCCTTCCCGAGCCCGTCCGAAATATCGATCATCGCCGTGACGCTCGGGGGCTCCGCGTCGAGAAGGGACGCATCGAGCGCAGCGGCGAGGGGAACGAGGTGGCGCCGAACGCATCGCGCGGCGTCATACGGAAGGGGGAACCGCCCGAGAGCGCCGGCAAGGCGCTCCATCTCCGCGGGGGACGACGCGATCGTAACCAGCGGAAACGCGCGCTCGAGATCGCGGGCCGGCTCGTCGAGAGAGCGCGTCAGGACGCTCAGGCCCGCGCGGGAGAGACCGATCTCGCCGAAGAGAACGATCGCGTCCCCCTCTCGGGCCCCCGATCTGAGAATCGCGCGGCCGGGCCTCACCTCTCCGACGATCGCGACGTTGAAGCAGAACCCGCCGGGGCTCGACACCGTATCTCCCCCGACGAGCTTGACGCCGTACTGCGCGCAGGATCGCTTGAGCCCGTCGATGATTCGCCTCGACGTCGGCGGAAGCGCAGCCCGACGGCAGCCCCGCCGTGAACACGATCGATCCCGGCGAGCCTCCCATGGCGAATATATCGGAGACGTTGGAAGTGACGAGCTTCTGGACGGCCTGGCTCAGCGTCGAGAAGCGCCGGTCGAAATGGACTCCCTCGACGGAGGCGTCCGCCGCGAAGAGCATCTCCCCGCGCGGGGCGCTCAGCACCGCCGCGTCGTCCCCGATGCCGCAATCGGGAAACGCCGCGCGGAGGCGACCGATGACTTCGAGCTCTTTCATAGGTTCGCGGGGCCGCCGCTCGATTCGATCCCCTCGCGCGCGAGCCCGGGGCTCACTCCAGCTCCTTGAGGGCTGCGGGAAGCGCCCGCAGGCAATCCCCCGCGATCATCCCCCGCTCGCCGGTATCGTACGCGGCGATCTCCGCCGCGCGGGCGTGGAGATAGACGCCGAGCCGGGCCGCGCGCGCGGCGCCGACCCCCTGCGCGAGAAAGCCCGCGATCGCGCCGCTCAGAACGTCCCCGCTTCCCGCGGTCGCCTGCCCCGGATGGCCGTGGACGCAGACGCCGGCGCTTCCGTCCGGATTGACGATCACGGTCGGGGCTCCCTTGTGGACGACCGTGACCCCCGTGTCCCGCACGAGCTCGCGAAGCCATTCGATGCGCGGCACGGGGAGCTCGGGAGCGCTCTCCCCCGCGAGCCTCTTGAGCTCGCCCGAATGCGGGGTGACGACGATTTCCTTTATCTTCGAGGCGCGGACGACGTCGGCGAAACGCCCCTCGAGCGCGTTGACGCCGTCGGCGTCGATGAGAATGGGCTTCGGACAGCGTTCGAGGATCGAGCGGACGAGCTTCGCCGTATCCGCCTCGGCCGTGAGGCCCGGCCCGACGGCGAGAGCGTCGTAGCGCACCTCCTCGAGCAGCTTCTGCGCGCCGCTCGCCGAGAGAGCTCCCGTCGCGGTCTCCGGAAGCGCGATGAAGATCACTTCCGGCGCGGCCCCCTGGACGACGGTGCGGATCGATTCCGGGCCGGCGCAGTAGACGACGCCGCATCCGGTCCTGAGCGCCGAAACCGCGGTGAGAATCGCCGCTCCCGAGTAGCGGCGGCTCCCCGCGACGACGAGGAGCGAGCCGCACGCGAACTTGTGCGCCGTCGGCTCCCGCAAGGGAAGATCCTCGAGCGCGCGCTCGAGATCGAGCGCCTCGCACCGGATCCCCTGCTCGTCCATCACCTCGTTGCGGAACGCCGATGTCGCCGACGACGAGCTCTCCCGCGCATCCTTTTCCCGGATAGAAGAGGCAGCCGATCTTGGGAAGCCCCATCGTGACCGTCGCGTCGGCGACGACCGCGGCGCCCATGATCTCTCCCGTATCGGCGTTGACTCCGGACGGTATGTCCACCGAGAGGATCGGGAGATCGCTCTCGTTGATGACGTCGATCACCGCGGCGTACTCCTCCCCCACCGCCTTGTTGAGCCCCGTCCCGAGGAGCGCGTCGACGATGAGGTCGGAATCCTCGAGCGCCTTGCGCGCCGGCTCCTGCCAGCCGGAGTTGCAGAGAAACACCTCGACGATCTTCGCGCCGCCGCGGAGCGAGGCGAGCCGCGCGTGATTCTTGGCCGCGTCCGGGGAAAGCTCCTCGGGCGGATGCAGGTAATGGAGAATCACCTTCGCTCCCCTCTCCGCGAGGAGCCGCGCGACGACGAGCCCGTCTCCGGCGTTGTTCCCGCGCCCGAGGAATATCGACGCGGCGAGGGACTCGAGCGACGGGAACGTCGCTTCGATCTGCTCGAACACGCGCTGTCCCGCCCGCTCCATGAGAGCCACCCCGGTGACGAAACGGCTGATCGTCGCCTCGTCGATCCGGCGCATCTCCGCTCCGGTCACGATCTTCATGCGAACGTTCCTTTCATCGCTTCCCGCTTTTGTTGAGATCGTCGACGATTTTCACGAGCGCGTACGCGTCCGATATCTCGTAATCGGCGCCCGACTCTTTCGTTCCGAACGTGTCTCCGTAACGCGCGAAGACGGTCCTGATGCCGACCTCCGCCGCGCCGACGATGTCGCGCTCGGGCCAGTCGCCGACCATGAGCGCCTCGGCGGGCTTTATTCCCATTTTGTCGAGCACCATCCTGAAGGGCGCGGGGCTCGGTTTGTACTCCCCCGTATCCTCGTACGTGATCACCATGTCGAACATGTGATGGAGCTGGAGATAGCAGAGCCGGAGCCACGCCTCCTGCCGGGGAGCGTCCGATATGACGGCGAGCTTGAGCCCCCGTCCGAGGAGCTGGATGAGCGTCACCCGCACGTGCGGGTAGAGAACGAGAGCCGCCTCGCGCGCGTGCCGGTAGCCGACGATTCCGGCGGCGAGAATCTTGTAGTCGACCTCGCCGATGAGGTTCACGAGGAGCTTGTTGAACACCCTCTGATGCTCGATGCCCTCTTCCTGGTAGATCTTCAGTATCTCCTCGCGGATCCGGTCCGGGGGAACGAGGAGCCCCGCGTCGATCATCGCCTGGATGGCGGCCTCGATCGAGACCTCCTTCATGCGGACGAAATCGGTGAGCGTGTTGTCGAGATCGAATATGACGAGCTTTATCATGGAACGCCTTTCTCCTTGTCCGCGGCGCGCGGCGCCGATATACTGAAGCGATGCAGGATCAGCGAAACGATAATCGCGAGACTCGCGAGCCCGAGAAGCCCGGCCCGGGCTCCGGCGATCCCCCCACGAGTCCTCCCGGTTTCGCGCCCGGGATATTCGACAGGATCAACAACTATCTCCTGCTCGTGTACGCGTTCGCCTGTCTCCTCATGAACTATTCTCTCGCGGGGATCTTCTACTTCAACAAGATGATCTTTCTCTCCCTCGCGCTGCCGGGGATCTTCTCGATCCTCGTCCCCTTCTATTTTCTCTCGCGAAGCTCGACGCTCGGCTTTGCGCGGGAGTTCTCGTTCGCCCGTCCCGATTTCAAGACGTCGGGGCTCGTCGCCGTCATCATGCTCGCGGCGATCCTCCCCGTCGAGGCGTTCTCGAGCGTTTTCGAGCGAATGTGGGGCCCGGACGCCGATTATACCAGCTTCATCCTTTCGATCAAGCCCAAAGGGCCGGCGTCCTTCGCTCTCGTCGCGATCGGCATCGTGCTCGTCGCGGCGGTCACGGAGGAGATCCTCTTCCGCGGCTTCGTCCAGAGGATCTTCCAGCGCAACATGGGCGGGCCGCTCGCCGTCGTTCTTTCGGGCATTCTCTTTTCCCTGGCCCATTTCAATCCTCCCCTGATCCCGGGAACCGCCGCGCTCGGCATACTCTTCGGCTACTTCTTCTACCGGACAGGCAGCCTCTGGTATCCGATCGCCGGGCACGCGATCTACAATCTCACGATGCTCGTCAGGCTGAGCGAAGCCACGGAAGAGGAGATCGTCGCGGCGAAGATCGTTCCGCCCGACGCGAGGTGGACGTTTCTCTCGCTCGCCGTGCTCGTGCCGGCGCTCTGGCTCCTGCACCGCCTTCACCGGCGAAACGGGCAATAAAAAAGGGGCCCGACGGCCCCTTTTTTCGAACATATCGCGATCTCTCTACTTGCTCGAGAACGAGAGCTCTTTCCCGATGCTGATTTCCCCGTTGTCGATCCGGATGTTGAACCCGCACTCCGGATTATTGCATACCCACGCCTTGTAGCGGATGGGCGCGCCGTCTCTCCCGTAATCCGACAAGGGGAGAAGAATCCCTTTGTTGCATTTCAGGCAGCCTGTAAAATGTTCCGTCATAGTCCCCCGCGGTTCCTCCCCTGCGAACCGGCTGTCTCACCTCCATCTCCACAGAAATCCCGACCGTGACCACTGTTCGCGCGTTTTGAAGCTTCCACATACTCCGCGTTCTCTGATATGCTGTCAAGCGAAAAAGGAGTATGGCCGTGGGACGGAAAAACCGTTCGTTTCTCCTCGACCGCATGCTCGGGAAGCTGTGCGTCAAACTGCGGATGCTCGGCGTTGACGCGAAGCTCAATCCCGAGGGAGAGAGCGGACGCTTCCTCCTCAACGCGACGAAGGAAGGGAGAACGGCGGTCACGCGCTCGCGCCATCCGGGGGACCGCCCGGGGCCGAGGCCCGTGATCCTCTCTTCCGCCGATACGGCCGGACAGATCGTCGAGCTCTTCAACGCCATCGGCGAAGCTCCCCGCTTCGAACCGTTCGCCCGGTGCCTGGAGTGCAACGTGCTTCTCGTCGAGGCGCCGGAGGAGACCGTGAAGGGGCGCATTCCGCCGAACGTCGAGAAGAGCTTCCATCGCTTTCACGCCTGCCCCGCGTGCGGGCGGGTCTACTGGGAGGGAAGCCATTTCCAGGCGATGAAGGACGAGGTCGGAAGGATCGAGGCGAAACTCGGGAGGAATGGATGGAACGAGAACACTGGGGAACCAAGATCGGATTGATTCTGGCGCTCGCGGGAAACGCCGTCGGCCTCGGCAACTTTCTGCGCTTCCCCGTGCAGGCGGCGGGCAACGGCGGCGGCGCCTTCATGATCCCCTATTTCATCGCTCTCATTCTCGTCGGGATCCCGCTCATGTGGACCGAGCTCGCGATGGGACGCTTCGGCGGAACCCAGGGGCACGGCACGATGCCGGGGATCTTCCAGCTCCTCTGGCGCCATCCCGCCGCGAAATATTTCGGCGTCATCGGCCTTCTCCTGCCCGTCACGATCTTCATTTATTACATGGTCGTCGAGTCGTGGACGCTCGGATTCTCCTTCTTCTCCCTCCTCGGAAGATATGACGGCGCGACGACGCAGGAAGCGATGGGGGGATTCCTGCAGGGCTTCCAGGGGATCGCGCGCAACAGCTACTTCAACGGTTTATACTGGGGCTACTTCTTCTTTATCGCGACGGCGGCGATCAACTACGTCGTGCTGCGGCGCGGCATCCGGGGCGGCATCGAGAAGCTCGCAAACATCGGCATGCCGCTCCTCATCGTCATGGCGATCGCCCTCGTCGTGCGGGTCCTGACCCTCGGCGCCCCCGACCCGGCGAAGCCGGACCAGAGCGTCCTGAACGGCCTCGGCTTCATCTGGAATCCCGATCTCGGCGAGCTGAGGAATCCGAAGGTCTGGCTCGCGGCGGCGGGGCAGATATTCTTTACGCTGAGCGTCGGCTTCGGCGCCATCCAGGCGTACGCGAGCTATCTCAAGAAGAACGACGACGTGGCGCTCGCGGGAATCGCCACGGCGAGCACAAACGAGTTCTGCGAGGTCATCTGCGGCGGCACGATCGCGATCCCGATCGCGTGCGCGTTCTTCGGCGTCGCGGCGACGCAGGCGATCGCGCAGGGCGGCTCGTTCAACCTCGCGTTCCAGTCGATGCCGATCGTCTTTCAGCACCTGCCCTTCGGGAACATATTCGGCTTCATGTGGTTCTTTCTCCTCTTCATAGCCGGCGTCACCTCCTCCGTCGCGCTGACGCTCCCCGCCGTCACGTTCTTCATGGACGAGCTGGGATGGACCAGGAAGAAGGCGGTCAACGTGATATCGATCTTCACGTTCGCCGCGTCCAACCTCGTCATCTTTTTCCTCGCCCACGGGTTCATGGACGAGCTCGATTTCTGGGCGGGGACCTTCGGCGTCGTGCTGCTCGCCCTCATCGAGATCGTCGTCTTCTTCTGGGTGTTCGGGAAAGAAAAGGCGTGGGAGGAGATCACGAGAGGCGCCGAGATAAAGGTGCCGCCCGTTTTCAAATTCATCATGAAGTACGTCACGCCGATCTTCCTCGTCACCATCCTCGCGTTCTGGGCGAAATCCGACATGATCAAGGTGCTGAGGATGGAAGAGGTTTCGCCCGCGGATCGTCCCTATGTATGGGGAGCGCGCTCGCTCATGCTCGCGATCGTCGCGGGCTTTGCGATCCTCGTCGCGATCGCGTCGCGGAGAGGCGGCTTTTCGAAGGAAAGGAACGCCGTATGACGACCGGCGGCTACATCTTTCTCGCCATCGGATGGGGGATCGTGCTCGGCCTCGCGACGTTCGCGCTGACGAGGCTGCTCCGGCGCACAAAGGGCTGATCGCCGCGGCGAGACGCGGGCGCGAGCGAACGGACGATCGCCCGCATTCGTCTCCCTACGCGATGACGAGCTTCGCGCCGCGGCGAACGACGAGCCCGTCGCGCGCGAGTCCCGGCACGATCGAACGGATTCGCGCGACGGAGAGCCCGGTCGCCTTCGCGAGCTCCGTTTCGCTCATCCGGCGTTCCGCGAGCGCTTTGACGACGCGGCCCCGCGCCTGCCTGTCCGATCCCTCGAACCTCACCTGTCTCGCGTGATGCGCGCTTCTCCGGGAAGGATTCTCGCCGACTTTCTTGAGCATGACGCCGTAGTCCATCAGCGCGTAGAACCACCGGCGGGGATTCCTCGCGTCGAGCGTCAGCTCGACGAGCGGAAGGATCTCCGCGTCGGCGACCTTCTTCCTTCCGGGAAAGAAATGATGAATGTAAACGGCGCGGACGTTCGTCTCTATGAACGCGCGCGGCTCGTTGAAGGCGAAGTTCAGTATCTCCGCCGCGGTCGCCGGGCCGACCCCCGGCAAGGCTCGGAGATCCTCGATGCGCCGGGGCAGCCGCCCGTCAAATCGCGCAACGACGGCGCGTGCCGCCTCGCGCAGATGGAGCGCCCGCCGGTTGTAGCCGAGCCCGCTCCACGCCCTGACGACCTCGCCGAGCGGCGCGCGGGCGAGAGAGGCAAAATCGGGAAAACGCTCGATGAAGGGCTCGTACTTTCCGGCGACCCGCGCGACCTGCGTCTGCTGGAGCATGAGCTCGGAAACGAGAATGCGGTACGGATCCTTCGTCTTCCGCCACGGCAGATCGCGCCTGCCATGGGCGCGGTAATGCGCGAGAACCGTCTCGCGGAATTCTGCGATATCGCTCGGAGCGAGTGCTTTCATCGCCTGTTCAACCGCCGGCGCACCGCCGATTCAATCGCTCAGGTAATATTCGACCGTCGTCACGACGCGCACGTTCTTGCGGTCAGGGGAGTTCATGTCGCGGTCGGTGATCGTGAAGAGCCCCTGCGAGGCGCTCCGGATCTTCCCGACCTTGCTCCCCGAATCCTTCGCGAACTGCTCCGCCGCCTTGCGCGCGTTCTTCGTCGCTTCCTCGATCATCGCCGGCTTGATCTCGTTGAGCCCCGTGAAGAGGAACTCGGTCGTTCGCCCGTAGTTCTCGCCGACGAGAACGATCCCCTTTCCGATGAGATCCCCGGCCTTCTCGATCGCCTCCTTGACGACCGCCACCTTGTTCGTGCGAAGCGTGAGCGTGGCCTGGGCGATGTAGCGGAACTTCGGCGCCGTCGCCTGTCCGTACACGACCTCGGACTGGGTGTCCCTGATCCGCGGCGCCGACTGCGAGATCTCGGTCCCGTCGAAACCGGCGGCTTCCAGGTACCGGCGGATCGCGAGGCGCTTCGTCTCGACCTGGGTCTGGAGATCGTTCAGATCGTTGCTCATCGATTCGAAGGTGAGCGGCCAGACGACGAGGTCGGCGCCGACCTCGCGCTCGGCGAGCCCCTTGACCGAGACCGAACGCGCGGACGAGCGCGCCTCGAAAAGCGCGTGGCTCATGCTCAGCCCCGCGACGCAAACGCCGACACCGATCGCGATGCCGCTCACCGCGGAGCTCCAGAACTGACTTCGCTCCATGCAGTCCTCCTTTTCCCGCGGCGCGGACCGAGGGGACGCGCCGGACGACGGACGTCTCTCACCTGCCGACGAATCTCCTCAGATAATCTTTCGCCTCGTTCACCCGCGCGAGCAGGCACAGCGCGTAGAACAGCGCGAGGGCGGCCCCCCCGCTCACGACGACGCTCGCGAGCCTGATCCAGAACGAAGGCCCGAGCGGCTGAAAGAGAAAACGGTCGACGAGCCATCCCGCGAGCCCTCCGGCTATCGCGGCGGCGGTCAAGGTCGCGACGTATTTCCCGAGAGGGCCGAGATCGATCTTCCCGACCTTGCGCGGCACGAGCAGAAACAGGATCGCGACGTTCACGGCCGCCGCGACGGTCATGGAGAGCGGAAACGCGCGGAAGCCCATCACCCGCATCAGGGCGAGGTTGAGAACGACGTTCACGCCGATCGAGGCGAAGCTCGCGTACATCGGCGTCCTCGCGTCCTTGAACGCGTAGAAGACGGACGCCACGTTCCGGATGCCCGACATGAAGGGGACCCCGACGACGTAGAGGAGGAGCGCCTGGGCGACGGCCGTCGTATCGCTCGCGGTGAACCTCCCGTGCTGATAGATGACGCTCGTGATCGGGTGGGCGAGGAAGGCGATCGCGACCGACGTCGGGATGGTGAGAAAGAACGCCATTCTGAGCGAATCGGACATCGTTTCCCGGACGCCGCGGAGATCGTTCTCGCCGGCGAGCCTCGAAAGGGCAGGCAGCGCCACCGTCCCGACGGCGATCCCGAAGAGCCCGAGCGGCAGATGCATGATCCGGAACGCGTAGTTGAGCCACGTCATGCTTCCGTCCTGCAGGTACGACACGAGGACGGTGTTGACCGCGAAATTGATCCTCGCGCCGGCGAGCCCGATCGCGACGGGACCGAAGAGCGTCATCACGCGTCGGAACTCCGGATCGCGGAAGCTCAGATAGAGCCGGTAGCGGAATCCCTTTCGGAACAGCCGCGGGAGCTGCATGGCGAACTGCATGAGCCCCCCCGCGACGACACCGATGGCCGCTCCGTAGATCGGATCGCCGCCGCGGCTCGTATAATACCCGAACAACCCGAGCGGGACGAGTATGGAGAAAACGTCGAAAAACGCGGGGGCCACCGACGGCGTGAAGAAGGAGCCTTCCGTGTTCAGATAGCTCATCGCCCACGCCGCGAGCGCTATGAAGAGCAGGAACGGGAACATGACGGCCGTGAGATTTCCGGTGAGGGCGAGCTTCTCGGGATTCTTGCCGAAGCCGGCGGCTATGACGCCGGCGAGCTGCGGCGAGAAGACGACGCCGGCGACGGTCACGGCGCCGACCACGACGAGAAGCGTGTTGAAGACGTTGGAGGCGAGAAGATTCTCGGCCTCCTTCCCTTTCCGCCGCTCGCCCGCGAGGACGGGGATGAACGCCTGCGACAGCGCGGTTTCGGCGAAAAGATCCCTCAGGAGATTCGGGATGCGGAACGCGGCGTTGAAGGCGTCCGTCGAGCTCGTGGCCCCGAAGAGCGCGGCGAATACCTGCTCGCGCGCGAGGCCGAAGACCCGGCTCACGGCCGTGCCGAACGTGACCGAACGTACGCCGCGGGCGATATCAGTCAAAACCGTTTCCTCGTGAGCAGCCAGTAGAGGAAGAAGAGCGCTCCCGAGAACGGGAACAGCATGAATATCCCGCTCATTCCCATGTCGCCCGTCGCGGCGTACTCCGACGCCATGAAGCCGAGGAATCCGCCGACGATGAGCATCGCCCCGGCGAGCTCACGCCACCATCCGACGCCGAGCCCGGCGATCATGACGACGAACATGATCGCGGAGACGATCTCCCCGCGGGAAAAGGCCCGCACGTCGGGCAGCCCCTCTCCGGCGATCACGAGCGCGACGAGGAGAAGAAGAGCGAAGGAGACCATCCGCGCTATCGACCGCACGAGATACAGCAGGCTGATTTTCGTGAAAACGGACAGCGGCACGTTCCGGCCTCCTTGCGGACAGGATAATCCAAAACGGGGCGGGTGACAATCACGGAAGGGACATTTCTCTCGCCACGCGCACGAGGCTCTGCAGAAGCCTGATCACGTTCAGGATAATGAAGAAGAGCAGAAACCCTCCTCCGACGAGGCTCAGGTCGACTCCGGGGACGGTTCTGAACTCCGGCTCTATCGGGCTGTTCCACGCGATCCAGAGGATCAGAAGCACGATCGTATTCTGGACGAGCGTGATCCACGCCGTGTTGAAGAGGAACCGGAGCCAGTATCCGATGATGTCGCACGCGAAGGCGCCGAGAAACAGTATCGAGAAGAACACGGACGCGGCGGGATTGAGGAACGACTCGGGCCGGCTGAAATTGATCGAATAGAAGAAGAGCGTGTGGTACCGCACGAGCGCGTAAAGGAGATATTCCGAAGAACACGACGAGCATCGCGAGCACCCAGCGCCTGGGCTTCTTGAGGCCGGATTCTCCCCGGCGCGCGAGGCGGACGCCGAACCAGGGCAGCCGGACACCGTCCTTGCGCTGCGTCACGAAGTAGAGAATGAGCGCCACGACGCCGAAATCGTACACGAGCGCCATGAACAGATAGAAGACCGCCCAGAGCGCGCTCATCTTCGGAATGAAGAAGAAGGGAATCGCGACGATGCTCATCCGGAACGAGACTGCGAGAACGGTGAGGACGAAATGGATCGCGAAGAGCATCGCCGTGTAGCGGAACAGATATTTCCTGAACGTGGGAGATATGATTTCGTCCCCGTCCATGTACTTGGCGGCGACGTCCCGGGGCCGGCCGTAGCCGGCGATGGTTCTGTCGAGCGATTCCGCCGTGACGCCTCCCGATTCGCGTTCCGCCTTTTCGAGAATGTGGCTCCGGATCTCGGCGAGTATCTCGTCCGCCCCCTGCTTGACCGCCAGGTAGTGGCTGATTTCCTTGAGATATCTTTCGAGGTTCTCATGCATGGCGATTCGCCTCCTTCATTATTCTCCAGCATCTCTTTCTGCCCCGCCCAGATCGCGAGGGCGCGCTCGCGCACCCTGGCGCCCGCTTCGGTGATGATGTAGTACTTCTTCGGCCTGTCTTCTCCCACGTCCCACTCGCTCTTGATCCAGCCGTTCTTCTCGAGACGCCGCAGCAGCGGATAGAGCGTGTTCTCCTCGACCGCGTATCCCGTCTGCTCGAAGAGCCTGATCATCCCGTACCCGTACATCTTCCGCTCGAGCGCGACGAGAACGAGGACCTGGAGGAATCCCCGGTTCAATTCCGTTTCGAAAGAGCCGAACTCCACATCCATTTTCGCCCCCGGCTTTTCGGAGAATCCGCCAGGCCCGCCGGCCATTCCCGACCCGACCCGATCATAGCTGCCTTATACTGTACGAAAGCATTATACTGTATGTTGCACAGTATAGCAAGAAAGAAAGGCGCCGTCGATATAACTCATTCATATTCAATTAACTAGAAATACCAGCCGCTCAGATCCACTTGAGAATGATCCCGACGACGGCCGCCCCAAGAGCCATCAACATCGAGGTGACGTACGAGAAGTACCACGCCCCCGACTTGCCGGTCTCCTTGCGCGTGAGCTCCTCGTACTGGCTCACGTACTTGATGAGCCAGAGCTTGAGGAGGAGCCAGTTGATCTTGACCCCGCGCGACCGCAGGAACGAAACGATGACCATCGCGGACACGATTCCCCATCCGACGCAGATCAGCGCGATCGCCAGAAACACGTCGCTTGCGCTCATACGTTCTCCCTTCCGCCGCGCGCAGCGCCCGGCCGGCGCTCGCGCTACTTTTTCAGATTACGAATGTACGACGCGTCGATCCAGTATATGTCGGCGAGCCCGTTGCCGGCTTTGCCGTAGTATTCGCGTATCCCCCGCGCCGTCAGGGCTCCCGGCGCATTCGCGTCGAGGTCCTCTGCCTTCGTCGTCGCGAAGAAGAAGTATTTTCCGTCGGAGCTGATCGACGGGGAGAGCGCCTGCGCGCCGGGGAAATTGATCTTCTCTCCGAGGTTGATTCCCTCGCTCCACGTGTCGTCCGGATTGCGGAAGAAGACGTAGTAATGCGGGAGCCCCTTCGTGACGCTGTCGTCCCGGCCGGTCACGCACGCGACGAGAAAGCTCTCGTCGGGGGAGATGCACGCGTTGAAGACGCTCCCCGTGCCGTTGACCGCGTCCGGGAGCATCTCGGCCTCGGCATACGCGCCGCTCACGAGCCGCGCACGATAGATGTTGCCCTCCTCATTACCCGGCATCTGGCGCGTGAAATAGATCGCCCCGTCGCGCGTAACCGAGGGGAAATACTCCTCGTCGTCCGTGCTGACGGGCGGGCCGATCATGTACGGCTCGCCCCACGAGCCCTCATCCGCGCGGTCGACCGCCCAGATGTTCTGATAGGCCCATCCGCGCTTCGGCTCCTGCCCCGCCGGCGCCCGTGTGCAGAGGAAATAGAGCCTGGTGCCGTCGCTCGAGAGAGCCGGCTCGAAATAGAAGCACGATAGATCGCGGGCGAACGGAGCGATCTCCGGCTCGGTCCACGCGCCGTTCACGAGGCGCGTGTGCATGATCGTGACGTGCTTGCCGAAAACGAGGCCGTAGAAGATCTCCGTCCCGTCGGGCGAAACCGCGAGATCCCGCTCGTAGAATCCGGTCGATACGACGCCGGGCGCGAAGAGCGCGGGCTCGGCGCCCGGGAGCGCCTGCCCGAGATAGGGCCCGCGCAGCTTCGGAAAACCGGCCTTGCCGCCGCAGCCTGCGAGCAGGGCGCCGAGAAAGAGGACCGCGAGAATCGGGCAGATCTTTCTCGTGAAACGAGCCGTACGATTCGAGTTCATCGTCGCCTCCCGCGTTATCCTTTCCGTCGCGCTATCGAACAGGGCTACAGATCCCCGCAGCCATTCGAGAGCCGCGTCGAGCGCGACGTCTTTCCCTTCGAGCAGCGATTCCCGCGTCGGAGCGGACCTCAACGTCCGGCTCGACGCCGTTCGCCTCGACATCCGTTCCGTCCGCCCGCACGTGCCGCGCCGTCATATGCATGAGCATGTCGCCGTTCGGAAGCTTCAGGAGACTGCCCTGCCCCGAGAAACCCGCCGTCCGCGTCCCGAAGAGACGGGCGCGGCCGAGGTCCTGCAGGCCGCCGGAGAGAAACTCCGCCGCGGACGCGGTGAGTCCGTCGACCAGAACGGCGAGCGGGCCGCCGTACGTCTTCGATCGCGGCACGACGAGTATCCTGTCCGCGCGGTCCCGGCTCGCGATCGTCGCGAGGGATCGTCCCCTTCTCGGCGACGAACCAGCCGGCCATCGATAGCGCGATGCCGCCGATGCCCCCCGAATTGCCCCGAAGATCGACGATCACGCCCTTCGCGGAACGAAGCGAATCCATCGCCCCGTTGAACGCGGGACTGAGGTAGGCGACCCCGGCGAACCCGTTGAATCTGATATAGCCGATGTCCCCGGCGAGCTTCTTCGCCTCGAAATCGACGAACGCCGGCCCCAGATTGCCGTACGCGGGGATGTACCGCCCGGGCCGTTTGACGAGGACGATCGCGATCTCCCGTTCGCGGTTTTCCCCGTCGCGGAACAGCGCCGGCCCGCTGTCCCCGATCTCGCCGCTCGACGACGAACGGAGCGTGTGTATGAGCTCGAATTCGAACCGGCTTCTTCCTCGATAGAGCTCCGCGATCTCGTCGATCGTCTCCCGCACGGGCACGGCGCCGATGCGGACCACTTCCCATCCCGGCCGAACGCCGGCGGCGAAGGCGGGCGAATCGGGAAGCACCGACGTCACGAGCACCGCGCCGTCCACGAGCCTGAAGTCGAAGCCGCAGACGCCGAGACCGGCGAGCGCGCTATCGGTGCGCTCGCCCTCATAGTAGTCTTTCGGGATGAGCATAAAATGCGACTGGTTGAGAGGCGCGAGCATCTCCTCGATGATTCCGCGCGCCTCGTCGATCGTCGAGGCCGACTCCATTCGGGGCCGGAGCCTGTCGCGTATCCCCTGCCAATCGAGCCCCGCGAGCGTCGAGTCGTGGTATGTTTCCTTGACCGTCTCCCATACGAGGTCGAACGACGCGAGGTCGAGCGCCGTTTCGTCCGCGCGGCTCCGGGCGGCATCCTGCCGCTCCGCGGAAATCCCCGGAGAAAGAGGTGTCAAGAGGAACAACGCGAATACGGCGCCAGCTATTCTCACTATTCCCTCTCGCGCGTTACGCGTGTCATTCGAACCGCTTGGAGACAACATACTATACACGCCCCATCCGGCGAAGTGCCAAAAATGTGGATTTTGCCGCCGGAACATATTTAATTGAGGAACGTATGCAGTCCATACCTGTTTCAATCGAAATGCGACACTCATCGCTGGAGGATCAATGACGCAGAAGAGGGTTACCGTTCTCGCGGCGGCGCTCGGCGCTCTCGCCGTTCTCATGATTCGACCCGGCTTTGCGACGGCCCAGATCGCGCCCGAAACAATGCAGCTCAACATCAATTCGTTCGAGCATGTCTGGAAAACGGTCAACGACCGGCATTTCGATCCGACCTTCGGCGGCCTCGACTGGCAGGCCGTTCACGACGAGCTGCGCCCGAAGGTGGAGAATGCGCGGAGCGTCGAAGAAGCGCGGAGCGCCATGAGCGATATGATCTCCCGCCTGCACCAGAGCCACTTCGCCATCATCCCCGCCGACGTATACGAAAATATCGAGGCGCCGGCCGAGAAGGGAGACCGCGGCGGCTCGACCGGCCTCCAGATTCGAGTCATCGACGGAAAGGCGATCGTGACGTCGATCATGCCCGGGGCGCCCGCGGAGCGGGCCGGCGTGCGGCCAGGTTGGGAAATACGCTCGGTCAAGGGAACGGAAATCCCGCCGCTCTTCCCCCCGATCGAAAAGGAATTCGAGAAGAGCCCGAGGAAGGATTTCTATCTTTCGTACGCCGTGCGAACGAGGATGGGAGGCGCTATCGGGGACACCGTGGCCGTCACCTTCATAGACGAGATGGACCGACCGGCGGAGAAAACGATGATCCTCGAAGAGCCGAAGGGCAAGAAGGTCATCTTCGGAAATCTTCCGCCGTTCTACCTCACCTTCAGAGCGGATACGCTTCGAAACGATATCGGATATTTCACCTTCAGCAGCTTCTTCGATCCGGTGACGCTCATGCCGGCCTTCGGAAACGCGATGACGGCATTCATGCGCTCGCCGGGAATCGTCATCGACCTGCGCGGAAATCCGGGCGGTATCGCGGGGATGGGCATGGGCATGGCCAACTGGTTCGTCGAAGCGAAAAACGTCGCCATGGGAACGATGCGGACGCGCAGCGACACGCTGAAGCTCGTCATGAGCCCCCGCGCGCGCACGTATCGCGGACCCGTCGCCGTCCTCGTCGACGGCCTGTCGGGCTCGTCGTCGGAAATCTTCGCGGGGGGCGTGCAAGGTCTTCCGCGGATCCGCATATTCGGATCGCGGACCGCGGGCGCGACCCTTCCCTCGCTCGTGGAGCGCCTCCCGAACGGGGACGGATTCCAGTACGCGTTCGCCTCGTACCTCTCGAGAAACGGCGTCGAGCTCGAGGGCGAGGGGGTGAACCCGGACGTCGAAATCCGCCCGACCCGCGAGGCGCTTCTCGAAGGACGCGATCCCACGCTCGAAGCGGCCGTTGACTGGATACTCGATCAGCAGTATAAAGGTAATTGATTTCGGGGTTCGAACATCGGAGGTGCGATAGCATGACACGAAGGATACGCGCGACGGCGGCGGCGTTTGCGGTAGCGGCGCTCGCGATTCTCTTCATCGCGCTCGGCGCGCAGGTTTCGAACGCCGAGAAGCCGGCCAAGACTCCCACCGCGGAGAAGATCCTCGACCGGTTCGTGGAGGCGACGGGCGGCATCAAGGCGTACGACAAGCTCCAGAACACCGTCATGAAGGGATCCCTCGAGATCCCCTCGGCCGGAATCACGCTCGACATCACCGTCTATTCGGCGAGGCCGAACAAGATGTACTCGAAAGCCGAGTCTCCCGCGATCGGCGCGTTCGAGAGCGGCTCGGACGGCGCGATCTGCTGGGAGAATTCGGTGATGCAGGGCGCGAGGATTCTCGAAGGCGCCGAGCTCGCCGAGAAGCTGCGCGAATCGAAGTTCGAGAGCATGGCGTACTGGCGCGAGATCTACGATACGGTGACGGTCGCCGGCGTCGATACGGTCGCGGGCAGCCCCTGCTACGCGGTCGTACTGAAGGCGAAAGAGGGCAAGCCGCGCACCTACTACTTCGATCAGAAATCGGGGCTCCTCGCGAAGACCCGGAGCGTCGTCGCGACCCAGATGGGCGATATCGCCGTCGAGGCGTTCCCCTCCGATTACCGAAACGAGGGGGATATCCTCGTCTCGCACAAGACGGCCATGAAGCTCATGTCGCAGGATCGCGTCATGACGATCACGAGCGTCGCGTACAACGTCGCGATACCGGACAGCGTATTCGCGATACCGGCGGCGATCCAGGAGCTGTTGAAGAAGTAATCGGGGCGCACCCGGTCCCGGGAGAATCGACAATCGCGAAAGCCGCGCGCGGCCCCGAGCCGGCGCGGCTTTTCGCTTTATCGGTTCGCCCATCGATATGAAGTCAGGAATCCGAGCCGCGCGATATCGGCGAGGACGTCGGGATTGATGCGGTAGATCGTATCCCCCGTCTCGTGATACGCGAGGTGCGGGCCGTTCGAGAAGCACGCGACGCACGGCGCGCCCATCAGGAAGAACGGGGCGAAATCGCTCGAACGCACGCCGACGTGCTTGATTTCCCACTTCCTCCGCAGGGTTCCCACGAGGCGATCGGCCTCCTCGAGCGCCGCGAGCAGCTCGGGCGGCTCGCTCGTGTATCCGCAGCTCGCCCCGTCCCCCTCTCCGACCATGTCGAAATTGAACATCCCCGCGATCTTCGTGAATCGCGCGGGGAAATGCTCCGCGAGAAAGTTCGCGCCGATGAGCCCCGTCTCCTCTCCGCCGAAAAGCGCGAATACGATCGAGCGCTTCGGCTTCGTTTTGAGCGCGGCGTACGCCTCCGCGATTTCCATGACGACCGCCGAGCCGCTCGCGTTGTCGTTCGCGCCGGGGAAGATCAGTCCCAGGTGGCTCCCGCAATGATCGAAATGCGCGCCGATCACCACACATTCGTTTTTCAGTTTCGGATTGGAGCCTTCGACGATGCCGACGATGTTGTAGCCGACGCCGTCGGGGAAGTGTCGCGAGACCACACGGTATCTGACGATCGATCCCAGCGGAAACGAGCCAGGCTTTTTGGTCTCGCCGAGACTCTTCTTGATCGCGGCGCACGCGAGCCCCTTCTCGGCGAAGAGACTGTCCGCGACTCCCTCGCCGATCATGGCGGGCATGAATCCCTCGATCCAGTCACCGTTCGGATGGGCGTTCGGCTTGTCGTAGATGTAAATGAGCCCGAGCGCGCCTTTGTCCTTCGCGGTTCGCATCCGGATCCGATGCTGATCGTAATACTCGAAGGCGGTGTCCGCCGGATCGGGCGTGCCGCGGAAGCAGAGGACGAACGTGCCGGCGGGATCGATCCCCGCGTAATCGTCGTACCCGAGCGCCGGCGCGCTGATGCCCCAACCAGCGAAGACTACGCGTGCCATCGTATCCCCGCTCGCCGCGAAGAGAAGCGGCATGAAGTCGCCGGGCGCCGCGAGCTCCATATCTCCGCGCGGAAGAACGAGCGACATCTCCGCTTCGTCGACGATCGTATAGGGAGAGGGAACCGGCTGCAGATACGCGTCCTTCGCGTCGAGCGGAACAAGCCCCCACTCCTTGAATTGCGACGCCGCCCACTTCGCCGCGTCCGTGTATCCTTTGTCCCCCGTGAGACGACCGGCGAACTCGCGCGAGGCGAGCTTCTTGCAGAAATCGTACGGATCCATGGGGCGGATCGAGTCGAAGGCCTTCTGCTCGTCCTTGCTCAACTCTTCCCCCCCGAGCGCGCATGGAGCTATCAGGACGATCAGCGCGGATATCAAAAGGCTGCAGAATCTCATCGGCCACCTCATTCTCGATTTCACGTCAGGAACGCGTCCTCCGAACGAGCCCGCCCCGGGACGCGCTTCCGATTATACACGCTCCGACCCCCTCCTGCAATTTTTCCCCTTGACAGAATAATATCATCTTGATATCATAGTGATATCAATTTTAACCCGACGGAGGTGACCTATGCAAACCGTTACCGAAACCAGAGCCGGAAAGATGAACGGATTCGTCGCGCTCGTGCTGTTCTTCGTCTTCGCGGCGATCGACATCTACGTGTTCCGGGCGGGGATCCTCGTAAACAACACCGCGGTCCTCTGGTTCTTCGTCCCCTTCACCCTCTTCATCGTCCTGTGGATGATGGGATTCACCGTCGTCCAGCCGAACGAGGCTCGCGTCCTCGTCCTTTTCGGCAAGTACATCGGTTCGGTCCGCGAATCGGGCTTCTGGTGGGTGAATCCCTTCACCGACAAGAAACGGGTGTCGCTCCGCATCCGCAACTTCAACAGCGAGAAGATCAAGGTGAACGATCTGCACGGCAATCCCGTCGAAATCGCCGCGGTCGTTGTGTGGCAGGTCGTCGATTCCTCCCGCGCGCTCTTCGACGTCGACAACTACGTCCAGTTCGTCGACGTTCAGAGCGAGACGGCGATCCGTGCCCTCGCATCGGAGTATCCGTACGACACACAGACCGAGGAGCCGTCCCTGCGCGGGAACGTGCAGGAAATATCGGAGAAGATGAAGAAGACGGTCCAGACACGGCTCGAGGTCGCGGGGGTCACCGTCATCGAATCGAGGATCAGCCACCTCGCCTACGCGCCCGAGATCGCGCAGGCGATGCTGCGCCGCCAGCAGGCGCAGGCGATCATCGCCGCGCGCCAGAAGATCGTCGAAGGCGCCGTCGGCATGGTCGAGATGGCCCTGAACGCGCTCAGCGCGCAGAAGATCGTCATGCTCGACGAGGACAAAAAAGCGACCATGGTCAATAACCTCATGGTCGCGCTCGTTTCCGACAGGGAGGTTACGCCGGTCATCAACACGGGCACCATCTATCAGTAGGAGTCCGGCGTGTCGCCGATATGAGCGAAAAGAAGAAATTCCTGCTCCGTCTGGACGAGAGGTTGTTCGCGGCCCTCGAGAAGTGGGCCGCGGACGACCTCCGGAGCGTCAACGCCGAGATCGAGTTCATCCTCGCCGCCGCGGCCAAGAAGGCGGGGCGATTGAAGGGAGACGGCGTTGGCTGAACCCTGACTAGCGGGTGGCACCGATGGGGCCCCCGCACGCAGCGCAGCTCGCTTTGCGAGCGAGCACGTGCGGGGTGCAATCGGTGACAGGACCCGCGTATCATGCGGGGTGCAGTCGCCGACAGGACCCGCGTATCATATAGAGAAGCGCGGCGCTGCGAGTATCGAGCTGCCATACCCCCGGGAGCAATCGATACTGCACGCGCCGCGCAAATGCCCTCCGCCGAATCTAGAGCTTCTTCTGCTTCTCGAGCCGCGCCACGATCTTTTCCATCTCCGTGAGGAGCCCGTCGATCGTCTTGAAAGCGGCCTCCGACGGCGCCGGCGTCATCATGTCGACGCCCGCCTTCCTGAGCGTGTTGAGCGGATAGTCGCTTCCCCCCGCCCTCAGCATGTCGAGGTATTTCGCGACGCCTTCCTTTCCGGCGAGCGCGTTGTCGGCGAGCGCCATCGAGGAAATCATCCCCGTGCTGTACTGGAACACGTAGTAGTTCCTGAAGAAATGCGGTATCCCGCTCCATTCGTTCTGGATGTAATCGTCGACCCTGAGCACGCCCTCGTCGTGGCCGTAGTACTTGCGCGTCAGGCCGAGATACGTCTCGTTGAGCCAATCGGGAGTGAGCGCCTTCCCTTCCTCGACGCGCCGGTGCATCGCGAGCTCGAACTCCGCGAAGAGCGTCTGCCGGAAGATCGTGCCGCGCACCTGATCGAGATAGCTGTCGAGCAGATACAATTTGAAGAGGTCGTCCTTCTCGATCTTCAGCATGTGCTTCAGGAGAAGCGTCTCGTTGAAGGTCGAGGCGATCTCGGCGAGAAACAGCGGATACCCGGCGTCCGAATACGACTGATTCTTCTGCGCCAGGTACGAATGCGCCGAATGGCCGAGCTCGTGCGCGATCGTGGACACCTCGTTGTACGAGCCGTTGAAGTTCATCTTCACGAACGGGTGGACGCCGTACACGCCGCCCGAGTAGGCGCCGCTCTGCTTGCCCTTGTTGGGGTATCTGTCGATCCAGCGGTTCTCGAACGCGTTTTGGAGAACGGCCGCGTATTCCGGGCCGAGCGGCTTGAGCGATTGCTGAACGAGCGAGCGGGCTTCGTCCCACGTGTACGTCTTGTCGATCGCCTTCACCGCCGAGCCGTAGATATCCTCGTAGCGCATCGTGTCGAGGCCCTGAAGCTTTCCCTTGAGCTTCAGATAGCGGTGGAACACGCCTATATGATCGTTCACCGACGTGATGAGCTGGTGATACACGAGCGTGTCGATCCCGTCGCCGTCGAGACGCGCCTCGAGACAGTTATCGTACTTGGCGGTCTGCGCGCCGAAGAGATGACGCTTCATCTCGCCGTCGAATAGAGCGGCGAAGGTGTTCTCGTATTTCTTGCGATTCTCCCAGTAGGTCTTCATGACGAGCGTGCGGTCCGCCGGATCCTTCGACGCGCGGAGCCGGTAATAGGTCGCGTTGTTGAGGGTGGCCGCGCTCCCGTCGGACAGCGTCACGTCGGGCGCCGGCATATCGACGTCGTTGAGCATGTTCGCGGCCTTCGCCGGCGCGCCGCCGAAGAGCCCCGTCCTCGAGACGATCTGCTGCTGGTCCTCGGGGAGCACGTGCTCGCGCAAGCGGATCGTCTGCTCTATGGAAAAGCGATACGGCTTGAGGCGCGGCTCCTCCTTGAAGTACGCGGAAAGCGTTTCGTCTTTCAGCTTGAGAAGGTCCTCATTTATAAATGCGAGCTTGACTCCGATCCCCACGAACATCGACTGGAGCTCCCCCTTCATGACCTGGTACTTGGAATTGCTCATGTCGGCGTCGCTCTGGAACGAGGCGTACGAGAAAAGCTTTTCGGCTTTCTTCCAGATTTCGTCGGTCAGCTCGTAGAGATCCGCCATCTTCGACGCGCTCTCCGTCCAGCCGGCCTTCTTCCCGTCGATCAGGGGGATGAGCTGCGAGAGGGCGTCCTTGTCCTTCTGCCAATCCTCGTACGTCGGGTAGATATCCTCGACCCGCCACGTGTATTCGACGGGAACCTCGGAGCGCGGTTTCATGGAATAATCGGGAACGACCGTCGTCTTTTCGGCCGCGACCGCGATTCCCGAAAGGAGCAGCGCGAGCATGAGCGCCGCGAAGAACGGCGCGAGGCGGGATCTGAACATGGGGGTCTCCTCCTTGGCGTTTCGCCGAACGATCCTTTTCGGCGGGGGGTAAAAAAGAAGCCTCGCGCGGAGGGCGCATTTCGCCCTTCGCCGCGACAGCCTTTTCCACTTATCTACTGTACACGATCGAAGGCAAATAGTTTCAACAGGGGAGCGGATTTCTCGATTTCTTCAGGCATGCGCGCGGGATATCAGTCGCCCGCGAAATAGATCCCCTCGATCTCCTCCGCCCGTTGTCGCGTGATTTGCGGACGCCACCATACCAGAATGTCGCGGTCGGTTTTCAGAAGGAAAGTCGCGCCGTCGCTGAGAATAACGGTCACGGGGGCGCCTTCTTCGATCCTTCCGATATATTCGCCGCACCCCTGAGTGCCGTAGACGGGAATCTGCCGCAGCGTCTTCGTTTCGAGCCCGACGTAATAGAACGGCTGCTTCACCTCGCGCAGAGTTCCTCCGTCGACGGCGAACTTCCGGCGCATGTCGAACCACGAGTCCGTATGCCCGCGGACGTAGAAGAAGCCGTCGCCGGGCGCCTCGAAATCGAGCCCATGGATAGGCCAATCGAGCCTTCGAGGCCCGTGCTTTTCGATCAAGCTGATAATGAAGCCGGGGTCGCAGCTCCCGCCCTCGGTGTAATCGACGACGAGCGTGTCGGCGCTCCTCGCCGACAGGCGCAGCTTCGCGACGCGGATCTCCATGAAGCCGCTTTCTTGCGGAGTGACGGCGTTGATTATCGTCGCGAGGGACGGCACGTAATGGATGAAGACCGGGCCCCGGCAGCTCGCATTCTCCCCGAGATTGAGCGTCGCGAGCTCTTCTCCGGCGGCGAAAGCCGGCGCAGCCCAACCGCAGATGAGAATCGCTATTGCCGAGAGCGCGCGAACCATGCCCATACCTCCTTGCGGAAGGCTCCTGTGTCGGGATTCACTCGCTGTCCTCGACGAATATCACCTTCGCCACGCCGGACAGCGCCTTCCCCATGTGCCGGTGCTCCCGGCCGGGCGGAATGAAGATGCCGTCTCCCGGATTGAACTTGAAGCTCCCGCTTTCGAACGTTATCTCGAATCGGCCCTCGAGCATATACCCGATGTGCCCCTTTTCGCACCAGTGGGGCTCGAGATCCCTCGTGTACTCGACGAGACGGAGCCGCCGCGAGCCGTGCGTCACGGCCTTGAATCGCATGCCTTTTGTCGGCGATTGCCACGGGAGATCGTCGAATACGACCAGATAATCCATCGCTGCACCCCTTATCGAGAGTAGTGCCCCGAAACCGCGTCCCTTGCTCCAAAACAGTATGCCGTTTCCCGCGCCGCGTCGATTGAAAATAATGTAAAGCTGACTTGACAAATCGATTTTTCGGATTATATTGGAAATGTAAAGTACACTTTACAAACAGAAAGGAGCCCGCACGATGTACCTGAAAAGCAGAAGAGAGACGATCCTGCCCCTGAGCGTCGCCTTCCTGTGCGTCTCGCAGCTCATGCACCGGATGTCGGGAGGATCGAAATGGTTCAATTTCTTCGAAGGCGTCTTCATGGGAATGTCCTTCGCGCTCGCCGTGTTCGCGCTGATCATGGGGGCGCTCGCGAAAAGCCATGAATGAGAAGGTCGCGAACAGCGTCCGGGAGCATCGGAAAGAGGCGGGGCTCACGCAGGAGGATCTCGCCGCGGCGATGAGCGTGTCGCGGCAGACGATCATCTCGATCGAGAGCGGGAAATACATCCCGAGCCTCCCCCTCGCCCTCAAGCTCGCGAGGTACTTCAAATGCCCGACCGACGAAATGTTCACGCTCGAGGAAGGAGAATGAAATGGCGCCCGGCGGATGGTTCCTCAATCTCTTCAAATGGAAGCGGGACGAGATGCTCGACGAGCGGTTCGTCATGCATCGCTTCAAGTCGACGCGCCTCGCCGTGCTCGCCGGCCTGCTCCTGCTCCTCGCATTCTTCACGTACGACGCGGTCGCGAACGATGTCATCCGGTGGGATCTCTTCGCCGTCTCCGCCGCGATGGCCGTCGTGAAGGTATGCGCGATGATCTATTACCAGAGAACGAACTGATGCAAAGAAAGGAGTCCGCGATGAAACGTTTCTCGATACCGCTCGCCGTCATGCTCGCCGCCGCGTTCGGCCTTGTCCCCCTCGCGCCCCTCGGCGCGCCGTTCGATTCCTTCGGCGCGGCGCTCGCGAAGGACGCCGCCGTGAAATCGGCGGACGGCATTCCGCTGAGCTACAGCGTTCAGGGCAAGGGAGAGCCTGCGATCGTCTTCGTTCATTGCTGGTGCTGCGACAGAGGCTACTGGAAGGATCAGATCCCCTATTTCGCGAAGAAGCACACGGTCGTCGCCGTCGATCTCGCCGGCCACGGCGATTCGGGGCTCGGCCGCGCGGATTACACGATCCCCGCCTTCGCGGGAGACGTCGCCGCGGTCGTCGAAGCGCTCGGTCTCAAGAAGGTCGTTCTCGTCGGCCACTCGATGGGCGGGCCCGTGAGCCTCGAGGCGGCGCGGCTCATGCCGAAGCGCGTGATCGGCGTCATCGGCGTCGACACGTTCCAGGACTTCGGCGAAACGATTACCGAAGAGCAGCAGAAGCAGTGGCTCGCCGCCTTCCAGGCGAATTTCTCGCCGGTGACCGATCAATTCGTGCGGAGCATGTTCGCGGCCGGCGCCGACACGGCGCTCGTCGAGCGCATCGCTGCCGACATGGCCTCGTCCCCCCCGGAAGTGGGAATCGGCGCGATGAAGAACTTGCTGCGCTACGATCCGGCCCCGGCCGTCGGGGAGATCGAGGTTCCGATCCGCGGCATCAACGCCGATAAGTGGCCGACGAACGTCGAGGGAAACAAGAAGCTCGCGGCTTCGTACGACGTGAAGTTCATGCCGGGGCGGGGACATTTCGTGCAGATCGAGGATCCGGCGACGTTCAACAAGCTCCTCGAGGAGACGATAGCCGGGATCGTGAAGGGGAAATAGCGAGCCCCGGGCGGCGAAGAACTGCGGAGCGGCCGACCGCCTTACACCGCGAGCTCTCCGCGGAGAATCGTGACCGCGTGCCCGCCGAGAAGGACGCGGTCGCCCGCGAGACGCACGCGGACGATCCCCCCTCGCGCCGAGGCCTGGTACGCCTTCATCTCGGTTTTGCCGAGCTTGGCGCCCCAGTAGGGACCGAGGCAGCAATGGGCCGAGCCGGTCACCGGATCCTCGTCGATGCCGACCGCCGGCGCGAAGAAGCGCGACACGAAGTCGAATCCCGCGGAGCTCGCGGCCGCCGTGATCATCACACCGCGGGCGCGGATGCTCTTGAGGCGCGCGAAATCGGGAGCTGCGTCGCGCACGATCTCCTGCGATTCGACCTCGACGAGGTAGTCGAACGCGTTCCGCCCGATGTGCCGAGGCTCCACGCCGAGAGCCTCGACGAGCCCGTCCGGAGCCTCCGCCGTCTCCTCCGGCTTCGCCGGAAAATCGAGCTCGATCTGGCCGCCGCGCCGCGCCGCGGTCAGAAGCCCGCTCTTCGTCTGAAACCTCGCCTCCGCCTTCGGCGAGAGATCGCCCGTTTCCCAGAGAATGTGCGCGCTCGCGAGCGTCGCGTGGCCGCACAGCTCGACCTCGGCCGCCGGAGTGAACCAGCGAAGCTCGTAGCCGTCCTTCCCCCGGTACAGGAACGCGGTCTCGGAGAGGTTCATTTCGCGGGCGACGTTCCGCATCCACGTCTCGTCGCGCGGCCCCGGGAGAATGCAGACCCCCGCCGGATTTCCCGCGAACGGCTTTTCCGTAAAGGAATCGACCTTGTAGATATTCTCGCCCACTCGAAATCCTCCCTCACGAGTGCTTGACTCCATGCTGGAACTTGGACCGCATCTTCGTATCGGCGCCGCCCTTCGTTTCGCTCCCGCGCCCCAGACGTTCCTCGAGCCACGAGACGGTCGCGGCGGGGCCCTTGAGCTTCGCGCTCCAGTCCGGGGCCGGATTCTTGAAATAGGCGTCGTACCGGAGCGTGACGACCCCGTCGAGCGTATCGAACTCTTTGTCGGCGCCGTACATCTCCTTGAAGAAGATCGGATAGTTGTAGCCGTCGGGAAGCGGCGCCATCTCGTTTCTCTCGAGATTCTTCATAATCACGCCGCTGAGCGCCGCCTGGTGCAGGAACGTGCGGGCGCGCGCGTCTTTCTTGCAGATTTCGGCGAGAACGGGATCGCGATACAGCGCCGGGAAGGCTTCGGCCCACTCCTGCAGGATCCCGCGCTCGGGGCGCACCGCGAGAAGCCCCGCGTTGAAATACGGGCGAAGCGTCTTTCCGTCGGCGACCGTCTTCATCGGGAAAACGGCCGATTCGGGAACCGACAGCTTCTCGTAGACGCGGCGCCAGAACGCATCCGGCTTCTCCGAATAGAGAGAGCCGATATTCCGATGCATAACGGGCCGGTATCCGAGGCTCTTTCCCCTCGCGAGCGCGAGATCTCTCGGCTCCCTGAGCACGACGGTGTCCTCGTCCATCCAGACGAGAATCGAAGCGGCCCCCTTCGCCGCGGCCTCGGCGCGCGCCGCCGCGAACACCTTCCCCGCGTAGGGCACCTCGCGCGCCTCCAGGGGCGCGTTGCTCGGCCTCGCCTCCGCCCCGAGAGCGGAGAGGCTCTTCACGAGCGCCTCCTGCGTTTTCAGAACGTTGGAGGGCGCATAAATCCAGACCGGAGCGTCCGCGAATCGGCCGCCGAAGGCCCGAACGCTCTCGACGAGAACGAGCGTATTATGAAGCTGCTCCGCGTCCCCGGCGTACGAAGCGAAGATGACGGGGCGCGCCGCGCCGAAGAGAGACGATCCTGGAACGATCGCGAGCACCGCGAGAATCAAGATCACGTTCTTCATCAGCTGTCCTCCTCGATGAAACGAATCCGACGCATCACTATAGCAGAAAACGCGCGATGAACACAAAATGGAGTGAAGCCTATTTGCCGCCGCACGCGAGCGTCATGATGAAGAACAGAATAAGCAGCACGAGAAACGTCATGCAGAATGATTTCATTTTGGCTCGTCCCTTGAAAACTCAAGGGGCGCCGCGGCCGAATGCGCCCACCACGCTTCGTCCTGAGACCCCACGAACGGCGCCCCGCTTATAATACACACGCGGAGCGCTATTTGTTCCCGCGCTCGAGATCATTTCGCTCAGAGCGAGCCGTGTTCCGTCCGGGCGATGATCTCGTTCTGGAGCGTTTCGCCGAGATCGCAGAAGTAGTCGCTGTAGCCGGCGACGCGCACGATGAGATCCCGGTGCCGGGCGGGATCCCGCTGCGCGGCGCGGAGCGTGGAGGCGTCCACCACGTTGAACTGGATGTGGTGGCCGCCGAGACCGAAGTAGGCGCGGATGAGCGAGCCGAGGCCGCGAAGTCCGGTCTCGCCCTCGAGAATCTGGGGCGTGAACTTCTGATTGAGAAGCGTTCCGCCCGTTCGAACGTGGTCCATCTTCGCCACCGACCGGAGAACGGCCGTCGGCCCCTTTCGATCGGCGCCCTGCACCGGGGAGACTCCCTCGGACAGAGGCTCCGCGGCCTTTCGGCCGTCGGGAGTGGCGCCGGTCACGCGCCCGAAGTATATGTGAACGGTGGTCGGGAGCAGGTTGATGCGGTACGTGCCGCCTTTCGTGTTCGGCCTACCGTCGATCGCGTCGAAATACGCGTCGAAGAGCCGCCGCATCAAGCCGTCGGCGCGGTCGTCGTCGTTGCCGTAGCGGGGGGTGCGGTTGAGAAGCATCTGGCGGAGCCGCTCCTCGTCGTCGAAGTCGTTCGCGAGCGCCGCGAGCAGCCGCTCCATCGAGAGCGATTTTTCGCCGAAGACGTGATGCTTGATCGCGCTCATGCAGTCGGAGATCGTGCCGAGCCCGACCCCCTGGATATAGCTCGTGTCGTATCGCGCGCCGCCGGCGTTGTAGTCGACGCCTTTCGCGACGCAGTCGTCGATCAATATCGAGAGAAACGGCGCCGGCATGCGCGCGGCGTAGAGCCTCTCGATCGCGTCGTTCCCGCGGATCTTGATGTCGGCGAAATAGCGGAGCTGTCTCTCGTACGCGGCGAACAGCTCGTCGAACGAGGCGAAACCCGCGGGGTCTCCCGTCTCGAGCCCGATTCTCTTGCCGGTCCTCGGATCGACGCCGTTCGCGAGCGCGATCTCGAGCACCTTCGGCATGTTGAAGTAGCCGGTGAGAATATAGCTCTCCTTGCCGAAGGCCCCCACCTCGACGCATCCGCTCGAACCTCCCGCGCGCGCGTCGGCGAGAGATTTCCCCTGCCGGACGAGCTCCTGCACGATCATGTCCGCGTTGAACACGGACGGCTGGCCGAAGCCGGTCCTGATGATGCGCGCCGCGCGCTCGACGAACGCGTCGGGGCTCTTCTCGCTCACCTGGATCGAAGAGCTCGGCTGGAGCAGCCTCATCTCCTCGATCACGTCGAGCATCAGAAAGGTGAGCTCGCTCACGCCGTCGGAGCCGTCCTCGTTCACGCCCCCCGTGTTGATCTGGGCGAAATCGGTATAGGTGCCGCTCTCCTCGGCGGTCACTCCCACCTTGGGCGGCGCCGGCTGATTGTTGAACTTGATCCAGAAGCACTGGAGGAGCTCCTCGGCGCGCTCGCGCGTGAGCGTGCCGTCCGCGAGGCCCGCGCGGTAGAACGGGAGGAGGTGCCGGTCGAGATGCCCCGGGTTGAACGCATCCCACGTGTTGAGCTCGGTCGTCACGCCGAGGTGCGCGAACCAGTAGTACTGGAGCGCCTCGTGGAAATCGCGCGGGGGATGCGCCGGAACGCGCTCGCAGATCGCGGCGATTCGTTCGAGCTCGGCCTGCCTCGCCGGATCGCGCTCCGAGCGGGCGAGCTTCCGCGCCTTTTCGGCATGGCGGGCCGCGAAGACTATGAGGGCGTCCGCGCAGATCCGCATCGCCTCGAGCTCATGCCCTTTCGCCTCCGCGTGCGGATCGTGCGCGCGGTCGAGCGCCGCGAGGCTGCGCTCGATGTCCTTCTTGAAATCGACGAAGCCCTTCGAGTAGATCTTGTCGTCGAGCACGGTATGCCCCGGCGCGCGCTGCTCCATGAACTCGGTGAATATTCCCGCCTCGTATGCGTCTTTCCATTCGGGCGTCATCTCCAGAAACAGCCGTTCGCGGATCGTTTTCCCGCGCCAGAAGGGGATGATCTTCTCGGCATACACGCGCCGCGCCTCCTGGCTCACGGAGAACGGAATCTTTTCGCGCGAATCGAGAAGGTCGAGATCCTCGAGGCTGTGGCAGCAGAGCTCGGGGAAGGTCGGCGTCGCTTTCGGCGCGGGGCCTTTCTCCCCGACGATGAGCTCCCCCTCGCCGATATAGATCGTCTTGCGCTCCATGAGCCGGCGGAACGCGGCGGCGCGGCGGAGCGGCGCGGGGAGATCCTCGCCGGTCCCGGCGTACGCCTCCGTCACGAGCTCGGCGCGCTCGGTCGAGATGGAGGGCTTCGCGTCGAGGCTCTCCCGCCTCAGGCGCGCGACCCGCTTGGTCATCATCGGTTCAGCCTCCGATATTCACGCGCAGTCCAAAGGAGCCCAGAATTCCGGCGAGCGCCTCGATGCGCTCCGCGGAAAGGGGGAGAGCGTCCGGCAGCCGGTACGGTCTCCCGAGGCGGGCGTGCTTTTCGGCGCCCAACCTGTTATACGGAATTATATCAATTCCAATTAAGCTTGGCAAGGAGCTTGCCAAAGCCCCGATCTCTTGTGCTGTAGTATCGTCATCGTTTATACCCGGGATGACGGGGAAGCGCAGCCTGATGCCGTGGCCGTGCCGCGACAGGGCCAGAAGATTCTCGACGATCGGCTCGTTGGAGACCCCCGTCGCCTCGCGATGCCTCGTGTCGTCGACGAGCTTGATGTCGTACAGAAAGAGATCGACCATACCCCGGATCTTGTCGATCGACTCCCACGGCGCGTAGCCGCACGTATCGAGGGCCGTGTGGATGCCGCGCCCGCGGCTCGCGCGGAGCAGGGCGTCGAGAAATTCGATCTGCATGAGCGGCTCTCCGCCGGAGAAGGTGACACCGCCGCCCGATCGCTCGTAGAACGCGGCGTCGCGTTCCACCTCCGCCATCACCTCATCGACGGTCGCTTCGCGCCCCGCCATGCGGCGCGCCTCCGCGTAGCAGACGGCCGCGCACGCGCCGCAGCGCGCGCACGCGCCGGGGCCGGCGACCGGGCGGCCCTGTGCGTTCCGCACGAGCGCGCCCTCGGGACATGCTTCGACGCAGGCGCCGCACGCGATGCAGCGGCCTTCGCGGAAGATCACTTCCGGGCCCGGGGCCTGGCTTTCGGGATTGTGGCACCACCAGCAGGAGAGAGGGCATCCCTTGAGGAATACGGTCGTCCGGATGCCAGGCCCGTCGTGGATGGCGTAACGCCTCACGTCGAAGACGAAACCCTTCGTCATCGCCGCTCCGCCGGCGCGCGGGCGCCGCCCCACCAGACGCGGGCGAACTCCTCGAGCTTCGAATAGTCGCCGCGCCACGTCGTGTACATGACGCCGGCGACGTTCGGCGCCTCGCCGGCGGCGCTCGCCCAGAGCGCGCGATTCGTTTCCACGTCTTCGTCGTAGAAGCCGGCGATCATGACCTTCTTCGCGCGCCGGGAGAAGAACGCGAGGCTCTTCCCCGCCTTTTCGGGCTCGCCCCATTTCATAACGGTGACGTCGGGATCGAGGCCCTCCCACGATCCGGCGAAGGAGTTGTTCACGAGATAGTAGTCCGCCCGGGCGTTGTGGTTCGGGTCGAACATGTCGGACCAGACGTAGAGCGGCTTGCCCCCACCGGCGCTCATCGCGATCTCGCGGCATCGCCGGACGTTGTAGGCGAGAAGCTCGCCCGAGCCGCGGAATCTCTTCCTGTCCGAAGGCTCCCATCCGGCGCAGCGGATCTCGTCGTTCGCGAAGAAATATCCATCCGGCGCAAGGGTCTCGCGCGTCCACTCGATCTCCCGCCTGCACAGCTCGAAGACCTTCTCGTCGCCCAGCGCGCAGCTCACCTGGCCCGCGTTGAATATCGCGGGGTGATAGCACGAGAGCGACAAGCGCTCTCCCTCCCGGATGCGCGAGCCGGCGGGAACGCCGATCGCGGGAGGCTCGTGGCGCGTATCGTAAGTGCCCGGCCACAGGAATTGTCCGAGCGCCGGATCCTCGATTCGCTCGAAATCGCGCCCCTCCTCGTACACGGCGCCGCGCTTCCCGGTGACGGCGAGGGGAAGCGTCTCGCGCCGCAAGACGTTGAGCGTCGGTACGGCGTCGACGCGAAGGTCGTCCCACCAGATCTTCCCCGCCGTGGCGCCCCACACGCCGGCGCCCACGATCACGCTCGAATATCCGAGGCTGTTGAACGTCACCGATTGCTCGACCCAATCGGTCGTGAGATCGTCCGCGCCGCTCACGTATCCGAATCCCCGCTCCTCCGGCACGACGAGCTCCTGGAATTGCAGCGTCCGGCGCGAAACGAGCACGACGACGGCGAGCTTGTTCGCCGTGAGTCGCTCCGTTTTCATCCAGACGCGGATGCGGTACTGCTGCCACGGCTCGACCGCGATTCTCTGGAACACCCGCCCCATGCCGTGCTCCCTCCCGAGCCCCGCGCTCTCGAAGCGGAGGGACGCGCGCCCCTCTCTGAAGATCTTCGTATCGACGAACGAGCCTTTTCCCGAATCGTCCTGCAGGCCGAAGCCGGCGGCGCGTTCCCCCCGGTACTCCTCGAACGATCCGTTCTCGACGCGCGCGGGCTGCTCGGGAACGAGCCGGTCGCCGCGGCGCACGAGCGCGGCGTTTCTGATCGGCAGCCCCGCGGCGAGGTTGGGATCGTGCGCGAGAAAAGGCCCGCCGTAGCCGAATGGAAAGACGCAGACGACAAGCTCGAGCCCGAGCTTCGTCGCCGCCGCGCGCACCTTCGCCGCGTTTTTCTTCCAGCGCTCCGGCTCGGGAAGAAGCGGCCACGTGAGCGTCTTTGTGTCGGAGAAAAGTACGCCGGTGTAATCCGCCGCGCGCGCACGCCGGAGAACGTCTTCCACCTTTTGAACGTTCTCGTCGACGTAGAGGTTGCTCGAGATGTAGACCCAGCGCTTCTGCGGATCTCCCGCCCGGGCCGCGCCGGACAAGAGAAGAGCCGAAAGAGCGGCGAGCGCCATCGCGCATATGAGCACGAGCAGTTTTGTTCTCATCGATTCATCACCGTCGAAACGCTCAGCTCACGACCCTGCAGACGAATCCCTTGAGGTAGCTGCTCTCGGGAAAGCTCAGAAGCGTCGGATGATCGGACGCCTGCCCGAGACGCCTGACGATCTGCGCCTCGCATCCCGCGTCGAGCGCCGCGTCCGAGACGATCTTCTGGAAGAGCTCGGGGCTCATGAGCCCGGAGCACGAGAAGGTGAACAGTATCCCGCCGGGAGCGAGCAGCCTGAAGGCGAGCCAGTTGATGTCCTTGTATCCGCGGCTCGCCCGCGCGAGCTGCGATTTCGATTCGGCGAACTTCGGCGGATCGAGAACGACGAGATCGAATACGCGGCCCTCGTCGCGCCATTTCCGCATGACGGCGAAGGCGTCCCCCTCGACGTTCTCGATCGTCGACGCGTCGATGCCGTTGAGCTCCGCGTTCCGCATGGCGAGATCGAGCGCCGGAGCGGACGAGTCGACGTTCGTCGCCGCGATCGCTCCCGCGGCGAGCGCCGCGATCCCGAATCCGCCCGTGTAGGAGAAGCAGTTGAGCATCGCCGCCCCTCGCGCGAACTCGGCGATCGTGGCCCGGTTCTCGCGCTGGTCGAGATAGAATCCGGTCTTATGCCCGCGCTTGATATCCACGAG
Organism: uncultured bacterium; assembly: GCA_963846325.1. Lineage (GTDB taxonomy): Bacteria > Krumholzibacteriota > Krumholzibacteriia > Krumholzibacteriales > Krumholzibacteriaceae > SSS58A. The sequence continues at coordinate 75,025 of CAWJVO010000014.1, forward strand.
GAAGCGGCACGGCCCCTCCCGGATCTCGACGAGATCGGGCGGCTCGGCTCCGGCGAGAACGCCCGCGAGCTTCGGAAGCCCCTCCTTCTCGCGCACGTCGGCGTCGGAGCGCTCGTAGACTCCCGCGACGCCCTCGAGCCGCGAGAGCGCTTCAACGATCGCCGCTTTCCAGTACTCGGCCCCCGTCGTCAGGAACTGGACAACGAGATACTCGCCGTACCGGTCGACGACGATGCCCGGCAGTCCGTCCGACTCGGCGTTGACGAGGCGCACCCCCGGAGGCCCCTCGCCCGCGACGAGCGCCCCTCTCGATTCCGCGACCCGCGCGATACGCCCGGCGAAGAACTCCGGCGACACCTCCTCCTGCGGATCGAAGGTCCAGACCCGCGCCGTCATCTGGGACTTCGGCGAATAGGCGCCGCGGCCGAGGAGCGCGCCTTCGGCCGTGAGAATGTCGACGGTCTCTCCCGCGCGGGGATTGCCCTCGATCCGGGCGATCGCGCCGGAGAATATCCACGGATGCCTGCGCATCAGAGATTTTTCGCGGCCGCGTTTCAGAACGATAGCCTTCATGGTTGAAACAGATCCGTCCTCTCCCTGAGCGCCGCGGCGATCGGCAGGTCCGCGGGAGTGAGCTTGTACCGTTCGAGGTCTCGGGGGTCCACCCATTCGATCGCGTCGTGCGCCGTCAAACGGAACTCCTCCGACGCGACGCGCGCGCGGAGCGCCACGAGGTCCAGCGAGCCGCGCTTGGAGCGGCATTCGTTCCGGGCGATCACCTCCGCCACCGTCGCCGCGACGCCGAGCTCTTCCATCAGCTCGCGCGAGAGACATTCCTCGAGCGTCTCCCCCGGTTCGACGGCCCCGCCCGGAAACTCCCAGAAGCCCTGATGGCGGTCTCCCTGCTTCCGCCGGGCGAGGAGCACCTTCCCTTTCGAGATAATGATAGCCGCGGCAACCAGCTTGATCGGCATGATCGGCCCACCGGAAATCCGCGTTCGCCTACTTCGCCTTTTTCACCGTCGATATCTTCAGAAGCGGATAGAGCGGGCAGAACCTGACGAACGCCGTGATCAGGAGCGCGAGCCCGACGACGCCGACGATGACCGCAAGAGCGCCATGCACGCGCCCGGTCACGAGGAGAATGATCGCGACGAAGGCCAGAAGGAATCTGATCGCCCGATCGACCGTTCCGATATTAGCCGTCATGAGCGGCCTCCTTCCAGGGTCCGTGAACGCACCGACGCAAAAAGAACTCGAGGGTTATTGTGCGGCACATCGTCGCCGCGCGCAAGGCGCAAATTGATCAAGTCGACCAAGTCGATTGAGTTTCTTGCCGAGAAGAATGCGCAGCTTGCCTGGGAATCTATCTCTATCTACTTGTACTCCATGCTATAGAACACCCGCATGGCAATATCATCAAGATTGAATGCTACACTGGGCTTGACGATCAACAGGTCATCCTTCGATATCGTCAAGAGAATGCCGTTATTAGCGATCTTCCCAGCTTTCCAGGATCGAACCATTTCCGTGACATCGATTTTCATTTCCTTCAAGCCGGACTCACTCTTCAAGGAATAGATGCTCGGCTCCGCCTCCGCGACGATATCTCCTCCCGCCTTGGTCCAGGGGCGATCCCATGAAACCGATGCAGTGCTTTGCCAATTTGTCGCTACGGCAAAGACATCAATTTGCGCCATCGCGGCATCGCTCACTTGCGCCTTGATATGAAGAGTGGCGAAATCCACAATTGCCCCTTCATCAAGTATTTCCTTGGGTAATTCAAAATGGATCAACAGCCTCGAATCCAGCTTGTCCACCGGCGAAGCGATCGCGCTAATCTTATTCGGAGACAAAACAGTCTTCCGCGCTTGAGCAGGCGCGACCGCCACCAGAGCAACCGTAAGAACAAACGCAATCAATGATCTCTTCATGACGATTCACTCCTCTCAATTTTGTATCAACACAATCTTCTTTGTGAGAAACTTGTTGCCCACTGACAAGCGATAGAAATATATGCCGGGAACGACCCGGCTCCCTTTCTGGTTTCGACAATCCCAGGTAGTGGAATACTCACCGCCGTTCACCACATCGTTAACAAGCGTCTTTACTTTCCTCCCGCTAACGTCATAAACGGTGAGAGTAACCCTCTCTGTACCGCGCGGGATGGAGTATCGAATAATCGTCGCAGCTGCAACCGGTACCGGATTGGGACTATTCTGGGCGAGAGAAAACGAAGTCGATGCCTCATTTGATATCTCCGGCTTCATCGAAGCCAGGTATTGCACGGGATCGCTGCTAAGGTACGGGAAATAATCCACGTTCCCCTTGAACTTATTCGGATCGGGGGCAGTCCCCGGAGCGGTACCCCACCAACAATTCTCAGCCATTAATACATAACTGGGCGACGCATAAACATACGTCGGCTGATTGAATATCGAATTGTTCTGTCCCCAATCAAGATCTATATCCCCCAATTTGGGACAACCGCCCGATGCAACTCTCACACCCACCTGGTTCTGCTCTATCTTGGAATGATCTACCGCCGGATCGCATGTGGATCCCACGCAGTAAATGCCGTTTGCTGAATTCTTCCAAATCTTGCAGTTCGAGATAGTGCCCCGTGTATTGGTCAGATACATGCCCTGTTGATCATTGTCCTCCACGTAGCAATGGCTGAAATCGTAATAGCAGTTATCCGCCCTTATCCCATTGGATGTATTGTACTTCGCGCTCGTATAGTTCACGGCACCCGGATTCGAGCTCGTCAGCCAGACCCCATGATAGTTGCTGTTGGCTTCGGAGCTGCCGACAGTCACGTTATCACAATCGTTGAACATTATCCCGCACGAGCCGTTTCCATTGGCAGTGCATGAGCTGATCTGGGATCCATTGGCACCGGATCCCTCAAGATATATCCCATGAACCTCACAATTCGCGAAATTGCTGTGAGCTATCTGCACCGGCCTGTATGATTTGATGCCGTGGTAAGCATCCGAGACGTTGCAATAGGACAGCGAAGCACTCCCCGTGTTGCCGAAGACCTGGATGCCCGCCCAATCACCCGGCTGGGGATTCTCGGAGAGTGACTTGAATTCGATCGGGTTTGAGACAGTTCCCTCGGCAATTAGCTCTCCTTCAACACGGAACTCGAGAACAGTCGGGTCATACTGGTTGTCATTGTCGTCAGGGGCGAAGTAGATGACCGTCCCAGGCTCAATGGTTAGGGTTTTTCCCGCATCGATCTTTAGATCCGCCGATACGTATGCGAATCTCGCCCATGTCGTGTCATTCCTGATACGACCCCATTGCGTCATAGAGCGATAGGCGTTTATCCGACCAGCGCCCAGTTTGCCTTCTGCGAAATGACTCTCGTCAGTCATCGCCACGCAGCCTCTTTTAATTTGGCTCTCAATGAAATCTACATATGCTGCGGGGGAGTACTGTGCACCCATTATGTCTTGCATCATCGATTTGGGATAGAGCGAGACGAGCAGAGCAGAAAGACCCGACACTTCGGCTGTTGCTCCCGATGTCTGGAGCGGAGAAGCAGCATATCCATGGCAGTGAAAATCGCAGCTTTCAGTAGGGAACAATGTATGCGGATTGTTCGTGTATGCAGTCGTCATGCAATCGGCACCCCGGCCGCCATCGAGCTCGCCATCCCAATCCCCTATGGGAGCGCAGACATCGACCTTATCGTTGTAGTTAACGTTCACCGCTTTGAATTCAAACCTGTTGGCGCCGCTCGCCGAAATCACATTGTTCAATGAGGCAGGGTATGTGTAAAGGGTTGTATCCCTATTGCCGGCCCCCGCCACGATGACGATGCCGTCATTGTACGCCTCCGTTATCTTTGCCTGGAGGGTGCTATCATTCAGGAAGTTACCGTTCTCGTCGGAGTAGTTGCCAAGACTCATGTTTATGATATCAACCTCTTTTTCTATACCATAATCGATAGCTTCGACAAGCCTCTCGAGCGCTACGTAAGGTCTCGATGCGTATTCATTCTCCGGTCCCCCGATGGCGATCTTCGCCGAAATCAAACTGCAATTCCATGCATAGCCTGCCACACCTATGGTGTTATTCGTTTCCGCGCCGATGATTCCGGCCATCTGCGTTCCGTGGCAGCCGAAAGCTTTGGGGCAACTGTCGTCGAAGGGTCCGCCCAAGGGATTGCCGTCTTCCTCATTGTCGAACCGCAAGAAATAAACGTCATGCATGTCATCATCGAACTCCAGCTCTGGGTGCAGCGAGCCAGGGCCTCTTAGGTTGTCGGCCCAAGCGGACGCCACATCATCACCACCCTCTGGGCCTCGCGGAGTATCATCAATTCCATTTGGTCCGAACCCATAGTCTCCATCGAGGCCGGCATCGCAAGTGTCATTAGCGCCACACAGCGGAATTCCGTCGCCGTCAAAATCGGCCACCGCTACATCTGGGTCGTTGAAATGTTTGCCTCCGTCCTTGTCAAGGTCCTCATCTCCCCAGCCCTTGACACCCGGCAATCCATCGGGCACACCGCTAAGGCCATAATCCTGAACTGGATCATAGAGATTGACACCATGGGTATCGTCGGGATATCCATTCGCATCGTCATCGTTTTTCATGAAAACGATGTCATCTCGATCGTCGTTGAAGAATTGCGGGGCAATGTTATCTTCCCACGGATCATTGCTTCCGCCTCCCGGGTGATCATCCCCTCCCCCTGGCCCAGAAGGATCGTCATCAATCCCATTCGGCCCGAAGCCATAATCGCCATCCGGCCCACAATCGCACTCGCCATTAATTCCCCCAGTTCCCCATAGCATCAAGCCATCCCCATCTATATCCCTATTCACACGTGCGCTGGCAAATCCATATCCACCACCCGGCATTCCATCGTGATCGGCGTCTCCCACGGGATCAAGACTCGAGTTGTCCCAGATATTCGCGCTCAGGTCGGGATGCATAGCGTCGATTCCCGAATCGATGACGAGTATCTTTACCGAACTCTCTCCCCTATCGATGTCCCATGCTTTGTTTACCTGTGCGCGCTGGAGGTACCATTGGTCGCCCACATGTATTGAATCCTTTGTTTGGTATGTACCCCAAAAAGTGGAATCGCAAGGCGCTTCACAGCAACAAGTCTGGTAATCGCGCGAACATACTCTCAACGGTCTGCTGTTATTTTTATAAGTGTTCATATCATAAGGAACCCAGTGGCCGAGGGTGTCCGTAGAATCGGGTTGATAGTGGTAGTCGTTCGGCTCAATAAGGAATGTAATAGGGTAATCCCTCTTCGCCTCAATCACCTGGGGCATGGATTTCAAGTATTGAATGATGTCGTTTTCCCGGCCAACAGAATTGAACATGAGAGCGTACGTGCACGTGTTGGCTCGCGTGGAGACCACTTGCAACTTATCGAGGCCGAAATCCTTGAGACTGGAAAGGGTGTTCTCTCCGAGCTGTGTTCTTATTTCATTATTTACGCTGGAGAATGTGCTTGGTTGTCCTCGGTATTCCTGGCATGTCACCAAGACAATACCGGGGCTTGGTCCCGGCGATGTCCTTATCTCACTATCGAATGCCATGCCAGATAACCCACCTGCAGTTATGGCAGTGATAAGCAGAGCGACTGCCGAGAATGACTTCAGCAAGAAGACCGACATCTTAGACATCTTCTGGCCTCCTTTGGACGGACCATCGATGGGCCGATAGGCCACCAGCTTCCAATGGTTCGTTTCCACCAAGATTTTTGATGTTCAGATTGAGCCTCAGTCGCATTTCAGCACAATCAGCTCTGAACTGTCAACCACCATATTGGAATAATTGCATTGATAAAATCCCCGAGTTGCCATACAATTAAGATGCAGCATGGAAATAGTCGAGACTCCCGGCATTGGAGGATGCAGCATGCTGAATTTCGGCTGCAAATGTGCAATTGCCATCGCCTTAATATCTGCCATTCTTGCATTCAATTCTGTAATCCTGATCGGAGGTTCCAACGAGCACGCTGAATGGATAAAGGATGGCGTTTCAATATGCTCCTCATCGGGGGATCAGTGGTATACTTGCATGACACCGGATGGCGCAGGGGGGGCGTTCATCGTATGGAGTGAAATCCGCTCGGGGATCTCCTACGATTATGACGTCTATACACAGCGCATTGATAGGGACGGCAATCTTCTTTGGGCATCTACCGGTGTGCCCATCTCCATAGTGTCGGGGGGTCAACAGGATCCGGAGATAATTCAAGATGGTGCCGGGGGAGTGATCATAGCGTGGCGTGATGAACGGAGCGAAGAGTATTATCAAGTCTATGCACAGCGTGTTGATGGCAACGGAAACATTCTCTGGACGACCAATGGAGTGTCCGTATGCCCAAATGTTGCTCCGCAGTATATGCCTTTGATCATACCGGACGAACAGGGGAACTACTACCTCGCATGGAGAGATGACCGCCATGGGTATGGGCAGATCTATTGTCAGAAGCTTGATGGGAATGGGAACCTTCTCTGGACGGAAGAAGGAGTCCGGGTCTGCCCAACATTGAATTGGCAGGATTGGCCAAGGATCATTTCCGATACATCCGGGGGCGTGATTCTCGTCTGGCATGATGAGAGATACGGTTTCATGAGTCCGTACATTTACGCTCAGCGGTTGGACGGAAACGGAAATTCGCTGTGGGAAGCCGCAGGTGCACCGATAAACCTGCCTGATTTTCAAAAATGGACTCTGGAGTGCGTTCCCGATGGACAGGGCGGGGGTATTGTCGTCTGGTATGACGATGGCAATGGCCAGTATGATATCTACGCTCAGCGCTTCAATGCCTCGGGGACTATTCAATGGGCGTATAGAGGGGTGGCCATCTGCGAGGCTGCAGAGGATCAGGTAGAGCCCTATCTGGTTCCAGATGATTCTGGCGGAGCCATCATTGCCTGGCTCGATAGCCGCGATGGCCGCGATGATATCTATGGACAGAGCGTGGGTTCGGATGGGGTGGTGAAGTGGCGGGGCGACGGCATCATGATTCGAGAGGGACCCGCGGAAACGGGATCCACTTGGGGAGCGCCGATGCTAATCAGCGATTCTGTCGGAGGGGCGATCATAACATGGCAGGAGGGTAAGGAGAGTGCAACATCCTGGGATATTTTCTGCCAGCGCGTGGATGCCGGGGGAAACATCCTGTGGGCCGACACGGCTGTTTCGGTCTGCCGGGCAGCCGGGGGTCAGTACTACCCTCAGATTACATCTAACGGCGAGAATGGGGCGATCATAAGTTGGCGCGATCTGCGTGAGGGCTCGAGTGGAAAGGTGTATGCGATGCGCGTCACGGGGACCGGCGAGACCGTGGCGACGCTTCTCCAGAGCTCTGCGGTTCATGCGCAGGGCTCGCGGATCATCGTCGAGTGGCGTCTCGCCGAGATCGATCCCGATGCGATGTTTATAGTGCTTCGCTCCTCGGGAGGGGGCTTTGAGGAGCTCATCGATCCGGCTCTCAAGAGAGACGGCCTCTCGTTCACCTATTCCGACGAGACATGCCAGCCGGGAGTCACGTACCGCTACCGCATTGACATCGAGGTGGGCGGAGAGCGGAGGCTTCTCTTCGAGAGCGAGGCGATCTCGCTTCCTCCTCTGGAGCTCGCGCTCCTGCAGAACTATCCCAATCCATTCAATTCCTCGACGATGATGCAGTACCAACTTCCCGAGATGGCTCGGGTGAAACTCGAGATCTATGATTCCGCCGGCAGGAGGGTTGCGTGTGTTGTAGATTGCGAGCAGAGGGCGGGGTCCCATTCGATAAGATGGGAAGGGAAGGATGCGGCCGGGAGGGATATGAGCTCGGGTGTATATTTCTATAGGCTCACTGCCGGGAAGAATGCGATAACGCGGAAGATGGTACTGCTGAAGTGATGATCAATCCCGCGGCGCCTCTCAGGAATCGGAACGGGGCGAAGCGTCGCGCCCGCGGTACAGGAACGAAAGCCCGAGGGGAATGACGATCGCGTAGAGCGGCATGAAAAGCCGCACCTCGTGCCATATGCCCCATATGGCGATCGCGGCGAGATACGGAGGAGCGAGGAGCGCGGTCCGCCGCACGAATCCGGGAGCCCGCCGGAATCCGGCGACGGCGAATAGCCAGAACGCGCCGAAAATGAGCGCGACGCGCATGGCGGAACGTAAGATCGCCGGCGCGTACGTATTGCGGGCGAGCAGCTCCTCGACCGTCACGACACGAGGCGCGTCTCCGAGGAGCGCTCTCAGGCCGAAGAAGATCGCGGCCCATATCGCGGCGCAGCCCCCGAAGAGGAGCGCCGCCTTCGCGCCGGACGGACGATTCGCTCCATCCTCTCCGTTCGCTCCGACGACCGCGCAGAGAAACGCGAGTGGAATGAAGACGGCCGTCTCCCTGTTGAGCGACGCGAGCGCGACGACGAGCCCGAGCAGCCGATAACGTTTGTCGCGGACGCAGAGAAGCCCCGCGGCGAAGAGTCCCGCCTCGAGAACGCTCCATGGCTGGAAATAGTGATCCCTGAGCGCCATCGGCATCGTGGCGGCGGCGAACAGCACGCCGATGAGGGCTTGCTCGCTCGAGAACCACGCCCTCAGATACCGGTACAGAATGCCGAGCAGGAAAAATATCGCCGCAAGATCGAAGATCGCGTACGCGAGGAGAAACGCCCGATCGCCGGGGAGCGCCGCGCCGAGAGCGCGCGTGAGCGCCTCCGCGACGAACGGCGCGAGAACGCGATACCGGTACGGCGACTCCGCGGTTCCCCGCAGGATTTGATCGTGGAGCTCGAGCCGTTCCGTGAGATAGGGGCTTCCCACCTGCCGAGAATAGATGTACGCGAGCACGGCGGAGACGGACAGAACGATCGCGAAGATCGTCCAGCCGCTCCTGCCTCCGCCGTCGCGCGTGTCAGGCATTCTCATCGTTCAACCGGCTATTCGCCTGCGCGCTGCGTGAACAGCCGCGCGGTCTCGCCATGGGCGAGCACCCAGATACAGTAGATGCCGAGCGCGGTGCCGATCGGGAAATTGAACAGATCGAGAACGGAATGAATCATGACGAGGTATCGAGCCCAGTTCTTGCGCTTCAGGACCCCGATGCCTCCGACGATGTCGAGCACGGCAAACAGCACGAAGAAAAACATGAGCGGCAGCGCGATCGCCGTGAGAATCACGAGCGCCTCGCCGTCACCGTCGACACATTGGGCGATGATCCCGGGACCTATCAGGAACAGGGCGATGAGCCCGGCGATCAGGATCCCCATTATGGCGGAACCGATCCTGAGCGCGCCGACAACCGTGATGTGTTGCTGCATTTTCGTGTCCTCCCTTCTCCTCGAAGAACGTACGCCGCGCCCGGATTGTTGCATTTATTCGCCTTCCGCCGCAACCATTCGCGTCGCCGGCGCGTATAAACGGCATGGTCTCTCACAATCACGGAGGTTAGCCGGCATGAAACGAAGCGCCATTTCGGCATGCGTCGCGATTTTCATAATTGCAATAGCTTCAACGGCTTTCGCCGACAGCGGCGGCAGGCTGTACGGGAAGCTCACCACCGCCGACGGAGACGTCTACGAGGGGCTCATCCGGTGGGACAAGAACGAGGCCTCCTGGAACGATATCCTCAACGGCAACAAGGAGATACATCGAAGCCGCCAGACCGGACGGCGCCACGAAAGAGTCCGGGTCTTCGGCATCACGATCGGAGAGCGCTGGGACTGGGAAAGCGACGATAACGTGCAATCGGGCATCTGCTTCGGCCACATCAAGACGATCGAGCCGCTCCGCGGCGACGCCGTGCGACTGACGCTCAAGTCGGGCGAGCAGGTCCGCCTCGAGGGCGGGTCGACCGACATCGGGGACGAGATCCGCGGAGTCGTCATCGAGGATTCGAAGGAAGGCGAGATCGAGTTCGAATGGGATGAAATCGAGAGCGTCGAGCTGTTTCAGGGACCTGCGGACTTGAAGTCGGAATTCGGCGAGCGTCTCTACGGGACGATGACGACGAGGCACGGCGACGAGTACACGGGCTGGGTGAGCTGGGACTCGGACGAGCTCTTCACGACCGACGTGCTCGACGGCGAATACAAGGATCACACGCGGAAGATCGCATTCGGCAAGATCAAGACGATCGAACGCCGCAATTCCAGCGGAGCCACGGTGACCCTGGCGAACGGCGACCGGATCGTTCTCCGCGAAACGAACGACGTCGACGACTCGAATCGCGGCGTCGCCGTCTACGATCCCGCGATCGGTCAGATCACGGCGGATTGGGACGAGTTCGAAAAGCTCGAGTTCAAGGCGCCGCCCGCGCCCCTCGCGTATGACCGCTTCGACGGCGGCAAGCGCCTCGAAGGCACCGTATACGCCGACGACGGCACGAAATACACCGGCGAGATCCGTTGGGACGACGACGAGGAGTTCACGTGGGAAATCCTCGACGGCGAATATCGCGAGCTCGCGTTCGATATCGAGCTCGGAAACGTCAAAGAGATCAAGCCGGTCGGATTTCACGCGGCCACGGTGACACTGTGGGACGGCCGCAGCTTCAAGCTGCGCGACTCGAACGACGTCGACGACGACAACAACGGAATATACGTCAAGACGAACGGGGCAAAAGAGATCGAGATCGAATGGGGAGAACTGGACCGGATCGAGTTCGCGCGTTAGCGGCGGCGCGAGACGCGCGATCTCCTACATGCTCCACTTGAACCGGTAACGGCAGCAGGATCCGCCTTTCGCGCGGCACTCTTCCTCGACGCCCTCGACGTTCCGCGCGCCGCACATCCCGAGCGCTTCCTTGTACCATCCGAGAACGGTGAGACAATCGGGGACCGAAAACGTCTTGGCCTCATGGGTCGTCACGACGCCCGAGGTCGGACCGGTCTGCGCGTATTCGCGGTGGCCGGTATCGTAGTAGAATTTATAGATGACGTCGGACTTCTTCATGAACGCCTGCGGATCGCCGGGAGTGAGAAACGACCTGTGGACCTTGAGCAGGCTCCGCTGAGCCGATTTCGCGCCGATCTCCTCGAAGATCTTCTCCTTGCCTCCTCCGAGCACGTTGACGATGGCCCGATCGAGGCGTTCGCCGAGCTCGAACGGATACCATTTCGCCGTCAGGATCAGATCGCCGAGCGTTTTGACATCTTCCGGCGGCAGGGCGCCAAGGACTTTCTGCCAGGCGTCCTTGCCGAAGAGCTCCTCGACGAACTCCTTGCGAGCCTGAATCACGAGTCCTTTGATTTCCATCGCCAAGCACCTTCCCGCGAATCGATGACGCCGCCTCGAGCCGCCTGACGGGCGAAATAATCAGCAAACTCCATGCCGCAACGAGGCTTCGAATGTAAACAAGGAGAATTCCCCTCGCGGCGGCCGAGCGTGGCCGCGGGCGAATGGTTCATCGTCCCCCGATCACAAGAACCTTCGCGCCTCGAATCTTTCTTTCCTTGAGCTCGAGGAGCGCCTTGTTCGCGTCCCCCAGGGAGAATTCCTCGATTTCCGGCACAATCGGAATCTCCGCGGCGAGATCGAGAAAGTCTCGCACGTCGGCGCGCGTCACGTTGGCAACGCTTTTGATCTCGCGCTCCATCCAGAGATGAGTCGCGATAATCGAGCCGGAGCAGCCAGTCTTTGTCCCGCTCTTCCTTGCGTATCGCGTTTATCACGAGACGGCCACCGGGCGCAAGGCTCTTCAGCGCCTCGACGACCGGCTTCCACGCCGGAGTCGTATCGATGACGGCCGCGAGCGGCTCCGGAGCGTCCTCACCGATATCCCCCGCCCATGCGGCGCCGAGCTCAGTCGCGAAGGCGCGTTCCTGAGGACTTCGCGAAAAGACGAACACGCGCGAATCCGGATACCGGCGCCGGGCCATCATGAGAACGAGATGCGCGGAGGCGCCGAACCCGGCGAGCCCGAAGCTCCGTCCGTTCTCGAGGTTCGCGAGGCGGAGCGATCGGTAGCCGACCGCTCCCGCGCAGAGAAGCGGCGCCGCCTGGGCGTCCGCGAAGACCGCGGGGATGAGGTACGCGAAATCCTCGCTCACCGTCATGTACTCCGCGTAGCCGCCGTTCGCGTCGCGGCCGGTCGCGCGGAAATCGGGACAGAGGTTCTCGCGTCCCGAGCGACAGAACGCGCATGTCCCGCACGCCGAGTAGATCCATGCGACGCCGACGCGATCGCCGGAGCGGAATTTCTTCGCGGCGCGGCCCGCGCCCGCCACGCGCCCGACGACCTGATGCCCGGGAACGACCGGCAGGCGGGGCGGCGGCGTTCTCCCTTCGATCTCGTCCAGCTCCGTATGGCAGACGCCGCACGCGGATACCTTGACGAGGATCTCGCCGTCCCCCGGGACGGGTTCGGGCAGATCCTTCAACGCGAGAGGCGCCGGATTATCCTCGAAGCTCGCGATTCCTTGCAGCACCATCGCTTTCATTTCGATTTCTCCGGGGCGGGGGCCTCGATCTCTTTCCACGTACCCGGCTCGAGATCGCCCAGATCCCATCGGCCGACGCGGACGCGGATCAGACGGAGCGCCGGAAGACCGACCGCCGCCGTCATTCGCCGCACCTGCCTGTTGCGTCCCTCCGCGATCGTGATCTCGAGCCACGCCGTCGGAATACTCTTTCGATATCGTATGGCCGGCACGCGCGGCCATATTTCCGGAGACTCGACGAGGCGCGCCTTCGCCGGCAGCGTCACGCCGTCCTGAAGGCGCAGGCCGCGCCGCAGGCGATCGAGCGCGTCCGGCCCGGGCGAGCCCTCTACCTGCACGAGATACGTTTTCTCCGTCTTGCGCCGGGGATCGGTGATGAGATGCTGCAGGGCGCCCGAGTCCGTCAGAAGCAGGAGGCCCTCGCTGTCGTAATCGAGCCTCCCCGCCGGATACACTCCGGGAACGCGGATATAGTCGGCGAGCGTGCTCCTCCCGGGGCGCTCCGCGCTGAACTGGCAGAGCACACGAAACGGCTTGTTGAACAGAATCAGCTTATCTTTGCGCGCTTTCAAGACGGTACACACCCAGGAAGAACTCTTTTCCGCTCGCGAGCGTTTCCCGCGCGGATCTCGCTTCGGCAAATCCATTCTCGCGAACGAGGCGTCCGAAGAGCGCCGGATCGACCAGACGAATGGCCGGTTCGAGTATTTTCACGCCCTCGAATTCCGTCTCCGAGACGTTGCCGCCGGAACCGTGCGGCAGCTGCAGCACGACGGCGAGCGTGCCGCCCGGCTTCAGCCATTTCGATATCTTCGCGACCGCCGCGGCCGGATCGACGTACTCGAAAAAGAGCGCCGCATGGACGAAGTCGATCGAATCGGCCTCGAGATCGAACGAAGCGAAGTCCGCGCAGACGAGCTCGAGTCCGGGGATATTCTCCGCGTGCCGCTTCCGGCATATTTCAAGATACTCCGGATTGATGTCGAGGCCGACGAGCCTGCGCACGCGCCTGCGCTCGATACGTTCGAGCCCGTTTCCCGTCGCGCAGCCGAGGAGAAGCAGCGACTCCGGCTCGAACTCGCGCACGAGCTCGCCGAAGACGCGGCTCAGGAACTCGAGCTGCCGCACGCCGGGGCTTCCCATGTGCCCCTCGTAATCGGCCGCCGGCACGGAGAGCCAGAGGTTCGACCTATCCTTTCGATTCGTCATTTCTCCTCCATACTCCAGCCCGGTCACCGAAAAAGCGGCGGATGCTTCAGGTGATAATCTGTCGCGTCCTGATACGCCTTGGCGACGGCGAGGAGCTCCGCCTCGCCGAAGAGCTTTCCCATGAACGTGACGCTCGTGGGGCTTCCTTTCTCGTCGAAGCCGTTCGGGAGCACGACGCACGGGTGCCCCGTGAGATTCGTCAGGAGCAGGTTGCTTCCGCCGAACGACGGAGACAGCCACACGTCCACGCCGAGCTTCTGCATATCCTGAATAATGAGATAGCGCAGGCGGTTCGCCTGAATGTATTCGACGGCGGGGATGAGCCGCGAGGCGCGAAAAACGTTCGGCCAGGCGTCCCGCGTCTGCCGCACCATGAGATCGTCGCGGCCCGAGCGCGTGAGCTCGTCGAAAGCGGACGCGGCCTCGGCGCTCAGGATGAACGAGATCGCGTCGACCGGGTAGTCGGGGAGCTCGACGGGCACGAGCTCGCAGCCGAGCTCGCGGAGCTTCGCGAGCACGGCGGCGTCGGCCGCGCTGTTCTCGTATTTCTCGTCGAAGAGCTTCTTCAGATAGCCGATCTTGAGCTTCTTGATATCGATCCTGGGACTGTAATTGAACGGCGCGTCGATCAGCGTCTGGTCGATCCCGTCCGCGCCGCGTATCGCGTCGAACACGATCGCGCAGTCCTCGACCGTGCGGCAGATCGGCCCGATCTTGTCCATCGACCAGCTGAGCGCCATCGCGCCCGTGCGGCTCACGCGCCCGTACGTCGGCCTGAGCCCCGTCGTGCCGCATCGCGTCGACGGGGAGACGATCGAGCCCCACGTCTCGGTCCCGATGGCGAACGCGACGAGCCCCGCCGCCGTCGCCGAGGCCGAGCCGGCCGACGAGCCGCTCGATCCCTGCTCGAGGTTCCACGGGTTGCGCGTCATGCCGCCGTACCAGACGTCCCCCCACGCGAGGGCGCCCATGGTGAGCTTCGCGACGAGCACGGCGCCCGCGTCGTCGAGCTTCCTGATCACCGTCGCGTCCTCGTCGATCGTCTGATCCTTGTACGGCATCGCGCCCCACGTCGTCTTGTAGCCCTTGACCGCGAGGAGATCCTTCGCGCCGTACGGAATTCCGTGCAGGAGGCCACGGTACTTGCCCTTCGCGATCTCTTCGTCGGCCTGCTTCGCGCGCGCAAGCGCGCGCTCCTCGGTGAGCGTGATCACGCACTCGAGCTTCGGGACCGTATTCCTTGAGGCGCTCGAGGTACATCTTCGTGAGCTCCGTCGAGCTGACCTTCTTCGTGCGAACGAGCTCGGCGAGATCGCGGACGGGCCAGAACGCGAGCTCCTCGAGATTCGCCGGTCTCTCGAGCTTCCGCGCCTTGCTCGCGACGAAGCGCCGTACCTCCTTCTCGACTGTGAAGCCGACGGGAATCGGATTGAACTCCATCGCGGGCGGTATCGAGTTCGGAATCTCGACCGCTCTGAGCGCCAGATAGCTCTTCAGGTTGTCGATCAGATCCTGCAGCATCGAGTCCCGCTCGGCTTGAGTGAACTCGAGCCCGACGATCTTCTCGGCGCCGGCGATATGCTCCGTCCCGATCCGGAGCGTATCCACGCCCGCCGCCATGGCGATGCCGGTCATAGCAACCAACGCGACAACCGATAAGAGCCCCATGCATTTGCGCATCAAAACCCCCTTGCCGTTCGAGCGCTCGTTAAAGACTCCCGAGCCCCAGAGAGATGGCCCGTATTGCCAGCGCAGTATAGACAATGCCCCCCACCACGACCACGCCGGCCGTGATCGCAATCGCCGTCTTGAGATTCGAACGCTCGGCCCTCTCGAGGGATTGGATTTCGACCCACGGAATGACGACCGGCGTTTTGATTCTGCTCATGTCATCGGACCAACTACTCCTTCCAAATGATGTCACTTCGAGGATGACAAGCGCGCTGTCCGTCACGGCGAATTTCTTGAACTCGTAGACACGCCCATCTGTCGTCGTGAGTTTGTGCATCTTGTTTCCTGCCGGATCCGCTGCTTCATAGTCGGTTTCCGGCATCGCTCTCATGGTCGAGCAGGACGAGTGGATGAGAAATAGCAATCCGGCAAGCGTGGCAATCAAGGCGCGCATCTAGCCACCTCGCTTCGACAGGATATCGTCGCACCTCTTGTTGACGTAGCTCATGTAGTCGTCGACGTAGTTTCGCGCGGGAAGAAGCGGCCGTTCGAGGGCGGCGATCGTATCCTCCGAGAGCCGGGAGCGCTCCGCCGTCTCGCGTCCCGCTTTCTCGACGAGCAGCTTGTACCCCGCTATCAGCGGCTGCAGCTCGGCCGCGGGAGCGGTCAGCACTCCGCCGCCGTCCCGGTACACTTCCGCGATCAGCTCGGCGCTGATGTTGCGCGCCACCCTTCTGAAGAAGAGGCGCAGCACCTGGAAATGGCTCTGCTGCGGGAACCCGCAATTCGATATGACGGCGATCTTTCGCGGTTTCGCGTTCCGCATCACGTGGCGGCACTCGCCGTTCCCGTCCTTCTCCCAATGCGGATCTCCGATCGGGATGAGACGGTCCATGAAGTTCTTCATGATCCCGGTGACGTTATCGACGTATACCGGCGTCGCGAACACGACGACGTCCGAGGCGATCACTTTTTCGAGAAGCTCGTCCATATCGTCGCGCTGGGAGCATTGTCCCGGCGTCTTCAGCCAGCACGCGTTGCAGGCCGTGCACGGACCTATCTTCTTCTTCGCGAGGAAGACGTTCTCCGTCTCGGCTCCCGCCGAGCGCGCCCCCGCGAGGAAAGCGTCCACCATGACATGCGTGTTCCCGCGCCCCGCCTTGGGGCTCCCGTTGAAAGCCGTTATCTTCATCGAACCGTTCCTTTCGTGAGACCCGCTCACTTCGCGAAGGAGAAATGCATCTGAACGATCACCCATTTCCCGTCGCGCCGCTCCAGGACGCCCGTCCATCGGGTATTCCGCCACGCGTACGGCTTCCCGTCCCATTCCCCGAAATCGTCCAGGATCGCCGAATACCACGCAACGTCCCCCGATTTCGAGATGTCGATTCGCATGTCGCGTATCGAAGAGCCGGTCGCCTTGAAGGCGTCCTGCATGAAAACCTCGTTCACCATCTTCTTGAACGCCTCGAATCCCACGATCGTGCTCGCTGAATCGGGATGGAAGATGAAGAATGCCGAATCCTGCGCGACCGAGCCGAAAAGCGTGTCGGTGTTCTTGTGGATCGCCCACGTTATCGAGTTGCCGACGAGCCGTTCGATCTCCGCGCGGTCCTGCGAGGGGTTCTTCTGCGGAGCCTTCGAGCATGAGATCCCGAGAATGCATGCGAGCGCCAGAAGCGCCGCGCCGCGCTTTCGAATAATCATACACGTCCCCTTTCGAGCCATGTCGCCCAATCGTTCCGGCCGTTCCGTCTCGCCGTTTCGGCCGCCTTCTTCCATTCGTACGGAAGACCAATAGCCTCGATCGACCACCGGTCGCGAGTCTTCGTCACTACCGCGTACCGGGCGTGCGGGCTGCCGCATTCCATCGCGTGCGGCTCCGGAGAATCGTCCGTATACGCCTGCAGCCCGACGCTGCCCGGATTGACTATCAGGCGCCCCCCGTTCAGATGCACGACGCGGGGAATGTGGCTGTGCCCGCAGAGCACGACCGGCTGCGTTACCGAAGCGAGCTGCTGCCGAATGAAATCCGAATCGTTGAGCGTCCCGCCCCGCGGGCTCGCGCGTTCGAGCAGATACGTTTCGTCTGAGGCCGGCGTGCCGTGGCAGAGAAAGAGCTCTCTGCCGGCCGCGGCCGTGGCCGGCTGCGCCGCGAGCCAGTCGACGCTCTCCCGCGAGAGCTGCTTCATCACGCGCTCGACCGTCGCCGAGGCCGTCGCCGGGGCGATCGGTTTTTCGAACAGCAGCCTGTCCTCGTTTCCCTGAATGCTCATGAGGGAAAAATCCATGAGGCGTTCGACTGTCGCTTGAGGCTCGAGCGGCCCGTACACCGCATCCCCCAGATTGATGATGTGCGCGATCCCGCGGCGGCCGATATCCTCGAGGACCGCATCGAGCGCCCAGACGTTGCCATGGATGTCGGACATCACCGCATATCGATCCATATCGATTCTCCTGCGCTCGGGACGGGGCCGCCTGTCGAGCCCGTAGTCACGATCGCTCGATCGGGAAGGTCGCGAGCCCCTTTTCCTTTATAAGAGCATCCACGCGCGCGTTCCCCTGAAGATACAGCACGGTGATACGGTAGCGGGCATGGAGCGGAATCTCCAGAATTTTCGCATCGGCGGGAAGCAGCTCGGAGCTGGCGCCCTGGATCATGAACATCTTCTTGAGATCCGCGACGGAGCATCCGGCGAATGCGCGCCGCGCATCGGCGGGCTCGACGAGCGGATGGCCCAATACCAGGTTCACGCCGCTCTCGTTCAGGTACGCGAGCGTCGCCGCGCGCCGATGCCCGGCGCGCGGGCCTATGCTCGCGCCGTTCCGCGTCACCCACGCGTCGTTCATCCCGAGCATGTCGACCGCGGGAAGCTTCGAGTAATATGGAATCGCTCCGGCCGCGGTCGTCGCGATCGTCACGCCCCCTTCGGGAAAGAGCTCTCCGAGGGTTTTTCCGGCGAGATCCCACGATCCGCTCTCGCCGGAAACATAGTCCCGCAGCTGCCGGACCGATTCGGTGCCCGCGGTGCCGCGAAACGCAGCGGCATGGAACGCGGAACAGAGCAGTATCGCGATCGCGAGCGCCGCCTGTGTTTTCCGAGTTCCGCAGCGCACGCAGCGTCGCCGACACCAGGATGAACAGAAACGGAAGCACGGGCACGACGAACCTGAACTCCATGAAATCTCCGCCGACCCTCATTATATAGAGAAACCACAGCGCGCAGACGCAGGCGAGCGCCCGCGTCTCGCTCCGGGCGAGAACGTCCCTGTGCATGAGAAGAAGTATGAGGCCGAGGGGCAGCAGGCAGTACGACAGGGAGAAATCGAATAGATAGGCTACGCCTTCCTTCAGAACGTCGAGAGAGAACATCGCTCCCTTGGCGTAGTAGGAGTTCGGCAGCCAGCTTCCGTAATACGCGTGTCTCCAGAGAAACCACGATCCGACGACGAGAAACGCCGGAAGCACGAGCGCCGCTCCCGAGAGGGCGCGGCGGCCTTCTCCGGACGGGCGCCCGGCGGGACTCATCAAGAGATAGACGAACGATACGACGACCGGGATCGCCGAATCGAGCCGCGTGAGGAGCGCCGCGGCGCACAGGACCGAGAATGCGGCTGCTCGAGGAACGCTCCGGCGTTCCTGCTCCGCTATCGAGAAAGCGAGAGAAACGCTCGCCGCGATCAGGAACGTCTGCATCTGCGTTTCGAGCCCGCTCGTCGCATACGCGCTGAAGGTGTAGTTCGTCCCGAGAAGCGCCACGGTCAGAAGAGCCGCGCGGCGGGATTGCAGGATTCGGGCGGCCAGCCGGTACGTGACACAAAGCGTGCCCAGAGCGAACAGGAGACCGAGAATCTTCGACGCCGGCACCGGATCGCCGCCCGCTGCGATCGCAGCCGCCATGAGGAGCGTCCAGAGGAAGTTCGAGTAGCCTTCCACCCTCTCCCCCGTTCCGGGATTCCACGCGAGCTCGTGCGTCTCGGCGAGGTTCCGCGCGTATCGAAACGAGATGAACGCGTCATCCGTCACGAACGAGTTCGCGATCGCGAACAGCATGACGGCGAGGATCACGATCGCGGCGGCGCCCCTGCCGTCCGCAGCCGCGCCAAGCCGGTCCGCGACGCTGGAGTATTTCATGTGCGATCTTTCCGTCCCGCGGCAAGGCCGCCCGCCGGGCTCTCGCGATCCCTACCCGACCTTGCCGTCCCCGTCGAAGTCGGCCTTGTTGATCTCCTCGAGCTTCTTGACCAGATTCCGCAGCGTGTTCTGCGTCGCCGCGACCTGGTCCTCGAGGAACTTGATGCGGTCCTCGGACGAATCCGATTTGCGCTTCTGCCCGTACATCAGGCCCGTCTGCACGATTTCCCACAGAATGCCCATGCGATTCCTCCGTTCGTGTTGCCGCCGGACGCGCCGCCGCGGCGAGTCGCGCACGATTATCGATCATTTGCGGGGCTGAATGAAACTACAAATTTCCGGCTGATTCAGATCGATGTGGTCGCCGGCCCGACGGCCGGCCGACGGTTCATTCTTCGACAAAGACCGGCTGGACGATCTTCGTCGTCTCGTTCCGGAGATAGGACAGGTAGTGCGCTCCACTCGCGGAAAAATGCAGGGAATAATATATCGTATCCAGCCCGCTCCCATGAGCGCACGGCGCGCTGCTTCTTACGATGAAATGATAGAGCGCCGCCACCTCGAGCGTGTCTCCCCGCTCACTCGATTCAATTCGTTCAAGATGGTTGCAGCCCATGGGATAGAAATGAACGACCTGAGCCGGCTCGTCATTCTGAATCGTATCTCCCACAAGAACCGTATCGACATAAGAGAATTCAAGATAATCGCTGTATGGATCGGTCTTGTTCTCGTCGCACGCGGCCGCGTACACGAGCAGGGCTCCCAGAAGCATCGCAACGACTCGCCTCATAATCCCTCCGTTAGCTTTAGCGTCGGAATCAGCCGCGGCCGGCGCCCCGGCGGGCCGGCGCGCCGCGTGCTCCGCGGGCGGCGTGACGACAGCGACCGACAGATGCATGTGGAGTTAGGTAGATCCGTTCTCCTCTCCAAACGCTTCGGCCAATCGATCGCGAAAGAGAACGTAGCGAACCAGTTCATCTATGCCAAATACAATACGCGGGTTAGCGATATACTCAGCCCCTGCAGGCGCCCGTGACATCCCTTCCTCCTGTGACATCGTTCCATCGCCGCTACAGCGGCAGAGGAAGTGAGGGCTCATGGCTTGATCAAAAGGCACAAAGTAGACACAATACTTGAGTTCCATATCATGATAAAACAAAGCCGTCGGCATGAAGCCTGCGAATTCGCAATTGCCGCACTTGAAGAAGTTAATCTCCCCATCGATTAAATCGCGCTTCAATTCAGGATTCAGCGTTGCATTTATTGTATCGCAGACTTGCACCTTCTGAGGTTTCGCGCATTCCGGGCAGGCAATCTCTACCTCGCGCATCATTGTCATTTTGTCGCCTCCGAAATTCGCAATTCTACCTAACACCGGCATCAGCTGCGGCCGCGTCCGCCGCCCCGGCGGGCCGGCGCGCCGCGTGCTCCGCAGGCGGCGTGACGGCAGCGGCCGTCAGCTGCATGCGGAGTCGGACATCTCGATATCCACCTAGGTCCCTACCTCGTCCAACGGTATGCCCTTGCCGCTCCGTATGCTCCGCCGCGCCGTCTCAATCCGTTTCAAAAACCGCGGGTCGTTCTCGAGACGATACTCGAACCATTCGTCTTCCGATTTGAAGCCGATCAGCACGCCGGCGGGCTTCCCATGGCGAGTGATGATCACTTGCTCGTTCTCGGCAAGTCGCAGAAATCGCGACAGATCATCTTTGATTGTCGATAGTGCTACCTTTTTCACGAGCGATCACCTTCCTCTGCCAACCATCGGTCGGCATCAGCTTTGGATATGATGGCGAGAATATGCACTTCGCCTCCCGCCACATCATAGAAGACCCTTATTTCGCCAATGCGAAGTCGATACTCTGGCTTCGCAAATCCTTTCAGACGCTTGATCCGACTCTTGCTCGTGTGTCTTGGCTCATGCGTCAAGTGCTTTGAAATCGCAGCAATGACCGCCGCACGATCATGCCCGCGCAGCTTGCGCAAGTCCTTCAGCGCCTGTTGAGCCAGCAATATCCGATGTTTCATTCTAGCCAGATTATAGCCAGCTTCTAGCTATATGTCAAGATCGCATTCAAGTATGTCTAACACAAGCATCAGCTGCGGCTGCGTCCGCTGCCCCGGCGGGCCGGCGCGCCGCGTGCTCCGCAGGCGGCGTGACGGCAGCGGCCGTCAGCTGAATACGGAGTTAGAATGCCGCTATTTCTTCTCGACGTATTGAACTCCCTCCATATCTTTGAAATCAGCATCTTGCGTCCAGAGTGTCGCTCCAAGGGCACGGGCAGTCGCGAGAATAATACTGTCGGCCATCGGCAGATGCGCATCGAGGCTCAATCGGGCAGAATCCAAGGCTAGAGGCGATGTCAATTCAACGATCGTAGCTTGCTGCATGACAGCTATGGCCTGCAGAGCATCGCCCTCTCCCCGTTGTTGCAGGATGCGCTTGAACACTTCGAATATGCTCAGCGTTGGCACAACCAACTGACCAAGATCTTGAATCGGGCGGGAGAAGAAATTCGCATTGGGCCCATCCGCGAAGTACTCAAGCCAGCCAGAGGAATCAATGAGATTCATACTCTGTCATCCTCTCGTTCAACCGTTGTATCCATCCCACGCACGAAACCGCGCATACGCCGGATCGGTCGAACGGGTATTAGTTCGATGCGGTTATTGTATGCAATGGCTTGCACCTTTTGGCCTGGCTTGAGACCAAGAAGCTCCCGAATCGCTTTCGGAATGACAAGTTGGTACTTGGGTGAAATCGTCAGGGTATTCATGCGCCTCCTCTATCGATAAGCCTATCGTCATACAATAAGTATATCGATAACAATATCGTATGTCAACCCCCGAAAGTCATTCTAACACCGGCATCAGCTGCGGCCGCGTCCGCCGCCCCGGCGGGCCGGCGCGCCGCGTGCTCCGCAGGCGGCGTGACGGCAGCGGC
>CAWJVO010000015.1:0-57389 GCA_963846325.1 uncultured bacterium
CACACGAAGCGGCTCTTTTTTTTCCCCTGAAGCCTCGCCGGATCGGTCGAGCGGCGCCGGCGCGGCGATTATTTCTTGCTCTGCTCCGCTTTCATCTTTTCGATCGCCCTCACCGCTTCGTCGCGGGTGGAATAGATGGTGTGGGGCATCTTCGCTTTCATGGCGGTGGTTCGGAGCGTCATTCGCGCGATGCTGTCCTCTCCCCAGCGGACGAGCCCGAGCAGGAGATCGGTCGTCGCCTTGCGCGCGACTTCGCCGTAGTATTCGGCGACCTCGGCGTGGATGACCAGATTGTCGATGTGCGCGATCATCCAGAACTTCTCTCCGATGGCGTCGATCTTCCGCGCGTATTCGGCGAAGAATTCATCGACGTCCTGTTTCGTCTTGATATCCCAGTTGTCCTCGACGAACAGTATCTTCGAGGCGCGATCGTAATCGAAAGTCACCGTGTTGGCCATTGCGAAGCTCCCGAGGTTGAAGATCTCACGAGCGCGGTCGATTTCGGGCATCAGGAGGCAAGCATAGCGTCGAATGGAATAAATGCAAGAGATAATGTGCGGATTACCGGGCAGTCAATACCGATCGAAGCCTGTCCGTCATCGTCTCGAGGGTGTACGGCTTTTCGAGGAACGCTATCCGGGGATCGCCGGCGAAGGGAATCGAACACGTATGGGCGCTGAAGCCGCTCGTGACGACGATTTTCGCTTCCGGATCGATCGCGCGCAGCTCCCGGAAGGCCGTCTCGCCGTCCATCTCCGGCATCGTCATATCGAGAAGGACGAACGTGAACCCGGCGGGGCGTTCGCGGAACAGATCGATCGCCTCCCTGCCGTTTCGCGCCGTGACGACGGAGAAGCCGAGCGTCCGCAGCATGTTTGTCGCGAGATCGATGACGATCTTCTCGTCGTCGACGACGAGCGCGTTTCCCGATCCCTTCCAGGCGTGGAGCTGCACTTCGGCGCCGATATTCCGGGAAACGCTGTCCTTCCCCGCGGGCAGGAGGACGGTGATCGCCGTTCCCTTCCCCGACCCGCTCTCCATGTCGATCGCGCCGTGATGCGCTTTCACGATACCGAGCACGACGGCCAGGCCGAGCCCGCGCCCGGGAAGCTTCGTTGAGAAATAGGGATCGAATATCCGGTTGGCGATCTCGCGGTCGATGCCGCAGCCGGTGTCGGTCACTTTCAGATAGGCGTAGTCCCCCTCGGGGAGGTCCTTCCCGAGGAGAATGTCGCGCAGAAACGAGCGGGAGAGCGTGATGACACCGGTCGAAACCGTGATATCTCCGACGCGGTCCTCAAGCGCTTCCGAGGCGTTCGTGAGGAGGTTCATCACGATCTGCCTGATCTGCACCGCGTCGGCGTCGGCCGCCGGCGCGCTCTTCGCGAGATCGAGCGTGAGACGGGCCTTCCGGGAGATCGAGCTCTCGAGCAAGGCGAGGTTCTCGCGGACGATTTCGGACAGATTCACGTCCTGCTTCAGAACGCTTCCCTTGCCCGCGTACGCGAGGAGCTGTTTGCTCAGGTCGGCGGCCCGGCGTCCCGAGCTGTCGATCTGCTCGATGAGCTCCCTCACGGGGGAATCCGGAGCGATCTCCTCCAGGGCGAGGCTCGAGCTGCCGAGAATCCCGACGAGAATGTTGTTGAAATCGTGGGCGATGCCCCCGGCGAGAAGGCCGAGGCTCTCGAGCCTCTGCGCCTGCTGGACGTGGATCGCGCGCTCTTTCTCCTCTTCAACGGCCCGTTTCCGATCCGTCACGTCGCGTGAAAGGACGCATACGATCTTCTTCTCGTTGCAGCTGATGATCGTGGCGCTGACCTCGACGGTGATCAGCGAACCGTCGCGACGGCGGTAGCGCCGCTCGCCGAGGTCGCCTCCTCCGCATGCCTCGATCGCCTCCAGCTTCCGATCGATATCCTCCTTCGGGTGATCGATAAAGTCATAGACTGTCATGGCGCGGAGCTTGTCGCGGTCGTAGCCGAGGAATCCGACGAGCGCCGCGTTGCAATCGAGGACGCGCCGCGTTTCCAGATCGACGAGAAATATGGCGTCCCTGCTCTGCTGCACGACGGCCCGATAGCGCTCTTCGCTGTCGCGAAAGGAGGCTTCGGCCTGTCTGATCCCGGTGAGGTCGAGGTGGATGCCGGTCGCCCGCAGGGGGCGTCCTCTCTCGTCCCGCTCGATTACCTTGCCCCAGTTGAGAATCCACTTCCATTCGCCCGACTTCGTTCTCATGCGATGAACGGCCTTGAAGAACGGGGTCCGGCCCGCTTCGTGGTCGGCGGCTATCTGCTCGACCGAGGAGACGTCGTCGGGATGGATGAGGTTCTTCCACGACATCAGGTCCGGCTTGATCTCGTCGGCCGAATAGCCGAGCATGCGGGTCCAGTTCCCGCTCCGGACGATCGTGCCCGTTTTGAAGCACTGGTCCCAGTATCCGATCTCCGCCCCCTCCATCGCGAGTTCGAGGCGCTTCTCGATCGCGCGGAGGGCCAGCTCCGCGCTCTTGAATTCGGTGATATCGCGAACGGCGCCGACGACGCGGGTTGCCCGCGTTTCGTTCGCCTCGCATACCGGCCTCAAGCGGCTCTGGAGCCAGCGCTCAGCGCCCGTGCTCGGCTCGAAGCGGAACTCGACCTCGGCGGGAGCGTTCGAGAGGGCCAGCTGGAACGCCCGCGAGAACGCCGGCGCGTCATCCGGATGCATACGGGCGATCCAATCGTCGAGGCGGCGAATCCCCGTGCGCACCGTTCCCGTTATCTCCTCGAAGGGTCCCTCGATCCAATCGAAGCTCGCGGAGCCGTCGGCCGCGACCCCGATCGAGCAGTAGAATTCCGACGATATTCCGCAAACGTCGCGGTAGCGCCCGGCGTCCGGCGCGCGGGTATCGGATATGTGTGCCGGCGGCTTCGATCTGCCCATGGAGAGACGCCTCCGCGGCAGCCGGGCGCGAAGAGCCCGGACGGGTCACGTATTTTGCCTTGAACTGATTAATCCCTTCTCATTTCTAACAGGCTCGGCCGCCGGCGTCAACGGAATTCATCGGGATGCGGGGAGCGGGGCGGCCGGAGAACCTCGGAGGGGAGGACGATATGCGTTGACACATTCAGGCGGCTGGTATATCAAGAACGCGAGTTCCATCGCCGCGGATCGTCGGGCAATCGGGGAGGATGCCGCTTGCTTCAGAAGAACGAGAGCGTCAGATACGATTACGTCGTCGACCGGGATATCCAGCATGATTTCGGAGCGACGTTCGACGACTGGACGCTCCTGCATTACGACGACGATTACGCGCGGAAAGTGGGATTCGAACGCACTCCGGTCCAGGGAGCCCTCATCTCGGCCATTATCGTCAAGTCGATCGTGCGCGCCTTCGGCGATTCCTGCATTCTGCGGGTGCACAACCTCGAATTCCACAAGCCCGTCTATCCGGGAAGCACGATAACGGTGGAGCTCCACGTCCTCGTGAATCTCAGGAATATGCTCGTCACGCTGCGATCGAGAGTCCTCATCGGCGAAACGCTCCACTATCAGGGCATGACGAAGATCAGGACGTTCGAGAATATCTGACGCACCGGGGGATCGCCCCGCGACGGTCTGCCGGAGCGCGGAGGGGCGGACGATGAACTTCTGGGCGAGGCTCTTCTACAACTGGCGGAGAGCGTGGAAAGCCCTCAAGCTGTACGGCATCATCGCCGGCCCGGGGATCATCGTGATGGTGGCGGACAACGACGCGGGCGGAATCACCACCTACGCGGCCACCGGCGCCAAGTTCGGCTACAGCCTTCTGTGGTTTCTCGTGCTCCTCGGGCCCGTCGCGTTCTTCATCCAGGAAATGACCGTCCGTCTCGGCGCCGTCACGAAGCGAGGTCACGCCGAGTCGATCTTCCACGGCTTCGGGCCGTTCTGGGGATGGTTTTCCCTCGTCGATCTCATCCTCGTCGACTGGCTCACGCTCGTCACGGAATTCATCGGCATGACCGCGGCGCTGAGCATCTTCCGCGTTCCGCCGGCGATCACGGTCCTCTTCGTCGTCCTCATCATGGGGACGATGATCGTGCGGGGGAACTACTGGACGTGGGAGAAGATCGCGCTCTTCTTCTGCGCGGTGAATCTCGTCTACATTCCCTGCGCATTCATCGTGCGTCCTTCGGTTTCGGCCATCCTGTCGAACGGGCTGATCCCGCATATCCCCGCGGGAGGATTCACGAACGGGTTCTTCTTCTTTCTCATGGCGAACATCGGGACGACGATCGCGCCCTGGATGGTGTTCTTCCAGCAGAGCGCCGTCGTGGACAAGGGGATTCAGGAAAAGGACATTCTCTGGGCGCGGATCGACACCCTTCTCGGATCGATGTTCACGGTGATCGTCGCCGCGTTCTGCGTCATCGTGACGGGGACGCTGCTTCGCGGGGTGGACATCCGGGACGCCGCCGAAGCCGCCGTCCAGCTCATGGGCATCAACGCATACCTCGGCACGCTGCTCGCCATCGGGCTGTTCGACGCGGGGCTCCTCGGCGCCATCTGTATCTCGCTCGCGAGCTCATGGGCGTTCGGCGAGGTGTTCGGCTGGGCGCATTCGCTGAACAGCCGGATTCGCGAGGCGCAATGGTTCTACGCGTTCTATTTCTTCGCTCTCATATCGGCGGGCGCCGTGGTCCTGATTCCCGGGGCGCCGCTCGTCCTCATCACGCTGTTCGTCCAGGTGATCGCGGTGACGCTGCTGCCCGCCTCTCTCGTGTTCCTGATTATCATGCTCAACAACGAGGAGTCGATGGGCAAATACCGGAACAACGCGTTTCAGAACGTCGCCAACGTCGCGATCGTCCTCGCGATCGTCGTGCTTTCGACGATGTACGCGATCAGCACGCTGTTTCCGAACTGGCTGCGGTAGCGCGGAGGAAGGATCGGCATGGGAGAACCGTTCGCCGGGATCGTCGCGCGGAGAATCGGCAGGTTCGCGGGAGCGACCGCGTCGCAGATCTCCGCGATAAACAAGAAATACGCGACTCCTCATATCAAGATCACGCCGGCGGTGCGGGCCGCGCTCCTCTTTCTCAGACTCTATCTGATCGCGCTCGTCGGACTGCTCGTGTACAAGTTCGTCACTCTCGTGCGATAGGACGGAGCGAATGATGAATACGGCCATCACCACGAACGCGAACAGCGAGCAGAGCTATTCGCTCACCGATATCGTCGGCTACCGCGTCGTGCTCCGCGGGAAACGCGTCGGCAAGCTGGCCGATCTCGTCGTGGTCGAGCATGTCAAGCTGCCGGAAGTGACGCACGTCGTGATCGCGCGTCCCTTCGGCAATCCGTCCGCCGTCGTGCCGTTCGAAAAGGTCGTCTCCATCGAGCCGAAGGAAGTGACGATCGAGATCGATTCCTTCGACGAGTACGTGCGGGAGCTTCGCCCCGAGGAGATTCTTCTGAAGGACCACGTGCTCGACAAGAAGGTCGTGGACATCGAAGGGCGCGAGGTGGAGATCGTCTACGATATCCGGCTCGTCAAGCGGGCCGGGAAATTGTACCTCACGGACGTCGATCTGAGCAGGTACGGCCTTCTGCGCCGCGTCGGGCTCAAGAGGCTCGCCAATTTCATCTACAGCCTGGCCGACAAGATCAAGGAGCAGACGGTTTCGTGGGCGTTTATACAGCCGCTGCCGCCGACGATGAGCCTCTTCAAGGGGGACGTGAAGCTCAACGTCCTGAAGGAGAAGCTGGCCGATATGCATCCGGTCGATCTCGCGGACATCCTGGAGGAGCTGGACCGGGAGCAGCGCGTCGCGATATTCGACGGTCTCGACACCGAGCAGGCGTCCGACACGCTCGAGGAGATCGATCCCAACGTCCAGCGGGATCTCGTGTTCTCTCTCAGGAAGGAGCGGGTGGCCGAGCTCATCGACGAGATGACGCCCGGGCAGGCGGCCGACATTCTCTCCGTCCTCGCTCACGAGGACGCCGCGGCGATTCTGAAGATGCTCAGTCCGGGAAACGCGAGCAAGATCGAATCGATCCTGAAGAAGCAGGAGGAGAACATCCTCAACTTCACCACGCAGGAATTCCTGAAGTTCTCGCCCGGCATGACCGCCGGCGAGGTGCAGGAACAGTTCCGCAGCCTCGCGCGGGGCAAAGACGTCATTATGTACCTCTACGTCGTCGACGCCCGGGACAAGCTGCTCGGCGTCATCGATATCAAGGAGCTGCTCATGGCCAAGGACGCCGACCTGCTCGGCGATATCATGACGGAGACGATCATCAGCTTGAATCCCGACAATACCCTGAAGGAAGCCTCGGCGATGTTCGCCCGGTACGGTTTCAGGGCCATCCCGGTGACGGACGAGAACGACACGATCCTCGGCGTTATCCATTACCGGGATATGATGAACCTCAATCACCGTTTCCTCGGCTGACGGCGTCCGACTCATCCGTTCGTTTCGGGAGCCGCGGCGGCGCGCCCGTCGGGCGAATCGCCTCGCGGAGAAAAAGAGAAGGGCCGCTCTGGTGAGCGGCCCTTCATCCGTTTCGGAGCGAAGACTCCGGGGCGGCGCCTGGCCGCCCGGGAGTCTTTCTCGACTAGCTCGCTACTTGATGATCTTGAACTCAACCCTGCGGTTCTGAGCTCTGCCTTCCTTGGTCTTGTTCGAAGCGACCGGCGTGCTCTCGCCGTAACCCTTCGACACGAGGTTCCCCGCCACGATCTGCGGGAAATTCGCGACGAGGTAATCGCGGACGGCCATCGCGCGCGCGTCGGAGAGCTTCAGGTTGTGCTGATCCGTTCCCGTGGCGTCGGTGTGACCGCCGACCTCGACCGCGAGATCGGGAACCTGGATGAGAATCGCGCCCAGGCGATCGAGCTCCGTCTTCGATTCGGGCTTCAGCGTCGCCTTGTCGAGATCGAAGAGAATCGACGTCGTGGAGATGAGACCCGTGTCGATGAACTTTTCCACTTCGACGGGGCATCCCGTTTCGTCGACCTTGGTTCCGGCGGGCGTGTTCGGGCACTTGTCGATGCCGTCGAGCACACCGTCGTTGTCGGAGTCGGACGGGCATCCCCTGGCGTCGACCGTGGCGCCCTTCGGAGTGTCGGGGCACTGATCGATGCCGTCGAACACGCCGTCGCCGTCGGAGTCGGACGGGCATCCCCTGGCGTCGACCGTGGCGCCGCGGGGAGTATTGGGACACTCATCCTTGTCGTCGAATACGCCGTCGCCGTCGCTGTCCACCGGCGCGG
Organism: uncultured bacterium; assembly: GCA_963846325.1. Lineage (GTDB taxonomy): Bacteria > Krumholzibacteriota > Krumholzibacteriia > Krumholzibacteriales > Krumholzibacteriaceae > SSS58A. Next base: position 7,235 of record CAWJVO010000015.1, read on the forward strand.
GAGGCGGCGGGGGCGGAGCGGGCGCGCAGGCGCACTTCCAGGGCCACGGCATGACGGTGAAGCAGACGATCTTGCTGTCGGTCTGATGCGTCATCGTCGTGCGATACTTCGCCCACTGATCCTTGTAGCCCGCGGAGGCCGGAACAGCGGCCATCGCGACGACCATGACGAGAACCAGAAGAACAACGGAGAACTGCCTCATAATCCCTCCTTCGTAAAATGCCCGTTTCTTGATCTTTTTATCTACGCCCCCAATTATGGATTACCTTGTATCCCTTTCCCTTTTTATTTGCAAGAGCTTTTTTTGCGCCGCGCCTAAATTTATCGCCCGATAAATACGATAATTAGCGCGTGCAACCGAAATCTTTCCGACCGGCGAACAGGCCCGCGGTCACCCGGCCGGTTCCCGGAGATCATCTCCTCTCGAACACGAAGAGTTTCCCCGAGAGAAAATCGGTGATCCAGAGTCGCCCGTCGGAGGCCGTTTTCCCGTTCGTGAGCGAGTAGATCGCGTCTCCGAACTGTCCGCTCAGATAGAAGGAGACGTTGCGGGAATCGAACCGCGTGTCGCCGTAGGGATAGGTCTCGGAGTGCAGGAGCGAGAACTTCGCCGTCGCCGGGTCGAACCGCGAGACGGACAGCGCGCGGGGGCTGTGCGAGGTGACGACGAGCCCGTTCCCCCAGGCGAAGAGGTTGTCGGGAAGGCCCTCGTACGGGATCGGCCAGGTCGCGCCGCCTTCCCGCACCTCCTGCAGGGTGTTGTCCGCGTGGTTGATGACATAGACCATGTCTCCGAGGCGGCACAGCTTCAACGGACCGTTGCCAGCGACGATCTCTCTCGCCGCGAAATCGGCCTTGCCGATCACGGAGACGCTTTTCGATTCGAAATTGGCGACGTAGATGCGGTCGCCGTCGAACGCGAGGTCGGAGGGGCCGCTCCCGAGCGCGATTCGAGCGAGATCCTTCTTCGCCGCCGGGTCGATGACGTGCAGGATGCCCGGGTCCCCGTCCTTCTCCGCGACCCGGGCGAGGTAGATCCGGTTCATTCCGGGATCGTGGCGGAGAAGCCGCTGCGAATTCTCCCGCTCGATCGTGTCCGGCACGGCGATGCGCGCGCCGATCTCGAAAAGGCGCACCTCGTCGGCGAGCGTGCCGAGCATCTGCTCTTCCTTGCCCCAGAGATTCTGCGTGAAATAGAGCGTGCCGGCCGCGTCGAAAACCATCCGCTGGGCCTGGCGCGGTATCCGGCGGTCGTAGAAACCGAGATCCGCGGCGGATATGCCGAGAATTCCGTTCTTCGCTCCCCAGATGTACACGACGGGCCAGTAGGATTGGTGCGGGCCGTACGCGAGGTACACGTTTCCGGCGGGAGTGAGGATCGACTCGACGGGATAATCGTACGGCAGCCGGTGCAGCTCGTACGTTCCGTTCATCCGCACCTCGGCGAACTGATCCTCGGAGTTGAACACGAAGAAGCTGTTCCGCGACGGCACCTCGACGAGATCGACCGGCGCCCAGCCGGTATAGACCTTTTTCGCTTCGCCGGTCGCCGGGTCGAGCGCCGTTACGGCGGCGCCGAAAGCGCCGTTGACCGCGGTGGCGCCCTTCGGGTAATAGAGCAGGCCGTTGTTCGGATTATACGCGATCGTGAACATGTGAGGGACGATGCCGAGATCGGTGATCCGCTTCACGAGCTTCCGCTCCGCGAGATCGACGACGTCGATCTCTCCGTGCGCCCAGCTCGCGACGTACAGGAGGCCGTTCTTCGCGTCGACGGCGCTCGCGTCGTTTCCGTACGCGGGGAGCTTGATCTCCGCGATCTTTCCGCTCTCGCCGAAAGCGACGACGTGAACGGACGGATGGTTGTCGTAGGGGATGTACACCTCGTCGCGCGCCGGATTGTAGACGATGCCCACGCCCTCGGTGAATTGCGGGAGCGGCACGACTTCCCCCTCGCCGGTGAGGACGTCGATCTTCGCCGCTTCGATCACCCGGCGCTCCTTCGTCTCGACGACGAGGTAGAGCCGGTGCGTCGCTTCGTCGTAGCCGGCGAGATGCCACCGCCCGCCGCTCGTGAGCTTGAGCTTCCGGGAATTGACGAGCTTCCCGTCGCGTCCGTCGAAAAGGAAGAGCGTCGAGGTATGGCCGTCGACGGCGACGATCCACTTGAGCTCGGGGGCGGCGACGACCTTGCGGATCGGGGGCGGGGGAGTCGCGTTGAGATTGATCAGATCCTCCCTCGTCTCGAGCCACGGAAGCGTCGCGAGCTTTCCCGATTTCGCCGAATAGAAGCCGAGCTCCTTGCTCTCGCGCCCGGCGAGAAACGCGTTTCCCGTTTCCTCGTCGACGGCGATCGATTCGAATTGCGCGCCGGTCGGAATCGTTTTCGATGCCGCGCCGTCGAGCGAAGCGATCGAGAAGCAGCGCGATCCGATACAGTAGACCTCGCCGGTCTTTCTCCTGACGGTCAGCGCTTCCGCCTTGAGATGCTGCAGGGCGCGTCCCCGGACGGGGACGTTGCGCACGGAATGGTCCCGGCAGTCGATGAACGAGAGGGAGGAGCTGAGCGTGTTCGCGACGACGAGCCGGTCGCGAAACGCGTCCATTCTCACGAGAACGGGCCCCGCGCCGTTCACCGCGAGATTCGCCTCCTTGAGAAAATCGATCGTCGTGACCGGAATCCCGGCGGCGGAGAGCGGAGCGATCGAGAGCAGAAATATCGCGGCGGAAGCTGCGGCGAGCGTCTTTCGGATCATGGGAGGGATCTCCTTTCGTTGTGCCCGGGGGCTTCAGCCCCCGGTTCGGAGACGCCATTATAGTATCGGAGCGTCTTCGGCGCGCCACAATTATCTTTACAAAATCCGCGGCCGCGACGAAAATCCGACGGCAGAACCCAACATTCAGAAGGAGGATTCGGCATGAAGCATCAGGTATTCGTTCTCGCGTTTCTGTGCATGCTGCCCGGCATGGTCTCGCAGGCCCAGGAAGCGCCGGGGATGACCGTCGACGAGATGGTTTTCTGCGCGGCGATACAGGATCGCGCTCCTTCGCTTCCCGATACCGCGTTCGCGTCGACCGTCGAGGCCGTGTGGTGCTTCGTCAGGGTGACCGGCGCCGCGGACACGACGGCGATAACGCACGTGTGGTACTACAACGATCGCGAGATGTCGCGCGTCGAGCTCGCGGTGAAATCGGCGAGCTGGCGCACGTGGAGCTCGAAGAAGATCCTTCCCGATTTGCAGGGAACCTGGCGCGTCGACGTTCTCGCGCCGGGCGGCGAAGTGCTGAAGAGCGGCTCGTTCGCCGTCAAGCCGTAATCGAGGGGATCGACGGTGCGTCGCGTCGATCCGGTCCGGAGCAGGATGATGCGCGCGACGACATCGCGAGGCGAGGCCCGTCGCTCAATCCGTTGCTGGCTCTTTCTGGCCCTTGCCGCGGGTTCCTTTTCCTGCGCCGCGCCCGCGGCGATGTCCGGACGGGGCGAGGCGCCGCGGGCCGCCCGGCCGGCGGGCTCCGGAGAGGCTCGGGCGTACGTCATCCATGTGAGCGTCGACGGGTTGCGCGGCGACGCGGCGGCGAAGCTCGGGCCCCGCGCCGCGCCGCGTCTGCATCGCCTCATGATCGAGGGCGCCTTCACCGACAACGCGCGCAACGACTTCGACGTCACCGTCACTCTGCCGAACCACGTCGACCAGCTCACGGGCCGTCCTGTGCTCGGTCCCGACGGGCACGGCGTCGGCTTCAACAGCGACGACGGCCGCACGCTCGAGAACGTTCACGGTTCCTATGTCGCCGGCGTATTCGACGTCGCGCATGACCGCGGGCTTGCGACCGGCCTGTACGCGAGCAAGAAGAAATTCGCCCTCTTCGACCGGAGCTGGAACGAGACGAACGGTGCTCCGGATACGACGGGCGTCGACGACGGCCGGGACAAGATCGACGTGTACGTGTACGAGGAGAATACGGCGGCGCTCGTCGACAGCTTCGCCGCGCGCATGGCCGCGTCCCCGCATCGCTACGCCTTCATCCATATCGCCGATCCGGACGTCGCCGGCCATTCCTTCGGCTGGGAGAGCGGGGAATATCTCGCTTCGGTCGCCAGGGCCGACAGTCTCATCGGACGCATTTTCGATTTGATCGACGGCGACGCCCGCCTCGCCGGGGCGGCGTATCTCGTCGTGACGTCCGACCACGGGGGAACCGGAACCGACCACGAGAACGCGGCCGATCCGTCGAACTACACGGTGCCCTTCTATGTATGGGGCCCGGGCGTGCCCGCGGGCGCGGATCTCTACCGGCTGAACGCCTCGACGCGCGCGAATCCGGGAAACGGAAGGCCGCCGTACTCGGTCTCGCCCCAACCGATCCGGAACGGCGAGGCCGCGAACTTCTCGCTCGATCTCCTCGGGCTCCCCGCCGTGCCGGGCTCCGTTCTCGACGCGGCTCAGGATTGCGACGCGGTTTTTCCGGGCGCGGGCGAGAAGTGAATCAGGTGAAAACGATGAAATCGATAAATCCCGCGACGCTCGAAGAGATCGGCTCCTATGAGGAGCTCCCGCCGGAAGCGGTCGCCCGCGCGGTCGGAGAATCGGGCGAGGCGTTCGAACGCTGGAGCGAAACGCCGTTCGCCGAACGGAGCGCCCTGATGGCGAACGCGGCGGCGATCCTCCGGAGCCGTTCGGAGGAGTTCGCGCGGCTCATGGCGCTCGAGATGGGAAAACCGGTCCGCCAGGGCCGCGCGGAGGTCGAGAAATGCGCCGCGGTGTGCGGGTACTACGCCGAGCGCGCGGCGGCTCTGCTCGAACCCGAAGCGGTGGCGACGGAGGCGCGCAGGAGCTTCGTCGCGTACCGGCCGCTCGGCGTCGTTCTCGCCGTCATGCCGTGGAATTTTCCCTTCTGGCAGGTGTTCCGCTTCGCCGCCCCCGCGCTCATGGCGGGCAACACGGGCGTTCTCAAGCACGCTTCGAACGTGTGCGGGTGCGCGCTCGCGATCGAGGACGTATTTTCCGCGGCAGGATTTCCCCGGGGCGTTTTCCGGACCCTCCTCGTCGGAAGCGGCGCGGTGGAGGGCATAATCTCCCATCCCGCGATCAAAGCGGTCACCCTCACGGGAAGCGCCGCCGCGGGAAGAGCGGTCGCCCGGGCGGCCGGGGAACGGCTCAAGAAGACGGTGCTCGAGCTCGGGGGGAGCGATCCGTACGTCGTCCTGGAAGACGCGGACGTGGAGCAGGCCGCGTCGGTTTGCGCCGAAAGCAGGCTCATCAACGCGGGGCAGAGCTGCATCGCGGCGAAGAGATTCGTCGTGGTCGAATCGAGGGTTCGCGAGTTCACCGGGCTGCTCGTCGAGGCGATGCGGAGAAGGTCGGTCGGCGACCCGCTTGACGAAGCGACCGACGTCGGGCCGCTCGCGCGGCTCGATATACGCGACGAGGTTCACCGCCAGGTCATGCAAAGCGTCGAAAAGGGCGCGAAGTGCGTTCTCGGCGGCCGGATACCGGCGGGAAGGGGCGCGTTTTATCCGCCGACGGTGCTCGTCGACGTCGCGAAAGGAATGAGCGCCCGCGACGACGAGCTCTTCGGTCCGGTCGCGGCCGTCATCTCCGCGAGGGACGAGGACGACGCGATCCGCGTCGCCAACGATACGAGCTTCGGTCTCGGCGCCGCCGTCTTCACCCGGGATCTCGAGCGCGGGGAACGGATCGCGGAGCGCCGGATCGACGCCGGCTCGTGCTTCGTCAACGCGTTCGTGAGATCGGATCCGCGCCTTCCGTTCGGCGGCGTCAAGGAGAGCGGGTACGGCAGGGAGCTGTCGCATTTCGGAATCAGGGAGTTCGTGAACGTGAAGACCGTCTACGTGGCCTGAGCGCTGATACGCGGGATACGCGGGGCCTGCCGCCCATTGCACCCCGCAGGTGCTCGCGAGCAGAGCTCGCTGCGCTGCCTGCGGGGGCCCCATGGGCGTCACCCGCTACAGGTGCTGATACGGGAGCGCCCACGCCAAACCCGCGAACGAGCCCATTGGAGCCCTGCGACTGGGCTCGGAGCGGGAATATCGGCGCCATCGCCGTCACCTGCCGATTCCCTCGAGGTTTCCCTCCCAGAGATACGTGCGCGTCTCCTTCACGATTACCCCGGAAAGCACGATGAGCGAGACGAGATTCGGGATCGCCATGAGACCGTTCGTGATGTCGGCGAAGGACCACACCATGCGGATCGTCGCGACCGAGCCGAGCATCACGCAGCCGACCCAGATCCACCGGTACGGCTTGACGGCGCGCGTTCCGAAGAGATACTCGCTCGCCTTCTCGCCGTAGTACGACCAGCCGAGGAGCGTCGAGAAGACGAACGTGAGAAGCCCGAAGGTGAGAATAGCCGGGCCGACGACGGGAATATCGGCGAAGGCGGCTTTCGTGAGGGCCGCTCCGTGGAGCCCGTTCATCCATTCGCCCGAATTGACGAGCACGAGCCCCGTCATGGCGCAGACGACGACCGTGTCCCAGAAGGTGCCGGTCGAGGAGACGAGCGCCTGGCGGATCGGATTCTTCGTCTGCGCCGCCGCGGCGAGGATCGGCGCGCTGCCGAGGCCCGATTCGTTCGAGAAGAGCCCGCGCGCGATGCCGTAGCGCATCGCCTCGCGCATGCCCGCCCCGAGAAATCCGCCGACCGCGGCGTGGCCGTTCCAGGCGCTCGACCAGATGAGCCGGAACGTTTCCGGCAACGTCCCCGCGTTGATGATGAGGATCGCGATGCATCCCCCGACGTATCCCACCGCCATCGCGGGAACGAGCTTCTCGCACCAGGCGGCGATGGACTTGATGCCGCCGAGGATCACGACGGCGACGAGAATCATGATGACGAGTCCGGTGATCCATACCGGAACGTGGAACGTCTCGTAGACCATCGTCGATATCGAGTTCGCCTGGACCATGTTGCCGATGACGAGGGCGGTGATGCACATGAGCGCGGCGAAAACGACGCCGAGCCAGCGCTGCTTCATTCCGCGCTCGAGGACGTACATGGGTCCCCCCGCCATGAGCCCGCTCTTCGTCGTGATCCGGTACTTCACCGAGAGGACCGCTTCGGCGTATTTCGTCGCGATGCCGAAGACGCCCGTGAGCCACACCCAGAACACCGCGCCGGGGCCTCCCGCGGCGATCGCCGTCGCGACGCCGACGATGTTGCCCGTGCCGATCGTCGCGGCGAGCGCCGTCGTGAGCGCTCCGAACGGGCTCACGTCCCCTTCTCCTTCACGGGCGCGGCTGAAGGAAAGCCTGATCGCCTTGCCGATGTATCTCTGGATGAAGCGAAGCCGTATCGTGAGGAAGACGTGGGTTCCGAGGAGAAGGACGATCATCGGAGGACCCCAGAGGACGTCGCTCCAGTTCTGAAAGAGCCTTTCGAGCGTCTGCATCTGCCCCCTTTCCGCGGCGAGTGCGGGGATTGTAGCATATGAACGTTCCGTGTCAATCGTTCATCCCCGGGCGGAGCGATCGCCGGCGGCGCCGCTCGCGCGGTTCAGCATTGTCTCTTGACAGCCCGAGCGGGGCTCGTGCACTCTGAGCGTCGAAGATCCGTATCGTCGCTCGGGAAAGGAGCGTGCGTGTCCAGCGTCTACGACGTTTTGAAGGAGCGCGGATTCGTCGAGCAGGTCTCCGACGAGGAGAAGGTCCGCGCGATGCTCGAGAAGAGCGTCACCTGCTACATCGGCTTCGATCCGACCTCGGACAGCTTCCACGCGGGGAGTCTCGTTCCGATCATGGCGCTCGCCCACATGCAGCAGCACGGCCACCGGGTGCTCGCGGTGGTCGGGGGAGGCACGGCGATGATCGGCGATCCGAGCGGAAAGACCGAGCTCCGGCAGCTCGTCTCGAAGGAGGAGATCGACGCGAACGCCGAGGGGCTCAAGCGCCAGCTCGCGCATTTTCTCGATTTTTCGGGCGGCGCGGCGCTCATGGTCAACAACGCCGAGTGGCTCCGCCCGCTCAACTATATCGAGTTCCTGCGGGACATCGGCCGGCATTTCAGCGTCAACAAGATGCTCGCCGCCGAGTCGTACCGGATGCGGCTCGAGACGGGGCTCAATTTCATAGAGTTCAACTACATGCTGCTCCAGGCGTACGATTACCTCGAGCTCTACCGTCGCCACGGGTGCACGCTCCAGATGGGCGGGAACGACCAGTGGGGCAACATCCTCGCCGGCGCCGACCTGATCCGCCGCGTCGAGCGCGGGGAGGCGGAGGCGCTCACCTTTCCGCTCCTCACGACGGCGACGGGGGCGAAGATGGGAAAGACGGAAAAGGGCGCGGTCTGGCTCGATCCGAAGAGGACCTCGCCGTACGAATACTATCAGTACTGGATCAACGCCGACGATCGCGACGTCGGCCGGTTCCTCGCGCTCTTCACGCTCCTTCCCATGGACGAGGTGCGCAGGCTCTCGTCGCTCGCGGGGGAGGAGCTCCGCGAGGCCAAGGAAATCCTCGCCGTCGAGGCGACGGCGATGAATCACGGGCGGGAAGAAGCTCTCAAGGCGCGCGAGACGTCCCGGGCCCTCTTCTCGGGAGAGGGAGGCGTCGACGAAAGCTCCGTTCCGACGGTCGAGATCGAGCGCGGGCGCTTCGAGGAGGGCATCCCGGCGTTCGCGCTTTTCGCCGACGCGGGAATCGTCAAGACGCGCGGGGAAGCCCGGCGTCTCATCGCGCAGGGAGGGGCGTACGTCAACAGCCGCCGCCTTGCGGCAGCGGATGAAACGATCACGGCAAAGGACTTGAATAACGGCAGCCTGCTCATTCGCGCGGGCAAGAAGAAGCATGTCCGCGTGAAATCATCCTGAACGAATCCCCGCTTCAGGATTCCTTTCTGCAAACCGCGATGAGCCGCAGCGCCCGAGCGGGCGGCGCGTTCTCGAGGAATCTCCGGAACTGCCAGCGGAGAAGCCTGTTATAGCCGGCGCGCAAATGCCAGACTCTGTTGTCTCCGACGGCGACGAGGAAGGTGAAGAGACGCGACCGGCGATGGTGCCCCGACAGGTTCTCGACGACGAAATACTTTTCGAGGAGCGTTCGGAGCTCCGAGGGAAGGAAATGGCGGTAATGTTTGACGGGTCGCGGCAGGAGCGGCGTCGGCGCCGATACGACGAGCCTCCCGCCCGGCTTGAGAATACGACGCAGCTCGGAAAGGACTCCATCCGCCTCGCGGGGCGGAATATGTTCGAGCGTTTCGACGAGCGCGATGGTTGAGAAGCTGTCGCTTTTCAGGCCGAGCGACGCTATGTTCTGGCAGCTGAGCATCGCGGATGGATTGAATCCGGCGGCGAAACGAAGGGCCTTCATTGAAATGTCCACTCCGAACACGGCGGCTCCGCGCCCCCCGAGCTCGAGGAGAAGGCGGCCGTCGCCGCATCCCGCGTCGAGTATGGCGTCCCCCGGCTTCGGAGCGACGGTCCGGCTCACGATCCGCACGAGACTGATATAGGGGATCCCGGGGCCGGTCTCGCGTATGAGATGATGATACGGGCTGCCGTATTCCTTTTCCTGCGCTTCTTCGCGTGACACCCGATCAGTCCTTTCCGTCGAGGATTTCCGCGTAGAGAGAGGAGACGCCGCCGACGTACCGTTCGGCGTTGAAGAGCGTTTCGGCGCGCCGCCTGCTCTCTCGAGCACATCTCGTTCGCAGGCCCTCGTCGTCGATGAGCCGCGCGAGAGCCGATGCGAGGCTCGCGGCGTCGCCGGACTCGAAGAGAAGGCCGTTTTCTCCCTGCGCGACGATCTCGGGATTTCCGCCCCGGTTCGAAGCGACGACGGGCACTCCGCAGGCGAGCGCCTCGAGAGCGGACCGCGAAAGCGGTTCCGGTTCGATCGACGAGTTGACGAACAGATCGCAGCCGGCGATGAGATCGAGGGCGTCGGATCTGAAACCGGCGAGCAGGACTCCCCGGGCGAGAACGGGATCCCCTTCCACGATCCCGCGAAGAGCCCGTTCCTCGGGGCCCGTTCCCGTCATGAGAAACCGCACGTCATCCCGTCTCGAGAGAACGATCCGCGCCGCGTCGACGAAGGTCACGGCGCCCTTCCACGATTCGAAACGGCCCGACCAGCCCACGAGCAGGTATCCCCGCGCTTCCTTCGCCCTGGGTTTGAAGCTCTTCACGTCGATGCCGTTATATATCGTGAGGACTTTCCCGGCCGGGAGCCCTTCCGCGATGTAATGTTCGCGCACGGCGTCGGAGACGCAGATGAACCGCTTGACCCGGCGGGCGAGATGGCGATGAATCGCCGTGAGCCGGAAGAAGCCTCGCTGGTGGCTCACCGCGGGAATCCCCGCGCGCGCCGCCGCGACGATGGCCCCGAGATTCGCGGGGGCCGCGTTGTTCGCGTGCAGAAGCGAGAACGATTCACGCTCGATCAACTTCGCCAGGGCGATCGAATCGGCTCTGTGCCGCACCGCGTACGCCTTCGCGCTCCAGAGAAGCCTGTAGAAGTCCGTTCGTTTGTACGCGGGGAGTGTTCGAGCCGGCGCCCCGGACGGAGCCTCCTCGTCTCTTCCGAGAATCGACGCCCACGTAGCGGTCGGAATGCCGAGCGCCTCGAATTGCTTCCGCACCGGGAGATCGTGCCTGAACAGAACGAACGGTTCGTAACGCGCGCGATCGATCCCCCGCGCGAGCTGAAGGAGACTGAATGAAGAGCCCCCGACAAAGGGCGCTTCTTCGAAGTAGAGGATTCTGAACAATGGACGTTCTCCTTCCGGAGCTTCTCTGATATACTCCCCGCCTGTCGAGGAAGTGCGCGCTATTATATGGCAATGCGTCCGCGGATGCAAGAGACGGGCGTGGCCTTCGCGTCGCGGGATGCGCGCCGAACGAAAGGCTGGTGGATCGAAGATGGACGGGCAATGGAGAGGCGCATACGAAGCGGAACGATCCCGGCTCAACGAGCTCGTGCTCGCGAACGGTCCCCTCGGGATCAAGAGGTTCTTCGCGCTCGACGCTCAGGCGTACGAGGCGGGCGCCCTTTCCGCGAAGACGAAGGAGCTCCTCGGCCTCGTCGCGTCGATGGTGCTGCGCTGCGACGAATGCGTCTCGTACCACATCATCAGATGCCGGGAGGAAGGGGCGACGCGTGAGGAGCTCTACGAGGCGTTCAACGTCGCGCTCGTCGTCGGAGGCTCGATCGTGATTCCGCATCTCCGCGCCGCGGCGGAGCGTCTCGAGACCCTTCTCGAGGATCGATGAAGCGGGCGATTCCAAAATCTCTTGTGTTCGGCGGTCGCGGGGGATACACTCGGCGCGGCCGTGGAGCACGCTTACGGAGGAGCGATAGATGTTCTTTCTCCTGCTGAGCCGCATCGTCCGGAGACGCGCGATCGTCGCGTGGGTGACGTTCGCATGTTTTGTCGCGGCGCTCGCATTCGTCCTCGTTTCGGGGAATATGTACGAATCGCGGGCGATGCTCCTTCCTCCGGTCGAGGAGGCGAGCGAGGGCATCCTCTCGGCGTGGATGTCGAAGCTCAATCTCCCCTCGATCGTCTCTCCCGGGACCGCGGGGTCGACCTCGGCCGCGATCCTCGGCGACATTCTCGAGAGCCGCCGCCTCGGCGAGATGATCGTCGATACGCTTTCGCTCAAGGAGCACTTCAAGATCGAAAGCCTCGACGAAGCCCTCCTCACGTTGAGCGCCCGGACGAGAATCGCGGTGACCGCGACGGGGCTCATTCATCTGAGCGTCAGGGACAAGGATCCCGCGTACGCCTTGCGGATCGCCGGCGCGTATATCGCGGGGCTCGATTCGCTCAGCCGTTTTCTCCAGTATTCGCGCGCCGACCAGACGCGGGAGTTCATGGAAGCGCAGCTCGCGGCGTATCGGGGCCGGCTCGGCACGGCGAGGCGCGAGCTCGCCGCGTTTCAGGGCAAGCACAACATCGTCGATTTCGACGAGCAGGTGCGCGGCGCGATCGGCGTGGCCGCCGACCTCAAGGTCAAGGCGGTGCTGGCGGGGATCGAACGGGATCTCATCAGGGAGTACTCGTACGCGAACTCCCTCGATCTGAAGCGGAAGGAAGCCGAGTACGAGGGCCTGATGCGGCAGCTCGAGAATATCATGAACGGTGACAGCGCCGGCGCCGTGTTCATCCCTCTCAATCGCCTGCCCGCCCTCGTCCAGAGCCATGCGAGAATGGAGCGCGATATCGAGGTCAACGAGCGCGTGTACGCGTATCTGCTCGAGCGCTACGAGGAAGCCGGCATGGACAAGGCCCGCACGACCTCGGTCGTGCAGGTCGTGGATGAGCCGAATCTCCCCGAAAAGCCCTACGGAACTCCCCGGTGGCTCGTCGTGCTCGTCGCGGCCTTCGCCGGATTCGTCTGGAGCGCCGCGGTCGTTCTGTGGTGGGACTGGATGCGGGAACGGGAGAAATCGAGCGGCGAGATGCGCGCGTACACGGAGTTGCAGGCGACCGTGCGAAACGACGTCGGGTGGCTGCGGAGGAAACTGCGGATCTGAGCCTCTTTCATCTCCGGCACGCAGATATATGGAATATCCCTTGCAACGGACGGGGGTGCACCTTGTCCGACGCCCGGCCGGCTTTCTGCCCGGAGGAAACAGGCACACACGATGACTCGCGCGACGCGAAGAAGAATGCTCGCCGCACTGTCGCTCGGCGCCGCCATAACGGCGGCCGGCTTCGGCGGCTGTTCGTATTTCGAATATCGAATCGGCGGAAGCGATCCCTTTCTGCTCTACAGCCTCGTTCTCGTCGACGCGCGTCTCGACGTCGTTCACGTGCGCGGCGCGGTCTTCGGCGTCACCGCGGACGCGGCGTCGTTCATGGCCTTCGCGGGCCCGAAAGGCAAAACGCTCGATCCGATCGGCTTCGAAGCGGCGGACCGGCAGGGAAAGCCCCTCGCCGTGCGCGCAGGGGACGGGCGCTGGCTCGTCGAGAACGGCGGACGCGATTTCACGATCGAATACGACGTCGTTCTCACGATCGAGGACCGCTATTCGGCCGACGTCAGGGACATGATGACGCACGTCGGCGACGATCGATCCCGGATACTCGGGCGGGACGTGTTCCTCGTTCCCGAGCTGAACGTCGCCGGCGGCGTCCTCGTCGACGTCGCGATGTTCCCCGGAGGGACTCTGTCCTCCTCGTCGCCGCACGTTCGAAACAGGGTCATCGTGCCCGACTGCGCCGAGCTTCCGTTCACCATGGCGGTTTCCGGCGAATACCGGAACCTCGCCCGAAACGTCGCCGGGACGGAGATCGCGCTCGCCATCGCCGATACGTGGTCGTTCACGGACGAGGAGTTCTTCGACGTCGTGTGCAGGATCGTCGCGGAGGAGATATCGCTCTTCGGCACGGCCCCCCGGTCGCGCTACCTGTTCGTGTGCGACGGGAATCCGGTCATGGGAGGCGATCGTTTCGACTATTACGGAATTCACTACGGCGGGAGCATGATGCTGCTCCTCGACCGGCGGCTCGACCGGAGCGAGCTCATGGATACGCCGATGGCGATCGTCGCGCACGAGTTCTTCCACAACTGGAACGGCGAGGCGCTCGGGCCGGCCGGCACGGAGTTCCTCTGGTTCACCGAAGGCGTGACGAACTATTACGCGTATCAGGTGCTGCGCGACGCGCGCGTGATCACGGACGGGCAATACGGATTTCACCGCCGGGCGATCGGCGAGCGGTACCGGGAGAATCCCTACGCCTCGAAGGTGTCGATCGGCGAGGCGGCCAACAGCGACATGCGGGACAAGGATATGGTCAATCTCCTGTACGACGGGGGATTTCTCGCCGCGGAAGCGCTCGACGAGCGCCTCCTCGCCGAAACGGGAGGGACGGTCGGGCTCGTGGATGTTCTCAGGCATATGTGCGGAAGAGCCGGCGGGAGCGCCGTCGCGGGCGAATCCTCGTTCCTCCGCTCCTCGGCCGCTCTCGGAGGCGGCGATCTGTCGGCGTACCTGAACGATCTCGTGCACACGCCCTGTCCCGGGCGCTTCGCGCCGGATTCCTCTCCGCTTGAATAAACCCCGCGCTTGTTTTACATTCCAGATGCGTTTGGATCGATCGTGGCGGATTTCAAAGCCGAGGTTTGCGCATGAGTATGAAGATCGCTCTCCGCGCGTCCGCGCCGGCGAAGAAGGCGCTGGCACTCGCCGCTCTCGCGGCGCTGCTGTCGACGCAGCGCGCGCATCCGGCCGCCGCCGCGCCGAATACGTGGCTGCGGGCGGGGCAGCGCCATTCCCTGTCTTCCCTCGAGAGAAGATGGACCCGCGACCTCCCGGGGAGGTTCTCCGTTCTCTGTTCGGCGAAGGAGGTGCGCGCGCTCGCCGTGAAGGACGACACGCTCTGGATCGGAACGGAGGGCGGCCTGTTCGCCTGGCGGATGAAGGGGGACGCGATCGTCCCGGTGAACGGTCCCGCGTCGGTTTCGATCAGGGCGATCGCGGTCGACGACCGCGGCGCGCTCTGGGTCGGAGGCGATCACGGGATAAGCGTGCGAACGGACGGAGCGTGGCGATGGTACCCGAAGGAATCGCTTGCGCTCTTCGCCCGCGTCGCGTGCCTGATTCCGGGCCAGACGAGATTCTGGATCGGCAGCTACGGCAACGGCTGCGGGTACGTCGTCGACGGCGCCGTCACCGCTCTGACCGCCCGGGATTCCCTGCTCGACGAGCGGGTTCTGTCGATCGCGGAGGAGGATGCGAGCACCGTTTTTTTCGGGACCGCGAGCGGGCTCGTGTGCGCCGACTCTCTCGGGTGGCGATCGCTCCGGTACGGGAGCCGCCTGCCGATCGGCTCCGTCCGGGACGCGCTCTTCGACGAGGACGGGAATCTGTTCCTGGCGATCGCCGGACAGGGAGCCGCGATATACAGCTTCGGCAGGGTGCGATCGTTCGGGGCCGCCGGGGGGCCGCCGGGCGCCGAAGTGAACGCGCTGAGCCTCGATTCGACCGGGCGCGTCTGGGCTGCCGGCGCCTCGGGAATCTCGATTTTCGACGGTTCGGAGTGGACGGCGCTCGCCGCGCGCGGACCGGCTGCGAAGAAACACCGGTTTCTCTCGATACGCCACGACGTCGACGGCGCGTGCTACGCGGGAACGGACGACGGGAAGGTGCTCGTCATTTTCGGGGACGACGCGAGGGAGCTCGCCGTTCCGCAGGTCTTCCCCGAAAGCCGCGTTTCGCGAATCCGCCTGTGCGGCGGGGCGGTATGGCTCGCCGCGGGCTCGAACATTTACAGCTCCCGGGAAGGTCTCTCGAGAATGGCCGCGCCTCCCGCGCCGTACGCGGGGGAGATCGCCGATATCTGCGCCGCGGGAGCGGGGGAAATGTGGGCCGCGACCCGGTTCGGCGTTCTCCACTACACGGGACGCGCATGGGAGGTGTTCGACCGAAGAAACGGCCTGGCGACGGAGTATTTCACGCGCGTCGCCGCGGAGCCCTCGGGGACCGTCTGGTTCGCGACATTCGACGGGAAGCTCGTGTCCCATACGGCGGGAAAATGGAGCGTTCCCGGAGATGAGAGCGATCCGCCAGGGGGGGCCGTGGAGGATCTCGCCGTCGATCAGGCGGGGAATCCGTGGGTCGTGACGCGGGCCGGGGAGATCCTTCATCGGGTCCAGGGAGCGTGGGCGAAGATGGAGCTCCCGCCGCGCGAAAGCGAAGCCGCCGATACGACGCGTGCGATCGATTCGCTCCGCAAGCTGGATCCCGCGATGCGATTCCTGAGCGACGACGCGACCGGATCGGGTCCTCGCTCGCCGGCGAACGAGTATTGCCTCGGATTCGACAAAGGCGGCTCCTGTCTCGTCGGATCGAGCGCGGGAGTATACCGTTTGGGAGGGGCGGGGTGGCGTTTCCTCGAGCTGCCGAAGGCTTTGAGAGGCGTTCGGGCGACCGCTGTGAGCGGAGCGGCGCGGGGGGACATACTGCTCGCGACGGCGGGGGGCGGAATACTCGTCTGGAGAAACGGCGAATGGTCGAGGCTCGGCGCTTCGAACGGGCTGTCGGACGATTACGTCCGCACGCTCTGTGAGGATCAGAACGGGACGATATGGATCGGGACCCAATACGGAGGCGTCACGAAATACGTTCCGCCGGCAGGGCAATGATCGTCATGGCATCGCCCGGGCTTTCCCCGAATGCCGCTGAGTGAGCGGCGGTTGATTGCACGGGCCCACTGCGTCACGGCAAGCTGGATTCCGTTGTTCTCCGCGGCGATTCAATATATGGGCACGCACAAGAGCAAGATCGCCCTCGGCCTCATCCTCCTCGCGGGGCTCGTCCTGCGCCTCGTATTCATAGAGGCGTCCGCGCCGATGGATGACGCCTACATTACTTTCCGTTACGCGCAGAATCTCGCGAGCGGCCATGGATTCGTCTACAACGTCGGCGACCCGGTGCTCGGAGTGACGACGCCGCTGTTCGCGCTCATCCTCGCGCCCTTCGCGATAATGGGCATCCCGCTGGATGCCGCGGCGCTCGGGCTCGCCGTCGTTCTCGACCTTCTTATTTGCGTTCTGCTGTACCGGCTTCTCCGCGAATACTTCGGCGAGCCGATAGCGCTCGTCGCGGCGCTCTTCTACTCGTTCGCGTACACGAGTCTCGCCGCTTCGGGGTACGGCATGGAAACGCAGCTCTTCAATTTCCTGCTCGTAGCCTCGATACTTCTCCTTTCACTCAGGAAGTACTCGGCCATGGGGATCGTGGTGGGGCTCGCCGTGCTGACGAGGCCGGAGGGGATCCTTCTCGCGGGCATTCTCGGCGCTCGCGTTCTTGCGCGGCAGCTTCGCGGCGAGACGAACGCCGCGCGTAACTCTCTCGCAGCGTTCCTCGGCGTCACCGTCCCATGGTTCGTATTCGCTTTTGTGTTCTTCGGCTCGCCGATCCCGAATTCGCTGTTGACAAAGATGCTCCAAGAGAGCGTCACGGTGCGCCAGTGGCTGGATTTCTTCATCATCAGGAATCCTTTCGTCACCGCCCTGTGGGCCGGAGCAGCCGTCGGCTCGGTCGTCGGGCTGCGAAGGAAGTGCGAACCGTGCGCGGTGCTCGGTTTATGGGCCGTCGCCTATCTCCTCTTCTTCCTCGCGGGGCGCCCCCCATTCCTCGGGGTCTGGTATTTTCCACCCGAGGCGCTTGCGCTCACGGTGCTTTCCGCCGTGGGAGCCGTCTCGGTGCTCGCCTGGATTCTGCGGAGCCCCGTGCGAGGGGCGCTCGCGGCTGCCTTCCTTTTTATTCTCGTCGATGTCGTCGTTCTTCCCCGTTCCCTTGCTTCCGCGCGGTGGCAGCGCCATGTGGTCGATAGTGTCTATCGCCCGATGGGCGATTGGTTCCGTACGCATAGCCGACCGGGAGACCTCGTCCACTGCAGCGACATCGGCTACCTCGGATATATCTCGCAGCGCACGATTCTGGACGCGTCCGGGCTTGTGACGCCTGATATCCGGACGTTCCGGGCGGGCCGCAGATGGGATCCGAACTGGGACATTCTATATGTTCTCCGGAAAAAGCCCGACTACGTCGTCCTTCCGGTCGGCGGTCACGTGAACCGGAGATTCTGCGTGAGCGAATTTCCCCGGGACTATGAGCCGATAGCGCGGTTCCAGGTTGAGGGCCGGACGGAACTCCGCCCGTCGCGCGACCCGTCCGACGAGTACGCGCGAGACTCGCGGTTCATGGCGGATTTCATCGTGTATGAGAAACGGGGAGGCCCCTGAGCGAACGATGCGCCCATCGGCCGACTGGCCCCTCCCCGATGCCCGCCGACACCGGATCAGCGGTGCTCCGGAGGCGCTCTTTCAAGGCATTATTCCTTGACGGTATGATCTCAAACGATTATACTTCTTGCAGAAGGAGTCCTATCGAAATATCGCTATCGTTTTCTCGTTTGTGGTGATTTGAGCGGCGTCCGGGAGGCGAACCATGAGAAAACGGTCAGCGAATTTTTATTTTTCCTCCAAAAAGACGTTGACCATTCTCGGGGTTATGGTATTAATAGGTATCTTCCTTCGGAGGGACTGATTTGGAACTTGCTGCAGTGATTGCAGTTATATTCATCCTTGGCGTGGTGCTTTACGCATACGCCGGGTACCCCCTCGTCCTCTACGCCCTCAATCTCTTTCGCGGCCGGCGGATCCTGCGCGACGAATCGTACGCGCCGCGCGTGATACTCATCGTCTCCGTTCATAACGAAGAGCGCATCATCCGCGAGAAGATCGAAAACAGCCTCGCGCTCGATTATCCGAAAGACAGGATCAAGATCGTGGTCGCGAGCGACGGCTCCGTCGACGGAACCAACGGGATCGTTCGGGAATACGAGAACCGCGGCGTCGTTCTCAAGGCTTTCGACCGCAGGGAGGGCAAGAGCGCCACGCTCAACAGGGCGATCCTCGGGCTCGAGGCGGACGTTCTCGTGTTTTCCGACGCGAACGCGTTCTATCGCGAAGACGCGATCCGGATGCTCGTCCGGAACCTGGCGGACGGAGACGTCGGCTGCGTCGTGGGCAAGCTCGTGTATCTGAGCAATCATTCGTACGTGGGAAAAGGGGAGAGCCTCTACTGGCGTTACGAATCGTTCCTCAACGGTCTCGAGAGCGGGATCAAATCGGTCCTCGTCGGCACGGGCACCATTTTCGCCATTCGCAGGGAGCTGTTCTGCCCCCTCGTCAAGGACGTCGCGAACGATTTCCAGATCCCCGCCGAGGTCGCTTCCCGCGGATATGGCGTGGTCTACGAAGGAAGCGCGATCGCGTACGAGAAGTCGAGCTTCTTCTTCCGGGAAGAGTTCGCGCGGAAACGGCGAATCATCGTCAGGGGGCTCACGGGTTTCAGGGCGCTTCGGGGCAACTTCGGCGGGCCGTTTCGCATCTTTCAGTTCATATCGCGAAAGCTCATTCGCTGGTGCGTGGGGCCCCTCATGCCCGTGCTGTACGCCGCGAATATCCCGCTCCTGGCCAGTCCGGCGTTCCGCGCGCTGTTCGTTCTTCAGAACGCGTTCTACATTCTCGCCGCCGCCGGCGCTCTCTTGAGGCGCGGCGGCGTGCAGTCGAGAATTCTCTTCATACCCTTCTATTTCGTGATGGTGAACGCGGCCTCCTTCGCGGCCATCGCGACCTATATCGGGGGGAATCGCCTCTCCTTGTGGGAGAAGGCCGAGACCACGCGCGATACGGGCGAAAACGCCGGCTTCGCGCCGAGACTCCGCGTCATCGAAGGGAAGAAGGAGCTCCCGTACGAAGGGAAGCACAAAGGCGTCGAGAAGCTCGAGCGTATCACCTGATCGTCCCCATTCATGGATCAATACCGCATTCTTTTTTTCACGAGCTCCCTTCGGACCGGCGGAGCGGAACGTCATCTGCTCAATCTATGCCGGTATCTTCGTTCGGCGGGCCACGAGACGGCGGTGTGCACCCTGTCGCCGGTCGAGGACGGGCTCGAGAGCTCATTCATCGACGAGAAGATCCAGCTCTTTCGTCTGCCGCTGAAATCTCTCAGGCATCTGCCGGCGCCGCGGACCGTTTCGGGAATCCGGAGGATCGCGGGGATCTTCAAGCCCCACGTCGTTCATGCGCACCTCTTCCACGCCGAGATCGCCGCGGCCTTCGCGACGCTCGCGTCGTCGGGCGCGCCGCTCGTCGTCACCCGGCACAGCGCCGGTCTCGAATTCCGGGGCTGGCGCGCTCTCGCCGCGCGCGTCGTCTCGCCGCGCGTCGCCGCGTGCATCGTCGTGAGCAGGAGGGCCGCCGAGGAGGCGCTGCGGCAGGGCTTTCCGCCGGCAAAGGTCGCGCTGATACCGAACGCGGTGGATCCCGGGCGGTTTCGTCCGCTCGCGGAAGCGGAGCGGGAGAAGGGCAGGATCGCGCTCGCCGCGGATCTCTACCCCGAAGCCGCGCGCCGTCCGTTCGTTCTCATCGGGTCCGCCGGAGGTTTGAAGCCGGTAAAGAATTATCCGCTCATGCTGCGCGCCGCTTCGAGGCTTCTGGCGGAGAGGGTGTGCCGGCCCGGCGCGCCGGAGCTTCGTTTCGTGATCTTCGGCGAAGGGGAGGAGCGCGCCGCGTGCGAGCGTCTCGGACGTGAGCTCGGGATCGATCGAGTCTTCTCGCTCCCCGGGAGCAGGGACGATCTGGAGAGGCTCTATCCGCTGCTCGATCTGTTCCTGCTGCCCTCATGGAACGAGGGGCTGCCGATGGCGCTGCTCGAAGCGATGTCTTCGGGCGTCGCGTGCGTCGCGAGCGACGTGGGAGACGTGGGGGAGGCGATCGAGGGCGCCGGCGCGGCCGTGCCCCCGGGGGACGAAAACGCGCTCGTCGAGGTGCTGCAACGGCTTGTCGCACAAGAAGATGAGATGAAGGAGCTCGGCCGAAGAGCGCGCGTGCGGGTGCTCGAGAGATACAACGTGGATATCTGGGGGGAGCGGACCCTCTCCGTATATCGATCGGTTCTCCGTCGGCGATCCCCAAAAAAAGTGAAACTTCAGGGCTCTTCCGGAATATAACTGAACGGGAATGGTCGTGGCATCAAGGGGTATTTGGAGGAGGTGAAGGGGCGCGTCATGCGTCCCGCGAGATGGGAAGAAAGGTATTCTCAAGCGTGTGCGCTCTGTGCGCGGCGTGCATGCTCGCGTTCGGTATCGGCGCGGCGTCCGCGCTCGCTCAGGATGCGCCCGGCGTGCTCAGCATTACCATGAAGGGCGGAGAGGCGGAGAAGGGGAAAGCCTGCTGCACCTATCTGGGCGTCTTCATGGAGGAGCTCACGGCGGGCATGAAAGAAAAGGCCGATTATCCCCGCGCGTCGGGCGTGGTGATAGCGCGCGTCACGCCGGGAGGTCCCGCCGAGAAGGCCGGCATCGAAGGGGGAGATATCTGCTATCTCTTCGACGGCGTCAAGGTGGAGGATGCCGCGCATCTCGCGAAGCTCGTGAAAGCGCGGAAAGAGGGAGAGAAGGTCGCTGTCGTGATCTACCGGGAGGGGAAGGAAAAGAAGCTCTTCGTGAAGCTCGGGCACAGCGATCTCCTTCCGTCGGTCAAGGACGAGCTCGGTTCCTATTCGGTCGAGGATCTGAGCAAGATAATGGCGGACGCCTCGAAGTCGGCCGGCAAGATGTATATGCAATCCGCCACGAGGGGGCACCTCGGAATGGCTCTCGTGGATCTCAACGAGGATCTCGCTCCGTATTTCAGCGTCAGGAAGGGAGAGGGCGTTCTCGTTTTCAGCGTCGAAGAGGAAAGCCCCGCGGCGAAAGCCGGCATCAAGGGCGGAGACGTGATCGCGAGCGTGAACGGAGTCGCGGTCGGGGCCGCCGGCGATATCTCGGGCGAGCTCGCGGGCATCGAGAAGGGAGACATGGTCTCGCTCGACGTCCTGCGCAAGGGAGTCAAGAAGAGCTATGAGCTCGAGGCCGGCGAGGGTACGGCGATGAGCCGGATCTTCGTCGCGCCGTTCGAACATAGTGCCATCAAGATCAAAAAGAACCCGGGTCCTCCCGCCTGGGTCGAGGCCGACAAGAGCGCGCAAGAGGCGCTCAAGCTCAAAGAGGAGATGAAGGCGCTGAGGGAGCGCCTCAAGGATCTCGAGGAGCGTCTCGGCGAGGTCGAAAAAAAGGAATGATCTTCCGGCAGGATCGCACGGGTTTCGCGCCGGCGCCCGATCGGCCGGCGCGACCCATCGCTTCAGCCCGCGGGGCGGCGTTCGCGCCGCCTTTTTTCATGCGCGCCGCGCGAATCCGGGTTTCGACGAACCGGCCCGTCGCGCTCGCCGGACGCGCGCGCTAAATCCTTTGACAGCCATGGAAAAGTGTTCTATGTTAGTTGTTTCAATCCCCCCGGGGGGGCCGAATGGCGCAGCCCGGTCGGGAGTAGGTGCGTTCGCAAGGAGGATGAGCGATGGCGGATAACCAGCAGAATATGCAGGCTCCCGGCGCCGCCGATCCGGCGGCGGAGGGAAACAAAGGCGGTTTTCTCTCGTCGATCGTGGACATCTTCGTCGATCCGTTCAAGGTTTTCGCCCGCGTCGACGCGGGGCTTTCGTGGTGGAAGCCCTATGTTTTCGTGAGCGTCGTGATGATGATCGTGAGCTACTTCGCGCTTCCGCTGCAGCGGAGGCTCATGGAGCTCAACCCGAGGGGGCTGAGCGAAGAGCAGCTTCAGAGCACGCTCGACGGGTACGGCAAGTTCGCGCCGCTGGGGCTCATCATGGTTCCGATCGGTATGATCATCTTCTACCTCATCGTCGCGGGCATCGCTCACCTCGCGATCAACATCATGAGCTCGCGCTCGAACTTCAAGAAGACCCTGAGCCTCATATCGTTCTGCGGCATCATCACGATCATCGAGCAGATCATCAGCACGGTGGTTCTCAGGATGCGCGGCGTCGAGAGCGTCGAATCGGCCGCGGATCTCAAGTTCAGCCTGAGCCTCGCGCCGCTTCTGGGCGACGGGAAGGGGCTGCTCGGCGCGGTGCTTCAGAGTCTCAGCATTTTCAGTATATGGTACTACGTCGTGCTCATCCTCGGCATCGCGGCGATCTTCCGGATTTCGCGGAAATCGGCGATCGTTCCCGTGCTGCCGATCTGGATCGTCGGCGTCATCATGGTCTGGATCGGAGGCAAGTTCGGCGGGGGCATGGGCTGAGAGGTTTCAGAGGAGGTTGTTTTGAAGAAGTACGGAATGGACAAACTGCGGAACGTGATTCTCGTCGGCCATCAGGCCTCGGGCAAGACGACCCTCGCCGAGTCGATCCTCTTCAACGCCGGAGTGAACAGCAGGGCCGGCAGGGTTGAAGACGGAAACACGACGATGGATTCCTCGCCCGAGGAGATCTCGAAGGTCATCTCGATCGACGCCGGCATCGCGTTCTGCGAGATCGCCAAGTCGAAGGTCAACATTCTCGATACGCCGGGCTACGAGGATTTCGTCGGCCAGGTGCTCGCCTGCCTCCCGGTCGTCGAGGGCGGCGTCATCGTCATGAGCGCCGAAGCGGGCGTCGAGGCCGGAACGGTCAAGACGTGGAGCTACCTCGACCGGTACCGTCTCCCCCGCGTCGTCTGCGTCAACAAGATGGACAAGGAGCACGCCGATTTCGACAAGTGCCTCGACGAGGCGCAGAGCCAGCTCGGGGCCAAGGTCGCGCCGTTCCAGATTCCCATCGGCCAGGGGGAATCGTTCAAGGGCGTCGTCGACGTGTTGAAAGGGAAGGCCTACGTATATTCGGGCGACGGGAAATTCGCCGAGACGGACGTTCCCGCCGATCTCAAGGGCAAGGTCGACGAGGCGCTCCAGAGGCTCGTCGATTTCGCGGCCGAAGCGGACGATTCCCTGCTCGAGAAGTTTCTCGGGGGGGAGAAGCTCTCCGACGAGGAGCTGCGCAAGGGGCTCGGCGCCGGATGCGTCGCCGGAACGCTCGTTCCGCTCTTCGTCGCCTCGGCCTCGAAGAACATCGGAGTCCACCAGCTCATGGAATCGATCGTCACGATGCTCCCCTCTCCCGCGTGGCGGACGGAGATCGACGCGAAGGTTCCCGGTTCGGACACGGCGGCGAAGGTGAAGGCCGGTCCCGGCGCCCCGGTCTCGGCGTTCGTATTCAAATTCGTATCGGAGAAGAACGTCGGGGATCTGTCCTACTTCAGGGTGTTCGGCGGCGATGTCGCCGTCGGGAAGGACCTCCACAACGCGAACATCGACACGGCGGAGCGCATGGGGCAGCTCTTTTTCATCGAAGGCAGAAACAGGGTCGATACCGATTCGGTCGAAGCGGGGGACATCGGCGCCGCGGTGAAGCTGAAAGCGACGCGCATGGGGAACACGCTCTGCGACAAGGCGCACCCGGTCGCTTTCCCCGAAGTCCTGTATCCCGAGCCCACGCTCACGACCGCGATCGCCGCCAAGGTCAAGGGAGAAGAGGACAAGGTGGCGACCGGGCTCGCCAAGCTCAAGGAGGAGGATCCGACCTTCAAGCTCGATCTCGATCCCGAGCTCAGGCAGATGCTTCTCTCGGGCCAGGGCGAGCTTCATCTCGACGTGCTTCTCGCGCGGCTCAAGAGAAGGTCGAACGTCGAGGTCGAAATGACGGTTCCGAAGATCCCGTACCGGGAGACGATCACCGCGAAGGCCGAGGCGCAGGGCAAATACAAGAAACAGAGCGGCGGCCGCGGGCAGTACGGCGATTGCTGGCTCAGGCTCGAACCGCTCCCGCGGAGCGGCGGGTTCGAGTTCGTCGACGAGGTCGTCGGCGGCACCGTTCCCGGGAAGTACATTCCCGCGGTGGAGAAGGGCGTGCGGGAAGCCATGAAGGAGGGCGTTCTCGCGGGCTATACCGTGATGGACGTCAAGGTCGCGATCTACTACGGCTCGTACCACGCGGTCGACTCCTCCGACAACGCGTTCAAGGTCGCGGGTTCCCTCGGCTTCAAGGCCGCGGTGCTCAAGGCCAAGCCGGTCATTCTCGAGCCCATCATGAACGTCGAAGTGTACGTGCCCGGCGATTTCATGGGGGACGTCATGGGCGATCTCTCGTCGCGCAGGGGCAAGATTCAGGGCATGGAGCAGGAAGGGACCGGGCAGAAGATCAAGGCGCAGGTTCCTCTCGCCGAGCTCCACCGCTACTCGACGTCGCTCCGCTCGATGACGCAGGGACGGGGCGTGCACCATCAGGAGTTCTCTCATTACGAGGAAGTGCCTCACGAGGTCGCGCAGAAGCTCATCGCGGCCGCCGAGGCGGCGAAGACCGAGGCCAGCTAACATTCCTGTTCAAGGAGGCGTTTCGTGTCGGGGCATTCGAAATGGGCTACCATAAAGAGGAAAAAGGCTAAAGTCGACGCCCAGAGGGGCAAGATATTCACGAAGCTCATCAGGGAAATATTGACCTCCGCCCGGGAGGGGGGCGGCGATCAGGAGAACAACGCGCGCCTCAGGACCGCGGTGCAGAGCGCCCGCGAAGCCAATATGCCCTACGAGAACATCGAACGCGCGATCAAGCGCGGCACCGGCGAGCTGGACGGCGTCAGCTACGAAACGGCCATGTTCGAGGGATACGCGCCGGGCGGCATCGCGATCCTCGTCCAGACGCTCACCGACAACCGCAACCGCACGAGCTCGGAGATCCGCCACCTCTTCACGCGGCACGGCGGACACATGACCGAGCCCAACTCCGTTTCGTACATGTTCGAGAAGAAGGGCGTGATCGTCGTCGAGGGAACGCAGACGAGCGAGGACAAGCTCTTCGAGATCGCGCTCGAGAACGGCGCCGACGACGTGCGCGCCGAAGGCGGCGTGTTCGAAATCGTATGCCCTCCCGACGCGTTCGAATCGCTCCGCGCGAAGCTGCAGGAGGCGAAGATCGCCTATCAGATGGCGGAGGTTTCGCTCTATCCGAAGACGGCCGTCAGGGTCGACCGCGACGCGGCGGTGAAAGTCCTCAAGCTCGTGAGCTCTCTCGAGGATCTCGACGACGTCCAGAACGTCGCCGGCAATTTCGACATCTCGGACGAGATTCTAAAGACGATCGAAGGGGAGCTCGGCTGATCGGGGATCCCCGCGAGGTGACCGCGTGTCCCTGATCATCGGCATCGATCCGGGGAGCCGCATAACCGGCTACGGGCTCGTGGATCTGCGCGGGCGCGACATCGTATTCGTCGGATCGGGCGTCATCAGGACGGGCGATTCGAAACCGATCGAGGAACGCCTCCTCGCGATCAAACGGGCGCTCGACGGCGTGATGGAGCGCTACCATCCGTCGGCGCTCGTCGTGGAAGAAATCTTCATGGCAAAAAATCCCAAAAGCACGCTGACGCTCGGACAGGCCCGGGGCGTCGCGCTTCTCGTCGCGGCGGAAGCGGGCATCCCGGTCTTCGAATATTCGTCCCGCGAGGTCAAGAGCAGCGTCACGGGCGCGGGAGGGGCGCACAAGAGCCAGGTCGCCGCGATGGTGGGGCGGCTCCTGCGGCTCGATCACGAGCCGGAGACGGAGGACGAGACGGACGCCATCGCCGTCGCGTTCTGCCACGCCGCCCGGTCCTGCGTGCCCGGGAGGTCCTCCGCATGATCTCCTCGATCGAGGGAATCCTCCGCGCCAGGGACGGGAACCGAATCGTCGTCGAGATCGGCGGGGTCGGGTTCGAGGTGTCGGTGCCGCTGCGCGTCGCCGAGTCGCTCGGGGACGAGGGAGAGCGGGTGCGCCTTCATACGTACCTCCACGTCCGCGAGGATACGCTCGCGCTCTACGGTTTTCCCGACGAAAGCGAACGCCATCTCTTCCGCCTGCTCATCGGCGTGAGCGGCGTGGGGCCCAAGCTCGCGCTCTCAGTCCTCGCGCTCACGGGCGCCGGAGAGCTCGCCCGCATCATCCACGACGAGAAGGCCGGTTCGCTGGTCTCGATCCCGGGGATCGGAAAGAAGACCGCCGAACGGATCGTTCTCGAGCTCAAGGACAAGATCGAGATGGAGCGCTATCTTCCCGCAATCGCCGCGGCGGAAGCCGGCATGCCGCGCGAGCTCTTCGAGGAGGCGGTCACCGCGCTCGAATCGATCGGCCTCTCGCGCTCGAACGCGATCAAGGCGCTCGAACGGGTGGACGCGTCGACGCTCGGAACCTCGGTCCGCGTCGAGGATCTCGTGCGCAAAGCGCTGAAAGCGATATAGGCGATGGAACGAAAAGGAATCGACAAGGCTCCGGCGGGATTCATCACCGATCCGAAGGTGTCTCCGGACGAGATACAGTCCGAGTCGCGGCTCAGGCCGAAGACGCTCGACGAGTTCGTCGGCCAGCCGAAGCTGAAGGAGAATCTCGCCGTCTTCATCGAGGCGGCGAAGCAGCGGTGCGAGTCTCTCGACCACGTTCTCCTCTACGGCCCGCCCGGCCTCGGGAAGACCACGCTCGCCCATATCATCGCGCACGAGCTCGGCGTCGCGATCCGCACCACGTCGGGCCCCGTGTTCCAGAACGCGGCCGAGCTGCTCGGCGTTCTCACGCAGATCGAGAAGCGCGACGTCGTGTTCATCGACGAGATACACCGTCTGAGCAGGGTCGTCGAGGAGCACCTCTATCCCGCGATGGAGGAGTTCCGGTGCGAGCTCGTCGTCGACAAGGGACCGCACGCGCGGCACTATTCGATCACGATCGAGCCGTTCACCCTCGTCGGCGCGACGACGCGCGCGGGGATGATCACGCCGCCCATGCGGAGCCGTTTCGGCGTCGTCGCCCGCCTCGATTTCTACCGGCCCGAGGATCTCGTCCGCATCGTCAAACGCTCCGCGCAGCTCCTCGACATCGAGATCGACGACGAGGGGACGATCGAGATCGGCAAGCGTTCGCGGGGAACCCCGCGCATCGCCAACCGGCTCCTGCGCCGCGTCCGCGACTTCGCCCAGATCAAGGGGAAGGGAAAAATCGATCGCGAGATCGCCGATTACGCGCTCGGGATGCTCGAGGTGGACGAGAAGGGGCTGAACGAGATGGATAGGCGGCTGCTCGCGACGATCATCGAGAAGTTCTCCGGAGGGCCGGTCGGCATCGGCTCCCTTTCGGTCGCCGTGTCCGAGGAAGCGGAGACGATCGAGGACATCTACGAGCCCTTCCTCATCCAGGAGGGTTTGATCCAGCGCACCTCGCGCGGGAGAATGGCGACGGAAGCGGGATATCGCCATCTGAAGATCAAGAAAACGGGCGGCGGCACACAGCCGGATCTGCTCTAGAGGCTCACGCGAAAACCGGTCGATCATGAAACTCAGCGATTTCGATTACGAGCTTCCCCGGGAGCTCGTCGCGCAAAATCCCCCGAAGGCGCGCGACGAGAGCAGGCTCGTCGTTCTCGACCGTTCGGGAGAGGATATCAGGGAGACGCTCTTTTCGAACTTCCCGCGCTTTCTCCAGGAAGGCGACATCCTCGCCGTCAACGAAACGCGCGTCATACGGGCGCGGATCATGTGCAGGAGAAAGAGCGGCGGGGCCGTCGAGGTCTTTCTCGTGAGGCGCGTCTCGGACCGGCGATGGATCGCGATGCTGCGGCCCGCGAGCAGGCTCGGCGCGGGAGAGGCCGTACTCGTCGGGGAGGGAAACCTCGAGATCACGATCGGGCCGAGCGCCGGCGAGGGGGAATGGCACGTGAATCTCCCCGCCTCGATCGAGGAAAACCGCTTTCATCGAGCACTACGGGCGCGTGCCGCTGCCGCCCTACATCAAGCGCGAGGACGACGAGCTCGACCGCGAGCGCTATCAGACGGTGTACGCCCGGCGCGACGGCTCGGTCGCGGCGCCCACCGCGGGGCTTCATTTCACCGAAGAGGTCCTGTTCGACGTCAAGCGCCGGGGGGTGACGATCGTGCCCGTCACGCTGCACGTCGGTCCCGGGACGTTCCGCCCGCTCGCGAACGAGACGGTCGAGGAGAACCGCCTCGAGCCGGAGTTCGCGCTCGTCCGGAAGGACAACTGGGACGAGATACGGGACGCCCGCCGTTCGGGAAGAAGGGTCGTGGCGGTCGGCACGACGACCACCCGCGTGCTCGAAACGCTCGCGGCCGGCGCGTTCGCGGACCAGGAGGAGCGCGTCATCGACGGCGAGACCTATCTCGCGGGAACGACCGATCTCTTCATCTACCCGGGATACCGGTTCAGGGTCGTCGACGCGCTTCTCACGAACCTCCATTTGCCCAAATCGAGCCTGCTGCTCCTCGTCGCCGCGTTCGCGGGCAGGGAAACGGTGCTCAAGACGTACCGGTGGGCGGTCGGGAGGAAATTCAGGTTCTACAGCTACGGGGACGTGATGTTCATCCGGTAGCGGGGGCCGCCTATGCCGTTCCGTTTCACGCTGCGAGCGGTCGATCCGTCGGGCGCGCGATGCGGTCTCGTCGAGACCGATCACGGTCCCGTCGAGACTCCCGCGTTCATGCCGGTCGGCACGCAGGGCACGGTCAAGTCGCTCTCGGCGCGGGATCTCGAGGAGATCGGCGCCTCGATGATCCTCTCGAACACGTATCATCTCTACCTGCGGCCCGGCGAGAAGCTCGTCGAGGAGGCGGGCGGCATCCACCGGTTCATGGGCTGGAAGGGTCCCGTTCTCACCGACAGCGGGGGCTTCCAGGTGCTGAGCCTCGCCGATCTCAGCAGGATCGGGGACGAAGGCGTCGAATTCAAGTCGCACCTCGACGGCTCCGCCCATTTCCTCACTCCCGAGCGGGTCGTCGACATACAGCTGTCCATCGGGTCGGACGTCATGATGGTTCTCGACGAGTGCGCGGAGTATCCCTGCGATCGCGAGCGCGCGGAGAAGGCGGTCGAGCGCACGACGCTCTGGGCGACGCGGAGTCTCGCCGCGCGCGGGGCGCGCGTGACGCGCGGGGGGTATGAGCGCGTGCTCTTCGGCATCGTGCAGGGCTCTCTCTATCAGGATCTCAGGGAGCGCTCGGCGCGGGAGCTCGTCCCCCTCGATTTTCCCGGCTACGCGATCGGGGGCTCTCGGTCGGCGAATCGAAGGCGGATACCTACGAAACGGCCGCGCGCACCGCGGACCTGCTTCCCGCGGACAAGCCGCGCTACCTCATGGGGGTCGGCCATCCCGAGGACATCGTCGAGGCGGTCGCGCGCGGGATCGATCTCTTCGACTGCGTCGTGCCGACGCGCAACGCGAGGAACGGGAGCGTGTTCACCTCGCGGGGGAAGCTCGTCGTCAGGAACGCGGCGTACGCCCGAGACGGCGCCCCGCTCGACCCCGAGTGCCGCTGCGAGGTGTGCCGGACGTACAGCCGCGCGTATCTCCGGCACCTCTTCAACGCGGGGGAGATGCTCGGTCCGCGGCTCGCGACCTATCACAGCCTCTATTTTTACTTGCATCTCGTCGCGGAAATGAGGCAAGTTATACGGGAAGGAAGATTTTCGCAGTGGAGAGAGGGCTTTTACCGAGCCTACAATCCGGTCGGCAGCGCGCCTGAAAGGTCCGTTTAAAGGAGGAACGATGCCCAGTCTATTCTTCGCGTTCAGCAACAATCCCTCGGGAGGCGCCCAGGGCGGCCCCTCGCTTCTCGTGAGCTTCGTGCCGATCATCCTGATCTTCGTTATTTTCTATCTCCTCCTCATCCTGCCGCAGCAGAAGAAGGCGAAGCAGCATCAGAGCATGCTCAACTCGCTGCACAAGGGAGACCGCGTCGTGACCACCGGCGGCATGTACGGCACGGTCCACGACGTGAAGGACAACCTGATCGTTCTCAAGATTTCGGACGAGGTGAAGGTCGAGCTGATCAAGAGCGCCGTCGCCGCCGTCATCGACAAGAAGGCGGAATAGGGGCGCGGGCTCGAGCGGTTTTTCCGCGAGAGGTGACGCATGGCGGAATCGTTCGGCATACGGAGGTACGGGGATCGGGTGCTGCGCGGGAAGGGGAAATCCGTCGAGGAGTTCGGACCCGATCTCAAGCCCCTGTTCGAGCGGATGGAGAGAACGATGCTCGCCGCGAACGGAGTCGGCCTCGCCGCCCCGCAGATCGGCGTCTCGAGGCAGATCGCGATCATGAATCCCGATCCGGAGAACGACGAGACGCTCGTCAGGATGATCAATCCCCGGATCGTCGCCGCCTCGCGCGAGACGGTGAAGATCGAGGAGGGCTGTCTGAGCGTCCCCGGCATCAGGGGGGACGTCGAGCGTCCCGAGCGCGTGACCGTGGCCTACCAGGACGAAAGCGGGAAGGAGCATACGCTCGAGGCGGAAGGCTTGCTCGCGAGGATCGTGCAGCACGAGCTCGACCACCTGAACGGCGTGCTGTTCATCGACCGGCTTTCGTTCGCCAAACGTTCGCTCATCAAGGCGAAGCTCAGGACCCTTGCCGGCGGCGGCAAGGAGAAGTAGCGATGGAGCGACTCGTATTTTTCGGATCCCCCGCCTTCGCTTTGCCGTCCCTCGAAGCGCTCGCCGCGAGCGAGTTCACGCCGGTGCTCGTCGTGACCCAGCCCGACCGGCCCGCGGGCCGCGGCAAGAAAGTCGTTCCCACTCCGGTCCGCGAGCTCGCCGGCGCGAAGGGGATTCCGGTAAAGATCATCGGGAGTTTTCGGGAATCGGGGGCGCTGGACGATCTTCGCTCCGCCGCTCCCGATTTCTTCGTCGTCGTCTCGTTCGGGAGGATTCTCCCGAAGGAAGCCCTCGGCGTCGCGAAGAAGGGCAACATCAACCTCCATGCGTCGCTGCTGCCGCGGTATCGGGGCGCGAGCCCCGTCGTCGGCGCGATCGTGAACGGCGATTCGTTCACGGGGGTCACGACCATGGAGATGGCCGAGGCGCTCGACGCCGGTCCGATCTATATGCAGAAGGTCGTCGGCGTCGATCCGACGGAGAACGCCGGACGGCTCTCGGAGCGGCTCGCGGCCGCGGGCGCGCCTCTTCTCGTCGAGACGCTCCGGCGGATCTCGCGCGAGGGGCTGCGTCCGACGCCCCAGCCCGGGGAGGGCGTCGTCAAAACGCCCCTCCTGCGCAAGGAGGACGGGCTCATTCCGTGGGAGAAGGACGCCCTCGCCGTGCACAATCACATCCGCGGCATGAATCCGTGGCCGGGGAGCTTCTGCTGGCACCGCGAGGCCTACCTCAAGGTCCACGAGGCGGAGCCTCTCGACCTCGTTCCGCGGGAGGCGCCGCCGGGTGCCGTTCTCGAGGCGCAGGGAGACGCGATCGTGATATCGTGCGGGAGAGGCGCCGTGCGGCTTCTGACGCTCCAGGCCGAGGGAAAGCGCCCCCTCGCCGCGTCCGAGTTTCTCCGCGGCTTCGCGCTCGAGAGAGGAGGGCTCCTTGGCGGGCGGTCTGATCGATAGACTGGGAAAGCGCCAGTATCCGGCGATCGTGCTCTATCTGCTCATGATCGGGGGGGCGTTCCTCGTCGGCGTCGTTCTCTTCGATCTCGTCATCATGCCGCGCATCGTCGGGCGGGGCAACGTCGCGGTCGCGCCCGCGATCGAGGGAATGAGCCTGAAGCAGGCGCAGGAAGTCTGCCGCAAGGAGCGTCTCGAGGTCGCCGTCGCCGGCTACCGCAGCTCCGACGAGATCCCGGAGGGATACGTTCTCTCGCAGGATCCCGGGCAGGGACAGGGGCTCAAGCAGGGAAGGGCGATCAAGGTCGCCGTGAGCTCGGGGCGCAGGATGGAGATGGTGCCCTCGTTCACGGGAAAGACGATTCGCGAGGCCGAGGTTCTCGCCGTGAGCTCGGGGCTCGCGAAAGGACGCACGGTGCGGATCTTCTCCCCCGGCGAGGGGCAGCCTTCCGTTCTCGCGACGAGTCCCTCGGCGGGCACGAAGATCCCGCGCGGCGCTCCCGTCGACATCCTCGTCGCGATGCACGGGGAGCCGAAGGCGTACGTCATGCCCGATCTCGTCGGCAGGGATTATCCGTTCGTCAAGGACAGGCTCGAGCGGCTCGGATTCAACGTCGTGCACGCCGCTTCGAGGAGACGCGGCGACGGGAAGTTCCCGAACGCGATTCTCTCGCAGTCTCCCCCCGCGGGCGCGAAGATCAAGGAAGGAGACACCATTGAGCTCGTCGTTTCAGCGCTTGAATGACGAGGGCCGGACGGCCGTCGCGCCGTCTCTCCTCTCGGCGGATTTTTCGTGCCTCGAGCGCGAGATACGGCTCGTCGAGGAGGCAGGCGCGGATTATCTCCATCTCGACGTGATGGACGGCAATTTCGTCCCCAATATCACCTTCGGCCCCATGGTCGTCCAGGCGATCGCGAAGATCGCGCGGATACCGCTCATCACGCACCTCATGATCCTGAATCCGGACGCGTACGCGGAGCAATTCATCAAGGCGGGAAGCGCGGCCGTGAGCTTTCACTGGGAAGCGTGCCGGACGGGGCACGCCGATACTATCAAGAAGATCAAGACGCTCGGCTGCGGCGCGGGGCTCGCGATCAATCCCGATACGCCGCTTTCGAAGATCGAGCACCTTCTCGGCGACCTCGACCTGCTCCTCGTCATGACCGTGTTTCCCGGCTTCGGCGGGCAGGAGCTCATCGCGGGGGCGATCGCGAAGATCGGCGAGGCGAAACGGATCAGGGAGAAGCAGGGACATAGCTTCGTGATCGAGGTCGACGGCGGAATCAAACCGGACAACGCCTGGCGGGTGCGCGACGAAGGGGCGCAGATCATCGTCGCCGGCACGGCCGTTTTCAAGTGCTCCGACTACGCCGGGGCAATCCGCGCGATCCGCGGGTCGTGATAACAGCTTGATTTTCCTTGCAAATCATCGAAAAATTATGTTAGTTTACTATTTTTCCGGGCAGGGGATGGGTTTCTTTGTTTCAGGACCTGAGCGATAAATTCGCGCGAATCTTCAAGGATCTGCGCGGGCAGGGGAAAGTCCGGGAAGGGCACATCGCCGAAGCCATGCGCGAGGTGCGCCGAGCCCTGCTCGAGGCAGACGTTAACTATAAGGTAGTCAAGGAGTTCGTTGGGCGGGTAGGCGAGCGCGCCGTCGGCCAGAAGGTGCTCGACAGCCTCACTCCCGACCAGCATATAATAAAGATAGTCCACGAGGAGCTCGTCACGCTCCTCGGGACGAAGCCGGTAAGCTTCAATCTCTCCGGATCCCCCGCCTCGGTCATGATCGTGGGGCTTCAGGGATCGGGGAAGACGAGCTTCGCGGCGAAGCTTGCGGTTTTCGCGCGCAAGAAGGGGCGGCGTCCGCTCCTCGTCGCCGCCGACATATACCGGCCCGCCGCGGTCGAGCAGCTGAGGGTGCTCGCGCGGCAGATCGGCGTTCCGATCCACGCGCCGGGCACCGACGTTCCGGTCGTGGAGATAGCGGAGAGCGCGCTGCGGACGGCGAAGAAGGACCTGTGCGACACGGTCATCGTCGATACCGCGGGGCGGCTCCATATCGACAGGGAAATGATGGCGGAGCTCGGCTCCGTCAGGGACGTTCTGGCACCGGAGGAGACGCTCCTCGTCCTCGACAGCATGACCGGCCAGGAGGCCGTTCGCGTCGCCGAGGAGTTCTCGCGGGAGGTCGATCTCACCGGCGTGGTCCTCACGAAGCTCGACGGGGACACGCGCGGCGGGGCGGCGCTCTCGGTGGCGAGCGTCACCGGCAAGCCGATAAAGTTCGCCTGCGTCGGCGAGAAGGTCGATGACCTGGAGGCCTTCTACCCCGATCGCATGGCGAGCAGGATCCTGGGGATGGGGGACGTCCTGTCCCTCATCGAAAGAGCCCAGGAGACGATCGACGCGAAGACGGCCCAGGAACTCGAGCGCAAGCTCCGGAGGGAATCGTTTACCCTCGAAGATTTCCTCGGTGAGCTGCAGCGCCTGAGAAAAATGGGCCCGCTCGATCAGGTCCTCGGGATGATTCCCGGGGTGAAGGTCCGAGGGATAGCGGGAGGGGACGCCGGGGAGAAGGAGCTCAAGAAGATCGAGGCGATCATTCGCTCGATGACTCCCGAAGAACGGCGCGATCCCCGCGTCATCGACGGATCCCGGCGGCGCCGGATCGCCGCCGGCAGCGGAACGCTCGTGCAGGACGTGAACCGCCTCCTGAACCAGTTTCAGGAAATGCGGAAGATGATGAAGCGTTTCACCAAAATGGCGGGAAAGATGCCGTTCAATCTCCCGCCGTCGTAACGAACGGGTTTCACACGGAGGTACACGTTGTCGGTAAAGATCAGAATGAGGCGAATGGGCACGAAGAAGAGACCCTTCTGGCGGATCGTCGCCATCGATTCGCGCAGCTCGCGCGACGGTAGGTTCATCGAGATTCTCGGCCACTACAATCCGATGGTCGAGCCGCCGGAGCTCAAGGTGGACGACGACCGGATCTATTACTGGCTCGATCAGGGCGCCCTTCCGTCCGAGAAGGTGGGCATTCTCCTGAAGAAGCTCGGGCTCACGGAACGCTGGCGCCTCATGCGCGCGGGAGCCACGATCCAGGAAGTCGACGCGAAGATCGCCGAGCGGCGGCTGAAGCAGCCGAAGGCGGTCGAGGGCAAGGAAAAGAAGCAGCGGCCGGGCAAGAAGAAAGCCGCGAAGGCCGCGGCTGCGGCGAAGGCAGCCGAAGCGCCGAGCGAGCCGGCGGCGCCGAAAGAAGGGTAACAGGCCATGAGCACCGCGAAGATCAAGACGATGGTCCGGAAGATCGCCGAGATGCTCGTCGACAAGCCCGACAAGATCGTCATCGAGGAAGAGAAGCGGGAAGAGACGCACATCATCGTGCTCTCGGTCGCCAAGGACGACGTCGGGAAGATCATCGGGCGAAGCGGTCAGACGGCGAAAGCGCTGCGCGCGCTCGTCAACGCCGCGGCGACGCGCCTCGGGCAGAAAGTGCTCCTCGAGATTCGCGAATGAAGGATTGAGCGCAATGGCCGATACGGCGATTCTCGGCACAATCGTGAAGGCGGTGGGCCTCAAGGGAGAGGTGAAGCTTCTTCCCGCGCCCGATTTCTGGCCCGACGCGCTCAAAGCCGAAGCGATCGACGTCCTGAGCGACGAGGCGGTGACGCGGACGGTGCATGTCGCTCGCTCGAGGCCCAAAGGGGAGACCTTCATCCTGAAGCTCGACGGGATCGATACGATCGAAGCCGCCGAGCCGCTCATCGGCTCGCGCCTGGGTCTCTCGCTCGACGCGCTCGGAGGCTCGTCGCTGCCCGAAGAGCTGCTCCCGTGTCAGCTCATCGGT
Source organism: uncultured bacterium (assembly GCA_963846325.1). Classification (GTDB taxonomy): domain Bacteria; phylum Krumholzibacteriota; class Krumholzibacteriia; order Krumholzibacteriales; family Krumholzibacteriaceae; genus SSS58A. The sequence continues at coordinate 42,864 of CAWJVO010000015.1, forward strand.
CTCGACGTCGTCCTCAAGGACGGATCTCCGTTCGGCGTCGTCGTCGAGATGCTTCTCGGCGCCGCGCAGGACTGTCTCATCGTCGAGCGCGAGGGGGAGCGTTATCTCGTGCCGAACGTCCCCGACATCGTTCGCAGGATTTCGGTGGAAGAGGGAATCGTCGAGATAGATCCCCCCGAGGGACTTCTCGACCTGAGGTGGTAGGGAGCGCCGGTATGGACATCTATTTTCTCACGATCTTTCCGGACATGTTCCGGGAACCGCTCGCCTCGGGGATGACCGGCATCGCGGAACGGAACGGAACCGCGAGCTACCACGTGGTGAACCTGCGCGATTTCGCGGAGGACCGGTACGGCAGCGTCGACGATTATCCCTACGGAGGCGGGCCGGGGATGATACTCATGGCGCCGCCGATCCTCAGGGCGGTCGAATCGGTCCGGTCGAGCGACGAGGGAGACGACGCTCCGGTGATTCTTCTCTCGCCGTGCGGGAAGATCTTCGATCAGGAAAAAGCGAACGAGCTCGCGACGAAGAAGAAGCTCGTGTTCATATGCGGACGGTACAAGGGCGTGGACGAACGGGTCCGGGATCTCGCCGTCACGGAGAGCATCTCGATCGGCGACTACATTTTGAGCGGCGGCGAGCTCGCCGCGCTCGTCGTCGCCGACTCGGTCGTCCGCCGTCTCCCCGGAGTCCTGGGGGACGAGCGATCGGGCGAGTCGGATTCCTTCACCGCCGAGCGGGAATTCTGTCTCGACGCGGCATACTACACGAGACCGCCCGAGTTCAGGGGGCTCGCGGTGCCCGAGGTGCTGCTCTCGGGAAACCACGCGCGAATAGATCAGTGGAGGGTCGATTCGGCGCGCGAACGCACGCGCCGGTTCAGGCCCGATCTCGAGTTCAGGGCAGGCAAACAAGGAACGAATTGAAGGAGGACCCATGGATATCCTCGATCAGATCGCCGCGAAGCGAATGAAAGAATCGACGATCGAGTTCGCCGTCGGCGATACGGTGCGCGTCGACATCAGAGTCGTCGAAGGCGATCGGGAACGCGTGCAGGCGTTCCAGGGAACGGTCATGCAGCGCCGCGGCTCCGGTCTCAGCGAGACCTTCACCGTGCGCAAGGTCAGCTCGGGCGTCGGCGTCGAACGCATATTTCCGCTCCATTCGCCGAACGTCTCGGGCATCCGCGTTCTGCGCAAGGGCAAGGTGCGGAGAGCGAAGCTCTTCTATCTGAGGGAGCTCAAGGGCAAGGCGGCACGCATCGCCGAGAGGATGGACAAGGTCGAGGAATGAAGGCCGGCCGCCGGATCGCGTTCGAGGATCTGGTCAGGTTCGACGGCGAGAGAAGGCTCTCGAGCGCCGGTCTCCTCGCCGGAGTGGACGAAGCCGGCAGGGGTGCGCTCGCCGGTCCCGTCGTCGCGGCCGCGGTCATCTGCGAGCCCTGCGGCGTCCTGTGCCGCGTACGGGATTCGAAGCTGGTGGGCGAAAACGAGCGCGAGAGGCTTTACGAGAGCATACTCGAACGTTGTCTCGCCCACGGCGTCGGGATCGTGGACGCCGGCGAGATCGACCGCATCAATATCCTCAGGGCCACGCTCCAGGCGATGAAGATCGCCGTCGAATCTCTCGGCGCGGCGCCCGATCTCGTGCTCGTCGACGGAAACAGGCTGCCCGAGCTGCGCGTTCCCGCGGTCGCCGTCCCGGGCGGAGACGGGAAGAGCTTCTCGATCGCCGCGGCCTCGATCGTCGCGAAGGTCACGAGGGATCGCATCATGCGCGACAGCGCGGGCGTCTTTCACGGGTACGGCCTGCGGGAGAACAAGGGGTACGGAACGGCGCAGCATATCGAGGCGATCGGCAGGCTGGGCCGGACCGAATTTCACAGAAAGAGCTTCAGGGCGGGCGCTTGAGCGCCCGCGCATGCGCGGGGGAAGAGGGAGGGCGGCGGTGGAGGAACGGAACGAATTTCCCGGAGCGCTCGGCGAGAAGATCGCGGCGCTCTACCTGCAGCTCGGCGGCTGCACGATCATCGAAAGGAACTACCGGTTCGAGCACGCGGAGATCGATCTCATCGTCCGGGACGGTCCCTGCGTCGCTTTCGTCGAGGTCAAGACGCGCCGGAGCGCCGCCTTCGGGGGCGCGCTCGACGCGGTGAGCCGCGACAAGCTGCGGAACGTGCGCCGGGCCGCGCGGAATTACCTGCTCGCCGCTCCGGCCGGGGCCCGCGCGAGCGAATACCGGTTCGATCTCGTCGCGCTCGACTGCGATTGGCGCGAGGGCTCCATGACCCTCAGGCATATCAGGGGGATCGTTTAGAAAATGGCTTGATTTATGGAAAATAGCACTCTATTTTACTGGGGTATCAATAACCCGAGGTCGTCCAAGGAGGAGTTTGCGGCAATGATAACCAGATACTCGATTCTGGCTCTATTCCTCGTATCCATCTTTGCCGGCTGCGGCGTCGTCGACAAGGTCGTCAAGGACGTTCCGATCGAGGAAATGGACAAGCTGAAAGAGACGTACGTCGGCCGCGAAGCCTGGACGAGAGCCCTGCTCATCGACCTCGGCCCCGAGGGAGTCATCGATCGCGACACGAAGGTGAAGCTGGTGCACCTCGATCTGCACTGGACGGGTTCCATCACCGTCCGGGGTCCGAACAGGCGCAACATCACGCACGCGCTCAATCTCGAGCGTCCGCTCACGATGGCCGCGGTCGAGGAGAAGCTCAACAAGCTCTTCTTCTTCACGGAACCGGAATACCGCTACCGCATGAACCTCCGCAAATTCGGAAAGAAGACGGCGAAGGCGATATTCGACCGCCAGCTTTTCAAGGGCATGAAGCGCGAAGCCGCTCTCGAGTCGTGGGGCTTTCCCGACGAGATGAAGAGCGTCGATCTGTCGGGAGCCATGCAGGAGCAGTGGATCTACAAGGACGTGCGCCAGAAGACCAAGAAGCGCTACGTCTATATCGTCGACGGATTGGTGGATACCTGGGAAGAGTAGCCCGGGGTTCGCCCGTCGCATTCCCCTGGAGACATAAAAAAGTCCCCGCCGGAGAGTGGGGAGCCATCCTGGGACGCATCTCTTTATTAAGAGCTGAGCCCGCGGTTTTATTTTATTCCAAGATCGCTCGCCTCACTGTTTCGGCAGGGACCTTTATTTCTATTTAAAGTATAGTCCCGTTTCTCATCCCTGTCAATGAGGCGCGTCACTTTATCTCCGCTTTTTCGCCGTCGCGCCCGCGATTTCCCGTTTGATTGCTCTGAGCGAGATACAGACCGAAGAGGACGACGGCGGCTCCGAAGACGAAGAACCCCGTTATCGTTTCGTGGAAGAAGAGGCTCCCGAACAGCGCGGCGAACGGCGGATTGAGGTATACGAACGAGGCCACCGACGTCGAGGGCATGGACTTGAGCGCCGCGAACCATATCCAGAATCCCACGAGCGTGCAGAGCACGGTCAGATGCGCGAGGGCGATCCAGTGCATCGGAGAGAACGAGGCGAGGGCGGCGAAGAACGGTGCTCCAGCCGCGAAGAGGAAGGGGACCGTCCCGATGACGATCGTCAGATAGGTCACGGTGACGGCTGAGGTCTTCGCGAGCAGATTCTTCCCGACGATCGTATATATCGCCCAGCACAGGGGGGCCAGCGCGGTGATGAGAACGTACCTGAGCTCGGCGTGGGAGATCCCGATGACGCGGCCGAGGCCCACCTTCCCCCAGCGCACCACGACGTAGAGCCCGACGAAGGCGATGAGAATGCCCAGCGTTCGCCTGAGAGGCACGCGCTCTTTCAGAAAGACGACGGCTCCGAGCAGCGTGAAGAGCGGGGCGAGCGTCGTGAGCAGCGCCGCCGCTCCCGGCTTGATCTCGCTCTGCCCGATATAGAGAAAATAATTGTAGCCGGCCACTCCCGCGAGTCCCATCGCGACGAGCCTGGCCGGCGCGCTTCTCAGGATCGAGGCGCTCTCCCTCCGCAAGCGGGGAACGGCGAGCAGGCACGCGAGGCAGAACACGGCCGCGGGAAGAAACCGGGCGAGCACGAGCTGCATCGGCGTCATGACCTCGCGCAGGTACTTGATCGCGGTGAAGGCGTTCGACCAGATCACGAAGAGGAGGACGAGGAGCATTCTCATGGCGAGGCCCGGGACGAGACCCGGCCCGCGTACGCGCGCGGTGTGGCGATACATTATCGGCAGCCTTTCGATGCGACGCGAAACGACAGGGAGCACCTTGAAACGACGAGGCCGTTTATGGTATAATGGAACAGTGAAGGGCGGCAAGTAAAACATCGTGTGCATGGCACCAGGCGAAAGGATGTGAGGATGATGGCCAAACGCATCATTCTGATCATGGCGCTCGCGGCCCTTCTCGGCGCTACCGCGACCGAAGCGGTGACCCCCGGCAAGGGGAAAAAGGGCCGCAAATACTTCCGGCAGTCCTACTACGTCGCCAATCTCGAGAACGACAAGCTCGCCGTGTACGAGGAATACGGCTATCCGGTGCACCGTATCCGCGAATACGCGTACGGCGAGATCACCGAGAGCTGGACGTATTACGCGGAAGGGGTGGAGTTCGTGTTCGACGGGGACTCGAAACTGATCAAGACGAACACCTTCAGCCCCGAAAACAAGCGGGAACGATTCGAGAGGTTCCCTGACACCGGCTCTCGGGAACGATTCGACAGGTTCCCCGGGTATTGAAACCGGGCTCGAATTCGTGAAGGACCGGCCATCTCGGTCTGGGGTGCAAGGGACGCGCGACTTGCGTGCGTCCCTTTTCCCTGTTGTCGCGCGCCGGCGCGGCGGTCCGGCGGTGGTTCGGCGGTGTCCCGGCCACGAAAAAATAGTTGAAATATCGAGCGATAGTTGATATATTCGCGGCGATCGTTCCGAGTTTTCCCGCGTCGAAGACGGCGTTTAATCGTTTGCAAAATAATAAGTTGAACCTGAGAGGTGGTCGATGGCCAGCGCGAAATCGAAAGACAGGGCGAATATAGCTCCGGGCAAAGTCCACGAATCCCTCGCCCGTCATATGCTCGTGGACGGCTTCCCCTTCGTGCTCGACATGGACAAGAGCCATGGCTCGTTCATGGTCGACAAGGCTTCGGGCAAGGAGTACCTCGATTTCTTCACCTTCTTCGCCTCGAACGCCCTGGGGCACAACCATCCCGGCCTCCTCGAGAAGGAGTTTCACAAGAGGATAGGCGAGATGGCGATCACGAAGCCCTCGAACTCCGATCTCTATACGGTGGAGATGGCCGAGTTCGTCGAGACCTTCGCGCGGGTCGCCGTGCCGGAGACCCTGCCCAATCTCTTCTTCATCGACGGAGGCGCTCTCGCCGTCGAGAACGCCCTGAAGGCGGCTTTCGACTGGAAGGTGCGCAAGAACTTCGCGAAGGGGTACAAGGAGGAGCGGGGGCGCCAGGTCATCCATTTCCGCGAGGCGTTCCACGGGCGCACCGGCTACACCATGTCCCTCACCAACACCGATCCGACGAAGGTGAACTACTATCCGAAATTCGGCTGGCCGCGCATCGAGAATCCGAAGATCATGTTTCCCCTCGAGAAGCACCTGAACGAGGTCGTCGCGGCCGAGAAGCGCGCGATCGCGGCGATCGAAAAGGCGATCGCCGACAACAAGGACGACATCGCGGCGATCATCATCGAGCCGATCCAGGGCGAAGGCGGGGACAACCATTTCCGCGCCGAGTTCTTCCGGGAGCTGCGCAGGATCGCCGATCAGAACGAGCTGATTCTCATATTCGACGAGGTGCAGACCGGCGCAGGCATGACGGGCAAGATGTGGTGCTACGAGCACTTCGGCATGGAGCCCGATATCGTCGCGTTCGGCAAGAAGACGCAGGTGTGCGGCATCATGGCGAGCAATCGCATCAACGAGGTCGAGAGCGTGTTCAAGGTGCCGAGCCGCATCAACTCGACGTGGGGAGGGAACCTCGTCGACATGTACCGCGCAAAAAGAATCTTCGAGGTGATCGAGGAGGAGAATCTGGTCGATAACGCGGCGAAGATGGGCGAGGTCCTCATCGCGCGCCTGCGCGATCTCGAAGGGCGCTATCCGAAGCTCATCTCGAACGCCCGCGGGAGAGGTCTCTTCTGCGCGTTCGATCTCGTCGACACGGCGTGCCGTGACGCGCTCGTCACCTCCTGCGTGAATCACGGTCTGCTCATTCTCAAATGCGGCGTGAAGACGATCCGCTTCCGTCCGCCGCTCAACGTGCGGAAGGCCGAGATCGACAAGGCGGTCGACATCATGGCCGAAGTGGTCGGGGAATACAAGGGCAAGACCTGTTCGGGGGATACGTCGAGCACGGTGCACACGGAATAGGAGAGTCTACTTCTTTTCCTTGGGCTTTTTTGAATCGAGCGTTTTCGGGGAGGCGGCCGAGGCCGTCTCCTCTTTTTCTTTTGAGGTGAAGTCCTTGCTGCGGTTTTCGGTCCGGTAAAAGCCGCCGCCCTTGAGGATGTGTCCGACCGCCTGGATCACCCGATAGACGCTTCCGCGGCACTTCGGGCAGCGCTTCTTCGGGGGGTCGGTGATCCGCTGATCGAAATCGAACTCATACCCGCATTTCTCGCACGAATATCGATACGTGACCATGGGGCAAAGCTATTCGAGAGCGCGGGAAAAATCAAGGGAAAGGTGCGGGATCGGGGCGAATATAGGGCGAATATCGCCTTGTATCGCCGCGCGGCGACCCGTACAATGGAGGAAGCGCCGGATCGAGGCCGGCGCGGGCGCCATGAGGAGGCATCGGTGAAGAGGCATATCGTCCACGCCGCCGCGGCCGCGGCCCTCGCCGCGATCCTGGCCGGCGACGCTTTTTCGCAGGCCGCGATCCCGACGACGGTCGTCCGCACCAGGCTCACGAGGGAGATTTCGCAGAAGGCGCTCGTCGAGAGGGGCGTCGATATTCTTCACGTCTACCGGGACGGGCGGGCGGATCTCGCCGTGACCGCGGAGCAGCTCGCCTGGATCGAATCGAAGGGCGCTCTCGCCGCCGTTCTCGAACGGGGCACTCTCGCCTCTCCCGCGGCGCTCGACGAGAATCTCGGGCAGTATCATACCTACGCGGAGATGGAGGCGGATCTCGACGCCCTCGTCCTCGCCCATCCTTCCCGGGCGCGTATCGATACCATGGGCTTCTCGGTTCAGGGCCGGCCGATCCGCGCGATCAAGATATCGGACAACGCCGCGATCGACGAGAGCGAGCCCGAGGCGCTGATCATGGGCTGCCATCACGCCCGGGAGATCATGTCGGTCGAGATGCCGCTCCTTTTCGCGCACTATCTTCTCGAACGGTACGGGACCGACTCGCGCGTCACGGAGCTGGTCGACACCCGCGAGATCTGGATCGCTCCGATGATCAACGTCGACGGCCACGTGTACGTCGAGCTGAACCACGCCGGCTCCTCTTCCTACTGGTGGCGGAAGAACCGCACGCTCAACGCCGGCGGCAGCTACGGCGTCGATCTCAACAGGAACTACGGCTACCGATGGGGATACGACGATATCGGCAGCTCGCCGATTCCCTCCTCGGCGGTCTTCCGCGGAACGGCCCCCTTCAGCGAGCCGGAGACGCAGGCGGTGAGGGACTTCTGCGCTTCGCGGGAGTTCGCGATGAGCCTTTCGTATCACTCCTATGGAGAGCTCATCCTCTATCCGTGGGGGTATGCCGCGCTCAACACGATGGACCATGGGCTCTTCGCCGCGCTCGGGGATTCGCTCCGCCAGGGGAACGGCTATACGGCGGGCAACGCCGCGTCGGGAGCGATCTACGTCACGAACGGCGACAGCGACGACTGGCTCTACGGCGAAACGCAGATCAAGGATCCCATGTACGCCTTCACGGTCGAGCTCAACACGTACGAGGAAGGGGGATTCGCTCCCCCGGAGGACCTCATTCAGCCGACGTTCGATGAGATGATCCCCCTGAGCTTGCGCTTCGCGGAGCTCGCCGGCGATCCGACGGGCATTCTCGGCCCCTGGCCTCCTTCGATGAGCGCCGTCACGGCGCTCAATCCCCCGAGCTACGAGATCGGCTGGTCGGGCCCGTACGCGCAGGATCCGAATCCGGCGGTCTCCTGGGATCTCGTCGAGATGAAGAATCCGGCCGGCGTCCTCGACTCCGTCGAGGCGGGGGACACGCTCTGGGAAACGGACGGCTTCGCTCTCTCGAGCGCGCGCTCGGCCGTCGGCGCCTCCAGCTTCTATTCGGGGCGGGGGGACGATCTCGACCGCGCCGTGACCATGAAGAATATCTATCCCATGTGGTTCGCGCCCACCCTCACGTGCCTGCTCTGGTACGATATCGAGCAGGACTGGGATTACGCGTACCTCGAGGGCAGCTCCGACGAAGGGGCCACTTGGACCACCGTCCCCGGCAACCTGACGACCGATTCGAATCCGAACGGGAACAACCGCGGAAACGGGATCACCGGCCTCTCGGGAGGATGGGTTTCGGCGACGTTCGATCTGACGAATCTCATGGTGAGCGAAACGGGCGGCGTGCGCCTGAGGTTCCGCTATATGACCGACGCGTCGGTGAACAACGAGGGGCTGTACGTCGATTTCGTGAATCCGGTGATCCGCGTCGAGCGGAGCGAGACGATCGCTTCGAACCTCCCGACGAACTGGTATCACCGCTGGCCGCTGGAGACGGGGAGCTTCATGTATTACGTGAGAGCGTTCGACGCCGAGGGGCACGCGAGCAGGATGAGCGATCTCGCCGTCGCGCAGGTGGACGACCTCTCGGACGCCCCGCCCGCCGCATACGCTTCGGGTCTCGATCAGAACTATCCCAATCCCTTCAATCCCTCGACGACGCTGTGGTTCACCGTCGGCGCGAGCGAGGCGCCGGGCGCCGGGACGGCGGAGACGAGCCTGCGCATCTACGACGCTGCGGGACGAACGGTCGCGGCGCTCGGGGAGGCGCGGCTCGCCGCGGGGCGGTATTCGGCGGTGTGGGACGGACGCGGCACGCGCGGAGCGCCGGTCGCGAGCGGCGTGTATTTCGCGGAGCTGCGGGTCGGCGGCGCGACCTTCGTCCGGAAGCTGGTTCTTCTGAAATGACGCGTCCGGGATTCCGGAAAACGGCATGAGAACAGGGAAATTCATCGCGGGCGCGGCGTTCAGCGCCCTGTTTCTGTATCTCGCTTTCCGCGCCGTCCGTCCGGAAGATCTCGGCGAGGCCTTCAGGCAAACGAAGTACCTCTACGCCGTTCCGGCCGCTCTTCTCATCCTCGCGAGTCTCTGGCTGCGGGCGTATCGATGGCGCTTCATCCTTCTTCCCGTCAAATCGATCCGCGTCGAGAGCCTCTTCCGCGCAACCTGCGTCGGGACGATGGTCAATACCGTTATTCCCGCGAGGCTCGGCGAAATCGTCCGCGCCCATATGATCGGGAAGAGAGAGGGGATCCCGAGGAGCGTATCGTTCGCGACCGTCGTCGGGGAGCGCGCGCTCGACGGGCTCGCGCTTCTCTCCTTTCTGGCGATTCCGCTTTTTTCCGGTTCGATGTACGCTCCCGGCTGGCTCAGGGAAGCCGGAGTGTTCGCCGCCGCGGGCTACGCGATCGCGCTCGGGCTCCTGATTTTCCTGAAGGGCCGGCGAGGGGCGGCGGCGCGGTTCGCCGCGGCCGCGCTCCGATTCGTCCCCGAAAGGACGCGCGCGAGATTGGTCGCGGCCGCGGGCTCGTTCGTCGACGGGCTCGGCATCTTCCGCGGATCGAAAAGCATGATCGCCGCCGCGCTCCTCTCGCCGATCGTATGGCTGCCGAACGTCGCGACGGTATATCTGCTGCTCGCCGCGACGGGGATTCACCTGAGCGTTGCGGTTTCGTTTCTGCTCCTCGTCGCTCTCTGCGTCGTCGTCATCGTGCCCGCGGCGCCCGGCTACGTCGGCACCGTGCAGTTCGTGTGCGTCGGCGTTCTGGGGCTCTTCGGCGTGCCGCCCGGCCGGGCGCTCACGTTTTCGATTCTCTACGGGGTATGCGTGTTCGTGCCCATTCTTCTCGCCGGGATCGGATGCCTCGTCGCAGAAGACTTGTCCTTTCGGGAGATACAGAGTATTATCCGCATGGAAAAATAACCGGGCCGAGGCGCCGCGGGCATGGGCGCCTCACGGATACTTTCGGAGGGGGTTCTCGATTCCATCATGGAGCACACGGCGAAGACGGCGTCCCCCGTTATCAGCGTAATCGTCCCCGTATACAACGAAACCGGCACGATGCGCGAGCTTCTCATCCGCTTGCGGGCGGCTCCGTTCCGCAAGGAGATCGTCGTCGTCGACGACTGCTCGACCGACGGAACGGGGGGAATTCTCGCCGAGGAGCGCGACATCATTCTCGTGCGGCACGATCGCAACCGGGGCAAGGGCGCCGCGATTCGAACGGGGATCGAGCGGGCGACGGGCGATATCGTCATCATCCAGGACGCCGATCTCGAGTACGATCCGAACGAGATTCCGAAGGTCGTCGCCCCCATTCTCACGGGAGCGACGGATATCTCCTACGGGAGCCGCTTCAAGCGCGGGTTCCCGAAGGACATGGCCCTTCCGAACAAGATCGCGAACCTGATCCTCGCGTGGACGGTGCGGATTCTCTACCGTTATCCCCTCAGCGACGAGGCGACGTGCTACAAGGCGTTCCGGTCGTCCGTCCTGAAATCGATGAAGCTCCGGTGCGAGAGGTTCGAATTCTGCCCCGAAGTCACCGCGAAGGCGCTTCGCGCCGGACGCTCGATCGTCGAGATCGAGCTCATCAACTATCGCCCGCGAACGCTCAAGAAGGGAAAGAAGATCCGCTGGACGGACGGGGTGGAGGCGGTGTTCACGCTGGTCCGGTACCGATTCGGTTCCTGACTTCGTCCCTGATGATATTCCGCGTCGCGGCGATCAGGCCGAACACGATCCACACGAAATACATATAAATGTTGTTTCGCAGATAGTCGATCTTGATCTGATCGACGATGAAGATGACCAGCGTGACGTGAAGCACCTTCATGAAGCCCTCGGAGAACGGGCTGCGCAGGAGTGATTTGCGGTAGCCGGCCAGCGAGGCCTTGAAGAGCCTCACGAGAAGAAAGATGAACGTGGCGAGCCCCACGAGCCCGGTGATGTTGAAGTAGAACAGGTACGTGCTGTGCGGCCAGTACTTCTGGGTGAGCTCCGACGAGAAGTCCCAGCCCGGTCCATGGCCAATGAACGGATGCTCGAAGCCGCGGGCGAGGGCGTTACCCCAGGCCAGCACGCGGTTTTCCGGCACTACCCCCTGCTCGAACGTCGTCGCAACCAACCTGCCGAAAAGAGAGCCCGATACCGTGTATTGCGCGACGAGCGTGTCGATCACGAACGCGAGCCCGACGAGCGCCCCGCCGATCGCGATCAGCCGCATGAAGCTGAGATCGCGGCGGCTCACGTAGGCCATATACACCAGGCCTATCGCGAGGCTGATGAAAGCCCCTCGGGTCACCGTCGTGAAGAGCATGGTGAGGTCGGCGACGAGAATGAAAATATAGAACGATCGCGTAAGAAGCCTGCGGGAGCGGGCGGCCATGAAGAGGATGATGGGGACGTTCATGGCGAAGAACTCGGCGTTCAGCTCGAAATCCTTGAACGGCCCTCCCATCCGGAGCCCTTTCATGACGAGCCGCTCTCTGTGCTCGGTATAGAGCCATCCGGGGATGAGCTGGCGCCCCGGGAACATCAGCTCGAGGACGGTGAAGAGCATGACGAGGGCGCACGTGACGATCGAGATGTTGATGGCGGTGCGGAGCTTCCGCTCGTCGTTCACGAGGTTGATGAGCAGGTAGAACAGAAAGATCGATGCGAGGACGTTGATCATATGAATGACGCCGAATCTGATGGCTGTCGGGGTCCCCTGAAAGTTGTAGAACGAAAGGGCGTACGACATCAGCAGGAGTGCGATGGGAAGGTTGAACTGCTTGTCGAGGCGCAGCGTGGCCGTGTGCGCCGAAACCCTGATGAGGTACATGATGAAGACGATGGTTACGAAGATGACGTTCGAGTTGCCGGCCCAGAGGGCGAACGGGAAGGGATAGATGATGAGAATGAGCCAGAGCGCGCTCAGCGCCGAAAAGTTCCAGATGAGGTAGACGAGAATGAGCCCGCCGATCGCTTCGAGGACGCGCTTCACGGGGCTCGGCGATCTGGGCGCCGATGAGGCTCCCCGCCGCAAGGACGAATGCGGCGATTCCGAGCTTCGAGGGAGAGAGCTTCATTCTCATACCAGGTAGAGCTCCCGCTGGGGGTGAGAAAGGAATTCGCCCCCGTTCGAACGAACGACGACGATCTCTTCCATCGTCGCGACGCCGTAGCCGGGAATGATGATCCGCGGCTCGAGAGTGTAGACCTGACCTTCCTCGATCGCGAGATGCGGAAGGGTGCCGTACCGTTCCCATTCGGGGCAGAGGAGGCCGGCCCCGTCATGGGCGTGGCGGCCGACCTGATGGCCGAGCGCGTGCTGGAACTCCGGATAGCCCCTGTCCGTGATGTAGGAGCGGGCGAGCGTGTCGATCGTCAGTCCCTCCATGCCGGGCCTGATCTTCTCCGCGGCGAGGGCGATCGAGTCGCGGATCGTTTCGAATGCCTTGAGCACTTCTGCCGGAGCCTTTTTCTCCCCTGCCTTGAGGAAGTACCACGTGCGCTGGAGGTCGGAGACGTATTCCTCGACCTTGACGCCGAAGTCGATGTTGAGGACGTGTCCTTTCTCGATCACGCGGTCGGTCGGTCCCGCGTGGGCGCCGGCCGACTCGGGTCCCGTGAACACGGAGGGACAGAGCTCCCGCTCCCATGCCGTCGTGACGCCGCGCCGGTCCACTTCGCCGAGCATGAAGGAGGCGACGTCCTTCTCGGTGAGCCCCGGCTTCATGATTCCGGACACCTTCGCGAATATCTCCTCGGCGAGCTCGACCGCGGCGCGGATACGCCTGATCTCCTCGGGGCTCTTTCGCCCGCGGAGCTTCGATACGATATTCTCGGAGCTGACGAGGCGGCTCGCGTAGGGCGTTCCCTCGAGGTATCTCATGAGGCTGAGGTACATGCCGTGGCTCAGGCCGTCGGCGAGGCACGTGTTCTCGGAGTAGTTGACGGCGATCGAGCGGGGTGAGAACCGGGCGATCCGCGCGAGGAGCGGCTCCTTGATCGATTTCGTATAGCCGACGACCTCGTAGCCGCCGGTTTCGCGTATTCTCGCTTCGTCGAGGCTCCCGACGATCGCGACGGCCTTTCCCTCGGCGGGGATCATGAACGCCGAATGCCACGTGCAGTTCGCGCCGAGAATGAGATCGAGCGACGGATCGCCGGTGACCTCGCTTTCCCGCACGAAGGTGAGCCAGAGATCGATTCCCTCTTCCTTGAGAATTCCCGACGCCTGAGCGATCTTCTCTTTTATCATGTTCGACGATTCCTTCCTCTTCGTACCGGTTCGGCAACCTTATACGATTCAACAAGCTATCGCAAATCGTGTGCCATGACAACACTATTCGGGAGAGGCCCGACGAGCGCTTCCCCGAGAGCGCCCAAACATCTTGACACGGCATCGCAACTCCGCTAGATTGATCTCCTGATCTTCCGCAGATCGTCCGTATAACTTCTTGTCTTGGCATATATTGCATGAATCCGACGACACGCAGCGATGCGATCGATTTCGTAAAGGGCTTCCTGGTGCTCGCCATGGTGGGCTTCCATGCCCTGAACTATTTCGTCGACGGCATGCCGCGCATCTATGGCTACGTTTATTACGTCGGGCCCGCGTTCATTTTCTTCTCCGGGATCGTGTGCGGAACGATCTACTTCGACAAGTTCAAGAGAGACAGGAAATATGTTTCTTTGAGACTGCTTGTGCGCAGTCTGAAGCTGGCGGCGCTTTTCCTGGGGATCAATATTCTGATCAATGTGCTGTTCAGCGAAAACTACGGCGGGCGGCGCCTCGGCATCGATCTGATTCTCGATAATCTGGGTTCGGTTTTTCTGAACGGCAATCCTCCCTTGATGGCTTTCGAAATCCTTCTTCCGATAGCGTATGTCCTTTTGCTTTCCGTTCTGCTCCTGCGATTCGCCGGTCACAAGTACCTCAACTATATCCTGCTGATCGCGGCCGTATGCGCGCTGTCCGCGCGGCGCGTGGAGATGGTGTACAACCTCTATTACGGTCTCTTCGGGGTGGCGGGCGTCTATGCGGGACTGATATGCACCGAATTGGCGCCGAGATTGAGGAGCAGATTGACCGGATTGGCGGTCGCGATGATCCTGCTCGTGTACCTGGTCTTCTTGATACCTGAAAAGACCATCATCGGGAAGGCATCTGCTGCTGTACTTCATATATGTTGCCGTCGTCGTGGCGGCCGCGTATCTCCTGGGGCGTTTTCTGGGATCCGGGCGGTTTCTTTCGCGAATCGTCGTCAGACTGGGCCGGTACTCTTTGTATCTCTATATCGCCCAGATATTCTTTCTTCAGATCCTGTACCGTTTGGGCGTTTCCAGGGC
>CAWJVO010000016.1:0-119369 GCA_963846325.1 uncultured bacterium
ACACGCCGATGATGAGGAGCGACCGCAGCTCGGGCCAGAGGACGTCGAGCCCTCCCCCCTTGAGGAAGATCTCCCGGTTGATCGCGACGAAGTAGCGGAGCGGATTGATCGACGGTGATCGCCTGCACGGCGCGGGGCATGTTCTCGATCGGGTAGAAGAGCCCGCTCAGCAGGATGAAGATCTGGAGAAAGAACCACGTGACGAAGAGCGCCTGCTGCTGCGTGCCGGCGATGGTCGAGATGAGGACGCCGAGCCCGAGCGTCGCGAGGATGAAGGTGAGGCCGAGGAGCGCGAGGAGCGCGACGTTCCCGACGATCGGAATGCCGAACCAGAGAACGCCCACCGTCGTCGCGAGCGCCATCTCGGCCATTCCGAGCATGGCGAAGGGGATCGTCTTCCCCGCGATGATCTGCCAGGATTTGAGCGGCGTCACGAGAAGCTGCTCGAGGGTCCCCGTCTCCCGCTCCTTCACGATGGCGAGCCCCGTGAGCAGCATCGTGATGATCGTCAGCAGGATCGCGATGATCCCCGGGATCATGAAATAGACGCTCTTGAGCTCGGGGTTGTACCAGATGCGCGTCTCCGGCTCGATGAAGCGCGGCGCGCGGGTTATCGACGAAGGCGAGCGGGCGAGCCCCTCGGCCGCCCGGTCGCTCGCGAACCGGTAGATGATCCTGTTGCAGTAGCCGAGCGCGATCCCGGCCGTGTTCGAATTCTGCCCGTCGAGGAGGATCTCCACCTCGGTCGGCATTCCCGTCTCGAGGCTCCGCCCGAAGTGCTTCGGGATGACGATCGCGAGCGTCGCCTCGCCGCGCCGCAGGTATCCCTCGATCCCCTTTCCCGGATCGCCGATCCGCTTCATGACGAAATGCTCGCTGTGCGCGAAGCGATCGACGAGCCCCCTGCTCGCGCTCGTTCCGTCGCGGTCGATCATGAGCATACGGACGTTCTTCACGTCGAACGTCACCGCGTATCCGAGGATGAAGAGCTGCATGAGCGGCATGAGAAAAACGATGCGCAGCATCATCGGGTCCCTGAAGATCTGCCTGAGCTCCTTGCGCACGAGATGGAGAACGCCTTTCATGCGCGCCCTCCCTTCGTCCCGAGCTTCAGGCTGAACCGCTTCACCGCGAGGATCATGAGAACGAAGCCGATGCCGGCGATCGCCGCGACGTGCGGCCAGAGGTCCGCGAGCACGTTCCCCTTGAGCATGACTCCCCGCACGATGACGAGAAAATGCGTCGCCGGGAGCGCGTTCGAGACGAGCTGGAGCGCCCGCGGCATCGAGGCGACCGGGAATATGAACCCCGAGAGCATGATGGTCGGCAGCAGCGTCACCATGAGCGAGAGCATCATGGCGACCTGCTGCGTCGAGACGAGCGTCGATATGAGGATCCCGAGGGCGAGCGCCGCGAAGAGATAGAGAAGGCAGTAGAGCATGAGGGCCGAAAGCGAGCCCACGAACGGCACCCCGAACCAGAAGTGCCCGACCGTCACGACGATCATCGCGATGGAGAAAGCGAGCGCGAGATACGGGAGCGTCTTCCCCGCGATCACCTCGTACGGGCGAATCGGGCTCACGAGGATCTGCTCCATCGTCCCCGTTTCCTTCTCCCGCGCGATGGTGACGGACGTCAGCAGCGCCCCGAGCATCATCATGACGATCGCCACGAGCCCCGGCACGATATAGTTGGTCGAATCGAGCGCGCGATTGTAGAAGACGACCGGCCGCACGGCGATGACGGGCGCGGCGCGCCGGCTCCCGGCGAGCCGCGCGCCGCGCCGCTCCTCCCCCGCTCCCGACCGAGCGCGTCGCGATGAACGCCTCGAGATAGTTCTGCACGATCGAGGCGCTGTTCGCGTCGCTGCCGTCGATGACGATCCCGACCGGGGCGCGGCGCTCGCGCTCGAGCGCCCTCGCGAAATCGCGGGGAATAACGACTCCCGCGCGGATGAGGCGCCGCTCGAAGAGCCCCCCGTTTCCCCCGGATCTTCGTACCGGGCGACGACGGAGAAGTAGCTCGACGCGTCGATCGCCTCGACGAGCGCGCGGCTTTGCGGCGTGCGGCTCAGATCGCAGACGCCGAGACGGACGTCCTTCAGGTCGAGGTCGATCGCGTAGCCGAAGAGGAACATCATCACGTTCGGAAGCATGAACACGATCCAGAGCGATCGCGGATCGCGAAGGATATGCTTGAACTCCTTCCGCGCGAGCGGCGGTATGCGCGATCCTTTCATGCGCCCTCCGGAGCCGTATGCCCGTCGCGATTCATGCGCCCCTCACGAGCTGAATGAACACGTCCTCGATCGAATGCGCGCCGTGCCGCGCCTTGAGCTCGGCCGGCGAGCCGAGGCTCACGATCTTCGCCGCGTGCATGACGCAGAGCCGGTTGCAGTACTCCGCCTCGTCCATGTAGTGCGTCGTCACGATGATCGTCACGCCTCCCGCGGCGAGCTCGTTGATGAGCTCCCAGAAGCGGCGGCGCGCGATCGGATCGACCCCCGAGGTCGGCTCGTCGAGGAATACGATCGCCGGCTTGTGCAGGATCGCCGCTCCGAGCGCGAGCCGCTGCTTGAAGCCGAGCGGAAGCGACGCGGTGCGCCGGTCGAGCCATTCCCCGAGACCGAGCGCCTCGTCCAGCTCGGCCGTCCGCTCCTCGATCCTCGCGCGGCTCAGGCCGTAGACCCCCCCGAAGAACTGGAGGTTCTCCTTCACGGTGAGGTCGTTGTAGAGGGAAAATCTCTGCGACATGTAGCCGATGCTCTTCTTGATATTCTCGAACTGCGCGTTGATGTCCCAGCCGCCGACCGTGCCGCCTCCCGAAGAAGGCCGCAGCAGCCCCGCGAGCATCCGGATCGTCGTCGTCTTCCCCGCGCCGTTCGCGCCGAGGAGGCCGAAGATCTCCCCCGCGCGAACCTCGAAGGAGACGCGATCGACCGCGACGAAATCACCGAAGCTTTTCGCGAGGTCCTTCACGACGACGGAGTGCCCGTTCATGCTCACTCCCGCATGAGAGAGACGAACGTATCCTCGACGCCGGGCGGTATCTCCCGGCTGCTTCGACACGATCCCTTCGCGCCGCATCGTTTCGATGAGGGCCCGACGTCCCCCCGCGCTGCGCCCAAGCGCGAGCACCTGAACGGAATCGCCGAGAATTCTCACGAGCTCATGCTCGACCGCGTCCTTGAGCCGCGCCGCTATCGCCGGGAGGTTCGGCCCCTCGACCGCGAACACCGTTCCGCGGAAGAGCCCGGCGATCTCGCCGACGGTTCCCGAGGCGAGCACCTTTCCCTTGTGAAGGAACACCATGTGCCCGCAGAGCGAGGCCTCGTTCATGTACGGCGTCGAGACGACGATCGTCACGCCCTGCGCGCGCAGCTTCTCGAGCATGTCCCAGAAGTCGCGGCGCGATACGGGGTCCACACCCGTCGTCGGCTCGTCGAGGACGAGCACCCGCGGCGTATGGACGAGCGCGCACGAGAGGGCGAGCTTCTGCTTCATCCCGCCCGACAGCGCCCCCGAGCGCCGCTTCACGAACGGGCCGAGCCGGCTGAACTCGAGAAGCTCTTTCGTTCTCGAGACGCGCGCCTCTTTCGGGACGCCGAAGAGATCGGCGAAGAATCCGATATTCTCGGCGACGGTGAGATCGGAATAGAGGGAGAAGTGCTGCGGCATGTAGCCGATCGCCTCGCGCACGCGCGCGACCTCTGAACGCACGGAATACCCGAGCACCCGCGCCTCTCCCTCGTCGGGATCGACGAGGGACGCGAGGATGCGCATGAGCGTCGTTTTGCCCGCGCCGTCGGGCCCGATGAGCCCGAACATCTCGCCGGGCTCGACGGAGAAGCTCACCGACGAGAGCGCGACGGTATCGCCGTAGCTTTTTCCGACGGCTTCGACCCGGATGGCAGGGTCGCTCATTTGAGGTGCACCTCGGCGGGCATTCCGATTTTGAGCACGCCCGGAGGATTCTCGATCGTGACCTTGACCGCGTACACGAGCTCCGCGCGCGCGTCCTTCGTCTCGACGTTCTTCGGCGTGAACTCCGCCTGGGGAGAGACCCACGAGACCTCTCCGGCGAGGGGCTCCGGATGGGCGTCGACCCGCACCTCGGCGGAGCTCCCGACGGCGAAGAGCCCGAGGTCCCGTTCCGAGACGTATACCTTGATCCAGAACCTCTTCGTATCGGCGATCTTGAAAACGGCGCCTCCGGCGGGGACGACCTCCCCGGACTCGACGTACTTCTCCGTGACGACCCCCGCGAGCGGAGCGATCACGGCGCCGTCCCTGATCTGCCTGTCGAGGAGCGCGATCGAGGCGCGCACCGTTTCCTCGCGCGCGTCGAGCATCGCGCCCTGCGCCTTCGCCGATTCGAGCTGGCTCTCGGCCACCTGGTATTTCGTATGGGCGTCGTCGCGCTGCTGCTGCGTGGCCGTGCCCTGCCCGAAGAGCGCGTCGATCCGCCGGTAGCTCTTTTCGATGTTCTCGTAATTATCCGCCGCCTGCCGCACCGTCTCGGCGACGGGCCTGCGGCTCGCCCGTATCTCGTCGACGCTCGCGAGAAGCTGCCGGCGCTGGAGCATGAGCTTCTCGACGTCGATCGTCGCGAGCGTGTCGCCGGCCGCGACGGCGTCCCCCTCGTCCTTCGACAATCGGAGAATCTGCCCCGCCGTCTGCGCGCTCACGGTGACCTCGGTCGCCTCGAGCGTCCCCGAGCCCGCGAAGCCGGCTTGCTTTTCCCCGCCGCATCCGGCGAGCGCCGCGCATGCAAGAACCCCGCACGCCGCGCAGAGAAACACGGCCGTGATACGCCGGCCAACGCCTGTGAGATTCATCGGTCCCGCTCCTTGTCGTTTCTCGATGCCTTTACGGTCCATAACGCAGCATCGTATTGTAGTATCCGACGGCGAATGCGTTCGACGACCCGCTCCCCGCGATGCCGTTCAACGTCGTATTCGTCAGGTGGGGAAACGCGACCCAGATCGCCCCGTCGAAGTGGTAGAGCATGTTGTACGAGAAACCGAGCAGATCCTTGGGCCCGGACATCCAGAGCCGGGCCTGAGACGAGCTGATCGGGCTCGTCGCCTGCCGCCACGTCGAGCCGTCGTAGTGGAGCATGAATCCCCTCGAGCACGTCGCGTACACGTCGCTCGGCCCGCTCCCCGTCACGCCGATGATGTAATCGTCGAATCCGCCCGGGTCCATCGGCGTCCAACCCGATCCGTTATAGTGGAGAATCGTGCCCGCCTCTCCCACCGCGAAGACGTCGCTCGTCGACGATCCCCACACGCCGTACAGCTCCTCGGTCGTCCCGCTCGTCATAATGGCGAGCGTCGTTCCCGATATACGAACGATCGTGCCGCCGCTACCGACCGCGAACGCCTCGTTGCCGGAGGCCCAGACGTCCGACAGCATGTTCGTGGTGACACCCGTATCGGTGATGTCCGACCACGAGCTCCCGTCATAATGCAGCACCCTGCCCCCGCTGCCGACGGCGTAAAGGCTTCCGCTGCTCCCCGCGATACCGGCGAGATTGTACGAAAAGCCCGCAGGGGTCACGTCGGTCACGGTCGCGCCGTCGTACTCGAGAATCACGCCGTCCCAGCCCACTGCGACGGCTTCATTCGGGCCGCCCGTCCAGACATCCTGCAGCTGCTTCCAGGGGCCGCCGTTCTCGCTGCGCCATTCGTCGCCGTCGTAGGATACGACCATGCCGCCTTCCCCCGCGACGAACAGCCTCGTCGGACCGATCCAGAGATCGTGAACGTACGGAGACATTTCGAGCGAGCTCATGTCCATCGCGTCCCATGACGCGCCGGTGAAATGGTATATCGCGCCGTAGGTCGCCGCGTAGATGTCGGTCTCGCTCCTCCCGCGAATCGCCCTGAAGGTGTCGCTCACCGGGAGACCCGTCGTGCTCATAGTTCCCCACGACGAGCCGTTCCAGCGGCGTATCGTCGATCCATCGCCGACGACGTACACGTTGTTCGATCCCGTTCCCCAGACCGAATAGAAATCGGAGTTCGTCAAACCCGGCGGCGTCACATCCGACCAGCTCGCGCCGTCGTAATGCCAGACCGTCGCGAGATTCGTCGTGCCGCTCTGCCCGACCGCATAGATATCGCCGGAGCCTGTCCCCCACATGTCCTGGAAATAGTTGTACGACGGGAGCGTCACCGTAGCCCAGCTCGTTCCGTTCCAGTGAGAGAAATGATTCGACGTCGTGCCGCACCAGACGTCGTCCTCGCCGGAGCCCCAGACGCAGCTGTAGTAGTTGCTGCCCGTATTGAACAAGGGGCTCCAGGAAGTTCCGTCATACCTGTACGCGCCGAAGTCTCCCACTGCATAGGCGTCGGTCGCCGAACCGATCCAGACGTCGCGGAAACCGCCCGTGAAGCCCGCGGTCGCGAGCGACCAGCTCGTGCCGTCGTAATGGCCGACGTTGCCGAAATCGCCGACGACGAAGACGTCGCTCTCGGATAAGCCGTATACGGCGTAGTAGCTGCTCGACGTGAGCGGCGGCCAGACCGATTTCCAGGAATAGAGCCGGCCGCACGCGCCGGGCACCTCGACGTACTCGGTCTCCGTCACCGTCTTCTCGCAGCCCGAGAAGACGATCGCGGAGAGAATGAGGACGATGAGAATCAACGGCGCCGCTGCGCGGCTCCTGCTGCAAAGATAGCGCACGGGGAACCTCCTCCTGGCACGGGGTGATCCGACGGGGTCTCGCCCCGGCATTATAGGGGAGGCGGCCTCGGGGAATCAACGCTTTCCGCTCGTTCCCGGGGCGACGTTCGAAGGCTTTGCCGCGGCGAGCGCCTGTGCTAGAATCGAGAGCGTATGAAGAACAGGGAAATCGCCGACCTCTTCAACGAAATCGCCGACATTCTCGAGCTCCGCGGCGAGAACGTCTTCCGCGTGAACGCCTACCGGCGCGGCGCACAGAATATCGAGGGGCTTTCGCGCGCGATCGAGGACGTCGCCGTCGAGGGGACGCTCCTCGAGCTCCCTGGAATCGGAAAGGACCTCGCCGGGAAGATCGCCGAGTACCTCGAGAGCGGCGAGATCGATTACCTCAAAGAGCTCCGCACGGAAACGCCGCAGGTGCTCCTCGACATGCTCCGGATCCCCGGCATCGGCCCGAAGACCGCGGTCCGCCTGCAGGCCGAGCTCGGGATCGACTCGCTCGAGGAGCTCAAGCACGCCGCGCTCGAGCATCGCATTCAAGAGCTCCCGAAGATGAAGGCGAAGACCGAGGAGAATATTCTCAAGGGGCTCGAGTTCCTCAGCCGCGCGAGCGCACGCACGCCGATCGGCACGGCGCTCCCCCTCGCCGAGCGGATCGTCGCCGCGCTCGCGGAGCTGCCCGAGGTGAAGAAGATCTCCGTCGCGGGGAGCCTCCGCCGCTTTCGCGAGACCGTCGGCGACATCGACATTCTCGTGACCTCCCGCTCCCCCGAAAAGGTCATCGGGCGTTTCACGCATCTCGACGACGTCGAGCGCGTCCTCGCCGAGGGCTCCACGAAGGGCAGCGTCGTCACGAGAGACAAAATCCAGGCCGATCTCCGCGTCGTCGAAGAGGCTTCGTACGGCTCGGCGCTCAACTATTTCACCGGCTCCAAGGAGCACAATATCCGGCTCCGCGAGATCGCCATTCAGAAGGGAATGAAGCTGAGCGAGTACGGCGTCTTCAGGAATGAGATCCGCGTCGCGGGAAGGACGGAGAAGGAAGTATATCGGGCGCTCGGGCTCCCCTATATCCCGCCGGAGATCCGCGAGGACTCCGGAGAGATCGAAGCGGCGCGCGCGGGAGCTCTTCCCGCCCTCGTCGAGCTCGAAGACATCCGGGGCGATCTCCACTGCCATTCGAGCTACAGCGACGGCACGGCGACGCTTGCCGAGGTCGCCGCCGCGGGAAAGAAGAGGGGCTACGCGTACATCCTCGTCACCGATCATTCGCGGAGCCTCCATATCGCGAACGGCCTCTCGCCGGAGCGCCTCCGCAAGCAGCTCGCCGAGATCGATTCCATCAACGCGAAGCTCAGGGGCTTCAAGCTTCTCAAGGGGAGCGAGGTCGACATCCTCCCCGACGGCTCGCTCGATATGGACGAAGCCCTCCTCGCGCGCCTCGACGTCGTGTATGTGGCGATCCATTCGAAATTCAAAATGCCCCGCGACGAGATGACGAAGCGCGTCGTCCGCGCTCTGGAGAATCCGTACGCGAGCGTGCTCGCACACCCGACGGGGCGGCTCATCGGAATCCGCGACGCCTTCGAGATCGACATGCACGAGGTGATCCGCGCGGCCGCGCGAACCGGCACGGCGATCGAGATCAACTCCCACCCCGCGCGCCTCGATCTCGACGCGGCGAACTGCCGGGCCGCGGCAGCGGCGGGCGTCATGATCGGCATCGGAACGGACACCCATGTCCTTCCCGAGCTCGACTACATGAGCTACGGAATCGGCACTGCACGGCGCGGCTGGCTCACGAAGGCGAATATCCTCAATACGAGAACGGCGCGGGAGCTGCTTTCCCTCGTTCGGAAGAAGCGCCGATAAACGAACCGCACCCCCGCCCGACATGTCATTCAGCCATACATGCTCGGCCAATAACGGCCTGCCATTATGGCATATTTTGCGCCGTAATTTCGCGACCGTGGCATGCTTTGTCAGGCCACTTGGACCCGCATGGCGATACCCTTTATCCACAATTTTCACAACACACAATATTACAGCTCGTTACGCGCGGCGGGCGTTCTGGCACGCCTCCTGCGATATCCCCAAGCAAAAGCAAAGCTGGTGGCAAAGGGTCGTGAAACAGTTAAAACAGGAGGTGTCCGAAGTGGCTATCGTAAGATGGAATCCGGCAAGGGACCTGTTGGGACTTCAGGAGGAAATGAATATGCTTCTGGGAGATTTCTTCGGCGTGGACAAGCGCGGAGATGAAACGCAGTTCGTCCGGTGGGCCCCGCGTGTCGACATCCTCGAGCAGGACGGCGGCTACGAGCTCGTCGCGGATCTGCCGGGCCTCAAGAAGGAAGATATCAAGATCGAGATCCAGGACAACATGCTCACGCTGCGCGGAGAGAAGAAGCTCGAAGAGGAAAAGAAGGACAAGAACTACCGGCTCTGCGAGCGGTACTACGGCGAGTTCGTCCGGACCTTCACCCTCCCGGAGAACGTCGATCGCGACGGCATCGTCGCCGAGTTCAAGGACGGGGTGCTCAAGCTCGGGATCCCGAAGACCGAAAAGGCGAAGCCGAAACAGATCGAAGTGAAGGTGAGCTAGATCTCTGGTCTGCCTCCAGAGAGCCCGGCCGCGCGCAACCCGCGGCCAAGTCGAAGGCGCCCGACAACGGGCGCTTTCTTTATTTATGCCCGAAGACTTTCTTCAGCAGCTCCGTCGTCCGCGCCACCGGGTCCTCCCGGATCTTCTGCTCCTCGATTGCGAGCACGGCGAAAAGCCCCGACAGAGCCTTGTCGGTCACGTACTCGTCGAGGTCCACCATCTTCTGCGTGCCGCCGAGCGGGAGGCCGTTATAGGTATCGGCAACCTTGGTGTACATGCGCGAGACGCCGACCTCCTGAATCTTCTTCTCGACGATCGGCTGGAAGCGGGCCTTCAGCGTCGCGGAAGTCTTCCCGCGGAAATAATCGGTGGCCGCAGTGTTCCCGCCACGGAGAATGCCGAAGGCGTCGGAGACGGTCATACCCTTGATGGCGGCCCAGAATACTTCCTTGGCCTCTCCGGCGGCCCGCTCGGCCGCGCGGTTCATACCGACCTCGAGCTCGTCGACCTGGCTCCCGAATCCAACCTTGCGCAGCGTCGAGGCGACCGTCGCCATCTGCTCGGGCAGGGCGATCCGGATCAGCTCGTTGCCGAGATAGCCGTCCAGCTTCGACGTCGACACGACGGTGTTCTCGGTGCCGACCCGAAGGGCCTCCTTGATTCCCGCGATGACCGTTGGTTCGTCGAGCGTTCCGCCGCCGGTCGAATCCGCCGAAAACACGGTGCCCATCGTCTGCTGGAGCGTGGCGCAGCCTGAAGCGGCGACGAAGACCGCCGCCAGCGCCAGCGAAGAAATCCGCCCCCCGAATCCGGGACGGCGCGCATACCGCATGAGAGCCTCCCTCTACTTGAACACCTTCTCGATCACTCCCTTGGCCTTGTCGACGACCGATTCGCCGAGCTTCTCCTTGATCAATCCGTCGATCCCGGAATCGGCGATCGCGGAGGACGTCTGCCGCGCCACCGCCGTCATGATCTCCCTGGCGATTTCCTCCGGCCGCGCACCCGTCGCGCCGCCGATGTCGTCGAGCCGGATCTCGGGGAGCGCGAGCGTCTTCTTCTCGAGGCCCAGATCCGACGGGTCCACCTCGATGCGCCCCTCCTCGAATATGAATTTCATGATCCGCAGCTTCTTGCCCGCTTCGCCCGAATCGCCGCCCCCCACCGTCACTTTCGGGCTGTACGACTCCACCCTCTTTTTGAGCACGTTGATGTTGGTCTCGCCGGCCTGCGTGATCTCCGCGTACACCACGGGCGCCTTGATGCGGATTTCGTCGATAACGATCGGATCCTCGCGCACGCTTTTGACGTCGATGGCGACGGTGACGTCCTCGAGGGAGAGTGCCGTGCGGGCGTCGAATCCCTCCGGGCTCTCCACCCGCAGCCCCTTGATCGAGCCGCGACCTTCCTTGAGCGAGATGTCGACGCCGGACACGCTGACCTGCGTCTGCGTCGCTTCGCTGCCGAGCTTTTCGATGCCCGTGGCGATGAGCTTGTCGATATTCGAGATCGCGACAATCAGGGCGACCACGACGATCGCCGCTATCACGGCCAGGACGATGATGAGCTTCTTCATTCGTCCCCCCCTTTCTTCCGGCCCGCGCTTAGAATACTCTGGATCACCTCGTCGTAATACGGCTTCTCCTTGAGGCTCGCGTAGGTCCCCGGGAAGAGGACGAGCGTGATGTCGGCCGACTCGGGGGTCATGCTGTTCAACACCACCGAGCACCGCTGCCCGCCCGCGAGCCGCGTGTTGTCGATCATCGGAAAATCGTAGTGGGTGACGCCGAAGGTCGCCACCTTCGTCTGGCGGCCCAGCTCAGGATCCGGGGTTTCGATGCTGAGGGCCATCCGGACCTCGCGGTTCTCGCGGTCGACTCCGAGGATGTCGATCGCGAAGGTCGTCGCCACGCCTTCGAGCGTCAGTGTCTCCGGCTCCAGGCTCGTGCCTTCCGGATCACCCGTCAGGTCGATGGTGCGGTCGAAGCGCTTTCCGGCGCCCTCGAGGACGATCATCTGCCGGCGCACGATCTCGCCCGCTGTCGACTCGAGACGATCGAGATACGCGTCGTTCTCGGCTTGCGTGTCCGCCGTTTTCGCCTCGAGCCGCGCGCTCATCACCCGCCGCCGCATCTCCTCGAACAGCGGCTTCAGGTTGAGCGACTCGTGAAAGTTGTACGCGAGCATCTCGAGGTTGAGAATCGAGGGGCCGAGCCCCGTGTCGCTCGGGTTCACGAAGGAATTGATGATCGAGACGCACATATCCTTGCGGAGCGCGCTCTCCGACTCCTCGCGGCGGCTCATCAGCTCGGTGTAGAGACGCGTGTTCGTGTCGGCCGCCTGCCGCTGATTCAGGGCGCTTGACGTCATGAACCCTATCAGGGCGATCGCCGCCGCCGTGAGCAGGCCGCCCATCGGGCGCATGAGGATATCGATCTTGTCCCATTTGTCCCGTTTCTTGACGGGCACGTCGCTCATTTCGCGATCACTTCCTTCTCAGGGAGAGTTTGCCGTCTTTCTTCTCGAGGATCAGATCGTAACGCGTCGCGTTCTTGTACGAGAAGACCTCGAGTGTGAGCGCCTTCTTCTCGTACGCGAGGGTCAGGAGGCATTTCCCTTCCTGTTTCATGTTCAATTTGTACGAGCCGAATTTGTCGGTGAGCGTCGTATCCGCCGCGGCGGGGGCGGGGTTCGCCGTGTCCCCGGGAGCGCTTGCCGGCGGCACCGGGGCTAGGGTCACCATAAGGCCCGCCTGAACGGGCTTCCCGTCCATCTTGATGTCGCCGAAGATGCGTCCCGCGCTCGCGTTCGCCGCCGTGAGGCAGACGAACAGAATCAACGATGCGCCAGCGATCCGTCTCATATGCTTGCTCCTTCCTGAAGATTCGGCGCGGTCCCGGCCGCGCGCGGCGGCGGATTGAGCCCCATGCGCCGCATGAGGTCGATGGCGCGGGGATCGGCGCCGAAAGGCGTGCCCTCGATCGCGCGGGGCAAGCCGTCGAGGTAGAAATCGCGTTCTTCGTACGCTTTCTCGATCCATTTGAACGCCTCGTCCATATCCCCGAGCCCCGCATAGATGGACGAGAAAAAAGCCGGCGGAACATAGCGCTGTTTGGCTCGAGCGCTGAGCTCTGCAAGGATCCTTCGCGCTTCATTCGCCCTGCCACCCCGAGCGTATCCGTATCCGAGGTATGCGATATCCTCGGGCGTACTCGTTGGAAGGGCGGCGACGGCCTTCAGCTCATCGATTGCCTTATCATACAAGCCCATTTCGATGTGCACGGTGGCGAGCACCGTGCGCGCCATGGCGAAGCTCGAATCCATTTCGATCACCTTCAGGCACTGCGTTTCCGCTTTCTCGTACTGATGCGTGGCCAGATACACCATTCCCAGCGATGCGCCGATCGGCAGGGACAGCGGATCGAGACGTATGGCTTTCTCGCTCGTCGCGATCGCCTCCTCGTCGCGTCTCATCATCAAAAGGAGGATGCCATACCAGTGCAGCGCCGTCGCGTACGTCGGATCGAGCTCGATGGCCCGCTCGTATTCCTTTTCGGATTCGAGCCAGTTCCACTCGTAATGCTGCAGGATGATCGCGAGCGAGACGTGCGCCTCGGCGAGGGTGCTGTCGATCTCGAGCGCCCGGGAAACCGCCGCCTTGGCCTTCGGGAAGACGTCGCGGGGAGCCGCGATGCCGAATGCCGCGAGAATACTGTAGGAATCGGCCAATCCGGTGTACGCAAGCGCGTAGGACGGATCCTCTTCGATCGCCTTCTGGAAATAGCCGGCGGCATTTCTTATGCCTTCCTCGGATCGCTTGTTCCAGAAATAGCGGCCTTTGAGATAGAGCCGGTGCGCCTCGGCGCTCGCCGTCTGGCTTTTCGATAGCCGATCCCGGTCGGTCTCGGTCAATCGCACGCGCAGGGCGTCCGTTATTCGCTCGGCGATATCTTGCTCGAACGTGAGAATATCGGACATCTTGAGCGAATACTGCTCTCCCCAGAGCTGGCGGTCCCCCGCGACGTCCACGAGCTCGGCCCAGATGCTGAGCTCCTCCCCCCGCGCGCGGACCTGCCCCGTGAGAATGGCACGGACGTTCAGCTTCCGTCCCACGGCGGCGAGATCCCCTTCGCTCCCCCGATAGCGGAAAGCGCTGCTGCGGGGAACGACGCGAAGGCTCGACAATCGAGAGAGATTGCTCGTGATGCTTGCCGGTATCTCGTCGCTCAAGTACTCCGTATCGGGATCGCTGTCGGCGTTGACGAACGGCAGGATCGCGAGCGATTCGATGCGTCCCCGCTCACCCGCGCCACGCCCCCCCGCGATACGATCGCGCACGCCGCCGGCGTTGAATATCGCGAGAAGCGCCACGAGTATCGCCGCGACGCCGGCCCCGACGACCCCGATGCGCCGTCCGCGCGACATTCTCTTGCGCGGCGAGCCGTCCTTCGGGGACCCGGCAGTCCCCGTTCGTGAAACAGCGCCCGCCGTCCGCGCCGCGCTCTCGGAAAGCCCCCGCTTCAGCCGGCGCAGATCCGCCGAGAAATCGGCCGCGGTCTGGTATCGCTCGGCCGGGTCCTTCGCGAGGCATTTCCCGATGATTCTTTCCAGCTCCAGCGGCACGCCGCTCCGGAGCGCCGTGAGCGGCTCAGGGCTCTCGTGCGCGATCGAGTACAGGACGGCCGATTCGTATTCGCCCTTGAACGGCGGCCGCCCCGCGACCATTTCATAGAGGACGGCACCCAGCGACCAGATGTCGGTCCGATGATCGGCCTCGTCCCCCCGCGCCTGTTCCGGGCTCATGTAGGCGGCCGTTCCCATGGTCGAGCCGATTTTCGTCAGCGTCGCCGCTCCCGCGCTCTTCGCGAGCCCGAAGTCCAGGATCTTCGCCACGCCCCTGCGGGTGATCATGACGTTCGCCGGCTTTATATCTCGATGGACCATCTTCGCCGCGTGCGCTTCGCATAGACCCGCGGCGATCTGCTCCGCAATATCGATCGCCTCGTGGACAGGGAGCGGCCCGCCGGCGATCCGCTCCTTGAGCGTCACGCCGTCGTAGCAATCCATGCATATGAACATCCGGCCGTCCGGCGTTTCGCCGATCTCGTGAATGGCGCAGATATTTTCGTGCTGCAGCGCGGAAGCCGTCTGCGCCTCCCGCAGAAACCGTCTTCGCGCTTCTTCGTCGCGGGCGAGCCCGGCGGGAAGGATCTTGATCGCCACGACGCGCTTGAGCTTCGTGTCCTCGGCGCGGTAGACCTCGCCCATTCCGCCCTGGCCGAGCTTCTCGAGGATTTTATAATGAGATATCGTTTCGCCGATCATATGGTTCTTCGTCGAGAAAGAAACGAAAGGCGCCCGATCGCGGGCGCCTTGCATCTCTCGCGCGCCCCGGCCCCCTCACCGGATGCGCAAATGTATTCGCATCTAATTCACCTTCGCCGTCACCGCTGCCCGACCGGCACCTCGGGCTTTTTCATCTGCTGATACTGCGGATTCTGCTGCGTCGCGGGTTTCTGCTCGCTTCTGCCGTCGGGGCTCATCTTGCAGTTGCCCTCGAAGAAGACGCCCTCGTCGATGACGAGCCTGGTCGTCTTGATATCTCCCTCGACGCGCGATCCGGCCTGGAGCTCGACCTTTTCCTTCGCGTCGATGTTGCCGACGATCGTTCCGCCGACGACGGCGCTCTTCACCTTGATCTCGGCCTTCACGCGGCCGTCCTTGCCGATGACGAGCGTGTCCGGGACCTGGATCGTTCCCTCGAACTCGCCGTCGATGCGGAGCGTTCCCTCGCTGACGAGGATCGTACCGGTGATCTTGCAGCCCTTGCCGATGATCGAATTCATTTTGCCCTCCCCTGGGAGCTGTTCGCCTTCTTTCCCGAACATGACGTCCTCCTTCCGGCCCTCTTTCTTTCCTCCTATCATATCCCTCCCTATTCCAGCAGATATTTCAACGGGTCCACGGGGACGTTGTTCTGCGTCACCTGGAAATGCAGATGCGGCGCCGTGCTTCTCCCCGTATTCCCCGAATACGCTATCGTCTGTCCCTGCGCCACGCGCTCACCCTTGGAAACTACCAGCATTTCGGCGTGCGCGTAAAGCGTTTTTATTCCATAGCCGTGATCTATCTGTACGTAATATCCGTACGAATCGTTCCATCCCGCCTCGCTCGCGTACCCCGCCGCGGCCGCGCGCACCGGGGTCCCCCGGTCGACCGCGATGTCCAAACCGCCGTGGAATATCGTTTCCCGATCCGCTTCCGCCATGCTGAATCTCTTCGTGATGAAACCGCGGACGGGCCAGAACGTCGGAATGGCGCGGAGCATCGCGGCCTGCTCGCCCCGAAGCGCTTCCGGCATCGCCGTTTCTCCCCGTTCGGCCTGGCGCGCCGCGGCGCTGTCGCCGGGCATGACGACGAGCCCGAGCATCCGGCGCACCTGCAGATTCATCGCCCGCAGCCGCGAGACGTTTCTCCGCAGCTCCACGATCTGCTCCTGGCGCTTCTGGAGCTCCTCGAGCTGATGCTTGTACATGCGCCCTTCCTGCGCCTTGATGAGCAGCGCTCCGTAGGTCGCCGCGAATACGGTCATGACCACGACCCCCGCGGCGAGGACGCCGACGATCGCGTAGAAGAGCGCGTACGGCACGCGCAGCGTGCGCGTCTTCTTGAGATCGTGCGGAACGACGATTATCGAGAATGTTCCTTTGTCCATGCGCGAGATCCGCCGCCGAAGGCCCCTACCGCGGAAGCTTGATTCCCATTTTTTCGAGAACGCTCTCGAGCTCCTCGTCCGAGTAATATTCGATCCAGAGGATTCCGCCCTTGCTTCGCGGCACGATCTTCGCCCTCGTGCCGAGATGCGTTTCGATCGCCTCTTCGATCGCCTGGATCTGCGGGGAGATCTTGCGCAGGCCCCGGCGTTTCTTCACGCGGGCCTTGCCCGGCGCGCTGTGCTCGATTTCCCGCACGGTGAGGCTCTCGCTCACGATCTTTCTCGCCCATTCGATCTGCGCCGCTTCCCCCTCGATCGAGAGCAGGGCGCGCGCATGCCCCGCCGTGAGCTTGCCCTCGACGATGAGGGTCTTCACGACGTCGGGAAGGTTGAGCAGCCTCAGGCTGTTCGCGACCGTGCTTCTGTTCTTGCCGATCATTTCGCCGATATCGCCGACCGTGAGCCCGAAGCCGTCCTTGAGCGCCTGATACCCGCGCGCCTCTTCCATCGGATTGAGATCCTCGCGCTGCAGGTTCTCCATGAGGGCGTGCCTGAGCGAATCGGCGTCGTCCACGTCCCGGACGATCGCCGGGATCGTCGCCCTTCCCGCGAGCTTCGCGGCGCGCAGCCTCCGCTCGCCGAGGATGAGCTCGTAGCGGTTCTCGACGCGCCGCACCACGATCGGCTGAAGCACGCCGTTCTGCCTGATCGATTCGGCGAGCTCCTTGAGGTGCTCGCCGTCGAAGTGCTCCCTCGGCTGATGGGGATTCGGATCGATGCGCTCGATGTCGAGATCCTTGACCCGTTCCGTTTCCGAGACGCTCTCCCGGAGATCCTGCGAAATCAAAGCCTCGATCCCGCGCCCCAGCACCTTCTTCGTCATTTCGGCTGCCACCTTCCTTCGCTCGCCTTCCTGCTCGTCTCGATCAGGGGAGTGAGCCTGTCCCTGGCCTCGCCGTGGGTCTCCTGCCTGTCGATCAGCTCCTTCGCCAGCTTGAGGTAGCTCTTCGCCCCGACGCTCTGAACGTCATACAGGAGCACGGGGCGTCCGAAGGACGGGCACTCGCTGAGCCGGACGTTTCTCGGTATCGCGGTCTCGTAAACCTTTTCCCCGAAATAAGATATGGCTTCCTGCGCGACCTGGTTCGACAGGTTCAGCCTCTTGTCGAACATCGTGAGGAGGACCCCCTCGATCCGCAGGTCGGGGTTCAGGTGCTTCTGCACCATGCGGATCGTGCTGAGGAGCTGACTCAATCCCTCGAGCGCGTAATATTCGCATTGAATGGGAATCAGCACGGAATCCGCGGCCGTCAGCGTATTGAGCGTCAGGAGTCCGAGGCTCGGCGGCGAATCGATGAAGATGAAATCATAATCGCCCGCGATCTCCGCGAGCGCCTCTTTCAGCTTGTATTCGCGCGCGATCTGGGAAACGAGCTCGATCTCGGCGCCGGTGAGCTTCGGCTGAGACGGAATCAGATCGACGAGCTCGACCTTCCTGATCGCCTCTCTCGCGCTGACGCCGCCGAGGATCACCTCGTAGATCGTCTGTTCGCCCGCGCCGGCCCGCACGCCGAAGCCGCTGCTCGCGTTCGCCTGGGGATCGATATCGACGAGGAGGACCTTTTTTTCCGCGGCGCCGACGCTCGCCGCGAGGTTCACCGCCGTCGTCGTCTTCCCGACGCCCCCCTTTTGATTCGCTATCGCCACTATCTTGCCCATGGTCTCGCTTTCACGCCTCCCTCGGGATCGACTTTCAACGGATCGGGCTCTCGCCGAGCCAGTTCCTGAAATCCACGACCGCCAGGCCGTATTGATCGTTTCCGTCAAATATCAGGAGCTCGATTTTCTGCTCCGTCGTATTGCCCGCGCCCCAGAAATTATGCTGCGCTCGTATCGTATCGCTGCCGGTATGGCCCGCGAGCCTTATCGCCAAGCCTCCGCCGGCGTTTTCTCCGTTGGAGTTGATCGAACAATACCGTATCGCGGGCGCCGCCAGTCCCGACAGCATGAAGCCGTTGTCCCCGTTGTTGGCGACGACGGTGCTGTCGATCGTCACATCCGTCTCGGAAAGGGAATACGCGATCTCGATCCCGTTCGAGCCGTTGTACTGGATGGTGCTCGACAATATATCGACGCTCGCGTTGAGTATCTCGATCCCTATGCCGTTATCCCAGATATCGCTCGAGACGATGTGCGCCTCCGACATTTGGTGCACGACGCTGATTCCGACATTGCTGTTGTCGTACACCGTGCATTTTTCGAGCGTGAGCTCGGCCCCGTCCGTGACCTGTATCCCGTTCGAGCCGGCGCTGATCTCGACATTTCGGAAAACACCCTTGCAGGACGCCCCGAGCTGCCCGTACAGATATATGCCATCCCACAGGCCGGTGCTGGCGCCGCAGGTATTGCCGCGGAATCGTATCTTTGCCCCGGGGGTCCCTTCGGCGAAGACTCGCCCGTACGCCTCGAATCCCCCACCGCCGCCGTCGAATACGATCGTCACGCCCGGCTCGATGGTCAGCGTCGCGCTCGAGGGTATCGACAACAAGCCGATGTTCTTGACAATGTAGACCGCTCCGGTGTTTGAGACCGTCGTGGTGGCGGCGGGCGGCACCGGGCTCGGGAATCTGGTGCAGACGGTTATGTTCTGCGTCTTCGTAACTGTTTCTATTTCATCGGTTACGGCCAAGCGGATCGTTACGACCCCCGGGGAGTCGGACGCCTTCCACTGCACGCTCGCTCCCACCCCTGATGCCGGAGTGAAGGTTCCCGACGCCGCCGTCCATCGAAACGTCAGGGGGTCGCCATCTTCGTCGATGGCTGACGCGCTGAGCGTTATGGTTCCGCCTGTTTCGATAAAGCACTTGCTGGCGGCCAGAGCGACTTCCCCCGGCGCCGCATTGGCGACCTTGGTCTTGCTCTCGCAGCTCGGAACCGCCGCGAGCGCGGCCAAAACCGCAGGAATCGCAAGCAGATAGAATGTGCCGGCTTTCATTTCCTCCTCCTTGGTAGAGGCGGGGTCACTGGCATTATAGATTTCACCGGGGGGGAAAGCAACGGAAAATTGACCCGGCGCGGTGTTTCACGTGAAACACTTTGGCCCCCTGTGCGCACCGTCCCGATCGGCGGGTGGCTTGGAGGGCGTGGCCGCTCCCGCTGCGAACCCAGTCGCAGAGCCCCCAATGGGTTCGTTCGCGGGTATGGCGTTGGCACTCTCGCTCCGAACTCAGTCGCAGAGCCTCCAATGAGTTCGTCGCGAGAGCGCCAACGCCCTTGAGCCCCGGTAGTGAGTGGCGGCGCTGGGGCCCCCCGCCCGCTGCGCAGATCCCAAAATCTCGACTAGCGGGTGGCAGCGCCGGGGCCCCCGCCGTGCAGGCTCTGGTAGCGGGTGACGCTGGAGGGGCCCCCGCGCGCGGCGCAGCGTAAGCGAGCCCGCGCGGGGAGGAACCAGCGGCAGGACCCGCGTATCGTGCGAGCACGTGCGGGGTGCAATCGGTGACAGGCCCCGCGTATCATTTGTTTCACGTGAAACACTCAGGCGGGCGCGCCCTTGCGGAACACCAGCGCGACGCCGCGATTTTCGGGGAGCTCCGCGGCCGATTCCAGGCGAAGCGGGGCCTGCGCGCTCCGCGGCACTTCGCTCTCCCAGGAGCGGCCCTTGATGGTGATATACGCTCCGCCCGGGGCGAGAAGCCTGTCGGCGAGCGGAAGAATGCTCGCGAGCCGCCCCGCGGCTTTCGACACCACGAGATCGAACGCGCCCGCCTCCTTGCAGCTCGCGGCGTCCTCTCCGACGACCGCAATGCCCGCGAGGCCGAGCTGCGCCACGATCCTGTCGAGGAAAAGCTGGGGCTTGAGCCTCCGCTCGAAAAGCGTCAGGCGGAGCCCCGGCCGTACGATCTTCCACACCAGCCCCGGAAATCCTGCTCCGGAGCCTATATCGGCCACTCTGCCCGCCGCGATCCCGCTCTTCTCCGCGACGCCCAGCAGGGCGAGCGAGTCGAGAACGAGAAGCTCCAGGCTGCTCCCGAGACGCCCCTTGCCCACGAGGTGCATCTTCCCGCTCCAGAAGTCGACCTCCTGCAAATAGAGCGTGAGCTGCCGGGCCGTTTCGGGGTCCGTGCCGCCGAATCCCGCCCGTTCGAGCGTATCTTCCGAGATTCGCGCCATATCTTTGCCGGCCATACCGTCCTCCCTGCCTATCCGCGCTCGCTCCGCTCCCGCTTTCCCAGATGGATCATGAGGATAGAGAGATCGGACGAGCGCACGCCGGAGAGCCGCGCCGCCCGACCGAGCGTCGTGGGCCTGAACTTCTCGAGCTTGAGCCGCGCCTCGGCGCTCAGCGCCTCGATACCGTACGAGAAATCGGCGGGGATCCGCACCCTCTCGATCTGCAGCATCCGCTCGGCGAGCTTTTTCTGCCTGCGGATATACCCCTCGTACTTGATCTCTATTTCGAGCGCTTCCTTCTCGCGCGGCGCGAGCCCGAGGCCGCCGGCCGGAAGCGCGCTCTCTATGTCTTTCAGGCTTATGCCGGGCCTCAGGAGGAGCTGGGAAGCCTTGAGAGGCGACGACACGCCTCCCTGTCCCTTCGAGGCGAGAATGCGCGAGCATTCGTCCGCGGCGAGCGAGCGCCGCTCGACGAGCCTTCGCGCCCCGGCGACGCGCTTGCGCCCCGCGATCATGCTCTTCCAGATCCCGCGCGGCAGAAGGCCGCAGCGGACCCCGTGCTTGAAGAGCCGCACGTCCGCGTTGTCCTGTCGCAGGACGAGGCGATGCTCGGCCCTCGATGTAAACATGCGGTACGGCTCGTCTATCTCCTTCGTCACGAGATCGTCGATCAGCACTCCGATATACGCCTCGTGTCTCCCGAGAACGAGCGGGCTCTTGCCCGCGAGGCTCAATCCGGCGTTGATGCCCGCCATGAGCCCCTGGGCCGCCGCCTCCTCATAACCCGAAGTGCCGTTTACCTGGCCGGCGAAATAGAGCCCGCCTATCCTCCGCGATTCGAGGGTCGGAAAGATCTGATGCGGCGGATAGTAATCGTACTCGATCGCATAGCCGTATCGAACGATCGCGGCGTTCTCGAGCCCCGCGATCGAATGGATCATCTCCTCCTGGACGTCGCGGGGAAGGCTCGTCGAGAGCCCGTTGATATAGATCTCGGCCGATTCCCTTCCTTCGGGCTCGAGAAATATCTGGTGCCGATCGCGATCGGTGAAACGGACCACCTTGTCCTCTATGGACGGGCAATATCTCGGGCCGACGCCTTTGATGCGCCCCGCATAAAGGGGGGATCTGTCCAGATTCCTGCGGATGATCTCGTGTGTCTTCGTATTCGTGTAGGTGATGTGGCATGGCACCTGGCGGCCTTTGATCTCCTTCGTCCTGAACGAGAAGGGAGTGGGTTCCCTGTCGCCGGCCTGCTCCTCGCAGCGCGAAAAATCCACGCTTCCCCTTGCGAGCCGCGCCGGCGTGCCAGTTTTCAGCCTGCCGCGTTCGATCCCGAGAGAGAGCAGCTGATCCGCCAGCCGGCAGGAGGGAGGCTCCCCTTCGCGTCCGCCCGGAAAGCTCTCGTCCCCGATATGCATGAGCCCGTTGGGAAAGGTGCCGAGGGTGAGTATGACTTTCGCCGCGCCGTATCGCTTCTCTCCGCCCACCTCGATCCCTTCGACCACGCCGTCTCTCGCCAGCACCGCCGTCACTTCGGCCTCGAGAAGGGTGACGTTGTCGGCGCTCTCGATCGCATCGAGCATCCGCCGGTGGTAGGCCGGCTTGTCCGCCTGAGCCCGGGGGGACCAAACGGCCGGGCCCTTCGCCCTGTTCAGCATCCGGAACTGGATCCCGGTCTCGTCGATCGCGAGCCCCATCTCGCCCCCGAGCGCGTCCACCTCCCGGACGAGCTGCCCCTTGGCGAGCCCGCCTATCGCCGGGTTGCACGGCATCCTGGCGATATCCTCCCGGCTCATCGTGACGAGCAGGGTCGAGCACCCCATCCTGCCCGCCGCGAGCGCCGCCTCGCAGCCCGCGTGCCCGGCCCCGACGACGACGACATCGAACTCACTCTTCCCGATATTAGTCATAATTATTATTAATAACTATGCATCGCGATATTTAACAACCGCTCTACTTATAAAGAATTTGGCACCATTATTTCCCTATGCAGAATTTCGCGAAAATCGTCTCGAGAAGGGCGTCCGACATGGACCGGCCCGTGATCGCGCCCAGAGCGTCCAGCGCGCATCTCGTCTCGACGCTGAGAATTTCGGCCTGCGCCCCTTCGTCGATCGCTCCCGCGAGCCGCGCGAGCGCATCGTCCGCTTCGCGCAGCGCCGCCGCCTGCCGGGCGTTCACCGCGATTCGCTCGCGATCGAGATCCCCCGCGGCGCGCTTCACCGCCTTCTCGAATATCCACGAGCGCACCTTTTCAAGCCCGTCGTGCGTGAGCGCCGAAACGGCGATCGCGTCCCGCGCGCCGAGCCGCCTCCGGGCTTCGTCGAGCGGGCGCCGCAGCCCGAGATCGCTTTTGTTGAGCACGCACAGGAGCTTCTCCGGCGCGATCCGGGAGATTTCCTCTCGAATGCCGTCCGCGATTTCCACGCTTCCGTCCGCGACGAACAGAACGAGGTCCGCGTCGAGGGCCGCGGCCCTCGCGATCTCGATTCCCTTCGCCTCGATCTCGCAGCGCGTCTCGGCGATGCCGGCCGTGTCCTCGAGCCGGCACGTGAAGCCGCCTACGTGGATCCTCTCGCGAAGAATGTCCCTCGTCGTTCCGGCGACGGGGGAGACGATCGCCCGCTCCTCGCCGAGAAGCGCGTTGTAGAGGCTGCTTTTGCCGACGTTGCGGCCGCCGAGGATCGTCACGCGCAGGCCGCGGCGCAGCCTCTCGCCGGCGATCTCGGACTCGAGGAGCGCCGCGATCGCGGCGCGCGCCTTCCGCGCGGTCTCGAGCGTGTCCCGCGGGGACCGCACCGGCAGATCGTCTTCGGAGAAATCGATCGACGCCTCGACGAGGGCGAGCTCCTCGAGGAGCGCCTCCTCGAGCGCGCGCACCTTCCGCGAAATAGCTCCGCCGAGCTGCTCGAGCGCGATTTTCCTCTGGAGCTTCGTCTCCGCCGAAATGAGATCGACGACCGCTTCGGCCTGCGCGAGGTCGAGCTTCCCGTTGAGAAAGGCTCTTTTCGTGAATTCGCCGGGGGTGGCGAGGCGCGCTCCGAGCCGCGCTATCTCGTCGACGAGATCCGAGACGACCTGCATGCTCCCGTGGCAGGAGATCTCCACCATGTCCTCGCCCGTGTAGCTCTCGGGGGCGCGCATGACGGCGACGAGCGCCTCATCGATCGGCTCGCCCGAAGCGTCGTTGAGCGCGACGAGGGTGAGGGTGCGGGAGGGAGCGAGATGCGCTCCCGGAGCCATGGCGCCGAGAATGCGCGCGGCCGAGCCGCCCGAAATGCGCACGACGGCGATCCCCGACTCGCCCGGCGGAGTGCTGAGCGCGACGATGGTTTCGTTCTCCATGATCCGTCAGCGGTTGCCCTGCTGCCGCCTGCCGTCGTCCGGCTTCGCGGGCGATATGCACACCTTGCGAAGCTCGCCGTTGCCGATCGTGTAGGTCGTGATGCCATCGAGGCCGGCGAGCGCCAGGTGAACGACGCGCCGCTCCGAGGCGTACATAGGCTCGAGCGTCACGTCGTGGTTGCTCTTCTTCGCTTTTTCCGCGGCCTTGACGGCTTTCTGCTTCAGTATCTCGTGACGGTTCCTGAGGTAGCCGCCCACGTCCAGGGTGAGCCGCTGATAGCCGCCCATCTTCTTCGAGACTATGCGGCCGACGAGGTGCTGCAGCGAGGTCAGCGTGTCCCCTTTGCGCCCGATGAGAAGCCCGTCGACGCCCGCGGTCTCGACGTTGACGTAGACCGCCCCGTCCTGCTCTTCGGAAAAGAGCCGGTAGTTCACGTCGAGACATTCCATGATCGCGCGCGTGATGTCGTCGACGATCTCCTCGACGCCGCTCCCCGATTTCTTGCGCGTGATGCGGATCTTCGCGTCGCGCGAGCCGAATATGCCGAGAAAGCCCTTCTGCCCGGGATCCAGTATCTTGATCTCGACCTCGTCGATGCGCGCGCGGAGCGTTTCGAGCCCTTTTTCGAGCGCTTTCTCGACGGTCTTTCCCGCCGTTTCGATGTTGTCCGCCCGGATCTCTTCCCGGTTCTTGCCTTTTGTCTTATCGCGTTCGAACATGCCCATGCAAATTCCTGCCTTTCATTGCGCGGCGAGCCTCGTCGCCTCTTCGGCGTCGAGCTCCTTCTGCACGAAATATTGCTGAACGATCTGGGCCACGTTGTTGACCAGCCAGTAGAGGACGAGCCCCGACGGCATGCTATAGAAGAATACGGTCATGATGACCGGCATGAGATACGTCATCATCTTCGTCTGCGCCGCGGGCACCGTGTCTCCCGTCGGCGAGCCGCCCATCTTCGTCTGGTAGATCATCGCGACGCCCATGAGAATGGGGAGGAGGTGAAATTCGCTGCCGATGACCGGTATCGCCTGCTTCCACCCGAAGAGCGCGTCCGGCACCGAAAGGTCCTTGATCCAGCTCACGAACGGGGCGTTCCGGAGCTCGATCGTATTGCTCAGGACGCTGTAGAGGGCGAAGAACACCGGCATCTGGAGCAGGAGCGGCAGGCATCCGCCGAGCGGATTCACGCCCGCCTCCTTGTAGAGCTTCATGACTTCCTTGTTCTGCCGGTCCCGGTCCCCCTTGTATTTTTCCTGGATCTCCTTGAGCTTCGGCTGAATGCGCTGCATGTCCTTCATCGCCTTGAGGCTCTTGTGGGTGAGGCGATAGAAAAGGAACTTCGTCAACAGGGAGAGGATGATGATAATGACCCCGTAGTTCGGTATGAATCGCGACATCCAGACCATGAGCCAGAGAATGCCGACGCTCAGGGGCCGCAGCCCCTTCCACCCGAGGTCGATCGTCCTCTCGAGCCCCACGTCGAACGCCTTGAGCGACTTCATGTCGAGGGGCCCGACGTACCACGTGAACGAATCCTCGACCAGCCGCGGGTCTCCGCGGAAGGGGCTCGCGATCGCGTACCCGACGAAGCCCTTGTCCCGCTCGCCGAGGAGGAGGAGCGTGCCCGAGCCGCGGTTGTCCTTCGACGCGACGAGGGCGCTCAGAAAATACTTCGTCCGCGCCCCGGCCCAGACGACCGTGCCGTCGTACGAGTGGCTCGTCTCCTTCGAGAACTTGCCGAGCCCCTCCTGGTAATACTCGGCCCCGACCATGCCGAGCGCCGCGAACTTCGTCTGCTCCAGCTTCGTATTGGTCTCGCTCGTGGCGAGCCCGCTCTCCCAGCCGATCGAGTACGCGCCGCTGTTCGCGATATCCCCTTCGCGCCTGAACGCGATCGCGACGCCGACGCTGTATCCGCCGCGGAAGAACGTGAGCCGCTTTTCGACGTATTCGCCCGAAGGTCCCGCGCGTTTGAAGAGGATCTCCGTCTTCTCGCGCCCCTCGCCGAGCACGACGCGGGCGCTGTCGGCGACCGGGGCGCCGTCGACGAACGCCTCGAAGCCGATCGCGGAGAGCTTCCGCCATTCGCCGTTCTGCAGAAGGCCGAGCGCGAGCCCGCCCTCGGCCCCGTCGGGAACGAGCTCGACCGGGCTCCCGTCTTTTCTCTTGAAGCCGTCGAAGGTGACGCTCTCGACCTCGCCGCCGACGCTCGAGAGCACGACCTCCATCTTGTCGGTCACGACCGTTATCCTCGCCTCGCCGGCCGTTCCGACGCCGGGAAGGAGAAACGCGCTCGCGAGCGCGGGCGCGGCGCCCGGAGCGGCGCGTGTCGTGTCGGCCGATCCCGACACCGCGAGCGTTTCCTCCGCGGCGACCCCCCGCTCGATCGCGGCGATCGAATCGGAGCGCTCTTTCTCGCGGAGCTCCGTCGCGCGCTTCGCCGCGAGCTTCTTCTGCTGAGGCGCCGCGTAGAACGCCTGCCACCCGACGAGAATGACGAACGTGAGGCCGATCGCCATCAACGATCTCTTGTCCATGCCGTCCTTTCGTTCGGAAACCGGAGGGTCTCGAATGTGCTATCGATGGTTCGCAGGCCGGGAAGGCGCCGTCGCGTCAGCGCACGGGATCGTAGCCGCCGCTCGAGAAGGGATGGCAACGCAGGACGCGCTTGATCGCGAGCGCCGATCCCTTACCGGGACCGTGCATCCGGAGCGCGTCCTCGGCGTACCGCGAACATGAGGGCGTGAATCGGCACACCGGTGGATGATAGGGAGAGACAGCCACTCTGTATATGTGCAATGCCGCAAGGCCGATCCGTGTGAGAATTCGCGATATCATCCGTTTGTTGAAATGAGTCCAGCCCTACCCAACGAGCTTTCGACGTCAGCCAAGATCTCGTGGAACGTGCTTCTCTTCGGGCGAAACGAGGCGATAAAAACGATCCAGAGATTCGTGTCGACGAAACGATTTTCCAATCTCCTGAATATCTCTCTCATGTGCCTCTTCGCCCGGTTCCGCTGACAGGCCTTTCCTATTTTCTTGCTCGCTACGAACCCGGGCACGACGCTGTCGCTTTCGTGCTTGAGAAAGTAAATGACGACCTTCGTCCCGGCTTCCCTTTTTCCTTCGCTATAAACAAGACGAAACTGTGTATTCTTTTTGAGGCTCCGCGATTGCATGCGGATAGTATTCCTCTCGATCATACGCTCAGGCGTTTTCTTCCCTTGGCTCTCCTCCTTTTCAGCACCAGGCGGCCGTTCTTCGTGCTCATGCGTTTGCGGAATCCGTGCGTGGTTTTCCTTCTCGTGTTGTGCGGCTGAAACGTGCGCTTCATTTTCCACCTTCTCCGGTGACGGGAATCTTCCTTAGATCATATGCCCTATTATACAAAAGCAGAATACGATAGAAAAGTCTTAAAACGTTGTCAAGCGAATAATACCGCGAAATCATATCTCCGCGTCGCATCAAGGGTTTTCTTCCTCCCGAAAAATCCGCTCCGGACCCCTATTTCGGCGTCAAGTCCGAATTGTCGTTTACTATTTTTTTAATTTGTTGCCGGCTAGCGGGTTACGATTATTTTCCCCGGGGCGGCAAAATTATCTTGATAAGCCGCCGGGCGTGTGATAGATTCCCCACCGCGGGATGAGGGGACATTCCCCGTGAGCGATAATGGCCACACCATCTTACATCTTGGCCGACAGCTCTTGCTCAATGTGGATAACGCTCTGGAATTGATATTTGAACCCCGCTGATTCTATTATAAAAATTGGCATTGCGCGGTTATCCACATTTGTGGGCAACCGTTGCAATTCAAAGAGATTCATGTTGATCTCCTGGGGGGTAATCCTCACATCCCGGCGGGTCAAAAACGGGTATTCAAGGGCTCTTTTTCTCTCATATCGACCATGAAAGACAGGCTCAAACACCTCTGGGATTCCATTCTCGACCGCGTGAGCGCCGAAGTCAACGCGCAGAGCTTCCAGACCTGGTTCAAGCCGACGCGCCTCGTGAGCTGCGAGGACGGGCGCCTTGTGGTCGAGGGCCCGAATCCCTTCTTCGTCGATTGGCTCGCGGAACACCACCGGCTCAAGATCGAGCGGGCGGCGCGCGAAACGCTCGGCGAGGCCGTGTCGGTCGAGTTCGTTTCGCCGGCGAACCCGCCGCGCGTCTCCCCGCCGGAGGC
This sequence comes from uncultured bacterium, assembly GCA_963846325.1. GTDB lineage: Bacteria > Krumholzibacteriota > Krumholzibacteriia > Krumholzibacteriales > Krumholzibacteriaceae > SSS58A. The sequence continues at coordinate 27,709 of CAWJVO010000016.1, forward strand.
GAGCGCGGCCCGCGCGATCATCGTGAACGAACCCGTCGTCGTCCCGGACAACGCCCAGCTCAACGCCCGCTACGTCTTCGACGAATTCGTCGTCGGAAGCAGCAATCGCTTCGCGCACGCGGCGGCGCTCGCGGTCGCCGACAATCCCGCGCGCGCCTACAACCCGCTCTTCATCTACGGCGGCGCGGGGCTCGGAAAGACGCATCTCGTCCAGGCGATCGGCCACCGCATAAACGAGAAGCACCCGAAGATGCGCATCTCGTACGTCTCCGCGGAAGGCTTCATGAACGACCTGATCCTCGCGATTCGCTCCGGCATCACGCACGAGTTCAAGGACCGGTACCGCAACATCGACGTTCTCCTCATCGACGACGTGCACTTCCTCGCGGGAAAGGAGAGCACGCAGGAGGAGTTCTTTTTCACGTTCAACTCGCTCCACAACGCGAACAAGCAGATCGTCGTCACGAGCGACCGGCCGCCGAAGGAAATCCCGACGCTCCAGGAGCGGCTCACGTCGCGTTTCGAGTGGGGACTGATCACGGACATACAGCCCCCCGACACCGAGACGCGGATCGCGATCCTCCGGAAGAAGGTCGAGAAGGAGCATATCCAGATCCCCGACGACGTCATCCAGCTCATCGCGGAAAACGCGAAGTCCAACATCCGGGAGCTCGAGGGCTCCCTCATCAAGCTGCTGGCCTGCTCGAGCCTCGCCAGCCGCGAGATCACCGTGGACATGGCGCGCGACGTCCTGGCCGACATGGTGAAGGGCGCCGCTCCGAAGAAGATCGCCGTCCAGGCCATCCAGAAGGCCGTCGCCCAGCACTTCGACATCCCGATCGACAGTCTCCGCGCGAAAACGAGAATCGCCCGCGTCGTCATAGCCCGCCAGGTCGGCATATACCTGTCCCGCGAGCTGACCGAGCTGTCCCTCGTCGATATCGGGAAGCGTTTCGGCGGCCGCGACCACAGCACCGTTCTCCACTCGATCGCCAAGGTGAAAAAGGATCTCGATAGTGACGCCTCGCTGCGGAGAAAGGTTCAGGCGCTCCTCGAAGAGCTTTCGTCCTGAGCCGGCGCGGGAATTCGCGGGCGTTCCCACATTTTCAACAGAGCCTTTGTTGATACCTGTCGATTCGGCCTCCCCGGCGGCCGCCGTGTTGAAAACATCGAGGTTCCCACAAAACGATCAACAGGGCGCGGCGGCGAAAGATCGATATGGGGGCACGGGATTTTGGAGCTTTCAACAAATCCGCCCGGACTACTCCTACTACAAGCTCTCTCTATAACCAGGAGAAGGAGTAAGAAGGGGATTCTATGGGCTCGGGTTTTTTAATCATGGGCTCGTTTTCACTTGAAGCCGGACGAGGCATGCCGTATCATGGCCTTTCCATTTTGGAACTAGCAAACAAAAGATCGATTCGATCCACTCCACATCAGGAGGTGGCGGTGTGAAGGTCAGTGTCCCTCTCAGCGAGCTCAACCATAAAATAAACGCCATATCCGGCGTCGTCCCCGGAAAAACGACGATGCCGATTCTCTCCACCGTTCTTATGAGCGCGGAGAATGGGATATTCAGCATATCAGCTACCGATCTCGATATCTCGGTGACGTCGAGGGTCAACGGGACCATCGCGGAAGAGGGAAGAATCGCGGTGCCGGCGAAGAAGCTCGCCGAGATCGTGAAATCGCTCGCGGGGGAAGAAGCTTCCCTCGACGCCGAGGGGGACAAGCTGACGCTCTCGTGCGGCAAAAGCAGGTTCGTTATAAACGCGCGCAGCGCGGAGGATTTCCCGAAGCTCCCGAAACAGGAAAGCAAAACGTCTTTCGCCATAGATCCGGAGATTATCGGGGCTCTGGTTCTGAAAACGACGTACGCGGTGTCAGGCGATCTCACGAGACCCGCCCTCTGCGGCGTCCTGTGGGAGGTCGACCGTAAGGGAATATCGATGGTGGCCACCGACGGGCACCGCCTCGCGAAGGTCGAGATCGCGCTGGATCTCGGCAGCGTCCAGAAGATGGACGTCATCGTTCCGCCGAAGGCGCTCGGGACGATGCGAACCTACGCCGAGGGTGAAAAAGAGGTGCGGATCTCGATCGGCGAGAACAGCATCAGCTTCGACATGAAGGAGACGACGATATATTCGCGGCTCCTCGAAGGCCCGTTCCCCAATTACCAGAGGGTCATTCCCGCGAAGAACGAAAAGGAGCTCGTCGTGTCGCGCTCCGCCCTGCAGGAGGCGACGAAACGCGTCTCCATCCTCTCCGACACGCTCACCAAGCAGGTCGTTTTCTCGATCGGCAAGGCGAAGCTCACGCTGAACGTCAGCACGCAGGAGCTCGGCGAGGCGCGCGAGGAAATCGAGGCCTCTTTCTCGGGAGAGGCCATGGACATCGGCTACAACGCGAACTACGTTCTCGACATTCTTCGGACGGTCGACGCCGAAGAGATCGTTTTCCTGCTCGACCGGCCCGACAACGCGGCCGTCGTGAAGCCCGCGAGCGAAGGCGGGAACCTGAAGCAGACCTGCATCATCATGCCCTTGAGGATAGGGTGACCGACGGGTGAAGGGGGCGGGGGTGACGGCGGGTGATCGTTCGGGGCGTCGACGTCGTTAATTTCCGCAACATCGCGAAAGCGGAGCTTTCGTTCTCGCCCACGTTCAATCTCGTCGCGGGGAGGAACGCGCAGGGCAAGACCAATCTCCTCGAGGCGATCTATCTCTTTTCCCTGGGACGCTCCTTCAGGACGCGGAGCCTCGACGAGGTGATCCGCTTCGGCGAGGAATATTTCTTCGCGAGACTTCAGGGGAGGAGCGACGCAGGGGTCGATTTCACGATCGAGGCGGGAGCCGAACGGGGGGGGAGGACGAAGGTGTCGAGCGACGGGAAAAAGGCCTCGGGCCTCGCGGAGATCGTCGGGATCATTCCGGGGGTCATTTTCGTCGCCGAGGATATTCTTCTCGCGTCGGGCCCTCCCGCGGGACGGCGGGCGTACCTCGACTATACGGCGGCGCAGATTTCCCCCCGGCACCTCCAGGGGATCAAGGACTACCGCGGGGCGCTGAGGCAGCGCAACGCCCTGCTCGAGCGCGCCGCGCGGGACGGCGGCGCCCCCGCCGGCATCGAGCCGTGGGACGCGACGCTCGCCGAAAAGGGCGCGGCCGTGGTGCGGATGCGCCTCGAAACGATGCGGGAGCTGGAGGCGCGGGCCCGGACGCTCCTCGACGAGATCCTGGGGGACGCGGCCGGCTTCGGCATGCGGTACGTCTGCTCCTTCAATCATTCGGGAAAGGATCCCGCCGAGGCTCTCCGGGAGGCGCTCTCGAGGGTCCGGGAGGCGGAACGGAGGAGAGGCTACACGATGGCGGGGCCGCACTTCGACGACGTGCAGATATTTCTCGAGGAATCCGAGATCAGGCGCTTCGGCTCGCAGGGGCGCAAGCGCCTCGCGGCCCTCGTGCTCAAGCTCTCCCAGGCGCTCACCATCCTGGACAAGCGCGGGGAGAAGCCGGTCGTGCTCCTCGACGACATCTTTTCGGAGCTCGACGGCCGGACGGCGGAGCGCGTGAAGGAGCACCTCGCGGACAGCTACCAGAGCTTCATCACGACCCCGCGGCCCGAGGAGTTCGGCGGCGCCGGCCCGGGCGCCGCGCGCTTCACGGTGGAGGCGGGGGCGATAACGCCCGCCGGGTAGGGCGCTGACCCTCTCGCTCCTGACCCAGTCGCAGAGCCTCCAATGGGTCCGTCGCGAGAGGGTCAGCGCCTTATGTGCGCCAGCAGCGGGTGGCGGCGACGGGGCCCCCGCGTGCGGGCACGTAGCGGGTGAGCCCGCGCGGGGCGAGTCCCCGGCGGGACGCAGCGGCAGGACTCGCGTTGCGCGCGAGCACGGGCGGGGTGCAATCGCTGACAGGACCCGCGTATCGCGCGGGTGAAAAAAGGGGCGGCGGCAGGACTAATTTTTGTATATTTTTCGGGCGTTTGTTCGTAAAATTCCATATCCGCAGGGAGGTGCGCTTCACCGTGGATACGAAGTCGTCCGCGAGGGTCGGGGACATTCTCCCCCGCGTGCTCGAGCTCCTGGGGCTCGACAACAGGTTCGAAGAGGTGAAGCTCATGCGGGGATGGGCGGAGGTGGTGGGGGCCGTGATAGCGCAAAAGAGCCGCCCGCGGATGCTGAAGGACGGCATCCTCATCATAGAAGTCGAGAACAGCGTCTGGATGCAGGAGCTCTGGTTTCACCAGAAACAGATCATCGAGCGCATCAAGAAGGAATATCCGAAGGTCGAAGTCAAAGGCATTCGGCTCGAGATCGAAAGGAAGAACGGATAACGGATGAGCCAGGATTACACCGCAAAAGGGATACAGGTGCTCAAGGGGCTCGAGGCCGTGCGCAAGCGCCCGGCGATGTACATCGGCTCCACCGACCTGCACGGCCTTCACCACATGATCTACGAGGTCGTGGACAACTCGATCGACGAGGCGATGGCGGGACATTGCGACCAGATCGACATCTCGATCCAGGTGGAAGGCACCGTCACCGTGATCGACAACGGCCGCGGCATTCCCGTGGATATCCACCCGACGCAGAAGCGGCCCGCCGTGGAGGTCGTGCTCACGATGCTCCACGCGGGGGGGAAGTTCGATCACAAGAGCTACAAGGTGTCGGGAGGGCTGCACGGCGTCGGCGTCTCCGTCGTGAACGCGCTCTCCGAGTGGCTCGAGGTCGAGATCTGGCGCGAGGGGAAGGCCTACACGCAGCGCTACGAGCGCGGCGTGCCCGCGTACGATCTCAAGACCGAGACCCAGACGGGGAAGAAGGACCGCCGCGGGACACGCGTGACCTTCTATCCCGACAAGGAGATCTTCACGACGACGGAGTTCAGCTTCGACACGCTGTCGCAGCGATTCCGCGAGCTCGCGTTCCTCAACAAGGGGATCAAGATCAACTTCGAGGACCAGCGGACGAACAAGAAGCACGAGTTCCAGTATTCGGGGGGCATCGTCTCGTTCGTCAAGTTCCTCAATCAGAACAAGGAAGTGCTCCATACGCCGCCGATCTACATCGAGGACAAGCGCGACGACTTCGAGCTCGAGTGCGCGATCCAGTACAACGACGGCTACGCCGAGAGCATCTTCGCCTTCGCGAACAACATCAACACGATCGACGGCGGCACGCACCTCATCGGTTTCAAGGCCGGGCTCACGCGCACGCTCAACAACTACGCCGCGAAAGAGGCCATGTTCAAGAAGGAGAAAATGGCCCTGACGGGGGACGACATCCGCGAAGGGATCACCGCCGTCATCAGCGTGAAGCTCCCCGACCCCCAGTTCGAGGGGCAGACGAAGGGGAAGCTCGGGAACAGCGAGATCAAGGGCTACGTCGAAAGCGCCGTCGGGCAGCGGCTCGCCGAATATCTCGAGGAGCATCCGCCCGTCGCGCACAAGATCGTCGACAAGGCGCTCCAGACGGCCCGCGCGCGCGACGCGGCGCGCAAGGCGCGCGATCTCGTGCGGCGCAAGAGCGCGCTCGAGTCGACGACGCTCCCCGGCAAGCTCGCCGATTGCTCGCTCGGGGACCCCGCCCAGTGCGAGATCTACCTCGTCGAGGGGGATTCGGCGGGCGGCTCGGCGAAGCAGGGGCGCGACCGGCGGTTCCAGGCGATCCTCCCGCTCCGCGGGAAGATTCTCAACGTCGAGAAGGCCCGGCTCGACAAGATTCTCTCGAACGAAGAGGTCATCACGGTCATCACCGCGCTCGGCACGGGCGTCGGCGAGGAGGATTTCGACATCGCGAAGGCGCGCTACCACAAGATCATCATCATGACCGACGCCGACGTCGACGGGGCGCACATCCGGACGCTCATCCTCACCCTCCTGTTCCGGCACCTGCCGGAGCTCGTGAAACAGGGATACGTATACATCGCGCAGCCGCCTCTCTACCGCCTCAAGAAGGGCGCCGACGAGCGGTACGCGTACGACGACAAGGAAAAGGACAAGATTCTCAAGGAGCTCGGCGGGAGCAAGGGCGTGTACCTGCAGCGGTACAAAGGCCTCGGCGAAATGAATCCCGATCAGCTCTGGATGACGACGATGGACCCCGAGAGGCGCACGATCCGCAAGGTCACCCTCGAGGACGCGGTGGAGGCGGACCACATCTTCACGATTCTCATGGGGGACGCGGTCGAGCCGCGCAAGAAGTTCATCGTCGATAACGCGCTCTCGGTGCGAAACCTGGATATTTGACGGAAGAGGAGCAGGGAATGGACATCGGCCGCCAGCGGATCGTACCGGTCTACATAGAAGACGAAATGCAGACGAGCTACCTCGACTACTCGATGAGCGTCATCGTTTCCCGCGCGCTCCCCGACGTTCGCGACGGCCTCAAGCCGGTTCACCGGCGGATTCTCCTCGCGATGAACGATCTCGGCATCGCGCACAACAAGCCGTACCGCAAGTCCGCGAAGCTCACCGGAGACGTGACCGGCAACTACCACCCCCACGGCACGTCCAGCGTCTACGACGCGGTCGTCCGCATGGCGCAGGATTTCTCGATGCGCTATCCCCTCGTCGACGGCCAGGGGAACTTCGGCTCGGTGGACGGCGACCCGCCCGCGGCCGAACGATATACCGAGGTGCGAATGACGGAGATCGCCGAGGAGCTCCTCGCCGATCTCGAAAAGGAAACGGTGGAGCTTCGGGCCCAACTACGACGAGACGCGCCAGATGGCGCTCGTGCTGCCGGGCAAGGTGCCGAATCTCCTCATCAACGGGGCCGCCGGCATCGCCGTCGGCATGGCGACGAATATTCCGCCGCACAATTTCAGCGAGATCGTCGCCGGGCTCAAGCTGCTTCTCGACAAGCCGGCCGCGACCGCCGAGGAGATCGCGAGGCTCGTCACGGGCCCCGACTTCCCGACGGGCGGCATCATCTACGGAAGGGCCGGCATCCGCGAGGCCTACACGACCGGCAGGGGGAAGATCATACTGCGCGCCCGCGCGACGATCGAGACGCAGAAGAGCGGCAAGATGAGCGTCATCGTGAACGAGATTCCCTATCAGACCAACAAGGCCTCCATCATCGAGAAGATCGCCCACCTCGTGCGCGACGGGAAGATCGAGGGCATCTCCGACATCCGCGACGAATCGGACAAGGAAGGGATGCGCATCGCGATCGAGCTCAAGAAGGACGCGTTTCCGAAGGTCGTTCTCAACCAGCTCTTCGCGCACACGCAGCTCCAGGTGACGTTCGGGATCATCATGCTCGCGCTCGACAAGATGCGCCCCGTCGTCATGAACCTCAAGGAGCTCATGGAGTGCTTCCTCGCGCATCGCGAGGACGTCATCACCCGGCGCACGAAGTACGACCTCGCCCGGGCCGAGGAGCGCGCCCACATCCTCGAGGGGTACAAGATCGCGCTCGACAACATCGACGAGATCGTCCAGCTCATCAAGAAGAGCTCATCCCCCGACGAGGCGCGCAAGGGGCTCGTGAAGAGGTTCAAGCTCTCGGAGATCCAGGCGCAGGCGATCCTCGACCTGCGGCTCCAGCGCCTCACCGGCCTCGAGCGCAAGAAGATCGAGGACGAATATCTCGAGCTCATCAAGAAGATCGAGTTCTACCGCTCGATCCTCGAGAGCCGCACGCGGCTCCTCGGCATCATCCGCGACGAGCTCGACGATCTCAACACCCGCTTCGGCGACGAGCGCCGGACCGACATCGTCGACCAGGAGGGGGAGTTCCAGATCGAGGATCTGATCGCCGAAGAGAACATGATCATCACGATCACCCATACGGGCTACATCAAGCGCATCCCGACCGGGACGTACCGGCGCCAGCGCCGCGGCGGGAAAGGCGTCTCCGGGATGGGCATGAAGGACGAGGATTTCATCGAGCACCTCTTCATCGCCTCGACGCACAGCTATCTGCTCTTCTTCACGGACAAGGGGCGGTGCTTCTGGGTGAAGGTGCACGAGATCCCGCAGGGCGGGCGCCTCGCCCGCGGCAAAGCGATCGTGAACCTCCTCGAGATGTCGCGCGACGAGAAGGTCACCGCCTTCGTCCCCGTGAGCGATTTCAAGCAGGACGCCTATCTCATGCTCGCGACGAAGGACGGCTTCATCAAGAAGACGCATATCTCCGCCTACGCGAACCCGCGGCGCGGCGGCATCATCGCCGTGATCCTCCGCGAGGGGGACAGCCTCATCGCGGCGAAGCTCACCTCGGGAAAGGACGACATCATCCTCGCGAAGCGCAAAGGGAAGGCCATCCGTTTCGGCGAGAAGGACGTCCGCGACATGGGGCGCTCGACCCAGGGCGTGACGGGAGTCAAGCTCGACAGGGACGACAACGTCGTGTCGATGGTCGTCGTGAAGCGCGGAGGGGAGCTCGTCGCCGTGACCGAGCACGGCTACGGCAAACGCACGAGAATCGGCGACTTCAGGAATATCAAGCGCGGCGGCAAGGGGGTCGTCGCCATTTCCACCGACTCGCGGAACGGCGATCTCGTCGCGGTCAAGGAAGTGATCGAGGAGGACGAGGTGATGATCATCACGCGCAACGGGATCATCATACGCTCCCCGGTCAACAGCATCTCCATTCTCGGGAGGCCCGCGAAGGGCGTGAAGCTCATCAGCCTCGCCGAAGGAGACACCGTCGTCGACGTCACGCTCATGGCCGGCGAGAAGATTCCGGAAGGCGAAATCGCGGAGGGCGAGGACGGGGACGAGGGGGAGGAAATGAACGGGGAAGATATCGGCGACGAGGCCGGCGACGAAGAGGCCGAGGCGCCCGAAGAGGAAACCGGCCGGGAGCCCGAAGAGAACTAGATGCGGTCACCCCGGATCACGCCGTCGACGAACCCGCGCGAGCGAGCCTACCTGGTCGGCATAACGCTGCCCCGCGCGAGGCGCGAGGACGAGGTCCAGAACCTCGCCGAGCTCGAGCTCCTCGCCCGCAGCGCCGGCGCCGAGGTCGTCGGGCGGACGCTGCAGTCCCGCACCCGCATCGACGGCACCACCTTCGTCGGCAAGGGGAAGATCGAGGAGATCGCCCGGGAGATTCACGAGCACGGCGCCAATCTCGTCATATTCGACGACGACCTTACCCCCGCCCAGGCGCGCAACATCGAGAAGATCCTCGAAATCAACGTCATCGACCGCACCGAGCTCATCCTCGACATATTCGCGCGGCGCGCGCGCACGAGGCAGGCGCGGATCCAGGTGGAGATCGCACAGCTCAACTACGCCCTGCCGCGGCTCAGGCGCCTCTGGGAGCACCTCGGCCGCCAGGCGGGAGGCATCGGCACGAGGGGCCCGGGCGAGACGCAGATCGAGGTCGACCGCCGCAAGGCCCGCGACCGGATGGCGAGCCTCGAGCGGGAGCTCGAGAAGATTCATCGCGGCGCCGGGGAGCGCCGCAAGCGGCGCGAGGGGGTCTTCAACGTCACCATCGTCGGCTACACGAACGCGGGCAAATCGACGCTCCTCAACCGGATCGCGGGGAGCGGCGTCCTCGAGAGCGACCGCCTGTTCTCGACCCTCGACTCGACGACGCGCCGCGTCGCGAGCCCCGGGGGGGAGCCGTTCCTCCTCACCGACACGATCGGATTCATCAGAAAGCTCCCGCACCACCTCGTCGAGAGCTTCAAGCTGACGCTCCTCGACGTGCGCGAGGCGGATCTGCTCCTCCACGTCGCGGACGCCTCGATCGAACGCTGCGAGGAGCACATCGGCGTCGTGAACGGCGTTCTCGAGGAGGTCCTCGCGCGGAGCGGCCGCGAGAAGGCCGGGGACGGCGCCCGGCGCGGCCCCGGCGACGACGGGGAGCCCCTCGCGAGCGTGCCGACCGTTCTCGTCCTCAACAAGATCGATCTGATCGAAGACTCGGGCCGCAGGAACGCGCTTCGCGTCAGGCACCCGGACGCCGTTCTCACGAGCGCCGCGACGGGGGAAGGAACGGAAGAGCTTCTCGAAATCATCGAGTCCCGCATCGGCAGGGAGCTCCTCGAAGCCGAGGTTCTCGTGTCCCCCGAGGAGGGCCGCGCCATAGCCCTGATCGAGCGCTCGGCGAAGGTCCTCTCGCGAAAGCTCGCGGGAGACCGCATGGTGTTCAGGATTCGGATACGGAAGCGGGAGATCGGCATTCTCGAGAAGGACCGCTCGCTCCGCTTGCGCCTCAAGCCCTGAGCGAGCCCCCGGTCATTGGCCCTCCGGCAGGTCCCGCACGTATTTCAGCTCGTCCCCCACGATCGTCACCCACGGATAACGCTTCACGATGGACTCCCGCTGCGAGGCAAGGGCGGGACTCGCCGCCTTGGCGGCGTATTGGTAGTCGAGCCGCAAGGCGATGAAGCGCCCGAGGATCACGAAGAGCAGCGGCACCACGAAGGGAACGAACCTCCGCCACCCCCGGTGCGCGATGAGCCGCGAGCAGTAGACCGAGCCCGCCGAGAGCACGAGGACGAATCCGATCGACACGAGATAGAGGTGCCTGATGTTGAGCCAGTCCTCCGGGAACTGGAAGAACACGAACGGGAGCAGCATGATGTAGGTCCACGCGATGAAGAAACGGATCGTGTGATTGCCGAAGATGAATCCGAAGAACGAATAGGAGACGATCGTGAGCGCGATGGCGATCCGGATCTCCGTGGCGAGGCCGTATATGAGCCTCACGGCCGGACCCGCCTCGGCGACGAGATTCGACGTGTGGATCGGGAAGATCATCCGCACGAGATAGCTGAGGCCGTTCTTGGCCGCGTAGAGGATGTATTTGACCGGCCCCGGATTCTCGGCGTAGAAGCGCGGAGAATAGTGGAAGAGCTGCGTTTTCAATACGAGCGCCGCGGCCGCGATCGCGAGAAGGACGATGAAATTCGTGCTGATGACCCGGCGCCCCGTATCCTTCCTGAAGAAATAGTTGAACGCGAGAAAGGCGCCGAGAATCGAGAGGCTCGTGCCCCTCGTGAACATCGAGCCGACGAAAAAGACGAGCGAGAGCAGGTACCACGGCGACCATATCCTGCCCCGGCCGGCGAGCTCGTTCCTGAAATAGAAGATCATCGTGAGAAGGGTGAGCGTCGTGATGAGAAGGTCTTCGAGCCCCGACATGATCATGATCGATTTGCCGAAATTGCCGACGGTGAATACGAAGAGCAGCCCCGAGATCGCCGCGACCGTGCGGTCGCGGAGCAGCGTCTGAACGAGGAGATAGACGAGGAACGCGTTCAATCCATGCAGCAGGAGATTAAAAAGGAAGTAGCCCCGCGGCTCGAACCCGAACCGGTTGAACAGGAAATACGACACCCCGTACACGAGCGGCTGGAATTTGTAGGGGGACTCGTTGTCGAAGAGCGCGGCTTTGGTTTCCGTCATGTGGAGGTTGTGCGCGAGATAGCCGAAATCGTCGCCGTGCCAGAAGCCGTTGTCGAGGGCGATATGGAAATAGAAAAAGCCGAGCGCGAGAAACAGTGCGAGCAAGAGGACGTTCAGCAAAAACGGCTTCAAGAGTCCCTCCGGTCGACGGGGCGAAACGCGTTGGATACAGAGAATCGTATCATGCGCCCGGGCGGCCGGTCAATACCTAGACGTCTATTGATTAGGTCGGCTTGGCACTTCGTTGGTAACGAGGGCTCCCTTGGGCGGCATTAGAGGTGGCTTTTCCGCCACCGTTAATGATACTCTCCTTCCCTCGGGGCAGTCGATAGATTCGAAGCGGCGATCCTTGTTTCCGAGCGCACGGGCAATCCGGCGGCTTTTGTCAGGGGGAAAAGTATCATGAAAATCAATTCATGGCGTTTTGGGTCGAAAACGATCGGCATCCTCGCCGTTTTGCTGCTTGCTACCTGCGGCAAGGACAAAGTGACGGACGACCCCGACGTCCTTGTATGCGAGGGCGAGAACATCTACGGGCCCCTGGGCGGTGTGATCGAGGTCACGGATACGGACAGCCAGTTCTACGGAGTGCGCATCGTCATCCCGGCCGGCGCGCTCAACGAATGCCGGTCCCTGTATATCGATGAAGGCTTCGTCTCCTTTCTCCCGGTGGGATGCTCGGGGTATCCCGGAAGAGACGCGCAGTTCGACCTCTCGACGGGCGGCGACAAGCCCTATGACCTGGAGCTGGAATTCCAGTTTCCGGTGACGAATATGACGGTCGGAGCGGACGAGCTCCCCTGCGCTTTCGGGTACGACAACAGGACCGGGAAATGGAACGTCATAATGCCCGATGAGTTCGACGGCTCCACGATGACGGTCAGGACGACGTATCTCGACATGTGGATGTGGGGAAAGATCAACCGCGAAACGATCGAGACGGAATACCTGATCGGGGCGGTGCAGGAGAAATACGGCGATGCAGCCTGGAATTCGGCCCTCAGCGGAATCGCCGAGGCCATCAATGTGATGCATACGCTGTACGTCGACCAGACCTGCGCGACCTGGACCAGAATGAGGGACGTGGATCTTCCGGGCCTGATAGACGAACAGGTGCTCGTGCTCGAGTCTTTCCAGTCCCAGGTGACTCAATGCGGAGCCTGTGATTTGTTCTCGGACGAGTTCGGATCGGAGCTTTCGAGCTATCTCCTCGCCAAGGTCACGATCCTGACATCGAATCTCTGGGATTTATATGCGGGGGGCGGGGCCGGTTATCTGCCGTGGCTGGGGGAAGTCGATTTCATGATGTGGGTGAACCGGATAATAGCGTATACCTTCATCGAATCGCAGGCGTGCAACTTCGACTGCATCACGGACGAGGTCGGACTGGGCGTCTGCGAGGCCTATGTGATGCATCGTGTCTACATTGTCACGCATTTGATGGTCGCGCTCGCGATCAGCGGCGATTTCTGGATAACCTGCCCGTAGGAGGGTGTCGTCGTTCCAGCGAATCGGCCGGTTGGTCTTCCCGTGGTTTTCCGGACACAAAAAGAGGGCTCCGTTGCCGGAGCCCTCGCCCTGTGGGGTCTCGAGGGGCGGAGCGGCGAGCTCCGCTACTCCTGGAGGAACAGGTTCGCGAATACCTTTGCGTCTCCCACCATGTTCTCGATGATCGTGTACTCGTTCGGCTGATGGGCGACCTCGTCGATCTTCGACCAGACGACCGCGCCGAAGCCGTGGCGCCTGAAGAACGCCGCCACCGTGCCGCCGCCGATTCCCTTCGGCTTCGCCTTCACCTTGTAGACGGCCTTGATGGCGGCCGAGAGCGCTATGACGACCGGCGCGTCGGGAGGAGTGGCGGGCGCCGCGTCCTCGCGCTGCGCCGCCGACGTCGTGATCTTGACGCCGAACTTCTCCTCGACTTCCTTGATCATTCCCTTGATCGCGGTGTACACGGCCTCGACCTTGATCTCGGGAAGGATCCGCATGTCGATGTAGATGACGTCGTCCCCGGGGATCGTGTTGATGTTGGGGACGTTCGCCTCTTTCTTCGTCGGCTCGAAGGTGCTGATCGGCGGATCGAACACCTTGTTCTTCTGCGGGAAGAGCTTGTAGAGCTTGTCGATCTTCGTGATGAGGTGCGCGGCGGCCCGGTGCGCGTTGATCCCCTGCTTCGGGGTCGAGGCGTGGCACTGCTTGCCCTTCGTCTCGATCTTGAGCCAGAAGATCGACTTCTCGGCGACCTCGATCATCGTGCCGTCCGGCGCGCCGGCGTCGGGCACGACGATGAAGTCGTTCTTCTGGAAGAGATTGCCGTGCTTCTCGAGGAGGAACTGGATGCCGTGCTTGCTCCCCGTCTCCTCGTCGGCGACGAGGATGAGGCCGACGTCGTAGGTCGGGACGATGCCGAGCTGGCGGAGCGCCTTCGCCGCGAAGAGCGGCGTGACGATCCCGTGCTGGTTGTCCTCGACGCCGCGTCCGTATATCTTGCCCCCCTCGATCTTGACCTTGTACGGGTCGCTCGTCCATTTGTTCAGATCGCCGGGCGGGACGATGTCGAGGTGCCCCATGGCCCAGACGCGCCGGGCCGACGATTTTCCCTTCATGAGGGCGACGAGGTTCGGCCTCACGCCGGAGGGAACGGTCGGGTCGGGCGAGTCGTACTGGTCGATTGTGTCGAATATCTTCTCGTTTTCGAGCCAACCCTTGAAGAACGCGGCCTTCTTCGTCTCCCCCTCGCCGTCGTTCACGGGCGCGAGCGCCGGTATGGCGGTGAGCTGCGTCTGGAGAGCGATCATCTCGTCGCGATAGGTTTCGACCTTCGCGTACACCTTCTTGAGCGCCTTCGAATCCATCGTCCATCCCCCTCTTCCGTGACCTGAAAACCCTTGTGGGCGCGCTCCCCGCGGGGCCATTCGCTATGCGCGCCGCTCGTGAGGAAAGACGCTAGCACCCTCCCCGGGACCCGTCAAGGCCCAATTCGGGTTGAATCGGGTTGAAAGCGGCGGGCGTCAGGCGTATGCTGGGGCGCGAGACGATTTCGTGAATCGGCGTTCGAAAGGAGGATCTTCGTTATGACGAGAAGGCTCATGGTCATCGGGCTGGCGCTCCTCGCCTTCGCGGCGTGGGGCGGCTGCGCGAAAAAGGAGAAAATCATGATCGAGCCGGCGGCGGACGCGGGCAAGCGGCTCGAAGTCTATGCGACCTATGACATCGAGGTTCCCTGGGATATCGTCGGGGAGCAGAACAGGGCCGCCCTCCAGAAGCTCTACGAGGCTTCGCGGATCATGGACGAGCTGTTCGTGCGCCAGGTCTGGGCGAAGAACGTCGAGCTCAGAGACGAGCTCGGCCGCCGCGGGAACCCGGAGCTCTCCCGGTTCTTCTGGCGCAACGTCGGCCCGTGGGACCGGCTCGACGACAACGCCCCCGTTCTCGTGAAGGACCCGAAACCCGACGGCGCCAACTTCTATCCTCCCGACATGACGAAGGAGGAGTTCGAGAACTGGGTCAAGAATCACCCGGCGGACAAGGCGGCATTCGAGAGCAATTTCACCGTGATCAAGCGGACGAAGGACAAAGGGCTCGAGGCCGTTCCGTACTCGAAGGAGTACGCCGAGCTTCTCGCGGAGGCGGCGCGCCTTCTCGACGAGGCGGCCGCGCTCGTGGACAACGAGTCGCTCGCCAACTTCCTCAGGCTCCGCGCCAAGGCGTTCCTCTCCGACGACTACTACGAGAGCGACATGGCCTGGATGGACGTGAAGGACAACGTGATCGACGTCACGATCGGTCCCTACGAGGTCTACGAGGACAACCTCTTCAATTACAAGGCCGCCTTCGAGGCGTTCCTCTGCGTTCGCGACCCCGAGGCGACGAAGAACCTCGACGCCCTCATGGCGTACGGCGCGAAGATGGAGGCGAACCTGCCCATCCCCGATCAGTACAAGAACACGACCCGCGGGATGGAATCGCCGCTCTCCGTCGGGGACGAGATATTCTCCGCCGGCGACACGAAGGCCGGCGTGCAGACGATCGCCTTCAACCTCCCGAACGACGAGCGCGTGCGCGAGGCGAAGGGATCGAAGAAAGTGATGCTCCGCAACATCTGCAAGGCCAAGTTCGAGAAGATACTCGTGCCGATCGCGCAGAAGGTGATCGCGCCGGAGCTCCTCCCGTACGTCACCTTCGACACCTATTTCAACGAGATACTGCTCCACGAGATCTCCCACGGCCTCGGCCCCGGCACGATCAAGCTCCCCGACGGCACGACGACGACCGTCAACAAGGCGCTCCGGGAGACCTACTCGGGGATCGAAGAAGCGAAAGCCGACATTGTGGGGGAATACAACTTTTATTATCTTGTGAAGGAAGGGTATTTCCCCGAGGCGCTCGCGAAGGAGACGGCCGTGACCTATCTGGCCGGCTTCTTCCGGTCTGTGAGGTTCGGTGTTGGTGAGGCACACGGGAAGGCCGTGATGGCGATCTTCAACTACCTGAGGGAACGCGGCGCTTACTTCAAGGATCCGGCCACCGGTCTCTGGTCGGTCGATTTCACCAAAATCCAGGATGCCGTCAAATCGCTTTCGAGCGAGATACTCACGCTCGAGGCGCGCGGCGACTACGAGGGCGCGAAGGCCTTCATGGACAAGTACGCCGTGATGGATCCGGAGCTCCAGGCCCAGCTCGACAATCTTCAGGGAATCCCCGTCGATATCGAGCCGAGATTTGTGCTCGAAGGAGCGTTTGGAGGGACACTAAAGTAGCTCTTTGGTGTTCTACTGGATAGCGAACGAAAACAAAATCCCCCGGCCCCTGTATTAAGGCCGGGTGACCACCTCCGATTAAGGTCGACCTTCGTGGGGGTATGTCGGCCTTACCGGTGTTGGAGGTACCCTGGGCACCCGGCCTTTATCATGCCCAAAACGCGGGTCCTGTCGCCCATTGCGCGGCGGGCGGATTTCACTTGACAGTTCCAATTATCCATGCAAAATGGAAGTATGTATTCCAGATTGATCAGACCGCCCGAGCGAAAGAGCTTCTTCCTGTTCGGTCCTCGGGGGACGGGAAAGACAACCTGGGTGAAATCCGCGTTCCCCGATTCGATCTATATCGATCTGCTGGAAGCGGAGCTCTTCAACGATTTGACGGCGAATCCGCAGCGCCTCGACGGCTTCATTCCTCGCGGCTTCCGCGGCTGGATCGTCATCGACGAGGTTCAGCGCGTTCCCGAGCTCTTGCACGAGGTTCATCGGCTGATTGAGTCCAAGAAATACCGGTTCATTCTGACCGGATCGAGCGCGCGAAAGCTGAGGAGCAAAGGCCCGAATCTCCTCGCCGGCAGGGCGCTGACGTTCTCCATGCATCCCCTGACCGCGCGGGAGCTGGGAGGCGATTTCAGCCTCGAGCATTCGCTGAGATACGGTCAAATGCCCGCCGCATACGGGGAGGCGGATCCCAAGAAGTATCTCGAGGCGTATGTGAAGACGTATCTCGAAGAGGAGGTCCGGCAGGAGGGTTTGACGAGAAATCTCTCGGCGTTCGCCCGGTTTCTCGAAGCGGCGAGCTTCTCCCAAGGATCCGTGCTGAACGTCTCCGCCGTCGCGCGCGAATGCCGCGTCGAACGAAAGACCGTCGAGAGCTATTTCTCGGCCATCGAAGATCTCCTCATCGCCTATCGAATCCCCGTTTTCTCGAGGCGGGCGAAGAGACGCCTCACCGCCCATCCCAAATTCTACTTCTTCGATGCGGGCATCTATCGGACGCTGAGACCCATGGGACCGCTGGATTCACCGGAAGAGGTCGAGGGGCAGGCTCTCGAAACGCTCTTCCTGCAGGAGCTCGTGGCGCTCAATGACGCCCTCGATCTCGATTATCGCATTCACTATTGGCGCACGTCGAATGGCCGGGAGGTGGACTTCGTTCTGTATGGTCCGAGGGGTTTGCACGCGTTCGAGATCAAGAGAACGTCCAGAGCGACGTCGGCGATGCTCGGCGGGCTTCGGTCCTTTCTGGACGATTATCCGATGGCGAGCGCCTATTTCGTGAATATGGGAAGCCGGCGGATGCATGAAGGCCGGATCGAGATTGTGCCCGTCCGGCACATGATTGCGGATCTGCCCCGGCTGTTGTCGCGCGGTAAATAGCGGACGCAGGTCCTGTCGGTGCTTGACTTTCCGATGAAAAACGGTGAAACTGCAAGCCTACCATAGCGTAAGGAGGATCTTGATGCAGGCATTCCTCAACAGCTGCGCGAAGGCGGTGCTCGACGGCGACGCGGGCGCGGCCGAAAAGCTCGCCCGCGAGGCGCTCGACAAGAAATACCCGCCCCTCGAGGTTATCGAGAAGGGCTTCGTGAAGGGAATCAAGGAGGTCGGCCGCCTCTGGGAGGAGGGCACCCTCTTTCTCCCCGAGCTCGTCATGGGCGCGGAATCGATGAAGCGCGCGATGGCGGTGCTGCAGCCGGCCCTCGCGAAGGGCGGGGCGCAGCCGAAATCGCTCGGCCACGTCGTCATCGGCACGATCGAGGGGGACATTCACGATATCGGCAAGACGCTCGTCGCGACGATGCTCTCGGCGAACGGATTCGAGATCACCGACCTCGGCGCCGACGTGCCGGTCGCGAAATTCGTGGACGAGGCCGAATCGCGCGGCGCGGGATGCATCGCCATCTCGGCGCTCCTCACGACGACGATGTCCGGCCAGAGGCGCGTCGTCGAGGAGCTCAAGAAGCGCTCGCTCAAGGGCAAGGTGCGGGTCATGGTCGGCGGCGCTCCGTGCAGCGACGAATGGGCGCGCGAGATCGGCGCCGACGGATACGCCGGAGACGCGGTCGCCGCGGTATCGCTCGCCGCGAGCCTCATGGGAGCCGGATGACACGGGATTTCCTCGCGACGATCAAACGGAGAGTCGTCATCTTCGACGGCGGCATGGGGAGCATGCTGATCGCCGCGGGGCTCACCCAGCGCGAGATTCCCGAGGCGTGGGTCCTCTCGAAGAGCGGAAAGATAGGCGAGGTGCACGCCGCGTATCTCGACGCGGGAGCCGAGGTCCTCACGACGGCGACCTTCGGGGCGAGCCGTCTCAAGCTCGGCGCCTCGGAGGCGGGAAAGAAGCTCGACGTCGCGCGGGTGAACGAGGCGGGGGTCGAGATCGCGCGCAAGGCGCTCGAGCGCTCGGGAAAGAGCGAGAGATTCGTCGCGGGGGACATCGGCCCGACGGGGCTCTTCTTTCCGCCCGTCGGCGCGCTCAAGGCGGACGAGGCCCGCGCGGCCTTCCGCGAGCAGGCGAAGGCGCTCGCGGGCGCCGGCGTCGATCTCTTCATAATAGAAACGATGTACGATCTGCGGGAAGCGGTCGAGGCGCTGCGCGCGGTGAAGGAAGTGTCGAACCTCCCCGCCGTCGTCACGCTCACCTTCGACCGGAAGCCCCGCGGGTTCTTCACGATGATGGGGGACACGACCGACGGGGCCGTCGAAACGCTGCTCAAGGAAGGGGCGAGCGTCATCGGCGCGAACTGCACGCTCCAGAGCGGCGACATGATCGAGCTCGCGGAGGAGTTCAGATTTCTCACGAGCGCGCCGCTCGCGTTCCAGCCGAACGCGGGGCGCCCCGTCATGGAGCACGGCGTCGCCGTGTACAAGCAGCGCCCGCGCGAGTTCGCCGAGGACGCGGTCAGGATCGTGGCCGCCGGGGCGAACGCCGTGGGCGGGTGCTGCGGCACGACGCCCGACTTCATCCGTGAGGTCCACGCGACGCTCATACATGGAAAATAATGGAGCCCGTCGTTCTCGAAAATTTCGACGTCGCGATGGATCCCGCCGAGGTGCGGCGCTTCCTGGGCTCCCGGGGCAAGGGCAGGCCCGCTCCGGCGGAGCGCTACGACGGGATCGTGAACGAGGGGGTCGAGGCGGCGAAGCGCCTCATCGCCCCGAAGGGGATATACGTATTCGCCGCGGGGCGCGAGCTCCCCGGCTCGAACGTTTTCGCGCGGCTCGACCGGATGGCCTTCTGCGTCTGCACGATAGGCCCCGCGCTCGAGGCCGAAGCGACGAGGCTCTCGACGGGCGGCGAGATGCTCAAGGCGGTCGTGCTCGATGCGATAGGCTCGGTCGCCGCGGAAGCGGCCGCGGCGTATGTTGACGAGAAGATCGCCGCGGAGGCGGCGCGCGAAGGGCTCAAGACCTCGTGCCGCGCGAGCCCCGGCTACGGCGATTGGGACGTGCGCGAGCAGGCGGCCATTTTCAAGCTGCTCCCCGCGGAGCGGATCGGCGTGCGGCTGAGCGAAACGTTCATGATGTCGCCGCGGAAGTCGGTCTCGTTCGCGATGCACGTCGCGAAGGTGCCCGAGAGGCTCCGCAGCGAGAACTCGTGCGAGAATTGCGGACGGAAGGATTGTCGGTACCGGTTGGATTAGAGGGAGGCCCGAATTGGAGAAGAAAACGAATCCCCGAATTACCTGGTGGACGGAAAAGGCCCGAAAGAAGATCGTCGACGAGGCGAAGCGGATCCTCGACGAGATCGGCGTGTTCGTCGAGAACGACGAGGCGCTGAAGCTCCTCGACGGCGCGGGTGCCCGCATCGACCGGAAGAGCCGCCAGGTGCGCATTCCGGCCTCTCTCGTCGAGAAGGCCGTGGAGAGCGCGCCGAGCAAGATATCGCTCTATAACCGCCGCGGCGAGCAAGTCATGGATCTCGGCGGGGACCGCGTCCATTTCAATCCGGGCTCGGCGGCGCTTCGCATCTACGATCCGAAGGAGAAGCGCGCGCGCATACCCGTCACGGCCGACCTCGTGAAGTTCGCCTCGCTCATCGACGCGCTCCCGAACTACGCGGCGCAGAGCACGGGGCTCATCGCGGGGGACGTGCCGAAGGAGATACAGGACCGCTACCGGCTCTTCATCGCGCTCCAGCATTCGGCCAAGCCGGTCGTGACCGGCACCTTCCTCGTCGACGCGTTCAAGCCGATGCACGAGATGCTTTCGGCGGTCGCCGGGGACGCCGAGAAGCTCCGCGAGAAGCCGATGGCGATCTTCGACTGCTGCCCCTCGCCGCCGCTCAAGTGGAGCGACCTCACCGCGCAGGCGCTCATCGATTGCGCGCGGACGGGCATCGTCGCCGAGCTCATCTCGATGCCGCTCACCGGAGCGACCTCGCCGGTCACGCTCGCCGGCGCCGTCGTGCAGCACTGCGCCGAATCGCTCAGCGGCGTCGTCATTCACCAGCTCGCGATGCCGGGCGCGCCGATAATATACGGCGGATCCCCCGCGTGCTTCGACATGCGCAAGGGCACGACGCCGATGGGCGCCGTCGAGACGATGATGATCGACGGCTCGTACGCCGAGATCGGGAAGCACCTCGGCCTTCCCGTGCAGGCGTACATGGCGCTCAGCGATTCGAAGACGGTCGATTATCAGGCGGGGATGGAGAGCGCGATGGGCGCGATCATCGCGGCGCTCAGCGGCCTCAACAACGTCTCCGGCCCCGGCATGCTCGACTTCGAGTCGTGCCAGAGCCTCGAAAAGCTCGTCCTCGACAACGAAACCTGCGGCATGGCGCT
Organism: uncultured bacterium; assembly: GCA_963846325.1. Classification (GTDB taxonomy): domain Bacteria; phylum Krumholzibacteriota; class Krumholzibacteriia; order Krumholzibacteriales; family Krumholzibacteriaceae; genus SSS58A. The sequence continues at coordinate 48,635 of CAWJVO010000016.1, forward strand.
CAGGCTGGTCGAGGGGATCGAGCTCCGCGACGATCCGATCGTCCCCCTCGACCTCATGCGCGAGGGGATCGAGCGCAAGAGCTTCCTCTCGCTCGCCCACACGATGAAATGGTTCCGCAAGGAAGTCTACTATCCCGACGAGGTGATCGACCGCAACGCCCTCGACGAGTGGCAGAAGCAGGGGTCGAAGGACGCCGCCACCCGCGCGGCCGAACGCGTCGAGAAGATACTCGCGGCGCGCACGAGCGAGCCGCTCGAGCCTGAAATCGCCGTGCATCTGAAAGAGCTCATGTCGGCGGAGGCGAAGCGCTTCGGGATGAAGGAGCTGCCTTTAGTTCGATGAGATGAGTGGAAACGCCGTTTTCGGACACGGTACGATCGTTGCGCGGAACGCAGCCGATTAGCCCTCGCGCCATTGACTGTGTCCGCAATCCATGCTATTATCTACTCGGAGGATGCATTAGAGAAATCAAGGAATTAATACTCCAGGCATTCTACTTGCAGAATCAACAGGTGGCCGGCATTTTGGCAAGGAGCAATGCGCAGCCCGGGAGCAAGCTCGATAGACGAGGCGAGAGATGTCCAGTACGTTAGAGAAAGAATTTGATTGGTACAGGGCGCATCAGGAAGAACTTGTGAAGACGTACAACGGCAAGTTCATCGTGATTAAGGATTGCAAAGTCATGGGTTCCTACGATTCCGAACTGGATGCGGTCAAGGAGACTGCCAAGAAGCACGAGCTTGGGACTTTTCTGGTTCAAAAATGTGATCCGGGAACGGATAGCTATACGCAGACCTATCATTCAAGGGTTGTCTTCGGCTAGGGTCCGCTGAATGCCTCCTAAACACTTTTCGTTCATTGCGCGAGCTGATCGGAGAATGCGCGTACTGCTGACTTCCGTCAGAATCTCGCAGGCATTTGATCCTGCAACCACAACGAGCCGCCCGCAATTGGAGGAGTTTCAAGCGATATGGGATACCGGGGCCACGGGAACGGTTGCAACGCAGAGAGTGGTCGATAAATGTGGGCTGAAAGCTACAGGGATGACCAACGTTCATACCGCGAATGGTCCGACCACGAGTCCTACATACTTGGTCAATGTGGGATTGCCCAATCAAGTCATGATGGGGAACATAAAAGTCACGAGAGGTGTGATTCACGGAAACGTCGATGTACTGATTGGCATGGATATCATTTCTGAGGGGGATCTCGCGGTAACGAATTATAGGGGCAAGACGGCATTCTCTTTTCGGATTCCATCGCTGGAATGCATCGACTTTGTCAAGTCGAGCCCGAGCAGAAACGACTTCGCAGCGCCCCCCGTGCAAGCGGGCAGAAACGATCCCTGTCCCTGGGGCAGCGGCAAGAAGTACAAGCGTTGTTGCGGGAAGGATCCCAAATAGAACAAGGACTCGATTTCCTTTCGAGTCCTTGTTCCTGTAGCCGCTCCGGATTCCAACAAGAAGCCTTACTTGATCGCCGCCTTGAGCGCGAACTGGATGCGCGTGCTGTCGAGCTCGCGGTTGTCGGTTCTGAGCTCGTCCGCCCCGACGATCCACCGATACTCGTACTTCGTCTTGAGCTGCGAGAGCTCGACCATCGCGGTGACGGTGCTCGTGAGGTCGTACATGACGCTCGCGAATATGTTCGAGTTCCTGCCGATGAAGCTCCTCACGTCGTCCTCGCTTGCGGCGATGACGAAGTCGTCCTCGTCGGGATTGTCGAGGCCGTAGCCTGCGTTGAGCCAGAGCCCGTCGGCGGCCTTGTAGGAAATCTCCGCCCAGCCGCCCTTCGAGCCGATCTCGGTGAGCATCGGATTCAGCGTCTGCCCGACGCCGCCGTAGTAGGCGCCGAGATTATCGCCGACGAAGAGCTCGCAGGTGATCTCCGTGCGCTCGCACGGGGCGTATCTGAGATCGACGTTCCCCGACCACGACTCGACGCTCTTCGTGGCCCGGCCGGTCCAGTACTCTTCCGTGCCGTAGTGCCCCGAGACGCCGAGCTCCATCGTCCCCTCTTTCCAGGTCTTGGCCGACATCGCGAGGCGCCCTTCGACGGTCGGGAGCCCCGAGTCGGCGCCGTCGTCGACCTTGTCGCCGTCGATGTCGCCGCCGAGCGTGCGGAAGAGGCCGCCCGCCAACGTGACCTTGCCGTTGTCCGACAGATTCCCCCACGTCGAGACGCGGAGCTGCGGCCTGCGGTAGCCGATGTTGCCCTGATCCCAGAGAACGGTGTAGTTCGCCGTTTTGGGGAAGAGAGGCGAGATGATGTCGCTCGTCTGCCCGGCGAGCAGCGACCAGTGCCCCTTCGTGAGCTTGATATATGCGTGGCGGAGCATGGGCGCGGCCTTGTTCTCCATCGAGCTGAGGCTCGCCGGCGCTACGCCGAGCCCGTAGAAGTCGAATTCGAGCCGGGCGTCGGTCTTGATATCGTTCTCCTCCCACCAGAAATCGAGGCCGAAGCGGCTCTCGCGCGCCGTGATGCTCATCAGGTCGTTGTCGGGCGCGTCGAGAGGGCTGCGCTCGGTGACGTAGAGCGCGTAGTTGCCCGAGTTGACGCGGGTCTGGTCATAGGCGAAGTCGGCCTTGAAGTAGCCGCTGAATTTGAAGCCGTACGCGGGCTTCGCGTCCTCGGCCGCGGCCGATACCGCGAGACAGCCGAGGGCGAGGAGCGCGAGAGCGACAACCGTGCGTTTCATGGGCGCCTCCTTGCAAAAGCTACCGGTGACGTCGGGGAACCGTAAATATACAGCTTGTTTAGGCGAAACGCGCGCGGATGTCAATCGCTTTCAGGATGTCTCGCGGCTCACGAGATATCGAGCATCGCGAGAATCGCCCGCCGGGCGCGGCCGGCGATCCCGGGCTCGACGGAGATTCCCGGCCCGGGAGACTCGAGCGAGCGCGCGAGCTTCTCGAGGGTGATCTTCTTCATGTTGGGGCAGAGCGCGTGCTTCGTCGCCGCGTAGAACGAGCGATCGGGGAATTTCTTCTGCAGGCGATAGACCATGCCCGTCTCGGTGCCGACGACGAACTCGCGCGCGGGGCTCTTCTCCACGTGGGCGATCATACCACCCGTGCCGAGCACGACGTCGGCGAGGGACGTGACCGCCGGATTGACCTCGGGATGGACCATGACGACGGCGCCGGGATGAAGCCTGCGCTGCTCGACGATATGCTCGGGAAGTATCTTCTGGTGCGTGGGGCAGTAGCCCTGCCAGAGAACCATCTCCCTCCCGGTCCGCGCGGCCACCCAGCCCCCGAGATACTTGTCGGGGCCGAATATGATCGGCCTTCCCGCCGGCACCGACTCGACGACCCGCGTCGCGTTCGCCGACGTGCAGCAGATGTCGGTCTCGGCCTTGACCTCCGCGGTGGAGTTCACGTAGGTGACGACGACCGCGCCGGGATGCTTCTTCTTGAGCGCGACGAGGTCCTCGGCGCACATCATGTCGGCCATCGGGCAGCCGGCCTTCGGATCGGGGAGAACGACCGTCTTTCCGGGGGAGAGGATGGCCGCCGTCTCGGCCATGAAATGCACGCCGCAGAAGATAATCACGCGCTCGCTCGCCGAGGCGGCGAAGCGGCTCAGATCGAGCGAGTCCCCGAGCCGGTCCGCGACGTCCTGGATCTCGGGCGGCTGGTAGTTGTGCGCGAGGATGATCGCGTCCCGCTCGGCCTTGAGCGCAAGTATCTTTTCGACGAGCTGTCGTTTCGGCATGAAGCTCCATGGGTGTCCCGGGCGCCGGAAAGGCGCCGGGGCCGTTCGCGTCTCAGCCCTTGCCCGGTCGGGCGGCGCCGCAGTGCGGACAGGCCTTGTCCTTGCCCGACACGAGCTTCCCGCACGCGGGGCAGGTCTCGAACGAGACGCCGCAGCTCCGGCAGATGGGGGCTTCCTCCTCGGCGAGCTCCGAGTCGCAGAACGGGCAGGTGCATTCGTCGCCGTGCTCGTGCGCCGCGACCGTCTTCGCCGGAGCGCCGGCCTTTTTCGAACGGTAGCTCTCGATCGCGGCGTGGAGCGCGTCGGCGCCGAGGTTCGAGCAGTGCATCTTGTTCTTGGGGAGCCCTCCGAGCTCTTCGGCGACCGACTCGTTCGTGATCTTCATCGCCTCGTCGAGCGTCTTTCCCTTCGCCATCTCGCTCACCATGCTCGAGACGGCGATCGCGGCCCCGCACCCGAAGGTCTTGAACTTCACGTCCTCGAGACGGTCGTCCTTGACCTTGATGTAGAAGGTCATCATGTCCCCGCAGACGGGGTTTCCGACCTCGCCGGCGCCGTCGGCGTCCGGTATCTCGCCGACGTTCCGGGGATTCATGAAATGGTCCATCACCTTGTCGCTGTAGAGCGCCATAGCCTACTTCCTTTTGTAAATCGGCGACATCTCCCGAAGCCTCTGAACGACGGGCTTCATCGCTGACACGATCTCGTCGACGTCCTCGGGCCGATTCTCCGGCCCCATGGTGAACACGATCGAGCCCTGGGCGAGCGCCGTCGCGACGCCGATCGCCTCGAGCACGTAGCTTCCCTTGAGCGCCTTGGACGTGCACGCCGAGCCGCTCGCCGCCCGGATCCCTTTCTGGTCGAGGAAGAGGAGCATGCCCTCTCCTTCTATATACTCGACGCAGAAGCTCGCGTGGTTGGGGAGGCGCCGTTCCGGGTGCCCCGTCACGATCACGCGGTCGATCTCCGCCGGGAGCCGCCGGAGAAGCGCGTCGCGGATCGGTCGCACGCGCGCGGCGCTCTCATCGAGCTCTTTCGCCGCCAGCTCCGCCGCGACTCCCATGCCGGCGATCGCGGGGATATTCTCCTGGCCGGCGCGCAGCCCGCGCTCCTGCACGCCCCCCTCGATCATCCCCCGCGCGGGGGTCCCCTTCGGGAGAATGAGGGCCGCAGCCCCGGGGGGGCCGCCGAAGTTCTGGGCGGCGATCGAGAGCGCGCTCACGCCGAGCTTCGCCATATCGACGGGAACTACCCCCGCCGCGCCCCAGGCGTCCGAATGCATCGGAACGTCCGCTTTCTTGCATATCGCGGCGAGCTCCGCGACGGGCTCGATCGTCCCTATCTCCGTGTTGGCGTGCATGATAGACACGATCGCGGCGCCCTTCGCGATCTCCGCCTCGAGGCTCCCGGGCGATACCAGGCCGTGGCCGTCGACCGGCAGGAGCACGAGCTCGTAGCCGTCCTTCGCGAGCGTCTTGGCCGGATTCATTATGGAATGGTGCTCGATTGCGGAGATTATGACGCGGTTCGATTTCTTCTTCCGGGCGGGCGCGATCCCCTTGAGGGCCAGGTTGTTGGCCTCCGAGCCGGTCGCCGTGAAGATCACGTCCCACGCCTCCGCGCCGACGAGGGCGGCCACCTGCTCGCGCGCCCGGCCGAGGACTTCCGCCGCCGCCTGGCCGCGCCCGTGGACGCTCTGCGGGTTTCCGAAGCCGTCCCTCAGCAGCGCCGCCATGGCCTCCGCGGCTTCCCGCCTCACCGGCGCCGCCGCGATGTGGTCCATGTATATTTCTTTGCTCTGTGTTGAGGGATCCATATCATGCCTCGGGGGATCTTCGCGAGCGACTGTTCTCTGACACCACATGAGCGCCCCCCAGATAGGATAATCGACATTCTCATATTCCGCAAGCCATCAATGGACAAATGGAGCTGCCTGGCATCAAGTCAGGGATGCAGAAAGGGGGGAAGGTCGGCATCTCTGCCGAGAATTTCTGTAGCGGGAAAAAGCGGCGTCTTGGGAACACGATTGGAGACGGCTTCTTTCATCAGCGCATCGACATTCGCCATCTACGTCCGCACCGGATTTAAAATGCGCTTTGTCCCCATGCATCTCTATCGTTTCCTCGCAGTCAGAAGTTAGCGCAATGTTGACGCATTCTCCGCAGCTGACGCACTCGTCTAGCTTTATATACCAATATCTATCTAATTCCGTCATCGGAGCAATCGCCAACCAATGCTTACGTGGATGTCGCCGAAGCATTACGCAGGCGGCGCCCGAGATGCGGCATATCACTATTTTCCGGCGTGGCCCGCTCAAATCGGGGCGGTCCGCCCGCCCGCGGGCGGGGCTCGCCTGCTCTTGCGCACGCTTCGCTCTTATGCTATGGTGTCGCGGTAACGAAGCAACCGACGGGGGCCCAATATGAATGTAACTTCGCGCTGCCGATCAATCGTCGTTCTCACGGCGACGATCCTCGTTTGGGTTTCGGGCGCCCGCGCCGTCGGGGCCGACTCGCTCGTTCGGGATGGCGCCCTCCGGGTGTATCTCGACGGGTTCAGCGACGATTACTACAAGGACGACGTCACATTCGTCAATTACGTCCGCGATCCTGACGCCGCCGACGTCTATGTCAACCTGAGCCTCGTCTCCTCGGGCGTAGGCGCCATAGACTATTCCCTAGAGATGATCGGGCTGGGACGCTTCGCCGGGGTCAACGACACTCTGCACTACTTCTCGGGGCCGACCGAGATCGCCAACGACACGAGGGAGGGTATCCTGCGGACGCTCAAGATGGGACTTGTGCGGTACATCGCCCGCACTCCTATTGCTTCCGATATTCAGATAACGTGCCGGCGCAAAATGCCGCCGGGAGCGGTGGAGGACCGGTGGGATTCGTGGGTGTTCCAGCTGGGGACGGGGGGCTCCCTATCGGGTAGTCAGCGCGAGGGGGACTACGGCCTCCGGGGATCTTTCTCCGCTTCGCGCGTTACCGAGGCGCTCAAGATGAAATTCAGCGGATTCGCGAGCTATAAGAACGATGAAACGGCTCTCACCTCGCGCACCCTGCATACGATATACCGCACGAACGGCTTCGACGGCCTCGTCGTGAAGAGCCTCGCCGGTCGCTGGTCGGCGGGGGGGTTCGCGACGGGGGACTACATGACGACCGGCAACGTCAAGACCGCGTACGCCGTGGCGCCGGCGGTCGAGTTCAGTGTCTTTCCATACAAGGAGGCGAACATCCGGGCGGCTACGCTTCTCTACCGTGTCGAATATTCGGACGTAATGTATCGCGACGCTACGATTTACGACAAGACGGCCGAGAAGCTTTGGCGCCACGTCCTCGAGATTCAATTGGACATGACGAGACCATGGGGCTCAGTGCACACCTCGATCACCTGGTCGCAATACTTGCACGATGCGGGCATCAATACGCTTTCAGGAATGGTCAGCTTTTCGTACCGGCTCTTCAGGGGATTCAGCATCGACATAACCGGGAACGGCACTCGCAACCACGACCTTATCGATCAGCCGCGGCGCTCCCTCACGGACGAAGAGATCCTGCTCCGCCTCAGGTCCCTCGCCGAGACCTATTCCTACAGCACCTCGGTCGGCTTTTCATACACCTTCGGCTCGATCTACTCGAACGTGGTCAATCCCCGCTTCTGATCGCGCCGGCTCGGGACGATGCGGTCTATTTGGTAGTGGGTCAATGACCCACTGCCGTCTATTTCGCGTTATTGCTTTTTCCCTGAAAGATTGGTATACTAATAGCCATTCTATTGCTGGATGATATCGCCCCATCATGAATGCTTTCAAGGTGCTGGAGGGCAGCGCATGAAGATTGAAAGAAAGATTATCGCGGCGGGGCTCGTGCTCCTTCTCTCGGCCGGCGTGTACGGCGTCGCGGCGGCACAGGGCAAGCCCGCGGCGAAGGCCCCCAAGGCCGTCGTCGAACAGAACACGGTCGACTTCGGCGAAATTCTCGAAATGCAGAACGTCGAGCATACGTTCTTCATCAAGAACGCCGGGAACGCCGAGCTCCAGATTCTCCGCGTGAAACCGAGCTGCGGGTGCTCGGTCGCCGAATACGACAAGGTCGTCGCGCCCGGGCAGATGGGCAAGGTCCACATCAAGATCGACGGAAAGAAGATCGGCGCAGGCGCGTTCGACAAGGGCTTCATGGTCAAGACGAACGACCCCGCGAACGAGCAGTTCAATCTCTCCGTCAAGGGAACCGTCGCGAAAGCGCTGGAGTTCTCGCGCGAGATCCGTTGGGCCGGCTTCACCGACGAAACGTTCAAGATCGAGAGCTACGTCACGGTGCTGCTCTCCTCTCCGATGAATATCCTGAGCGCACGATGGGACGTCGACGCGGCGGCGAAGGGGCTCCCCGAGAAGGTCGGCGTCAAGCTGGACCCGATCGTCCGGGGCAAGAAATACCGTCTCACGGTGTGGAAGAAAGCCGAGCTCGCTTCCGGGACGATCGTATCGAATGTTATTCTCGCGACCGACAATCCGAAGATCAGGGAGACGATCGTTCCGGTGGCGTTCACGGTCATGAACGACGTCGAGCTCTATCCGCAGAGGATTTACTATGGCGAGATGCTCATACCGCCCGGCGCGACGAAAGGGTTCGAGCGGAGCTTCGACATCATCGCGGCGCGCGGCGATTCGCTCAAGATCGTCAAGGTCGTATCGAGCAGGGACGACATGACGGTGAAGATTCAAGAGTCCATACCCGGCAAATCGTACCGGGGAACGGTGCTCGTCCGTCCGACGAGCAAGATCGATCGGTTCGAAGGCGCCATCAAGATCCAGACGAATTATCCGAAGTATCGCGAGGTCGTTCTCGACGTCGTCGGCAGCGTGCGCGTCGGAACGGGCTCCGGGGCTTCTTCCAAAGGCAAGAAATAGCCTCACCCGGAATTCTCTGACGTTGGAGGACAGCGCATGAAGATTCGGACCAAAGTTTTCGTCGCGATTCTCGTGCTCGTTTTCGTCGCCGGGCTCGTCGGCGCCGCGGCCGCCGCTCCCAAGGCCAAGCCGGCCGGGAAGGCCCCCAGGCTCGTCGTCGGAGCCAAGACGATCCCGCTCGGGGAGGTGCTCGAGGGCCAGGACTACATCTATACGTACAAGCTCAAGAACGCCGGCGACGCGGAGGCCCAGATACTGAATGTGAGGCCTGGTTGAGGCTGCTCGGTGGCCGACTACGACAAGGTCATCCCTCCCGGGCAGGAGGGCAAGATAAACATCAAGATCGACGGCAAGAAGCTGTTTCCGGGCTTTTTCGAGAAGAGCTTCACGGTCAAGACGAACGACCCCGATAACGCGCAGTTCATCCTCAACGTGACGGGAACGGTCAAGAAGGCGTTCGAGCTCTCGCGCGAGATGCGGTGGACCGGATTCGTCGACGACAAGTTCACCTTCGAAGTCGTCGTGACGAACCTGCTTCCGAATCCGATCAACGTCACGGGCGCCCGGTGGGCCGACGACGCCGCGGCGAAGGGGCTCGCGGACAAGATCGGGCTCAAGGTCGAGACGCTCGAGAAGGGGAAGAAGTACCGCCTCAAGCTCTTGAAGAAGAAGACCCTCGAGCCTCAGAGCCTCGTAGCGAATATCGTGTTGACGACCGATTTCCCGAAGATCAAGGAAAAGACCATCCCGATGGCGCTCATCGTTCAGAAGGAAGTGGAGGTCATTCCGGACCGGCTCTATTACGGGGAGATGGTCATTCCGGCCGGCTCGACGAAGGCGTTCGACCGGACCTTCAATATCGTCGCCGCCCGCGGCGATTCCCTCAAGATTCTCAAGGTCGTGCCGAACAGGGACGACATGAAGGTGACGATCCAGGAGCTCGCACCGGGCAAGCAGTTCCGAGGGACGGTGTGGATCAGGCCGTCGAGCAGGCTCGGGCAGTACGCCGGGTCCATCAAGATCTACACGAACAACCCGAAGAACCCGGAGCTCGTCGTCGACGTGGTGGGCAGCATCCGCGTCGCCGAGGCCGCCGCGGGGGTTCCTCAGGGCAAGAAATAGGCAATCGATCGAATTGCGCGCGAAGGCGCTTCCCGGACCCGGGGTGCGCCTTCGTGTTTGCAGGGGGGCAGCAATGACGTTCCGCCGGAGCCGGATCGCAGCCGCAATCGCCGCGCTCGTCGTTCTCGGGGCGGCGACCGCCTTCGCCCAGACCGACGCGGCGCAGGCGCTCAAGAGGATCAACGACGATCTCAAGGCCAAGTCGCAGACGATGAGCCCCTACGAGTACGTCGACTTCGCCGAGAAGACGATGCTCGACTTTCTCAAGAAGTTCCCGAAGTCGTCGGAAGCCGCGCAGGCCCACTATACGCTCGGACGGATCTATGCGTCGATCGGCGCGTACGATAAAGCGCTTCGCCAGTTCGGCGACTACATCGCGAAGCCCGGCGACAAGGGAGGCCCCGAGGTGATCGCCCAGGTGAGATTCGTCATGGGCTCGTGCTACATGGCGCTCGAGCGATACGACGAGGCGGAGCGGAGCTTCAAGCTCGCGATGAACGTGGAGGGCGCGGCCGGCTCGCGGGCGGCCTCCGGAGCCGAGGCCGAGCTCGCGAGGATCGGGGCGCTGCGAAAGCTCAAGATAGGCGCGCCGGCGGTTCCCCTCGCGGCCGCGTCGTACCAGGGGAAGAAGGTCCGCTTTCCGGAGAGCTACAAGGGCAAGGTCGTCCTCCTCGATTTCTGGGCCGCGTGGTGCGGCCCGTGCCGGATGGAGATGCCCAACGTCATCAAGACCTACGAAGAGCTGCACAGGAAGGGCTTCGAGATCATCGGCGTTTCCCTCGACAGCGAGCGGGAGAAGTTCCAGGGCTACCTGAAGGACAATCCGAGAATGGAATGGCCGCAGCTCTTCGACGGAAAATACTGGATGAGCGAGTACGCCCAGCTCTACGCCGTCAATTCCATCCCGGCGACCTTTCTCGTCGATAAGAAGGGGATCATACGTTTCAAGAACGTGCGCGGGGACAAGCTCCGGGAAGCCGTTCTGCAGCTGCTCGCCGAAAAGTGAAACGCGCGGCGCGCCGCGAAGAGCCTTTTCGGGCGATTTCAAAAGGCGAATTCAAAAATAGGCTTGACACCGGGGCGCGTTCGTGAATAATTACACCTTGTTTATTTCTTTTGCCTAAGCCACTGAGGGCGATATCGAATCGGGCAACGGGTCAAAGCGCTCCAGTGGTCGTTTTTATCATACGCGCGAGGCTATGCACTTTATAGATTCAACCAACTTCGAGCGGTTCCTGAAGAAGATCTCTTCCGGAGGAGAGCTCTTCGTGCCCGTGCGCGAAGCCGAAAGCGGAAAGCTGCATCTCGAGCGGATCGAGCTTTTCCCCCTTCCCGACAACCTGTGCTTCGAAGGATTCCGGACGGTCGAGCCGCTCAAGGCCTTCGCGCAGCTGCTCCGCTATCCGGTCGCCGACTATCCCTCGACCGAAGGGGACGACATGGGGGACGAGAAATCGTTCCCGCAGGTCGTCGTCGCCGGCGCGAGGGGCTGCGACCTCGCCGCGCTCGCCCTCGTCGACAAGGTGCAGGTCGAAGGCGAATTCACCGATCCGTTCTACAAGATCAGAAGAGACAAGATGCTCGTCGTCGGCGCCGACTGCACCGAATGCGGCGAGAGCTGCTTCTGCAACCTGCTCGGCGCGAAGCCGTGGCCGGAGAAGGGCTGCGACGTCGCCGTATCGAAGATCCAGGGAGGCTATCTCGCCCAGGCGCTCACCGAGCGCGGCGAGAAGCTCGTCCGGGAAAACAAGGAGCTCTTCGCCGACGCGCGCGACGCGCAGATCAAGATGCGCGACGAGACGCGCGCGAAAGTCGTGAAGGATCTCGAGGCGAAGAACAAGGCGTTCCCGAAGGCCGCGGGGCTCGAGGACGCCATGCGCGCGACGCTGAGCGACGAGATCTGGGACGATATCGCGGCGCGTTGCGTGGAGTGCGGCGCCTGCACGAACATCTGCCCGACGTGCTACTGCTTCCTCCTGTACGACCAGAAGGCGGACGGCTCGCATTTCCAGAGAATATTCGCGTGGGATTCCTGCCAGGTCACCGGCTACGCGCGCATGGCGGGAATGCTCAATCCGCGGCCGCGCCTCTCCGACAGGGTCAAGCACCGGCTCTATCACAAATACGATTATCTGCCCCTGAGCCACGGGGCGATCTACTGCACGGGATGCGGGCGCTGCGTCGATACGTGCTCGGCGAGCATCGACATGCGCGAGGCGCTGAAGCGGATCAAGGAAAAAGCGGGGGGCGCGAAGAAAGCGTAGGATGGTATGAAGAACCCGTATTATCCGATAGAAACGCTCGTCGAGGACGTCATCGTCGAAACGCCGACGATCAAGACGTTCGTCCTCGTGCCTTCGCGTCCGATCAAGTTCAAGGCCGGCCAGTTCATGCAGCTCACGGTGCCCGGCCACGGCGAAGCGCCGTTCACGCCGAGCTCCGATCCCGCCGTCGCCGAGAAAATGGAAATATCGATCCTGCGCACCGGCAAGGTCACCGACCTCCTCCACGCGCTCAAGCCGGGCGCAGAGGTGGGGCTCCGCGGGCCTTTCGGCAAGGGCTACCCGATGGAGAAGATGGAAGGCAAGGAAGTCCTCGTCGTCGGCGGCGGCGTGGGGCTCGCCCCGCTCCGCTCCCTCATCTACGCGCTGCTCGCCAATCCGAAAAAGTACAAGCGCATATCGATCAAGTGCGGCGCGCGCACGCCGGACGAGCTCTGCTTCAAGCGCCAGCACGACGCGTGGGCGAAGGCCGCGCCGAACGTCGATTTCACCGTCACGATCGACGTGCCGGCGCCCAACTGGACGGGGAAGGTCGGGCTCGTGACGACGCTCCTCGACGGCCTCGACATCGATCTCGAGAACTCGATCGCCGTGTCGTGCGGCCCCGAGATCATGCTCAAGTTCGTCACGCTGAAATTGCTCGAAGTCGGCTACAAGCCGCCGCAGATATATCTCTCCATGAACCGCAAGATGTCGTGCGGCATGGGCAAGTGCGGCAGGTGCAACGTGGGGCACTACTACCTGTGCGTGGACGGCCCCGACATGTGCTACGACAAGATCAAGAACGTCCCGAACGTGTTCGGATGATACGATGAAGGAACTGAAAGCGCATTGCTCGTTCTGCTCGCTCGCGTGCCCGCTCATTCTGCGCGGCGGCGAGCGCCGTCCCGTTTTCACCGGCGAATCGCTCCTCTCCGTCGACTGGGACGCGAGCGCGGGCTCGAAGTTCGGCGGAAGCGTCTGCGCGCGCGGCAACGCCGTGGCCGAGTTCCTCACGCATCCGCGGCGCGTCAACTATCCGTTCATCCGCGGCGAGCGGTCGACGATCTCGACCGCGGTGCGCGAAACGGCGCAAGCCCTCGCCGACGCGAAGAAGGAGTTCGGCAACGACTCCATCGGCGTTCTCCTCGGCGAAAATCTCACGATCGAGGAGGCGGGCATGGCGGTGGCGTTCGCGCGCGACGTGCTCGGCACGGGCAACATCGCGCTCTTCGCCCCCGACGACGCCCCGCTGTTCCGCGCGTACCTCGGCCGCGACTTCTCGAAGATCAGGCCCGCCGGCGCGAAGCCGCCGGGGGATCGCGTCGTGAGCCTCATGATCGGCGATTCCTTCTCGGAGCATCCGTGCACGGCGAAGAGCGTGCTGCCGGGCAAGTACGGCACGCGCGGGAGCGAGGTCATCGTCGTGAGCCCCGAGACGAACCGCACGGCGTGGTTCGCCAACAGGCACCTCCGGTGCAAGCCGGGCGGGGAATCGGCGGTCGTCGCGGGGATGCTGAAAGCCGCCGCGGAGAAGACCGGCGCCGCGCTCCCGGGCGAGCTCAAGAAACTGGTCGACGGGCTCGGCTGGGACGAGATCGAGCGCGCGGGCGGGGTCTCGAAGGACGCGATACTCGCCGCTGCCGGCTCGATGCTCGGCGCGGCGAAGGTGACCGTCTACCTTTCGAATATTTTCGGGCGCATCGGATCTCCGGCGCTCGCGTTTTCGTTCGCCGAAGCGCTCACGAACGTCTGTCCGGGGGACCGGGAGTTCGTGCCGCAGTTCGTTCAGCAGAATACGTGGGGCATCTACTCGGTGCTCGCGGCCGCGGGATCGAGCGATTGCCTCAAGAAGCTCGCGGGCACGGAGCTCAAGGCGATCATCGCCCTCGGGCTCGATCTCTTCTCCGTGTATCCGGCCGCGCCGGTCGAGAAGGCGATGCGCGAGAAGCGCTTCACCGCCACGACCCAGTTCTTCTGGACCCAGACGGCCGATCGCGCGAACGTCGTCATCCCCGCGGCGAGCCTCATGGAGAAGAAGGGCACCGTCGCTCCCGCGTTCGGCGAAGAGCTCGCGCGCGACGAAGTCATTCCTCCGATCGCCGGCGCCGTGACCGCGGAGAAATTCCTCTCGATGCTCGCGAAGGAAATGGGCGCGGAGCTCGGGGCGCCCGCGAAGCCGGCCCGCCGCACGGACCGGTCCTCCGCCGGCGCCGACGGGATGGCCGCGGAATGGGCCGCCTACGCCTCCGCGATGAAGGAGCTCGACGCCGCCGGAACGGTGCTCATCCCCTGGAGCGAGGCCGTGCACGCGGCGGACGGAAGCTTCAGCAGGAATTTCTACTGGTCCCAGATCACGTGCCCCGTCGCGACGCTCTTCGTCCCCGAGGAGATCGCCGGAAAGCTCAAGCTCAAGCAGGGGGACCACGTGGAGGTTTCGACCGCGGGCGCCGAGATCGTGCTCCCGGTCGAAATCACGAAGAAGCTCCCGGCCAACGCGGTCGGAGCGACGATACATTTCCCCGCGGTGCGCAAGCTGTTTCCGTGGAAGCTCGACCAGGGCGGCGAGATCGTCATCGGCCCCGTCCCGGTCAAGCTGAGCCGGCAAAGCGGGAAGTGAAGCTATGGAAAAGCGCGTCTATATCAATATGAATCTCTGCACCTCGTGCCGCTCGTGCGCGGCCGCGTGCGCGGCGGGGCACCAGGGGCAGGGGCATCTCAAGCACGGGAGCGTCCAGGAAAAGGCGACGCCGCCGCTCCATTGCCGCCACTGCGACGAGCCGCTGTGTCTCAACGTCTGTCCGCAGGAGGCGATCAAGAAAGACGAGAACGGCACGATCGTCCGCATGCGGAATCTGTGCATCGGGTGCAAATCGTGCATCGTGTCGTGCCCCTTCGGCGTCATGCTTCCCTATTCGACGTGGCACACGTCCCCGAAATGCGATCTCTGCGTCGACCGGCTCGCCGAGGGGAAGGAGCCGCGCTGCGTCGCGACGTGCACGTCGGGCGCGCTCGTGTTCGAGGAGCTCGCGGCCATCGAGAAGAAATACAAGCGCACGGTCGAGGGCGGGCGGTACTTCGTCCGCTTCATGCTGAACAGGTAGCGAAGAGGTATCATGCAAGCAGTACTCTATTTCGTGAAGTACCTCGTGTTCCCCGGGTTCCTTTTCTCGGCGGTCGTCGGACTGCTCACGACCTGGGTCGATCGCAAGGTCTCCGCGCGCGTGCAGCTCCGCGTCGGGCCGCCGTGGTACCAGCCCTTCGCCGACACGTTCAAGCTCCTCGGCAAGGAAGTCGTGGTCCCCGCGGGCGCGCGCAACACCGGATTCCTCCTCATGCCGGTCGTCGGCCTCGCGGCGGCGACGCTGGCCTCGACGATCCTCTGGCTCGTCAACCTCAACCCCGCCCACTCGTTCGTCGGCGACACGATCGTCGCGCTTTACATCATGACGATCCCCGCGATCGCGCTCATCGTCGGCGGCAGCGCGTCGGGGAATCCTCTCGGGGCGCTCGGCTCGGCCCGCGAGATGAAGCTTCTCTTCGCGTACGAGCTCCCGCTCGTGATCGCGGTCCTCACGACGGTCGTGAAGGTGGGGAGCTTCTCGTTCGAGAAGATACTGATGTATCAGGAATACAACGGCGTCATGCTCGGGAGCGTCTCGGGCGTGCTCGCCTTTATCGTCATGATATTCTGCGCGCAGGCGAAGCTCGGATTCCTCCCCTTCGACATCCCCGAGGCGGAGACCGAAATCGCGGGGGGCACCCACATCGAGTATTCGGGCGCCCCGCTCGCCATCGTCCGGCTCAACACGGCGATCATGTATCTCGTGCTCCCGCTCTTCATCATCACGCTGTTCTGGGGAGGCGTGAATTTCGTCGGATGGAGGATTCTCACCTCCGTCCTCAAGTACGTCGCGATCGTCGTCATCATCGTTCTCATCAAGAATACGAATCCGAGAGTCAGAATCGACCAGGCGGTCCGCTTCTTCTGGGGACCGATGTTCGCGTTGTCCGCGATCGCGATGATTCTCGCGATCGTCGGATACTAGGAGGCCGGGAGAATGTCGCTCGCGCTCAAAGCCCTGAAGAAATCGCCCTGGGTGTTCCACGTGAACACGGGAGCGTGCAACAACTGCGACATCGAGATCCTCGACTGCCTCACCCCGCGGTTCGACGTCGAGCGTTTCGGCGTACTTCTGGTCGGAAGCATCCGGCACGCCGACGTGCTCCTCATCAGCGGCCCCGTCACGCAGAACATCCTCCCGCGGCTCAAGCGCCTCTACGAAGCGGCGCCGCGGCCGATCAAGGTGGTCGCGTTCGGCGCGTGCGGCTGCAGGTGCGGCATATTCCGGGACGGGTACAACGTCGTCGGCCCGATCGACAAATACATACCGGTGGACGCCTATATTCCGGGCTGCCCGCCGAAGCCGGAGACGATCATATCGGGAATCGTGAAGGTCCTGAACCAGCTCTGAGAGAGTCGAATATGGAACGTGAAGAAGTAAAGAAGCGGATAGCGGCGAAGTTCGGCGCGAAGGTCAGGATCGAGGAGCGAAGCCCGAAGCGCGTGTACGTCTACGCGGAGAACGAGATCTGGACCGACCTCGCGCGCTTCCTCTTCGACGACCTCGACGCCCGCTTCGACACCGGGGCCGCGGTCGACGACCGCGACGGCGTCGAAGTGATGTTCTTCTTCCCGTTCGACAAGGAGCATTATTTCGTCACGATAAAGACGTTCGCCGCCAAGCCCAATCCGACGCTCAACTCGATCTCGCCGTTTATCCCGGGCGCCAAGTGGATCGAGCGCGAGATGTTCGAGATGTACGAGGTCAATTTCCGGAACCATCCGGACCTGCGGCCGGTGCTCCGCGCCGACACGCGCCCCGCGGACTACTACCCCGCCAAGCGCGAGGTCAAGGACAGCCACGAGACGGTGCGAGAGCGCGACGACGGCGAAACCCGCGCGGACGAGACGGCGGGAAGAGCGCCGAAAGGCAAGAATCCCTGAGGTGAAGCACGATGGTTAAGAAAATCCCGATCGGCCCGTTCCATCCGATACTCGAGGAGCCCGAGTTTTTCGAGCTTCACGTCGACGGAGAGCGCGTGGTCGGCATCGATATAACGATCGGGTGGAGCCACCGAGGGATCGAGCTCCTTTCCGAGCACAAGACGTGGGATCAGGTGCCGTTCCTCGTCGAGCGTATCTGCGGCATCTGCTCGTGCTCCCATCCGTACGCCTACGTGAAGGCGGTCGAGGATCTGTGCGGGGTCGAGATCCCGCTTCGCGCGCAGTATATCCGCTGCATAGCGGCCGAGCTTGAGCGGCTCCACAGCCATCTCCTGTGGACGGGCCTCGCCGGGCATTTCCTCGGCTACAACACCGTTTTCATGTGGACGTGGCGCTTCCGCGAGCCGGTCCTCGACGTGCTCGAGGCGGTCACGGGAAATCGCAACCACTACGCGGTCATGAAGCCGGGCGGCGTGCGCCGCGACATCCCGGCCGAAGAGATTCCGAACATTCTCAAGATGCTCGACAACGTCGAGAAAGAGAACATGATGCTCACGAAGGCGATTCTCGACGATCCGGTGATACACGCGCGCACGAAGGGGGTCGGCGTTTTCGACAAAGCGCAGTGCCGCCTCTACGGGGCGCTCGGTCCCACGGCCCGCTCGGCCGGCTACGATATCGACGCCCGGCGCGATCACCCGATGGACGCATACGACAAGGTGAAGTTCGACGTGATTCTCTGCGAGCACGGCGACGTCTTCGACAAGGCGGTCGTCCGGCAGCTCGAGAATTTCGAATCGATCAAGATCATCCGGCAATGCCTCAAGCTCCTCGAGGACACGAAGCCGGGGGACATCTGCGCCGAGATACGCGAGGTCCCGCCCGGCGAGGGATTCGGGACGTACGAGGCGCCGCGCGGCGAGGTGTTCCATTACGTGCGGTCGAACGGCGGGAACATGCCGATGCGGCACAAGGTGCGGGCGCCGAGCTTCAACAACATTCTGACGAACGAGTTGAGCGTTCTCGGGAACACCGTGGCCGACGCCGGCCTCATCACGGCGGCAGTCGATCCGTGCTACTCGTGCACGGAGCGCATGGGAGTCGTCGACCGGCGGGACGGCAGCCGGCGCACGCTCACCGAAGCCGATCTCGTGCGCCTGAGCCGCGAGAAGACGGAAGAGATCAGAAAAAGATTTGCCGGGGGCCGCGCGAACGGCTAGACTACCGGAACCGGAGTCGAAAGAATGCACGAACTGCTTTATCCATTGGTAATACCTGCGATTGCGGGGATCATCCCGATCTTCGTCCCGCGCAAGGGGAAGATCGTGGCCGGAATCGTGGCTCTCGCCGCGGCGGTGTACGTGCTGCTCCGCGCGATCGCCCTTTTCGGCGCGGGGGACGTCTTCTACTCGGTCACCCTGTTCAACCTCGCCGGATCGATGCCCTTCCAGTTCGCCCTCAGGCTCTACAACTTCAGCGCGTTCGTGCTCCTCTTCACCTCGATATTCGCGGTTCTCACGATCGTCTATTCGTTCGGGTATCTCTGGGGCAAGGACAAATCGAGCATCTACTATTCGTTCATTCTCTGGTCGCTCAGCGCGGCGGCAGGCGTCGTTCTTTCCGACAACCTTCTCGTTCTCCTGATGTTCTGGGAGCTTCTGACGGCATTCCTCTTCTTCCTGACGAACATGGGAGACAAGGACCACGAGAAATCGGCCGCGAAGGCTTTCGCGATCCTCGGCCTGAGCGACGCGGCGATGCTGCTCGGTATCGTCCTGGTCTGGGTGCAGGCGGGGACGCTCACCATCTCCGAGCTTTCGATCCCGACGACCACGCCGCTCGGCGTCGTCGCATTCGTGCTCCTGTTCGTCGGGGCGATCACGAAGGCCGGCGCGATGCCCTTCCATTCCTGGATTCCCGAGATGGCGATTTCCACGCCGGCCTCCATCATGGCGTTCCTCCCGGCGTCGCTCGACAAGCTGCTCGGCATATACCTGCTCGCCCGCGTCTCGATGGATATTTTCTCCATTCAGGCCGGCTCGCCGCTCTCGATGCTCATGATGATCGTCGGCGCGGTGACGATCATGTTCGCGGTCCTCATGGCGCTCGCGCAGCACAACCTCAAGAGGCTCCTCTCGTTCCACGCGGTGAGCCAGGTCGGCTACATGGTGCTCGGCGTCGGGAGCGGGATCCCGATCGCGATCGTGGGCGGGCTCTTTCACATGCTCAACCACGCGATCTACAAGAGCAGCCTGTTCCTGGAGGCGGGAGCGATCGAGAAACGCGCCGGATCGACCGAGCTCGAGGATCTCGGCGGGCTCGCGAGGCTCATGCCGGTGACCTTCGTTTCGATGACCATCGCCGCGCTCTCGATCTCCGGCGTCCCGCCGCTCAACGGGTTCGCCTCGAAGTGGCTCATCTATCAGGGAATGCTCGAGAGCCGGCACGTCATATTCCTCATCGTCGCGATATTCGGAAGCACGCTGACGCTCGCCTCGTTCGTGAAGGTGCTGCATTCCGTGTTCCTCGGACGGCGCCCCGCGCGTCTCGATCGGGTGAAAGAGGTCGACGTCTCGATGCAGCTCCCGATGGTGTTTCTCTCGATTCTTTGCGTCCTCTTCGGCATATTCGCGGCCTATCCGCTCGAGAAGTTCATCATTCCGGTCGTGACGGGGGGCGCGGCGGCGCACGTCGTTTCGGGCAACATTCTGACGATACCGACCGACGGCTTCTGGAGCCCCGGCGCGGCGACCGCCCTGCTCGTCGTGGGCGTGATCCTCGGCCTCCTGATCTACGTTTTCAGCAGCAGGCAGGCGTACCGCATCGACGAGAACGTCTGGATCGGCGGAAACGTCATGGACAACGACGAGATCCGGTATCCCGGCACCCAGTTCTACCGGACGGTCACCGACGATCTCGGCCCCGCGATCAAGACGATGTTCAAGGACGGAGAGAAAGGCGCCCTGGACGGATACAATTTCTTCGGCAAGCTCGGCGACAGCTTCGTCCAGGTGCTCCGGATGCTCCACAACGGCAATCTCTCCACGTATCTGTCGTGGATCGTGATCGGGCTCGGCGTTCTGTCGTTCATATTGATCTTCAAGCTGTAAAGGCGAGGCGCCCGGATGGTTGAGACATTTCTTCTTGCTCTTCTGATCTTCATGATCGTCGGATCGATCATCGCCATCGAGACGAAGAACCTGCTGTCGTCGGTCATCTCGTGCGGCATCGTCGGCGCGGCGGTCAGCATCGCGTTTCTCATGCTCGGCGCGCCGGATATCGCGATCACGCAGGTGGTCGTGGAGATTCTCATTCTGGTGATCCTGATCCGCGCCACCATCATGATCGACAACACGGCCATCGAGGCCCATTGGGACACCTTCGCGGTCGTCTCGAGCCTCGTCTTTTTCGGCCTGTTCCTCGTCTTCGCGTTTCTCGCGGTGCAGGAGCTTCCGCCGTTCGGGCAGCCCCTCATGAGGGTCTCGAAGGAGTACCTGCAGACCGGTCTCCAGAAAACGGGAGCCGCGAACGTCGTGACATCCATCATTCTCGATTTCCGCGGCTACGACACGCTCGGCGAGGCGACGGTGCTCTTCGTGTCGGTTCTGGGCTCGTTCGTGCTCCTGCGGCGCCGCGGCCGCAAACGGAGAACGGAAGCGGATACCGAAAAGGTCGGCATCCTTTCCGAGGCTGAAATACGCGAGGATTACGGAGACATCAGGGAGTAACGAATGGCGATGAAGCCGGAACTCATAAGCAGCGAGAGCCCGAAAGGGATGACCCCCATCGTCAAGACGGTGGTCCGGTTCGCCATGGGGATCGTCTTCATGTTCGGGTGGTACATCATCATATACGGCCACCTCACTCCGGGCGGCGGGTTCGCCGGGGGAACGATTCTCGCCTGCGGATACGTCCTTCTGACGCTGGCCTTCGGCAAGGAGGTCTCGCTCGGGAAGATGAGCGACAAGGCGGCCTCGATCATCGACAACAGCGCCGCGTTTCTCTTCGTCGCGACGGCGATCGTCGGGATGGCGTTCGGGTGTTTCTTCCTGAATTTTCCGCCGCACGGCAAGCCGTTCGATCTCGTGAGCGCCGGGGCGATTCCCTGGTACAACGTCATCATCGGGCTCAAGGTGACCTCGTCGCTCTTCGCGATATTCCTCGCCCTCTCGATCTTCGGACGGTTCGTTTCGAAGCTCGTGGAAGAGGCGGAAGAGGAAGAATAGGAAAGGGAGCAGCACGCCATGATTCTCTATTTTCTCACCCTCGTGCTTTTCGTGATGGGCGTGTACTGCCTGATCGCCAAGAAGAACATCATCAAGAAGATCATCGGGCTCACGATCACCGATTACGCGATCAACCTGTTCATCATCATCATCGGGTATCGCGCGAAGGGCATCGCCCCGATCATGTTCAAGAACATGACGATACAGGAGCTCGCCGAGTACGGGGTCGATCCGCTGCCGCAGGCGCTCGTGCTGACCTCCATCGTGATCGGTCTCGGCGTGCTCTCGCTCATGACGGCGATCTGCCTGCGGCTGTACGAGAAATACAAAACGTTCGACATGAGCGAAATCAACAGGCTCAAAGGGTAGAGAGGATAGAGACGCAGTGACGATGCAGACCACATATCCGCTATTCACCGCGCTCCCGCTCGCGGCGGCTTTCTTCAATCTTCTCGTGACGAAGATCAACAAGAAGGCGGCCGACTACATCGCCTTCATCACGGCGGGCACGCTCGCCGTCCTGGCGGTGCTGACGCTGTTCGAGCAGCCGTTCGCGTACCGGGTGGGCGGATTCCCCGCGCCGTGGGGCATCCTCCTCGTTTCGGACGGGCTGAGCTCGCTCATGCTCGTCATCGTCAACGTCATCGCGTTTCTCTCGATCATCTACTCGATCAAGTACATGACGACGTATACGGCGAAGCCGAAATACTATTCGCTCTTCCTCCTCATGATCACCGGGATGAACGGCGTCGTCATCACGGGGGACCTCTTCAACATCTACGTGTTCCTCGAGATCGCCTCGATCGCCTCCTACGCGCTCGTGGGATTCGGATGCGAGCACGAGGAGCTCGAGGCGTCGTTCAAGTATCTCATCCTCGGCAGCGTGGCCAGCACGGTGATTCTCTTCGGCATCGCGTTCCTCTACTCGATGACGGGCACGCTCAACATGCCCGACCTCGCGCGGCAGATCGAGATTCTCGGCATCAACAAGGCGGTCGCGTTCGTCATCGCGATGTTCATCATGGGCTTCGGCCTCAAGGCCTCGACGGTGCCGTTCCACGCGTGGCTTCCCGACGCGCACCCGAGCGCCCCGGCGCCGATCTCGGCGATGCTCTCGGGCGTGCTCATCAAGGCGATCGGCGTGTACGCGATCGCCCGCCTGATGTTCAACGTGATCGGCCCCAACGAGGCGGTTTCGAGCATTCTCATGTTCCTCGGGGCGCTTTCGATGGTCGTCGGCGTTTTCCTCGCCGTCGGCCAGTCCGATTTCAAGCGAATGCTCGCGTACCATTCGATCAGCCAGATGGGCTACGTCACCCTCGGGCTCGGGCTCGGGCTCAACCCGAACGTGCCGCCGGCGATCGCGGCGATGGGACTCTTCGGCGGGCTGTATCACATGGTGAACCACGCCGTGTTCAAATCGCTCCTCTTCCTCTGTTCGGGCTCGTTCGAGTACCGCACCGGGACGAGGAACCGCTACGAGATGGGCGGCCTGATCCGGAAGATGCCGGTAACCAGCGTGTCCTGCTCGATCGCGTCGCTTTCGATATCGGGGGTGCCCCCGTTCAACGGTTTCTGGAGCAAGCTGATCATCATCGTCGCGTTCATCCAGGCCGGCTACTACGTGTACGGCGGGATCGCCGTGCTCGTCGCCTTCATGACGCTCCTCTCGTTCATCAAGCTCCAGCGATTCGTGCTCTTCGGACAGCTTCCGGCGCGGTTCGCGAATATCAAGGAAGCGCCGTTCTCGATGACGTTCCCTCTGGTCGTGCTCGCGGTTCTCTGCGTCGGCCTCGGCCTCGCGTATCCGTTCATCGACCAGAGCGT
The DNA here is from genome assembly GCA_963846325.1 of uncultured bacterium. Lineage (GTDB taxonomy): Bacteria > Krumholzibacteriota > Krumholzibacteriia > Krumholzibacteriales > Krumholzibacteriaceae > SSS58A. Next base: position 71,715 of record CAWJVO010000016.1, read on the forward strand.
TCTCCAGGCCGCGCGCGACGCGCTGCTCGACAAGCTCTCGTACATGGGATATATACTCGGCGGGTGATAGGATAATGAAGCGTTTCATTCACTTTCTCATCATTTACGCGATCTGGCTGCTCCTCACGTGGTCGTTCACGCTGCAGGAGATGCTCGCCGGCGTCGTCGTCGCGCTTCTCGCCGAGCTCCTCCTCGGCGACATATTCCCCTACGAGGGGGTCCGGGTGTTCCATCCGAAGCGCTTCTTCTGGCTGATCTGCTACTTCTGGGTGTTTCTCTGGGCCCTGATCAAGGCGAATTTCGACGTCGCGTACCGCGTGCTCAACCTCTATCTTCCGATCAAGCCCGGCATCGTCAAGGTGCGCACGAAGCTGAAGAGCGACATGGGCCGGACGTTCCTCGCGAACTCGATCACGCTCACGCCGGGCACCATGACGGTCGACATGATCGGCGACCATCTGTACATTCACTGGATCAACGTCCAGTCCGCCGATATTCAGAAGGACACCGAGATCATCGTCGCGGGCTTCGAGAAATATCTGGAAAGGATATTCGAGTGAACGTATTCATCGCGCTTCTGATTCTCTGCATGTTCATGTGCCTCTACCGGGTCGGGAAGGGGCCGACGGCGCCCGACCGGACCGTGGCGATCGATATCATGGGCATTCTCATGGTCGGCTTCTGCGCGATCTTCTCCATCATGACGAAGAGGGATCTGTACATGAACATCGGCATCTCGTGGGCGCTTCTCAACTTCATCGGCACCCTGGCGCTCGCCAAGTATCTCGAGGGGAGGGGCTTCGATGAGTAGCGAGTTCATCGGATACGTGCTCCTCTCCGTCGGAGTCGCGTTCGACCTCTTCGGGTGCATCGGGCTCGTGAGGCTTCCCGACGTGTACAACAGGCTTCAGGCGGCGACGAAGTGCGCCACGCTCGGCACGGCCATGATCCTCCTGAGCGTTTTCTTCTTCACGGGATTCGGCGCGATCACGATCAAGGCGCTTCTCTGCATATGGTTCATTCTCATCACGTCGCCGACGGCTGCCCACGCCATTTCGCGCGCCGCCCACCGGGCCGGCATCAAGCTGTGGGACAAGAGCGTGAGCGACAAGTACGCCGAGGACCGCGAGGGCGCGGAAGACAAGATCTGAGAGACGGGAACGGGAGCTGGAAAGAGCATGCGCTATCCGAAACTGAGAGAGTTGAAATTCGCGATCGTGGCCCTGATCAAGGGCCCCTATACGTCGAAGTTCCCCAAGACGCCTGCGATCGTGCCGGAGCACTTCCGCGGCGTGCCGACGTACGTGACGGACGACTGCGTCGGCTGCGGCGCGTGCGGCCAGGTCTGCCCGGCGGGCGCCATCACCGTCGTCGACGAGTACCGCGAGGACAAGAAACGCATGGTCCGCCGCATCGAGCGGAACTGGGGCAACTGCATCATGTGCAGCCAGTGCTTCGTCTACTGCATCACGAAAAAGGGGATCGTCCTCGACAAGGACTTCGACAAATCGACGACCGACACCGCCGATTTCATCGACACGCAGGACAAGGAGCTCCTCTTCTGCGAGCACTGCGGGAGTCCCGTGACGACGGTCGATCACGCGCGCTGGTGCACGGACAAGCTCGGCGAGCTCGCCTACGCGAACCAGACGTTCATGGTCGCCCGGCACAAGGCCCTGAGTCTCGCGCCGGAAACGGCTCCGCGCAGCGCCGGCCGGCCGCTCGACCGCGGAGATTTCATGCGGGTGCTCTGCCCGAACTGCCGCGCGTCGTACATCCTGTCCGACGAGTGGGGAGAGAGCTGAGAGCGTAACCGCGCATATTCCGACATGGGGCCCCCGAGCAGGGGCCCTTTTTATGGGCAAAGCCATGAAGAGCGCAGAGAATAGTCAGAAAGGCGTCGGGGCGCGCCTCACGGGCAAGCGCTTCGGAGTCGTGGGGGTGGGGAACGTCATCAAGGGAGACGACGGCGCCGGTCCCGCGCTCGTCGCGCTTCTCGCGGAGCGGGGCGCGCGGTTTCCCCTCGTCGACGCGTGCGAGGTCCCCGAGAACTACGGCGGCTGGGTCGTGAAGCAGAAGCTCGACGTCGTCATCTTCGTCGACGCGGTGGACTTCGGCGGCTCGCCGGGCGAGTGCCGCGTCATTCCCTTCGAGGATCTCATGCTCTCGGCGAGCAACACGCACCGGCTGTCGCTCCATTTTCTCATTCACTATCTCACGGAGAAATGGAACGGAGAGCCGATCCTCGTCGGCGTGCAGCCGAAGAGCCTGAAGCTCGACGGCGGTCTCTCGAGCGAGGTCGAAGCGGGGCTCGGGGAGCTCGCCGAGGCTCTGCTCGCGGCGCAGTAGCGCTCGTCGCCGCGGGCGGCCGGGAGCGAACCTACGGGCGGCCCGAAGCGAACCCGCGCGCGTCCGCGACCGTCTACGCCGGACACATACTCCCGCACAGATTGAACGGTTTCGACGAGGAGCCTCGCTTCCGGACGGGCTCCGCGCGCGGCCATTCCGTCGGCGCCGACCGCGCCGCGCGACGCGGCTATTTAATTATATCACAATATGTTGTGAGCTCGGCCGGGGCCCGGCGAGGCATCCGCCGCGGATCGATTTTCCGCGGGATCGATCCATGGAACCATTCTTGTAATCGGATGAGATCCGGAGGTGAAAAATAGATGGGGGTGGCCGCGATTGGCGGCAGCTCAATCATGGTCGTCGAAACGTTTCAGGTTTGCCGCGGGCGGGCCGGCGCGAGGGCGCGGTCGTCCGCGGGAAAGGGATGAGGGAAATGTCGAGAAAAGGCATACCGGTTCTCTTTGTCGTCTCGCTGCTTTGTCTTCTCGCGTCGGCCTGCGCCGACAACGACGCCGTCCGGACGAATACCAGCGCCGGCCCGGCGCCGGACGATTCCGAGCAGCTCGACGGTGAGCTCGAAAGGTCGGGCGAGGTGTGGGAGCTCATGGCGATCAGGGACGAGCTCGCCGCGCGGGCGCTCGCGAGAAACGTCACGCCGGAGCAGATCCGCGAGGCGGGCTACGACGTCGAGCGCTCGAACGAGCTTCTCGGAATCACGGAGGCCGAGCGGCGCGCGAGATTCGAGCGGATCGACGCGCTCCTCAACGCGCTGTATTCCCGGTATCCGGCGCTGAAGGACGAAGCGGAGCGCGCGGCGGCCGCCACCGCGACGTGCGACGTCGACTGCGCCGCGTCGCGCTGGGAACGCTATTCGAAGACCCTCTCGGTCGCGCTCTCCGCGGGCGGAACGACGGCGCTCCGCGCTCCGGCGAGGGCTCCGCTGAAGTGCAACTACAGGGCGATCGTCACCGGATTCGCGGCGTGCGCCATAGGCTCGGGAGGCAACACGACGATCTATTTCATATGCTCCTACGGTGTGTTCTGCGATTCGTGCACCGGCGGCATAACGGAAGTGATCTGCTGATGGAAGGAGGAGCCATGGCAATCGCACTCATCGTCGCCGCGCTCGTTCTGGGCGGCTTCGTGCTGAGCCGGACGCGGGTGGCGCGGGAGCTCGGCAAGCGGCGCTTCATGCCGTTCGTCTACGCCGCGGCCGCGGTCTACTGCGGCGCGCGCGTGTACGGCGCCGTCGAGGGCGGGACGCGCGTCTGGCCCCACGCGATCCTCGGCGTCGTTCTTCTGGCCGCGGCCGCCGACAGCGCGCGGGCGTCGTGGATTTCGAGAAAATCCTGACGACACGGCGGGGCGCCTTCGCGGGCCTCTCACATGCGCCCGCGATCGCGCCCCGGTTCGTATTTCCCCGCGGCGAGCTCGGCCTGGCGCGCGAGGTCGATCGACTCGGCGAGCACGCGGGCGGCCTCCTGCGGGCTGTGGAAGCCCGTGCTGTTCTCCGAGGAGATGAAATCCCAACGCAGCTGCGAGGCGCGGTGGAGCCGCAGCGCCTCGCCGAGATCGTCGTCCCCCGCTCCCGCCGCGCGCGCGGCGGCGATCGCGTCGATCGCGGCGATCAGCGCGAGCTCCGAGCGCCTGAGGAGCGCCGCGGTGCGGTCCTGAACGCTGACGACCCGCTCGTCGAGCTCCTCCTTCGTCAGCCGGTGGCACGTCTGGCACGTCTGCTCGATATGATCGAGCGGGCTTCGCACCCAGTGATCCGAGATCTTCACGCTCCCCTCGCGGATGTACGGCATGTGGCAGTCCGCGCACGCGACGCCCGATTTCGCGTGGACGCCCGTGCCCCAGAGCTCGAACTCGGGATGCTGGACCTTGATCATGGGCGCGCCCGTCTCCTTATGCGTGAAATCCTTGAAAGCGTATTCGTCGTAGTGGACCTCGATGGAATCTATCGAGCGCCCCCTGCTCCACGGGAGGGTGAGCACCTTGTCCTCTCCCTTGAAGTAGTATTCGACGTGGCACTGGGCGCAGACCCAGGCGCGCATCTCCTGGCGCGTCGCCTTTTTCAAATCGACTCCGGCCGCCTCCATCGCGATGCGAAACGCCGGGCGCGTGATCCGGAGCGCCATCGTTTCGGGATCGTGGCAGTCGGAGCAGGAGGAGCCCGTTTTCGCGCGGCGCTTGAGCGAATCGTACGGCGTCCGGTTGAACGCCTCCCATCCCATCTCCTCGATCATAAGAGGCGCCTCAGCCGCGTGGCAGTTGACGCATGCGCCCGGCTGCTGCACGACGGAAACCCGCTTCGTGTTCGCCTGGTCGATCGCGGCGTAATGGTGGCCGCGCTCTTCCTTGTAATCGACGCCGAAGGCGTTCCCCGCGTAGAGCCGCCGCAGCGCCGGGTAGCGCTCGAGCCGGTCGAACTGCTTCGAGCCGCCGTACTTCGTCGCGCCGTAATCGATCTCGGTCTTGACGAAGCCGTCGTACTCGAACGGGAAGTTTTTTCCCCAGAGGACGGGGTCGATCTCGTTCTTCCCGATCTCGACGACCTTGAGCGGATAGCTCAGCGCCTCGCGCTTCTTCCCGACGATATCGACGAGAAGCGCCGCAGCCGCGACGGTCACCGCGGCCGCGGCGACGAAAACGACGAGAGACATTCTGTTGGCGCGGAAGAAAGATCCTCTGGGCATGAAACCTCTCCTTTGTCAGTTCCGTTCCGGGTGCCCGACGCTGCCGTGGCACCTCGCGCAATCGACGTCCTTCCTCGAATATGAAGTGAGCATGCGGCTCACCATGTTCTCGTGACAGCGGTGGCAGTTGTCGGCGGCGACGGTCCGGTTGAGGCTCCTGATCGTGATGGGATCGGGGAACCGCCCCGTCGTGAACGCGACGCTGTGATTCCATCCGTTGAGCGCCTTGACGGCATATTTCCCGGCGAGGTTGTGCGGCGTGTGGCAGGCGTTGCAGGTGGCGGCCGCCTTGTGGCTCGAGCGGTTCCAGCTGTCGAATTCGGCCCGCATGACGTGGCAATTCACGCACGTCCGGGGATCGTCGAAGAGATACGACGGGCCGCGGGCGTAGAGAAAGGTGAACGCGGCGAGCCCGCAGGCGACGCCGAGCGCCGCGGCCAGGATGCTGTTTCGATTTTGCGTCGTCATGCGGCCGTTCGCCTGGAATCCGGTTTCTTCCTGAAAACCCCCTCGACCCTTCCGTGGCGGTGCGGGGGGTCGGTTCCGTGACGGTGCTCGGGGCCGAGCTCTTCGAGATAGTGAAGCGCCTCCCAGCCGCCGAAGAGGCCCCGCAGCTCGTCCTTCTCGAGAAAGGTCCTCACGAAGCCCGCGCCGCTCGCGAACGAGTTCTTCCCGATCTTCCGCCACGTGCGCGAGACTTCCTCGAACCCGGGATCGGCCGTGGTGAACGCGGTCACGAGCGCGAGGCCGCCGGGCCGCGTCCATCCGTTCATCCGCTCGACGAGAGTCGCGATCGACTCCCGCGGGAGCTCCTGAATAAGCCCGAATATGAGGACGCTCGAGTAGTGATCGACGTCCGGCACGAAGGTCTCGAAGCGCTGCGGAAAGAACCGCACCGGGAGATCGTCGCCGAGAACGGAGGGCCACACCTGATCCTCGGCCACCTCGGAGGGATCTATGCAATCGACCGCGACGCCCTGCCGCGCGAGGTAGAGGGCGTTTCTTCCCTGGCCCGCGCCGACGTCGAGCACCCGGCTGCCTGCGGCCAGCTCGCCGTGAAAGCGCACGAGGAGGCTGTCGGGCTCCGTCCCGAAATAGTCGATGACGTCCTTGTACAGATCGTCAAATACGGTCATCAGAAGGCGAAATCCACGAGCATCGAATAGATGTCTTCCGTCATCGTGGTTTCCCCCGCCTCCAGCTTCCGGTGCGTGTATTCGCCGTGCACGGCGACGTTCACCGCGCTCCAATCGCCCACGTAGTAGCGCAGCAGCCCCGAGTACGCCGATATCCTGGCGTTCTCGTCGTCGTACGACGGAGGCGCCACCCAGTTGTAGAGCGCGGAAGCGACGAGCCTGTTGTTCGCGAGGCCCGCGTAGTCGAGCTCGACGAATCCCCCGTCGTACTCGTAATCCTTCTCGGGATCGAGCGCGTTGAACGTCTCGTCGTCGGCGCCGCGCATGTACATGGCGGCGAGATTGAACGTCTTCCAGTTGAGGCTCGCCGAGCCGCCGTAGCGGTAGTAGGCGCCGTTGTCGCCGCCGTCGTATTCGCCGGTGGGGGAAACGGCCGGGGGCCACCCGGTGCCCGTGAACGTCGTGTCGCCCACTTGAATCTGCGTCGCGATCGGCGCGATCGTCGGCTGCTTCCCGTAGTATACGAACGCTCCGATCCGCTGGCCCGCGCTCTGCCCGTCGCCGGCGCCGATCGTCTGCGACAGCGTGAGGTAGACGTCCTTGAACTTGTTGTTGTCGGGCTTCGCGCCCGTCCCGTTGACGACGCCGAGGCCGTATTTGAATCCCATTCTGAAACGCCCCGTCGCCTCGGCGCCGATCTGGTTGTCGCCGAAGAGGAAGTCGTTCCCGCCCGTCGGGTACTCGTAGACGTCGTACGGCGACAGGAGATAATAGGAGCGCTTCGAGCTGAAGAGATGATACGCCGGCTCGAAGCGTCCGACCCGCACGTTCAGGGCGTCCGGGATGATGTTGCTGAAGATGATGCTCGCCGATTCGAGCGCGCCGGGCTGGGATTCGCTGTAGCCCGTGTAATCCGCGAACGGCTCGTCGATCCGCGGCGTGTAGATGACGAGCACGGAAACGTTCTTGTGCATGACCCCCGCGGCGAGAAGGTCGAGCCCCCTGAGCCCGAAGCCCCCCGTCGTCCGCGAGTTCGCGTCCTCGTTCGCCTTCACGCTGTAGCCGTTGAAGCCGGTCGACGTCCGGAGCGCGATCGGCGTATGGGAATCGAACGCCGTCTTTTCCTTTCCGGCCTGACCCGGGAGCTGGTAGCCGTTGTCGCGGTACCGCTGCCCCCAGTCGTTGAGCTTCGGATAGGCCGTGTGGCACATCATGCAGTTGAAGCCGTACTTTCTCGCGAATGCGGGGATCGCCTGTCCCGGCGCCGGAGCGACGAGCGGGAGGGCGATGAGCACCAGAAGAATAATGAAAATCTTTTTCACGTTCATCGCCTCCTTACTGCGGGAATTCCGACGCGGGAATCGGTTTGACGTCCGCGACTTCGGGATTGAGGCTCGTCAGGGCGTGTTCGAGAAACGCGACGAGAGCCTCGATCTCCCCCTTCGAAAGCCCGAGGGGAATCATCATCGGGTCCATGTTCGGATCCTTGAATCCGCCCCCCTTGTTGTAGAACACGATCACGTCCTCGAGCGTCTTCTCGCCTCCCGTGTGGAGGTACGGCGGGCGAAGGCCCACGTCGCGCATCGTCGGGGTTTTGAAAGCGCCCCTGTCGGCGGGGTTCTTCGTGATTTCGTAGCGGCCGAGATCGGGCTTGGCCGGGTCGATGTCGGGCACGCCGAGGTTATGGAATCGTCCGTCCGAGAAGTTCGGGCCCCAGTGGCAGCACGAGCAGCGTCCCTTGCCGTTGAATATCTCGAGTCCCTTTTTCTCGAGGCTGGTGAGGGCCGTTTCGTCCCCCCTCGCATAGCGATCGAACGGCGAATCGGTCGTCACGATCGTCCGCTCGAACGCGGCGATCGCCTGCGCGACCTGATCGACCGTGATCGGCGTCGTGCCGAATACCTCTTTGAACTCCTCGACGTATCCGGGGATGTCGTTGACGGTGCGGATCATCACCTGGTGCGTGTTTCCCATCTCTATCGGGTTCTGGATGGGGCCTTTGGCCTGATCCTCGAGGCTCGGGCTGCGGCCGTCCCAGAATTGCAGCGGCATGTACGCCGAGTTGGAGGCGGGAGGCGCCCTGCGGCCGCCCATCTGATCGCCGATACCCTTGCTCGTCGGGCCCTTGTCCGACCAGCCCATCGTCGGGCTGTGGCACGTGGCGCAGCTGACCGTGTTGTCCTTCGACAGCCGGGTGTCGAAATAGAGCTGCTTGCCGAGGAGTATCTTCCTCGTCGTCTGTGGATTATCCGGCGGAACCGTGGGCGGCGGCAGAACCCCGAGCTTCACGGGGCCGAGCCAGAGCGCGCTCGTTTCCGTGAGGGGCGACGCGGGCTTCGGCGGATCGGAACCCGCGAGGGCCGCCCCCGGGATGAATACGGCTGCGACTGCGAGCAATATGGCGAGCTTGCTCATAGCGGTCTCCTTCCTGCTGTGGTTGCCCGAATAACAGCAGAAAAACCGCCCTTGTGCAAACGAATTCTTATTTAGGAGGTCATTTCAGCCGCCTGAGCAGGCGGCCGATCTTCTCGCCCGTTTTCATCGCTGCCGGAGGATCGTAGTTCGAGAGAACGACGATCGTGCAGCCGATCGTGGCGACCGTTTCGACGTAGGCGTTGATGCCCGGAGCGCCGCCGGCGAAGGCCATGTTCCCCGCGAACGTTCCGGCGCTTTCGGGCGCGGACAGCCTGTCCGCCTTCAGGGCGAGAACCAGCTTCAGGAGGTCGTCCGCCGTCGAGTAGCCGCCGCCGGCCGAGCTCCCGCGGGCCGGACGCGTATAGATATTGCCGCGCCGCGGCTCGTTCGGGTGCTCCTCGCCGTCCCAGGTGCGCGTATAGCCGCTCGCGACGTTTTTCACCGGCATATCGGCCATGAGGTGATCCGTGCTTTCCATCCCGGCGGGGACGTAGATATTCTCCCGAACGTAATCGAAATAGCTCATGCCGCTCGCCTTCTCGACGATGAGCCCGAGCAGGACGTATCCCCCGTTCGAGTACCGGTTGTCCGTGCCCGGCTCGAAAAGGAGCGGTTCGGCCGCGAAGAGCGGCAGGTAGTCCGCGAGGTCGCGGATCCTGTCCTTCGGCGTCGCGTCGTATTTCTCGCCGAAGAAATCCCCGACGCCGGAGGTCATGTCGAGGAGCCGGCGGATCGTCACCTTCGCCGCGGCGTCCTTGTTCGGATAGTCCGGCAGGAATTTTCCGAGCTTGTCGTCGAACCCGAGCGCTCCCTTCCCCGCGAGCTGCTCGATCGCGACGCGCGTGACGACCTTGTTGATCGAGCCGAGATTGAACCGGGTGTCCGGCCGGTTCGATACGCCGTATTCCTTGCTCGCGAGCCCGTAGGCCTTCCTGAACAGCGGCGTCTCTCCCCTGGCGACGAGCACGACGCCCGAGAAATCGTCCTTCTCGACCAGAGCGTCGACGAGACTGTCGATCGCCGCGAGGAGCTGCGCCTCGGTCAGGGGGCCGACGGGCTCGTTCAGGTCGGGGGGGCCGTCCATCATCATGAATCGCGCGCCGATCATCCTGGCGGGGGGATCCTTCTCGAACGCGAAGCTTATCTCCAGCCAGGCGTCCTTCGAGCCCCGGGCGACGATGGTGAGCGCGTCCTCGCGGGCCTCGACGATCTTGACGGGCTCGAGCGTCCCGTTCTCGGCTCGTATCTGCCGCAGGGCTGCCAGGCGCTGCTCGACCGGGCGCTGCGCGAGCGCGCCGGACGAGAGGTTCGCCTCGAGAAAGGCGCGCATGGCGCCCGGATCGTCGCTGTTGAACGCCTCGAAGTAGGCGGCGACGATTTCCCCCGCGGGCGTGTCGGGGAATTGCGCCTTCGCGGGCTCCTCCGCGAAGAGCAGGGCAGGAAGAACGAGGATAACGATGACGGCGAGGACGAACCATCTCATGGCGCACGTTCCTTTCCTTGAAGAGAGAGACGGGATGGTATTATAACGCGCCGGGGCGGGGAGGAGGAGTTCCGAAAAACGGGGCGGAGCCGCGGCGATCCGCGCATCTCAGGGTCTGATCGCCTCGAACGCCCCTTCGCTTACGGGTCCCCTGATCGTGGCGTAGCGCCACGTTCCCCTGAACGAAGCCTCGTCGAACGCGCCGGCGAGCGACACGTGAAAATCGAAGAAGCCCGGATTCAGATTCACCGAAAGCCGCGCCGCCTCGATCCGGCCTCGAAGGCGTCCGAGCCCGATCTGCGGTCCGATATTTTCCGGGGAGCCGACCCTGTCGAGACACCACGAGCCGTCGACGCATCCGTCGCCGTCGACGTTCATGGATAGCCAGCCCCTGATAACGAGCTTGCCGGCGCTGTCGTAGCCGCGGTAGAGAAACGCTCCCTTCGGAGGATGCCGGGTCGGGTCGTGCTTGAGGCGGCTCCCGAAAGAACCGAACGTGGCGGCTATGGCGAAGCACGTCGTGAAATCGATCATCCGCGCCTCCCTTCGGGCGACCGCGAGCGGACGTCCCCTTCCGCGATGCAAGAATAACGGAGCCGCGCGGAGCGTGTCAAGAAGGCAGAATTCATTATAATATAATTATGGCATCGTCGATTCCGGCGTAAAGAGAATTTGACGGACGTAACGTTTCGGTGTCGTTCCGCCGCCGCGGCTCCGGCCGAACGCTCGCGTCAGAAAAAGGGTTGCCAGTTGCGGGCCGGTCGTTCTATACTGCGACCGGTCGCCCAGATAACAGGAGGAAGCAATGAAGCGATTTGCTCTTTGTTCGGCGCTTTTCACGTGCGTCGTTCTCGTGTCGGCGGGCCCGGCGGGCGCAGCCGAGGTTTCCGGACAGAGCTATGGTGTCAGAGCCGGTATCAGCTCGAAACCCGACCAGTTCGTCATCGGCGCGCAGGCCGATATGGGAGAGGTTCTTCGCCGGGTGCGCATCGTTCCGAGCATCGACGCGGGGTTCGGCGACCATTTGACGACGTTCGCTTTCAACGGAGACGTTCAGCTGTTCGTGCCGTTGCCCAAGTCGCTCGCGTCCCTCTACGGCATCGCCGGCCCCACCATCATGATCTGGACTCCCGAGTACGGAGACGGGGATACCGAAATAGGCTTGACCCTCGGGCTCGGCGCGCGCATGCCGCTGGGCGGGAGCGGCTGGTACAACATCGAGGCCCGCCTGGGTATCGGGGATATTCCCGACGTAAGGGTTCTCCTCGGCGTTTTCTTCGGCGGGAGATAGATAACGGAACCGGCGGACCCGCCGACCCGGCGGGCCCGCCGGACGCCCGCAGCCCCGCTGACCGCTACTGCCCCGCCGGCCCGCCCTTGCCCCGCCGGCCCGCCCCCGGAAAATATTTTCCATTTTCCCCTTGACATTCGCCCCCAAAGTGTTAAATACTTAACATGCGATTTGTTTAACATGTTAAACGCGCCGCAACCATTTTACTCTTTCTGGAGCAAGGGGTTGCGTCGGTCGTGGCAGCAGTCCGCCGGCGGCAGGTATATGCAGGAGGTTACCGTGGACAAGAACGTCGAAAAGACGGATCTGAAAGAGCTCACCCGCAGGGAACGTCAGATCATGGAGATTGTATACCGGTTAGGGAGGGCGACGGCGATCGAGGTTATGGCGAATCTGCCGGGTCGCCCCGCCAACGCGACGGTCCGGACGATGCTCAGCGTTCTCGAGGAAAAGGGTTATCTGCGGCACGAAACGGAAAAAGGGAAATTCATTTACATCCCGACCATTCCGCTCGCGAGCGCGAGGAAAACCGCGCTCGACGGCGTGCTCGAGACCTTCTTCAAGGGAGCCGAGGCGTCGGCCGTGATCTCCATTCTCACGAAGGCCGACGCGAATCTGACGGAAGAGGAACGGAAGAGAATCCTCGAGATCATCGAGGAATCGAGAAAGGGCGGGCGATAACATGAACGCGAGCGTGGGCGGTTGGCTTGCGGGGGTCCACTGGGCCGGAATTCTCGGTCTCGTGCTCGACATCTCGATCAAGGCGGCGCTCGTTTGCGCGACGGCGGGTCTCGCGACCACGCTGATGCGCAAGGCGTCCGCGAACGCGAGAAGCATGGTCTGGGTATTCACCCTCGTCGTCCTTCTGGCGCTGCCGCTCGGCCGGGTCGTCTCTCCTATCTGGAATCTTCCGGTCATCCCCGCGGTGGAGGGCTGGTTCGCTCGAGGCGTCGGGACCGAAGAGCCCGTCATTCCCGGAGACAAGACCATCGACGCACAGGACGGGTTCTTGGCCGCGACGCAAGGCCGGGCCGCGCAGGCGGCGGGAGGAGCGGAGCTCGCGGAAGCGTGGCAGGCATGGGCGATCCTCGCGTGGCTCGCCGGCGCGGCGTTCACGCTGTGCTGGCTCGCCGTGCGCACCGCGCTCGGGCGCATGATCATCCGGCGCTGCGAGGCGGCGGACGAGGCGTGGGCGGATCTCCTCGGGGAGACCGCCGCCCGGCTCGGCCTGGACCGGCACGTTCGTCTTTTCGAGTCGTGTGAAATAGGAGCCGCGGTAACGGTGGGAGCGATCAATCCGGCGATAGTTGTCCCGGCCGGCTCGGCGGAGTGGCCCGCCGCGAAGCGCCGTTACATACTGTCCCACGAGCTTGCCCACATCAAGCGGCGGGACGGTCTCGTCGAGGTGCTCGCGATCGTCGTCAAGAGCGTGTACTGGTTCAATCCATTCGTCTGGCTGGCGGTGAAAGCGGCGAGGATCGAACGGGAGCGCGACTGCGACGACGCGGTGCTCAACGCCGGCGCCAGGCCCTCGGACTACGCGATGTTTCTCATGGACATCGCGGCGGATCTCGGCGCGCCCCGCGGGCCGGCCTGGCAGCTGTCGACAATTTCCCAGGGCTCGAATCTGAAGGAGCGCATCATGTGTATTCTCGATCCGAAGATCGATAGAAACAGGGGCCGGCGCCGCGCGGGCGTCGTCTCGTGCCTCGTCGTGGCCGCGATCGTGCTGCCCCTCTCGCTGTCGGGAGTGTGGCGGACGCAGGCGCAGGCGCAGGAGAAGTGCGACAAGGAGAAGAAGGCCGCGGAGCTCAAGAAGAAAGAAATGACGCTCAAGGAGAAAGAGCGGCAGCTGCAGAAGAAGATGGAGAGCATGAGCGCCGAGGAGCGGGAGAAGTTCAAGGAGGAGCTCAAGGCCAAGAAGGAAATGTCGAAGCTGAGCGCGGAAGAGAAGATAAAGCTCTCGTGGGCGAAGATCTCGGAGAGCGAAAACTCCGCCGCGGCGCTTCTCCACAAGACGATCGAGAAGAAAGGCCTCGAGGCCGGCGAGCACTTCGCGCAGGTGCTGGCGGAGAAAAAGAGCCCGGAGAGCGACAAGTACTACTTCAAAGAGAGCGAGATCAACACGCTCGGCTATCTCTACCTGCACGGCGGGGAAGTGAAGAAGGCCGTCTCGGTCTTCAAGCTGAACGTCCACCTGTTCCCCGAGGCGTGGAACGTCTACGACAGTCTCGGCGAGGCGATGCTGGCGGCGGGCAAGACCGAAAAAGCCCGCGCGCTTTACGAGAAGTCCGTCGCGATGAATCCCGACAACGAGAACGGCAAGAAGATGCTCGCCAAGATCGACGAGAAGAGCGGTCTTGCGAAGGTCCACGAGAGCAGCGAAGAGGACGAATAGCCGATACGGGTCCGAGTGAAGAAGAACCGGAATACGAAACGGCCTCCCCGATCCGACGAGCCCTCAGCGGCCGGAAAAGGGAGGCCGCACTTCTTCCGGGGCACATGCGCCGCGGGAACGGCCGCCGCGTGAAAATCGCGGCCGGCGGCGGAACCTAAACCCTCGCGAATCGTATAAGATACTGGCGCATTCGAGCCCGCGACACAGACCGATGGAACACAGATTCTGATCAAAGGAAAGACACGATGAGACTCAACCGCCCCGCTCGTTCGATACTCGCGCTCTGCTTCGTTCTTCCGGCCTGCGCCTTGCTTTCCGCGCCGGCCGCGGGGCAGGAAAAGCCCTATGTGCCCGTCTATCATCCGGAGCTCAAGATCGCCCGGGCGGCGGGTCCGATAAGGATCGACGGGGACCTGGGCGACGCCGGCTGGAGCGGCGCGGCGAAGATCGGCAACTTCGCCGAGCACAATCCCGGCAACCAGACCAAGCCCGCCGTCGACACGGAAGTGATGATCGCATACGACGACGAGAATCTCTACGTCGCGTGGCTGTGCTACGACGACCCGGAGCAGGTGCGGGCCTCGTTCTGCGAGAGAGACAACATGTTCTCCGGCGATTACGTGATCCTGTGCCTCGACACGTACGGCGAGGCGACGCATGCCTTCGAGATCGCGGCGAATCCCTACGGCATTCCGGGCGACCTTCTCTACTCCTCGGCGTACGGGGAGGACGGCGGCTACGACATGATCTTCCAGTCGGCCGGCCGGATCACCGATGACGGATGGGTGGTGGAAATGGCGGTGCCGTTCGCGAGCCTGCGTTTCCCCGACCGCGAAGAGCAGGTGTGGCGGGTCGATTTCTGGCGCAACCGCCCGCGGGATTGCCGCTACCAGTACTCATGGGCCGCCTACAATCGCGACGACGAATGCTGGCCCTGCCAGTGGGGTACCATGACCGGCATTTCCGGCATCGAGCGGAGCTCGGGTCTCGAGCTTCTGCCCGGCGGTCGTCGCGCACGAATCCGGTTTTCTCCGCGACGACGGCGGATTCGAGAACGGCCGTGTCAAGGGGGACGTCGGGCTCGGGATCGCCTACGACATCAGCTCCGAGATGAGCGCCGAGGCGACGATCAATCCCGATTTCAGCCAGGTCGAGGCGGACGCGGCCCAGATCGACGTGAACTCCACCTTCGCCCTGTTCTTCCCCGAGAAGCGCCCCTTCTTCCAGGAGGGAAGCGACCTCTTCAACACGTACTTCAACGCCGTCTACACGAGGTCGATCAACGATCCGATCGGCGCGGGAAAGCTCACGTGGCGGAACGGCTCCAACAGCACGGCGTTTCTCACCGCCCGCGACGAGCACTCCGTGATCATTCTCCCCTTCGAGGAGTCGAGCGAGTTCGTCGAGAACGGGAAGAGCTACTCCAACATTCTCCGGGTGAGGCACGATCTCGGCAAGCAGTCGCACGTCGGATTTCTCGCGACGAACAGGATATTCGACGGGGGCGGCATGGGGTCGCTGGCGAGCGTCGACGGGCAGATCCGCCTTTCGAAGAGCAACTCGTTCAGGCTGCAGTTTCTCGCGTCGCACACCGAGGAGGTCGACAACCTCGCCCTCGTGCCGGACAGCGCCTTCAACGCCGCGCCGCTTCGACGAAGGGAAATACACGGCCGGTCTCGACGGCGAGCGCTACTGGGGGCACGCGATGGCCGCCGGCGTGAGCCGGAACACAGGCAACTACGGCGTGGCCCTGCATTATAACGAGCTCAGCCCGACCTTCCGCGCGGACAACGGATTCGAGCCGCAGAACAATCAGCGCCTGGCCTCCGCCGACTTCAGCGGCGTTCTCAGATTCGAGAAGAGCAGGATCCTGGAGGTTGTCGAGGGAAGCGTGGAGGTCGCCCGGAAGTGGAATTTCGACGGCGTCCGCAAGGACGAATGGATCAGCCCGAGCCTCGAGGTGCAGTTCAGGGCCGCCCAGACGGGCATGCACGCCATGTATATGGCGAGCAACGAGAACTTCCGCGGCACGCAGTTCAACGGCATCTGGTCGGCGCACAACTGTCTTTCGACCCAGCCGTGGGACGCCCTGAAGTTCAACGCGTACGTCAACTACGGGCACCGCATCGCGCGCCGCGATCTCGTCATGGGCAAGCAGCTCGACTACGGATTCGGGGCGACGGTGAAGCCCTTGGATCGTCTGACGATAAGCGGATCTTTCAACTATATTCAGAGCGACAACCTGTACAGCGGCGAGCGCCTGTTCTCGCAGTCGGTCCTGTGGTCGCGCCTGTCTCTGCAGGTTTCGCGGGAGCTCTCGATACGCGTCTTCTCGCAGTACAACGATCGCTGGAGGACCTGGGATTTCGATCCGCTCGTCACCTACCGGATCAACTCGCTCACGATGTTCTACCTCGGCTCGACGCACGATTACCGAGACTTCGACTTCGCGACCGACGGGCGCGAGGGGCTGGACCTCACCGACCGGCAGTTCTTCCTGAAGTTGCAGTACCTCTTCCAGATCTAGCGGCGCGAGCCCTCGCTCAGGAACATCAGGACGAGCCGCACCTTCTCTTCTCTGTCCTTGACCGGAACGATGTCGACGGCGATCTCCCGCGAAATGTTGCGAACGGGGAGCGTCAGCGTGAGACGGGCGGCATGCGGCACCTTGTCGCGTTCGACCGCGGCGAGGTACAGACGCGCGAACCGATCGTTCTCCGGCCGCTTCACGATCGATTCGATCGACGTCGATTCCTGCTCGACGCCGAAGAGGGCGCGCGCCGCGGCGTTGAAGCGGAAAACCCCCTCGTCGATATCGGCGATTACGACGGCGCTTTCCGTGCGCTCGTGCATTATCTCCCGGGCGCGGGCATTGAGGGCCACCCGGTCGGCCCGGAGCGCGTCATAGAGGCGCAGCCGGTCCGCTACCTTGTTCGTGAGATCCGCGAGCGCGCGCACTTCGTCGCGCGAGAGCCGGTGCGTCTGGATACCCGATTCATAATTGCCTTCGAGGAGGCGCCGCGAAAAGCGCGAGAATTTCGTCTGAAACGTGAGGAGCCGCGCGGCGATGTAAATGGCGCAAACGAAACCGAGCGGCCCGAGCCAGGCGAACCATGCGTAGCGCCCGATGACCGAGGATTCCCTCAAGAGAACAAAGTAGGCGGCAACGTAGCAGAACATGAAGCAGAGGCCGGCGATTTTTATGAGATTCTTGAACATCAGCTCACTTCCGAGAATTTGCGTATGTCGTCTTCCGTCCCGACCACGAGGAGAACGTCGTCGGCGTCGAGTTTCGTGTCGGGCGGCGGTATCACGTCTATCGTTTCCGAGAAAATGCGCTCGCCCCGGCCGTTGATCGACGGCGTCCTCTTCTTCAGGGCTGCGATATTGATGTGATATTTCCCGCGGGTGTCGACGTCGCGGATCGTCTTGCCGACGAGGCTCTGCGGCACCGCGATTTCGACGAGGCTGTGGTCCGGCGAGAGCGGAATATTCTTCTTGATGCCCGGCGAAACGAGGCTTCGGGCGACGAGGTGGCCCATCTCCTCCTCGAGGCTTACAATATGATCGACCTCGAGCGTTCTCAGGATCTCCTGCTGCAGCGGGCTGATGGCGCGCGCCCAGATCTTCTTGACGCCGATCTTCTTGAGGAGCAGCGTCGAGAGGAGGTTGGCCTCGATGTCGTCGCCGATGCATACGACCGCGATGTCCACATCCTGAATGCCGACCGACCGGAGCGCCGACTGTTCGATGCTGTCGAGCGCGACGGCATATGAGACCGATTCCTTGATCGCCTCGACGCGTTCGCGGCTCTTGTCGATGGCGATCACCTTCGCCCCCCTGTCGGTGAGCTCGCGCGCCACCGTGCTTCCGAAATTACCGAGACCGATCACTGCGACATATCGCATCGCGTGCCTCTCTTTCGCATCGTCAACCGATCATGACCCGTTCTTCGGCGTACCGGTACGGCGCCGGTCTTCTCTGGCGCAGGAAAGCATAGGCGATCGTTAGAGGCCCCAGCCTTCCCGTGAACATGAGGAGCGTCACCGCGACCTTCCCCGCCGTCGAAAGCCGCGGGGTGATTCCCGTCGAGAGCCCGACCGTGCCGAAGGCGCTCACCGTTTCGAACATGACGCTCACAAAGCTCTGCTTTTCATAATAGAGGAGCACAAGGCCGAATACGAGCACGACGACGAGGGAAATAATGAGCACGCTGAGCGCCTTCTGGATGACCTCGTTCGGGATCGTCCGGCGACACAGCTCGGCGTCGGTCCGTTTGCGGAGCCCGCTCGCTATGGCGCTCCAGAGGACGGCGACGGTGGTCGTTTTGATCCCGCCTCCCGTCGAACCGGGCGAAGCGCCGATGAACATCAGAATAATGACCACCATGAGCGCGGCCGAAGACAGCGATCCGAAATCGCAGGAGTTGAAGCCTGCGGTGCGCGTGGTGACGGATTGAAAGAGCGACACGAGGATGCTGTCCTTGATCCCGGCGCCCGCGAGCAGCGAGTCGCGTTCCAACGCGTAGAAAAGCACGGCGCCGGCGACGGTGAGGGTCGCGCTCACCGCGAGAACGATCTTGGTTTGCACCCGAAGGCTCAGGACCCGGGGAGATCGCCGGAAGGTCCGCTCCCTGAGATTGCCCATGAGGTCCCTGACGACGGTGAATCCGAGCCCCCCGAACGCGATGAGAACCATGATCGCGACGTTTGTGGGTATATCGCCGGAGAAACGGACGAGACTGTCGCTGAAGGTCGAGAATCCGGCGTTGCAGAAGGCCGAAACGGAATGGAAGACGGCGTGGAAGGCCGTGAGGCCGGTCCCGCCGATCTTTCCGCGCCACGCGAAAAAGAGCGCCACCGCGCCGGCGATCTCGAAAGCGAAGGCCATTCTGACGATGAATTTCAGAAGATCCCTGATGCTCATGAGCGTGTCCTGGTCGAGCATCTCCTGCATCTCGATCTGGCGCTGCATCTCGACGCGTTTCCCCGCGAAGATCGCGAGCGACACGGAGAAGGTCATGATGCCGAGAGCGCCTATCTGGATGAGCGCGAGGATGACGCACTGGCCGAAGGGGCTGAAGTACACGGCCGTGTCCTTCACGATGAGCCCCGTGACGCAGGTGGCGGAGGTGGCCGTGAAGAGCGCGTCGACGAGACTCGTGCGAACGCCGGAGACCGTCGCCGCGGGGAGCATGAGGAGAATCGTCCCGACGCATATCGCGGCGCCGAAGCTCGTGAGCATGAGCTGCGCCGGCTTGAGCCCGAGAAGCGAGACGAGCTTGTTGGCCTTGCGGGTTCGCGAGATGACGATGAAGACGATGACCACCTGGCGAACGATGATCGAGAAGGGGCTGCTCTGAATGCCTTGATAGAATTGCACGAGCGGGATGAAAACGATGAGGTCGAGCCAGTTGTGCTTGAGATGCTCCCGCTTGCTCTTGCTTCTGATGAAGGAGAGCGCGACGTGCGTCAGGAAAAGGACGAGAACGACCAGATTGGCGGATTTGAAAAAAGGCGCATACCGATCGAAGTAGCCGCTGAGCTCGGCCATGAGCATGAAAAAGGCGACGATCGCGACGGCGCCGATAAAATAATCGAAACGCTTCATCACGGGCGAATACTACAGCAGGGGCGCGGCGATTTCAAAGAAAAGAAATCGCCGCGAAATCGCGTTCGCGGCGGAGGGGCGGGCCTCGCGAAGGCTGGTCACACGGGAGGCAGCGTCTCTTCGAACAGCGCGCCGGAAGAAGGCGCGGGAAAGAACAGGTTCCGCACTTCCTTCAGGTGGCCGTAGCAGACGATCGCGTCCCCTCCCTTGAGCACGTTGTGGCCTTGTGGAATGCTGATCGTCTCTTTTTCCCTGATGATGCTCAATATCTGCACCTTTTGCGATTTCAGGGCGAGCTCCGAGAGGGGGCGCCCGATCAGGGGCGAATCGTCGCCCACTCTCGCGCGGACGACACCGAACCCATGGCCGACATTCAGCATTTCCTCGAGGGACTGCGTATGGATCCCATACCTCCGGATAAGGGCGGCGCGGAACGCGTCGGTCACGCGTTTCGTAACGCCGCGCCAGGCGAGGATCCGATAGACGACAAAGAGCGCCGCGAAGATGGCCGCGGTCTCGGCCAGGGACGCGAGCTCGCGCTGGAAAAGCGAGGTGGCGAAGGAAGCGATCACCGTGACGGTGCCGGCGTATCCGAGAACGATGAGCACGGTGACGATCTGCCGGCGCAGGGGGATGCTGGTGATCTCCTCCGCCTCGCGCGTCGTGAATCCGGTGTTCGTGAAGGCCGAAAGCGCCTGGAAGCGGGCCTTATCGCCCTGCATACCCGTCAGCTCGAGGGCGACGGCGCCCGCCCTGATGCAAATCAGCGCCGCGCTGATGACGGAGAAGAGAATTATCGCCGACCCCATATCGTCGCCACCTCCGGAGTGCATTCTTTCATCGATCGCCCGGCGCCAGCATAGCATATCGAAGGCGGAGTTTCCATGCGGCTTCGCTTTTGTCTTTGAGGGGGGATCTTCGCGGCCTCGTTCCGCCTCGTTTTATCGGTGCATAATGGACGGCGAAGATATAACATGTGACGGTCGCGGCAGACGAGGCATGACGACCCGCAGATGAGGGAGGATCGGATGACGGCGAAGAAAATCGACCTGAAAACGTTCGAGAAAAGAATCCACGCGCGACCGTTGCGGATGAAGGACTACGAGCAAGTCGTCGCACTCCAGCTCAAGTGCTTCCCGGGGATGAAGGCGTGGACGCGCGAGCAGTTCGCGAGCATGACGACCGTGTTCCCCGAGGGACAGATCTGCATCGAGATCAAGGGGAGGATCATCGCCTCGTCGTCCAGCCTTATCGTGGACTTCGATCTATACAGCGACTGGCACGACTGGCGAACGGTAGCCGACCAGGGATTCATCCGCAACCACGACCCGAAAGGGGATACACTCTACGGCATCGAGATCATGGTCGATCCGGAATTCCGCGGGATGCGGCTCGCGCGCCGTCTCTATGCGGCCCGCAAGGAGATCTGCCGGAAAATGAACGTCATGCGCATCGTTCTCGGCGGGCGCATCCCCGGATACGCAAAACATAAAAACGAAATGTCCGCCCGGGAATACGTCGACAAGGTCATCAACAAGACGCTGTACGACCGGGTGCTGACGGCCCAGCTGTCGAACGGGTTTGCCCTGCAGCGGCTCATCCCCGAATACATGCCCTCCGACGAGGACTCGGCGGGATGGGCCACCCAGCTGGAGTGGAAGAACCTCGACTATGTCCCCGACGAGAAGCGGCAGCTCAACCCTGTGCAGATGGTGCGCCTGTGCGTGGTGCAGTATCAGATGAGGGCCGTCAAGGACTTCGATGAGTTCGCGCGACAGTGCGGTTTCTTCCTCGACGTGGCCGCCGAGTACCACAGCGATTTCATCGTCTTCCCGGAGCTTTTCACGACCCAACTCCTTTCGTTCACGCCGGCCAAACGACCGGGCCAGGCGGCGCGCCTTCTTGCCGCTCACACGCCCCGGTACCTCGAGTTCTTCACGCAGATGGCGCTCAAGTACAATATCAACATTATCGGCGGAAGCCAGTTCGTCGAGGAGGAGGACAGGCTCTACAACGTTTCGTTCCTTTTCCGCCGGAACGGGACGCTGGGCAAGCAGTACAAGATCCACGTGACCCCCTCCGAGCGCAAGTGGTGGGGTGTTGAAGGGGGCGGCAGCGTGGAGGTGTTCGAAACGGATCGGGGCCGCATCGCCATCAGCGTGTGCTACGATATCGAGTTTCCGGAGCTTTCGCGCGTGGCCGCGAAAAAGGGCGCGCAGATCATCTTCTGCCCCTTCAACACCGACGAGCGCTCCGGCTATCTCCGCATCCGCTACTGCGCGCAGGCGCGCTGCATCGAGAACCACGTGTACGTGGCGACCGCGGGGTGCGTCGGCAATCTCCCGTTCGTCGAGAACGCCGACATCCACTATGCGCAGTCGGGGATATATACCCCCGCGGACATCCCGTTCAGCCGCGACGGGATCGCCGCCGAGTGCATGCCGAACACCGAGACGATGGTGTTCCACGACGTCGATCTGGAGCTCCTGCGCCGCCACAGATACACGGGAACCACGCAGAACTGGAACGATCGACGGAAGGACCTGTACACGATCGTGTACAAAGGGCCGGGAGAAGAGATCGAGGTCTAGCGCTCCGTCACCGGGGCAGCCGTGCGGCCCGGGGAGCGGATCCGCGAGATCGGGCAAGCGCCCGGCTGCTCAGCGCTCTCCGAACAGCCGGGCCGCCTACCCTCCGGCGCTGCGCGCCTATCTGACCAGAACCAGCTTTCTCGTCGTGTCGAATCCGGGCGCCGTCATCTTGCAGAAATAGACTCCGCTCGAGACGCGCGCGCCGGCGTCGGAGCGGCCGTCCCACGTGACCGACTTCGCGCCCGCCGCCTGGAAGGCGGAAACGAGCGTCCGCACGAGCGCGCCGCGCACGTCGAACACCCGGATCTCGACGCGCGAAGCGACCGGCAGGCTGTAGCGGATCACGGTCGACGGATTGAACGGGTTCGGCGAGGCGGCCTCGAGCGCGAACACGCTCGGGAGCTCAGGCGCCTCGTCGGGCGTCTCGTACTTGCCCGTCGCGACGAAGATATAGGACCGCTCCATCCTCGTGCTCGTCGGCGGAAGCGAGCTCGCGTCGAAGGCGAGCTCGATCGTCTCGCCGGGCGAGAGGGTCATTCTGCCCGTCCCGCCGCCTTCGCTCATGAGCGAGCCGTTTTTCAAACGGCCCGCCGAAAGGAGCCGCGGCTCGGTGAGCCGTCCCGTGAATGGCGCGACCGAGTTGAACTCGAGGACGTCGAGCCGGTAGGAGTCTTCCCACGAATAGCGGACGACGAGCTCCCGCGACGGATCGATGAGGTCGGGATCGATGAGCGTGGCCACGCGGCTCGGCTCGAGACGCGCGTCTTCCACCGAGATGAGCTCCCAGCCGCCCTCGGCCGTTCTCACGGAGACCTTGAGCTTTTTGTCCTTCATGTGGGGATCCTCGCCCGGCTCCCCGGTGACGTTGTCCCTCGGCTCTTTCGGCTTCGAGATGGCCCCCAGCGCGATGTAGCCGATCTGGTCCTTCGTGAGCTTCCCGAAGCTCACGTCGAAGTATCCGCTCTCGTCGCTCGAGAAGAAAACGTCGTCATGCGCCGAGATGAGATCGCCGATGTCGTTTCCTCGGCTGTCCTTCGCCCAGGCGATGGCGTAGGGCTGGCCGATCGTGATGATCGCGCCGGTCTTCGTCACCTGCACCGGCTTCGAGGCCGGATGGTCGGCGATCATGAGCTTGAAGCCGCTGAACTCGCTCACCTGCGCGCCGTCCTCGCGGATCTGGAATCGAAGCTCGCCGTCCGCGACGGCCACCGGCTTCGAGACCATGTAGAAATCGGCCGCCTCGACGGGCGCTTTCGCGCCGTCGCTCGCGGCGAGGATCGTGTTGTCCTTCACGTACGAGCTCCCGTTCCAGACGTAGAGCGTCGGGCACGTCGGCGGGGGCGGCGGCACCGATACGATCGTGATGCTTCCGTCGAGGAGCGTGAGGTCGGCCTCGTGATACCCGAACGAGCCGTCCATGAGGTATTTGCCCTTGTTGAGCGGCGTGGCGTAGAAGGTGATCGGGAACACGGTGCCGACGGTCTGCGGCGTCGAGCGCGGCGTGAAGCGCAGCTTGAACACCGCGGCCGGGAGGCTCGACGGGAGGTAGTTCGTGTTGATGCTCGCGTTGATCTGCACGAGCGTGGTGTCGGTTCCGTCGGGGGCGGCCGACGGGACGGTGAAGCCTCCCACGGCGACGGCGCTCGAGAACTTGATCTGCGCCGCCGGAAACCGCACAAAGAAGCGGTAATCGTTCACCGGACAGTTCGACGCCATCGTGAATTCGACGTCGTACGACGTGGCGGTCGGGTATGCGCCCGATTCGCCGAGGTCCGCCGTCATCGTATGGTTCGGCACCCTGACCCATCCGGCGTAGAAGTCGGACGGATGCTCGATCCATCCGCACCGGTCGATCCGGTCCGCGCCGAGCATCCCGAAGGAGGTCGTGAAATTGTCGTTCCCGTTCAGGAGGCTGAAATGGAGAACGAAGACGCTCGACTCCACGTCGGCCGGAAGAAACGGATTCGACGGCGGCAACGTGACGATGACCGTGTCGTTCACCGCCACGGCGCTTACCGTTCCGCCGAGAAGCTCCGGGCCGGCGGAGACGCTGTCGTAATGCAGGACGGACGAGTCGAACTTCACGCGCGCGTTGAGCAGCTTTCCCGGAATCTGCTGGAAAAGGTCGTAGGTATACGCGATGTGCTGCTCGCCGGGATAGACCTCCTGATACGTTCCGATGACCACGAGCATGCTTTCGTATTTGGAGCGGACGAAGCCGTTGTTGCGCACCGGCGCCAGGGGAAGGTTGCTCGAGATATAGTAATTGTAGTTGTCGTCGTCCACGAAGGCGACGTTCGTCGTCGCGCTCCAGCCGAAACACTGGACCTCGAAGACGAGATACGCCACGGGCTGAGCGCTCGCGATCGTGAACTCCTCGAGGTTCGAAACGACGATGCGCTCGGTCGAGCCGCCCATCGACGCCGGCGTGAAGAGCGCCGAATCGGGAACGCCGGGACCCCTCTCCGCCGAGAGCAGCACGAGATCGCTCCCGGTCCAGGTGAAGCGGCATTCGATGTAGCCGACGGACTCGGCCGTGTGCAGGTAGAGGGGCACGGTGACCGTGTCCTTCAGAAACACGTTCGATAGCTCGCCGATCTCGAAGGTCGAGCTCGGATCGGGATCGGTTCGCAGCAGCGATCGGTCGTCTCCCCCCTTGCCGATTTGCGCCGCCGAAGGCGCGGCGATACAGCACGCGAGCAGGAAGACGACGGCCAATGACCGGAAGCGCGGCATGGCATCCTCCTTGCGCAGCCCAGCCCGGGGCCCCGCGAGCAGATTGTGAATGGATTCGACTGCCGCCTCCCGGACGGGAGACAAAGATCTAACTCTCTCAGTCGAAATCCGGGTGTCGGGAATCTCGGGCGGAATAATAGCAGGCGCGGCGAGGCTGCGTCAAGAGGCGCGCAATATTATTATAATATAATTCGCGTAAACGCCGCTTGACGTTTGTCAACGATCGTTCCCCGTGTCAACGATCGTTTCCCCGGACGCCGGGGGCGCCCGCGGCGCATCGGCAAACCGCGAGGGGATTCCGGGCTGCGCGCCGGCGCTGTCCCGCAAATTGGCACGAAGATTGAACTTCAATTATACCGGCGCGCTCCCGACGGGGTTCCGTCGAGGCGATCGCCGGCGCAGCGTATCCGGAGGTCAGGCGCGATGGTACGCGATTTCGCAGCTGGACGGCTGTCAGCGTTCGCGTCGCTGACGCTCGGCTTCGTGTTCCTGGCGGCGCCGCTGGGAGCGCAGGAGCTTATCCCAAACGGCGACTTCGAGTTGGGCAATTCGGGATTCGCCGGCGCGTATTCGTTTTCCCCCGGCGACATATCCTCGGCCAAGACATATGACGTCCTGGCCGACCCTCAGGCGGCATATGGCGGCCGCATATTCGTATGGGGATCACACGAGCGGCCACGGGCTCATGATGGCCGTCAACGGAGCGCTGACGCTCGGCGCGACGGTCTGGTCCCGGACCGTTCCGATCAATCAGAACACGTTGTACACTTTCGGGCTGTGGATCTCCTCGTGCTCGACCACGCAGCCCGCGATACTGAATATCTATGTGAACGAGGCGCTGCAAGGCTCCGTTCAGGCCCCGGGCACGGCGGGCGTGTGGCACTATTTCATGATACATTTCAATTCGGGCAGCGCCGACTCGGCGGCGATCAAGATCCTCGACTCGAACACGGCGAACAACGGCAACGATTTTGCACTGGACGACATCTCCCTGAAATGCTGCCAAAATAGCGGAGGACAATGGGTTTCGAACGGCGTTGCCGTTTGCACGGCGGATGGGCCGCAGCTGACTCCCGATATCGCTCCGGACGGCGCCGACGGGGCGATAATCACGTGGTACGACAACCGCGGCGGGAGCGGCTATGACATCTACGCCCAGCGGGTGAACGCCTCGGGGGTCGTTCAGTGGACGGCCGACGGCGTCGCCATCTGCGCGGCGGCGGGGGATCAGCAATATTCCGTAATCGTATCCGACGGCGCCGGCGGGGCGATCGTCGCGTGGTACGACGCACGCGGCGGAAACGGCAACGACATCTATATCCAGCGGGTGAACGCCTCGGGCGCCGTTCAGTGGACGGCGGACGGCGTCGCCATCTGCACCGCGGCGGGGGATCAGAATACGACCCAGCTGATTTCCGACGGCGCGGGCGGAGCGATCGTCGCGTGGCAGGACTACCGCAGCGGGAACAACTACGACATCTTCGTCCAGCGGGTGAATTCCTCGGGCGCCGTTCAGTGGGCGCCGGACGGGGTCGCTCTCTGCACGGCAGCGGGGAACCAGGCGTCTTCCCGGCTGATCTCCGACGGGGCGGGCGGGGCGATCGTCGCGTGGCAGGACTCCCGGGAGGGGAACGATATCTATGCCCAGCGGGTGAACGCCGGGGGCGCCGTTCAGTGGACGGCGGACGGCGTCGCTATCAGCGCGGCGACAGGGAACCAGTATGCCCCCCAAATCGTCTCCGACGGCGCGGGCGGAGCGATCGTCGCGTGGCAGGACTCTCATGGAGGAAACGATGTCTACGCCCAGCGGGTGAACGCCTCGGGTGTCGCTCAATGGGGGGCCGACGGTCTCGCCATATCGACGGCCACGGGGAATCAGTACGCTCCCCAGCTCGTCTCCGACGGCTCGGGCGGGGCGATCGTCGCATGGCAGGATTCCCGCACGGGGAACGTCGACGTCTTTGCCCAGCGGGTGAACGGCTCGGGCGTCGCGCAGTGGGCGGCGGACGGCGTCGCCGTCTGCATGGCGACGGGAACGCAGATCGCTCCCCAGCTCGTCACCGACGGGGAGGGCGGAGCGATCGTCGCGTGGCAGGATTCCCGCGGGGCCGATACCGACGTCTATGGCCAGCGGGTGAGCGCTTCGGGCGTCGTTCGGTGGCCGGTGGACGGCGCCGCCATCTGCACGGCGGCGGGGATCCAATATGCTCCCCGGCTCATCGCCGACGGCGCAGGCGGCATCACCGCCGCGTGGGACGACTCCCGCAGCGGGAGCAGCAACGACATCTTCGCCCAGAGAGTCGACGGCGCCGGGCATACGGTGTGCGCGACGCTTCTGCAGGAATACGCGGCCGCCTTTCTGGACGCGGGGCTCGTGCTTGACTGGACGCTCTCCGAGATCGACGGCGACCCTGATTTCTTCGTCCTGCGGTCGACCGCTCCCGAAGGATCGTTCGTCGAGCTTCCCGCGAGCGGCCTCACGAGAGACGGTTTTTCGTTTTCCTACGTCGACGGGAGCTGGGAGCCCGGAACCAGCTACTGGTACCGCGTCGAATACGTCGCCGGCGGCGAGCGAAAAATATTATTCGAGATAGGTCCCGTCGCGACGCCCGCCGTGCCGCTCGCGCTCTTTCCGAACCACCCGAATCCCTTCAATCCCTCGACGACCATCGGATACAACCTGCCCGAAGACGCCCAGGTCAGCCTGCTGATCTTCGACGTGGCGGGGCGCAGGATCGCGTCGCTCGTGAACGAGTTCCAGAAGAAAGGCATGCACGCCGAGATCTGGGACGGAAAGAGCGACGACGGCCGGGCCGCGTCGTCGGGAGTGTATTTCAGCAGGCTGGTCGCCGGCAAGAAGTCGCTCTCGCGGAAGATGATCCTGCTCCGTTAATATTGATCCGGCTGGTCCACGGCGGATGCCCGGCGGAAAAGATTCAAGGCTGCCGCCGGCCGCTATTTCTTCCCGTGCTTGAGGAACGTCCCCTTCTCGTACTCGTCGAAGGCGAGCTGCAGCTCTTCCTGCGTGTTCATCACGATGGGGCCCCACCAGGCGATCGGTTCCCCGATCGGTTTCCCCGAGACGAGAAGAAAGCGCGCGCCCGCTTCGCCCGCGGTCACGGCGAGCTCGTCCCCGTCGTCGAAGATGACGAGGCTCTCGGCGCCGTGCTGCTCGCCCAGGCGCTGGAACGCCGCCGTTCCCTCGATCATATAGGCGAAAGCCGTGTAGCCCCGCCGCACGAGGCGGGAGAAGCTCGCGCCCGGCGGAAGGGAAACGTCGAGATACTCCGGATCGGTCACGACGTCGCGCACGGGCCCGCGCACGCCGTCGACCTCGCCGCAGATGACCTTTACCGCCGCGCCGCCGCCCGCGCCGTTCGGCCCCGCGCCCGCGCCGCCCTCGAGGCGCACCTCCGGAATGTCCCCCGCCTCGATGCCTCGATACCGCGGCTCCATCATCTTGTGCGAAGCGGGGAGATTCGCCCAGAGCTGGAAGCCCCACAGGCGGCTGTCCGCGCGCCCCTTCGGCATCTCCTGATGGACGATGCCGCTCCCGGCCGTCATCCACTGGACGTCTCCGGAGGCGATCACGCCCGCGTTCCCCATGCTGTCGCCGTGCTCGACCGAGCCCTCGAGCATATACGTGATCGTCTCGATGCCGCGGTGGGGATGCCACGGGAAGCCCGAGAGATAATCCTCGGGCCGCGCCGAATGAAAATCGTCGAGCAGGAGAAACGGATCGAGCTCCGGCACGTGGTGCCAGCCGAACGCGCGCTTGAGACGCACGCCCGCGCCTTCGAGCGTCGGCTTGCTCATGAAAACCTTCCGGATTCTTCTCGCGAGTGGCATGGCTGCCTCCTTCCGACTTAGTATACTCCGGTTCCGGGGGAGCTTCAAGCCGCCAAGCCGGGTGTTGACTTCGCGTCGAAAATCGTGTACAAACGGGGGTAGGCGCTTTTTTCGGGATTTTTATACAGACGTCCTTATAGCAGCGGGATTTTCTTTCGATGACGTTTCTCAATACGGTCATAACCGGGACCGGAAGCTATATCCCCGACGTGCGGGTCGCCAACGAGGAGTTCGTCCGCAACACGTTCTTCGACAAGGACGAGTCCGCCATAGCGACTTTCGTGCGCGAGGTGATAAGCAAATTCAAGGATATCACCGGAATCGCGGAGCGGCGCTACGCCCCGGACGAGATGCGCTCGTCCGATCTCGCCGCCAAAGCCGCCGAGACGGCGATCGCCGACGCGAAGATCGATCGTGAAACAATCGACCAGATCATCGTCGCCCACAACTTCGGCGACATCATCAAGGATACCATCCAGACGGATATCGTGCCGAGCATCGCCTCCCGCGTGAAGCACCACCTCGGCATCAAGAATCCGTCGTGCATTCCCTATGACGTCCTTTTCGGATGCCCCGGCTGGTTGCAGGGGATCATTCAGGCCGATTCCTATATCAAATCGGGATTGGCCAAACGTTGTCTCGTGATCGGCGTCGAGACCCTTTCGAGGGTTATCGACAAGCACGATCGCGATTCCATGATCTTCGCCGACGGAGCGGGGGCGGCCGTCGTCGAGGGGGTCGAGTCCGACGAGCGGCGGGGCATTCTCTCCTGCGCCGTGATGTCGCATTCGCAGGAGGAGCTGCGCTACCTGTATCTGGGCAAATCGAACGCGCCGGGCGCCGATCCCCGCATCCGCTACCTCAAGATGGACGGCCGGAAGATCTACGAGTACTCGCTCGTGAACGTCCCCGCCGCCATGAAGGCGGCGCTGGACAAATCGGGCGTTCCCGCCGACGAGATCAAGAAGGTCGTCATCCATCAGGCGAACGAGAAGATGGACGAGGCGATCCTCGCGCGTTTCATGCGCATGTGCAAAATCAAAAAGTCCCTGGCCGAGATCATGCCGATGAACATCCATGAGCTCGGCAACAGCTCCGTGGCCACGATCCCCACCCTCTACGACATGATCCTCAAGGGCAAGGTGCAGAACCACGAGATCCGCCCGGGGGACGTCATCATGTTCGCCTCGGTCGGCGCGGGGATGAACATCAACGCCGCCGTGTACCGGCAGTAAAATCTGTGCGCCAGTTCATTCTAATCATCTGCTTTTGTCTCGGCGCGGCGCCGCGCGCCGCGGGCGTCGTCGCAGGCGCCGGGGCGCCGCCCGATTCCCTGCCGCGGCCCCGCAGCAGCTTCGTGATTCTCCCCTATGCGTACTATTCGCCCGAAACGAAGGTCGCCTTCGGGGCCGGAAGCATCTACTCGTTTCGCACCGGGGGCGCCGCCGAGCGCCCTTCCAACGTGAGGATCGCGGCGACCTACACGCAGCTGAACCAGATGATCCTCGCGTTCCTGCCCGAGCTCTATCTGCGAAACGAGCGGTACTATTACACCGGCTTCTACGGGTATTACCGGTATCCCGACAAATTCTGGGGCGTCGGCGGAGACACGCCCGACGGCGCGGAGGAGAATTACCGGAAGAACGATTTCGAATCGAGCACGTCCGTGCAGAGGCGCATACTGCCCGGAATCTACGCGGGGCCGCTCTTTCAATTTCGATATATGAACGTCGACGAGAGGGACTCGCACGGCGCCCTGCGGGGCGGCGCGATTCCCGGGAGCCGGGGGGGCCCGGCGTCGGGCCTCGGCGTCATCCTGCGGCACGACACCCGCGACAACACGTATCAGCCGTCGACCGGATTCTACAACCAGATCTCCGCCGTCGCGTTCGGCGACGGCGTCGGGAGCGATTACGCGTTCAAGGTGCTGAGCCTCGACCTGCGGATGTACGCCCGAAGCTTCTTCCGCTCGCACGTGATCGCGCTGCAGACGTACGACGTCTTCATCTCCGGCGAAGCGCCGTTTCAGATGCTCGCCCTGCTCGGCGGCTCGTACTGCATGCGCGGCTACTACCTCGGCCGCTACCGCGACCGCAACATGATCACTGCGCAGGCCGAATACCGGCTCCCGATCGCGTGGAGGTTCGGGGCCGCCGCGTTCGCGGGCGCCGGCGACGTGCAGAGCGATCTTCACGAGTTCAGCGTCGATCGCCTGAAGTACAGCGCGGGATTCGGGGTGAGGTTCTTGTTTGACGCGCAGGAGCGGATCAACGCGCGGCTGGACTTCGGATTCGGCAGCGGCGACAACGCCGGCATCTACGCGATGGTGCTCGAGGCGTTCTAGAGCCGGTACCCCACGAGAAACGCGAATCCGTAATTCTTGAAATCGTCGACGGCGATCGTCCGCGTGGAGCCGTTGATCAGGAAATCGCCGGTCGTGA
Organism: uncultured bacterium; assembly: GCA_963846325.1. Taxonomy (GTDB): domain Bacteria; phylum Krumholzibacteriota; class Krumholzibacteriia; order Krumholzibacteriales; family Krumholzibacteriaceae; genus SSS58A. The sequence goes on from CAWJVO010000016.1 coordinate 102,713, forward strand.
CGACGTTCGTGAATCCGCGCTGATAGCGGACCTCGAAGGTGAGCGTCCCCTGGCCGGTTTCGTAGCCGAATCCCGCGCCGAGAACGGCGCCGAAATCGGTCGTATGCGTCAGGCTCGAAATGTCGGCGCTCCCCGAGAGAATCCCCGCGGAGATCTCCAGCTCGGACGCGATCGAATAGGCGAAGCTGGGCCCGGCGAAAACGCAGGGACGGAATTTCCTGCCCGGGAGAAACGTGTATTTCGCGAGAACCGGAAGCTCCATGTAATCGAAGCTCGCGGTTACGTCGACGTCGACGAATCCCTCATACAGATTGCCGACGACCCCCTTCGAGAAATAGAGCAGCTCGGGCTCGAGGCTGAACGCCTCGTTGATTGCGTAGTTCAGGACGACCCCTCCGGCGAAGGCCGTCCGGTAGGACTTCGCGTCTTCCCAACCCTCGGGAGTGCCCGTGACGTTGGACATGAGGAGCCCCGCCTTGACGCCGAAGGAGACCTCTCCGGCGAACGACGGGACGGCGAACGACGCGACGATCGCGAATACGAGAATCGGCAGAATCGACAGGCGGCGTGTGCTCATGGATCGCTCCTCTCAGAAACGGTATCCGATTCCGACGGTCAGGGAAACGACGTTCAGATGCCCCAGCCCGAAGAGGCCGTTGTCGCAGAGGAAGCCCTGCACCCCCTCCGGGAAGAGGGAAAAATCGATCTCTCCGAAATCGATGTACTTGGCGGCGCCGCCGACGCTCCAGGAGCCTTTCACGCAATAATCCACCCCGAACGTGACCCCCAGCGCCACGTCCTTGCTCACGTCGATATCGGAGCCGGAGCCGGTGGCGATGACTCCGAGGGTGCACAGCGCCCCGCCGTAGATGTCTTTTTTCTCGTCGGTCAGGAAATGGTAATTCGCGCCGAAGGTGGGCATGATGAAATTGGGGAATCCCTCCAGCGTATAGCCTTCCGCTTCGGCCCACAGGTTCATGATCTGGCGCCAGTACGTGAGGCCGATTTCCACGCCGTATCTCCGCTTGAACACGTATTCGAAGCTCGCGAGAACGCCGCCGGACGTGCGGGTGTCGATCGAGCTTTCGAAGTCGACGTACTCGAGCAATCCGGAGCCGCATTCGTTCCAGGCCGCGACGTTGTTCTCTCCGAGCGGGAACGTCATGAGGCCCTGCAGCCGCGCGACGGCCCAGCGGCTCGGGACCTCGTAGCTCGATTCGGCTCTCGCGCCGCGCGGAAGCTCCGCGACGAACGCCGCGACGAGAAGAAGGAGCATCAGTCGCTTCATGCCCGCGCCGCCTCCCTCGAATGCTGTTGCACACCCGGAAAAATCCTGCTATGACAGATTCAACGGCTTGTACGTGAACACCTTATCGCGTGGGAAGGGCGAGTGTCAAGCGGCATGCGGCGCGGCACGAAGCGGATACCGGGCGTCGATCGGATCGTGGCGTTTTGTGTCGCGGTGTGTCTTTTCGCGCTCGCCGGCCCGGTCGCGGCACAGGAGCCCGACGCCGCGGCGACAGCTGCCGCGGCGCGGCCGCGCATCGGCCTCGCCCTGAGCGGCGGCGGCGCCCGCGGGGCGGCGCACGTCGGCGTGCTCAAGATGCTCGAGGAGCTCCGGATCCCGATCGATTGCATCGCGGGCACGAGCATGGGGGCCATCGTCGGCGGCCTCTACGCAACCGGCTGTTCGGCGGCCGAGCTCGAGGCGATCATCACGACGATCGATTGGACCGCCGCGTTCTCCGACTTCATCCCGCGCACGGAACGTTCCTTCCGCCGGAAGCGCGACGACGATCTCTATCTCGTCAAGAACAAACCGGGCATCAGGGGCCTCGATCTCCTCTTTCCGCCCGGGCTCCTCGACGGCCAAAAGATCGATCTGCTCCTCAAAAAGCACACGCTTCCGGTGATCGGGATCCGTGATTTCGACTCCCTGAGCATTCCCTTCCGCTGCGTCGCGGCGGACCTCGCGACCGGAGAGCCGGTCGTGATCGATCATGGAGACCTCGCGCTCGCGCTCCGGGCGAGCATGTCCATCCCCATCGTGTTCGCGCCGAGAGAGATCGACGGCCGCCTGCTCGTGGACGGCGGCATCGTCCGCAACCTGCCCGTCGAGGCGCTCCGGCAGATGGGCGCGGACGTGATCATCGCGGTCGATATCAGCACGCCGCTGCTGGAACGGGAGCAGATTCGCTCCGTGCTCGGCGTCACCGACCAGATCATGGGAATCATGACGCGCCGCGACACCGACGAGCAGATCGCTTCGCTGCGCCCCGGGGACGTTCTCATCCGGCCCGATCTCGGAGGCATCACGACGGCCTCGTTCGATCGAGCGGCGGAGGCGATCCCGATCGGCTACGACGCCGCGAAGGCCGCTTCCGATACGCTCTCGCGCCTCTCTTTATCGTATGGGGAGCATTGGGATTATTTAGCGCGGCGAGTCTATGCAGGGCTTGTCGCAAAGAGTGCATGGCGGACAACCAAGCTGAACACGCGGCGCAAGCCTCCTGTCATAGACGAGCTCAGGATCGCCAACCATTCGCGCCTCGCCGACGGCGTCATCGCCGCGCGTCTCGACGTCGAGACAGGCGAACGCCTCGACGTCGACCGGCTCGAACGAGACCTGGATCATATATTCGGGCTCGAGCTCTTCGAGTCGGTCTATTACGATCTGATCGCCGATTCGGGGCGCACGGCGCTCACGGTGACCCTGCGGGAGCGCTCGTGGGGTCCCAATTACCTGCAGGCCGGCGTGGCGATATTCGAGGAGTACGAGGGGGCCAACTTCAATCTCGCCGCCGCCTACACGCGCACGGCGATCAATCGCCTGAACGGCGAATGGCGGCTCGGCGCGCAGATCGGCCAGGAGCCGGGAGCGTTCACCGAGCTCTATCAGCCGCTCGAAAAATCCCTCCGCCACTTCTTCCATATCAAGGCGGCGTTCTCCGATCGCGCCGACAACGTGTTCGACGCCGAGGGGAACAAGATCTCGGAGCTCGGCGTGCGGACCTACGGAGGGGAGATCGCCGGCGGCCGCGAGCTCGGGACATTCGGCGAGATCCGCGCGGGCGTTCTGCGCGAAGCGGGCACGATCTCGACGCAGGTCGGCGCGCCCGGAACGCCGGACCTCGATTTCGACACCGGCGAGGCGTTCCTGCAGTTCTCGATAGACGAGCTCGACGACGTCAATTTTCCCCGCTCCGGAGGAGACCTGCGGCTGCAGCTCGCGGCCGGGCTCGAGGATCTGGGCTCCGACGCCCCCTACGAACAGGGAACGTTCGAAGGATCATGCGCCGCTTCGCTCGGGCGCTGGACCGGGCTCCTCGAGGGGTTCGCCGCGACGACGCGCGCGAGCGACGCGCCCTATCAGCGCCTCTTCCGGCTCGGAGGCTTCGCGCGGCTGTCGGGCCTCGAGCAGAACGAGCTCGTCGGCCAGCATGCCGCGCTCCTCTCCGGGCTTCTCTATCGCCGGATCGCGGATTTCGGCGTGATTTCTCTCTACGCGGGCGCGTCCCTGGAGTACGGAAACGTATTTCAGACACGGGAGGAAATCGCGTTCGATAACGGCCGGGCGGCGGGGAGCGCCTTCCTCGGCCTCGACACTCTCATCGGGCCGATCTATTTCGCCTATGGCCTCGCCGAACGGGGCCGCGAGAATTTCTATTTCTTCCTCGGCAAGCGGCTCTGAGGGCGGCTTTCTGCTCAATGCGCTGAGCGACGCCGAAAATGTCGAGGGCGGCGGGCCCCAACCCGCCGCCCCGGCCGAGCGTATCGGCATTCGTCTGCGTCGAAACAGCCTCTATTCGAATCTACCGCTAAATCGCGTTCAGCTTCCCGTCCTTGTACATGAATCGGTCACCCTTGATCTTCGGCAGTCCCTGAGGAACCGTGCACCCGGCCTTCGCGGCCTCCTCGGAGAACTGCGAGTACCGCGAGCAGGAGCTCCCGCCGTGCATCCAGAAGAGACACGTGGGATCGAGCCGGTCCACGCCCCACCACGCGCCCTTCTTCATCGTCTCCTGATCGCCGAAGCCGCATCCCGATATCGGCATGAAGGCGATGTCGATCTTGTGAGCGCGGCCGGCGAGGAACTCGATCTCCTCGGCGTAGACGCCGTCGACGTTCGCGTCGCGGTTGTGAAGGTCGCCCGAATGCAGGATCGTGAGCCCGTCGACCGTCACGAGGAACGCCACGCCCGCGTCGGTGGAGCGGGCGGCGACGATCTCCATGCCGTTCACGTTCTTCGTCTGCCGCGGATCGAGGATCTCGACCGCGACCGTCGTATCGGCGGGCCTCTGGCCGCAGACCCACTTCATGTCGCCGAGCGTCTTGTTCCACTCGAAGTTCTTCTTGCTGTAATGATCCGCATGATTGTGCGACACGAACGCGGTGACCTTCTTCCCCTTGAGCTCGGCCGGATTGACGCAGCCGTTGAGGATGCTCGGGGAATCGGGCGCGCGGCCGTCCTGCCAGTAATCGAATATGAGGACGTTGTTCGCCGTCTCGATCATCCAGCCCGAGTGCCCCGTGTGGACGACGATCGCCTGCCCCGCGGGGATGCGCTTCGAGAGAAGGTCGGCCGCGCAGATATCCTTGCAGCCGCCCTTCCCGCCCTTCGCCTTGAGCGCTTTGGCTATTTCCGTGTTTCCGTAGCGGGTGGCGTAATAGAGGGGCGCGCGGCCGTCGGCGTCCTTCGCGTTCACGTCGGCGCCCGACGCGATGAGGAACGCCGCGAGGTCGCCGTAGCCCTTGGCCGCGGCGGCGTGAAGGCCGGTCGCGCCGAGAGCGCCCCCGGCGATCGTTGCGTCTGCCCCCTTAGATGCGAAGTAATTCACCAGACCGGTCGATCCGCGTTCGCAGGCGAGCAGGAGCGGCGTGTAGCCGTCGGCATTCTTTTTCGTAGGATCGGCGCCCGCCTCGACGAGGAGCCGGGCGATCTCGACCGGCACGTTCGGCGTCTGCGCGAGGCGATGGAGAATATTCGAGCCGGTCGATCCCGTGAGCGACGCGTCCGCGCCGGCCGCCAGCAGCATCCGCACGACCTCGGGATCGGGATGCCACAGGCTCGCCATGAGCGCGGTGAACTCGTTGAGGCGGTACTTGGGATCGGCTCCCTTGTCGAGCAGGAGCCTGACGGCGTCGCGCTTGCCCGCACCGGCGGCGTTCATGAGGGGCGATTGGCCGTCCGGCGGCACCTCGTTCGGATCCGCGCCGTTATCGAGGAGAAACGTTATGACCTCCACCTGCCCGCGCTGGGCCGCGCCCGCGAGCGGCGTGGCGCCCCACTGGTCGGGCCCGCAGTTGAGGGACGCTCCCCCGGCCGCGAGCTGCTTGAGCGCATCGAGATTCCCGCGCCGCGCCGCGTAATGAACGAGGTTCGTGCCCCCGCTGTTGCGTGTGTCGAGCTTCGCGCCCTTCGAGGCGAGATATTTCACGGCGTCCCACTTGTCCCGGCTCCCCGCGAAGAGCACGGCGGTCATGCCGTTCACGTCGGCGGAGTTCGCGTCCATCCCCTTCGCGAGGAGGAGATCGATGACGGCCGTGTTGGCGCCGATGGCGGCGACGTGGAGCGCGTTGCTATTCTCGTTGTCGCCGATCGTGACGTCGGCCCCGAGGTCGAGCAGGAGCCGCGTCATCTCGAGATTGCCGGCCTGGGCCGCGATGTGAAGCGGCGTCGAGCCGTCGGCTTCCTTCGTCGCGAGGAGCGACCGGTCGGCGGCGACGAGCCGCTGGACGGCCTGAATATTCCCCCCGCGGACCGCCTCGTGGATCTCGCCCGCCGCGACATAGGCGGCGAGGGAGAGAAGAATCATGACAATGGAAACCATTCGCACCGTACGCATGCGCACCTCCCTGTGCACCGAAACGAACTGAAATATTTTGTAAGGCGTCGTCGTTTGGTGGGATCGGCGCGGCCCCCTCTGGGGTCGATGCCGGGCGGTGCCACCCTATAGCCCTACCTGTCCCGTTATACAGCGGCGCGGGGGAAAAGTGCCGGGGTGGTGAAAAGAATTGCGGGGATTTTAAGGGGACGACCTATCGTGATCTCGTCAGGGAGAATCACGCTTCATAGATTACCGCCACGCGCACGGCCTCCCGCCGGCCCGGGCGGCGCCGCGCTCGCCGCCGCCCGGCACTTCCCGCTTGAAGACCGGCCCCCCGGGGAGTAGAGTCGGCGCCGACGGTTTGTATTTCAATTCAAATCGGCAGCAGCCGCTATCAAGGAGGGTGCGGGATGAATGGTCGCCGCCGGCGATGGCCGGTTCTCGCGTGCTTCGTTCTCGCCGCGTCGGCGCTCGCGTCGGCCGGCTGCACGCCGAGCATGATCTACAGCCCGTCGATCAATCTTCCCCCGGAGCCGCTGAAAGAGAAGCAGGTGCAGGTGTTCGGGGGAGTCGTCCAGATGCCCGAGGCGCGTCCGAACAGGGCGCCCGAGAAGACCGCGAAGGGGATGGAGTTCACGGCGCGCGTCGGCGCGGCCGACTGGCTGACGCTGCAGGCCAAGTTCTGGAAGGACATCTCGGAGAATTTTGACGCCGCGGATCGCTTCGGCGTGTCCGTATCGACGATCGTCGCGCAGACCGGGGACCTCGGAGGATTCAGGGTCGGCCTCATGCCGACGGCGACGTTTCTCGGCGCCGGGGATGGTTGGTACGGCGGCGGGGGTACGCTCCCTCTCTGCGTGTGGCTTCCGAACCTGAGCGTGCTGCACCCGTACGCCGCCGTCGGGCCGGGCTTCGGACTCCACAACACGCGCGACGACGAGTACGGCTTTCTCATCGTCGAGAACTGGGGATGCGCGGCGCTCCTCGCCAAGCACCTCACGGTCAACGCGGAGATCTCGCTCGTGAATACGTTCAACTACTACGACAGGCGCCACGACAACTTCGTGACGTGGAGCGTCAACGGGGGGTTCCTGTTCTAGCGGAGCCCCATTCCGCAAGGCCTCAATCTTTTGAGCTAAATCCGATGCGTCGTTTATCCGCCTTCCCGGGCGGCGCCATCAGGCGTTTGATCGCGTCGATAATGGCGACGATCTGCTCGTCGGGGCTCTCGAGCTTGCGCTCGAGCTCGGCGAGCTTTTCGGCCAGCTCCTTGTGAGTCGCAATGAATACTCTGAGGCGAACGAAGGCGCGAACGACGAAGACACTCATCTCGACAGCGCGGGGAGTGTTGAGTACGGAGGCGGCCATAATGGCGCCGTGCTCGGTGAAGGCAAGGGGCAACACATTGGAATATTTGATATTACCAAGGAGGTCACAATTTGTGACCACCTCTTTCTTCTCCTCTGGAAGCAATTTGAACATAAAATCTGGCGGGAATCGATTTCTGTTTCGCTTCACCTGTTGATTGAGTTGTTTTGTGGTAACGCCGTACAAAGTGGCAAGGTCGACATCGAGAATCACCTTTTCTCCTCGAATAAGCAGAATTCGCTGCTCGATTCTGTCGGCCTGGACAATTGATGAATGGAGATCGTCTCGCTCGCTGGATTCGCTAACCATCCGCCACCACCTCCCAAACCCCATCGCACGAAGCGGATGTTACGGCACGAACCAGGATTTGTCAAGAGGGCGGAGGTGGCCGCAAATTGCGGCCACCTCGGATCAAACTTGAAGTTGCAATTTGTGACTTCAAGTTTGTAACTCATTGTCTGTAAACGGGCCGGCTATTTCTTCGGCGGCTCTCCGACGATCTCGACCCGCTCCGCGACGACGGTCACCACGGAGACATAGCTCTTCCCCGTCCGCTCCATCGCGTCCCTCAATCTCGCGACGTCCCGCCTCGAAAGCGAATCCGCCGCGCCCGACGCTCTCTTTCCGCTCACCCACGTGGAATCCCTGCACGGGGTGTGGTCGATGTGGCAGAGGAGCGCCTTTTCGCTTTCCATCCTGTCGACGTACGAGCTTTCGACGCGGGATTCCATCGCGATCCCCCGGACCCTGACCGTCTTCTTGTAGAACGACTCGTCGAAGCCGCCGCTCGAATCCCGCGGCACGATCTTGATGATCGCGCCGCCCGCGGTCATGAGCTTCATCTTCCTCCCGTCCACGCCGCACACGTGAACGATGAGGCCTTCCACCTCGACCCCGGCGTCGCGATACCTGTCGATGTGCGCCACGAGGCTGTCGGCCGGGACCTTTGCGAATGCCGGGCCCGCCGGCGCCTCTCCGCCGCCGCGGCCCAGCGACAGCGCCGCCGCCACAACGATAATCGAAAGTACGGGTTTCATAATCCTCCGTTCGGGTGTAGAATGGGGGCGCTCGCCCATACCCGTACAGTGTGCCCGCATTTTATGGAGGTGGCAACGATGAAAACGTTCCCCGCCCGCCTGCTCGTCCTCGCCGCGCTCGTTCTCGCGCTCGCGTGCATCTTCGCGTGCAGCGAGGACGAGGATTGTCCCACGTGCCCCAAGCTGGTGCCCTGCCTTGAACCTTCGGATGCCTTTCTCGGCTCGTGGGTCGTCTTCGAGTCGACTCTCAACGGGAATCCCGACAACATATACCTCAACATGCAGTGGGACTTCATCAATCGCGACACGATGGTAGTCGCTTCGACTTCCAATCCCTACATATGGTCCGTCAACGACTCGATGCTCTTCGTAATGTCCACGCCCAATCCAAACGACGAGTTCATGGCATTCAGCTACGAGTTCGAGGCGGATACCTTGAACCTGACGGGCGTGACGGGGATCCCCTTCACCATCTACTGGAGGTTCCACAGGACGCCGTAGGGTGGCGCGAGATCACGCGCCTTCGCCTGGAGCAATGCCGTCAATTGCAGGGGCAGCGTCCTCATATTTGAATGCTACCGCCCCGCCTATCTGCCGCGCGATTTTCGAAGCTCCGATTCCAGCTCTTCGACGCTCGGCAGACTCCCTTTCAGGTCCTCGGGCAGCGTCGTGGCCAACCGGTATTCCGAGACACCGATGGGCGCGCTCATGTTTCGCAGCGCGTATTCGGCGATGAGCCTCTTCTTCGTGCCGCACAGGACGATTCCTATGGTCGGTTTATCGTCGCGATGTTTCAGGGCGTCGTCAACGGCCGCGAGATAGAAGCTCATCTTGCCGGCGTCTTCGGGTTTGAATGCGCCGGCCTTGAGCTCGATCACGACAAAACATCTCAAGCGAAGGTGATAGAAAAGCAGATCAACGTAGAAATCGTCGCCGGCGACTTCGATAGGGTACTGACTGCCGACAAAGGCAAATCCGACGCCCAGCTCCAGCAAGAACTTTCGAATGTGCTCGACGAGTCCTCGTTCGAGATCCCGCTCGGCCGCGTCGGCGGACATCGTCAGAAAATCAAAAACATAGGGGTCCTTGATCGCCTGTTTGGCGAGGTCAGATTGAGCAGGCGGCAGAGCCGCGTCGAAGTTGGTCACGGCGCCGCCCTGACGCTCGTAGAGCCGGGACTTGATCTGGTGTATGAGCACGGCGCGGGACCAGCCGTGCTCCACCGCTCTTTGCGCATACCAGAGGCGGCGGGCAGGATCCTTCAGCTTGAATATCAGCTCGAGGTTGTGGCCCCAAGGGATTTGCTTCATAGCCGATGGCAGATTCTCGCCGTTCGATTCTGCCACGGGCTGTGGCAGAATTACCCCGTTCAATTCTCTCACAGGCTGTGAGAGATTTGCGTCGGGCAATTCTCTTACGGGTCGTAAGAGAATTGTAACTTCTTCTGTATAAGCCAGATAGAAGGCGCGCATTGTCCAGATGTTCTGCCGGGAGAACCCCGAGATTCCCGGAAACGCTGCCTGAATATCTCTTGCAAGCCGCTCCACCACGGAATTGCCCCATCCTTGAAGCTTCTGGCGCTCGACTATCGACCTCCCGATATGCCAGTACAGATCGATCAGCGCATGGTTGGCCGCCAGGGCAGCTTCGATCCTGGACCGGGCGATTCTGGCCTTGATCTCCCCCAGCAATTCGCCGTAACCAGCGGGAAGGCCGACGACCTCTCCGCCGGATTTCTGGATGACGCTCTTTTCTGTCGGAACAATTGATGATTGGAATCTGTCCGCTTGCTGGATCTGCTTCCCATCCGCCGCCACCTCCCTCAATTCTCTCACGGGCCGTGAGAGAATTGCAGTCTCATCCGCCTGCGAGCTCAACCATTCAACATCTTTTATCTCCTGCCGGGCTATTCCGCGGGGCCTCCGTTCTTGGAGCGATTACTCTCCAGAACGATAAAATTTAGGTTGGGCTGAAAGGTTACTCTCAACACGAATGAAATTTAGGTTGAGTATCAGACAACGACAGTACGTCCGCCACTGGGCCTAAAGCCCAGCATTCGGTTAAACTAGTATATTAATCGCAATATCCATACCATTTTTCTAATAAAGCCTTCAAAAAATATGATAGTAATTTCAAATTGCTAGCTCCATGAAAAATGGAAAGCAAAGAGTGGGTAGACATTTACCGCTTTATAGGGAATTTTTTTACATATTGTGGCAAAAACATACCCACACTGGATTATGTTCTTTCCGAGCTAAAAGGAATTCCACGAGCGGCTCAGCATATTGATCCTGCAGCGACTTTAGTCATCCCAAGGGAACATAGCCACCCGGCCCTGCCCGTAGTAGGGATCCCTTCCGGGGTCACCGAGATCATCTGCCGTAGAAGTCAGCAACCACATGACCGTGCGGGGTTTGAGTTCAACATAGTCCCAAAAGGCGCTGATCCACATCGCTGCAACAGCAGATACATGGGGGCATGCCATCGAAGTGCCGCTTAGCGATGCATATGAGCCGTTGAGGTAGGTGGACCATATGTTGCTTCCAGGCGCAGAGACAAAAACATTTTCTGAACCGTAGTTACTGTCATGCCCGTGTTTCACAATCTCCTAGGGCGGCCACGCCCATGACCCAGGGATACGCAGCCGGATAGAACTTATCGTTGGATCCGTTATTTCCAGCTGCAGCCACAACCACAACCTCCATGGCTGTAAGCGTAGTAGGTAGCGCGTGCCAGCGTTCGTGAGGAGCCCGTGCTGCCCCGCTGTCGCTTAGAACCTTGGCACCATGATCGTGGCATAGGTGATGCCATGGGCCAAAGCGCTGAGTCCCACCCCGTTCCAGCCGCATTGAGACCTTTGACGGCCATTAGGGTTACATTCTGAAGCCCCGCAACGCCTGTGCCATTGTTAAACCCCCCGGCGATGATGCCCGAACAGTGAGTGCCATGCCCATTATCATCCATGGCATCATCATCGTTGTTCACAAAATCCCAGGTCGATGGAAAGATCCAACGCTGGCAATGAGGTCCGGGTGGTAGTAGTTGATCCCTGTGTCGATCACAGCGACGATCACCTCGGGTCGGCCTGAAAGTTGTTCATATTCCCAAGCCTCTCGCGTCAATGTAATAGGTAACTCTCATTGTTGCGGATAGCGTGGATCATTCGGAATGAAGCTTATCCTGACGGGTTCCTCCACAATTGGGATGAATCGAAGCACGTCCCGTTCAATGAAAGCGATGGTTCCTGTTCTCCAGGAGTTCTGCTTGGAATGCCGCGTACCTCCCTCGATCAATCGTATACGTAGCAACATTTATCGAGGGGTTTTCGATCACTTTTTTGGCACCATGGACCGCAGCAATACTCCCTGCATTCAAGGAATACTTCTGGGTCTTAAACGCGATATTGACCCTCACTATAGCAGAGTCATCCCCGCCCCACACCTGGGGAGAAAACCAGGCGATGAGAAAGAAAACCATCATGAAAACCAGCTTTTTCCCAAACGACTCAGTTCCCATATTCTTCATCATCGGTTCTCCAAAGGAAAATAAACATCGTGAATAGGAGTGGTTCCCGTGATCACCTTACAGAACCCTATCCAGAGGATTCTGTCTCCTGACGGGCCGAACACGGAGCGCCTTCCCATCATTCGCGGGATCTTCGCATCCCGAAACAAGCTGGCGCTGCAGAGGCTTCCTCTTTACTCTCCAGGATTCTCACCCTGTCGAGCATCTTTCGCATGATCCACCGAATCAATCCAACCAGGTTCCTGCCTCCGATGGCGCAGCTACCGTGTTTGATATTATGTTCTAGTTTTGGTAGTCAAAAAAATTTTGAATCTCCGAGTAATTCCATCGGCTTTCTTTTACCTCATCTTTTTCAATCATTGCGATTTTCTGCACAAAGGAGACCGGCAACAAGATGCAATGAAAAAGCATTTATCGTTTATGATGATGGGATAAATTCGTTTTCTGAACTTCCCTATAATGGTTTGGTATCGGCTCTACAGGGTTATAAGTGTTCCACCAGGGGTCACTTCAGAAGACTTGTCTTTTTCCCTTGGAGGCTCTCAAGATCTTGATGCGTTTGACATGAAGAAGCTTTCCCGAGTATTCAATCCTGTAGAGAAAGTTCACCAGCTGTTCCATGTTCACACCGTCAGGGCTGATTTCGATTCCTTCAGGTTTGAGTTTCCCTTCCCCCTCAGGAAACGAGACCGGCTTACGTACTGGATCCGCTGATCCATGCCGATCTCCCGCGTGACCGCTTCGAATATAGGAAGCAAGGGTGAAACTACCGCGCCCTTTGATCGCGTCCTGCACGTATCTTCCTCGTCTCTTTGAAAGGTCTGCAATTTTCCTTTAATCTCCGATACCTCTACCAAGTCCTGCTTTCGGTGATATCTCTTCAGAAGCTCCTGCTTGGAAAGGACCGGAGATATCACCACCAAGTAGAAGAGAAGGACTGCGAGAAACAGTCCTCCAAGACGTAGGTCATCTGCTTTCTGTCCAACTCATCAGTGCTTCTCCAGCGCAAAATTGAAGGTGACCGCATTGTCCTTTTTGTCCATTCTAGCGCCCACGAGCTTGATGTTCTCTGAACTGCCCAGCCTTGGTGAGCCGGCTGGGAGCCTGTCCACCGCCTCGAAAGAAGCGGTCCGGCCGTCAATGCGGATATCTTTTCCCTCCACAGAGACGCTTCCCATCTGTACATCCGGAGAGTTTCTGATACGGACCCCTTGAAAGGGACAGGAGAACGTCCAGGATCTTTTCCCTTCCTGCTGCTTCCACAGACCCTGGTACTGGCTCATTTCCTCTGTGATCCTCTGTTCCAGCTGGGCCACTTCCTGGCCCCTACAGGTAATTGAGCGGCATCAGGAAGATCGTCCTCAAAAACCTGCCGAATCTGGGCCCGTGGATCCAGTTGTACTGTCTCTCCTGGTAGTACGCTTTCTGATAGACATTCACGGTAAGAAACACGGCAAAGAAGGAGCAGCCTAATCTCATGAAAAGGAACATCTTCCTTAGGTTGAAATAGGTCTTGGGGACAAACTCCTCCCGCCTCAGGTCCAGGGATTTTTCCGGCGCATAAATGACCACGATCGCCAGACCGAGCGGCACTCCAAGTTTCGGCTGTAGCAGGGAAATGCTTTGATCCAGCCTATCCCTCATCTCGTCAAATGGCCGCCACAGCATGGTCTTGATCCCAATGCTGGATTCAGGGCTTGCGCCTTTTCTCCAGCCGCTGAAGATCCGTTGCCAACGAGGAGAGATTTCTCCCACGGGGAGGCTGGGCCGTTTCATCGTGTAAAATCGCAAGGTGTCCGCGAGCTGGTCCATATTGTCCGGCAGGATGCGAAGAGAAAATCGAGTTTCTTCTGGAGGATAATCTGGACTACCAAGGCTCTCTCCGTCTTGGTTGACGATGGCAATTGGTTGTTCAGACTCGTGACCGTGTTTGTATAGATAAAGGGAAAGAGGACGCTGCTTGAATGGCTACTGTGTTTGGTTCGATTGACGGCAAGAAGGGCAAGATGTTTGCAAGATATTTCTTTTTTCGACCCCGAAGGTGAAGATGCCCCCGTCCGTCCCGGGCTGAAGGAAGTCGACGAGCACGTCCTCTACGGGGCATGGGAGATAGGGTTCCACTTGCTATACTTGATGATCTTTTCCACCTGCTTGAGGTGAGAGAGGGGCAGGGAGATTCCCGGATAAAGGCTTTTGAGCTCGGCAGGGAGGTGACGATCATCTCCTTTTTGAATGACTCTTCCTTAAAAAGCTTCTTAATTTCCTCCTGAACGAGCTCGGGGTCGCCACCTCTCTGAACACGGCTTTGTCGATTTCAGGGCCCTTTAGCCCGACACAGCCTCAACAGCCCCGATGAAGCCATCCTTCACCTGGAGGCCGACCAGATACTCAGGTTTCAAGAAATCTTTGAGCGGGTTTATAATCATTAGAGTACTTGCCAGTAAATTAGGCTCGTTTTACTTCCGTCTCTTTTGGCGATCGCCTTGATCCTCGTCATTGCCCCGTTACAATCCACATTGGACTCGAAGCTGATGGTAAGTATCCTCGACCGTGATCCATTCCCTATCTCGGCGAAGAGATGATCATCCATTCCCGTACTTTTCTCAAATCATCAATGCTCTCAAATCTCTCCTCCTTCCGATAGGCCACTGATCTCAGCTGCCAGCGCACTGTCCATGTCTTCGCTGAGGCTCTCAAGAACTTCCCTCGGAGCCGTGTTGATATTGATCTTTCCGTCGGGAGCGATGGTCCAGGAAATCCATCAGCCTCTTGGTCCTTTTTCTCTCCGAAACGCTCGATGTCCCGCATCCCTGCACCAAAAACACCTGCCCACCGTGAGGAACGGGCCGTCGCACGCGTAGGGTTCATCGAGATTCTGGTAAAAGTATCCTTCGGCCCCGTCCTGCCTCTCGATGTCGTCCACATCCAGCCAGTCCAGAACCCGGGTTCAGCCGCTCCTCTTTCACGCCCAGCGCTGTGAAGAGTCTTCGCAGTTGCGCTTCTCTCTTCATCAATTTCGCCCTGGCTGTTTCGGAGGAGATTGATATTGATCTTGCTGTTTTCATCCATCATGCCGCCTGTAAAACGCGACCCCTCCTTGGACGGCGCTCCGGCCTGAGGGAATGGATCCTGAACTGCCGCCATTCCTCGTTGAATATGTCCATATCGAAATCTTCACCATGGCCAGACCTCCAGCCCGATCTCGACCCCGGAACGGGCGAGTTAGGATAGGCCTTCGCGTGGTCCTTTGAGTAGCCGCCAGGGTCAATTCCACACCGGATTCGCTCGAGAAGCCCAGGGTCAACCCCGCGAGGGTAATGATGATGAGCAGCGTGAGCACCAAGGCCGTACCGCGCTCGGTCTTTAGAGTATTAAGCTTGAAACCTCCGTGAATGATCGAGAGACGCTCGAAATCGAACCGCAGAATATCGAATAAGGAGTATCGAACGCCGGAGGAAAGAACAGAACAGGTTCAACTTCATTATTCGATATTCCCCAGGTCGCCTCTGGCGCCGCCGGAGGCGGGTAAACCTTGTTCGATATTCGACATTCGGGTTTCGGCCTCATCTCTCCTTCATCATCTCCGCCAGCTTCCGGGTGAATGGCAGTGCTGAACACATGTTCGCGATTGAGGTTGATCCTCAGCACCAACCGGACCCGGATGAGCACCGGAAGCCCGAAGGCGGGCGTTCCTTCCAGGGTGTTCCACTTGTCCGACTTCCTCGCCCCTGGAATCCAGGTAGGTCAGGTTGAATTCCATCACGTTTCTCGCCATTTCCTGGAGCGATCCGCCCTGGGTGAAGTCCTCATCCGCGCCGGAGTCGTCCCGCCTGAAAGGAACAAGGATCTTCGCTTCTGGATCCTCATCCTCACGTAGCCGATTTCACACAGATCGCTTGCCGGCCCCTTTTCGGTCAGGGGCAGGTGGGTCACGGTGGTGAAGTCAATGCGGTCCGCCCGCCTCCCGTCGATCTGACGGTCTTCGCCGAGTCGAGGCCCAGCTTGATCCTTCGAGGGAACCGTCACCTCGATCAGCGCCGACTGAAGGTCCTTGGTCATCGGTCGAGCACGATCCTAGCGCGTCTGGTGGACCTCTCGGGTTGTGGTCGCGGATCTAATGGCCTCCACATTCGTGGTGTAGGCGCTGTACAGGCCGCCATGACAATGACGAGGATCGCCATGGAGACCGAGCACTTCCAGAAGGGTGAAGCCCTTCATATCTTTTGCCGGTACAGATACGTTTCGAGCCATAGATCCTTGCGGGCCTATCTTTCGAGCACCACGGCCACTCTCACCTTGTAGAGGATCTCCGTGTCCGGCACCTCACTGACTTCCTGTTTGTAAGTGTAGTCGGATAGTCTTTGCCGAAATCCCCAGTGTCCTTCCTCCTCGATGTTTTCCTGGGCCTGGATCTGCGGCAGACGCTTTCCTGAAGAAGGCAGGTCGCCGTGGTCATGAACTGCGCTTCAGACTGAAGGTCCAGGTTCTGCGCCTGAAGGTGAAAGACGGCCACCAGGACCAGCGCAATGAGCCCGAGAGACAAATGATGATTTCAAGAAGCGTGAAACCGTGTTCCTTACCTTTTCTGTTCAATATAGCCTTCATGGGTTTTGATAAGACCCTGTGCCACGGGGTTGATTTCAAGGGTGTAGAACTTGCCGCCTTCATTTCTCAGATGGATCAGCGTATGCTCCACACACCCGTTGGGCAAAAAGCGAACTTCTACTTCTTCCTCCCTGAATCTTCCCCAACGTGTCCAGAACCACGTCTGTAAAAAGACACGCCTAAAGGCAGATCCTTTTTTCTCTGGGAAGGACTTCCTTTTCTTCCTCGAAAAGACTTTCCTCCGTTTTCCTGAACTCCGCCGGAGTTTCTGATTCCAGGGCATAGAAGGTGTTT